>NZ_JASNRA010000005.1 GCF_030411955.1 Massilia sp. YIM B02443
CGTCAACGCAGCGATCAACCTGAGAAACATGGCGGTGAGTTTCACACGGTCAGTCCGACCGTGTCGGCCTGTGGAGGAGAAGGCTCTGGCTTTGCAGCAATGCAAGGTGAAACCGGCTCCGGCGAAGCAGGAATCCAACCGCAAAGCTAATTCCGGTTAGATTTGCATAAGTTTGGAGGAACGGAGGACGCTGTGCGTATCGCAAACGATGTCACTGAACTGATTGGCAATACCCCGCTGGTGCGCATCCGCAAGCTGGCGGCGGCTCAGGGAATCAACCCTGGGGCCGACGTGGTCGGCAAGCTCGAGTTTTACAACCCGGCGCACAGCGTCAAGGACCGCATCGGCCTGGCCATGATCGAGGCCGCCGAGGCGGCCGGCCTGGTCAAGCCGGACACTACCATCGTCGAACCCACCAGCGGCAACACCGGTATCGCGCTGGCGATGGTGTGCGCGGCGCGCGGCTACCGCTGCAAGCTGGTGATGCCCGAGACCATGAGCAACGAGCGGCGCATGCTGCTGCGCGCCTACGGCGCCGAGCTGGTGCTGACTCCCGGCGCCGAAGGCATGCTGGGCGCGATCCGGCGCGCCGAAGAGATCGTCGCGGCCGACCCGGGTTCCTTCATGCCGCAGCAATTCAACAATCCCGCCAACCCCGAGGTGCACCGCCGCACCACCGCCGAGGAAATCTGGCGCGACACCGACGGCAAGATCGACATCCTGGTGGCGGGCGTGGGCACCGGCGGCACCATCACCGGCGTCAGCGACGTGATCCGACCGCGCCGGCCGGGCTTTCAGGCGATCGCGGTGGAGCCGGAAGCCTCGCCCATGCTGTCGAAGGGGACCAAAGGCCCGCACCCGATCCAGGGCATCGGCGCCGGCTTCGTGCCGCGGGTGCTCGATACGGCGGCCTACGACGAAGTGATCGCGGTGAAGAACGAGGACGCCTTCGAGACCGCGCGCGCCGCGGCGCGCGAGGAAGGGCTGCTGGTGGGGATTTCGTCGGGAGCGGCGCTGTGGGCCGCGCTGCAGGTGGCGCGCCGGCCCGAGAATGCTGGCAAGCTGATCGTGACGATCATTCCGTCGTTCGGGGAGCGCTATCTGAGCACGGCCTTGTATGCGGGGTTGGCGGGGGAGTGCTGAAAGCGCAAGGGCATGCAGACCCTTGCCTCGCTTTCAATGCGCGTGTTCGTGCTCGTGTCCCTGCAAGGTGCAGTGATGGTGGGTCGTTCCCTGTTCCACCTGCAGCGTGCAGTGATGAATCGAGAAATCTTCACGTAGCGCGGCGGCCATCGCATCGAGCGCGGCATCGCCCGGATATCCGTCCGGCATCACCACGTGCGCCGTCAGCGCGTTCTCGGTGGTGCTCATCGCCCAGATGTGCAAATCGTGCACCTCGCGCACGCCCGGCTGGCCGCACAAAAAGGCGCGCACCGCGGCCGCATCCACGCCGGGCGGCACCGCCGCCATCGACAGCTGCACCGACTCGCGCAGCAGCGACCAGGTGCCGAGCACGATCACCACCACGATCAGCAGGCTCACCGCCGGGTCGATCCAGCTCCAGCCGGTGGCCATGATCACCAGTCCCGAGATCACCACGCCCAGCGACAGCGCGGCGTCGGCCGCCATGTGCAGGTAGGCGCCGCGGATGTTCAGGTCGCCCTTGCTGCCGGCCAGGAACAGCCAGGCCGAGAAGCCGTTGACCAGCACGCCGATGCCGGCCACGATCGAGACCGTGGCGCCCATCACCGGCGCCGGTTCGGAAAAGCGCTGCACCGCTTCCCAGGCGATCGCGCCGCAGGCCACCATCAAGAGCAGGCCGTTGCCCAGCGCCGCCAGGATCGACGAGCCGCGCAGGCCGTAGGTGTAGCGCCCGCGCGGCGCGCTTTTCGCCAGCATGGCGGCGCCCCAGGCCAGCACCAGGCCCAGCACGTCGGACAGGTTGTGGCCGGCGTCGGCCATCAGCGCGGTGGAGTGGGCGATGAAGCCGTAGGTGAACTCGATGATGACGAAGGCCAGGTTGAGGCCGATCGCCAGCGCGAAGGCGCGGCCGTTGCCGTCGGGCGAGGGCATGTGATGGTGGTGGTGGCCGAAACCGTGGCTGTGGCCGTGATCGTGGTCATGGCCATGGCCGTGGCCGTGGTCGTGCTTGTGGTCATGCGTATGGTGGTGATTCATGCGTCCATCCCGTTGGCGGGTTCGGCGATGTGCTCGAACATGGTGGAGAGCAGGCTGCTGATGTGGGCGTCGGCAGCGGAATAGAACACCTGCTTGCCCTGGCGCTCGGCCTTGACGATGCGGGCGGCGCGCAGCAGGCGCAGGTGGTGGCTGACCAGCGAACTGGACAGCGAAAGGGTGGCGGCGATGTCGCCCACCGCGGTCGGCTGCGCCAGGCAGGCCAGCACGATGCGCAGGCGGGTGGCGTCGCCCAGCAGGTGGAACAGGTCGGCCAGCTGGCCGATTGCTTCCTCGGGTGGCGTAGCGATCGGCTGCGCCGGATGAATGTGGTCGTGGCTCATATCTAACATGTGAATAGATGTTCACATGTTAGATGAAACGTCAAAAGGCCGCAACACGTATGCATTCGTTTTTTGTGGGCAACAACAACAACGGTTGCTATGCTCGTTTTCGCAACCTTGTCGCAGCGGCGGCAAGCGACCAACTTTCAGGGGGGCGACATGATGCACACACCGTTCGCGACGATCGTGCGCGCCGCGATCTTGCTGGCAGGATTTTCCATGGCTGCGGTGCAGGCCGCGCCTGCGGAAGACGAGGTGAAGACGCTGGTGCAGCGCTTCACCGCCGCCCAGAGCGGTTTCGATGCTTCCACGCTGAAGACGCTCACCGCCGACAACTACATCGAGATTTCGCCGCTGGGCGAGGTCGATCCGCGCGAGAAGATGCTGTCGTTTTATGTGAAGAAGGACGACAAGCCGCGGCCGGAGATCGGTGTCGATGAAATGTCGACGCGGGTGCTGGGCGACAGCGCGGTGACCATCGGCAGGGTGTTCTATTCGATGAACGCGGGTGGCCAGAACCGCACCTTCTCGCTGCGCTCAGTGTTCGTGGCGGCCAGGCAGGGTGGGGCGTGGAAGCTGGTGTCGGCGCAGTACACGCCGATCCGGCAGGCGACCCAACCGTAGGGTTGGCGGCTCCGCCGCCGACGCGGTGATGGTTGGCCGTGAAATCATCCGGCGCGTTGTCGGAGCCGATAACAATCACCGCGTCGGCGGCATAGCCGCCAACCCTACGGGTCAACGGGCGCTCTTGTCTTGCGCCTGACCGTCGTCGTCGCGGATTTCGGGCGGGCCGAGTTTCAGGTCGCGCTCGAGCGATTGCAGCTGTGGCAGGATGCGTCGGCGCTCGCCGACCGCCACCACGATCATCTTGTCTGGATCGAGCCACTGGCGCGCCGCCTGTTGCACGGCCGCGGCGTCGACTTCGGCCAGACGCTTTGCCAGCGTGTCGTAGTAGTCCGGCGGCAAGCCGTACACGAACAGCTCGGTCAGGCTGGCGCCGATGTCGGCATTGGTCTCGAACTGGCCCGGCAGCGACAGCAACTGGGCGTCGCGCGCCGCCTTCAGCTCGTCGTCCGACAGCGGCTGCGCGCGCAGCGCCGCGATCTCGCGGAAGATCTCGCGCACTGAAGCGCCGGTAGCGTCCTGCTGCACGCTGGCCTCGATCGAGAACGGCGCCGGCGTGCGGTCGTAGTCGAAGTGCGAGTAGATGCCGTAGGTATAACCGCGGGTCTCGCGCAGGTTGTTGTTCAGGCGGCTCGAGAACATCCCGCCCAGCACGCCGTTCATGACCTGCAGCGCCGGGAAGTCCGGGGTGTCGCGCGCCGGGCCCATGGACGCCACCTGCAGCGCGGTCTGGCCGCTGTCGGGCTGGTCGACCAGCACCAGGCGCGCCGGCGTCGGGCGCGGCGCGTCCGAGGCGTCGTCCGGCGCCTCGGCGGCCGGCCAGGCGCCGAAATACCGGTTCGCCAGCGTTTCGAGTTCGGCGCGCGTGATGTCGCCCGTGACCACCAGCGCCGCATTCGACGGCACGTAGTGGCGCTTCCAGAAAGCCGCGATGTCGTCGCGCGTGGTGCCGCGGATCGCCGGCTCCAGTCCCAGCTGGCCGTAGCCCTTCGGATGCTTCGGCCCGAACAGCGCACTGGCCGCCGCCAGCGCCGCCACCGTCTCGGGATCGTCGCGCTGCTGCATCAGTGCGCCGATGCGGTCGGCGCGCTGGCGCTCGATCTCGGCGTTCGGGAAGGCCGGGCGCTGCACGATGTCGGCCATCACGTCCAGTGCGCGCTCGAAGGTGACGCGCAGCGCCAGCAGCGAGACGGTGGAGACGTCGTCGCTGCTGCCGGTGTCCAGGAAAGCGCCCAGTTGCGCGATCTCGTCGGCGATTTGCGGCGCGCTGCGCGTGGCCGTGCCTTCTTCCAGCATCTGCGCCGTGAAGCCGGCCAGGCCGGGCAGGCGCTCGGGATTGGCGGCGCCGCCGCTGCGCACCACCAGCTGGCTCGACACCAGCGGCAGGGCCGGATTGTGGTGGTGGATCACGCGCAGGCCGTTGGCGAGCACGAACGATTCGCCGCGCGGCGCCTTGAAGCGCGGCGCGGGACCGGCCTTGGGCGGCGTGGCGCGCCAGGCTTCGGCCTGGTTCAAGGGGGCGTCGGCGGCGACCGCTTTGTCCGCCTTCGCGCCACGTTTTTTGGGCAGCGCCGGATCGTCGAACTTCGGCTTGCCGGGCACGCCGGTAACCACCGCGCGTGTGTTCTTCGACAGCCAGGTGCGCACCGCGCGCTGGACCGCGGCGGCGTCGACCCGGCGCAGGCGCGCCAGGTCTTTCGGCAGGTAGCCAGGATCCCCCGTGTACATGTTGTAATGGTTGAGCTGCTCGGCCAGACCGTCGCCGCCCAGCTTTTCGAGTGACGCCAGCAGCGCGGTCTCGAGGCTGTTGCGGGCGCGCTCGACTTCGCGCGGCGTCGGGCCGTGTTCGGCCAGCTGCGCCAGTTCGGCGTCGATCGCGGCTTCCAGTTCCTGCGGCGTGTGGCCGGCGCGCGCGGTGGCGTCGATCACGAAGGTCGAGGCCAGGCCGAGCGAGGTCTGGCCGGCGTCGACGTCCTGCGCGATCTGGCGCTCGTAGACCAGCGATTTATACAGCCGGCCGGCCTTGCCGCCGCCCAGGATGTGGGCCGCCACCAGCAGCTCGGCGTCGCCGTTCTGGTAGGCGGGCGGCGTCAGCCAGCCCATGAATACGCGCGGCAGCTCGACCCGATCGCGCACCGTCACCCGGCGTTCGGCCGTGATCGGCGGCGTGCTCACGTTCGGGCGCGCCACGTCGGGACCGCGCTTCAGGGTACCGAAGTAGCGCGTCACCAGCTCCCGCGTCTTGCGCTTGTCGATGTCGCCGGCAATCACCAGGCTGGCATTATTCGGGCCATAGTAGCGGACGAAGAAGTCGCGCACGTCGCTCAATTTCGCGCCCTGGATGTCGGCGTGCGAGCCGATGATCGAGGCGTGGTAGGGATGGCCCTTGGGGAACAGGGTCTGCGCCAGCGCTTCCTCGACGATGCCGTACGGCTCGCCCTCGACGGTCTGGCGCCGCTCGTTGCGCACCACGTCCTGCTGGACCGTCAATGCCTGCTGGTCGAGCACGTCGAGCAGGTAGCCCATGCGGTCGGCGTGCACCCACAGCGCCAGCTCGAGCTGGTTGGAGGGCACGGTGTCGTAGTAGCTGGTGCTGTCGTAGCCGGTGCCGCCGTTGCTGTCGGTGGCGCCCGCGCCTTCCAGCAGGCGGTCGGCCATGCCGCGCGGGATGTGGCGCGTCTGCGCGAACATCATGTGCTCGAACAGGTGGGCGAAGCCGGTCAGCCCCGGGGCCTCGTTGGCCGGGCCGACGTGATACCACAGGTTGACGGCGGCGATCGGCAGCCGCTTGTCCTCGACCAGGATCACCTGCAGGCCGTTGGGCAGCACGAACTTGTCGAAGGCGATGGCCGGCACGGCAGAGGTAGCTGGGGCCGGCGTCGGTGGGACATTCTGGGCCGGCGCGTCGGCTGGCGCACCGGCCAGCATCAGCGGGACCATCAGGGTAGGGATCTTCAATGTTTCTGCTATCGAAAAGGTGTATGAAAGTGTACACCAATCTCTTCCTGCCCCGAGCCGTCCTGGTGACCGTACTCGTGCCTGACAGGCGTGACTTTCCCGCCTGCAGCCGGAACTGTTCCAGCCGCAGTGCCACGCGTTACCGCCTGGCTCGCCTCGGGTAGCGCCGTTTGCGCCGCGAGGGCGCCGGTGGCGAGCCGTTGAAGGTTGATGGCCGCGTTCACATCGCGATCATGATGGGCGCCGCAGATGCAGGTCCAGGTGCGCTCTGCCAATGTCAATGTGGCGTTGCGTGCTCCACAGCATGAACACTGCTTGCTCCTGCACGGCGACATACCAATGATCCGCTTCACGCGACACATTCGCGCCCATGATCTTGCCCGGGAATCGGAGCATCTCGGCCAGCACAACCCGTCCAATCTTTGGCAGCACGATGCTCTTGTCTTCCAGCCGGAACCTGTCATTGGCAATATAGAACGTATCCCGGCAGCGGCCCTTCTTCTTGAAGGTGGGCCGGCCAACAGGTTTGTTACTCCGACGCTGCTCGGCATAGCGACGCCAGGCCCGCGCCAGATGGGCGAACGGCTGCGCATGCGCGTCGCGGTGGATCGTATGCAGCCAAGGCGTGCCTGCCGCATCGAGCCAGTCGGGATGGTCATACTTGATGGCGTTGAACTGTTTTTTCAGCGCCATGGCGTTCGGCCGTTGACCCGACGCCTCCTGGCGCAATCACTCGGCCAAGGCCCAGTTCCAGACCTTGCGCGCCGTTCCCGCCGCACGCGCGAAGTAGTCGACCTGCGCGGCTGTGGCTTCAAGCCGGATGCGGTGCGATAGCAACATGCTCGATGTCCTCGTTCAGCGCAGCATCCAGTTGGCGGCGGTCGTTTCTTAACCGAACCAGGCGACTCGAGAAGCCATGCACGATCGTCATCATGTCTTGCACCATTTCCTGTTCTGGCGCGAGGCGTTCCTAGTTCAATACCAACATTTCACAACCACGTTGATGTGCTATGTGCTCGAACCACGCGTACCCGAATCGCGTCAGGCGATCCCGATGCGCCAGCACCAGAATGCGAACCTCGCCTCGCCTAACCGCGTCGGTCAGCGCCAGTAATGCCGACGTTTGACATTGAGACCCGCACCGATTTCTCGATGTCATCCACATTCGCCAGTGCATGTATGGTGCAGAATTCTTCCAGAATTCGTCGCTGCTTGCACAGGCCGGGCTTTTGTGCGGCGCTCGATACCCTGCAATAAGCAATCATCCGATCCGGCGCCGGCCGGCATTGCATGCCGATGCGCTCTGCGGATCGCCATAAGGACGCAGTCCGGTCGGCCTACGCGCCATGGGCGAGAAGGTGCCACACTGGTCCCAACGCTGCAGTGGTTTTAGCGTCACACCAGGGCGGCGTGTTGCAGCGCCAGTCTTGTGCATGTTTTCCATGATGTCTCTCTAGCCCGGTCCACGTGGATTCAGACACCAACTTTGTTACCAGAGTTCTGCTCCAAATAATTCAGGGCGCAGCACGCCGTCGAAGCGCACGGCGCCCCTTTATTATCCGGATACGCAAGAAACAGGTGGCGTCGCCCCTGCCGACGCCGATCGCAGGGACGCCCTCGCAGGATGCCCTCGCAGGGATGCCCTCGCAGGGATGCCCTTTATTCGCAGAAGCGCAACAATCCCTTGAGCGCATGGGCGGTCGCCTGTTCGCGCACCGCGTGGCGGTCGCCCTGGAACACCAGCCGTTCTGTATACACATGGTCGCGCCGCGCCCAGCCGAAGCACACGGTGCCGAGCGGCTTGCCCGGCACGGCGCCGGTGGGGCCGGCGATGCCGGTGGTCGAGACGGCGACGTCGGCGCTGCTGTTGGCCACCGCGCCCGAGGCCATGGCGGCCGCCACTTCCTCGCTCACCGCGCCGAACTGGGCGATCACGGCGCTCGGCACGTCCAGCATGTCGGCCTTGGCGGTGTTGGTATAGGTGACGAAGCCGCAGTCGAACCAGTCGCCCGAGCCCGGGACTTCGGTGATCGAGTAGGCGATGGCGCCGCCGGTGCACGACTCGGCGGTGGCCAGCATCCAGCGCTTGGCTTCCATGGTTTCGCCCACTTTGCTAACAAGTTCGATGATGTCGTTGGTCACGTGAAGTCTCCTGTTGTCATCCTGCATTCCGTTCCGGGCGGGCTTGTCCGCGCATGGCCCATTCTAGCGCGTGATCGGCGCGCTGCGCAGCGCCGCACGCAAGGATAATCGCATCCGCGGGCATGGCATCCACAGGCGTGTTTACGCGGCGTGTAACAGTTTCAAAATCGGCTATTCAAACACCGGGAGAACGTTTACAGTGCGAGCCGCCTGCCACTGGCAAAAAAATGTTCCGTGCGACATGCCGCACGAGCGTACTGCTATGCTGGGACGCCCGCCGGGCGCGCCCGGGCAGGCCTTCATTTACTGATCCTTGAACCGAGATGCGGCACCAACCAATCGCGCGCAAACGGATACGGCAAACATGGCCTTGACTGCGGCAGCCGGCTATCCAGCACTCCCCGAACGGCACGGCGCGCCGCCGTGCCCGGCCATCCTGCGTCTGGAGGCGCCATGAGCGGCCAGCGTTCGATCCGCACCAAGCTGGTCAGAGTGGTGATGACCACCACCTTCGTTTCGCTGATGGTCTCGATCGCGATCGTGGTCGCCTACGACCTGCGCAGCTACCACCGCGCGCTGGTCAACGACCTGGCGACCCAGGCCGAACTGGTCGGCCACATGACCTCGGCCGCGCTCAGCTTCGACGACCCGCGCCTGGCCAACGAAAACCTGGCGCTGCTGCGCACCAGCCCCCTGGTGCGCGCCGCCGCCATCTACGACGCGCGCGGCCGCCGCTTCGCCTCGTATGCGGCGGCGCCGTCGTCCGACGCCGACGACGCCAGCGCCGCCCGCCCGCTGGCATTGAACCTGGACGACGCGCTGGCCGAAAAGGCCGGCGGCGAACTGCTGGTGCGCCAGGCGGTGGTCGAGAACGGCGACAGCGTCGGCACCGTGGTGCTGCGCGCCCACAGCCGCCTGCTCGAGCGCACCCTCGACTATCTGGTCATCGCAGCCGCCGTCACCGCGCTGGCGATGACCGTGGCCTGGCTGCTCACGCGCCGCTTCGGTAGCGTATTGACGACCCCGATCGTGGCGATCACCGAGATCGCGCGCGAAGTGGTGGACACGCGCGACTATTCGCGCCGCGCGCCGCGCATCGGCGACGACGAGGCGGCCGAACTGGCCGATTCGTTCAACGCCATGCTGACCGAGATCGAAGGCCGCACCCGCGAGCTGGAAGAGTCGCACAGCACCACGGTGCGCGAAGCCCAGGAACGCTCGCGCGCCCAGCAGGAAGTGATGCGGCTGAACGAGCAGCTCGAGCAGCGCGTCGACGAGCGCACGCTGCAGCTGGCGCTGGCCAACGCCGAACTGGCCAACGCCAACGAAGAGGCGCGCAGCGCCAACCAGGCCAAGTCGGCCTTCCTGTCGTCGATGAGCCACGAGCTGCGCACGCCGCTCAACGCGATCCTGGGCTTCGCCCAGATCCTGACCTCCGACGTGCTGCCTTCGACGCTGGAGCAGAAGAAGGAATTCGCCAACCACATCCTGAAGTCGGGGCGCCACCTGCTCACCCTGATCAACGAAATCCTCGACCTGGCCAAGGTGGAGTCGGGCACCATCACGCTGTCGATGGAACCGGTGACCCTGAGCGACGCCCTGTTCGAATGCCGCACCATGATCGAGCCGATCGCCGCCACGCGCCGGGTGCGGGTACTGTTCCCGGACGTCGACGGGGCGGTGGTGATGGCCGACCGCACGCGCCTCAAGCAAGTCATGCTCAACCTGCTGTCGAACGCCGTCAAGTACAACCGCGAAGACGGCGTGGTGGTGGTCGGCTGCGAGCAGCCGCGCCCCGATCGCCTGCGCCTGTCGGTACAGGATACCGGCCATGGCCTGAGCCAGGAACAGCTGGCCGGGCTGTTCCAGCCGTTCAACCGCCTGGGCCAGGAAGGCGGCGCCCAGGAAGGCACCGGCATCGGCCTGGTGGTGACCAAGCGCCTGGTGGAACTGATGGGCGGCGAGATCGGCGTCACCAGCAGCCCGGGCGTGGGCAGCGTGTTCTGGATCGAGCTGGCCAGCACCGCCCCGCTGAAGTCGGCGATCAGCCCGGCCATGAATGCCGCGCTCGGAGCCGGCGCGGCGGCGCCGGTGGGCGCGCCCGAGGCCGCACCGGATGCGGCCGAGCCGCACCTGCTGCTGTACGTCGAGGACAACCCGGCCAACCTGCGCCTGGTGGAAGAGATCGTGGCGTTCCGGCGCGACCTGCGCCTGCTGGCGGCGCCCGACGGCCACCTGGGCCTGCAGCTGGCGCGCGCGCACCGCCCGCAAGCGATCCTGATGGACCTGAACCTGCCCGGCATGAGCGGCTTCGAGGTGCTCAAGCAGCTGCGCACCGATCCCGAGACCGCCGCGATTCCGGTGATCGCCCTGACCGCGAATGCGATGCCGCGCGACGTCGAGCGCGGCCTGGCGGCGGGCTTTTACCGCTACCTGACCAAGCCGATCGACATCGACAAGTTCACCGAAGCGATCAACAGTACGCTGGCGCGCCGCGGCGGTCCGGACGCATTGGCCGCGCCAGGCGAGAGGAAGGCTTCATGATCACCCTGCAAGAGATCCGGCGCGCGAAGATCCTGGTCGTCGACGACGAGCCGGTCAACGTGCAACTGCTCGAATACCTGCTCAAGACCACCGGTTACGAAAACGTCCTGAGCACCTACGACCCGCGCCAGGTGGTGGCACTGCACCTGAAGCACCGCTTCGACCTGATCATCCTCGACCTGCACATGCCGGGCATGGACGGCTTCGACGTGATGGAGGCGCTCAAGCCCCTGGAGAGCGACTCGTGGCTGCCGGTGCTGGTGGTGACGGCCGAACCGGACAAGAAACTGGCCGCGCTGGAGGCGGGCGCGCGCGACTTCATCGGAAAGCCGTTCGACACGGTGGAAGTGATGACGCGCATCCGCAACCTGTTGGAAGTGCGCCTGCTGCATCGCGAGTCGCGCGACCGCGGCAACCAGCTCGAGCACGAGGTGCGCGAGCGCACCGCCGAACTGGAACGCTTCCGCGCGGCGATGGACGCCACGCCCGATGCGCTGTTCCTGATCGACACCGCCAGCATGGCCATGGTCGACGTCTCGGAAGGCGCCTGCCGCATGTTGGGCTTCTCGCGTGACGCGCTGCTGCGCATCGATCCGGTGGCGCTGGGCCTGGCCACCCGTTCGCAACTGGAACGCCACCTGGGCGAGGCGGCCGAGGCCGAAAAAGCGGGCGAGGAGCCGGAAGCCGACATCGTCGAAACCGAATTGATGCGCGCCGGCGGCGAAGGCTCGGTGCCGGTCGAGATCAGCTGGAAGCTGCAGGAGCAGGACCTGGACGGCAGCATGCACCGCATGCTGATCGCGGTGGCGCGCGACACCAGCGAACGGATCCAGGCCCAGGAACGGCTGCGCCACGCGGCCAGCTACGACGCCCTGACCGGCCTGCCCAACCGCAGCCTGTTCTTCGAACACCTGCGCGACACCATCGAACTGGCCCAGGACAAGAACTGGCGCGTGGCGGTGCTGTGCATCACGCTCGACCGCTTCAAGGTGATCAACGATTCGCTCGGCACCGCGCTCGGCGACGAGCTGCTGGCCGAATTCAGCACGCGCCTGGCGCGCTGCGCCGGCTCGCGCGACGCGGTCGGACGGCTGGGCGGCGACGAATTCGCGCTGATCCAGACCATGCCGCGCGACCAGCAGGAAGCAGTGAATCGCGCCAACGACGTGCGCGACGCGCTGCGCCTGCCGTTCGACCTGCACGGCCAGCAGGCCGCGCTGACCGCCAGCATCGGCATCGCCATGTATCCGGACGACACGACCGATCCGGGCACGCTGGTGAAATACGCCGACACCGCCATGGTGCGCGCTAAGGAAGCGGGGCGCGATGGCTACCGATTCTTCACCGCCGGCATGAACGTGCAGGTGCTGGCGCGCCTCGACCTCGAGCTGGCCTTGCGGAGCGCACTGGAAGACAACCAATTCGTGCTGCATTACCAGCCGAAACTGGAACTGAACACCGGCCGCATCGCCGGCGCCGAGGCGCTGCTGCGCTGGCACCGACCCGGCTACGGCCTGGTGTATCCGGCCGAATTCGTGCCGGTGATGGAAGAAACCGGGCTGGTGGTGCGGGTCGGCGAATGGATCATCGACGAGGCCTGCCGCCAGATCGCGGCCTGGAGCGCGGCCGGCGTGCGCGACATGCGGGTGGCGGTGAACGTCTCGAGCCGCCAGTTCGTCGAAGGCGACCTGGAAGGCGTGGTGCGCGCTGCGCTGGAGCGCCATGCGGTCGAGCCGGGCCTGCTGGAACTAGAGCTGACCGAGAGCGCGCTGATGTCCAACGCCGAGCACACCACCGAGGTGCTGACGCGCCTGAAGGCGCTCGGCCTGCGGGTCGGCATCGACGACTTCGGCACCGGCTATTCGAGCCTGGCGTATCTGAAGCGCTTCCCGATCGACAAGCTCAAGATCGACATCGCTTTTGTCCGCGACATCGTCACCAATCCGGACGACGCCGCGATCGCGCTGGCCATCATCAGCATGGCGCACAGCCTGCACATGCAGGTGGTGGCCGAGGGCGTGGAGTCGCGCGCCCAGATGGCGTATCTGCGGCGCCACCGCTGCGACGAGATCCAGGGCTTCTACTTCTCGCGCGCGCTGCCGGCCGAGCAGCTGGCCGAGATGGTGCTGGCCAATCGCGCCCAGCCGCACCAGGCGCCCGAGATCGACGACCGCGTGCAGACCTTGCTGATCGTGGACGACGATTCCGGCGTGCTGGCGGCGCTGCACCGCCTGTTCCGGCGCGAAGGCTACCGCGTGCTGACGGCGCAGTCGACCGACGCCGCCTTCGACTACCTGGCGCAGTACAAGGTGCAGGTGATCCTGTGCGACCAGCGCATGCCGGTGATGAGCGGGACCGAGTTCCTCAGCAAGGTCAAGGAGATGTATCCGGAGACGATCCGCATCATCCTGTCGGGCGACACCGCGCTCGACGCGGTGCTCGATTCGGTCAACCGCGGGGCGATCTACCGCTTCTATACCAAGCCGTGGAACGACCAGCAGCTACGGGACAACGTGCGGCTGGCGTTCAGGCAGTACTGGATGGAGCACGGGCCGTATGACGACCGCAAGGTGCCGCGCGAAGGGGATGAGGCGCAGGTGGCTTAGCGCGCGCCCGCCGCTCAGCCGGCCGCGAAGTGATCCCACCCCGCCAGGCGCAGATCGAGCAGCTGGCCGGCCGCATCGACCAGCCGCAGTCCCGGCGCGGCGTCGATGGTCCCGACCCGCGTCACCGCCGTCCCGGTTTCTCGCCCCGCCGCCAGCACCGCATCGCGCGCATCCCGCGGCGCCGTGAAGCACAACTCGTAATCATCGCCACCCGCCGCCGTGAAGCGGCGCCGCAGCGCGGCCGATTGGCGCGCCAGCACCGGCCCCGCTGGGAGCGCATCGACATCCAGCGTCGCCCCGACGTTCGACGCGGCCAGGATGTGCCCGAGGTCGCCCACCAGCCCGTCCGAAATGTCGAGCGCGGCATGGGCGAGCGGCGCCGCCGCCAACGCCAGTCCCAGGGCCACGCGCGGCGCCGGCATGTGCATGCGCAGGCCGGCCTGGTCGAGCGCACCAGGGTCCAGCGCGATTTCGTCCAGGTAGGCCGCCAGCGCCAGGCGCGCGTCGCCCAGCGTCCCGGAGATCCAGATGTCGTCGCCGGCGCGCGCCGCGTCGCGCCGCAGCGCGTGGCCCGGTTGCAGCTCGCCGAACACGGTGATGCAGATGTTCAGCGGCCCCTTGGTGGTGTCGCCCCCGACCAGTTCGCACCCGTATTCATCGGCCAGCGCGAACAGCCCCTGCGAAAAGTCTTCCAGCCACGCCGGATCGGCCTGCGGCAGCGCCAGCGACAGCGTAAACGCAACAGGGCGCGCGCCCATCGCCGCCAGGTCGGACAGGTTCACCGCCAGCGCCTTGTGCCCCAGCATGCGCGGGTCGGCGCCGGCGAAGAAGTGGCGGCCCTCGACCAGCATGTCGGACGAGATCGCGAGCTGGCGCCCGGGCGCGGGCTGCAGCAGGGCGCAGTCGTCGCCGATGCCCAGCACGGCCTGGCCGGGACGGTCACGGTGAAAATAGCGCTTGATGAGGTCGAATTCGGAGAGCATAGGCGGCGATTGTACCGCGCCGCGCAAGCCGGCTCGCGGCAGGAATTGACAGTCAAATAATTGCTGCAAGTGCACATAAGTATCGTAAAAATACGTAGGCTTTGACAACTTCCTGTCTGATAGAATCGTAGACCCGTTTGCAACAGGAAGGCTGCCCAGCATGGATTCGTCATCTGACAAAAAAGAAGAACTGCGTCAGCAACTGCGTCAAGCAGC
Source organism: Massilia sp. YIM B02443 (assembly GCF_030411955.1). Taxonomy (GTDB): domain Bacteria; phylum Pseudomonadota; class Gammaproteobacteria; order Burkholderiales; family Burkholderiaceae_D; genus Telluria. The sequence goes on from NZ_JASNRA010000005.1 coordinate 14,593, forward strand.
GCTCGAATATCACCAGTTCCCCCGGCCCGGCAAGATCTCCGTCACGCCGACCAAGGGCCTGCTGAACCAGCGCGACCTGGCGCTGGCCTACTCGCCGGGCGTGGCCGCCCCTTGCGAAGAGATCGTCAAGGACCCGGCCAATTCGTACAAGTACACCGCGCGCGGCAACCTGGTGGCCGTGATCTCCAACGGCACCGCCGTGCTGGGCCTGGGCAATATCGGCCCACTGGCTTCCAAACCAGTGATGGAAGGCAAGGGCGTGCTGTTCAAGAAGTTCGCCGCCATCGACGTGTTCGACATCGAGATCAACGAAACCGATCCGGACAAGCTGGTCGACATCATCGCTTCCCTGGAGCCGACCTTCGGCGGCGTCAACCTGGAAGACATCAAGGCGCCGGAGTGCTTCTACATCGAGCGCAAGCTGCGCGAACGGATGAAGATCCCGGTCTTCCACGACGACCAGCACGGCACGGCGATCATCGTCGGCGCCGCCATCCTGAACGGCCTGAAAGTCGTCAATAAAAGCATCAAGGAATGCAAACTGGTGGTCTCCGGCGCCGGCGCGGCCGCGCTGGCCTGCCTCGACCTGATCGTCGACCTCGGCTTCCCGCTCGAAAACATCTTCGTCACCGACCTGGCCGGCGTGGTCTACAAGGGTCGCGTCGAACTGATGGACCCGGACAAGGAACGCTTCGCCCAGGACACGCCGCACCGTTCGCTGGCCGAGGTCATTCCGGGCGCCGACATCTTCCTCGGCCTGTCGGCCGGCGGCGTCCTGAAGCAGGACATGGTCGCCAGGATGGCGCCTAATCCGCTGATCCTGGCGCTGGCCAACCCGACCCCGGAAATCCTGCCGGAAGATGCGAAAGCGGTGCGCGCCGACGCCATCATCGCCACCGGCCGTTCGGACTATCCGAACCAGGTCAACAACGTGCTGTGCTTCCCGTACATGTTCCGCGGCGCCCTGGACTGCGGCGCGACCACCATCACGCGCGAAATGGAAATCGCCGTGGTGCACGCGATCGCCGACCTGGCCCACGCCGAGCAGTCGGACATCGTGGCCTCGGCCTACGGCATCTCGAACCTGTCGTTCGGCCCGGAATACCTGATCCCGATGCCGTTCGATCCGCGCCTGCTGACCCACATCGCGCCGGCCGTGGCCAAGGCGGCGATGGACGGCGGCGTCGCCACCCGTCCGATCGAGGACCTGGCCGCCTACGCCGAAAGCCTGCAGCAGTTCGTGTACCGCAGCGGCACCTTCATGAAGCCGCTGTTCACGGTGGCCAAGAGCGCCCCGGCCGAGCTCAAGCGCATCGTCTACGCCGAAGGCGAAGAAGAGCGCGTGCTGCGCGCGGTGCAGGTGGTGGTCGACGAAAACCTGGCGCGTCCGATCCTGGTCGGCCGCCCGGCGGTGCTGGAGCAGCGCATCGAGAAGTTCGGCCTGCGCCTGAAACTGGGCAAGCACTTCGACGTGATCAATCCGGATTTCGACGAGCGCTACCGCGATTACTGGCAGAGCTACCACCGCATGGTGATGCGCAAGGGCATCACCCAGGACCTGGCCAAGCTGGCCATGCGCCGCCGCCACACCCTGATCGGCGCCATGATGATCCACAAGGGCGAAGCCGACGGCATGATCTGCGGCACCTACGGCACCACCCAGGTCCACCTCGAGTACATCGAGCAGGTGCTGGGCAAGCGCGCCGGCAGCAATGTCTACGCGGCGATGAACTTCATCATCACCCCGGAACGCCAGCTGGCGATGGTCGACACCCACGTCAACGAAAATCCGACCGCCGAGCAATTGGCCGAGATTACGATCATGGCCGCCGAAGAGATGGAGCGCTTCGGCATCGTGCCGCGCGCGGCGCTGCTGTCGCACTCCAACTTCGGCACCTCGAACAGCGAGTCGGCCAAGAAGATGCGCGCCGCCCTGGCCCTGGTGCAGCAGAAGAAGCCGGACCTGGAAATCGACGGCGAGATGCACGGCGACGCCGCGCTGGACGCGAAAAACCGCGCCAAGATCATGCCGGAATCGACGCTGCAGGGCGACGCCAACCTGCTGGTGCTGCCGAACATCGACGCCGCCAACATCTCGTACAACCTGCTCAAGACCGCTGCCGGCAACGGCATCGCGATCGGCCCGGTGCTGCTCGGCTGCGCGCGTCCGGTGCACATCCTGACGCCGTCGGCGACGGTGCGCCGCATCGTGAATATGACAGCGCTGGCGGTGGTCGACGCGGTGTCGCAGCGTTAAGCGTAGCAGTAGTGCTTGACGGTAATTTTCGGTAAAGAACGGGCCATGAGCCGGTCCGTTCCTTTAAGCTGACTCCGATATGCCTGATGTGGCGTACTTGCGCTGTATCAGGCATATTTGTCATCAGTGGTCGCTATTTGTCACCGCGCAAGGACACTGGTAACAAACCGTAAGCGGACGCCGCATGGCGTCACTTTGACGTCATAATGATCAGATAGTTGTTGCTCTTATTGCACGAAATTTCTAGCGTGCAAAGGCCGTGTCAGTCCCGTCTGTTACAATCCCGGCCAGTCCTTCACCTTGTCTTTCTATTGCGTGGCGCCTGCAAGACCACCTTCAACGATCCAAGAACATGCATACAAAAAGAGCCCTCATTACCGGTATCACCGGACAGGATGGCGCCTATCTGGCGCAGTTGCTCCTGGAAAAAGGCTACCATGTCACCGGCACTTACCGCCGTTCGAGCTCGGTCAATTTCTGGCGCATCGAAGAACTCGGCATCACCGCACACCCGAACCTGGCGCTGGTCGAATATGACCTGACCGACCTGGCATCGAGCCTGCGCCTGATCGAGAGCGCGCGTCCGGATGAAGTCTACAACCTGGCGGCGCAAAGCTTCGTCGGCGTCTCGTTCGACCAGCCGCTGGCCACTGCCTCGATCACCGGCCTGGGCGCCGTCAACCTGCTCGAAGCGATCCGCATCGTCAACCCGAAAATCCGTTTCTATCAGGCGTCGACCTCGGAAATGTTCGGCAAGGTGCAGGCCGTTCCGCAGAAAGAAGACACCCCGTTCTATCCGCGCAGCCCGTACGGCGTGGCCAAGCTGTACGCGCACTGGATGACGATCAACTACCGCGAATCGTACGACATCTTCGGTTCCTCGGGCATCCTGTTCAACCACGAGTCGCCGCTGCGCGGCCGCGAGTTCGTCACCCGCAAGATCACCGATTCGGTGGCCAAGATCGTGCTCAATCAACTGGACGTGCTGGAGCTGGGCAACCTGGACGCCAAGCGCGACTGGGGCTATGCCAAGGAATACGTCGAAGGCATGTGGCGTATCCTGCAGGCGGCCAATCCCGACACCTTCGTGCTGGCCACCAACCGCACCGAGACCGTGCGCGACTTCGTCACCATGGCCTTCAAGGCCGCCAACCTGGCGGTCGAGTGGAGCGGCAGCGGCGAGAACGAAGTCGGCCACTGCGCCCGCACCGGCAAGCAGCTGGTGCGCATCTCGCCCAAGTTCTACCGTCCGGCCGAGGTCGACCTGCTGATCGGCGACCCCGAAAAGGCCAGGCGCGAGCTGGGCTGGGAACCGAAGACCACGCTCGAAGAGCTGTGCCAGATGATGGTCGACGCCGACCTGCGTCGCAACGAACTGGGTTTCTCGTTCTGACATGACGCGCATGGCCACGGACCAGATCCCCGTCTCGCTTGAAGGACGGGAAGGCGAGGGCCGGCGCGCTCTGATCACCGGCCTGCGCGGCTTCACCGGCCACTACCTGGCGCAAGAGCTCAGCGCCGCCGGCTACCGCGTGTTCGGCACCGCGATGCCGGGCGACGAACTGGGGCCCGACATGTTCGCGATGGACCTGTGCGACCGCGAGGCCGTGGCCGCGGTGGTCGACGAGGTCAAGCCGGACGTGGTGGCGCACCTGGCCGGCATCGCCTTCGTGGGGCACGCCAACGTCGAGGCGATCTACCGCGTCAACGTGGCCGGCACCCGCAACCTGCTCGAGGCGCTCGCCGCCGGCAATCACCGTCCCACCAGCGTGCTGCTGGCGTCGTCGGCGAATATCTACGGCAATGCCAGCGTGGCCGTCATCGACGAGAACGTGCCGGCGGCGCCGGCCAACGACTATGCCGTCAGCAAGCTGGCGATGGAGTACATGGCGCGCCTGTGGATGGACCGGTTGCCGATCACCATCGTGCGTCCGTTCAACTACACCGGTGTGGGCCAGACCGAGAACTTTTTGCTGCCCAAGATCGTGTCGCACTTCCGCCGCAACGAAGCGCGCATCGAGTTGGGCAACCTGGCCATCGCGCGCGATTTTTCCGACGTGCGCATGGTCGCGCGCAGCTACCGCCGCCTGTTGGCGGCGGCGCCCGCCGGCGAAGCCTTCAACGTCTGCTCGGGGCGCTCGCATTCGCTGGCCAACCTGATCGACATGATGGGAGAAATCGCCGGCTACCGCATCGAGGTGCAGGTCAATCCCGCTTTCGTGCGCGCCAACGACGTGCTGCAGCTCACCGGCAGCAACGACAAGCTGAGCGCCGTGATCGGCGACCTGGCGCCGACGCCGTTGTTCGACACCTTGCGCTGGATGTACGGGGCGTGAATGGCGGCGCTCTCAGCGTCAGGCCCGGACCGACCATGATCGAGCCGGGCCTGGACGCCGGCCGCATTCCGGCGGCCGCTTCGATGCCGGCCCCCGGGCGCGACGGCGGCCGCGTGCGCGCCGACCACATGATCCAGGACGCCACCGTCCGCCTTGGCCTTGCCGCGGCCGGTAGCGTCCTTTTGCAACAAGCTAGCTGAATATGCGTGTCCTTCATTTCTCCAAGACGTATCATCCCGACTCGTTCGGCGGCATCGAGCAGGTGATCCGCCAGCTGTGCGTCGGCACCGGGCGCCTGGGCGTGACCAACAGCGTGCTGGCGCTGTCGCGCCAGCAGAACCTGGCGCCGCTCGAGTTCGAGGGCCACATGGTGCACCGCGTGCCGCTGAATTTCGAGATCGCTTCCAACGCGGTCTCGGTGCAGGCCTTCGGCGCGCTGGCGCGCCTGGCGCGCGAGGCCGACGTGGTGCACTACCACTTTCCGTGGCCGTTCATGGACGTGGCGCACTTCATGGCGCGCATCCGTAAGCCCAGCGTGGTCACCTACCACTCCGACATCGTGCGCCAGCGCCACCTGCTGCGCCTGTACCAGCCGCTCAAGCACCGCTTCCTGGGCAGCGTCGACTCGATCGTCGCCAGTTCGCCCAACTACATGGCCTCGTCGCCGGTGCTCGGGCGCTACCGCGACAAGACCCGCATCATCCCGTATGGCCTGGACAAGGCCACCTACGCCAAGCCCGAGCCGGAGCGCCTGGCGCACTGGCGCGCGCGCATCGGCCCCAGGTTCTTCCTGTTCGTGGGCGTGCTGCGCTACTACAAGGGCCTGCACATCCTGCTCGAGGCGGCGGCGGGCACCGACTATCCGATCGTGATCGTCGGCGCGGGCCCGACCGAGCAGGAACTGAAGGAACAGGCCGCGCGCCTGGGCCTGAAGAACGTGATGTTCGTCGGCGCGCTCGACGAGCAGGACAAGGCCGCGCTGCTGACGCTGTGCTACGCGGTGTCGTTCCCTTCGCACCTGCGCTCGGAAGCGTTCGGCATGTCGCTGCTGGAAGGGGCGATGTACGGCAAACCGATGATCTCGAGCGAGATCGGCACCGGCACCACCTACGTCAACGTCGACGGCAAGACCGGCCTGGTGGTGCCGCCGTCCGACCCGGTGGCGCTGCGCGCGGCGCTGCGCACGCTGTGGGACAACCCCGAGCTGGCGCGCGCCATGGGACGGCGCGCCGAGGAGCGTTTCGAAGAGCTGTTCACGGCCGAGGCGATGGCGCGCAATTACACCGACCTGTATCGGGAACTGGTGGCGCGCAAGGCGCCGCTGACGGTGGGGGCCGAGGCGCCGGTGCAGTTGTGATGGCGTAGGGCAGTGCTTACGCTGCCTGCGCAGCTTGTGCAGGCGGGTGCGCCGCCACCGCCTGCGCCGTCTCCGCCCAGCGCAACCGAATCTCCCGAATCGCCGGCATCTGCCCGGCAAACAGATCCACCAGCTGCGGATCGAAATGCCGCCCCTTCTGCTCATGCAGGAACGCCAGCGCTTCGCCCTCGCTCCACGCCTTCTTGTACGGCCGCTCCGACGTCAGCGCATCGAACACGTCGGCGATCGCCGTGATCCGTCCCACCAGCGGAATCTGCTCGCCCTTCAGGCCATGCGGATAGCCGCTGCCGTCGTATTTCTCATGGTGCGTCAGCGCGATGCTGCGCGCCAGCGCCAGCATGCCGCCGGCGTGCTCGCCGATGATCTCGGCGCCGATCGTCACGTGGCTCTGCATGATCTTCCATTCGTCGGCGTCGAGCGGGCCGGGTTTTTGCAGGATGCGGTCGGGGATGCCGATCTTGCCGACGTCGTGCATCGGCGCCGCATGCAGCAGGTCGTCGGCTTCGAGCTCGGTCATGCCGGCGGCGATGCCGAGGATGCGCGAGAAGTGGCTCATGCGGATCACGTGCAGGCCGGTCTCGTTGTCCTTGTACTCGGCCGCCAGGCCCAGGCGCTGCACGATCTCGAGGCGGCTGGCGCGCAGTTCTTCCATGCGCACCAGCGACAGGTGGGTGCGCACGCGCGCGCGCACGATCGGCGGGCTGACCGGCTTGGTGATGTAGTCGACCGCGCCGGCCTCGAAACCTTCGAGCTCGTCGTCGGTCTCGGTCAGTGCGGTAACAAAAATCACCGGCACCGAGGCAGTGGCCGGATTGGCCTTGAGCGCGGCGCACACTTCGAAGCCGGACATCCCCGGCATCATCACGTCCAGCAGCACCAGGTCGGGCCGTTCCTGGCGCACCAGTTCGAGCGCGCGCGCGCCGTCCTTGGCGAACAGCAGGCGGTAGTGGTCCTGCAGGATCTGGCGCAGCAGCTGCAGGTTGCTGGCTTCATCGTCGACCGCCAGGATCAGCGGACGGGTAGTCGGTTGGTTCATGCGGTGGCTTGGTGGAAGTCGTCTTGCAGTGGTTCGGAGGCGTCGTCAAGCTCGCCCAGCGCGGCCAGCACGGTCTCGAGGTGCTCGATGGCGAGGTCGAAGTCGAAGTCGGCGATGGCGCTCTGCACCTGCGCCACGCGCGCCGCGCTGGCGTGCGCCGCCAGCGCCACGGCCAGGCTGGCCATCGCGCCGTCGTCGAGGGCGCCGCGCCGCAGCGCCTGCAGCAGCACGCCGCCGGCGCGGCGCGCCCGCGCCAGGTCGACCGTGGCGGCCGCGCCGCCGGCGTCGGACGGCGCCGGCGGGGCGTCGCCCTGCACCGCGGCCAGGGCGGCGTCGAGCGCGTTGCTGGCCACCACCAGGGCGGCGGCGGTCTTGCGGCCGTCGGCCGGCATCGCGTCGGCGACCTGTTCGAGCGCGGCCAGCGCGTCGGACAGCACTTCGAGGCCGATGTTGGCGGCGGCGCCGCGCACCTTGTGCGCCAGCATGCGCAGCTGCTGGTGTTCGCCGCCGGCCGCGTGCAGCAGCATGGCGCTGCCCAGCTCCGCGTACTGGCGGCCGAAATGCGCCAGCGCCTCGGCATAGGTGTCTTCGCGTCCGCTCCAGCGGTGCAGGCCGGCGCGCCGGTTCAGCACTTCGCGCGGGCCGGGCGGGACCACCGGCGCGGTGGCGGCGCTGCCGGTGGGCAGGCCGAGCACGCGCGCGATCTCGTGCGACAGCGCGAACCAGTCGACCGGCTTGCTGGCGAAACCGTCCATCCCGGCCTCGACGCTGGCTTCGCGGTGCGCGGCCAGCACGCTGGCGGTCATGGCGATCACCGGCAGGCGCGGGCGTCCATTGCGCGCCTCGTGCGCGCGGATCGCGCGGGTCGCGTCCAGGCCGTCCATGGTCGGCATCTGGAAGTCCATCAGCACGATGTCGAAGTCGCCGCTGATGGCCAGTTCCACCACCGCGGCGCCGTCGCGCACCGCGGTCATGGTGTGGCCACGGCGCTGCATCAGGAGCTGCATCAGTTCCAGGTTCTGCGGCACGTCGTCGGCCACCAGCACGTTGAGCGGCGGCAGCACGGCGGCGCTGCGCACGCGCGGCGCCTGGGTCGCGAAGCGCGCCAGCACCAGCGGCACCCGCACGTGGAAGGTGGCGCCGCGTCCCAGCTCGCTCTCGGCCCAGATGCGGCCGCCCATCAGCTCGACCAGCTGCTTGCTGATCGTGGTGCCGAGACCCGTGCCGCCGAAGCGGCGCGTCATCGAGGCGTCGGCCTGGGTGAACGGATCGAAGATCGCGGCCAGGCGCTCGGGCGCGATGCCGATGCCGGTATCGGTCACCGCGATGCACAGCTGGTCGCCTTCCGCGCCGACCTTCAGGGTCACGCCACCGCTGGCGGTGAACTTGATCGCGTTGTCGAGCAGGTTGGTCAGCACCTGGCGCATGCGCAGCTCGTCGCCGCGCAGGCCGGTCGGCAGCGCCGGGTCGTACTGGATGTCCAGGTGCAGGCCCTTGGCGCGCGCATTGGCCGCGAGCGTCGACGACAGTTCGTCGATCAGCGACAGCAGGTTGTAGTCGTTCTGCTCCAGCTCGACCGCGCCTTTTTCGAGCTTGGCGGTGTCGAGGATCTCGTTGAGCAGGCGCAGCAGGGCGCGGCCGGCGTTGCGCACGGTGTCCAGGTGACGCCGCTGCTCGCTGTCCAGCTTGCCGTCGAGCAGCACGTCGGTGAAGCCCAGGATCGAGTTCATCGGGGTGCGGATCTCGTGGCTCATATTGGCGACGAAGGTGGCGCGCGCGGCCGCGGCCTGCTCGGCCGATTCCTTGGCGCTGCGCAGCGCTTCTTCCATCTGGCGCCGCTCGGTGATGTCGAAGATCACGCCGTCGAGCCACTTGACCTCGCCCGACTCGTCGCGCACCGGCGCGCCGTTTTCCCACAACCAGCGCACGCCGCCGTCGGCGTGCAGCACGCGGTATTCGACCAGGTAGGGGCGGTGTTCGCGCAACGCGGCGCCGGCCTCCTTGGCCACGCGCAGACGGTCTTCGGCGTGGATCAGGGCGCCGAACACGCGTCGCGGCGGCTGGCCCAGGAAGTCCCCGGCCGGATAGCCGGTGACGCGTTCGACCGCGTCGCTCATGAACACCATCGGCCACTCGGCGCCCAGCAGGCTGCGGTAGGAGATGCCGGGGATGTTGCCGATCAGCGAGCGGAACTGCTGCTCGCTGGCGCGCAGCGCCGTCTCCATCGCGCGCTGTTCGGTGATGTCGGTGACGAAGCAGACGAACAGGTCGCGTTCGCCGAAGCAGGCGTGGCCCATCGCGCCGCGCACCGGCACCAGCGAGCCGTCCTTGCGCAGGCCGAGGGTGTCGGTGGTGGTGCGGAAGCCTTCCAGCGTACCGCTGGCCAGCACGTGCAGCAGGCCTTTCTTCTTGTTGCGGTCGGTCTCGTTGAGCAGCAGGGCGATGCTCTGGCCGACGATCTCGTCGCGGCGCCAGCCGAAGATGCGCTCGGCCGAGGCGTTGAATTCGGTGACGATGCCGTCGCGTCCGACCGTGATCACGCCGTCGACGGTGGTGGTCAGGAGGGCGCGCATCCAGGCTTCGCTGCGCGCCAGGTCGAGGTACAGCTGGCGGTAGCGCAGCAGGCCGTTGACCGCCACCACGCTCAGGCACAGCATCACGATGATCACGCTCAGGGCTAGCGCCAGGAAGTCGCTGTTGCCGCCGGCGGCGTCGAGCGGCTCGACGTCGCCGACGAAGCGCGCGGCGGCCATGCCGGTGTAGTGCATGCCGGCGATGGCGCAGCCCATCACCACGGCAGCGACCAGCAGGCGGCGCGGTTCGGTCATCGACTTGAAGTGCGCCATGCCGGCGCGCGCCCACAGCGCCAGCGTGGCCAGCACCACCGCGACCACGATCGACAGCGCGAACATCAAGGGATCGTAATGCAGCGACAGCGCCATGCGCATGCCGTGCATGCCGGCGTAGTGCATGGCGCCGATGCCAGCGCCGACCAGCACGCCGCCGATCAGCAGTTCGGTCTTGCCGATGTGTGGACGCGAGATCAGGTGCAGCGCCACGAACGAGGCGCCGATGCTCGGCAGGCCCGACAGGATCGTGGTCCAGTGGTCGTAGTGCACCGGCGTGCACAGGTTGAACGCCAGCATGCCGATGAAGTGCATGGCCCAGACGCCGGCGCCGAGCGCCAGGCTGCCGGTGCCGAGCACGATCGCACGGTGCGCCGGATTGCTGCTGGCGCGACCGGTGATCTGTAGTCCCATCCAGGAGGCGAAAATCGCCACCAGCACCGACAGCACGACCAGGCGCGGTTCGTAGATTCCATAGCTGAGCATGGAAGGGTCGGTGGGAACGTTAAAGATCGGCAGCATGGGTTAACAAAGTTGACGTGAGGCACCAAAAAGCGAGACGGATAGCGAGTATCGCATTTTCCGAATTGAAAGTGGTGTTGTTCTTGAGAATCAGGTCGTGAAGAGTGTTGTTTTGTCGTCTCAAACGCAAGAATTTGCGGTAGCTCGCTAGAAGATACTTGGGGTTTTCATAGTGAACAAGGCCACGTGATGCGGTCATGTCCGGTGCAAGAGGACGAGCGGACGACTCGGCGCTAGCGCGGCTTTCGCATTTCGTTTTTACTGATTTAATAGAGGATATATCGGCGCGAGATGGATTTGCTTGAGCGCCAGGACAACAAAAAACCCGCGATGCCGAACAGCATGCGGGTTGATGTTGGTGCTAATGGGTGGTGCCTCCGGCCGGAATCAAATACTTATAATAATCAATAGCTTAGGAGTTATTTGCGTAATTTTTGAGTAATCGTGTTGCAAAGAGACCAGTTCCCTCAACTAACTAGCCAAACCTCGCAGGGAGCTCATGCTATCATGGCTGGCTCATCAGAATACTATCCTCATGTAGGGAGAGAGCAGCTTGAACAAGAACGAACTTGAGTTCGCGAAGCTTCGGTTGGGTGCTGAAAAATTTGGCAAAGTCTTGAATTTTTTTAAAGCACTCGCCACCTTAGGTACCATACTTGGCTGTATATACCTCATCTTTGATGCCTTGGTTCTGATGGCAAACGCTAACCCAGAGGGCATCAGCGCGATTGCTGAGGTCGTGAAGAATCTTGAAATTGGTAGTATCCTTGGCTATGTGGTAGCTGCTGGATGTGCCGGGGGATGGATGCTTGAGCGCAAGGGGAAGAAGCGTTTGCTTGTGGATTATGCAAACAGGCGTGCAACGCGAGAAGCTGGAGACGCTTACCACGAGTCAAGTGGTTTAACAGAGTCTGGCGACACGCCGTCGACCACGGAGGGTCCTTAAATGAATTTGTTTCTAATCGGCTTTAACGGTCTGTTACTTATACTGGTTTGGCGTTTTATTTTGCGGCGCAGTATTTTGGATACATATCGCGATCGATTGTTTGACCTGCGTGATCATCTCCGTGAAACGTTTGTAACTCGCGGATGGTCATTGGAGTCGCCTTTATATCGTCATCTAAGAAATTTGATAAATGGTTATCTTCGATTTACTGAATCATATTCATTTGGTGAATTTGTTTTCATGGAAATCAAAGTAAAAGAGACGCCTGCTTTGCAAGCTGCTCTCACTGCTAGAGTAGCGTCTAAGTTCGCGGCCGACAATGATGAGCAAAAAGCCTTTATTGCCGAATTCAGACGTGAAGCAGTGAGTGCCATGATGAGCTATATGATCGTAAGCTCAGGCCCTCTTTTATTGCTGGCAATTATGATGCTTCCAGTAGCTTTGGTGATGAGTGCCTGGTCTATGATCCGTAAAGCAGGGTACTCAATCTTTGGTAAAGCTATTGAGTTCAAAGGTCTTTGTAGCTCGTTGTGCCGTCTTGCAATTGCCATTGTAGCAAACAAGATGTTGGCGAAGGATTTTGTAGAGCAGTATTCTTATCGGCAGGCCAGTTAAAAGAAGTCGTAAAAAAAAGCCACTATTTAGTGGCTTTTTTTATGAGGTTATTCTCAGTTTAGTTTTTATCTTGATACCTGGATGCCCATTGAATTACTTCCTTAGCACGGTAAAGCGCATGCCCCCGTCCCGACCGGGTTGACGGTAAGCGGATTGCTTTAGGGAAGTCTGGCAGGCAAGCCATGCGCTCGCGCACAACTGACTCACTGCGCTTTAGGTACGTTGCGATGGTGGCGATATCCCATAAGTCGATTTCGATTGGCAGCGAGGGCCGCAGCTGTTTTGCCAGCTCGGCGGCCATCCGGGCGATGAAGTCGCTGTCGTTGTACATTGTCGGGCCTCCTGCGTTGGCTGCAGTGTTCATGCTGTGATGGCCTTCCTTACGTTGACGGGGTTTATCATGTCGGCCATAGCTGCGATCTGGCGCAAACGGGCGCGTTCTTCGGGTGTTCGCTCATGCTCTGGCTCGTCGTCGTCGCTCTCGGCTCTCGGGCCAAACAGGCGGTTTCGAACGATGAAAGCGCTTACGACCTTGTCAAATTCGTCGGCGAGCGCCTTGCTCATCAGTGCGAACAGGAATTCAACCTCGACGTGCTCGGTGGCCGAGAGTTGAACTGAAAGACTGGTCCGCACTCGCTTACGCTGTCGGTACGAAACGCTGCCGGAAAGCTGCGCAACCTTGCGGATGATTTGGAACATCAGTATCCGTTCGTGCTGGCCGGAGTAGTGCACCTCGACCCAGTTGCGAACTGGTGCTTCGTCCTCGATGTCGGCCATCGTGAGGTTGTGCCGGGCCAGGATGTTCTCCAGCATCGCCTGCGCAGCAGCCTGTTCGCCATCCACACCACGCTCAGCCAATGCTTTGATCTTGCCTATGCGGCGCATCAAGGCATTGCTGACGGTATTGGGGGCGGTTGGTGTAGTAGTCATGTGTGTTTCGTCTTTCATCAGGCGGTCAATTCTTGAAAGATCTGCTCCATGAGGTCAGCAGCCTTAGTGCTGATCCTCCCCCTCTTGTTTGGCGTGATCACCGGCGGCACGTCACCGATCTTCGCTGCGAGCTCAGTCAGCTTCTGCTCCACCTGGTGATGGGTATAGCCTTCTTCACGGAGTTTTTTGAGGAGCTTGATGGTCGGCTTCGCACATTCGAACTTCAGTTTGCCGTACAGGCGCTCAACCAAGTAGGCATTGCGGGCGGTCACAAGGTCACGGTCGAGCTGTAGCGCCGGGGTCCTGCTTTTGCTGCCGAGGCGAACAGCCAGATCCCGTCGTGTGTAGCCGTCGTCGATCAGTTCGTCGAGCATCTTCCAGGTCTGCTTGGCTGACACCAGCGCGCGATCGCCAGTTGCATCAGCAGTCACCGCTAAGACAGCCCGCTCCGTAGCCGCGCGTATGTTGGTCTTGCGTCCGGAAATGATGTCGGACAGCACAGTGTTACCCACATCGCTCGCTGCGGCGACGGAACGCCGCCCCACACCCAGAGCCGACAGCGCCTTTAAGTGAGCGCGTGCCTTGGTAGCTGGCACGATGCCGTTTCCTTCGCCAGCGGCGCGAGCTACTTTGCGTTTCGCCTCATATGCAGTATTGGCGCGACGGCAGGCGAAGCAGCGGCAGCCGCTCATGTAGCGCAGCCGATCGCCGTGGCCGCGCCCAGCGGCCAGCTCGGCCACAGGTCGCAACCCGCGCGCCGCGAGAGGATTGGTCGATACCTGGTTCATCGCACCCTCCATTCGCACGCTGGCTGTTCGCAGTAGGCCAGCACCTGGTCACCCTCACAGATTCGGAGCGCGGTCTTCTCGCTTCCGGCGGCCTTAAGAAGCGCTGCACTCGTCCACTTGACATCGCGTATGTGCCGTGACGCGAAGCTAAGAACATTGCGCCAGGCGCCGGAATCTTTGACCTGCAGTTTCAGAACGCTGGCGGTGTTGCTTGCGACGGGGTCCTCGGCGGCGCTGATGGGGGTTATCTCGACCAGGTTGTCGAACTGACGAAGTAGCGCGCCGCGGTACTGGCTCACCGATTGAAAAGTGCTCGCGAATACATCATCCGCGACCAGACTGCGTAGCGCCTCCAGGGTCATAGTGGTCATGCCGTTGTCCTTTCATGTGTTGCGTGTTTAATCTGAACTTCGCTACTGTCGATGCCATCTCTCTTGCCGGCTAGGTAGACCGTCATCGAGATGCCGCCGCCGTCACGGTTCATGCTCAGGCAGCTGATGAACTGGTTGAGGCCTTGGTAGAGGACCGGGCGTGCGCAGTGCATGGACTTAAGCAGCAGCAAGTGATGCCGGTAGCCTTGCTCGTCGAGCGGCCGGTCGTGTTCGATCACTACAGGGCCTGTCATGCTGCTTCCTTCACCTGCTTGGCAGCGATACGCACGCAGGCTACGCATGCGCCGTACTGCACCAACTGTTTCGCCGTCACCACCTTGCCGCATGCGCACCTCTTGCGGCGAAGCGAGACCGGCGGCTCGGCCACCGTGCGCTCGCGGTACAGGTCGGTGCTGACCCGGCTTGGAGTTCCCCAGCTACTCATGCTGCGCTCCTGACTGGGGGCAGTGGCATAGGCATCCAATCCGTAACGCGCTCACCGGTAATCGGCATCGCGTCGACGTAGCGCCAGATGTCGCCGTCGCGGTAGCCAGGCCAGACGTCATCGTCATTCAGTGCGAGCAGTACGAGCAAGGAGTCATCTGGCAGCCTGTCCTCTACAGCCGTCCACGACTTCTCGCGCTCTTGGCCCAACTGTTCGGCGGCTGTGTTAATTTCGGCGAGATGTTTTTTGAACAGTCTCTTTGCTTCTCGATGCGGTTTGCTCGAAGGGTGGCACGCCGTCTCTACCGCGTCGAGATGGGCTTGGTCGAGGCGGGCTGTGGCGGTGAGGATAGCTGCAGTATTCATGCTTTGGCTTCGCCTCCAAGTGCCCCTACAAGGTCGCCCAACATCTTCGCCATCTCACCCGTCATCAGCATGACGTCGTTGTCGAATCGCTCCTCATCGTTGTGGGTTGGGTTACCGCCTTCCTTGATCACGTCCAGCGGCTTGACGCCCTTGATCGCAAGGTCTTCGGTCAGAACGAAACTGATGCGATCGTTCCAGGTCATGGCCAGACGCGTGCACTGCTTGCCGGCGGCAATGTGGCGCCCAACGTCGTCTGGCTCCAGCGTGTGCTTGACGTAGCGGACCGCGGCGCGGCTCTCGCCGGTGGCGCGCAGTTCGGTGTCCTGGTCGATTGTGAAGCCGTACGGGGCTTCGTCCGCTTCCAGCCAGCCGGTCATCACGGTCACCGGCGACTTCTGCACACGCAGCGACTCCAGCGGCATCTTGTCCACGGCCTTGAGCAGGAGCTTGACGACGTCATCGGCCTTGGTCGGGCTGGTGGCATCGACCACCAGCCAGCCGTTGACCGGATCGATCCAGGTCCAGACGTTGCTGCGCAGGGTGAAGGCGCGCGGCAGCAGTTCGTCGGCCACGCGCTCCTTCAGGTCTTTCATTGCCTTCTTGCCTGGCGGGAAGCCTTGCTGCTCTTCCAGTTCGGCCGCCTTGGCCTTGGCCACCTGGTTGATGACCGATGCCGGCAGCAGTTTCTTTTCGGTGCCGAGCATGATCAGCATCTGCTTGTTCACGGTGTGCACCAGGCCGCCGTTCGGACGCGGCGCATCCCAGCCTTGGCGCAACAGTTCGTTGCTTTCGGAAGGCACGAAGCTTTGCGGCTTGAGCGCTTCTTCCAACTGCTGCGGCGTGAAATGCCAAGGCGCAGGCAGGCGGTATATCTGAAGATTTCGGAACCACATCACGCGGCCTCCACGTGCTGCAGCTCGTTGACAGGGACGCGCCATGGCGCGCCGTCGAGCGTTCCAGCGACGCGTACGAACGCAACCTTGGCGCCATTGCCGAGGTCAGTCTTGATGTCCTGGACGGTGCCGGTTTGGGGGCCGGCTTCGCTGTCGAACTTGACGCGCGAGCCGGTGCTGATGGTGGTCTGATCCATGATCATCCTTTCAGTTTGTGTTGTAGTTAGCTGCGTCCGTGAGCAGCGTGCGAAGGTCGTCGCTATGGGCAATCTCCTTCGGTACCCGGAAGGTCATCGTGTAGATTCGGTGTGTCTCTCCAGGGAATGGAATACCGTCCAGGTGTGCGTTTGCAATGAGCCACGCCGCCAAGAACTTGTCGTCCGGCCTGCGTGCGCGGCCAGCTCGTGCCAGCGCCTTTGGCGTGACCTTCTCCTTGCCCTCGGTCTGGGCTTGCTCGAGCCCTTCTTGGATGACCGCACCGGCCTTGCTACCGTGCTGCTTGACGGCCTTGAGCGCCGCCGTGCCGGAAATCTTCCCCGCGTTGACCAGCTGGTGCACGTCGCTGTTGGCCTCGCCGAGCAGGATCATGTCCTTGACGTGCTGAACGCTCTTGCCGCCGCGGTTCGCGATCTGCGTTTCAGTCCAGCCGAAGCCGATCAGCTTGCGGTACTGGACGCCGAGTTGCAGCGGCGTCAGCGCCAGGCCACCGGCGCTGGAAATCATGTGTGCGACGCGATCGGCATCGTTGCCACGGAAGTGGCGGACATCCAGCGACTTGATGTCGAAGCCCTTGGCGATCGCATCCAGCGCGGCGGCATGGCGATGGTGTCCGTCAACGATCAGGATGCGGCCGGCGTCAACGCGGACATCGAGCGCCGGGAACGTGGCGCCGTTGCGCAACGCGAGCGACATCTCGGCTACGTGGTCTGCGTTCAGCGGGCGAGCGTTGAAGCCTTCCTCAACCTCCAGTACGCGCGGATCGACCGCGAACGACGTCACCTTCGACACGGCTGGATTGTTCTTGTCCTCGGCCGCGACTTTCAGCGATACGAAATCGGCTTTCGGGGTGAGGCTGTTCGGGGTTGTCATCTTGTGGTCAATCCTGATCGTTGGCCTGCAGCTTCTTCACGTCGATCCGCGCGCGGCGCTGCATGTGCCGGCGGGCGACGGCCTCCAAGATGATCTTGAGGGCGGGGTGGGTGAGCATCTCGTCCAGGGCAGCGTCGGTGCGGAGCGCGCGGTGCGCGACTTCGAGGGCGGCGCGGTCTGGCGAGATGCGGTGCATGATCAGCTCCGGTGCATCCGGTGATGCCGCGCCAAGCGCATTGCAAGGAGGCGCGGCTTGCCGATGAATCGGTAGTAGCGGTAGAGGCTGAGGAAGCCCATGTCACGCCGCCTGGATCGACATCAGCGGGAATGCCGGCTCAATTCGGGTCGGCGCTGGGCAGTCCAGCAGGCCCCACAGCATCGCGTCGAGCTCGTGGTCGCCAAGGGACTCCATCGAGGCCGAGAGGCGCGCAACGAAGTTCGCCAGGCGGCGCTCTTCGTCGGCCGGAGCGTCCTTGGTGGCATTGGTAGCGCAGCGCTTGATCGCGTCGCGGAAGGCGGCTGCGGACATCATTGCGCGGCCTCTGCCTGGTGTTGTGACCAAATGACCTTGCCTTCATCCACACCGGCGTAAAAGGCGTCGCAGTCCACCGTGCCGGGCGCATAGGGACGAGAAAGTGTGGTGCTGGCGACGCGACTGGCAAGTAGGCTGAATACACCGAGCTTGTAGGGATAGCTGCGCGGATCGCGAGGGCGGTCGAATGCGTTCTTCATGAGTCGATCGACCAGGTCGTTGCCGGATTTCGGCCATACGGTTGGGACGCTAGCAGTGCTCATAACCAGAGCTCCCCCTTGACGGTGATGCCACAAGGGACGTCGCCAAACTGAGTTGCAGCCCGCTCGGCAGCTTCGCCGGCAGACAACGCTGGGATGACCATGGGGTGGTCGATGTGAGCAGTGCGGACGACTACGCGGTAGATTTTCATGTGCGCCTCATCAAGGTTGATGAGGCAATTATCGGAGTTCCGATCCACCAAGTCAATCGGATTTCCTATAAATTTGTTGCGGGATGAAAAAAAGCCCCGCATCGCGGGGCTGACTGTGGGGGTGAGAAGGGGTTATTCTGTAGGAGGAGGCAACTTCGAAACTGCCTCCTTGCGCTGGTCGGGTGGAAGCCTACATAAAGCTCTTGCAGTGTCCATAGTGATCCCTTTTGACTCTAGTACCCGATCAACTCTCCGTGACTGAGCAATGCAGTTTTCAAAGTTGGTTTGTCTAGTCGCGTTTGAAGACGGTTGCGTAGAACGACCAAGCGCCGCCATTCCTTCATCAAGATTTTTTCTAACTGCATTACCTATTTCGCACGACTCGGCAAGTAGCTCGGCCGCAGACATGTCCTTCATTTCTTGATAGTCAAGTGTCGCGCAAGAACTTGCGGCTACGATTCCTGGTGCCGCAGAAGCAAGTAGAAGGGATGTTGATATGATTTTTTTAAGCATAGTTAAAGTCTTCCAGTTACTACTCGACCAGGTTGATAGACCACCCTTCCAACAAGGCTGCACTGCCCACTTCTCACATTAACAGGCTCATGGTCTGGGTTTATCGAGTGAAGATACCATTGCCCGCCCCGGTAGAGAAGTTGCTTGATGCAAGGTTCGCCATTGAAATTCACAGCGTAGATCTCCCTGCTGATTGGCTTCACGTCTGATGTGTCGATAATGACGACGTCGTCTTCGAATAACATCGGTTCCATGCTCATTCCCCGGACACGTACTGCTAACAGGTTGCGTGGATCTAAACGTAAAGCGGTCAGAACAGTGCGTGGCATTTGCTCATGCCCGTCGCCATTCATGTCCGGTTCGGTGTCGAACTGTGCAACGCCAGCACGAAGACGTAGTCGGACGCGCGGCACCGCGACAGTATCCGGCTCGTCACCTACAACAACCCGTAACGCTCCTGGAAACAAGGAATTGTTCTCTATAAACGGCGCTTCATCTACTTGGCTCGGATGCTCGCCGTGCATTGTTCCTTTTCCTGTTTCTAGCCACAGAGCGTTTACGCCGAGCGCGGCAGCGAATGAGGCCACCATGGTCGTACCTTGGCTTTCGCCGGTCTCCAGCTCGGATAGTGATGCTTGACCCATCCCTACCTTTTGAGCCAGCGCCTTCTGGGTCAGCTTCGCTGCGCGGCGAGCCTCCCTAATTCGTGAACCTATAGACATACCGATATTATCGTGCGGCAAAGGTTCGGAATTCCGATTGACTTGATAAATCGGATTTCCTATAATCTCTTCCATGGACATTCCTCATACGATTTCGGGCCTTCGTAAGGCCGGGTTGACCCAAGCGCAAATCGGTAGCGCGGTGGGCCTTAAGCAAACGTCGATCAGCGACATGGAGGCGGGCAAGGCAGGAGTTAAGCGCCCGTCCTACGCGGTCGTCAGCGGCTTACAGCAGCTAGCACAGCTTCACGGGGTGGCAACTGAGCCAGCCTCGGAGTCGAGCGCTGAGCCCAGCTCGTAAGTCCACGTTACCCCTATTGGGGTGAAATTTGCTCGTAGCTTCAAGAGTGGGCCGCTCTGCACGTACACGGTCAATTCCATAGCCAAGGTGTCATCCCCGGCAGGGTGGTGAAACTTTCGTTCGGTCTCTAAGTTGCACATAGGAAATAGTTTGTTGGCAAGGTTGCACAAGGTTACTTGTGTTGAGCACTTTGCAACACCCAAGGAATGGAAGGAAACACTGTGGATTTGTTGTCCGCTTATCAAGAAATGATCAAGGTCCACGGGTGGAACGGCACAGCTGCTTCCATTAACCTGACCCGAACCGGTCTCGAGGCACGGGTGTATGAGGTCAAGGGCCAAGGCATGCGCGTTGAGACGGCGCTGTTGATCCAAGCTCTCTCCGGCACCACGCACTTCGCACAGGCGGTCGCGGCACAGTCGGGCGGCGTCTTCATCCAGTTGCCGGAAGGCGAGGGCGTCAGCGGTGAGCAGCTGCATGGCAAATTCCATGAGCTGTACACCGAGCTCGGGCGTCTGTCCGCGACCTATACCGAAGCGACCAAAGACGGCGAGATCGACCGCCGTGAGCGAGCCGACCTAGAGGAGATCGCTCAGGAAATGCACAAGACCATGCAAGAGCTTATGGCCTTGATGTTTCAGATTTACTGCCGGCCCACCACTGGGCCGGGCACCCAAAGCAAGACCGATGAATCCTGATACGCAAAAGACCCTGGTCAAACAGCCGCTGATCGAGGCCGAGCCATCGCCAGTCGAACGCAACAGCGAGGAAAAAGCGCGGATCCTGGCGCGCCTGCAGATCGGGCTGGCCCAGATCCGTGCAGCACAGGAGGTGAAGCATGCTGACGCGTGAACAAGTCATCGAGCAGATGGCGGCAGCTGGTCTGCCGGCGCTGCCGCAGGGCCATCCAGTCCTCGACGGCAAAGCGCACCGCTTCGGCCCGAAAAAGAAGGCATGGTACCTGCTCCGCGAATTGAAGTTGGACTCGGGACGGGAAGTGGTCACCGGGGCATTCGGCATCTGGCAAGGCCAGAACCCGAACTCGATCACGGTCAAGATGGATTGGGCCGGCGTCTCACCCGAGGAACGTGCCGAGGCAGAGCGCAAGCAAGCCGCATACGAGCGCGCCGAGGCGGAGCGCAAGCAACGCAAGGCCGAGATGGCGGCGAACCGCGGGCGCCAAGCCTGGGCGGCGGCAGCAGATAGTGATGAGCCCTCGGCCTACCTGGCACGCAAGCGGGTCGGTAGCGAGAAGACGCGTGTCGACGCCGACGGCGTGCTACTGGTCCCGGTGTACAAGTACGCCAATGGAACCGCCAATCTGGCAGGCCTGCAGCGCATCCAGCCAGACGGAGAGAAGCGGTTCAGCAGCGGCATCGACATGGTCGGAGGCGCTTGCCTGCTCGGTCGCACCAATGACGCCACGCTGATCGCGATCGGCGAGGGCTATGCCACGTGCGAGACGGTACGCATGGCGACCGAGTTCGACATGCCCGTCATGGTGGCCTTCAACGCCGGCAATTTGCTGCACGTGGCGAAGCAGCTGCGCGCCGACTTCCCGGATGCCCATCTGCTCCTGCTGGCCGACGACGACATGCGTCTCGTCGCGCGCCTGGGCGAGTTCCTGCTCAACGAATTCGACACCGAGTGGGTGCCGGTCGTCGACGGCAATGACGTCGAGCTGACGTCTGCCGGTGGTGACGTCGTGCACGTGCGCGCCACCTGGCGTGAAGACCAGACCGGGACGCCCTACATCGAAGCCGACATTCGCTCGGGCCGGCGCGTCCAGTTGACCAAGTTCGAAAACGCAGGCGTGTCGCGGTCGCGTGCCGCCGCGCGTGCGGTGGGTAATGCGTCGGTGGTGATCCCGGTGTTCGCGGCCCGAGCCGACGATAGCAAGGAATCGGACTTCAATGACCTGTACCTCGCCGAATCGCTCGACGTCGTACGCGAGCAGGTGTTGGCGGCGCGCTCCCGCGCCCTCACGGTTACCGAGGCCGTTAGCCAGGAACAGGCCGCCGGCGAACCGCCGGCATACCTCGACGACGCGCCGATACCGGATGGACCTCCAACGGACGAGCCGCAGGATGTCGAGGGCAGCATGCGCGTGCCGACGCTGGAAATTCTGCTGGCGCACTTCCAGCTGATCTATCCGACGACGGACGTGTGGGACAGCCGGCGCAAGCAGCGCCTAAAGAAGTCCGCGTTCACAGCTTGGGTCGGGAAGGAATTGGCGGCCAGCTGGGAGAAGGATCCTAAGCGGCGTACCATCCTGCGCGACTCCCTGCCTACCCTCGTTGGTGGCAAGGCAGTGGAGGGCAGCGGCAGCGGCGGCAAGCTGGGCGAGATGCTCGACAACCTCACGCTCCTCCGCGGGACCGAGACGGTATGGGACGCCATCGGCCAGCAGGTCATGTCGCTCGGCGCCGTGCGGGCCGACTATACGGCCGAGCTGACTGGGAAATGGCAGGAGCACGCCCAGCGAAAGACGATCGAGGCGCGCAACCTGGTGTTCGACCCTACGCAGCTGGCCGACCCAGTCAGCTGCGTGAACATCTTCCTGGGCTGGCCGCTCAAGCCGAAGCACAACCCGAAGCTGATCGAGCCGATCCTCGCGCTCCTTGCATCGCTGTGCGACGCCGAGGACCGGCCCGAGGAACACATGGAGTGGATCCTGCGCTGGCTGGCGTACCCGCTCCAGCACCCGGGCGCCAAGATGCAGACTGCGCTGCTGATGTTCGGCGAGAAGCAAGGTACCGGCAAGTCGCTGTTCTTCGAAGGCGTGATGCTGCCGATGTTCGGTGACTACGGCACGGTCGCCAGTCAACACCAGCTGGACTCGACCTTCACGTCCTGGCGCAGCAAGAAGCTGTTCGTGCTGTTCGAGGAGGTGCTCTCGCGCGATGACAAGTACAGCCACAACGGCACGCTCAAATACATGATCACCGGCAAGACGATGAACATCAACGAGAAGAACCTGCCGGCGCGCGACGAGCGCAACCACATGAACTCGGTGTTCCTGTCCAATGAGCCGCAGCCGATCCCGATCGAGCTGGAGGACCGGCGCTTCATGGTGATCGAGGCGCGACGCAAGCAGGACCCGGCCTTCTACGACCAGGTCAAGGATGCGATCGCGGCTGGCGCCATCGAGGCGTTCTACCACTTCCTGCTGAACCTGCCGCTGGACGACTTCAACGAGCACACCAAGCCGCCGATGACGCTGGCGAAGGAGCGCGTGATTGAGTTCGGCCTGGCCGGCTGGATGTCGTTCCACCGCGCCTGGAAGGATGGCTACCTGGATGCGCCGTACTGCTCATGCCTGTCGGAGGACCTGTACATCATCTACAAGCGCTGGTGCGACAAGGCGGGCGAGAAGCCGCTCACGCTGTGCAAGTTCGCCGGCCTGATCGGCGGGCGCGAGCACAAGGCCAAGAAGAGCGTGGCCGTCGACAGCAAGCACAAGAAGACCCGGATGGTGTTCGTGGTCGACAACGCCGATTTCCCGCACCCATTGGATGAGCAGATCGCCAAGTTCCGGGACTTGGGTAAGGTCCGTGCGGACCGCGCGTTGCAGGGTTACGCAGAGTAGCAATCAAACCCTGCAAGCCGGAAACCCGCATGAATAGTGAGTTCTAGCAGGGTAGGTAGGGTTTGCGGGGTTTTGCGCATGTAGGCGCGAAGTGATGTGGGATAAGTGGTGTTCTTTTTTTTTATAGCCATATGAAGAACAACCCTGCATGCCTGCATACCCTGCCAAGAAGTAGTATCCATGCGGGTTTCAGACTTGCAGGGTTTTAGAGACAGGCTGAAAAGCCAGCAATTCAAAGGTGAAGCGATGCGATTGAACTTCAGAACCGATTTTCCAGCAGCAGCAGAGCGCACCGTCGATCTGGGCCGTCGTGGCCCGATCGCCGCTGCAATCGCGCTGACGCGCACGGTGAAGGACGCCCAGGGCGCGATCAAGCAAGAGATGGGTTCGGTGTTCGATCGCCCAACGAATTACACCCTGAACGGTACCTTCATCAAGTCTGCGACCAAAGACAGCCTGGTGGCGCGCGTCTGGGTGAAGGACAACCCATTCGGCAAGGGCACGCCGGCGGATCGCTTCCTCGGGCCACAGATTTTCGGTGGGCAGCGCGGCCTGAAGGGCATGGAGCGGATGCTGCAGGCGAATGGCCTGATGCCGCAAGGCTGGTATGCCGTGCCGGGCGAGGGCGCCGACATCGACGCCAATGGCAACATGCGACGCGGTCAGATCCGCCAGATGCTGTCGCAGCTGAAGGTGCAGCAAGGCAGCGGCTACGAGTCGCGCGCCACGGGCAGCAAGCGTTCGAACCGCACCATCGCGCGCCAGGGCGTCACGTACTTCGCGCTTCCGAACGGGAACAAGGGCCTGGTGCCAGGCGTGTACGCGAAGCGCCGCTTCGCCCTGGGCACGGCGATCCGTCCGGTGCTGATCTTCGTGCAGGCGGTCGAGTACAAGAAGCGCCTGCCCTTCCATGAGGTCGGCCAGGCTACTGCGGAGGCGCGCTTCCCTGTCCACTTCGAGGCCGAGTTCAACCGCCCGCGGCCCGGCCCGGGGCGCTGATGCTCGGGGGCAACCCCTCCCCCCGGGGTTGGGTCCTTCCTGGGAGGGGGCTAGCAAGGGTAATTCAGGCCCCGTTATCGCACTAGCGGAACCCAAAAACATTTCCTGACAATTGACCTGACAACGAATCGATATGACGCAAAACCTGACAACCGTTGCCGAGTGGGCCAAGCTGGTGGGCATCTCGCGCCAGTCCGCGTACGAGGCGGTGACCAGGTGCGGGATCCCGGTGACCGACGGGAAGCTCGACCCGGACTACGCGACGCACCTGTACCAGAAACACACCCGGCCGCGCGCGAACAGCCAACGACCTGCCCCCATGGCAAATGAGGCGCCCGCCAGCACCCCGGCGGGTGCGGGAGGTGCGGAGTCCGAGGTCAAGCCGGCCAAGGTGCCAGGTTACGATACAAGCCGTGCGCGCCGGGAGGCTGCGGAGGCCGCGGCTGCCGAGATCAAGCTGGCCGAGATGTCCGGCCAGTTCCTGCTCAAGGCCGACGTCGACGCCGCCGTGTTCGAGGCGACGCGCGCGCTACGCGATGGGCTGATGAACTGCGCCCGCCGCATCGCAGCTGACGTGGCGCCGTTGCGTACCGCCGAGGAGTGCGAGGACGTGATCGAGCGCGAGATGCGCGCGCTGCTGGAGAGCATGGCGCATACGTTCGGCGAGCGCCTCGACGTGCAGCTTGAGGAGCATGCAGGATGATCGGCTTGACGCCATCCCGCGATGTTGTGCGGCCGGCGATCGCGCGCGGCCTGCTGCCCGACCCAAACATGACGGTCGACCAGTGGGCTGACCAGCACATGATCATCCCGAAGGAATCGGGCGCCAATGAATCGGGCAAGTACCGCACGGACCGCACGCCGCACGCACGCGAGGTGATGCTCGCACTGTCGGACAATCACCCGTGCAAGATCGTGGCGTTGAAGGGCGCGTCGCAGATGTTGAAGACTCAGGTGGGGCTCAACTGGTTCTGCTGCTCGGTGCACCAGTCGCCAGCGAACTTCCTGTGGATTCTGCCGACCGGCAAGCTGGCGAAGCGTACCAGCGCCCGCGTCAGCAAGACCATTGCTGCGGTGCCGCCGGTACGCGAGCGGGTGGCCGCACCGCGGGCGCGCGACTCGGTAAATACCCTGGACACCAAGGAGTACATCGGCGGCTCGCTGCACATCGTGACGGCCGGCGCTGCCGCCAACCTGTCCGAGATCCCGGCCCGCCGCGTGCTGTTCGACGAGGTCGACCGCGCCGACAACAACGTTAATGGCGAGGGTGACCCCGTAGCCCTGGCGAAGTCGCGCCAGACCACCTTCGAGCGCAACCGCAAGAGCTACTTCCCAAGCTCGCCGACCACGGTAGGGCGCTCGATCATCGAAGGCCTGTTCAAGCAAGGGACGCAGCGCGAGGCGCTGGCCGATTGCGTGCACTGCGACCACGCACAGCCGCTGGTGTTCGAGCGCCTGCAGGAAGACGACGAGGGCCGCGCATGCTATCCGTGCATCGACTGCGGCGCGATGATGTACGAGACCGACAAGAACCGCATGTTCGTACGCGGTGCGTGGTCGGCCGGCGTAGCTGGTGATGGCGAGACCGAGAGCTTCACGATCAGCGCGATGTTCGCGCCGTATGGCTGGTTGCCCTGGAAGGCGCTGCTGCTGGAGTACCGTGCGGCACGGGCCAAGCTTGACGAGGGCAGCGACGAGCTGATGATCGTGTTCTACAACACCCGCCTGGCGCGCTGCTGGGAACGGAAGAAGGAGCAGACCAAGGCGTCCGAGCTGAAGGCACGCGCAGGCGGCTACAAGCTCGGTACAGTGCCGATGGGTGGACTGCTGCTGACTGGCGCAGTCGACACCCAGATCGATCGCCTGGAGTTGAAGGTGGTGGCGTGGGGCGAGGGGATGGAAGATTGGATCGTCGACTTCCAGATCGTGCAGGGATCGCCGACCGAGCAGGCCACGTGGGACAAGCTCGACCTGCTGCTGAAAGGGAAGTACCGGCATGCGGGTGGTCGTGAGATCGGCATCGCAGCAACCTTCATCGACTCCGGTGGTGCTCATACCAACGAGGTGTACAACTTTACCCGCACCCGCCAGCACCGACACATTTATGCGATCAAGGGCGCATCGACCTCGAACAAGCCGATCCTTGCTGTCAAGCCCACGCTGGTCGACGTGAACTGGATGGGCAAGGTCATGCCGAACGGCGCCAAGATGTGGTTGATCGGTACCGACACGGCGAAGGACTACCTGGCTGGCCGCTACCACCTGGTCGACGGCCCCGGTGCGACCCACTTCCCGGAAGGGCTTCCCGACGAGTACTTCGACCAGTTGACCGCCGAGTACAGCATCACGGTCTGGAAGCGGGGCCGCAAGGTGCGTGTGTGGGAGAAGAAGAAGAACGACCGCAACGAGGCCGGTGACTTGATGGTCTACAACTTGGCCGCTGCTCACTACCTGGGTCTGCATAAGAAGACCGCCAGCCAGTGGCAGCTGGTGCGCGAGATCGTTGCCCCCGTAACTCCCGACTTGTTCAGCGAGTCACCTGCAGCAGAACAGCCTGGCGACGACACGGCCGTCTCCAGCAATCCGATTGCACCTGTAACACCTATCGCACCACTACAACCACAAGAACCATGGAAACCGAAACCGCAATCGAACCCAGCACCCCAACAGCGCCGGCCAGCCGGGAGACCGTGGTGACCACGGTGCTGCTAGACGATCCCGACCTGATCGATTCGATCTTCGCGTTCATCGCAATCGAGTTTCCAGAGCTAAAAGAGCGAGCGGGCGAACTCAAGCAGATGGCGAGGCGAGAGTTTGCTGGGATCGAGACCTACATCCCGCGCCGACCAAGAGCCGAGCGCGATCGGATCGTACAGGAAGTCATGCGTCTGTTCGACGGGCGCAACGCGACGGAAGTCGCGCGCCGACTGAATATCAGCAGGGCATCGGTCTACCGAATCATCAAGACCCCGGGCGGAAAGAAGTAATCTCAGTTTTCCGAGAAATGAGACAGCCAGCCCGCTACCGTGAGCGGATGGCTATCTCCCAATCAGACCTCGACGCTCTCGACCAGGCAATCGCTTCCGGCGTGACATCGGTGACCTTTGATGGTCGCACCGTGAACTACCAGAGCACAGCGGCCCTCATGGAGGCGCGACAGCATACTTTCCAAGTGCTCAACGGCAGTCTGCAGAATCGCGGGCCGCGTCTCTTCAGGTTCGGCTTCACCACCAGCCGGGGCGATTGATGCGCAACTTCATCGACCGCATCATCGGATTCGTCAACCCGCATGCCGGCATCGCCCGGCATTTCGCACGTCAGCAGCTGCAGCGCGCCTACGAGGCCGCAAGCCCACGTGACCCATGGCGCCCTCGACGTGCCGGCGCAAGTGCCAACGCTGACCACCAGGCCGACGCGAAGACCCTGCGCAACAAAGCGCGCGCACTGGTACAGAACGTTCCCTATATCTGGGCGGGCCTGGATGGACTGGTCGCGGCTACGGTAGGCGAAGGTATCCTCCCACGTCCGACCGGGCCGGAAAAGGACAAGCTCAGCAAGCTGCTTAAGCGCTGGATGAAAGTCTGCGATGCCGACGGCAGGTACGATTTCTTCGGGTTGACCAAAGCTGCGTACTGGGCGATGGAGCAAGACGGCGAAGTGCTGGTACGCTTGCGCACCCGCCGTGCTACCGACGGACTGCCGGTTCCGCTGCAGCTGCAGCTGTTGGAGATCGACTGGCTTGACAGTGCTCGTTCGGGCACGCTCAACGGCAACCAGATTGTCAACGGCATCGAGTACGACATGCTCGGTGCGGTTGCCGCTTACTACCTGTGGGATCAACACCCGGGCGACATCGCCGTTGCGCGGGGGCGGTCGCAGAGCCAGCGCGTGCCGGCCAATCAGATCATCCACCTGTTCAATCCCGCTCGCCCTGGTCAGGGCCGGGGCTTCTCGCGTTTGGCACCGGTGATCGCGCGCGTGCGCGACCTGCAGCTGTACGAAGATGCCGAGATCGCGCGCAAGAACCTGGAAAGCCGCCTGTCGGTGCTGGCGAGCGGCGACATGAATGCCATGGAAAATCCCGCGGCTATGGGCGGCGGCGGAGAAGCACCGGGCGGCGGCGTCCGCGACCTGGGAGAACTCGGGGGCGGCAACATCTTCGGCATGCCGAACGGTATGAACTTCACCGTCGTCGAGCCGAAGGCGGCGCCTGGCTACGTCGAGTACGTCAAATTCGCTTTGCACCTGATAGCGGCAGGCATGGGTGTGCCATACCACTTGCTGACCGGTGACATGAGCGCGGTCAACTACAGCAGCGCGCGCGTGCGGATCCTCGACTTCCGCCGCGCGGTCGGCCAGATGCAGTGGGTCACGCTGATTCCGAAACTGCTCATTCCGCTCTACCAGGCATTTGTCCAGCATGCCTGGTTGGCGGGACTGATCAAGACTCTGGACATGGAGGTGGAGTTCAGTGTGCCGAAATGGGACTACGTGAATCCCGAGCAGGATGTGAAAGCCGACTTGGCCGAGATCAGCGGCGGCCTGTCCAGTTTCAGCGAAAAGCTGCGGCAACGCGGCTATGACCCGAAGGTCGTGGCCGAGGAACTCGCTAAGGACATCAAGCTGTATCGTGAGCTTGGCATACTTGACGTGATGTTGTTCATGCAGCGCGGCAATATGCCTACGGGCAGCAGCGCCGAGGGTTCCGGTTCAAGCAAGGAATCCTGATGCAAAAGTTCGACCGCTCGGCGGGCAACCAGTCCATCAGCACGCCTGACCACGTGCTGCTCGTGTTTCCGAATGGCGACTGGATCCTGGCCTTCATCGTCGGTTTCGACGGTGTTGTTACTGGGAACATTACGCAGTACCTTTTCTCGTCTGGTGCTTTTGCAGCGGCTGGTTCGCTGAATGTCGTGTTCTACGCTGATGGCGTTTCCGGCACTACGCTGCGCGGTCGCATCGCCGTCTATGCCGACACGCTGTCCAACGCCAACGCGCCGGCGCTCCTGAGCACGACGCAGTTCTCTGGCGGGCGCCATCTGGTCGTCATTCAACGTAGCGGCGGCGCTCAGTCGCCCCAGGCGACCCTGTACACCTGCCCGACCCTGGCCTCCACGCCGATCGACGACAGCGCCGTGATCACGGAAGCGACGACGACCAACGCCGCGATTCTGAAAGAGCTGAACGGCAGCGGCTTCATGTTCGGCTCGCGTGTGGACAATACGACCGACCGCAAGAGCGATCAATCGGTGTCGAGGATGCTTCGCGCTAATCTGGCGATCACGAAGTTCGAGATCGCCCAGCTCGCGGCCGGCAAGGAAATCTTCGACCTCGGCTACACGCCGGTCGTGTACGTGCGCGCAAGTGACGTCGACGACATCGCGGACCGCGGTCCGAATTCGCTCCCGTTCACGCTGGCCGGCACCCCCACTACGAGCGCGGAGCCCACGTTTGCCTATAGGGCAGGCGTCAGCGAGCCGCCGGCAGTAACCGACGCGGTTACCGTCAGCAATGCCGAGCCGCTGCAGGTGGTGCCGTCTACCGGCACTGGCGCGACGGTGACATTCACCGGCGCGCTAAGCGGCACGCAGGCCACCTCGGTCGAGGTGCGCATGATCGCTCCAGACGGCGCGCTTGGCAGCTGGGTGGCGCTGCAGTCGGCGACTATCGGCGCGACTGCATACAGCGGCGCCCGTGCAGTGCCAGACGGTGGGCCGTACCGCTTCCAGGCTCGTACGAAGAGTGGCAGCGTGGTGCTGGCGGAAAGCCAGTATTCGACTGCCAAGATCCTCGTCGGCGACGCCTGGATCAACTGCGGATCGTCGAGCTCGGATTACCTGTTCACAGACAAAAGCGGCACCGGCTTCACGGTGGCGCCCGATACCGCGGTGATGAGCGGCACCGCGCCTGCCTGGTCGGCAATGAGCAGCACCGGTGCGGCAACCCGCATGGCGGACGAGCTGGCGGCCGTGGCCGGCAAGCCAATCGCATGGCTCAACTACGGCGTGGCCGGAACCACGCTGCGCACTTGGCTGGACCCGAACAGCACGCACCGCAAGAATCTGGCGCGAGCCATCGCGGCCGTTAAAGGGAAGATTTTCGGCGCGTACATCACGGTAGGGGCGAACGACGCCTACCAAGGCTGGATCGCGTCGAGCAAGGCGCACGAAGCCGACATGCAGAAGCTGATCGAAGACCTGCGGACGGAGACCGGTAACCCAGACCTCAAAGTCGTGTGGGTCGGCTCGCCGCCTCGGCCTTCGCTCAATCCTGTGCAAGCCGATCGGCTGCGCCAGGCTGAAAGCAGGATCGGCAACTATCCGGGCGTGGTGCAGGTGCAGGTTCTGCAGTTCGCGCCGGCGTCGGACAATGTGCATCTGGCGCCGAGCCTCGACGGCTATGCCGCTTGCGGCACGATGGCGATGCATCAGGCTGGTCGCGCCTTCTACCTCGGGGAAGATCCGAGGATGGTGCGCGGCCCGGCGCTGGCGGCGATGACGTACACCGGCACCAAGGTGCGCTGCGTGGTTACCACGCGGGACGGGACAAGCTTCAATCCTGCTGCGCCTGGCGGCTTCACCGTCCAGAACAAGCAACCGGACGACAGCTACGTGACCCTGAGCGGAATTTCCGCGCACCGAGTCAACGCCAGCCTGATCGAGATCGAGTGCGGCGTGACGCTGGTCGAGCCGATCGTGAAGTATCTGTCCGGGTCGGCGCCGAGCGTGACCAACGCTGTTTACAGCAACGGCGCGCTGCCGCTGCCGATGACGGTGGAAACCGAAATGGTCGTGACGCAGGCCGCCGCCGCGCCAGACACTACGGCGCCGGTGATGAACGGTGCAATCAGCATCACCAACATCACCACGAGCGGTGCGACGCTGGCCTTCCAGGCGGCGACGGACGACGTCGGGGTGGCGGGCTACGAGTACAGCATCAACGCTGGCGCGAGCTACGTGAATGCTGGGCTGTCGCGGTCGTTCGCTGTTTCGAGCCTGACCGCCGGCACGACGTACCAGGTGCGTGTGCGCGCTTACGACGCCGCCGGCAACCGCTCGGCACCGCTGTCGGACAGCTTCAAAACGCTGGACATCCAGCCGCCGGTGGAAATAGTCATAGACGCCAGCAAGATCCCGGCCAGCCGCAAGGTCGTGTTCCCTGGCGGCACGCGGGTCATCCCGTTCGGCACGAAGCCGAACGCGATAGTGCCGGACGCCCCCTACTACCGCGACGGGAAGTGGTGGGTCGATAAGGTCCCCGAGGACGAGCGCTACTATGTCGCCGATATCAGCATTGATCTTGCTGAGATGGGCACGACGGCCAGGGAAGTGGAAGCGTTCGTGGCCGGCGTCAAGGTGCTCGAGCAACCGGTCATCCAGGGATCGCGGATACCGGTGAAGCTGGGCGGCTTCGACGAGCTGCGCGGTGCGCTGAACTTCTGCACGTTCCGGGTGACCCTCGCGAATGGCGAACAGATTGACCGCACGGTCTGGTTCGGCAAGGTCGACCTGCAGTGGGTGCTGGAGAAAGACCCCGAGGATAAGCGCTTTTACGTGGCTGACGTCGGTAACGACCTGGCGGATAGCATGACCACCGTCACCGACGTAACTGCGTCGCCAGTTGGGGTCGTGGAGTTGATCAAGCCACAGATGCAGGGAAGCCTGGCGTTGATCAAACTGGGAGGGATGGACACGTCAGCCGATCCCTTGAATTACTGCAGGTTGCGCTTTGACTGTGCAAACGGTGAAGTCTTCCACCGGACTATTCACTTCACTCAAGTAGATAACTAATGATCGACGCAACTCAATTGCCGCGCCTGCCAAAAAAGACAGTGGCTGATGAAAGTGAGCCTGTCACCCCGGTGGCAGTAGACCAGGCTCCGCAAGAGCAGGTAAAGAAGATGGAGCTGAAAGCAGGCCGCTACTACGCGGTAACCAAAGAAAAATAGGTTGAGCAAAATCTGTCTCAGTTTTCCGAGAATTGAGACAGTGCAATACGTAGAGTGGGGTGCATGACGACCCCCACCATTCCGCAAACCCGTTCAGCCGGTGACCCGCGCAACATGCCCTCGCTCTCGCGTGAGGCGCAGCTGGTGCCGACCACTTACAACGAAGCCGACAACACCGTCGAGGTGGTGTGGACTACCGGCTCGCGCGTCCGCCGTTATGACTGGTGGACCGATAAGCCATACGAAGAAGAGCTGGCTGTCACGCCGGAAGCCGTCGACATGGCGCGCTTCGAGGCCGGCACCGTCCAGGTCATCGACAGCCACCGAATTCATGGCGGCGTCCAGTCGATCATCGGCATCGCACTCCGTGGCAGCATCGCCAACGGCGAAGGCCGCGCGACCTTGCGGCTTTCGACTCGTCCGGAAATGGCGGGCATCGTCGCCGACATCAAGGCAGGCATCATCCGCTCGATCTCGTTCGGCTACAACGTCATGACCTTCGAGATCACCCGCGCTATCGACCGTACCGACGGCGTGAACATGGACCTCTACCGCGCTGTGCGGTGGCAGCCGTTCGAAATCAGTTTCGTCACCGTGCCGGCCGATGCCGACGCCAGCACGCGCAGCGCGCCGGCCAACGGCGTGCCGTGCGATTTCATCACCCGGGCGCCCGCCCAATCCGCTCCATCCAACCAGGAAGACAACATGACCATCGCTACCCAGACGGGCGCCCAGAACCCCGCGCCTGTTGCCACCACTCGCGCAGCTGATCCAGCTCCTGCACCGGCCGCAGCACCAGCGACGCCGCCCGCTGCTGACGATGCCGCCACGCGCGCTGCGCAGGAAGCGGCAATCCGCGCCGCCGACATCACCGAGATGTGCGCGCGCCACAATGTCAGCGGCCTGGCAGCTGGCCTGATTCGCAGCGGTAACTCGCTCGACCAGGCGCGCAGCGCCGTGCTGGACGAGCTGGCGCGCAACGATGCCGCTCAGGGCGGCCATAACAACGTCCGCATCCAAGTGGTCGGCAGCGAGCACGCAGTGCGCATGGCCGGTCTCGAAGAGGCGATCATGCACCGCGTCCATGCCGGCACCAAGCTGACCGACAACGGCCGCCAGTATCGCGGCCTGAGCATCATGGAACTCGGCCGCGACTTCCTGGAATCGCATGGCGTGTCGACCCGCGGCATGGATCGTATGACGCTCGCCACCCGGATCCTGCACTTCCGCTCGGCCGCTCACGGCACCAGCGACTTCGCGACGCTGTTCGCAAACGTCGCGAACAAGCGCATGCGCGATGCGTACCAGGAAAACCTCGGCACCTATACCCAGTGGGCACGCCGCGCGCCGAACGCGCCGGACTTCAAGAACATCAGCATCGTGCAGCTGTCGGGCGCACCAGACCTGCTGAAGACCAATGAAGCTGGTGAATTCCAGTACGGCAAGATGACCGACGCGGGTGTCTCGTATGCCTTGGTCACCTACGGCCGCATGGTCTCGCTGACCCGTGCAGCCATTATCAACGACGACCTGCGCGCTTTCGAGCGCCTGGTGACCGCGTTTGGCGCCAGTTCCAGCCGCCTGGAAAACCGTCTGGTGTACAGCCAGCTGACCGGCAATCCGATGATGGGCGATGGCAAGGAGCTGTTCCACGCGGACCACAAGAACATGGCTACCGGCACTGCTTCCGCGCTGCAGCTGGGCACCTTGAAAGCCGGCCGCACTGCGATGCGCCTGCAGAAAGGCCTGCAGGGCGAAGAGCTGAACCTGGCGCCGAACTTCCTGATCGTGCCGGCATCGCTGGAACAGGACGCCTACCAGCTGACCAGCGCGAATTACGTGCCTGCCAAGCAGGGCGATGTGAACGAATTCCGTGCAGGCGGTCGCACCGCGGTCGAGCCGATCGTCGAGCCAATCCTGGACGGCGCGAGCGACACCAGCTGGTACCTGGCAAGCAACAACAGCCAGGTCGACACCGTCGAGTACTGCTACCTGGACGGCGCGGAAGGTCCGGTCATCGAAAGCGAGACCGGCTTCGAAACCGACGGCGTCACCTGGAAATGCCGCCTGGACTTCGCCGCCAAAGCGGTCGACCACCGCGGCCTGTACCAGGGCGTTGGCAAGTAAGCCGCGCGCCCTCACCCCATCCATCACAGGGAACAAGAGCATGAAGAACTTCATCCAGCCCGGTCAGACCGTGACCGTCATCGCCCCGGCGAACCTGATCAGCGGCCAGGGCGTACTGGTCGGCGCGCTGTTCGGCGTTGCCACGAACGATGCGCTGCAGGGCGCGCCGGTCGAGATCTGCCGTACCGGTGTCTTCGCGCTGTCCGCGGTTGCTGCCGACACCGGCGCGATCGGCGACAAGGCGTACTGGGACAACACCGCCCGCCGTATCACCAAGACCGCCACCAACAACACGTTGGTCGGCGCGCTGACCGCGGCGAAGAGCGGTACCGACAGCGCGGCTACCGTGCTGCTCGACGGCGTCATCCGCTAAGCGATCGCCGTGCTGCCTTTTGCTAATCTCGAAGCGGTGGTCAACAGCCACGTGCTGAACCACCTGGCCAATGTCCAGGTGGTGATCGCCGGCGCAGTTGTGCCCGGGATCTTCCGCAAGCCTGCTGCGGAGACGCCACTGGGTATCGGCGCAGCATCTACGAGCCCAACGGTCAGCGTTGCATCGAACGCAGTGATGGCCGAACCGGTCGGTAAGCGGATCGAGATCGGTACTACGACGTATGTGATCGGTGATGCCGATCCTGATGGTACCGGCCTGACTGTGCTGACACTGGAGAAGGTGTGATGAAAACCTCGTTTTCGAAAGTGGTCAGCGCGGTCATCGCCGCATTGGCGGCCGAGCCGCCGGTTTGCAAAGCGATCTACCGTGCGCGCCAGGCGGCGATCCCGGCCCAGGACGAACAAGCGATCGTGGTCCAGTGGGAGCAAGCACTGCCAGCCGCTGGGACGCTGCAGGGCGCGCCGATCGACTGGTCGACGCGGCTGTCGGTCGAGTGCTATGCACGCAGTACTGACCCGAACGACAACGGCGACCAAGCGGTGGATCCGCTGCTCGCCAGTGTCTACGAGCGGCTGGCAGAGCAAGCAACGCTTGGCGGCATTGTCTTTGACCTGAATGTCGCCGGCATCCAGGTCGAGACCGCAGTGGACGGCGGTCGGACCGGCTGGGTTCGAATCGTCTACGACGCCTCCCACCGCACGTACGGCAATAACCTGAACGATCATGAACATGGAAAAGACAACTGACGAGCTGACCGAAGCTCGCGACATTCCCCCGCCGCCAGGCGGCGGCTCCTGGATCTTCGACGAAGACATCTGGGACTGGATCGACAACAACCCGAAGCCGGAAGCGGCTGACAAACAACCCCAGGAGTAAGCGATGCCCCGTCGTATCAAGAACACCATCGTGACCGCCAAGGTCGAAACGACCGTCGGCACCGACGCGGCACCAACTGGCGCGGCCAATGCCGTACTGGTGTCGGACGCCACGGTCACGCCGCTGGACGCCCAGTCGATCGACCGCGCGCTGATTCGCGGTTCCTTTGGCGGCAGCGAACAGCTGGTCGGCCCTGCCAGCGTCAAGCTGTCCTACTCGGTCGAGCTCGCCGGCTCGGGCGCGGCCGCCACTCCCCCGGCCTGGGGCGCGCTGCTGCAGGGCTGCGCCGTGGCCGAAGGCCTGCTGACCACGCCGGCGCGTGTCGAGTACACCCCGATCTCGTCCGGCCTGAAGACCCTCACCCAGTATTACTACGACGACGGCCTGGTGCACAAGCTCCTGGCCTCGATGGGCAACTGCACGCTGTCGGCCAAGGTCGGCGAGCGTCCGATGCTGCGCTTCGAATGGACTGGCCTGGACGGCGGTATCGTCGCGACGCCGAACCCGACGGGCACGTTCACCGCCTGGAAGAAACCGGTCGCGATGACCAAGGCCAACGTGATCGACATCACCTTCGGCGCGACGTATGCCGCCGGCGTCCTGACCGACGGCACCATCTACAACAGCACCGGCCTGGAGCTGAACTTCGGCAATACGGTCAACTTCACGCCGATGCTCAGTACCGAGGTGGTCGACATCGCCGACCGCCAGTCGACGGCGACCATGGAAGTGGAACTGACCGCAGCGCAGGAAGCTGCGCTGATGATGAAGGTCAAGGCGAACGAAACCCAAAGCCTCGGTTTCACCATTGGCACCGCGTCGGGCAACAAGGTCCTGATCTTCGCACCGGCAGTCCAGCTGACCAACCCGCGGAAGTCGGAACTCAACGGCAACCGCCTGATCGGCTTCGACCTGCGCCTGGTGCCGGTCAACGGAAACGACGAGTGGCGCATCGTCTGCCTGTAATAAAACCCTCCTATATCTGAAAGACAATCTGCTATGGCACTCAAGCTCGTCAAACGTAACAAGATCGCTGTCACTGTAAAGGGCACTCTGTCCGATGAGGACGGCAAGCCAGTTAAATTCGATTTCAAACTGCACTGCAAGCGCCTGACCCAGGATGAAATCGACAGCGCTATGAAGGATCGCAAGAGCGAAGTCAAGGGCTTCATCCGCGAAGTGGCCCAAGGCTGGGAAGGTGTGCTCGATGAAGTCGGAGCGCCGGTGCCGTTCTCTGCCGAGATCCTGGACGAGCAACTCAACGAAGCGGGCATGCCGGTGTTGATCATGCAGGCGTACCTTGAACAGGTGTCGGCCACCGCAAAAAACTGACCGAGGTCGTGCGCCTGCTGGCGCGCGGCCATATCGAGTTTGGCGACGACGAGCCCGAAGAAGTTGAAAGCCTCGACGAGGGGCTTGCCGCCTTCGGGCTGCATGTCGCTGGTGGGCTGGTAATTGATCACGACGAATACTGGCTCTGGCCGGAGAACGAAGAGGCGTTTGGAATGTGGCTTGCGCTCCAGACGCAGTGGAACGCGAGCATGGCCGGCGCGACCGGTCTGAACTACCCGGGAGTCGAAACTTGCTTGCGGATGCGCGGCTTGAAGAGGAAGCGCCGCCAGCACATGTTTTTACTCATCCAGATGATGGAACGCGCCTGCTTGGAAGAGTGGGCAAAAAAACGAAAACAGTAAGGAACCGAGATCATGGCATCGCCACGCGCGCTCATTGAAATGGTGGTTGACGGTGCTGCGGAAAGCCGCCGCCGGATCGAGACGGTCGGCGACGCTTTGCGTCGGATGAACAACGAGTCGCTCCAGCGTATCTCAGGCCAGATGAGCGATCTGACTGATCGCTATTCCAACCTCCAATCGACTATCGGCAACGTCGCAGGCTTCGCGGTTGCCGGCGTCTCGCTCGCGACGCTTGGCTCAAAGATAGGCGACGTCCTTGGTTCGATGGGCGAGTTGGATGATCTGTCGCAAAAAACGGGCACCAGCGTGGAAAGCCTTTCCAAAATCCAAAAAGTTGCGAAAGCATTTGGCGTCGATTTTGCTGGGAGCGTGGATCCGGCGTTGGTCAAATTTGCGCGCGGCCTTACAACGGTCGATGATAAGTCCAGTAAAACTGCCAAAGCTCTTGCAGCAATCGGGGTCTCTGCGAAAGATAGTGCTGGGAACTTGCGCGATCCTGGCAAAGTCATGGTTGAAGTAGCGAAGAGCCTCCAGAAATATCAGGATGGTGCTGGTAAGGCGGCCGTGGTTACCGATCTCTTCGGTAAGTCCGGCGCCGACCTCTTACCATTCTTTAACGATCTTGCAGATACAGTCGACGATTTTTCCGAAACATCGGGCGATGCAGTCGCGGCTGCGTCTGCGCTTCAGGATAAGTTCGGCAAACTTGGTGTTCAGACGGAAGAGGTGTTCACCGCTATTGTGAGCGCAGCGCTTCCAGCCTGCACATCTCTTGTAGACGGCTTCTCCGATGTGATTAAAGAACAGGATAAGCTTGTCGATAGCAAGAAGGTTGGAGGGTGGGCTGACAGCCTTGCCGTGGGATTCGCACGTGTCGCCGATGTAGCAGCGCTTGTTCCACGGGCCTTCTCGGCAATAGGGGGCAGCTTTGAAGCGGTAGGCGCTGACGTCAGCGTCATGCAGAAAATGCTTGAGGTTGCAAACCCAATTAATGCAGCCCGCATGCTGAGCCAGGGTAGAAGCCCAACAAAAGAGCTGCAGCAGGCGATAGCTGAGAGGAATCGCATTCTCGATGCGGCCAATCAAAAATATGATGACCTGTGGAATAAGCCTGCCAATCAATTTGAGCAGGCTGTATTAAAGCGAATCTCCAATCGGATCGCGGATGTCGCACCTCAGGAAGCTGCTAGCGACAGCAAGGGGACGCTGCGTTATCCGTCTGGGGGCGAGGCTAACGATACAAAAAAAGCAGCTGACGCCTACGCGAATCTAACCGCCGCTATCCAGGCAAAGATCACCGCTTCTAAACTCGAACTGAGTAGCGGTGTGGCTTTGGAGCCAAGTCAGCAGGAGCAACTCAGACTGACCGAACAGCTGGCTGGTCTCAAGGACAAGCTGACGCCGATCCAGCGTGCGAACGTCGAAAACATGATCCAGGAAAGTGTCACGCTACTCGAAGTGATCGAGTCCCAAAAGCGTGCCGCAGAAGGGCTGGAATCGTATAACAAGCTCCGCGAACAATACGATACCAACGCCGCCAAGGTCATCCAGGATGCAACCAACGAGGCGATCCAGAACGAACAGCTCGCACTGACCTACGGTAAAACGAAGGGCGCTGTCGAAGCGTTCGAGTTGGCCCGGCTGGAGGAGCAGCTCGCGCAGCGCTCGTCCAAGGGACTGACGCTCGATGAGATCACCAATCTGGAAAAGCTGATCGCCGTCAAGAAGCGTAGCGCAACCGCACTGGCCACGGTCGACAAGTTCGACGCTGGTAAGAAGGCTGCGGAAAGCTTGACCGAGTTTCTTGATCCGGCCAAGGCACAGTCGTTTGGTGAAGCCTTGCGTGAATCGCTGGGTGGCGCAGGCACAGCGCTCTCTGCACTGACCGCGACGCTCGACGGCTTTGGAAAACGCCAGGCGGAGATCGACAAACAGCGTGCGAATGCCGCCCTTGCATACAGCACTGGGCAGCGTACGGAAATGCAGAACATGCAGGACCTCGCACGCCTGAGCGAGATGGAAACCAAGAGCCGGCTGTCCGGCTATGGCGACATGGCCGGTGCAGCGGCGGGCTTCTTCGGTGAGCAGAGCCGCGGCTACCAGACGCTGATGACGGTGTCGAAGGTATTCCACGCGGCCGAGCTCGCGATGACGATGGCCGAGCTGGTGCCGAAGGGTATCGCCGCCGTCCTGAACCAGGGCAACGGCGACCCATACACCGCGTTCGGCCGCATGGCCGCGATGGGCGCGCTCGTGGCCGGCCTGGGTGTCGCCATCGGCGGCACGTCCGGCAGCGGCCCGAGCCTGTCCGAGTCCCGCCAGAAGCAGCAGGGCACCGGCACGGTCCTCGGTTCGGATGCCAAGTCCGGCTCGATCGCGCGCGCACTGGAGCAGATTGAGCAGTCGACCCTGGACAACCTGGGTGTCAGCAACGATATGCTGATCTCGCTGCGCAACATCGAATCCGAGATCGGCCAGTTCGCCTCGCTTCTGGTGCGCACCACCGGCGTGACGGGCGACTTCGGCAAGGACATGGAGAAGAGCGTCTTCGACTCGAAGGCGATCGGTATCGGCGGCGCTGCAGCCGGCGGTATCGCTGGCGCAGCTGCCGGCGCGTACGTCGGCATGGGCACCAGCTACATCGGCGCCATGTTGGGCGGCCCGGTCGGCATGGCACTTGGTGCCGCGCTGGGCGCGATCATCGGCAAGACCTTCGTCGGCAAAGCGCTGGGCAGCATCTTCGGCGGCAAGCAAACCGTCGAGGACACCGGCTTCTCCGTCGACAAGACGGACTTCCGCAGCATCTTCGCCGGCGGCCTGAACGCCATGCAGTACGCCGACATCAAGAAGGACGGCGGCTGGTTCAGCAGCGATAAGAAGAGCACGGCCACGCAGGGCCTGGGCGAGGAGGGCAACCGCCAGATCTCCAGCGTCCTAACGTCGCTGTACGACACGGTGTACGAGGCCGGCCAGATGCTCGGCTTTGGCGCCGACACGTTCAACGCGCAGCTGAGCAGCTTCGTGGTCGATATCGGCAAGGTCAGCCTGAAAGGTCTGTCCGACGACGAGATCCAGGAAGAGCTGGAGGGCGTGTTCTCCAAGGTGGGTGACGACCTGGCTAAGTTCGGCGTCGCCGGCCTGGACCAGTTCCAGAAAGTGGGGGAGGGCTACCTTGAGACGCTGGCCCGCGTGGCGACCAACTACACCACCCTGGACGCCATCATGGCGTCAATCGGCACTACCTTTGGCGCCACCGGCATGGAAAGCCTCGCAGCACGCGAGCGCTTGATCGGCATGGCCGGCGGTATCAGCGAGCTCGCACAGCAGACTTCCGCCTTCTCGAAGGACTTTCTTACCGAGGCTCAGCGCCTGGCGCCGGTGCAGCAGTACGTGACCAGCCAGCTGGCTGCGATGGGCTTGGCCTCGGTCGACACGCGCGATGAGTTCAGGGACGTCGTGCTGGGAATGGACCGGACCACCGAGGCCGGCGCGAAGCAGTTCACCGTGTTGATGAGCCTCGCCGAAGCATTCGCCCAGGTGTACCCAGCTGCGGAAGAAACCAGCAAGTCGATGCAAGAGGTGGCCGATGAGCAGCGCAGTCTGCAGGACCAGATTGACCAGCTGACCATGACGCGTGCACAGCTGCTCGAGAAAGAACGTAATGCGGTGGCTGAAGCGAATCGTCCGATGTGGGACCGCCTGCAGGCGCTGATGGCAGAGACGGCCGCCGTCCAGGCCGCGAAAGACGCGGCCGAAGGATTGCTGAGCGGCGTCGATGCCACGTTCGGTACGCTACAACGCGTTGTCGATCGTGAACGGGCGGTGCTGCAGTCGCAGGTGCAAAGCCATACCGAGGCGGCCAATAAGCTGCGTGCGGTGTCCTCCAGCCTGCGCAGCACGATCGACGGCATGCGCGGGCCGGGTAACGAGGCCGCTGATCGTGCTCGCGCCCAGAGTGACCTGAGTACATTCGTAGCGATCGCACGCGCCGGTGGCGTGTTCCCTGATTCGGAGAAGCTGCAGGCGACCCTGAGCATCCTGTCTCAGGACGCAAGCGAACAGTTCGAGACGTTTGCTGACTACCAGCGGGATCTGTATCGCACCCGTAACAGCATGGCAGACCTGGCCGATTTGTCGGACGCTGCACTGTCGACTGAAGAACGTGCCCTCAAAACGCTGGAGGAGCAGCTCGACGTGTACGACCAGATGCTCAAGCGGCATCAGGAGCAAGTCGAGCTCCTGAAAGGGCAGAGCGTCACCGGGCTGTCGATTCTGGATGCGATCCGCGCATTGCAGGGCTCGATCCTGGCGGCGCAAAACAATCCGATGGTCGCCGCCACTTCGGCAATCAATAACGCCTACCAGACGCACCTCGGCCGTGCGCCAGACGCGGCCGGCTTCGAGTGGTGGAAGAACGCCGCGGCCGGTGGCGCACCTGTATCGCAGATCGTTGACGGCATCGCCAACTCGGCCGAGGCCGACCTTCGCAAGCTCTATCAAAGCGCATTGGGCCGCGCGCCGGATGCTGAGGGTCTTGCGTATTGGATGAATGCGTTCGGACCGACAATGGATGCTGCTGAGCGCGCGGAGTTTCTCAAAGGGGCGACGCCGGAACTAGCTGCCATCGGCTCGGGTAGCCAGGAAGATTTCCTAAAGCAGAAAGGAGTCACTACTGGTTCCAGCCTGGCACTGCGCGGAATCCCTGGCTTTGCTACCGGTGGAGACCATAGCGGTGGCTGGCGGATCGTGGGTGAGAACGGCCCGGAGCTGGAGGCAACAGGCCCATCGCGCATCTTCAATGCTACTCAGACCAATGAACTGATGGGGCGGCTGATGCAGCCGACCAGTGGCAGCGATGCATTGGTAGCGGAGGTCCGCGCGCTACGTGCCGAAGTGGCAGCGCTGCGTGAAGCCAACAGCGCTGAGAACCGCGCCATCGCCGGCGGCGCACAAGCTGCGGCTGAGCATTTGGACGCGGCGATCAATGGCGACAAGCCTCTTGCAATGAAAGTGATTCCAGCATGATCATCGTTGACCCGGCAACACTGGGTACCGTGACGTGTACGCGCGCTGCCCCAGCTCCGTACTACGATCGCAACGGCGTGCAGCAGATGGCGCCTGCCAACACGCTGCGCGTCACCTATGACCCGGCAGATCTGAGCAAGGCACCCTACGTCCTGCTCGACGCCGGCGAAGTGATCGGTGCAGGTGCAGGCCTCGTGTATTCGAACGTGCCCATAACCGAGCTGGCTTACAGCTTCGCGGCAACCTTCGCCAAGGATGCTTTGGTGTATGAGCCGAGCACGGAGAAGGTCTTCCAGTCGCTGATCGCGAACAACACCGGTAAGGCGCTGACTGATACCACCGCTTGGACACCCCGCGGCGTTACCAACCGGCGCAAGATGCTCGACGAGTACAACAACACGCAGACCGAGTTTCCCGACGAAATCATCCTGGTGGTATCGCCTGAAGCAATCTGCCAGGGGATGTACTTGGGGAACGTATTCGCTGATGAGATTCGCATCAGCGTGGTCGACCAGGTGGAAGGGCTTGTCTATAGCGAGACCGCCGAACTTGTCGAGTCCACGTCCGGTAGCTCGTTCTTCAACTGGTGTTTCAAGCGGATCCGCCGCAAGGACTTCTTCGGCACGCTGAAGATGCCGGTGTACGCAAACGCGCTGATCACGATCTGCATACGCAAGATCGGTGGCATCGCGAAGTGCGGCATGGCCGGGGTTGGTCCGGTTGATGACTTCGGTCCGACGTTGCTTGGCTTGTCGACCGAGGGCAAGGATTACTCGAGCACGACTTTCAATTTTGACGGCACAAGCAACACGGTGATCCGCCCATATGCCAAGAGGATGTCCTGCGACGTTAGCGTCGACAACGACCAGATCGAGTATTTGCAGGGCCGCTTGTTCGAGCGCCGCCAGCGAATGCTGTTCTGGTTCGGCGGCGGGCCTGGCGGCTCGACGGTTGTCGCTGGCCGGTACGGCAGCTTCAAAGTCGTTTTCCAATATCAGATGAAATCACTCATGAGTTTAACTATTGAAGGAGCCGTTTAATGGCTGGCATTACTACATTCTTGGACGAATCGCAGATGCCGAACCGGACGCAAGAACAGAAGGTGTTCGATAACCTTCTGGCTTATGTGTTCCAGAATTTCCCCAAGTGGGGTCGTGAAGTCAACGACACGCTCGGTGCGATGAATGCTTTGCAGGCTGGTGGTGCATACGCGCTGCCCTATATTTTTGATACCGCGACTTCCGATGTAGACCCGGGAGCTGGCAAGCTGCGCTTGTCGAGCGCTACGCAAAACGCGGCCACGGTCATGCGCTTGGACCTCACTGCGGGCGGTCAGGACTACACCACGCTCCTCGATACCATGGACTCATCGACCAGCGTGATCAAGGGCACAATTCGATTGGTGAAGCAGGGCGACCATAGCAAGTGGATGACGTTTGACGTTACCGCGCGCGCGGCGCCATCCGGCTATCGCAACCTGACGGTCGTGTGCACGGACAGCAGCTCGGCCAGCCCATTCGTGAAAGATGACCTCCTGCTCCTGTTTTTCCAGCGCAGCGGCGACAAAGGCGAAATCGGCGTCAGCGGGATGGTTCCGCTCGCATCAGTAACAATCGCGTCGGCAGTAGCGAGTATCGATTTCCTGAACATCTTCAGCGCGCTTTACGATAAATATACTATTGAAGTCCAAGGGCTTACAAATAATGGTTCGCCAGAAGTTTCATTGCTACAGTTGGCTTTTGGAGGTGTTGCTCGAACAAGCGGATATACCAACGTAAATGTTATTAATGCGGGATCTCCGTCCACTGGTGTGATGGTGGGTTATTCCACCCAAGTAACGGGGGTTGTTGAGGTAAGAAATGTAAATGGCTCGCTCAAGATGCTTGAATCTCGCATGTGTGATTCGGCTCTTCCTGGGCGATTGTCGATCGGAACCATCGCCACGACTACTCCTGCTAGCGGGTTTCGAATCATCCCGCCCCCCGGATTTTCTTTCACCAGCGGAGTTATCCGCATCTATGGAAATAGGAATACTTAAATGGCAGTCCAAGTAATGGTAGACGGCGTCATCCGCGATGCCACCCCCGATGAACTGGGTGAGATCGTAGGGCGAAGCAACGGCAACATCAAGGCACTGAAAGTAGCCAAGAACGAACAGATCAATGGATGGCGTTCCGCCGCTAACACGTCAACCTTTGCACATGCCGATAAGCATTTTGATTGCGATGCACTCTCGCGCTCGGACATTGACGGCGTGGCTAATCACATCGGTCTGTTTGGAGATTTTCCTACTGGGTTCCCTGGCATGTGGAAGGCTGCTGACAATACGATGCTGCCAGTACCGGACGTAGATGCATTCCGCGCGCTGTACGCCTCGATGACAGCTCAGGGCGCTGCGAACTTC
The DNA here is from genome assembly GCF_030411955.1 of Massilia sp. YIM B02443. Lineage (GTDB taxonomy): Bacteria > Pseudomonadota > Gammaproteobacteria > Burkholderiales > Burkholderiaceae_D > Telluria. The sequence continues at coordinate 58,946 of NZ_JASNRA010000005.1, forward strand.
ATGCGTTCGCAAGTCCTAAAAGCTCAGCTGGAAAACGCCAGCACGGCGGAAGAGATCGCAGCTATCACCTGGTGATTCAAGCTGGTCGCTTCTGCCTCGGCCTGCTCAGCAATCAGTCTCATCCTTCCGAGAAATGAGACGGGCTCAGCGTGAAACTGTGTGCTTCCCCGGCTTCTTGGCCGGGCCTACAGTCCACGCTGAAAGTCCATCATGAACCATTCCCCGCCAACTGGCGGTTTCGACTACGACACCCTCATCAACTGGGCGCTGCTCATCGCTCTGTCGCTATGGGGCGGCTGGGCGAGCTTCGTGCGCAAGATGCGCGAGGGTCACGCGCGGGCCTGGAACATCACCGAGCTCGTCGGGGAGCTCGTCATCGCAGGCTTCACCGGCATCGTAACCGCGCACTTGTGCGATGCCATTCCGAGCTTCCCCGTCTCGCTTAAATACGCATTCGTCGGCATTGCAGCGCACATGGGATCGCGTGCCCTGTTCAGGTTCGAGGCGATGATGAACGCCCGCCTGAATCTGCCTGTCGATGTCCAGAAGAAGGAAGACGACCATGCCTCCTAGCGCCTTCATCAACCTGCTGCTGCCGGCCGCGCAGCGCGTGCACCGCGAGCACGGCATTCCGGCGTCGGTCACGATCGCCCAGGGCGCGCTTGAATCGGGCTGGGGCGCCCGCGCACCGGGCAACAACCTGTTCGGGATCAAGGCCGACCCCGCCTGGAAGGGCAAGACGGTCGACATCCGGACGCACGAATACGTCGCCGGAAGGCGCGTCGACATCGTCGCCAAGTTCCGCGCCTACGCCAGCATCGACGACTGCATTGCTGACCGCGCGCGCTTCCTGAAAGCGAACCCACGCTACGCGCCTTGCTTCCGCGAGGTCACCGGCGAGGCATGGGCGCGCGCGCTGCAGAAAGCCGGCTACGCGACCGACCCGAAGTACGCCGAAAGCCTGATCGCGGTCATGCGCGGCCGGAACATGTCCCAGTACGACAACCTGAAAGGCAAGCCATGAAGAAGATCGCCCTGCTCGCCCTGATGCTGGCCCAGGTCGGCTGCTCAAACCTGGCCCTGCAGTGCAGCGGCACCTACACTGGCGACGAGGTGCGCAATGTCGAACGGAAGTAGCGAGTTCCTGACCAAGCTGCGCGACGAGCGCGTGTCGCTCTTCACCAAGGACCGCGTGCTGCTGGCACCGCTGGCGTACTACTCGGCGCTGCTGGCCGACGTGGTGCTGGTGCCGGCCGGCTTCGTCACCGACTATGCCAGTGTGCCGCGTGCGCCGCTCACCTACTGGCTGTTCGGCGGCGTCGGCGACGAGGCGGCGGTGGTGCATGATCACCTCTACGAAACCGGCATCGTGCCGCGCGACGTGGCGGACGCGGTCTACGGCGAAGCGCTCGAGGCCTGTGGCGTGCCCGCCTGGCGCCGCGGCCCGATGGTGCTGGCGGTACGGCTGTTCGGCGCTGGCCGATATTTGCCGGCGGCAGTGGCGTCGTGATCGAGTTTCACGTGCTCACGCCGCGCGGCTCGGTCCATCTATTCTCGGTCGACGGTGGGAGGGTTGTCCCGTCCGCCCCAGATCCTGGTGAGCCGCTGGCCCCGGGTCGACCGTGCTCCGCTGCCGTCACCCCGGCGGGGGCCGAGCTCCAAGATCACGCGCCGCACTATGCTGAGTGATACGTTCCGCTCATGCAGATAACAGACTGCCGGGTACATGCCGAACACGTCGGCGATGTTCGCGGCCAGGTCTATATACACAGCTGTGAGGCGGTCGGTTCGCGCATCCATCCGGCAATTGTCACGGAATTGGCCGACATCCAATTTGAGCTAGATCAAATAGCAATGCTGCTATACTGTATAAACATACAGTATTCCCGTTAGGCAACTATGACAAGCTCAGCAGCAACATTAGATCCCGAACAGGTTCACCCAGCCCTCTGGCGCGCATCGCAGCTGGCGCGCAATCACACGCGCTGTGTCGACACCGGGCACCTCAGCTTGTCGCATCAGCTACCTGGCGGCGGCTGGCCAACTGGAACAATGGTCGACCTGCACGTGCAACAGCCCGGGATAGGCGAAGTGCGGTTGCTGGCACCGGCGCTGAGCGCGTCCGCCGATCGCAAGATTGTGATGCTGCAGCCGCCGCACGCGCCCCAGGCGTTGGCCCTGGCCGCGATGGGCATCGAGCCGTCGCAGGTGCTGTGGCTACGCGCCACTCGCACGGCGGACATGCTATGGGCGGCTGAACAGGTGTTGAAAAGCGGAAGCTGCGGCGCGTTGCTGTTTTGGCAGACCCAGATCCGCAACGAAAGTCTTCGGCGCCTGTGCCTGGCCGCGCAGGCCGGCGAGACCTTGTTCTTCATGATGCGGCCGCTGGCCGCCGCCCGGGATCCGTCGCCGGCGCCGCTGCGCCTGGCGCTACGCCCGCGCGCTGGTGGACTTGAGGTCGACTTCGTCAAGCGGCGCGGGCCGCAGCGCAACGAGCCGCTGTTCCTGCCGATGACAGTTGGCCCAGCCCGGCATCAGCCTCAGCTCCAGCCGCACTACGCTCCCCCGGCGCCGATCGAGGAGCCGACGTCATTCTCGGTCGCCCATTAGGCCGCGCTCACGGTCGCGCGGCGGCGTTGATCGGCGCGCCGGCCGTCTTCTTCCAGACGCAAAAAAGCCACCTCAAGGGTGGCTTCGTCGTTTCGGTTCGTTTGAAAATCCCTGAACCCGTTGAAATTTCTTTGGCGTAGGTTTTGGCGTAACTCTTGCAAAAGTTTAGTTATCGCCATAGGGGAAGGGACCTCTGCATCATGAGTATATTCTCTGCTTGGCGAGCTAAGGGTTTTTGATCATGGGAAGATATTCAGTAATCACAGAATTCGCCTCGCTACTTATGAAAAGCGTAGGTTTGAATAGCGAACTTATATCAGATACTGTTTTTGATAGGAAAGCGACAGCATAGATTATTCCGATATAAGCATCTCGATAAATACGATGATTCCCGGTAACGCGTAAATCTGATTGATGAATTGCAAAGCTGAATGTGTGAACATGTTGAGAGAGCATTTGATTCGCATGGCGATAGTGATCGTCATTGATATCGGAAATTTTGTTTCTCTCCTGTTGGGTCAGATGAAACGGCGGAGAATTTTTTAAAAGGTAGTTTTGAGTTTTTGGATCAAGCGAAAGGAAGAAAGAGGATGTTTTTAATTCGCTAACAGCACGACTCTGCCATCGGATTATCTCATCTGTAGGAGCTCCATCGCGGTGCAACAGACGGTACATTTGGATTCGACGATCTGCATCGTTGACCCTCCAGAGACATATTCGAAATGTCCTTTCATCATTCGATACGGGATGCAGAGCGATGTAAGCCAATGAGTCATAGGCTTCCATTATGCATCTTGAGAGCGCCGCAAATGAACTGATATCCCAATACTCTCCAGGTTCTTGCCTTGCATTCGGGAGTAACTTGCGTAAGCTTAATCCGTGCCCCAACTGTTTCATAAAAATTGATAGGCAGTACTGCAGCCAAAGTTCGTTTTCCTTGGGAGGCGGTATTTCCCCCCAAAGCTTTATCCCCTCGTTGATAATAATTATGAGGTCCTCGCGGGTCTTGAAAAACATTGTTTCATGCAAGGCTTGTTCGGTATCTCCGCTGGTATTTAGCATTGACATCTTTCCAGTTTAATCGAGGCGTGCGGCCATCGTTTCCGCACTCTCGTTATAGTACACCTGCAGCTGACGCAAGTCCTTATGGCCTACCATGCGCGCAAGATCGAGCACATTGAGCTTCTTCGCAAGCCTTGTGATAGCGAGATGGCGGGTGTCATGGAAGGTGCCATCCTCGACCATTGCGCGCAACTTGGCTTTACGAAATAGTGCATCAAGCGAGGGCCCAGAGAGCGCAAAGACTGTTTCCCCGGCAGGGACTTCAGGAAGTAGAGCGAGCAGCTCCAAGGCGCGACGGGACAGAGGAACAGCGCGCTTGGTACCATTCTTTGTTTGTTGAAGCGTAGCCGTGCGCCCAATGATATCCCCCGCTGTAAGCCGGCAGATCTCGCCAGCACGCATAGCTGTCTCGATCGCGAACAGAAACGCGATGGCCGTACGTTGATAGCCTGTAGCTGCCAGTTCGGGCTGCGCCTGGTCGAAGCCAAGAGCAAGACAGATTCGCTCGATCTCGTCATCGCTGTAAAGGCGATCGCGTGGGGGCGGATCAGCTGGCCGGCGAACATCAGTCGTCGGCGAAATCGCGATCCACTTCCATTCCTTCATAGCCGCGGCAAACACGTGCGAAAGCAAGTTGAGATCTCGGTTGACCGACGAGCCAAGCACCTTGTCGACGTTGAGCCTGTAGTCTCGCCACTTCCCAAGCACGTTCGACGTAATGTCGACGAGCTTCATATCCTGAAGGGCAATGCCATCGATTACAGTGCGGCCGATAGCATTCATCCGCAGGATTTCTTGGCGATGTCCGCGCTTGTGGATGGAGACTTCTTTCTCGTAGCGTCGGAATGCGTCGTCCAGAGTCTTGCTCTTCTGGATGCCTAAGGCGACGCCCTCACGGATCTCAGTCTCTCGTTTTGCTGCCCAGGCCGCCGCTTCGGCCTTCGTGTTGAAAGTTTTAGACTCACGCACGCCAAGAGTCGCAAGCTGCGCTCGCCACATGCCGTCCCGCTTCGCTATTGATGCCATGCCATCCTCAGATCGTTATGGCGTAATTATGGCGTAAAAATGGCGTAACTGATCCAGTTGAAAGGCGGTAATAGGTGGGATTTTGTACAGTATTAGAACCGCGCCTAGAGGCGCTAAGTACTTGAAACTACAGAAGAAACTGCAAGATGCGGGGTAATGCGCTGCTAGTAGGTGGTGCCTCCGGCCGGAATCGAACCGGCACGCCTTACGGCGCTTGATTTTGAGTCAAGTGCGTCTACCAATTCCGCCACAGAGGCCCAATAGCAGGGGCGCATCTTAGCACATGCCGCGCCCAACTGACCAGTGCGCGAGCGTGCGGCGTCAAAGGCGGCGCCGGGTGACCGCTGTGGACGATGCTCGCCGGCGCATCAGACCAGCCGATTCAGCAGGCGATGCGGTGCTGCAGCAGCCGTAAACAGCCGACCGGGCCGACCACCTCCAGCGCATGCGGCTGCACCGCCACCGTGATCGCGCCTTCCTGGCCGCGCAGCCAGGGGCGCGGGCGGAAGTAGCGGATGCCGCCATTGTCGCTGGCGCTGCTATTGCTGCGGCGGTAACCCAGGCCACCCAGCGCTTCGTCGAGCGTGCCCAGCATGTAGTGGGCGTCGAAGCGGGTGCGCATCTCGAAACGGCCCGGCCCCAGCATCCACACCGGCAGCACGGCGCCGATCAAGGCCGGCAGCACGATGTAGGTGAGCGGGGTGTCGGGATCGATCAGGTGCAGCACACCCACCAGCAGCGGCAAGCCGGCGAGCAGGGTCAGCGCCCACGGCAGCGACTGGCGCCAGGTCTGCACCTGGCGCAGGAAGCCGGGCTGCTGTTGAATGCGCACAATTTCTGAAAACGTCACGCTTTTCATGGTGGTCTCCTTGCAGCGCTGATGCAGCAAGTCCGGGGAGGGAGGGGGCGGCAACATGATTATTGTGACGACCACGCTCCAGCCTGGATTGCGTCTGCTCAAACGCATTCGTTGGAGATAGGTTCTCACAACGGGATCACAAGCCGCGCACGTGTGAATTTGACATGTTTTGCCAGTCTCCAAAAGCAACAAGCCGCACGAAGGCGGCTTGTCGGGGCGGGGTGAGAGCTGGCGTCAGCGCGTGCGGCGGAACAGGCGGAAGCGCTCGTCGCGGTCGGAGGCGCGCCGGCCTTCCCACAGCGGCACCGGGTTGCGCACGCCATACGCACGCAGCAGGGCGCGTTCGTTCTTGCTGCGCACGCTGTCCTGCAGCAGCACGTAGTCGCAGTTGCCGCCGGCCAGGCTGACGAAGGGCAGGCGGCCGTAGAAGGCCAGCGAGGCGCGCTGGGCCGGGCCGACGTTGGTCGCCAGGCAGCGCGCGTCGGCCGGCAGGCGCGCCGCGACCTGCTGCGCCACGCCGGCGTAGCTCTTGCCGTAGTTCAGGTCCGGCAGGAACAGCGTCATCAACAGCACCCACAGCAGGATCAGGCCGCCGGACGACAGCACCACGGCGCGCCACAGCACCGCCGGCTGGCGCGACAGGCGCCAGTGCACCAGCATGATCCAGCCGACGCTGGTGGCGGCCGCCACCGTGAAGGCGACGATGCCGATCTCGGGCACGAAGCCGGGCACCAGCTTGAGGGCGTTGTGCGCCAGCTGGGCCGGCCAGCCGGTGAGCTTGGCGATCCAGAACAGCCAGACGATGGCGCCCAGCATGGTCAGCACCATCACCGAGAACCAGTCGATGGCATTGATCGCGCCGCGCTTCATGGTCGGCAGGCCGAACGCGGCCATCAGGGCCAGCGGCGGCAGCATCTTGAGGAAGTCGCTGTTTTCCGGAATCGGGTCGGCCAGCAGCTGCAGGCTGAGGGCCAGGAAGAAGAACACCGGCAGCACGATGTGCAGCATCTGCTGCTGGCGGCGCCAGGCCCAGATCGCCCACAGGGCGAACGGCCAGGCCGGCCAGAAGAACCAGACGCCGATGCGGAAGAAGGTCTTCACGGCGGTCCAGCCCGGCAGACCGAACTGTTCCCCGTTCCAGGTCAGCCAGTCGGCGATCGGGGACAGGCCGTAGGGCTGCACCAGCAGCGAAGGCAGGATCCAGACCAGGGTCAGGCCGAACGCCACCGCCAGTGCGATGCCCATGTGGCGCAGCGCGGCCGGCGCCGGCAGGTTCAGGTAGCGGGTGCAGGCGAACAGGGCGATCACCAGCACCAGCGGCGGCAGGAAGCCTTGCGTCAGGGTCAGGGCGCCGAGCGACAGGCCGACCAGCACCGCGTTGCGCTTGCCGGCGTGCTCGACGTAGCGCACCGCGCGGTACAGGAAATAGGCCAGCAGCGCGCCCTGCAGGGTGGCGGGCAGGGTCAGGTGGCTTTGCAGCAGCAGGCCCAGGCTGCCGAGGTAGATCAGGACCGCGGTGTCGCCCAGGGTGCGGCCATAGTCGTTCGGTTCGGGCTGGCCGCCGAAGGCCAGGCGCAGCGGCTGCGCCTCGGCGCGCCGGCCCAGGTGGAAGGCGGTGTACCACAGCGACACGGTGCCGAGCGCGAAGATGGCGACGGTGGACATGCGCGCGGCCAGCACGTCGCCCAGGATCCAGCCGAACAGCTTGATGCAGATGGCGCCCAGCCAGAACGCCAGCGGGCCTTCGTCGACATTGGCCAGGCCGGCGATGTTCGGGTACAGCCAGTCGTCCAGGCCGCCGTGCGCCATGGTCCACATGATGCCGAAGCTGCCCGCGTCTTCCTTCCACAGGTCGCGGCCGATGATGCCGGGCAGGATGTACAGCATGCCCAGGGCGAGCAGGGCCCAGCGGGGCAGCGCCAGGGTGGCGGCGGCGGGAAGACGGACTGGTTTCATCGATAAGTCTGACGGCAGAAAATGAGCGCGTAGTATAGCCGCGTAGTATAGCTGCGAAAAAAAAGAAGCCGGCGAACCGGCTTCTTTTGGGGAAGGCCGCAGCGGCAGGCGCTGCGGGCTTCGGGGTATTGCTGCGGTGATCAGCCGTTGGCGACCGAGGTCTTCGAGCCGACCGAACCGAACTTCTGGCGGAACTTCTCGACGCGACCGGCGGTGTCGACGATCTTGTGCTTGCCGGTGTAGAACGGGTGCGATTCAGCCGAGACTTCGATCTTGATCAGCGGGTATTCTTTGCCTTCGTGGGTGATCGTTTCGCGGGTAGCGATGGTCGAACGGGTCACGAACTTGAAGTCGCACGACAGGTCGTGGAAGACGACTTCACGGTAATCTGGATGGATTTCGTTTTTCATGGTGTTGCCTTTCTAATGTTGGTAGCCAAACGGCACTTCGTCGGTCGCCTTGCTTCTTGACCCGATTGCCGATCACTTGCCAGGGGTGGACTGAACCGGAGATTATACGGTGATCCGAAAGGGGATGCAACGACATCGCAGACAACAAAAAAGCGGCCCGAAGGCCGCTGTTCGCGCGAACGCTGCGTCGGGGCTTAGCCGCCGCGGCGCATCATGTCGAAGAACTCGACATTGTTCTTGGTCGCGCGCATCTTGTCGAGGATGAACTCCATCGCTTCGATCTCGTCCATCGAGTACAGCAGCTTGCGCAGGATCCAGATCTTCTGCAGCTGGTCCGGCTTGATCAAGAGTTCTTCGCGGCGGGTACCCGACTTGTTCAGGTTGATCGCCGGGTAGACGCGCTTCTCGGCCAGGCGGCGCTCGAGGTGCACTTCCATATTGCCGGTGCCCTTGAATTCTTCGTAGATCACGTCGTCCATGCGCGAACCGGTTTCGATCAGCGCGGTCGCGACGATGGTCAGCGAGCCGCCTTCTTCGACGTTACGGGCGGCGCCGAAGAAGCGCTTCGGACGCTGCAGTGCATTGGCGTCGACACCGCCGGTCAGCACCTTGCCCGAAGCCGGGATCACGGTGTTGTAGGCGCGCGCCAGGCGGGTGATCGAGTCCAGCAGGATGACCACGTCTTTCTTCATCTCGACCAGGCGCTTGGCTTTCTCGAGCACCATCTCGGCGACCTGCACGTGGCGGGTGGCCGGTTCGTCGAAGGTCGAGGCGACCACTTCGCCGCGCACCGAACGCTGCATCTCGGTCACTTCTTCCGGACGTTCGTCGATCAGCAGGACGATCAGGGTCACGTCGGGGTGATTCGCAGTAATGGCGTGTGCGATGTGCTGCAGCATGACCGATTTACCGGACTTCGGCGACGCCACCAGCAGGCCGCGCTGGCCCTTGCCGATCGGCGAGATCAGGTCGACGATGCGGCCGGTGATGTTCTCGGCGCCGTTCATGTCGCGCTCCAGGCGCAGCGGCTCGTTCGGGTGCAGCGGGGTCAGGTTCTCGAACAGGATGCGGTGCTTCGAGGCTTCCGGCGATTCGCCGTTGACCTTGTCGACCTTGACCAGCGCGAAGTAGCGCTCGCCGTCTTTTGGCGTACGCACTTCGCCTTCGATCGAGTCACCCGTATGCAAGTTGAAGCGGCGGATCTGCGACGGCGAGATGTAGATGTCGTCGGTCGACGCCATGTAGCTCGCGTCAGGCGAGCGCAGGAAACCGAAACCGTCCGGCAGCACTTCCAGGGCGCCGTCGCCGAAGATTTGCTCGCCTTGCTTGGCGCGCTTCTTCAGGATCGCGAACATCAGTTCCTGTTTGCGCAGGCGTGCCGCGTTGTCGATGTCGAGGCCGATTGCCATTTCCAGCAGCGCGGAAACGTGCATCGCCTTCAGTTCAGATAAATGCATTGTGTGGGTGACCCGTGACGGGTAAAAAAGGTAGGGGAGGGAACAGCGTGGGTTGATCAAGGCGGGAGCGTGGCTCCCGGCCGGAACTGGCGACAGCGCGGGCGCGCCATCACCGCTTATTTTATAAGTATTTTAGATGTTGCTGTCGAGGAAAGCGGTCAGCTGGCCCTTGGCCATCGCGCCGACTTTCTGGGCAGCGGCTTCACCGTTCTTGAACAGGATCAGCGTCGGGATGCCGCGGATACCGAACTGGGCCGGCACGGCCTGGTTCGCGTCCACGTCGACCTTGGCGATGGTCACTTTGCCGGCGTATTCCTTGGCCACTTCTTCCAGGATCGGGGCAATCATCTTGCAAGGACCGCACCACTCGGCCCAGAAATCGACCAGCACCGGCAGCTCGGATTTGAGCACGTCGGCTTCGAAGGTTGCATCGCTGATGTGTTTGATGTTTTCGCTCATGGTTTCCTCAGTGTGAGGTGAATTCATTTCATTATTAACGCCTGGAGACAGACTGCATGGAACGTCTCGGCCGGCTGCCGTGTCAACTGCTTGCTCAATATTGCTGCTACACAATGGTGGAGGCACTGTGTGCGAAATTCAATATTGGAAAGGACGGCTAGAGGGTGTCAGGCGGGGAATGAGGCGAATAATACCCGATTTTTTTAAACTGTGTTCACGGCTTTGTACAAAATCTCAACATCCCAACGCCTGCCGCAATTGCTCCGGCGCGAGCGGTTTGCGGAACGCGCCCGCCACCTGCAATCCCAGCGCGCGCGCCAGGTCGCCGGCAGCATCGCGCACGCCGTCTTCCAGCGCCGACAGCAGGATCACCTTGCCGTGGTAGCCGTGCGCCGCGGCGGCGGTCAGGAATTCGATGCCGTCCATTTCGGGCATCACCAGGTCGCAGATCAGGACGTCCGGCATCTTCTCGTCCAGGCGCAGCAAGGCCTGGCGCGCCTCGGTCTCGGTGACGATGTCGAACTCGCCGCAGGCGGCCAGCATCTCGCGCATCACCTCCAGCAGGTACGGATCGTCGTCGAGCACCAGCACGCGCGAGAGAGCGGGGCGGGAAGCGGCGGAAGCGGGCATGGAGGACGTGGGCGCAATGAAATCGACGGCCATTATGGCGGCAAACGGGCGCGTCGGGGCGCCCGGACACAGAATAAATACTCTAGACGGTGCCGGTAAAGCGCGCCAGGTGGCCCGGATGCCACATCGTCGCCACCGAGGCCACCCGGCCGGCCGAAGTGGTGCGCCGGTGCAGCACCAGGCAGGCCAGGCCGGCCTCGATGCCGAGCAGGTGGGCCGCCTCGGGCGGCGCCGGCTGGGCTTCGATGGTGTAGGCCGCGCCCTGCAGCGGCGCCACCGCCGTCAGGTGCTCGTTGGGGGTGATGCTGGTGAAGTCCTGCTCCAGGTAGGCCGGGGCGCAAGCCGGGTCGACCCAGCGGTCCTCGAGCTGGATCGGGACCTCGTTCTCGCAATGCACGATCAGCGAATGGAACAGCGCGGCGCCCGGTTCGAGCATGAATTCGGCGGCCAGCAGCTCGTCGGCCGGCTCTGCGCGCAGCGCGATCACGCGGCTGGCGTGCAGCTTGCCGCGCGCGCGGATCTCGTCGGCGATGTTGCGGATCTCGACCAGCGTGGCCTGGTATTTCTGCGGCGCCACATAGGTGCCGGAGCCCTGGCGCCGCACCAGCGCGCCTTCGGCCGTCAGCTCGCGCACGGCGCGGTTGACGGTCATGCGCGAGACGCCGAACTGGCGCACCAGGGCCTGTTCGGACGGCACCACGTCGCCTTCCTTCCAGCGTCCGGAAGCGATTTCGCCGACCAGGTAATCCTTGATTTGCTGGAAGATGGGGGATTTGTCCTGTGGTCGGTCTTGCGCGCTGTATGCTTCCAAACTGATCTCCGAAGTGCCTGTGCTGACGGGGCGACGAACAGGCCGGATTCTAGCACTGCTGATTCGAGAGCAAGACCCGGGATGCATGGCTGCGCGCGGCGCGCCAGAATGACGTCATTCCTAGACGAGGGGCCGTACCATGAACAGCGCCAGCCATAACCTACCCTACGACAGCGATGAGGCGCGCTGGGACGCCGTGCAGCAGCGCGATCCGGGCGCCGACGGCCGCTTCTATTACTCGGTGCGCAGCACCGGCGTCTACTGCCGCCCCTCGTGCCCGTCGCGCCTGGCGCGGCGCGCCAACGTCGCCTTCCACGCCTCGTGCGAAGCAGCCGAGGCGGCCGGCTTCCGGCCCTGCCTGCGCTGCGCGCCGACCCAGCCACCGCTGGCCGAGCGCCAGGCTGCAGCGGTGGCGCGCGCCTGCCGCCTGATCGAGCAGTCGCCCGAGGAGCCCGACCTGGACCAGCTGGCGCAGGCGGCCGGCATGAGCCGCTTCCACTTTCACCGCGTGTTCAAGGCGCATACCGGGATCACGCCCAAGGCGTATGCCGCCGCGCGCCGTGCGGCGTCGGTGCGCGACGGACTGCAGGGCGGTGCTTCGGTGACCGAAGCGCTGTTCGACGCCGGCTTCGGTTCCAGCGGGCGCTTCTACGCAGCCTCGCGGGGCGTGCTGGGCATGGCGCCGGCCAGCTACCGGGCGGGCGGGCGCGGCGAGACGATCCGCTTCGCCGTCGCCGAATGCTCGCTGGGGTCGATCCTGGTCGCGGCGACCGAGCGCGGCATCTGCGCGATCCTGATCGGCGACGCGCCGCAGCCGCTGCTGGACGATTTGCAGGCGCGCTTCCCGCAGGCCGAGCTGGTGGGGGCCGAGCCGGGCTTCGAGCAGACGGTGGCGCAGGTGGTGGGCCTGGTCGAGGCGCCGCGCCTGGGCCTGGACCTGCCGCTCGACGTGCGCGGCACCGCCTTCCAGCAGCGCGTGTGGCAGGTGCTGCGCGCGATTCCGGCCGGCCAGACGATCAGCTACGCGGAACTGGCCGAGCGCCTCGGCCTCGCTGGTGGAGCGCGCGCCGTGGCCGGGGCCTGCGCCGCCAATCCGGTGGCGGTGGCGATTCCGTGTCACCGCGTGGTGCGCACCGGCGGCGCCTTGTCCGGCTACCGCTGGGGTATCGAGCGCAAACGCACTTTGCTCGATCGGGAAAAGCGGCAATCCACGAAGGATTGAAGCGGCCCCCGGCGCTATGCCCGCCTTGCAAAGTTCTATACACTGCTCCCTGCCGCGCCCACGAAGCGCGGGACCTACAAACACGGAGAAAAGAACAGCATGCGCGCGCGCCGGAATCCCCTGAACATCTCATTGTTGGCCCTTGCCGTCATCGGCGCTTTTGGAGCGGGTGCGGCCCACGCCGATACCGTCGTCGACAACGCCAACGGCTACACCCTGAACGCCAAAGGGGACCTGGTCCAGTTCACTGCCATCGCCTTCGACGACAAGGGCCGCATCATCGCGGTCGGCGCCAGCGCCGACGTGCTGAAAAAAGCGCCGAACGCCAAACGCGTCGACCTCAAGGGCCGCACCCTGCTGCCGGGCCTGATCGACGCCCACGGCCACGTGTTCGGCCTCGGCCAGCAACTGACGCAGCTGGACCTGTTCCACAGCACCTCGCTCGACGGCGCGCTGAAGTCGATCGGCGAGTACGCCAAGGCCAATGCCGACCACGCCTGGATCCGCGGCCGCGGCTGGAACCAGGAGAACTGGAAGCTGGGCCGCTTCCCGACCGCGAAAGAACTCGACGCCGTCGTCAGCGACCGCCCGGTGTGGCTCGATCGCGTCGACAGCCACGCCGGCTGGGCCAACAGCCGCGCGCTGGCGCTGGCCGGCATCACCCGCTCGACGCCGGACCCGGTCGGCGGCAAGATCGTGCGCGATGCGAATGGCGACGCCACCGGCGTGCTGGTCGACGCCGCCCAGGAACTGATGACCAAGGTGCTGCCGCAGCAGACCGAGGCCGAAGGACGCGTCATGCTCGATCACGCGCTGGCCGAGATGGCGCGCGTCGGCATCACCGCCGTGCACGATGCCGGCGTCGACGTGGCCCAGGACCGCATCTACCGCGCCTATGCCGACAGCGGCAAGCTGACCACCCGCGTGTACGGCATGATCGCCGGCACCGACAAGGATTTCGACCAGCTCTCGACCAAGGGGCCAGTGAAGGACTACGGCAACGGCATGTACGCGCTGCGGGCGGTGAAGCTGTATTCGGACGGCGCGCTGGGCAGCCGCGGCGCCGCGCTGATCAAGCCGTACAGCGACGATCCGCACTCGCACGGCCTGCTTTTCCACAAGAGCGCCGACATGGACAAGATGATGGCCAAGGCCATGCGCAAGGGCTACCAGGTCAACGTGCATGCGATCGGCGACGCCGGCAACAAGCAGATCCTCGACCTGTACCAGAAGGAAGTGAAGGCCACCGGCACCGGCGCCCAGCGCCACCGCATCGAGCACGCCCAAGTGGTGCAGCCGAGCGACATCCCGCGTTTCAAGACGCTGGACATCATCCCGTCGATGCAGCCGACCCACGCCACGTCGGACAAGAACATGGCCGAGACCCGCGTCGGCCCGGAACGCATCAAGGGCGCCTACGCCTGGCGCAGCTTCCTGCACCAGGGCTCGCGCATCGCCTGCGGATCGGACTTCCCGGTGGAGTCGCCGAACCCGTTCTTCGGGCTGCACGCCGCCGTCACGCGCCAGGACGCGCAGGGGCAGCCGGTGGCCGGCTGGTATCCGAACCAGGCGATGTCGCTGAAGGAAGCGTTCCGCTGCTTCACGCTCGATGCCGCGTATGCCGGGCACCAGGAAAACACCCTCGGGTCGCTGGAGCCGGGCAAGCAGGCCGACTTCATCGTCATCGACGGCGATCTGTTCCGCATGCCGACCTATGACATCCACAAGACCGGCGTGCTCGAGACCTGGGTGGCGGGCAAGCAGGTGTTCAAGAAGTAATGCGGTCACCGTCGGCGCCGGCCATGGCGGCGCCGACAAAATGGATTGACTTGGTTGTATAGACAACCTAGACTCGTCGCAACGTGGCGTGTGCGCCCATGCACGCGCCGTCCTTTTATCAAGGAGCCGCCATGACCGACCTGTCCCGCCTGGAAGATCCCCGCTTCGATCCATCGCGCGCGATCCGCGCCCCGCGCGGCACCGGGCTTGCTTGTAAAAGCTGGCTCACCGAAGCGGCCTACCGCATGCTGCAGAATAATCTCGACGCCGAGGTCGCGGAGAATCCGCAGCGCCTGGTGGTCTACGGCGGCATCGGCCGCGCCGCGCGCAACTGGGAGTGCTACGACCAGATCCTGGCCTCGCTGCGCGAACTGGAAGACGACCAGACCCTGCTGATCCAGTCCGGAAAGCCGGTCGGCGTGTTCCAGACCCATGCCGACGCCCCGCGCGTGCTGCTGGCGAACTCCAACCTGGTGCCGAAGTGGGCCGACTGGGAGCACTTCAACGAACTCGATCGCAAGGGCCTGTTCATGTACGGCCAGATGACGGCCGGCAGCTGGATCTATATCGGCACGCAAGGCATCGTGCAGGGTACCTACGAGACCTTCGCCGAAGCGGGACGCCAGCACTTCGGCGGCGACCTCAGTGGGACCATGAGGGGACGCTGGATCCTGACCGCCGGCCTGGGCGGCATGGGCGGCGCCCAGCCGCTGGCGGCGACCTTCGCCGGCGCCGTGTCGCTGACCGTCGAATGCCAGCAAAGCAGCATCGACTTCCGCCTGCGCACCCGCTACCTGGACAAGCAGGCGCGCGACATCGACGAGGCGCTGGCCATGATCGCCCAGCACGTCGAGAAAAAAGAAGCGATCTCGATCGGCCTGCTCGGCAACGCGGCCGAGGTGCTGCCGGAACTGGTGCGCCGCGCCAGATCCGGCGGCATCAAGCCCGACCTGGTCACCGACCAGACCTCGGCCCATGACCTGATCAACGGCTACCTGCCGATCGGCTGGACGGTGGAACAATGGAAGGCGGCGCAGCAGGACCCGGTCCAGCACGCGCGCCTGAAGCAGGACGCGGCTAAGTCGTGCGCGCAGCACGTGCAGGCAATCCTCGACTTCAAGGCCATGGGTTGCCATGCGGTAGACTACGGCAACAATATCCGCCAGGTGGCCAAGGACGAAGGCGTCGAGAATGCCTTCGACTTCCCCGGCTTCGTGCCGGCCTACATCCGCCCGCAGTTCTGCGAAGGCCGCGGACCGTTCCGCTGGGTGGCGCTGTCGGGCGACCCGGAAGACATCTACAAGACGGATGCGAAAATCAAGGAGCTGTTCCCGCACCATGCGCGCGTGCACCGCTGGCTCGACATGGCGCGCGAACGGATCGCCTTCCAGGGCCTGCCGGCGCGCATCTGCTGGCTGGGACTGGGCGAGCGCCACCTGGCCGGCCTGGCCTTCAACGAGATGGTGCGCACCGGCGAACTGAAGGCGCCGATCGTGATCGGACGCGACCACCTCGACACCGGCTCGGTGGCCAGTCCCAATCGCGAGACCGAAGCGATGCGCGACGGCACCGACGCGGTGTCCGACTGGCCGCTGCTGAACGCCTTGCTGAACACCGCCGGCGGCGCCACCTGGGTCTCGCTGCACCATGGCGGCGGCGTCGGCATGGGCTACTCGCAGCACTCGGGCGTGGTGATCGTGGCCGACGGCACCGAAGCCGCAGACAAGCGCCTGGCACGGGTGCTGGTCAACGACAGCGCCACCGGCGTGATGCGCCACGCCGACGCCGGCTACGAGACCGCGATCGAGACCGCCAAGCGCCAGGGCCTCAATCTCCCCATGCTCAACACAGCCTCCACCAAATAACGTTTCAAGCACCATGAACAACACCATTACCTTGTACCCTGGCCAGCTGACCCTCAAGGATCTGCGCGCGGTCTGGTCCACCCATGCGCCATTGGCCCTGGCCGGCGAAGCATGGGCCGCCATCACCGCCTCCGCCAACCTGGTCGACGCCATCGTCGCCAAGGGCGACCCGGCCTACGGCGTGAACACCGGCTTCGGCATCCTGGCCAAGGCCCACATCCCGCACGACCAGCTGGCGGCGCTGCAGCAGAACCTGATCCTGTCGCACGCGGTCGGCACCGGCCCGTTGTTATCGGATGCCATCGTGCGCCTGATCGTGCTGACCAAGATCGGCAGCCTGGCGCGTGGCTATTCCGGCGTGCGCCCGGTGATCGTCGAGACCCTGATCGCGCTGTACAACGCGGGCATCATGCCGGCGATTCCGTCGCAAGGCTCGGTCGGCGCCTCGGGCGACCTGGCGCCGCTGGCGCACATGACGCTGGCCATGCTGGGCGTGGGCCAGGTGCGCCACAACGGCGAACTGGTGAATGCCGCCGATGCCTTGCGCGCGGCCGGCATCGAGCCGGTGGTGCTGGGCGCGAAGGAGGGCCTGGCCCTGATCAACGGCACGCAAGTCTCGACCGCGCTGGCGCTGCACGGCCTGTTCATGGCCGAACGCCTGCTGGAAGCGGCGATGGTCACCGGCTCGCTGTCGGTGGACGCCGCGCGCGGCAGCGATGCGCCGTTCGACGCCCGCATCCACGCGGTGCGCGGCCAGCCGGGCCAGATCGCGGCCGCCGCCATCTACCGCGAACTGGTGGCTGGCAGCGCGATCCGCGCCTCGCACCTGGTGGGCGACGAGCGGGTGCAGGACCCGTACAGCCTGCGCTGCCAGCCGCAGGTGATGGGCGCCGTGATGGACCTGATCGCGAATGCCGGCCGCACGCTGCTGATCGAGGCGAATGCCGTCACCGACAACCCGCTGCTGTTCCTGGATGACCAGGGCGGCGGCGACATCGTCTCGGGCGGTAACTTCCACGCCGAGCCGGTGGCGTTTGCCGCCGACACGCTGGCGCTGGCGATCGCCGAGATCGGCGCGCTGGCCGAGCGCCGCATCGCGCTGCTGATCGACGCCAATCTGTCCGGCCTGCCGGCCTTTTTGGTGCGCGAACCGGGCCTGAACTCGGGCTTCATGATCGCCCACGTCACCGCCGCCGCGCTGGCGTCCGAGAACAAGTCGCACGCGCATCCTGCCAGTGTCGATAGCTTGCCGACGTCGGCCAACCAGGAGGATCATGTCAGCATGGCGACCTTCGCGGCGCGGCGCCTGGACCAGATGGCGCACAATACGGCGGTGATCGTCGGCATCGAGCTGCTGGCGGCGGCCCAGGGCATCGAGTTCCACCGCCCGCTGCAAAGCTCGCAGCACCTGGAGCACGTGCACGCGCAACTGCGCCAGGCCGTGGCGCCGTACGACGCCGACCGCTTCTTCGCGCCCGACATCGAGGCCGCGCGCAAGCTGGTGGTGGACGGCGCGCTGTCGGCGTCGTGCAAGGAGCTGTTCGCGGTGCTGCATCCGTAATCATTCAACACAGGAGGCGTGATGGCGTTCCGGTTCAAGGCAGGCAGGCTTCCCATGCTGGTGTCGATGCCGCATGCGGGCCTGGAGATTCCCGACGACGTGGCGGCCACGCTGGCGCCGTGCGCCCAGGCGCGCGCCGACACCGACTGGCACCTGCCCGAGCTGTACGGCTTCCTTGAAGAGATGGGCGTGTCGACCATTTCGGCGCGCTGGTCGCGCTACCTGATCGACCTGAATCGCCCGCCGGAAAACACCAACCTGTATCCGGGCCTGGACACCACCGGCCTGTGCCCGGTCGATACCTTCGGGCGCGAGCGCCTGTACCAGGAAGGCAGGGAGCCGGACCAGGCCGAGGTGCAGCGCCGTCTCGACCTGTACTGGCGGCCTTACCACCAACAGCTGCGCGCGGAACTGGATCGCCTGAAGGCGGAACATGGCGCCGTGGTGCTGTGGGAAGCGCATTCGATTGCCTCGATCGTGCCGCGTTTCTTCGAAGGCCGCCTGCCCGACCTGAACTTCGGCACCGCCGAAGGCAAGTCGTGCGCGCAGGGGCTGGAAGACGCGGTGCTCGGCGTGGCGCGCGCGCAGGACCGGTTCTCGGTGGCCCTCAACGGCCGCTTCAAGGGCGGCCACATCACGCGCCACTACGGCCAGCCGGCCGACAACGTGCACGCGCTGCAGCTCGAGATGTGCCAGTGCCTGTACATGAACGAGGCGCCGCCGTTCGAGTACCGCCCCGAGGTTGCCGGAGAAGTCCAGCCGCTGCTGCGCGACATGATCAAGGCCGCGCTGGACTGGGTACGAAAGGACGCGCGATGAACGCCCTGTTCGCGCGCCACGCGCTGCTGCCGGATGGCTGGCGCCACGACGTGCTGCTCGAATGGGACATCCACGGCGACCTGACCCGGGTCGCGGCCGGCGCGCAGGCGCCCCTGAAAGTGGCGCGCGTCAACTACGTGCTGCCGGGGATGGTCAACCTGCATTCGCATGCCTTCCAGCGCGCGCTGGGCGGCCTGACCGAGCGCGCCGGCGACGATGGCGAGAAGGACAGCTTCTGGACCTGGCGCGACCTGATGTACCGCTTCGCCGCGCGCATCACGCCGCAGCAGATCGAAGCCATCGCCGCCCAGCTGTTCGCCGAGTGCCTGCGCCACGGCTACACCTCGCTGTGCGAGTTCCACTACCTGCAGCGCGACGTCGATGGCCGCAGCTATGCGCGTCCGGCGGAAACGGCGGAACGCGTCGCGGCGGCGGGGCAGGCGGCCGGGATCGGCCTGACGCTGCTGCCGGTGCTGTACAGCCACGCCGGCTTCGGCGAACAACCGCTGAAACCCGAGCAGGCACGCTTCCGCACCAACGTCGACGACGTGCTCGGCATCGTCGAGGCATTGGGCGCCTTGCGCAGTGGCCAGCTCGAAGTCGGCGCCGCCCCGCATTCGCTGCGCGCCGCCACGCTCGGCCAGATCCGCACATTGGCCGAGGCGCTGCCGGCCGGCCGTCCGCTGCACATCCACATCGCCGAGCAGCAGGCCGAAGTGCGGCAATGCCTGGATGCGCTCAAGCGCCGTCCGGTGCAGTACCTGCTCGACGAGCTCGGAATCGACGCGCGCTGGTGCCTGGTGCACGCGACCCACCTGGACGACGACGAGGTCGCGCGGCTGGGGCGCAGCGGCGCGGTCGCCGGGCTGTGCCCGACCACCGAGGCCAACCTGGGCGACGGGCTGTTCCCGCTCGCGCCCTTTATCGCGGCCGGGGGACGGTTCGGCATCGGCAGCGACAGCCACGTGTCGCAAAGCCCGGTGGAAGAGCTGCGCTGGCTCGAGTACGGCCAGCGCCTGCAGCATCAGCACCGCAACGTCGCGGTCACGCGCGGGCAGCGCAATGTGGGCGACTATCTGTGGCAGGCCGCGCTGCGGGGCGGCGCCCAGGCGGCGGGCCGGCGCGTCGGCGCCCTTGAAGCCGGCAAGCGCGCCGACCTGATCGTGCTGGACGGGACCCATCCGAACCTGGACGGCGTACGCGACGACGAAGTATTGGGACGTCTGGTATTTTGCGGGAACGATAACCTGGTGCGCGACGTGCTGTGCGGTGGGCACTGGGTGGTGCAGGGCGGGCGCCACGTGGCGCAGGATGCGATCGCGCAGCGCTATCGCCAGGCCGTCCGGGAATTACGCGAAGTTTGACATGCACTGAGCCAGAGGTGATCCAATGAGTGTCCTGATTCCGTTTGCAGGCTTGGCCCCGGCGCCGTGGAAGAACGGCGGCGGCAGCACGATCGAGATCGCGATCGGCCCGCCCGACGCCGGCTTCGACGATTTCGACTGGCGCGTCAGCCTGGCGACCATCGCCGAGGACGGCGCGTTTTCGCAGTTTGAAGGCGTCGACCGCACGCTGGCGCTGGTCGATGGGCCGGGCATGCTGCTGCACATCGACGGCGAGCCGACCATGCTCACCGACGCCGATCCGGTGGTCGCGTTCGACGGCAGCTCGGAGGTGAGCGCCAAGCTCAATCGCGGGCCGACCACCGACTTCAACGTGATGTCGCGCAGCGAGCGCTGCTACCACCAGTTCGGCCGCCGGCGCCTGAGCGGCGACTCGACCTTCGTCGCGCGCGCCGAGATCACGGTGCTGTTCCTGGCCGAGGGCGACAGCCTGCAGCTGGCCAGCGACGACGAACGCATCGGCCTGGTGCGCTACGACGCCGTGATGCTCGACCCGGGCACCGTGTGGACGCTGGAAGCGGGCCAGGCCACGATCTACATCGTCGACGTCCATTACTACTCGGACGACGACGATGAGGCGATGTATGACTGAAGTCGGGCCTACCTTCGACCTGCTGTTCACCAACGTGCACCTGGCCACGATGGAGGACGGATACGGTGAACTGAGCGACGCCGCGCTGGCCGTGAAGGACGGCCGTATCGCCTGGCTCGGCAAGCGCGCCGATGCGCCGGCCGCGCACAAGCAGCACGACTGCGGCGGCGCCTGGATGACGCCCGGCCTGGTCGACTGCCATACCCACATCGTCCACGCCGGCAACCGCAGCGACGAATGGGAAGCGCGCCTGAACGGCGCCAGCTACGAAGACATCGCACGCGCCGGCGGCGGCATCATGTCCACCGTGCGCGCCACGCGCGCGGCCGACGTCGACGGCTTGCTGGCGGCCAGCCTGCCGCGCGTGCGCGCATTGCTGGCGGAGGGCGTGACCACGCTCGAAATCAAGTCCGGTTATGGCCTGGCGCTAGAGGCCGAAGAGCGCATGCTGCGCGCGGCGCGCCGCATCGGCGAATTGCTGCCGGTGCGCGTGGCCACCACCTTCCTCGGCGCCCACGCGCTGCCGCCGGAATTCGCCGGGCGCGCGGACGACTACGTGAGCGAGGTGTGCGAACGCATGCTGCCGGCGCTGGCGCAGCAGGGGCTGGTGGATGCGGTGGACGCGTTCTGCGAACGGATCGGTTTCACGCACCAGCAGACCGCGCGCGTGTTCGCGGCTGCGCGCGCGCTCGGCCTGCCGGTCAAGCTGCATGCCGAGCAGCTGTCGGACCAGGGCGGGGCGGCGCTGGTGGCACGCTTCGGCGGCCTGTCGGCCGACCATCTCGAATACCTGAGCCCTGAAGGGATCGCGGCGATGGCGCAGGCAGGCACGGTGGCCGTGCTGCTGCCGGGAGCATATTACTTTTTAAGGGAAAGCACGCCGCCGCCGATCGCCGCCTTGCGCGAAGCCGGCGTGCCGATGGCGGTCGCCACCGACTGCAATCCCGGCACTTCGCCCATGACCTCGCTGCTGCTGGCGCTGAACATGGCGTGCACGCTGTGGCGCCTGACGCCGCAGGAAGCGCTGCTGGGCGCCACCGCCCACGCAGCGCGCGCGCTCGGCCTGCAGGACCAGATCGGCACGCTGGCGGTCGGCAAGCGCGCCGACCTGGCATTGTGGGACATCGCGCGTCCGGCCGACCTGGCGTATGCGATCGGCTTCAATCCCTGCCGCGCCGTGGTGAATGGCGGCATCCTGCGCACCCCGCACTTCAGCTGAGCCTGCACGGCGTCCCACCCACGCAACATGGAGATGTTTGGCTTGATCGCCCTCAAGCCGACTTTTTCCATCCGGGTAATGATGGTCCCGAAGTCACGAAGCAAGGTAGACGCAACAGCAGACGCGGTAACCAAATGTAAAGCTTAATGGTTCGTTAAGAATCGACGTCTATAGTGCCTTCATGTGATTCCCATCTCCCCTCCCCATTTGCCAAAATGGGTTTGCCCACGGTGCTACGGCCCGTGGGCTTTTCTTTGTGGGTACGGTATGTGCAGCTGAGGTTCAGCCGCGTTCGGCCAGGGCGGTGAGGCTGTCCCCGGTCACGCGGCAGATGCGCCAGTCCGGCATCACGTCGGCGCCCATCGCTTTGTAGAAGTTGATCGCCGGCTCGTTCCAGTCCAGCACCGACCATTCGAAGCGACCGCAGCCGCGTTCCAGCGCGATCTGCGCCAGGCGCTGCAGCATCTGCGTCCCGAAACCTTTGCCGCGATGCGATTGGCGCACGTACAGGTCTTCCAGGTACAGCCCCTTCCTGGTGAGGAAGGTCGAGAAGTTATGGAAGAACAGGGCGAAGGTCACGACTTCGCCGTTCTCTTCGCCGACGATCGCTTCGCAGCTTGGGCGCGCGCCGAACAGACCGTCGTGCAGCAGGGCTTCGGTGGCCACCACCATGTGCTCGAGTTTCTCGAACACGGCCAGCTCGACGATCATGGCGTGGATGTGGACGACGTCGGCCGGGGTGGCCGGGCGGATGGAGAAAGCAGTTTCAGAAGTCATGGCGTTTCGATGGCATTGTTCAGGGTGGCGGATTGCACGCTCTTGGGCGCCGGCGCGCGCAGGGCCCAGGCGACGCTGGCCAGGCACAGCACCATGCCCAGGAATTCGACCGGGCCCGGGCGATAGTCTTCGAGCATCACCGACAGCAGCACCGACAGCACCGGCGTGACGACGCCGATGTACACGGCCTTGTTGGCGCCGATGCGGCCGATCAGCGTGAAGTAGGCGAAGAAGGCGACCACCGAGCCGGCGATCGACAGGTAGACCAGGCCGGCCCAGTAGGTGGTGCTGCTCGGCAGCACGAAGGCGTCGCCGTTGGCCAGCGACCAGACGGTGACGAGCGAAGCGCCCCACAGCATCGACCAGGCCATCGTCAGCGGCAGGTTGGAACATTGTTCCTTGACCTTGTTGACCACGATGCTGCCGGCCGAGCTGGCCAGGGTGGCGCTCAGCGCCAGCACCACGCCGGCCAGGAAGTGGCCATTGCCGCCCGCCTGCAGGTCGCGCCAGGCGTCGCCGATCGAGTGCCAGAACAGCAGCGCCACGCCGGCGGTGGCGACCACGCCGCAGGCCCAGGTGCGGCGGTTGATGGCGGTGCCGAAGAAGATGCGGCTCCAGATCGGGGTCCAGAACACCATCAGCGCGAACAGCACCGCGACCAGGCCGGACACCACGTGTTGTTCGGATTCGTAGGTGCAGATGTAGGAGATGCCGAAAGTCAGCGAACCCTGCAACGCCATCCATCGATGGGTGCGCCATGGCAGGCGCAGCGAGTCGCGGCGCACGATGCAGATCGCGAACAGGGTGGCGGCGGCGAGGAAGAAACGGTAGGCGACCGAGACCGCCGGCGGCGTATGCCCCAGCTGCAAGGTGATGGCCCAGAAGGTCGAGCCCCAGATCAGCGAGGCGAGGGTGAACAGGACGGGAGAGGACATCGCGGGAGTATAGTGCGCCGCGAATATCCCGCCAGAAAGTTTACGCCAGCGGGGATCTGTCTTGTATCAAACGCGCAACATCAATACAGCAGGTTCAAGCGCCGGTACAGGATCGCCAGCACGAACAGCGGCCCGATCAGCAAGAAGCGCAGGTCTTCGAAGAACGACGGCTTCTTGCCCTCGATATGGTGGCCGATAAATTGCCCGACCCAGGCCAGCACGAACACCCCGATCGACACCGGCAGCACCATGCCGGGCGGGATCAGCGACAGCACGGCCAGCATCAGCGCCGCCATCGCCCCCATCCCCAGCGCGAACGGGCGCGACAGGGTGAAGTAATACGCCAGCGCCCCAGCCACGGTCAGCAGCGCAATGAATGGATGGACCGCCCACAGCAATCCCAGCAGGCTGAACACGATGGCCGGGATGCAGACCATGTGGATGGTCTCGTTGAGCGGATGGCGGTGGCTCTCGCCGTAGCGGCCCAATAACAGGTCGATCTGGCGCGGCGCGAGCGTGCGCGGCGAAGCGTGGTTCATGGCGGCGTCTCCTGTATTTATTGTGGAGACGATTCTACGCCCGCTCAGCCGCGTTGTGCCATCCTTGCCGCGTCCGCCGGCAGCGGCGGCACAGGCGCCGCCGTATCGGCCGGCTGCAGGCGCAGGTGCGGGTTGTTGGCAAACAGCTCGGCCACCCATTCCACGAACACGCGCACCTTGGCCGACAAATGGCGGTTTTGCGGATACACCACGTGCACCGGCAGCGGATCGCTGCGCCACTCCGGCAGCAGGCGCACCATGGCGCCGGTGGCCAGGTGTTCGTTGAGCAGGTAATCGGTCATGCTGATCACGCCCAGCCCCGCCAGCCCGGCCTTGACGTAGGAATTCGAATCGTTCAGCGCCAGCGCGCCCGGCAGCGCCACCTCGATGCGTTCGCCGTCACGATTGAATTCCCACCCGCTGATCTTGCCGCTCTTGGCCGAAAAATAATTGATGCAGCGATGGCGCTCGAGGTCGCTTGGATGGGTCGGCACGCCATAGCGCGCCACGTACGAGGGCGCGGCGCAGGTGACGAAGTTGATCACGCCCAGGCGCCGTGCGATCAGGCTGGTATCGACCAGTTCGCCGCCGCGCACGGCGCAGTCGACGCCTTCCTCGACCAGGTCGACCGGGCGGTCGGTGCTGCCCAGTTCCAGCGTGATGTCGGGATAGCGCTCGAAGAAGTCGGGCAGGGCCGGGATCAATATCTCGGACGCCAGCCCGGTCGGCGTATCCACGCGCAGCCGCCCGCTCGGGCTGAAGCGATGGCGCGACAGCGATTCCTCGGCGTCGCGCACGTCGGACAGGATGCGGATGCAGCGCTCGTAATAGGCGGCCCCGTCCGAGGTCACCGAGACATGGCGCGTGGTGCGGTGCAGCAGCTTGGAGGCAAGCGAGGTTTCCAGCGCCTGCACCAGGGTCGATACGGTCGCCTTCGGCAATTGCAGCATCTCTGCCGCGCGTGTGAAGCTGCCGCAGTCGACCACGTGCACGAACACTTCCATGGCCTGAAATTTGTTCATCTCAAGTTCTCGACAAAAATAACGTTATTGTTCAGCAATCCGAACAATCAATTCGGAATTGATGTATTTATCTAATTGTAGTTGAAAGCTATAGTGTGTGCATCGCAACAAATATGTTGACAACACGGAGCAGGACATGAGCATGCGGGACGGAATCTTCACCACGGTAGCAGTCACCCTGAGCGGCGTCGCACTGGCGGGGCTGCTCTGCACCGATGCCTATTCGCGTCCTGCCAGCCTGGAAGCGCGCGGCGTGCACGCCCTGTCGCTGGAAATGCAGGTGAGCTGCTCGGGCGAATGCGACGGCATCGACGGGCGGATTGTTCAGCTGCAGGAACAGGGAGCAGTGAGATGAGCGCGATGCTGGACGCCGCCGGTGCAGTGAAAGTACGCGAGCTCGTGGTCGAAGGCGCAACCGGCCCGCTCGCCGCCCGTCTCTACACCGCTGGCGCGGTAGCCAAGAAAGACATGCTGGTGGTGTTCTTCCACGGCGGCGGCTTCGACAGCGGCGACCTGGAAAAAGCCGACGACTTCCTGCGCTCGCTGGCCGAGTGCGACCATTATCCGGCGGTGCTGGCCTCGACCTACACGCTGGCCACCGTCAGCCCGTTCCCGGCGGCGGTGGAAGACGCCCACGCGGTACTGGCATGGGCCAAGAAGAACAAGACCAAGCTTGGCTGGAGCGGCAAGTACCTGGTGGCGTCCGGCATCGAAGCCGGGGCCAACCTGGCGGCGGTGTGCGCCTTGATGAGCCGCGACCGCGGCGGCCCGGCGCTGGCCGGCCAGATCCTGATCATGCCGATGCTCGATCCGGCCCTGAGCACCTGTTCGATGCGCCAGATGACGCTGTGCGCCGACCGCGAAAAGGCCGCCACCGAATGCGCTGCCGCCTACCGCGGCTACCTGCCGCACGCGGTCGACCGCTCGCACCCGTACGCGGCGCCGCTGCATTCGAGCCGCCTGAAGAACCTGGCGCCGGCCCTGATCCTGTCGGCCGAAGACGATCCGCTGCGCGACGAGGCGGAACAATATGGATCGAAGTTGATCAATTCGGGAGTCTGCACCACGGTGCGCCGCATGCCGCCGGCCGACCTGGACCTGCAGGACCCGAACGGTCGCAACGAGTGCGCGTGCAAGGTGCACGCGATGGGCGAAATCACCAGCTTCCTGTCGGGGCTGGAGAAACGCAAGGGCGCATGACGCGCAAGGCCTGACGCCACTCCCGACCACCGGCGCCTGGCCGGACCAGCAGTCAACACAAGGACACCGTGCCGATCGCACGGCAAGGCCCCGCTTTGCCTGAATCTTTTGGCAGGACGGGAATCTCACCAGAAGGAGAGTCGCCATGAACCACCACCAGAGCATGCCGCGCCCGATGCGCCGCTGTCGCCAGGGATAAGTCAGGGATGACATTCGCGCCGCCGGCATGAGCCGGCCGGCCGCGATCCCGCCACACACCAGTTACATGTTTTCCGCGCCACGCGCGCGGAAAGGGACTCTTTACGCCCGCGTTTCGTCCGGCACGACATGCCGACGACGCGCGACGGGTTCCTATTGTCTCCAGCTTTACCAAGGTCGTTGTCATTAATAAGAAAGGTGCATCATGCAAAACCAACGAGGAATGGGCAAACTGAAAGCGATGGCCGGCGCCCTGGCGCTGGCCGGCATCGTCGGCGCGGCCGTCAGCGGCTGCTCTGAGGCCAACAGCAAGGCCGAGCCGCCGGTGCAGGCCGGGCCGCCGGTATCGAGCGCGGTGGTGATCCAGAAGGCCGTCACCGAGACCCAGGAATTCTCTGGCCGCCTGGAAGCGATCGAGACGGTCGAGATCCGCCCGCGCGTGTCGGGCTATATCACGGCCGTCAACTTCAAGCCGGGCGCCGAAGTGAAAAAGGGCGACGTGTTGTTCGTGATCGACCCGCGTCCCTACCAGGCCGAAGCCGACCGTACGCAAGCCGCAGCCGCGGCAGCGCGCGCCCGCGCCGACCTGGCGCGCCTGGAACTGCAGCGCGCCGAGCGCCTGCTGGCCGACAAGGCCGTGGCCCAGCGCGAGTTCGACGAACGCGCCGCCGGCCAGAAGGAACTGGACGCCAACGCGCGCGCCGCCGCGGCCCAGCACGAAGCAGCGCGCCTGAACCTGGCCTATACCCGCGTCACCGCGCCGATCGACGGCCGCGTGTCGAAGGCCGAGATCACCCTCGGCAACCTGGTCGACGCCACCGCCGTGCTGACCTCGCTGGTGTCGATGGAGCGCATCTACGCCAGTTTCGACGGCGACGAAGACACCTACCTGCGCGTAAGCCGCCGCGTGCACGCCGGCCAGCCGGTCGAAGTGAAGGTCGGCCTGGCCGGCGAAGCGGGCTTCCCGCACAGCGGCAAGCTCGAATTCGTCGACAACCAGCTCGATAGCCGCAGCGGCAGCGTGCGCATGCGCGCCACCCTGGCCAACAGCGAGCGCCAATTGGCGCCGGGCCTGTTCGCCCGGGTGCAGATCGCCGGCGGCGCGCCGCAACAGCAGATCCTGATCACCGATCGCGCCATCGGCACCGACCAGGACCGCAAGTTCGTGTACGTGGTCGACAAGGACGGCAAGGCCGAGTACCGCGCCGTTAAGCTCGGTCCCGTCAACGAAGGCCTGCGCATCGTGCGCGAAGGCTTGAAGCCGGGCGAGAAGATCGTCGTCAACGGCCTGCAGCGCGTGCGTCCGGGCGCGCCGGTCACGGCGCAGACGGTGCCGATGGTGGCGACCACCAGCGCACCAGCGACCGCGCCGGCCAAGGACGTCAAAGTGGCCATGGCGGACAAGGAGTAAGCCAGCATGAACTTCCCTAAATTCTTTGTCGACAAGCCGATCTTCGCGGCGGTGCTGTCGGTGCTGATCTTCGTCGGCGGCCTGATTTCGATCTTCATGCTGCCGATCTCGGAATACCCCGAGGTGGTGCCGCCATCGGTGGTGGTGCGCGCCCAGTACCCGGGCGCCAATCCGAAGGTGATCGCGGAAACCGTGGCCACGCCGCTCGAAGAACAGATCAACGGCGTCGAGGACATGCTGTACATGTCTTCGCAAAACACCTCGGACGGCGCGCTGGCGCTGACCGTCACCTTCAAGATCGGCACCGACGTCGAGCAGGCCGAGACCGCGGTGCAGAACCGGGTCCAGCGCGCGCTGCCACGGCTGCCGGAAGAGGTGCGCCAGATCGGCGTCACCACGGTGAAGTCGTCGCCCAACCTGACCATGGTGGTGCACCTGAATTCGCCGGACGGCCGCTACGACGACCTGTACCTGCGCAACTACGCGGTGCTGAACGTGAAGGACCAGCTGGCCCGCATCAAGGGCATGGGCGAGGTCCAGCTGTTCGGCTCGGGCGACTACGCGATGCGGGTCTGGCTCGATCCGCAGAAGGTCGCCGCGCGCGACCTGACCGCGACCGACGTGGTGGACGCGATCCGCGAACAGAACGTGCAGGTCGCGGCCGGCGTGATCGGCCAGGGTCCGTCGAAAGACGCCGACTTCCAGCTGACCGTCAACACGCAAGGTCGCCTGCAGAGTGTCGAGGAATTCGGCAGCATCGTATTGAAAACCAATGCCGACGGCGGCACCACGCTGCTCAAGGACGTGGCGCGCCTGGAGCTCGGTTCCAGCTCGTACGCCCTGCGTTCGCTGCTGAACAACAAGTCGGCGGTGGCGATCCCGATCTTCGCCGCCCCTGGCGCGAATGACCTGCAGCTGTCCGCCGACGTGCGCGCCACCATGGAAGCGCTGTCGCAAGACTTCCCGTCCGGCGTGGCGTACTCCATCGTGTACGACCCGACCCAGTTCGTGCGCGAGTCGATCAACTCGGTGATCCACACCCTGCTGGAGGCGGTGGTGCTGGTGGCGCTGGTGGTGATCATCTTCCTGCAGACCTGGCGCGCCTCGATCATCCCGCTGCTGGCGGTGCCGGTGTCGGTGGTCGGCACCTTCGCCGTGATGCTGGCCTTCGGCTTCTCGATCAACACGCTGTCGCTGTTCGGACTGGTGCTGGCGATCGGCATCGTGGTCGACGACGCGATCGTGGTGGTGGAGAACGTCGAGCGCAATATCGAGAACGGCCTGATGCCGCGCGAAGCAACGATCCAGGCGATGAAGGAAGTCTCGGGGCCGATCATCGCCATCGCGCTGGTGCTGTGCGCGGTGTTCGTGCCGATCGCGTTCGTGTCCGGCCTGACCGGCCAGTTCTACCGCCAGTTCGCCCTGACCATCGCGATTTCGACCGTGATCTCGGCCTTCGCCTCGCTGACGCTGGCGCCGGCCCTGTCGGCTTCGCTCCTGCAGCCGCATGGCGCCCCGAAAGACCGCCTGACGCGCATGATCGATTCAGTGTTCGGCCGCTTCTTCGGCGCCTTCAACCGCTTCTTCGGCCGCTCGTCGCACCGCTACGAGCTGGGCGTGAAAGGTGTGTTGCGCCGCAAGACCGCCGCCATCGGCGTCTACCTTCTGCTTGCCGTGGCCGCGATCTTCATGTTCAAGGCGGTGCCGCCGGGCTTCGTGCCGCAGCAGGATAAAGCGTACCTGATCGGCTTCGCACAGTTGCCGGACGCCGCTTCGCTCGACCGCACCGACGCCGTGATCCGCAAGATGTCCGAGATCGCCAAGGAGATCCCGGGCGTGGAATCGTCGATCGCCTTCCCGGGCCTGTCGATCAACGGCTTCACCAATGCGCCGAACTCCGGCATCGTGTTCGTCGGCCTGAAACCGTTCAGCGAGCGCACCACGAAAGAGACCAGCGCCGACGGCATCGCCGCCGAGATCAACAAGCGCATGGGCGCGGTGGAAGACGCCTTCGTGCTGGTGCTGTCGCCGCCCCCGGTGAACGGCCTGGGCACCACCGGCGGCTTCAAGATGATGATCGAAGACCGCGCCAACGTCGGCTACGACGAGTTGTACAAGGCGGTGCAGGCGCTGCAGGCCAAGGCCTGGCAGACGCCGGAACTGGCGGGCGTGTTCTCGGGCTTCCAGATCAACGTGCCGCAGCTGTACGCCGACATCGACCGCGTGAAGGCCAAGCAGCTGGGCGTGCCGCTGGCGACCATCAACCAGACCTTGCAGATCAACCTCGGTTCGATGTACGTGAACGACTTCAACCAGTTCGGCCGCACGTATCAGGTGCGGGTGCAGGCCGACGCGCCGTTCCGTTCGCAGCGCGAGCAGATCGAGCAGCTCAAGGTGCGCAGCAACAGCGGCGAGATGATCCCGCTGTCGTCCCTGATGCGGGTGCGCGACACCTATGGCCCGGACCGCGTGCAGCGCTACAACGGCTACGTTGCCGCCGAAATGAATGGCGGCCCGGCGCCGGGCGTCTCGTCCGGCCAGGCCCAGGCCATCATGGAGCGGCTGGCGAAAGAGACGCTGCCGAAAGGCGTGAGCTTCGAATGGACCGAGCTGACCTACCAGGACATCCTGGCCGGTAACACCATGATCTATGTGTTCCCGCTGTGCGTGCTGCTGGTGTTCCTGGTGCTGGCGGCGCAGTACGAAAGCTGGACCCTGCCATTGTCGGTGATCCTGATCGTGCCGCTGTCGATGCTGTGCGCGCTGATCGGCGTGAAGCTGACCGGCGGCGACAACAACGTGTTCACGCAGATTGCGCTGTTCGTGCTGGTCGGGCTGGCCTCGAAGAACGCGATCCTGATCGTGGAATTTGCCCGCGAACTGGAACACCATGGCCGCGGCCTGGTCGACGCCGCGCTGGAAGCGAGCCGCCTGCGCTTGCGTCCGATCCTGATGACGTCGATCGCCTTTATCGCCGGCGTGGTGCCGCTGGTGTTCTCGAGCGGCGCCGGCGCCGAGATGCGCCACGCGATCGGCATCGCCGTGTTCGCGGGCATGCTGGGCGTGACCTTCTTCGGCCTGTTCCTGACCCCGCTGTTCTATGTGCTGCTGCGCATGGTGGCCAAGCGGTTCGAAAAACCCGCGCATGCGCCGGCAGTGGGCCATGACGCGCAAGGAGTGCATTGAGATGATGAACATGATCGCACGGGGCGTGGCGCCGTTGGTGGCAGCGTTGCTCCTGACCGCCTGCGCCACCCCTGACTTCCGTCAGCCCTACGTCGAAACGCCGGACGCGTTCCGCGAATCGCAGACGCCGGCCCAGGCCGACGTCAGCACGGTGGAAGGCGTGGACGGCGCGCGCTGGAAGCCGGCGCAACCGGCCGAGCAGCAGCCGCGCGGCCAATGGTGGCTCGCCTTCAACGATCCGGCGCTGACCGCGCTGGTCGAAGAGGCGACCGTCAACAACGCCAACCTGGCGGTGGCCGCGAGCCGCGTGCGCCAGGCGCGCGCCATCGCCGGCATCGCCGAGGCCGACCGCATCCCGCAGGTGGGCGTCGGGATCGGCGCCCAGCGCGCCCGCCTGTCGCCGCTGGAGTCGAACCTGGCGCCGGGTGCGGATACCGAAGCGCACACCAGCTACAACGCGCGCCTGAGCGCCAGCTACGAGGTCGACCTGTTCGGCCGCGTGGCGGCGAGCGTGGCGGCGGCGCGCGGCGACACCGCCACCTCGGAAGCCAACTTCCGCTCGGTGCTGCTGGCGCTGCACGCCGACGTCGCGCAGACCTACTTCAGGCTGCGCGCGCTGGACGCGGAACTGGCGACAGTGGCGCAGACCGTGCGCCTGCGCGAGGAAAGCGTGGGCGTGACCCAGCGCCGTTTCGACCTGGGTGACATTGGCGAATTCGATCTGTCGCGCGCCAAAACCGAGCTGGCCACGGCGCGCGCCGAGGCGATCGGCTTGCAGCGCCAGCGCGCGACCAGCGAGCATGCATTGGCCGTGTTATTGGGTAAGCCGGCCGCCAACTACGTGGCCGGCGTCAATCCGCTGCTGGGCACTACCGCGATGCCGGCGATTCCGGCCGGCCTGCCATCGACCCTGCTCGAGCGTCGTCCCGACATCGTCGCCGCCCAGCGCGCGATGGAAGCGTCGAACGCACGCATCGGCGTGGCGCGCGGCGCGATGTTTCCATCGCTGCTGATCAGCGCCGATGGCGGCGGCGTCGGCGGCGCCTTCTCGGACGTGTTCCGCTGGAGCAGCCGCTCGTGGGTGATCGGGGCGCTGGCCTCGATGCCGATCATCGACGGCGGCCGCAATCGCAACAACGTGCTGCGCAGCGAAGCGGCGCTGGAAGAGTCGGTCGGCACTTATCGCCAGAGCGTGCTGGTGGCGTTCGCCGAAGTCGAGGACAGCCTGGCCGGCCTGCGCGTGCTGGCGGGCCAGTCGGCGCAGATCGAGGCGGCGCTGGTGTCGGCGCGCCGTTCGGCCGACCTGGCGCAGAAGCTGTACGACGCCGGTCGTTCGAGCTACCTGGAACTGCTCGATGCCCAGCGCAACCTGGCGCTGGTAGAGCGCACCGCGGTGCAGCTGCGCGGCGACCGCGCCATGACCACGGTGGCGCTGATCCGCGCCCTCGGCGGCGGCTGGGGCGACGTGCCGCCGGCCGCGGTACAGCAGGGCGGGGCACTGGCGCAACGCTGAGCATCGCTTACTCATCTTCTTCCCCCAAGGCAATCTGATTGCCCTTTGCGGCGGTGCGCGCGAGCGTCCCGCCGCTTTTTTGTTGTGTAGCGAAACTACACACATGCATGAAAATTCGATTGACACACTGCTGAGGCAGGCAGAGACTTGATTGTCGATTTCGCCATGCTGCCTGACAAACTGGTAGTCAAGTTACGTCATTAACCATTGCACGCATCGACTGCAAACGCTTTTTGAGACTGCTTTGTTAAAGGAATCCACACCTACCTGCAATCGCTTCGGAGGAGACATGAACAAGAAATCAAGCATCAGCGTCATGCTTGCAATCGGCACCCTGGCCACCAGCCTGGGCGCCACGGCCGCGACCCCGCCGGCCCAATCCGGCAACAGCCAGGCGGTCCTGCTGCAGGGCTTCCACTGGAATTCGTCGGGCTACACCAATCCGCGCTGGTACAACGTTTTGCTGAACAACGTCGGTGACCTGAAAGGCATGGGCTTCACCCACGTGTGGCTACCGCCGGCATCCGACTCGGCAGCCTCGCAAGGCTACCTGCCGCGCCAACTGAATAACCTGAACTCCGCCTACGGCAGCTCGGCCGAACTGACCAACGTGGTGCGCGCTTTCACCAACAACGGCATCAAGGCGGTGGCCGACGTGGTGGTCAACCACCGGGTCGGCACCACCGGCTGGTCCGACTTCACCAATCCCAACTGGACGCTGCATACGATCACGCCGGGCGACGACTGCAACTGCGGCCTGGGCAACCCCGATACCGGCATCGAGTTCGGGGGCGGGCGCGACCTCGACCACACCAACGTCGGCGAAGTCCAGAACGGCATCGTCAACTGGCTCAACTACACCTTGAAGCCGGTGGGCTTCAGCGGCATGCGGGTCGACTACGTGCGCGGCTTCGGCGCCAGCTACGTCGGCCAGTACGCCAACGCCTTCAACGCCGAGTTCTGCGTCGGCGAGCTGTGGGACAACCTCGACCTGAACAACATCGACGGCCACCGCCAGCAGATCATGAACTGGATCAACGGCACCGGCAACAGCTGCGGCGCCTTCGACTTCACCTCGAAAGGCCTGCTCAACGACGCCCTCGCCAACGGCAACTACTGGCGCCTGAAGGATGCGTCGAACAAGCCGGCCGGCGCCATCGGCTGGTGGCCGGCGATGTCGGTGACCTTCGTCGACAACCACGACACCGGCCCGTCCGAGAGCTGCGGCAACGGCCAGAATCACTGGTCGGTGCCGTGCGGCTCGGTCATGCAGGGCTACGCCTACGTGCTGAGCCACCCGGGCATCCCGACCGTGTACTACCCGCACATCTACAACTGGAACCTGAAGACGCCGATCGCGGCGCTGATGGCGGCACGGCGCGCGGCGGGCGTGCATTCGACCTCGCCGGTGACGATCAACACGGCGGTGCAGGGGCTGTACGCAGCCACCATCAGCGGCAACACGCGCCAGCTGGCGATGAAGATCGGGCCGAATAGCTGGAGCCCGTCGGGCAGCGGCTGGGTGCTGCAGACATCCGGTGCCAACTACGCGGTGTGGATGAAGTAAGCCGTTTCGGCGTAAGTGCGTGAGCGGCGCGCGCCGGGCAGCGCGCGCCGCTACAATGCGGGCATGCCGACCGCTTCCTCACTCACCCTCACCGGCCTGGCGCCGGTGCTCGATCCCGACGTGCGCGTCCTGGTGTTGGGCAGCTTTCCCGGCGCCGCTTCATTGGCGGCCGGCCAGTACTATGCCCATCCGCGTAATCAATTCTGGCGCCTGATCTCGGCCGTCGTCGGGGAAGACCTGGCCGCGCTGCCCTATGCCGAGCGTTTGCCGCGCCTGCTGGCGCACGGCGTCGGCCTGTGGGACGTGCTGGGCGAATGCGAGCGCGAAGGCAGCCTGGATTCCGCCATCCGCAAGCCGGCCGCCAACGATTTCGCGCGCCTGCGCAGCTTGTGCCCGCAGCTACGGACGGTCGGCTTCAACGGCCAGGCCTCGGGCAAGTTCGCGCCGCAGTTCGACGCCGCCGGCTACCGCACCGTGGTGCTGCCGTCGAGTTCTCCGGCGCACATGGCGCTGAGCTTCGAGCAGAAGCTCGATGTGTGGCGCCGTCTCGCACAAGCGCAGGACCGGATGTCGGCAGCGGGCCAGGCACCGTTGTTCTAGGACGGGCCACGCGCCGCGTTGGCAGGAAATGACGGGCCGATGGCATCTTCGCCACGACCGGGATGCATAGACTGGCAAGGTCTTGACATTCCCGAAAGTGCCCGATGAAGCATGTGCTCCTGATTCCCAGTTTCCTGATCCTGATGCTGTTTAGCCAGCTGGCGTGGTGTGCCGACAAGGCCGCGTCCATCCAGCGTCATCCCTTGCCGGTCAAGGTCGCGTTCGTGCTGGGCGAGCAGGCGGTGCCGACCGACTTCGCCGGGCCATGGGACGTGTTCTCCAGCATCCACCTGCCGGACGAGGGCCAGGGCATGGACGCGCGCATGCCGTTCCAGCTGTACACGGTCGGCACCGGCACCGCCACCATCCGCACCACCGGCAACCGTCATCCGGGCATGGCGATCACGCCCGACTACAGCTTCGACAGCGCGCCCGAGCCGGACCTGATCGTGGTGCCTGCGATGGATAGCGCGCCGGGTCTGGTTGCGTGGCTGCAGAAGATGGGTGGGCGCGACAAGACCATCGTCTCGATCTGTACCGGGGCGTTCTGGGTCGCCAAGGCCGGACTGCTGGACGGCAGGACGGCGACGACGCACCGGGGAACGCTCGAGGGTCTCGCCAGACGCTACCCCAAGGTCAAGGTGGTCGGCGGGGTGCGCTTCGTGCAGGATGGCAGAATATATACGTCCGCCGGCATCAGCGCCGGCATCGACCTGGCCCTGCATATCGTGGACCAGTATTACGGCCGCGCGGTGGCGCAGCAGACCGCCGACTCGCTTGAGTACGAAAGCGACGGCTGGAAGCGTCCGGCGCCCACGCGGCAATCGGTGATTAAGCAGGTGAACAAATAGGCTTGAGACACATGACGACTCGGTATGCCGCGTTGCGGGTGGTGGTGCTGGCACACGAAGACATGAACCTGCTCGACCTGACCGGGCCGGTACAGGCGCTGTTCACCGCAAGTCGCCGTCATGCCGCGTCCGGGCAGGCGCTGTATGAGGTGATCGTCGCCTCCGAAGCGGGTGGGCTGATCGCTACCAGTGCAGGCCTGCAGGTCATGACGGTGCCGCTGTCGGAGCTCGACGGCGTGGCGATCGACACCATCATCGCGCCGGGCGGCTGCAGCGGCAACGAGTACACGGTGGCGCCCGCGCTGGTGGCCTGGGTGCGCCGGCGCGCGCCCGCCGTGCGGCGCCTGTGTTCCGTCTGCACCGGCGCCTTCCTGCTGGCGGCGGCCGGGCAGCTCGACGGCCGCCGCGTCGCCACCCATTGGGAATGGGCGCAGCGGCTGCAGCATGCCTATCCGGCGATCGCCGTCGACCCCGACAAGATCTTCATCCGCGATGGCGCCGTGTGGACCTCGGCGGGTGTGACGGCGGGGATCGACCTGACGCTGGCGCTGGTCGAAGCGGACTATGGCCACAAGGTCGCCATCGACACGGCGCGTCAGCTGGTGATGTTCATGAAGCGCAGCGGCGGCCAGTCGCAATTCAGTGCGCCGCTGTCGGCCCAGCAAGGCGAGCACGACGATTTCGTGGAGCTGCACGCCTGGGTCGCGGCCCACCTCGCCGACGACTTGCGCATCGAACGGCTGGCCGGATTCGTGAATATGTCGCCGCGTAACTTCGCGCGCGTCTACCTGGCCAAATCCGGGCGCACGCCGGCCCGGATGGTCGAGACGCTGCGCCTGGAAGCGGCGCGCCGCCTGCTCGAGGAAACCGACCTGCCGCTCAAGCGCATCGCCGCGCTCACCGGCCATGTCGATGAGCAGAATTTGCGCCGCACCCTGCTGCGCCGCATGAGCGTGACGCCGAGCGAATACCGCAGCCGCTTTTCGGCGCATGCAGAGCTGGCGTCGGATTAAGCCGAGAATCAAGGCTGTCCGACCGTGCTATCAGCGCAATCTGGTCGGGTGCGAGGCCACCTGGCGCAACTGCGCCAGCTTGGCCGCATACAGTTCGCGCATGTCGCGCTGGGTGCTGTGGTCGACCGTCAGCGCGATGTGCTCGCGCGCCTCGCTCACGTTGCCGGCGCGCAGGTAGGCCATGCCGAGCCAGAAGCGGAACTCGTCGTTGTAGGGCGCGCGCCTGACTTCGCGCTCGAACAGCTCCAGCGCGCGCTCGTTGCGGCCGGCCTTGAGCGCCGCCACGCCCTGGTCGAACCAGTGATAGGGCGGCACCGGTTCGATGCCGGCGATGCGTTTGGCCAGCAGCTGCGCTTCCTGCGGCCGGCCCAGCGCGGTCAGGAGCGGCTCCAGATTGCGCAGCACCGCCAGGTTTTCCGGCAGGCGCGCCGCATCCTCGCGCGCCAGGAAGCCGACGGTGAGCATCTGGCGCGGATCGTGGCCGCGCCGCACGTCGCCCGCATTCGGGCCGAGGCTGATGTTGATGTGGGAGCTGGCGAGGTATAGTCCATTACTGCGGCTCCACAGGTGGTCCATGCTCACGCTCTGGTACTGCACCGGCATCCCGAGTTCCTTGGCGAAGGCGGCGGTCATCACCACCAGCGACAGGCAGTTGCCGATGCGCGCCGCATAGGTCTCGCGCGCGTTGCGGGTATTGGTGGAATCGTATTCGAGCTTGAGGTCGGTCTGGCTGTAGAGGGCGTCGACCAGGCCGTGGCGCGACCCCTTGGCGCGCAGGCGCTCCTGGAAGGCGGGACTGTCCAGGTAGGCGCGCATGGCGGGGCTGAGCGTGAACAGGTCGGCGGCGTCGACCGCTTCCGAGGGCGGCGCGAAGCGGCTGTCGGCGAACAGTGCAGTAGGAGGAGCAGGGGCGGGATCGAGGCCGGCGCAGCCGGCCAGCAGCAGTGAAAACGACGTCCACAGCGCCAGCCAGCCGCAAAAGAAACGTTCAAGTAAACGCTTCATGTCTCCCCCTGTGCAAGGGCTCTTGTTTGAATCAAGTATCCGCTTGCAATGGAGGGAAGTCAAAAGACTTCAGTCTTCGTGGAACGCTTCCAACAGTTCGTCCAGCAGCTCGGCGGTCTCTTCATCGGACAGGCCGAGATAAGCGCAGGCCGCCGCGCCGCCCTTGTTCCATTCCAGCGATTCGGCGTGGCCCTGGTAGCGGCAGATGGCGTTCTCGGCCAGCAGCGACAGCGCCACCAGCGAGCGCACGCCGGACGCGGTCGAGGCGTCGTCGAGGATGGCGAAATCGTGGTGGTGCAGGATGGCCCAGCCGACGTGGTCCGACAGCCCCCAGTTGCGCGCCAGCAGGCAGCCGATTGCCGCGTGGCTGGTCTGGTGGCGCGCGTCTTCCAGCGCGGTGAACGGCAGCTCGGCTTCGAGCGAGGCTGCGGCGTAGGTGGCGCCGTAGTCCTGGAAGCGGTCCATCAACAGCGGCACGCCGGTGTCGCAGAACAGGCCGAAGGTGTGCGCCACGTCCGGCTCGCCCAGGCGCAGGCGGCGCGACAGGAACACCATTGCGTGTGCGCGTCGGGTGGAAATGTCCCAGAAGCTGGCCAGGGCGGCGCTGTTGGCGGGAATCGCCTGGCGCGCCAGCAGGCCGGTCATCATCGCCGCCACCTGGTTGATGCCCAGGAACAGGATCGCCTGCTCGACCGACTTGGCCTTGCGCCGGCCGCCGTAGATGGCCGAGTTGGCCAGCTTGAGCAGGGCGCCCGACATGCCGACGTCGCTGGCCACGATCTTGCCGATCGCGTCCAGCGACGGGTCTTCGGCAGCCAGTTCGCGCTGCAGGTCGGCCAGCAGGCTGGGCCGGGGCGGAATGCGAATCGACTTGATCAGGGCATCGACCTGGTCGATCTGCTGGATGGGCTCGGCGACGGTATTCATGGAAATGGTGTTGAAATGCTACGGGAACGCGGACGGCGGGCGCGCAAGGAAAACGCGGACCGGCGGAACGCGCGCAAAATAGCGGTGCTGGATTACAGTGTCCACTATACCCGAGTCAACTCGACATTGCAGCAAGGCAATTACATTTTCCGACAATTGTTGTGTTGGTTTCACCAAGACGGCGGGTCGGCGTGCCCCGCGCTAGAATCGCCGCATGGCTATTTCTACAATTGCAGGAATCGACTTCATGGCGCCGGCCGAGCTGGTGGCGCAGCAACTGATCGGGGTAACGGTGCTGGTCGACGGCGTCGGCGGACGGATCGTCGAGACCGAGGCCTATGACCGCGAGGATCCGGCCTCGCACGCCTATTCCGGACCGACCGAGCGCAATGCGGCGATGTTCGGGCCGCCGGCGCATGCCTATGTGTACCGTTCGTACGGCATCCACTGGTGCCTGAACTTCGTGTGCCGCGAAGCGGGGCACGGGGCCGGGGTATTGATCCGGGCGCTGGAGCCGGTGGCGGGACTGGACCTGATGCGCACCCGGCGCGATGCCGACGACGAGTGGCTGCTGTGTTCCGGGCCGGGCAAGCTGTGCCAGGCGCTGGGGGTGACGCGGGAGATGAACGGGATGTCGCTGGCGCAGGCGCCGTTCGAGCTGCTGGCGGCGCCGGCTGGACTGGCAGTGGTGGCGGGGCCGCGCATCGGGATTTCGAAGGCGGTCGACGTGCCGTGGCGCTTCGGCTTGGCCGGCTCGCGTTTCGTGAGCCGGCCGTTTCGCTAGCCTCGTTTCGGCCCCTATCCTCAAGACCGTCGTTCCCGCGAAGGCGGGAACCCAAGTTTACTTCGTATTGCCACCTACGTTTCCGTGCACCCGGCTGCACTACGAACTTGGATTCCCGCCTGCGCGGGAACGACGTGCCGGCTTTGCAGTGCTACAGGTATTCAGGCCCGCCGCCGCGCCGGCGCCGCCGGGAGCGCGCGCACCGGCCCGCCGCGCATGGCGCTGCCGGGTGCACGCCGCTCGTCCACACCCTGGAAGTCGGCATCCTGCTCCTGATCCGCCTGCGCCGGTGATGCGGCTTCGCCCGCGTTCGGCACCACCTTGAAGATCGCCACCGCGCGCGCCAGGTTGACGGTCTGCTCGTGCAGGCTGGCCGCCGCCGCCGCGGCCTGCTCCACCAGCGCCGCGTTCTGCTGCGTCATGCCGTCCATCTGGCCCACCGCGCGATTGACTTCGGCGATGCCGTCGGCCTGCTCGGTGCTGGCCACGCTGATGCGGCCGATGATGTCGTTCACCTGGCGCACCGACGAGACGATGTCGCCCATGCTGGCGCCGGCGTCCAGCACCGAGGCGTTGCCGTTCTCGATGATGGTCACCGAGTCGGCGATCAGGGTCTTGATCTCTTTCGCCGCCGCCGCCGAGCGCTGCGCCAGGGTGCGCACTTCGGCCGCCACCACCGCGAAGCCGCGTCCCTGTTCGCCGGCGCGCGCCGCTTCCACCGCCGCGTTCAGGGCCAGGATATTGGTCTGGAACGAGATGCCGTCGATCACGCCGATGATCTCGACGATCTTGCGCGAGCTGGCCTGGATCGACTCCATCGTGCTCACCGCGCGCTCCACCGCCTGGCCGCCGCGCGCCGCCAGCTGGGCCGCTTCCGCCGCCAGGCTGGAGGCCTGGCGCGCGTTGTCGGCGTTGTCCTTGACCGCCGTGGTCAAGGTCTCCATGGTGCTGGCGGTCTGCTCGAGCGAGCCGGCCTGCATCTCGGTGCGGGTCGACAGGTCCAGGTTGCCGCTGGCGATTTCCTGCGACGCGGTGTCGATCGAGCGCACCGAATCCATCACGCTGTGCAGCGCCGCGTTCAGGCGTGCGATGGTGTGGTCGAGCGCGCGCGCGGTGTCGGCGATTTCGTCGCGTCCGAGCGCATTGTTGGGCGGGGCGTCGAGCCGGCCTTCGGCCAGTTCGGCCACCGTGTGCGCGATCGATTTGATCGATCCCAGCATGGCGCGCCGCACCAGCATCGTCACCGCCAGCGACAGCCCGATCGAGAGCACGACCAGGCCGGCCATGGTCCAGCCCAGCGCGCGGAATTCTTCCTTGGCGGCGCCATGCGCGTCCACGCTCAGCTTTTTCTCCAGCGCGGCGAGGCGCGCCAGCTCGGCGTCGAGCGCGACGAACTGCTGCTCGGCCTTCTGCATCGAGTTGGTGGCGATCGACTGGTCGACCGACGCCATCTCGATGGTTTCGTTGACCGCCTTGCGGTAGCGCGTCAGCGCGCCCAATGAGGCCTCGATCGGCGCCCGCTCGGCGGCGTCGGCCACCTTGGCCAGTGCGGCCAGCTTGTCGGCCACGGCGGCGTGCTTGCTGCCGATGTCGGCGGTCAGCGCGGCGAGCCGATTCTGGGCGAAGCTGCCGTTGACCCATGCCAGCAACTGGTAGATGTTGGCGTGCGCGAAGCGCGCCTCGCCGGCGACGTCGGCCACCGCCTGCAGGCGCGCCGCGCGCACCTGCACCATGTTTTCCAGCGACGCGTTCTGGCGCACCATGCCGTACCAGGCGGCCGCAGAGAGCATGGTCAACAGGACCAGCACCAGTCCCGGGGCCAGCAACAGCTTCTGGCCGATCCGCAATTTGTTCAGCATGGGAACTCCGATAGACATGACCGCTGCCGAAGCGTTTCGCCCAGCGTTAGCAGTTGAATCGTCACCCCCGCGAAGGCCTCAGCGGCCCTGCGGGGGCCCAAGTTTGTTCGATCCGACGCGACGCCGGCGAACGCCAAAGCGCATCACTTCTTGTAGATACCCGCTTCCAGCACCACGTCGTCCACGCGCAGGATATAGGTGGTCTTCGGCTCGATCTTGCCCGTGGTCGGGTTCTTGTACTGGTAATCGACCCAGCCCTTGCCCTTGGCCGCGGCCAGTTCGATGATCTCGCGCCGGTACTTCTTGCCGTTGGCGTCCGGCACGTCGGTCAGGTCCTTGCCGACGATCGAGGGGTTGTACGGGTGGGCCAGCACGATGCCGGTCTTGATGTCGCGCAGGTCGACGTACAGCGCGCCCTGCACGTAGTCCGGATGCTTGGCGTTGATGAGCTTCATCATCTCATCCTTGCCCTTGGACTTGATCAGGGCCGCGCCGCGTTCGGCCATCGCGATGGCGTCCTTCTCGGTCGGCTCGTTGGCCTGGGCGGCGTTTGCAGCCAGTGCCAGGCACAGGGCGGCGACGGTGGCGATCAGCTTCATGGTGGCTTCCTTTCGCGTGATGTACTTTGAAAATATTGCTTAAGTGCATTCACTAATGTAGCCAGCCGGCCCGACAATGATTTGCGCACGAACAAGCGGCACTGGCTCTGGCCCAGCCGTTGCGCCGCCGCCTCATTTGCCGCCAGCGTGCACCGGGTTTGTCCCGGCGCGTACGTCACCCGGCATCAGGTTGATTGACGGCAATTCTGAGCGCCAACGTGCTTCATAAGATGGGTTCTTCCCGGCAACTAGCCGCCGATTGGCCTTATTTTCTGGAGAATCTCCGTGACCACACCCGCCCCGACCCCTTCGAAGTTCAAGCCCTACACGCGACAGACGATCGCCACCGCGCGCCAATGGGACTGGCTCACTCCCGAGCTGCAAGAGGCGGTGCAGGTGGTATCCCACGTGCTGCCGTTTCGCACCAACGCCTATGTGATGGACGAACTGATCGACTGGAATCGCGTCCCCGACGATCCAATCTACCGCCTGACCTTCCCGCACCGCGACATGCTGCCGGCGCACGAGTACGAGCAGCTGCGCGAGCTGGTGCTGCACAAGAAGGACGACGCCGCGATCGCGCGCCTGGTGCACGGCATCCGCATGCGCATGAACCCGCACCCGGCCGGCCAGATGACGCACAACGTGCCGCGCGTGAACGACGCCCCGCTCAAGGGCCTGCAGCACAAGTACAAGGAAACGGTGCTGTTCTTCCCCAGCGCCGGCCAGACCTGCCACGCCTACTGCACCTTCTGCTTCCGCTGGCCGCAGTTCGTCGGCATGGAAGACATGAAGTTCGATGCGCGCGAATGCTCGGAGCTGGTCAATTACCTGAAGACCCAGCCGCAAGTCACCGACGTGCTGATCACCGGAGGCGACCCGATGATCATGAACACCCGTTCGCTGACCGAGATCCTGGAGCCGCTGCTGGCGCCCGGACTGGAGCACATCCAGAACATCCGCATCGGCACCAAGTCGGTCGCCTATTGGCCGCAGCGCTTCGTGTCGGACAAGGACAGCGACGACCTGCTGCGCCTGTTCGAGCGCGTGGTCAATGCCGGCAAGAACCTGGCCATCATGGGCCACTACAACCACGCGGTCGAGCTGCGCGCGTCCGTTGCCCAGCAGGCGGTCAAGCGCATCGTCGGCACCGGCGCCACGCTGCGCATGCAGGGGCCGCTGATCCGCCACATCAACGAAGACCCGAAGAGCTGGGCCGAGCTGTGGACCACCGGCGTGCGTCTGGGCGCGATTCCCTATTACATGTTCGTCGAGCGCGACACCGGCCCGCGCGACTATTTCGCGCTGCCGCTGGCGCGCGCCCACGAGATCTTCCAGGAAGCGTATTCGATGGTCTCGGGCCTGTCGCGCACCGTGCGCGGGCCGTCGATGAGCGCCTTCCCGGGCAAGGTGGTGATCGACGGCGTGGTCACCATCAACGGCGAGAAGCTGTTTGCGCTGCAGTTTCTGCAGGCCAGGAATCCCGACTGGGTGCGGCGGCCGTTCTTCGCCAGGTACGACGCCGAAGCCACCTGGCTCGATCACCTGAAGCCGGCGTTCGGGCGCGACCGCTTCTTCTTCGAGATGGAGAGCGGCGGTCCGCTGCGCGGTCCCGGCGGGCGTGTGATTCCGCTGGTGCCGAGCGGGCAGCACGGCGCCCATGCCGGGGCAGACTGCGGCAGCGCCGCCGCCGAATCCGACGCCGCCTGACCCATGCAGCCCGCCGCCGCCCCGGGTCCGGCCCCGGCCGCACTGCCGATGCCGCGCCTGTCCGGGCTGGCGGTGTTCTTCTATGTGTTTCTGCCGTTCGCGCTCGGCCACTACCTGTCTTCGCTGCTGCGCAACGTGAACGCGGTGCTGGCGTCGAACCTGGTGGGGTCGCTGGCGCTGACGCCGGGACAACTCGGCCTGCTGACCAGCGCTTTCTTCTTCGCCTTCGCCCTGGTCCAGCTGCCGGTCGGGATCGCGCTCGACCGCCACGGGCCGCGCCGGGTGCAACTGACCATGCTGCTGCTGGCCTCCTTCGGCGCGCTGCTGTTCGCGCGCGGCGAAGGCTTCATGCAGCTGCTGCTGGCGCGCGCCGTGATGGGCTGCGGCCTGGGCGGCTGCTTCATGGCGGCGGTGAAGGCGATGTCGACCTGGATCGCGCCGAATCGCCTGCCGTCGGTGCACGGCTACCTGATCGCGGTCGGCGGCATGGGCGCGGCCAGCGCCACCATGCCGGTGCGCGCCGCGCTCGAATACACCGACTGGCGCGGCCTGTTCCTGCTGCTGGCGGGGCTGGTGGCCTGCACCGGCCTGTTGATCGCGCTGCTGTACCCGAAGAGCGACGGCCCGGCGGCCAGCCGCGGTCCGCTGC
Source organism: Massilia sp. YIM B02443 (assembly GCF_030411955.1). Lineage (GTDB taxonomy): Bacteria > Pseudomonadota > Gammaproteobacteria > Burkholderiales > Burkholderiaceae_D > Telluria. The sequence continues at coordinate 103,031 of NZ_JASNRA010000005.1, forward strand.
TGCCGGCGCTGCGCGAAGTCTGGCGCGCCCCAAGCTTCCGTTCGGTGGTCTCGCTGGTCTTGATCCCGCATGCGGTGTTCTTCGGCATCCAGGGCCTCTGGATCGGGCGCTGGCTGAGCGACGTGGCGCATTATCCCGAGGACGCAGTCGCCTACTTGCTGTACCTGGGGATGGCGGCGGTGGTGTTCGGCGCCATCGCGGTCGGCATGCTGACCGAATGGGCCGGGCGGCGCGGCATGCCGCCGCTCGACGTGGCGGCGGCCGGCATCACCGTGTTCGTGCTGGTGCAGGCGGCGTTCGTGATCGGTTACCGGCCCAGCTTCCAGGTATTGTCGGTGCTGTTCACGCTGGTGGGCACCATCACCGGCATCGAGTACGCGATCGTGGCCCAGGCCATGCCGCGCGAGCTGACCGGGCGCGCCGCGACGTTCCTCAACCTGTTGATCTTCATCGGCGCCTTCCTGGTGCAGGCCGGCTTCGGGCTGGTGGTCGGCCTGTGGCCGCCGGACCTGCTGGGCCACGCGCCGGCCCAGGCCTACCGCGTCGGCTTCGCCCTGCTGGTGCTGATCCAGCTGCCCGGATTGTGGCTGTTCGCGCGGCGCCGCAAGCGTGTCGCGGCGCCGCCGGCCGAAGCCTGAATCCGGTTTCGGCTCGGCCGTAACGGGCGCGGCATCGCCGCCCGTCAATATAGAATTGCGCATTCGTCTACTGGGGACCACCATGCGCAATCGACTGCCTCGCCTGTGTCTCGGCGCCACCCTGGTGCTGCTCGCCGCCTGCGGCGACAGATCGACCCTGCAGCCGGGCGCCGACGTCGGCCCGCAGCCGATGCTCAAGGCGCCCGACAAGGGGCTGATCCCGACCGTGAACATCGCGCCGGCCAAGGGCTGGCCGGCGGGCGGCATGCCGACACCGGCGGCCGGGCTGGCGGTGAACGCCTTCGGCGTCGCGCTCGACCATCCGCGCTGGCTGACCGTGCTGCCCAACGGCGACGTGCTGGTGGCCGAGACCAATGCGCCCAAGCGCGAAGGCCGGGGCATCAAGGGATATGTGATGGCCAAGGTGATGGCCAGGGCCGGCGCCGGCGTGCCGAGCGCGAACCGCATCTCGCTGCTGCGCGACACCGATGGCGACGGCGTGGCCGACCTGAAAAGCGTCTTCCTCAAGGATCTGAACTCCCCGTTCGGCATGGCGCTGGTGGGCGACACCCTGTACGTGGCGAATACCGACGGTGTGCTGCGCTTCCCGTACAAGGAAGGCGCCACCGAGATCCTCGACAAGGGCCAATTGGTGGCGCCGCTGCCGGGCGGGCCGCTGAATCACCACTGGACCAAGAACATCATCGCCAGCAAGGACGGCAGCAAGCTGTACGCCACCACGGGCTCGAACAGCAACGTCGCCGAGAACGGCATCGAGAACGAGGAAAACCGCGCCGCGATCCTGGAGATCGACATCGCCAGCGGCAAAACGCGGGTGTTCGCCTCGGGCCTGCGCAACCCGAATGGCCTGGCCTGGCATCCGCAGACCGGCGCCCTGTGGACGGTGGTGAACGAGCGTGACCTGATCGGCAGCGACCTGGTGCCCGACTACCTGACCTCGGTGAAGGACGGCGGCTTCTATGGCTGGCCGTACAGCTACTACGGCAAGCACGTCGACACCCGCGTCAAGCCGCCGCGGCCCGACCTGGTGGCCAGGGCGATCGCGCCGGATTATGCGCTCGGCGCCCACGTCGCCGCACTCGGCCTGGCCTTCTACGACGGCACGCTGCTGCCGGAACAGTACCGTCACGGCGCCATCGTCGGCAACCACGGTTCCTGGAACCGCCGTCCGCACGCGGGCTACAACGTGGTGTTCGTGCCGTTCAAGGACGGCATGCCGGGCGGGAAGCCGGTCGAGCTGCTCACCGGTTTCATCAACGGGGAAGGCGAAGCCTACGGGCGCCCGGTCGGCGTCGCGGTGGACCGCAAGGGCGCCGTGCTGGTGGCCGACGACGTCGGCAACGTGATCTGGCGCGTGGTGCCGGACGCGCGCTGACACGTCCGGCGCCATCCCGTGCTACTCAGGCGCAGCCGCGCACCAGCAGCACCGGGATCCCGGTCCATACGACCGCGATGAACGACAGCACGGCGCCGGCCGCCGCCACGTAGTCGGTGAACTCCTTGCGGGGCGATGCGCGCAGGCGCCGCTGCGCCGCGACGCCGATCCAGGCGCAGGCCGCCAGCGCGGCCAGCGTCGCCGCCCCCAGCAGATATGGATTCGGTCCCCCGGGACGCCAGCCGCCCGGCGTGCACTGGGCGGCGGCCACGATGTAGCAGAAGCCGAAGTGGGCGGCCCAGATCAGGAAGGGCAGCGCGGCGCCGGTGGCGCGGCGCAGGAAGTGGTCGCTCATGTCTTTACTCCATCACCAGCAGCAGGCCGCGCACCACCAGCACGCCCGCGATGCCCTGCAGCGTCACGTAGTGCCAGATCAGCGCGATGTTGTCGCGCGTGGCGCGGTTTTCCGGCTTGATCAAACGGCGCCAGGCGCGCACGCACAGGTAGGGCGCCGCCAGCAGCAGCACGAACAGCATCACGCCCTGGAAACCGAGCAGAATCGCGATCGAAGCGCTCCAGGCGTCGCGGGTAGAGTCCAGGTGCACCAGGCGCCAGCCATGCAGGTCGACCCCGAAGGCGGCGGTGGTGCACGCCAGGGCCGCGACCAGCAGCCACGGCGTGAGACTCTGCCTGACCCGGTCGCTCAGCCACACCAGCAGCGAGCCGCCCAGCAGCAGGCCGACGTTCAATAGCGTCCACAGCGTGTCCGGCAGCGAGGCGCCCGGCGGCGGGCAGATCTGCAGCCGCATCGAGGTGTGGATATAGACGTAGGCGAACGACGAGTAGATCAGGCCGATCACCACCAGCATGATGAAGGTGCCCCACCACGAATGCGAACGCATGCCCACGGCGCCGACGGGCAGCGTGATCCCGCCGCCGATGTCGACTTCGCGCTGCGGCACCGAGCGGTCCGATTGCCACAGCCAGGCGATGATCGAGCCGATCGCAACGATGCCGCAGATGAAGGCCAGCACCATCGCCTTGACGGTCAGCAACAGGAAGAAGCCGGCGGTGCCGAAAGCGCCCAGCACGGTCAGCCAGCTGTCGCCGGGCAGGATCATCAGGTAAGCCGGCCTGGCGGAAGCCGGGCTGGTGGCGATGGTCTCGCGCTTGCCGGTGGCGGTATTCGGCAGGTAGTGGCGCGCATCGGCCACTTCTTGCGACAGCGTCGGCTGGTCCCACAGCGGATCGTCGCTGGTGATCTTCGGGATGCTGCGGTTGCCGTAGTCTTCCGACGGCAGCCACTCGAGCGTGGCCGCATTCCACGGATTGCCCACCTCCTTGGTCGGACGGCGCAGCGTGCGCACGGCATCGACGATCATCAACAGGATGCCGAGCGCGAACAGGAACGAGCCAATGGTCGAGATCATGTTCAACCAGTCCCACCCCATCTCGTGCGAGTAGGTATACACGCGGCGCGGCATGCCGAACAGGCCGGTGATGTGCATCGGGAAGAAGCTGATGTTGAAGCCGCCGAACAGCAGCCAGAAGATCGGCCGCGCCCACTTTTCGGACAGCGTGTTGCCGTTGATGAGGGGCAGCCAGTAATAGATCGCGGCGAACACCGGGAACACCATGCCGCCGATCAGCACGTAGTGCAGGTGGGCGACGATGAAATAGGTGTCGTGCACCTGCCAGTCGAACGGCACCACCGCCACCATCACGCCGGTCAGGCCGCCGAGCACGAAGATGAACATGAAGCCGAGCATGAACAGCGTCGGCGCGTTCATCGTCACGCGCCCGCTCCACAGCGTCGCGATCCAGCCGAACACCTGGATCCCGGTCGGGATCGCGACCGCCATGCTGGCCGCCGAGATCAGCGTCATCTCGAGCGTGCCCAGGCCGGTGGTGAACATGTGGTGCGCCCACAGGCCGAAGCTGAAGATGCCGACGCCCACCAGCGCCACCACGATGGTGCGCCGTCCCACCAGCCGGTTCTGGGCGATGGTCGGGATCATGGTCGAGATCATGCCGGCCGCCGGCAGGAAGATGATGTAGACCTCGGGGTGGCCGAAGAACCAGAACAGGTGCTGCCAGATCAGCGGATCGCCGCCGCGTTCGGCCTCGAAGATCGGCATGTTGAAGGCACGCTCGAGCTCGAGCAGCGCGGTGCCGGCGATCACCGCCGGGAAGGCGATCACGATCATCACGCCCACCACCAGCATGGCCCAGGCGTACACCGGCATGCGGCGCAGGGTCATGCCCGGCGCGCGCGTGAACAGGATGCCGACGATCAGTTCGATCGCGCCGGCGATGGCCGAGATCTCGATGAAGCCGATCCCCAGCAGCCAGAAGTCGGCGTTCAGGCCGGGCGAATACTTCATGCCGGTCAGCGGCGGGTACATGAACCAGCCGCCGTCCGGCGCCAGCCCCCAGAACAGGGTGCAGAAAAAGGCCAGGCCGCCGAAGGCGTAGCACCAGAAGGCGTAGGCCGAGAGACGCGGGAACGGTAAATCGCGCGCCCCCAGCATGTTGGGCAGCAGGTAGACCGCGATCGCTTCGACGATCGGAATCGCGAACAGGAACATCATCACGGTGCCGTGCATCGTGAAGATCTGGTTGTAGGTGCTGGCCGCCACCAGGTCGTTGTCCGGCACCGCCAGCTGCACCCGCATGATCAGGGCCAGGATCCCGGCCAGGATGAAGAACAGGATCGCGGTGCCGATGTACATCAGCCCGATATTGGTGTTGTTGACGCTTTTGAAGAAGCGCCAGCCGCTCGGGGTTTCCCAGACCTCTTCGAGGCGGGTCAGTTCCAGCGGTGGGCGGGGCAGGGAGTTCGGGAGTGCGTCGTCGCGCGTGGTCATTTCAGGTGCTCGAGGTAGGTGGCCAGCGCGCGCAGGGTCTCGCCGTCAAGGTCGTTGGAAGGCGGCATGAACACGCCCGGCTTGATCGCCTGCGGGTCGGCGATCCAGCCGGCCAGCGTGCCGCGGTGGTTGTCCAGGGTGGCGGCGCCGATCGTGCGGCGGCTGCCGACGTGGGTCAGGTCCGGGCCGAGGCGCGAGGTGTCGGCGATCTGTTGCTGCTGCACGCCCTCGGCATCGGTCACGCCGCGGATGGTGTGGCAGGCCTGGCAGCGCTGCTCGAGGAAGGCGGCGCGGCCGCGCTGCAGCAGCTGGGTGTCGGCGGCCAGGGCTGGCGCCGCCTGGCGCGCCAGCCAGGCGTCGAATTCGGGGCGCGCCAGGGCGATCACGTGAAAGGCCATGCGCGCATGCTGTTCGCCGCAATACTCGGCGCACTGGCCGCGGTACACGCCTGGCTTGTCGGCGCGCAGGTTCAGGCCCGTGACGCGCCCCGGGATCATGTCGCGCTTGCCGGCCAGCGCAGGCACCCACAGGCTGTGGATCACGTCCGACGCCGTCAAGCCGAGGTACACCGATTCGCCGGCCGGGATCACGATCTCGTTGGCGCTGACGATCTCGCGGCCGCTGCCGGGGTCGCGGTAGCGCACTTCCCACCACCACATCTTGCCGGTGACGGAAATGGTGAGCGCCTGGTGCGACGTCTGCGGCGCCAGGTCGACGCTGCGCCAGGTGCTCCAGGTGAGCAGGGCGGTCAGCACCAGCGCCGGGAACACGATGCCGCCGCCGAAGATCCACAGCATCGGACGCACCGGGCGCGCGTCTTTCCGCATGCCGCGCCGCATGGCCAGCGCCAGCAGCGCCATCACGGCGACAAAAATGACCGTGCCGCCGACGAACAGCACCCACGAGAACTGGTGGATGATGGCGGCGTCGGCGCCGGCCGGATGCAGGACCGATTGCAGCTCGCTCAGGGGGACAGTCTTGGCGTCGCTCATCGCAGCGTGTACATGTATGCCGCCATGTGGCGCGCCTCTTCGTCGGAAATGCCGAGCGCCGGCATCAGGGTGCCGGGCTTCACGGCCGGCGGATTTTGCAGGAAGCGGATCATGTTCTCGGGCTGGTTCGGGATGCCGCCGGCGATGTAGCTCAGGCGGCCCATGTGTTCGAGCGAAGGGCCGGCGTCGCCGTTGGCGCCCTGCACGTTGGGAATGAAATGGCAGGCCGCGCACTGGTACTGCTGGGTCAGCAGGCGGCCGCGTTCGGGGTCGCCGCCGGCCACGCGGCTGGTTTCGGTGCTGGCATCGTTCTGGTGGCAGGCGCTGACGAGCGTCATGCACGACAGCATCGCAACTGTGCGTAAAACGCCTCTAAAACGCTCGTAATGACAATAAAGGTTGCGCACGTTTGATAAATCGTAAAAAAGCTGTGGCTTTTATAATACAAGAAATTACATGTCAATTTTTTAACAGAACACCCTAAGTGATGCTATCCAATCGCGCACGACTTATCGTCAAGACCATGGTGCTGACCCTGCTGGGAGCGGGGGCGACCGGCGCCGTCATCGGCCTGATCGTCCTGCGCGGCGGCTTCTATAACATCAGCGCGACCGAGTCGCACTACCCGCTGATCTACACCGTGTTCGAGGAAGGCCTGCAGTATTCGATCCAGAACCACGCCAGGGACATCACGGTGCCGGCGCTGGGCGCGCCCGAGCAGCTGCTGCGCGGCGCCGCGCTGTACCGCGACAACTGCCTGCAGTGCCACGGCGGGCCGGGCGTGGCGCCGTCGAAGCACGGCATGAGCATGCAGCCGGTGCCGGGTCCCCTGGTCGACGCCGACATCAACTGGGAAACGCGGGAGCTGTACTGGATCACGCGCCATGGCATCAAGATGAGCGGCATGCCGGCCTGGGAATACCACCTGAGCGACAGCGACCTGTGGGCGGTGGTGGCCTTCGTGGCGGCCATGCCGGTGATGACGCCGGCCGATTTCAAGGGCATGACGGCCGGGCAGGCCGGGGTGGATGCGGTGCCGGCAAAGGTGCAGCAATCGGCGCGCGCCAGCTCGCAGCGGGAGGGATCATGAAGCGTTCCTGTCTCGCCATGATGCTGTCGGCAGCGGCGCTGCTGCTGGCCGGCTGCGGTGCCGACCGGCCGCCGCCCGGCGTGCAGGGCGACCCGCAGCGCGGCAAGATCGCGCTGACCCAGTACGCCTGCCATTCCTGCCACGTGGTGCCGGGCGTGGCCGGCTCGCAGGTGTACGTCGGCCGTCCGCTGGACGACCTGTCGAAGCGGCGCTACATCGCCGGCAAGGTGCCGAACAACCAGGCCAGCCTGGTGCGCTTCATCCTCGATCCGCAGGCGCTCGACCCGGGCACCGCGATGCCGACGCTGGGCGTGAGCGAACGGGATGCGCTCGACATCAGCGCCTACCTGCTGAGCAAGTAGGGTTCTAACAGGAACGCAGTAGGGAACGCAGTAGGAAAGACCGGCGCCCGATCCTTGGTATCATCGCCCCTTCGATTCAACTATCAGGGAAACACGATGAGATTGGTGCGCTATGGCCGTCCGGGCAAAGAGAAGCCGGGCCTGTTCGATGAAGAAGGCCGCCTGCGCGACCTGTCCGGCATCGTCGACGACATCGACGCCGCAACCTTGTCCGACAAGGCGCTACGCAAACTCGCGAAGCTCGACGTCAAGACCCTGCCGCTAGTGCGCGGCAACCCGCGCCTGGGCGTGCCGGTCAAGGGCGTCGGCAAGTTCATCGGCGTGGGCATGAACTATGCCGACCACGCGGCGGAAACCGGATCGGCGGTGCCGAGCGAGCCGGTGTTCTTCACCAAGGCGATCAGCTCACTGAACGGCCCGGACGACCCGATCCAGCTGCCCAAGGGTTCCAAGAAGACCGACTGGGAAGTCGAGCTGGGCGTGGTGATCGGCACGCGTGCGCAGTACGTCAGCGAAGAAGACGCATTGAAGTACGTGGCCGGCTATTGCGTGGTCAACGACGTGTCCGAGCGCGCCTTCCAGTTCGAGCTCGGCTCGCAGTGGGACAAGGGCAAGGGCTGTGACACCTTCGGCCCGGTGGGCCCGTTCCTGGTCACGCGCGACGAGATCTACGACGTGCAGGACCTCGACCTGTACCTGGAACTGAACGGCAAGCGCATGCAGACCGGGAACACGTCGAACATGATCTTCACGGTGGCCCAGATCGTGAGCTACGTATCGCGCTTCATGACGCTGGAGCCGGGCGACATCATCACCACCGGCACGCCGCCGGGCGTGGGGATGGGACGTTCGCCGCAGCGGTTTTTGAAGAAGGGCGACAAGCTGCGGCTCGGGATCGCCGGCCTGGGTGAGCAGCAGGCGGAAGTGGTGGCGTTTCCCAAGGCGTGACGGCTGGCCGCCGTTGCGGCGAGAGCATCGTTCTCGCCGCGCGGCGGCGCCGGTTTACTCCGGCAACCTCCACCCGCCATCCTCCGGCACCGCGGTGCGCGCCACGTTCATCGTCATGGCCAGCATCGTGTAATACCCGCAAATCCCCACCAGGTCCACCACGCCCTGTTCCCCGAACAGCGCCAGCGCATCCGCATACACGCTGTCCGACACCGCCTTCTGCTCGTGCAGTTCGACGCAGAAGTCGTGCACCACCATCTCGTCCACCAGCATGTTGCCAGGGCGCTCGCGCGCCGCGATGGCCGCGATCACCGACGCCGGAATCCCGACCTGGGCCGCGATCGGCGCGTGGATTGCCCATTCCACCTGCTGGTCCCAGCGGCGCGCCGTGACCAGGATCGCCAGCTCCGACAGCCGCACCCCGATCGCGCTGCGGTAGCGCAGGTATTCGCCCAGGCGCTGCGCATGCCCCATCAGCTCGGGACTGCGCAGCAGCGGCACGAACGGCCCGTACAGGGCGCCGCGCGGACCGTCGGCGATGTCGCGGGCGGCGGCGCGCTGGGCGTCGGTCAGGTCTGCATCCGGAATGGGGCCGAGGCGTTCGCTCATGTGTGGTCCAAAAGTGGATTCGCGGAAATATTCGCACGGCGTGCGGCAAAAATCAAAAGAAGAGCGTCCGGGCGCGCTTATCGTCAAGCGTCATTGTCGAACCCGAGGGAGACCGCGCCATGACCCACATCATCCACCGCAGCCTGCGCCACACCCCGCCCGTCGCCGTGGGCGGCGAAGGCATCGTGCTGCGCGACAGCAGCGGCAAGAGCTACATCGACGCCAGCAGCGGCGCCGCGGTGTCTTCGCTCGGCCACGGCCATCCGGAAGTGATCGCCGCCATGCACCGCCAGATCGACCGCTGCGCCTACGCCCACACCGGCTTCTTCACCACCGAGGTGGCCGAGCAGCTGGCCGAGCGCCTGGCGCGCGGGGCGCCCGACGGCCTCACCGGCGTCTACTTCGTCTCGGGCGGCTCGGAAGCGATGGAGACGGCGCTGAAGCTGGCGCGCCAGTACTGGGTCGAGCGGGGCGAGCCGGCCCGCACGCGTTTTCTGGCGCGGCGCCAGAGCTACCACGGCAACACGCTGGGCGTGCTGGGCGTGGGCGGCAACGAGTGGCGCAAGCGCGACTTCGCGCCGCTGCTGGTCGATGCGCTGCGGGTCTCGGCCTGCTACGAATACCGCGGCCGCGCGCCGCAGCAGAACGTCGAGGACTACACCGCCGCGCTGCTCGACGAACTCGAGACCGCGATCATCGAGGCCGGGCCGCACAACATCATCGCCTTCGTGGCCGAGCCGGTGGTGGGCGCCACCGGCGGCGCGATCCCGCCCACGCCGGGCTACTTCAAGGGCGTGCGCGAGATCTGCGACCGCCATCGCATCCTCCTGATCGCGGATGAAGTCATGTGCGGCATGGGCCGCACCGGCGCCATGTACGCGATCGGGCAGGACGGCGTGGCGCCCGACATCGTGGCCGTGGCCAAGGGCCTGGCGGCGGGCTACCAGCCGATCGGCGCGGTGCTGGCGCATCACGCCATCGTCGACTGCCTGCGTTCGGGCAGCGGCATGTTCCAGCACGGGCACACCTACATCGGCCATCCGGTGGCGGCGGCGGCGGCGCTGGCGGTGCAGCAGGTAATCGAGCGCGAGGATCTGTTGGCGCGGGTGCGCAGCCGCGGCGCCACGCTGCGGCGCATGCTGGGCGACGTGTTCGGGGTGCACGAGCACGTGGGCGATATCCGCGGGCGCGGAATGCTGCTGGCGCTGGAATTCGTGCGCGATCGGGAGACGAAAGAGCCGTTCGCGCCGGAGCGTAAACTCCATGCGGCGATCAAGGCGCAGGCGATGGCGCGCGGCTTGCTGGTGTATCCGATGGGGGGAACGATCGACGGCCGGCATGGCGACCATGTGCTGCTGGCGCCGCCGTTCATTGCGACGGCGGCCGATCTGTCGGAGATCGTGTCGCGCTTGAGCGACGCAGTGGATGCGGCGCTGGAAAGCTGATCAGGCCACGACCTTGCGGATCCACCTGGCGATGTCCTGCACCTCTTCCAGGCACAGCGTATGCTGCATCTGGTACGCGTGCCACTCCACCTGGTAGCCGAGCGACTCGAGCACCTTGCGCGACTCTTCGGCGCGCGCGAACGGCACCACCGGATCCTGCGTGCCGTGCGCCATGAACACCGGCACCTTCAGACTCTGCGCGGTGCGCTCGGCCGCCACGTGCCCCGCCAGCGGCAGGTAGCCCGACAGGCACATCATGCCCGCCAGCTGTTCCGGATGGCGCAGGCCGGTCTGCAGCGTCATCGCGCAGCCCTGCGAGAAGCCGGCCAGGATGATGCGCGAGGCCGGAATCCCACGCGACTTCTCGCGCGCGATCAGCGCTTCCACCGCCAGCTGCGACGAGCGCAGGCCGCCTTCGTCCTCGCGCCGGGTCAGTTCGGTGCCCAGGATGTCGTACCACGAGCGCATCACGTAGCCGCCATTGATCGTCACCGGCATGGTCTTCGCATGCGGGAACACGAAGCGGATGCCGGGCAGGCCGGTCAGGTCGAGTTCGCGCACGATCGGCACGAAGTCGTTGCCGTCGGCGCCCAGGCCGTGCAGCCAGATGATGGCGACCTCGGGATTCGGGGCGGTTTCGATTTCGATATTGTCCAGCAGGTCGACGTCGCTCATGGGTTCTCTCGTCAGTTGACAGGTGGGCGCAGGGCCGATTTGGGGCGGAAGGTCTTGCTCACCGCCGGGTCGGTTTCGATGTACGGTCCCTTGATGAGGTCGATGCAATAGGGGACGGCCGCGAAGATGCCGCCGACGACCGTGTTGCCGGCATCGTCCTTCAGGCCTTCCAGCGTTTCCTTGATCGACTTCGGCTGGCCCGGCAGGTTCATGATCAGGGCCGCGTGGTCCGCAGTTTCACGAATGACGGCGGTCTGGCGCGACAGGATCGCGGTCGGCACGAAGCGCAGGCTGATCTGGCGCATCTGCTCGCCGAAGCCGGGCATCTCCTTGGTGGCGACGGCCAGCGTGGCTTCGGGCGTGACGTCGCGCCGTGCCGGGCCGGTGCCGCCGGTGGTCAGCACCAGGTGGCAGCGCGCGCTGTCGACCAGCTCCACCAGCGTGGCTTCGATGGCCGCCCGTTCGTCCGGGATCAGGCGCGTCTCGACGCGAAATGGCGTGGTGATGGCGCCGGCCAGCCACTCCTGCAGCGCGGGAATGCCCTTGTCCTCGTACACGCCGCCGCTGGCGCGGTCCGAGACCGACACCAGGCCGACGATCAGGATGTCGTCATTCGTCGTCGTCGCCATCGACCGCCTCGTCAGCTTCGTCGTCTTGCGCCGCCTTCTTGTCCTTCTTGCCCAGGTCCTTCAGGATCTGGAAGATTTCGCGGTAGGCCTTCGGCGGCTTCGATTCGGCCACTTCCTTGCGCGCGTTGCGGATCAGGGTGCGCAGCTGCTGCACGTCCAGTTCGGGATGCTCTTCCAGCAGCTGGGTCAGGGCCTTGTCGTCGGCCAGCAGCTTTTCGCGGCGGCGTTCCAGCGCGTGCAGGGCGGCGGTTTCAGCTTTCGACGCGCCTTTCCAGCTGTCGATGGTGCGCTGGATGACGGCGACTTCTTCCTCGTCCAGGGTGCGCATCTTCTTGCCCACGAACTGCAGCGCGCGGCGGCGGCCTTCGTGGTTGCTGATGGTCTGGCAGGTCAGGATGGCTTCGCGCACGTCTTCCGGCATCGGCACCTTCTTGACGCGGTCGCGCGGCGCGTCGACCAGCTGCTCGCCGAGTTTTTGCAGGTCGTTCGACTGGCGCTTGAGCTCCGACTTGGAAGGACGCTCGTACTCGGGTTCGAACTCGTTCGACTGGAAGCCGACCGAGCCGCGATTTGGGTTAGGCATGATGGATGATTCCGGGGTAAATCCGATTGGCGCTGGGCCGATCAGTGAAAACTGTAAACGGCTGCTATGATAACTGTTTTAGGGCTCGCTACGAAAAACACGACATGAAAGACACCGCTTTCACCCACACCCAGGATCAGCTGAAACAGCTGGCGCGCGACGTGCTGGCATTCGCCCGCGAGCAGGGCGCCACAGATGCTTCGGTCGAGATCAGCGAGGGAAGCGGGCTGTCGGTTTCCGTTCGTAAAGGCAATATCGAGACCATCGAGCAGAACAAGGACAAGGGCCTGGGCGTGACCGTGTATTCCGGCCAGCGCCGCGGCAACGCCAGCACCTCCGACTTTTCCACCGCGTCGCTCAAGGCGACGGTGGAAGCGGCCTGGAACATCGCCCGCTTCACCGCCGAAGACAATTGTGCCGGCCTGCCGGACGCCGACCTGCTGGAGCTCGAGCCGCGCGATCTGCGCCTGTTCTACCCATGGCAGATCTCCACCCAGGAAGCGGTCGAACTGGCGCGCCGCTGCGAAGACGCCGCGTTCGCGGTCGACAAGCGCGTGACCAACAGCGAAGGTTCGAGCGTCTACGTCCAGCAGTCGCACTTCGTCGGCGCCAACACGCGCGGCTTCATCGGCGGCTATCCGTTCTCGCGCCACACCATCTCGGTGGCGCCGATCGCGGGCAAGGGCAACGCCATGCAGCGCGACGACTGGTACACCTCCTCGCGCGACCCGAAACAGCTGGCCAAACCGGAAGCGGTCGGCCGCTACGCCGCCGAGCGCGCCCTGGCGCGCCTGAACGCGCGCAAGCTCGACACCCGCACCTGCCCGGTGCTGTTCGAGGCGCCGCTGGCGGCGGGCCTGCTGGGCGCCTTCGTGCAGGCGGTGTCGGGCGGCGCGCTGTACCGCAAGTCGACCTTCCTGCTCGACACGCTCGGCAAGCAGGTATTCCCGTCGCATATCCAGGTGATCGAAGACCCGCACGCGATCGGCGCGGTCGGCTCGGCGCCGTTCGACGAAGAAGGCGTCAAGACCGTGCGCCGCAAGGTGATCAAGGACGGCGTGCTGCAGGGGTACTTCCTGTCCTCGTACTCGGCGCGCAAGCTCGGCATGCAGACCACCGGCAACGCCGGCGGCTCGCACAACCTGCAGATCACGTCGAACGCGACGAAACGCGCCGACGATTTCGAAGGCATGCTGCGCAAGATGGGCACCGGTTTGCTGGTGACCGAACTGATGGGGCAGGGCGTGAACTACGTGACCGGCGACTATTCGCGCGGCGCCTCGGGCTACTGGGTCGAGAACGGCGTGATCCAGTATCCGGTGGAAGAAATCACCATCGCCGGCAATATGCGCGAGATGTTCCAGCAAATCGTCGCCATCGGCAACGACACCCTGGTACGCGGCAACAAGACCACCGGCTCGATCCTGATCGAGAAGATGGTCGTGGCAGGTAACTAAGGTCGATTGAGGAGAAAGCCATGAGCCGATTCGTACGCATCGACAAGGAAAGCAGCCAGAAGACCGTGCTGCTCAATCTCGACCTGGTAGCCACGGTGGAACTGGCCCAGCAGTCCGACCTGCTGAGTTCGGGGGCGGATAGCCGCAAGGTGTACGCCACCTTCCTGGCGGCGGACAAGACCGCGATCGCGACGCTGCATTTCGATAGCGGCGAGGATGCGAATGCGTGGGTGCAGGCGCATCTGGGCGTGCAGCTGTAGAGCATCCTTGAGCGCATAAAAAAACGCTCCGTCATGCGGAGCGTTTTTCATTGGAGCGTCGTGCTTACTTGATCGCGCGGATCGCGCTCAGCACCGGCTGCAGCACCGCCGCACCCAGGCGCGCGCTGCGCGCACCATCCCAGCCCACCTGCTCGTCCGGATCGTTGGCGTTGTCCTTGAACGGCAGTTCCAGGGTCAAGGAAAGGCAACCGAAGGCGTGCGTGATGTGCGGCGACCCCATGGTCAGCGTCTCTTCCGAATACGGCGATTCGCCGTAGCCGTGCACGTCCTGGAAGTCCGGGCTGGCGATCTTGAAGTCGGCGATGAAGCGCTGCTGCGCCTCGGCTTGTTCGGCCGTGAAGTTCGGCAGCGATTCGCTGCCCGCCACGAACACGTACGGCAGGCCTTCGTCGCCGTGCACGTCCAGGCACAGGTCGACGCCCACTTCGTGCATCTTCTGCTTGACCAGGAACACCTCCGGGCTGCGCTCCATGGTCGGGTTCAGCCATTCGCGATTCAGGTTGGCGCCGGCCGCGTTGGTGCGCAGGTTGCCGCGCACCGAGCCGTCCGGGTTCATGTTCGGCACCACGTAGAACACCGATTCCTTCAGCAGCTGGCGGCCGAACGGGTGCGCCGGATCCAGCAGCGCGTCGAGCATGCCTTCGACGAACCNCACCACGTAGAACACCGATTCCTTCAGCAGCTGGCGGCCGAACGGGTGCGCCGGATCCAGCAGCGCGTCGAGCATGCCTTCGACGAACCATTCGGCCATCGTCTCGCCCGGGTGCTGGCGCGCGATCACCCACACCTTCTTCTTGCCCTCGGCCGGCTCGCCGATCACCAGCATGTTCAGGTCGCGGCCGTCGACGGTCGAGCCCAGGTCGAGCATGCGCACGTTTTCCGCCATCTGGGCGCGGTCCAGCAGCTCCAGGTGGCGCTCGAACGAGTAGGGCTCGAAGTAGGCGTAGTAGACGCTGTCCATGCCCGGGGTGTGCTCGATGCTCAAGACCTGGCCGTCGAAGCTGGTGGGCACGCGGAACCAGTTGACACGGTCGTAGCTCGCCATCGCCTGGTAGCCTTCCCAGCCGGCCGGATAGGCGGCCTTGCCGGCGTTGAGCAGGCGGATGGTGCAGGCTTCGCCTTGCGCGCCCTGCAGGCGGAAGTAGAACCACTGGATGATGTCGGCGTGCGAGTCCTTGCGGATGTTCAGGTCGATGGCGTTGGCGCTGGTGGCGTTCACGACTTCGATGGCGCCAGCGTCGAATTGGCTGCTGATCTTGATAGACATGGTGTTGTCCTGTGTTGGGAAGTGCATCAAAGAAGAGATGATAACCGCTTTCGCGCCCGCCGACGGTGCGGCTATTCGACCTGCAAGCCGCCGAAACGTGCGTGGAAAGCGGCGTCGGCGTCTGGCGTGGCGGGGTCTTCGCGGCGCAGCATGGCCAGCAGGTGCTGTTCGGCGCGCGCCTGGCACAGGCGGTAGATGTCGCGCGCCAGCGCATACGCACTTGAGCCGGGCCACGGCTGCGGCAGCAGCGCCAGAGGCAGCATCGGGTCGTGCAGCTGCACCCGGCGGTAGGCGTGGATCAGCAGGGTGCGGATCGCAAACGCATCCTGCGGCGTGATGTCGTCCTGGCCCAGCAGCGCCGGCAGCGGGGCGAAGGTCTCGATGAAGGCCTGATAGCCTTCCACCACCGCATCCAGGTTCCAGCAATCGCGTACCAGCTGCGGCAGCGGACGCGAACCGAGTCCCGCCAGCTCGGCCACCTCGCAGACGAACACCTTGCTCTCGGCATCGTTACGCGCCAGCAGGTCGCGCAGCGTGTCGCGCTCGGGCGCCGGATGCGCCATCACGCCGGTGGCCAGCATGGCAAAGCCTTCCCACTCGAGTTCCTTGCGCAGCTGCGCGCGCAGTTCGCTGTCGATGCTGCCGCCCGGAGCGAGCACGAAGGTCCACTTGCCGTCCCATTCCAGGCCCGGCGCCGAATAAATGCGGCGGTTGGCGCGCTCGAAGCGTGGCAGGGCCGCCGCTTCCAGTTCATAGCGGCTGCGCCGGCCTTCGCGGCTGGCGGTCAGCCAGCCTTCCTGCACCAGGCGGAACACGCTGGTGCGCACCAGCCGTTCGCCCACGCCGAGCGGCGCCAGCAGCTCGATCATGCTGCCCAGCCAGAACGCCCCGCCATGCGGCGCGATGGTGTCGCCGCAGACGGTCACCACCAGCGACTTGTGGCGTGGCGGATCGGTGGCGAGCACGTGGGCGATCCATTCGCCGGCGGAAAGTCGTTTCATGAGATGGGTCAGCCTGTCGCTTTTCAATATGATTCAAAATTCTTGTGTACATCGAATTTTTTGTATCGTATTATGATTCGCACAGGTTTGCAATGCAGGAGATGAGGAGACACTCATGTACGCACAGATGGTGGAGACCGGCCTCAAGAAAGTCCGCACAGAACAGGACATGAGCGCCGAAGAACAACAATTCCAGGCGCGCATCGACGCCGGGATCAAGATCGAACCGAAGGACTGGATGCCGGAGGCGTACCGCAAGACGCTGATCCGGCAGATCTCGCAGCACGCGCATTCCGAGATCGTCGGCCAGCTCCCCGAGGGCAACTGGGTCACGCGTGCGCCGACGCTGCAGCGCAAGTCGGTCCTGCTGGCCAAGATCCAGGACGAGGCCGGCCACGGCCTGTACCTGTACAGCGCCGCCGAGACGCTGGGCGTGTCGCGCGACGAGCTGCTGGCCGCCCTGCACGCGGGCAAGGCGAAATACTCGAGCATCTTCAACTACCCGACCCTGAGCTGGGCCGACATGGGCGCCATCGGCTGGCTGGTGGACGGCTCGGCGATCATCAACCAGATCCCGCTGTGCCGCTGCTCGTACGGCCCGTACGCGCGCGCCATGGTGCGCGTCTGCAAGGAAGAATCGTTCCACGCGCGCCAGGGCTACGACATCATGATGAGCCTTGCCAAAGGCACGCCGGAGCAGAAGGCGATGGCGCAGGACGCCCTGAACCGCTGGTGGTGGCCGTCCCTGATGATGTTCGGCCCGTCCGACGCCGAATCGGTCAACAGCGCCCAATCCACCGCCTGGCGCATCAAGCTGTTCTCGAACGACGAACTGCGCCAGCGCATGGTCGACCAGACCGTGCCGCAAGCCGAATACCTCGGCTTGAGCGTGCCCGACCCCGATCTCAAGTGGAACGAAGAGCGCGGCTCGTACGACTTCGGCGAAATCGACTGGTCCGAGTTCCACAACGTCCTGAAGGGCAACGGCCCCTGCAACCGCGAGCGCCTGCGCACCCGCGTGAAGGCCTGGGACGACGGCGAATGGTTCCGCGACGCCCTGGTGGCCCACGCCGACAAGCAAGCCGCAAAGCGAACCGCGGCGTAGGGTGGACGGCTCCGCCGTCCACGCGTTCAACGCACGTCACCACGCCAGATAACGATACAACCGTAGGGTTGGCGGCTGCGCCGCCGACGCGTCCAACGTACGCCGGATCCACCGGCGACATCGGAGACAACAATGAGCAAAGAGTGGCCCCTCTGGGAAGTCTTCATCCGCAGCCAGCACGGCCTGGCCCATAAACACGTCGGCAGCCTGCACGCCCCCGACGCCGAAATGGCGATCAACAACGCGCGCGACGTCTACACCCGCCGCAACGAAGGCGTCTCGATCTGGGTCGTGCGCGCCGCCGACATCGTCGCCAGCAGCCCATCCGACAAGGAGGCGCTGTTCGAACCCGCCAACAGCAAGGTCTACCGCCACCCCACCTTCTTCCCGATGCCGGAAGAAGTCAAGAACCTGTGAGTGCAGCGATGGATGCGAAATTCGCAAAGTTTGATTACCTGCTGCGCCAGGGCGACAACGCCCTGATCCTGTCGCAGCAACTGTGCCAGCTGGTCGGCAAGGGCCCGGCCCTGGAAGAAGACATGGCCCTGTCCAACGTCGCCCTCGACCTGCTCGGCCAGACCCGCATGTGGCTGTCGTATGCCGGCGAGCTGGAAGGCAAGGGACGCGACGAAGACCGCCTGGCCTTCCTGCGCGATGCCGGCGACTACCGCAACTGCATCCTGGTCGAGCAGCCCAACGGCAGCTACGCCGACACCATGATGCGCCAGTTCCTGTTCGACAGCTGGCACTACTTCCTGATGGACGGCCTGACCCGTTCCAGCGACGAACGCATCCGCGACATCGCCGCCAAGTCGCTCAAGGAAGTGACCTACCACCTGCGCCGCAGCGGCGACCTGGTGGTGCGCCTGGGCGACGGCACCGACATCAGCCACGTCAAGATGCAGGCCGCGCTCGACGAGCTGTGGATGTACAGCGGCGAAGCCTTCATCTACGACGACATCGACAACGCGATGGTGGAGCAGGGCGTGGCGCCGGCCGCCGGGCTGCTGCGCAGACAGTTCCTCGACCACGTGGCCGAAGTGCTGCAGGACGCCACCCTGGCCATGCCGGACCCTGGCGCCTGGATGCAGCGTGGCGGCAAGCAGGGCCGCCACAGCGAGCGTCTCGGCTACATCCTGGCCGAGATGCAGTTCCTGCAGCGCGCCTATCCGGGAGCGGCCTGGTGATGACCGCGCAGGACGTCACTGTCGGCCAGGTCTGGGCCTGGCTCGGCGCCGTGCCCGACCCCGAGATCCCGGTGATCTCGGTCGTCGACCTGGGCATCGTGCGCGACGTGCGGGTGCTTGACGACGAATGCATCGTGACCATCACCCCGACGTATTCGGGCTGCCCCGCGATGGGGGTGATCGCCGACGCGGTGAAGGAAGCGCTGCACGCCCACGGCCTGCAAGCGCGCATCGAAACCCGCCTGTCGCCCGCCTGGACCACCGACTGGATGAGCGAGTCCGGCAAGGCCGCCCTGAAAGGCTACGGCATCGCCCCACCGGTACAGCAGGCGATCGACATCAGCGGCCTGCACGCCGGCATCCGCCGCCGCGCCGCGCCAAGCGTGAGCTGCCCGCACTGCGGCTCGGCGCACACCCAGGTGACCAGCGAATTCGGCTCGACCCCGTGCAAGGCGCTGTACAAGTGCCTCGACTGCCGCGAGCCGTTCGATTACTTCAAGTGCCACTAAGTTGCCCAATGAGGCCCGAATGAGCAAATTCTATCCATTGACCGTGGCGCAGGTGAAGCACGAGACGCGCGACGCCATCGCCGTCACCTTCGATGTGCCGCCCGAACTGAAGGACACCTTCGCCTACCGCCAGGGCCAGTACCTCACCCTGCGCACCAGCATCGACGGCGAAGACGTGCGCCGCTCGTATTCGATCTGCTCCGCCGTGCAGGACGAGCGCCTGCGCGTGGCCATCAAGCGCTGCAGCGGCGGCCTGTTCTCGAACTGGGCCACCGAGCGTTTGCAGCCCGGGATGCAGCTCGAGGTCATGCCCCCGAGCGGCAACTTCAACGTGCCGCTGGACGCGGCCAGCCGCCGCCATTACCTGGCCTTCGCCGCCGGCAGCGGCATCACGCCGATCCTGTCGATCGTGAAGACCACCTTGCAGGCCGAACCCGAAAGCCGCTTCACCATCGTCTACGGCAACCGCGCCTCGTCGACCGTGATCTTCCGCGACGAGCTGACCGACCTGAAAGACCAGTACCTGGGCCGCCTGCGCCTAGTGTACGTGATGAGCCGCGAACAGCAGGACATCGAACTGTTCAACGGCCGCATCAACGAGGCCAAGTGCGGCCAGCTGCTGGACGGCTGGATCGACATCCGCGACATCGACGTCGCCTTCATCTGCGGCCCGGAAGACATGATGCACGGCGTCTCGCGCGCCTTGCAGACCGCCGGGTTGGCGAAGGAGCAGATCCGCATCGAGCTGTTCGCCGCCAGCGCGCCCACCCGCGAACGCAAGCCGCGCGACGTTTCGCTCGACGCCCGCCACCAGACCGAAGTCACCGTGATCATGGACGGCAGCGCCGCCAGCTTCACGATGGACAAGGACAAGGAATCGCTGCTGGAAGCCGGCCTGCGCGCCGGCATCGACATGCGCTACTCGTGCAAGGGCGGCGTGTGCTCGACCTGCCGCTGCAAGGTGCTCGACGGCGAGGTCGAGATGGACGTGAACTACGCGCTCGAGGATTACGAAGTGGCGCGCGGGTTCGTGCTGAGTTGCCAGAGTTTTCCGGTGACCGACAAGGTGGTGGTCGACTTCGACATCGCCGAATAGCGCTCAGGCGTCGCGACACCATAACACCATCACGGAGACCGCCATGACCTACGCAACCATCCAGTTCAAGATCGACAACGGCATCGCCGTCCTCACCCTGAACCGCCCCGATCGCCTGAACAGCTTCACCCAATCCATGCACCACGAAGTGCGTGACGCCTTGAACAAGCTGCAGGAAGACAAATCCGCCCGCGTCCTCGTGCTCACCGGCGCCGGCCGCGGTTTCTGCGCCGGCCAGGACCTGAACGACCGCGCCGTCGAACCCGGCGCCCCCGGCGTCGACCTGGGCGAATCGGTCGAAAAATTCTACGCCCCGCTGGTGCTGGCCCTGAAGAACCTGCCGATGCCCGTCATCTGCGCCGTCAACGGCGTCGCCGCCGGCGCCGGCGCCAACCTGGCGCTGGCCTGCGACATCGTGCTGGCCGCCAAGTCGGCCAGCTTCATCGAAGCCTTCTGCAAACTGGGCCTGATTCCCGACACCGGCGGCACCTGGCACCTGCCGCGCCTGATCGGCCACGCGCGCGCCATGGGCCTGGCCCTGCTGGGCGACAAGCTGACTGCCGAGAAGGCCGAGGAATGGGGCCTGATCTGGCGCTGCGTCCCCGACGAAGCCCTGATGGGCGAAGCCCTGGCCATGGCCGAACACTTCGCCGCCGCGCCAACCAAAGGCCTCGCTTTCACCAAGCGTGCCATCCAGGCCAGCTATACCAACACGCTGGAAGACCAGCTGCAGCTGGAAGCCGGCATGATGCGCGAACTCGGCTACAGCCACGACTACCGCGAAGGCGTGGCCGCCTTCATGGCCAAGCGCCCGGCGCAATTCAAGGGAGAGTGAGCATGGATGCGCTGCACCCGCAACAGTTGGCCGAGCTGGCCGGCCGCACGATGTTCGAACGCGACCCGGCCAGCCAGGCGCTGGGCATGACACTGGACGCGATCAAGCCCGGCTACGCGCGCATGTCGATGACGGTGCGCCCCGACATGCTCAACGGCCACGGCACCGCCCACGGCGGCTACATCTTCATGCTGGCTGACAGCGCCTTCGCCTTCGCCTGCAATTCGCACAACCTCAACACCGTCGGCGCCGGCTGCACGATCGAATACCTGGCCCCGGGCCGCGCGGGCGACGTGCTGGTGGCGGAAGCGGTGGAGCAAGCCTTGCAGGGCAAGACCGGCGTCTATGACGTGACGGTGAGCGACAGCGAGGGACGCAAGATCGCGCTGTTTCGCGGCAAGTCGCACCGCGTCGGCGGCCTGGTGGCAGAAGTGATCGCCTGATTCAACGAGAAAGGAGGCCGCGATGGTCCAACGAAATCCCGCTCCAGGCGACCTGGAACCGATCGAACGCGCCAGCCGCGACGAGCTGCAGGCGCTCCAGCTGCAGCGCCTGAAATGGACGCTGCAGCACGCCTACGACAACGTGCCGCATTACCGCGCCGCGTTCGATGAAGCCGGCGTGCACCCGAGCGACCTCAAATCGCTGGCCGACCTGGCCAGGTTTCCGTTCACTGAAAAAAAGACGCTGCGCGACAACTACCCGTTCGGCCTGTTTGCCGTGCCGCGCGAGCAGGTGGTGCGCGTGCACGCCTCGTCCGGCACCACCGGCAAGCCGACCGTGGTCGGCTACACCCAGAACGACATCGACACCTGGGCCAATGTGGTGGCGCGCTCGATCCGCGCCGCCGGCGGGCGCAAGGGCGACCTGGTGCACATCTCCTATGGCTACGGCCTGTTCACCGGCGGCCTGGGCGCGCACTACGGCGCCGAGCGCCTGGGCTGCACCGTGATCCCGATGTCGGGCGGCCAGACCGAGAAGCAGGTGCAGCTGATCTGCGACTTCAAGCCGTCGATCATCATGGTCACGCCGTCGTACATGCTGAACATCGTCGAGGAATTCGCGCGCCAGGGGATCGACCCGGCGCAGTCCTCGCTCAAGGTCGGCATCTTCGGCGCCGAGCCGTGGACCGACGCCATGCGGCGCGAGATCGAGACCCGCGCCGGCATCGACGCGGTCGACATCTATGGTTTGTCCGAGGTGATGGGCCCGGGCGTGGCCAGCGAGTGCATCGAGAGCAAGGACGGCCCGGTGATCTGGGAAGACCATTTCTACCCCGAGATCATCGACCCCGACACCGGCGAAGTGCTGCCGGACGGCGAAGAGGGCGAACTGGTATTCACCTCGCTGACCAAGGAAGCGCTGCCGATCATCCGCTACCGCACGCGCGACCTCACGCGATTGCTGCCGCCGACCTCGCGCTCGATGCGCCGCATGGGCCGCATCACCGGCCGCTCGGACGACATGCTGATCATCCGCGGCGTCAACGTGTTCCCGAGCCAGATCGAAGAACTGGTGTTGAAGATGCCGGCGCTGGCGCCGCAGTACCAGCTGGTGGTGGCGCGCGACGGCCATCTCGACACGCTGGAGGTGCTGGGCGAACTGCGTGACGCTTCGCTCGCGCCCGACGCCGTCGATGCGCTGAGCCGCGAACTGCAGCACTGCATCAAGACCTATGTCGGCGTCACCACGCGCGTGACCCTGATGGCGCCGCAGGGCATCGAGCGCACCCTGACCGGCAAGGCCCGGCGCGTGGTCGACCGCCGCCCCAAATAACGAAATCCGGAGAACCCCCATGAACGACGCTTTCATCTGCGACTCGATCCGCACTCCGTTCGGCCGCTACGGCGGCGCCTTGTCCGGCATCCGTGCCGACGACCTGGCCGCGCTGCCGATCGCCGCCCTGATGGCCCGCAACAAGGACGTGGACTGGCAAACCGTCGACGACCTGTTCTACGGCTGCGCCAACCAGGCCGGCGAAGACAACCGCAACGTCGGCCGCATGGCGGCGCTGCTGGCCGGCCTGCCGCCCGCCGTGCCGGGCAACACCATCAACCGCCTGTGCGGCTCCGGCATGGACGCCGTCGGCAGCGCCGCGCGCGCGATCAAGACCGGCGAAGCGCAGCTGGTGATCGCCGGCGGCGTTGAAAGCATGACGCGCGCGCCGTTCGTGATGGGCAAGGCCGACAGCCCGTTCTCGCGCGCCGCGAAGATCGAGGACACCACCCTGGGATGGCGCTTCGTCAATCCGCTGATGAAGGCGGCATACGGCATCGACTCGATGCCCGAAACCGCCGAGAACGTGGCGCGCGAATTCGGCGTGGCGCGCGGCGACCAGGACGCGTTCGCGCTGCGCAGCCAGCAGCGCTGGGCGCGTGCGCATGCCGACGGCTTCTTCAGGGACGAGATCGTGCCGGTGACGATCCACGGAAAGAAAGGGGATTCGCGTGTGGTCGACACCGACGAGCAGCCGCGTGCAGACACCAGCCTCGATGCGCTGGCGCGCTTGAAAGGCGTGGTCTCCGCGGATGGCACGGTCACCGCCGGCAACGCGTCGAGCCTGAACGACGGCGCCTGCGCGCTGCTGCTGGCCTCCGGCGACGCCGCCGCGCGCCACGGCTTGACGCCGCGCGCGCGCGTGGTCGGCATGGCCACGGTCGGCCTGGCGCCGCGCATCATGGGCTTCGGTCCGGCGCCGGCCGTCAAGAAGCTGCTGGCCCGGACCGGCCTGCGCCTCGATCAGATGGACGTGATCGAACTGAACGAAGCGTTTGCCGCGCAGGGCCTGGCGGTGACGCGCGACCTCGGCCTGCCGGACGACGCCGAACACGTGAACCCGAACGGCGGCGCGATCGCGCTCGGCCACCCGCTGGGCGCATCCGGCGCGCGCCTGGTGACGACGGCGGTGAACCAGCTGCACCGCATTGGCGGCCGCTACGCGCTGTGCACCATGTGCATCGGCGTCGGCCAGGGCATCGCCATCATCGTGGAGCGGGTGTAAACGTATGGTGAAGGTGTATGAGATCGACGGCGTGCGTCCGGTAGTGCATCCGAGCGCCTACGTGCACCCGACCGCGGTGCTGATCGGCGACGTGATCGTCGGGCCGCGCTGCTATGTCGGACCGCTGGCGTCGTTGCGCGGCGACTTCGGGCGGCTGATCCTGGAAGAGGGCGCGAACGTCCAGGATACCTGCGTGATGCACGGCTTTCCGGGCGACGATACGGTGGTCGAGGTGGATGGACACATCGGGCATGGGGCCGTGCTGCACGGCTGCCGGGTCGGGCGCAATGCGATGGTCGGGATGAATGCGGTGGTGATGGACGGCGCCGTGGTCGGCGCCGAGTCGATCGTTGCCGCGATGAGCTTCGTGAAAGCCGGCATGGTCATTCCCCCGCGCTCGATGGTGATGGGCACGCCGGCCAAGGTGATGCGCGAATTGACCGACGAGGATGTGGCCTGGAAGAGCTTCGGGACCAGGCAGTATCACGAACTGGTGGAACGCTCACGGAACACCATGCGCGAAGTCGACGCGCTGGAACAGGTCGAGCCGGACCGCAAGCGAATCGCATTCGACGCCGACGGCATGCACAAGCCGAAGGCCTGAGGCCAAAGAGCCGCACAGACAGGAGACAGACATGGGCAATATTCCGACACTACAAAGCCTGATCGCCGGCCGCTGGCACGGCGCACAATCGCACACCCCGCTGCACAGCGCATTGGACAATGCGCTGATCTATCACACCCATCTTGAGCCGATCGACTTCGACGAAGCCCTGAGCTACGCCCGCAAGACCGGCATCCGTCAATTGATGGGCCTCGACTTCCAGAAACGCGCCCAGCGCCTGAAAGCGCTCGCCTTGTACCTCATGGAGCGCAAGGAAGAACTGTACGAGATCTCGCACCTCACCGGCGCCACGCGCCAGGACAGCTGGGTCGACGTCGAAGGCGGCATCGGCACCCTGTTCGCCTACGCCAGCATGGGTTCGCGCGAGCTGCCGTCATCGAACGTGCTACACGAAGGTCCGGCCATCGCGCTGGGCAAGCGTGGCGGCTTCGCCGGCACCCACATCCTGGTCCCGCGCGGCGGCGTGGCGGTGCACATCAACGCCTTCAACTTCCCGATCTGGGGCCTGCTCGAGAAGTTTGCCCCCGCTTTTCTCGCGGCCATGCCCTGCATCGCCAAGCCGGCCACCGCCACCAGCTACCTGACCTACGCCGTGGTCAAGATGATGATGGACTCGAACCTGGTACCCGAGGGCGCGCTGCAGCTGGTGATCGGCAGCACCGGCGACCTGCTGGATCGCCTGGGCGGCTTTGACGCCGTGACGTTCACGGGTTCGGCCGACACCGCCGCCAGGCTGCGCGCCAACCAGAACCTGATCCGCGAATCGGTCCCGTTCACCGCCGAAGCCGACTCGCTCAACTGCGCCATCCTGGCCCCGGACGTGACGCCGGACGACGAGGAATTCGACTTGTTCATCAAGGAAGTCGCGCGCGAGATGACCGGCAAGGCCGGCCAGAAGTGCACCGCGATCCGGCGCGTGATCGTGCCCGAGGCGCACGTGGACGCGGTGGGCGAACGCCTGCGCGAACGCCTCAGGAAGATCACGGTCGGCAATCCGAAAATGGAAGGCGTGCGCATGGGCGCATTGGCCTCGATGGACCAGCACCGCGACGTGAGCGCGCGGGTAGAACTGCTCGCGCGCGGCAACGAAGTCCTGTTCGGCGCGCGCGACGGCTTTGCTCCGGTCGGCGACGGCAGCAGCAATGGCGCCTTCTTCTCGCCGACGCTGCTCCTGTGCCGCAACGCGTCGTCCAACGCCGCGGTGCACGACATCGAAGCCTTCGGCCCGGTCAGCACCCTGATGACCTACCGCGATATCGACGAAGCGCTCGACCTGGCCGCGCGCGGCAAGGGCAGCCTGGTGACCACGCTGGCCACCAGGGACCCGGCCATCGCGGCCTACGCGGTGCCGATGGCGGCGGCGTCGCACGGCCGCGTCCTGATCCTCGACCGCGAAGCGGCGGTCGACTCCACCGGCCACGGCTCGCCGCTGCCGCAGCTGAAACACGGTGGCCCGGGCCGCGCCGGCGGCGGCGAAGAGCTGGGTGGCATCCGCGCCGTCAAGCACTTCCTGCAGCGCGCCGCGGTGCAGGGCTCGCCAACGATGCTGGGCGCCGTCACCGGCGAATACGTGCGCGGCGGCGCGGTCAAGGAAAGCGAGGTGCACCCGTTCCGGCGCTACTTCGAAGACCTGGAGACCGGCCACTCGCTGCTCACGCACCGGCGCACGGTGAGTGAGGCCGACATCGTCAATTTCGGCGGCGTGTCGGGCGACTATTTCTACATGCACTTCGACGAGATCGCGGCCAGGGACACCCAGTTCGGCCAGCGCATCGCGCACGGCTACTTCGTGCTGTCGGCGGCGGCCGGGCTGTTCGTGTCGCCGGCGCCGGGCCCGGTGCTGGCCAACTACGGCCTCGACAACCTGCGTTTCGTGGCGCCGGTGGCGATCGGCGACACCATCCGCGCGCGCCTGACCTGCAAGCGCAAGGTCGACCGCAACCGTACCGATGAGCGGGGCCGCGGGCAGGGCGTGGTGGCGTGGGACGTGCAGGTCACCAACCAGCGCGACGAGCTGGTGGCAAGTTACGATATCCTGACGCTGGTACAGAAACGCGGCGAGCAGGCGGGTTAAGCTGCTAGCCGCAGCGTGGGTGGCACCCCGCCGCCCACGGCCATCGAACGGAGAGCCTGATGTCCCGACTGGATTTGAGCAGTATCCCGATGCAGGGCGGTAGTGATTATCCCGAGCAGTTCAACGAGCTGGTCGATGGGCGCAGCCAGCAGCGGCTGGGCGAGGCCGGCGGCCTGACCCAGTTCGGCGTCAACCTGGTCGAGTTGCAGCCGGGCGCCGGTTCGGCGCACCGGCACTGGCATTCGTGCGAAGACGAGTTCGTGATGGTGATCTCGGGCGAGTTGACCCTGATCACGGACGAGGGCGAAACCATCATGCGCGCCGGCGATTGCGCGGCTTTTCCAGCCGGCAAGCCGAATGGTCATCACCTGGTGAACCGCAGCTGGGGCAATGGTGTGTTCCTGGTGTGCGGCACCAGGGACAAGAGCGACGTGGTCACGTATTCCGACGTCGACATGCGCTACGACAGCGCCACGGATACCACGACCCACAAGGATGGTACGCCGTATCCGCGTTCAAGCAGCTAGCTACCTGAAATTCACTATCCATCGATCCGCGTCGGCCCGATGTGTTTGCTTGATTCCTTTTCGAACCACTCCTAATATGCTCTTGACGGAATATTCCTCGGAGTGAATAATGTCAAGTCAGTGGGAGGTTGAATATACCGATGAGCTTGGTATGTGGTGGGATGCCTTGACTGAGTTCGAACAAGAATCTATCGATGCGTCAGTTCGCCTCCTTGAAGAAAGAGGTCCGCATCTCGGCTTCCCTCACACATCCGGGATTGTCGGCTCGCGGCATTCGCACATGCGAGAGTTGCGTGTTCGGCATGAGGGACGACCATACCGGATTCTCTACGCATTCGACCCACGCCGTTCAGCTATTCTCCTGCTTGGAGGTGACAAAACGGGTGACAATCGATGGTATGAAGTGAATATACCGATCGCCGACAAGCTGTATGACAAGCACATCGAAATACTGACGAGAGAGGGGCACAGCAATGGCCAGGAAATTTAGCGAACTACGCGCCAAAATGTCGCCTGAAGCACAGGCACGTGCGGCTGCACGTGCCGAAGCAATGCTTGTCGAGATGCAGCTTCAAGAACTTCGTAAAGCACGCAACGTGACGCAGGTCGAGGTTGCCAAAGCCATGAGTGTGGAGCAGGCCGCTGTGTCCAAACTGGAGCGCCGGGAAGACATGTACTTGAGCACCTTGCGGGATTACGTCAAAGCACTCGGTGGCGAGCTGAAACTGGTGGCGTCCTTTCCGGACGCGGATATCCAGGTTCATCCATTCGAGCCGGCAAGCTGACCGCTCATGTCAGCTTGCGCGCATACCGCTCGCGCACATGCTGGCTGGTGAAGGTCGACAACCCCTGGCCCTCGTGGGCCAGTTCCTGCATCCTGGCAATGTTCTCGACGCCGGCGCTGTGCCCGGTGTACAGGTAGCGGTCCCCACCCAGGAACTCGACGATGATTGCCGGTTCTTTCGGATCCCTGCCGATTTCATAGGCGACGATGCCCGACTCGCCGCTGCGATTACTGTAGCGCTGCATAATGTGCTCCCGAAGCCAGTCCTCTATTCACATGGGGCTGACCCGGCATCATGCAAGCTTGACTATGAACGCGCGCGTTGCAGGCGCAGCAAGCCTTCGCCGGTACGGATCGCACGCAGGTCGTCGTAGTCCGGCACGCCGGTCACGCTGGTGTCGATCGGATGCTTGTGGGTGGCCGTGACGACGATGCTGTCCATGCCCGCCGCTTCGGCCGACTGCAGGCCGGCCAGCGTATCTTCGAACACCAGACATTGCTCCGGCGCCACGCCCAGCTTTTGCGCCCCCAGCAGGAACGGGTCCGGCGCCGGCTTGCCGCGCGTGACGTCGTCGGCCGACACCAGCACCGCCGGCAGCGGCAGGCCGGCGGCGGCGATGCGCGCCTCGGCCAGCAGGCGCGGGGCCGAGGTGACGATGGCCCAGCGCTCGGCCGGCAGGGTGGCCAGGAAGGCGGCCACGCCGGCGATCGCTTCGATGCCGTCGACGTCGGCGATTTCGGACAGCGTGATGTTGTTGGCTTCCTCGACCGGGTCGATGTCCGGCAGGCCGAGGCCGCGCACCGTGTCTTCGGCGCGCTTGCCGTGGATGGTGGGCAGGAACACGTCGACGTCCAGGCCGTGGCTGCGCGCCCAGTTGGCCCACACGCGCTCGGCGGCGATGATCGAGGTCAGGATGGTGCCGTCCATGTCGAACAGGAAGGCGGCGTAGTCGCGGTCTGGCAGTGCAGTCATCGTTTGCAATTCAAAAGGGGAAAAGAAAAACGGGCCGGGGCATGAAGCGCCGGCCCGTCGTATGCAGCGGGATTATTCGGCCAGCTGCTTGCGCACGCGTTCGATCGCCTTGCGCACCTGGTTCGGCGCGGTGCCGCCCACGTGGTCGCGCGCGGCGACGGAACCTTCCAGCGTCAGCACGGCGAACACGTCCTGCTCGATCAGTGTCGAGAAGCCTTGCAGCGTCTCGAGCGACATTTCCGACAGGTCGCAACCGGCGACATCGCACTCACGCACCGCATGCGCCACGGCTTCGTGCGCATCGCGGAACGGCAGGCCCTTCTTGACCAGGTAGTCGGCCAGGTCGGTCGCGGTGGCGTAGCCCTGCAGCGCGGCCGAGCGCATGTTCTCGGCTTTCACCGTGATGCCCGACGCCATGTCGGTGAAGATGCGCAGCGTGTCGGTGACGGTGTCGATGGTGTCGAACAGCGGTTCCTTGTCTTCCTGGTTATCCTTGTTGTAGGCCAGCGGCTGGCCTTTCATCAGGGTCAGCAGGCCGGTCAGGTGACCGTACACGCGGCCGGTCTTGCCGCGCGCCAGTTCCGGCACGTCCGGGTTCTTCTTTTGCGGCATGATCGACGAGCCGGTGCAGAAGCGGTCGGCGATATCGATGAAGCCGATGCGCGGGCTGATCCACATGACCAGTTCTTCCGAGAAGCGCGAGATGTGCATCATCAGGATCGACGCGGCGGCGGTGAACTCGATCGCGAAGTCGCGGTCGGACACGGCGTCCAGCGAGTTGTGGCAGACGTCGTCGAAGCCCAGCGTCTTGGCCACGCGCAGCCGGTCGATCGGGAAGGTGGTGCCGGCCAGGGCGGCGGCGCCCAGCGGCAGGCGGTTCACGCGGCGGCGCGCGTCGAGCATGCGCTCGGCATCGCGGCCGAACATCTCCACGTAGGCCAGCATGTGGTGGCCGAAGGTGATCGGCTGCGCCACTTGCAGGTGCGTGAAGCCCGGCATGATGGTGTCGTGATGGCGCTCGGCCAAATCAGTCAGGGCGCCGCGCAGGCTTTGCAAAAGCGCGACGATGTCGTCGATTGCGGCGCGTACGTACAGGCGGATGTCGGTGGCGACCTGGTCGTTGCGCGAGCGGCCGGTGTGCAGGCGCTTGCCGGCGTCGCCGACCAGCTCGGTCAGGCGCTTCTCGATGTTCAGGTGCACGTCTTCCAGGTCGAGCAGCCATTCGAACGTGCCGGCCTCGATCTCGGACCGGATCTGCGCCATGCCGCGCTCGATCTCGGCACGGTCCGCGGCGCTGATGATACCCTGCGCCGCCAGCATCTCGGCGTGCGCCAGCGAGCCCTGGATGTCGTACTGGGCCAGGCGCTTGTCGAAGAACACCGAGGCGGTGTAGCGCTTGACGAGATCGGACACGGGTTCGGAGAAACGGGCCGACCAGGCTTCGGCTTTTTTGGAGAATTGTTCGGTCATGGTGAGATTCCGGTTGGGGATCCGGCGATTATAAACCGCGAGGCTGGCGCTTCCCCCGCAAGGTGCTTACTGCGGGCAATACTGCGGGCAACGACGCAAAAAAAGCGGCATCGGGGTGTCAAACGGACGTTATGCAAAGTACAAATGGCGATAGAATATATTTTTCGCCAGATCGTGGGCATCATGGTTACCAACGATTCCAGCTTCCAGGTCAGCACCGACCAGACCCGGCTCGACATCCCGATGATCTATCGCTTCCTGAGCGAACAATCGACCTGGGCGGTGGGCATCTCGCGCCCGACCGTCGAGCGCGCCATCGAGAACTCGCTGTGCTTCGGCGGCTTCCTCGACGGCCGCCAGATCGCGTTCGCGCGCGTGATCACCGACTTCGCCACGTTCGCCAACCTGGTGGACGTATTCGTCGTGCCCGAGTACCGTGGGCACGGCTACGGCAAGCAATTGATCGGCGTGGTGATGCGCCATCCCAGCCTGCAAAAGCTGCGCCGCTTCACGCTTGCCACGAGCGATTCGCACAGCCTGTACGAGCGCTTCGGCTTCACGTCCCCGCAACGTCCCGAGACGCTCATGGAGCGATATTTCCCCAACATTTATCTGTCATGATGGTACGCAACATGGCGACGTGATTCTGGAATCAGGCTTACGCTGATGACTCCACGAGGAAAGCGCCATGTTCAAGACCATCCATGTCTTGTTTCATTCTCTGCTGCGTGCGCCGTTGCGATTGTTGACGGCATTGACGACGCTGGCGGCACTGTCCGCTAGCGCAGTCCACGCCGCGCCCGCCGCCGATTCGGTCCACCCCAGTCCCCCGCCACGCGCCGCCAGCCAGCCCCAGGGCTCGCTGGTCATCGTCGGCGGCGCGCTGCGTTCCGACAACGACGCGGTCTGGGACCGCATCGTCGAACTCGCCGGCGGGCAGGGCGCGCGCATCGCCGTCTTCGCCTCGGCCTCGGCCACGCCCGAGCGCTCGGCGCGGATGCTGGTCGAACGCTTCAACCGCAGCGGCGCGCGCGCCTTCTTCGTGCCGGTGGCCGAGCGCCTCGACAAGCTCGACTACCGCATCGCGGCCGAGGACGCCGAACTGGCGGCGGCGGTGCGCTCGGCCGGCGGCGCCTATTTCGCCGGCGGCGACCAGGGCCGCATCACGCGCGCGCTGCGCCGTCCCGACGGCAGCAACACGCGCATGCTCGACGCCCTGTGGAACATGTACCGGCGCGGCGGCGTGATCGCCGGCTCCAGCGCCGGCGCCGCCATCATGAGCAGCACCATGTTCGGCCAGCCGCGCACGGTGCTGGCCACGCTCAAGCAGGGGCTGAGCGACGGCCGCCACATCACGCAAGGCCTGGGCTTCATCGGCGACGACGTGTTCGTCGACCAGCACCTGCTGGTGCGCGGCCGCTTCGCGCGCATGCTGCCGGCGATGCTGGCCAAGGGCTACAAGATCGGCCTCGGCATCGACGAGAACACCGCCATGGTGGTGGGCCCCAAGCGCGACGTCGAGGTGATCGGCTACCGCGGCGCGCTGCTGGTCGACCTCACCAACGCCGCCACCCGCGACGGCACCTTCAACCTCAGCAACGGCCGCCTGAGCTATCTCGACAACGGCGACCGCTTCAATCTTTCCAGCGGTGTGTTCACACCCGCGCCGGACAAGGCCGAGGGCAAGATCGACGCCGGCAAGCCGTACTACCGCGAGCCGCTGTTCTCGGCCGACATCCTCGGCAACGGCACCGTGGTCGATTTGATGGGCAAGCTGATCGACAGCGACCAGCCGGAAGCCATCGGCTTGTCGCTCGACAGCGCCAGCGCCGAGCAGCCCGACCTGGGCTTCGAATTCAAGCTGTCGCGCACCGGCGAGAGCATCGGCTACCAGTCGCCGTTCAGCGAAACATACTCGGTCTACAACGTACGGCTCGACATCCGGCCGATCGTGGTGCAGCGGCCGCTGTACCAATACAAATGAAGTAAAGTCGGCGGCGGTGACAGGCTTACAATGCTGCGATCCAATTCATGAGGAATCGCGATGCGCCTGTTCCACTCGTTTGCCGCGCTGCTGCTCGGCGTAATCACTGCAGTTTCCCACGCCGCCCAGCCGGCCACCGTCCGTCTCGACTACGCGCACAGCGGCAACGCGCTGAATGAAAGCTACGCGATCGAGCGCGTGGTGATCGAACCGCTGCCGTGGCCGGGCAAGCTGTCGCGCAACATGGACGATACCAACCGCGGCAACAACCGGCTCGAGGTGGTCGACGCCCGGACCGGCGAGCTGCTGTATTCGCGTGGTTTCTCGACCGTGTTCGGCGAGTGGCGCAGCACCGAAGAGGCGGGACGCATCAGCCGCAGCTTCCAGGAATCGGTGCGCTTCCCGCAATTTGCGCAGCCGGTGCGGGTGCGCATCCTCAAGCGCGACGAGCGCAATGCGTTCTCGGTGGCGTGGAGCATCGACGTCGATCCGAACGCGCAAGACGTGGTCCGCCAGCAGCCGCCGGCGCCGGCCAGGCCGATCCCGATCCAGGTCAGCGGGCCGTCGCCGGACAAGGTCGACCTGTTGATCCTGGGTGACGGCTACACGCGGAAAGAGATGAAGAAGTTCGAGCAGGATGCGCGCCGCCTGTCGCAGCACCTGTTCTCGGTGTCGCCGTTCCGCGAGCGTGCAAAAGACTTCAACGTGTGGGCGCTGGCGGTGCCGACCGAGCAATCCGGCATCAGCCGGCCGTCGACCGGCGTGCACAACGCGTCCGCGCTGGGCACGCGCTACGACATCTTCGGCAGCGAACGCTATGTGCTGACGCTCGACAACCGCGCCCTGCGCGAAATCGCCCAGCACGCGCCGTACGAGTTCATCGAAATCCTGGTCAACAACGAAACCTACGGCGGCGGCGGCATCTTCGGCCAGTTCAGCACCGCCGCGGCCAGCAACGACTGGGCCAACTACCTGTTCGTGCACGAGTTCGGCCACCACTTCGCCGGCCTGGCCGACGAGTACTACACCTCGCCGGTGGCCTACGCGGCGGCCAGCGGACGCCCTGAACCGTGGGAGCCGAACGCCACCGCGCTGCGCGACCCGTCCAAGCTGAAGTGGAAGCGCCACGTGAAGGAGGGCACGCCGCTGCCGACGCCGTGGCCCAAGGAACAGTATGAAGAAGCATCGCGCGCCTACCAGAAGAAGCGCGCGGCGCTGCGTGCCGCCAACCGGCCCGAGTCCGAGATGAATGCGCTGTTCCGCGAAGACCTGAAGCAGACCAATGCCTTGTTCGCACAGCAGCCGCATCGCCACACGATCGGCGCTTTCGAAGGCGCCAACTACGAAGCCAGCGGTTACTACCGGCCGGCGATGCAATGCATCATGTTCGACCGCAGCGAAGCGTTCTGTCCGGTGTGCCAGGACGGCATCAGCGACATCATCGACCTGTATGCCGGGCCTTCCCGGCAGTAATCTTTGCTTACAACTCTGACAAATTCTCGGTGGGCTAACTAACAGACCCGGCGGGGTGGCAGCGGTATTCTGGAATCACTGAAGAACAACAACGACGCACGGAACACCTGAACTGTGCGGTGAAACCACCGAAAGGAACACATCATGAACAAACTGATCGCTACCCTCATCGCCGGCCTGTTCGCTACCGCTGCTCACGCCCAGACCACCGCCACCACCGCTGCCGACAACCGCGTGGTCAAGGCCGAAGCGAATGCCGAGAAAGACATCATCAAGGCCGAACAGAAAGAAATCAAGACCGCGGTGAAAGCCGACGAAAAAGTGAACAAGCAGATGGCCAAGTCGGCTGAAGCCAAGTCGAAAGCGCACGCCGATCTGGTCGAAACCCACACCGACGCGGCTGCGAAGGTTGCCAAAGCCGATCCGGAAGACCGTGCCAAGGCGATCGCCAAGGCGGAAGACAAGGTCGCCGGCGCCAACCTGAAGGCCGAGAAGAAAATGATCAAGGCCGATGAAAAAGTGCTGAAGGCACAGGTCGATGCGGCTGCCGACAAGGCCACCGCTGCGGCCAAGACCGAAAAGGTCCGCGCCGAAGCGCAGGCTGACGTGCACAAGGCTGCCGCCAAGAACTAAGCAGCTAGCTTGAAATGGAAAATGCCGGCATCGCGCCGGCATTTTTTTCATTGTTACCCTTAAAACCGTCATCCCCGCGAAGGCGGGGATCCAAGTCCGGTGCGCACCAATATCGTCTCTAAGATGCGTTTCAGCGTGCGGGCAAACTTGGATCCCCGCCTTCGCGGGGATGACGGATCAAAGAGAGGCGGTTACGGATGCGTTAACCTTCCGCCCGCATCGCCAGGTCTTGCGCCTTCAGGCGCGCCGACAAGGCCTTGCCCTTGCGCGAGCGCTTGCCGAAGTGCGGCTCCAGCCCCGATGCGAACAGTTCCACGGTACGCGCCTTGTCGCCCGACCAGGTGCCGATCACGTTCACGCCCTTCTGCGTGATCGGCTGCGCCGCCAGCAGGGTTTCCTTCGGCTCCAGCTCCATCAGCGTCACGCCACGTCCACCATTGGTCAGCACCTTCATCTCGTCGATGCCGAACACCAGCACACGCCCTTTTTCGGACAGGCAGGCGATGGCGCCGGCGGCATCCGATACGATGCGCGGCGGCAGCGGGGTCGCGCCTTCGTTCAGGGTGATGAACGATTTACCACCTTTCAGGCGGCTGACCATGTCGCCGGCCTTGGTGATGAAGCCGAAGGCGTCCGAGGTTGCCAGCAGCAGGCGTGTGTCCGGGTTGCCGGCGAAGTAGTGCAAGATGCGCACGCCGCCCGACAGATCGACCAGCGTAGTGATCGGCACGCCGTCGCCGCGCGCACCCGGCAGCGCATT
This sequence comes from Massilia sp. YIM B02443, assembly GCF_030411955.1. Lineage (GTDB taxonomy): Bacteria > Pseudomonadota > Gammaproteobacteria > Burkholderiales > Burkholderiaceae_D > Telluria. Next base: position 138,307 of record NZ_JASNRA010000005.1, read on the forward strand.
GACCGGCACCGAATACGCCTTGCCGTTGTCGCCAATGCCCAGCAGGTGGTCCACCGTACGGCACTCGAAGGCCTTGTACAGCGAGTCGCCGGCCTTGAAGGTGAACTGCGCCGGGTCGTGGCCGATGCCGGTACGCGCGCGCACCCAGCCCTTCTCCGACACGATCACGGTCACCGGCTCGTCGACCACCTTCTGCTCGGCCACGGCGCGCTGCGCTTCTTCGATCACGGTGCGGCGGTTGTCGCCGAAGGCCTTGGCGTCCTGCTCGATCTCCTTGATGATCAGGCGCTTCATCGACGACTGGTTCTCCAGCAGATCCTGCAGCTTTTCCTTTTCATTGCGCAGCTCGGCCAGCTCTTGCTGGATCTTGATCGCTTCCAGGCGCGCCAGCTGGCGCAGGCGGATCTCGAGGATGTCCTCGGCCTGGCGCTCGCTCAGGCGGAATTCTTCGATCAGCGCCGCCTTCGGCTCGTCCGAATTACGGATGATGGCGATCACCTTGTCGATGTTCAGCAGCACCGTTTCGCGGCCTTCCAGGATGTGGATGCGGTCGTTGACCTTGCCCAGCCTGAATTCGGTCCGGCGACGGACGGTGACGAAGCGATAGTCGATCCACTCCTGGATGATCGCGGTGAGACCCTTCTGGCGCGGACGGCCGTCGCCGCCGATCATCACCAGGTTGATCGGCGCCGAGCTCTCGAGCGACGTATGCGCCAGCAGCATCAGCATGAATTCGTTCTGATCCTGGTTCTTCGACTTCGGCTCGAACACCAGGCGCACCGGCGCTTCGCGGCCGGATTCGTCGCGCACCGCGTCGAGCGCGCCGAGGATGGTGTTCTTCAGCGCCAGCTGTTCCGGCAGCAGCGCCTTCTTGCCCAGCTTGACTTTCGGGTTGGTCAGCTCTTCGATCTCTTCCAGCACGCGCTGCGACGAGCAGCCCGGCGGCAGTTCGTACACGACGGCCTGCCACTGGCCGCGCGCCAGTTCCTCGATCTTCCAGCGCGCGCGCACCTTCATCGAACCGCGCCCGACCGCATACATGTCGGCGATGTTCGAGGCCGGGGTGATGATCTGGCCGCCGCCCGGGAAGTCCGGGCCGGGGATCAAGGTCATCAGCTCGGCGTGGGTGATCTTCGGATTGCGGATCATCGCCACCGCGGCCGATGCCACTTCGCGCAGGTTGTGCGACGGGATCTCGGTGGCCAGGCCGACCGCGATGCCGGAGGCGCCATTGAGCAGCACCATCGGCAGGCGTGCCGGCAGCGTGCGCGGCTCGTTGGTCGAGCCGTCATAGTTCGGCTGGAAGTCGACCGTGCCCATGTCGATTTCGTCGAGCAGCAGGCGCGAGATCGGGGTCAAACGGGCTTCGGTATAGCGCATCGCCGCGGCGCCGTCGCCGTCGCGCGAGCCGAAGTTGCCCTGGCCGTCGATCAGCGGATAGCGCAGCGAGAAGTCCTGCGCCATGCGCACCAGCGCGTCGTACACCGACTGGTCGCCGTGCGGGTGCAACTTACCCAGCACGTCGCCGACCACGGCGGCCGATTTGCGCGGCTTGGCGGTCGGGCCCAGGCCCAGTTCGTTCATCGCGTACAGGATGCGGCGCTGGACCGGCTTCTGGCCGTCCGACACGTCGGGCAGGGCGCGGCCCTTGACCACCGAGACGGCGTAGTCGAGGTAGGCGCGCTCGGCGAAGGTGGAAAGGGTGAGCGTTTCGGCGTCGTCCGAAGGCTCGTGTTGTTGTTCGAAGAGGCTTGCTTGGTTTGTCATGGTGTTTGTTCGGTGTTCTTTGCGGGCGCTAGTGGCTGCTCGGGGAAACTTGGATCCCCGCCTGCGCGGGGATGACGGTTTCACGTATAACTCAGTGAACTATTTCGCGGCAGTGTTAGTACCACCACCCGAAAGACCGTCATTCCCGCGAAGGCGGGAACCCAAGTTAAGCGTGAACAGCCATTACCTCATCAGATATCCGCTTCCGTTTCGTTGCCGTGTTCCTCGATCCAGGCCCGGCGCGCAGCCGCTTCGCCCTTGCCCATCAGCATATTGAAGCGCGACGCGGATTCCGCCAGGTCGTATTCGCCGAACGAGACCGGCAGCAGGCGGCGCGTATCCGGATTCATGGTGGTTTCCCACAGCTGCTCGGCATTCATCTCGCCCAGGCCCTTGAAGCGCGAGATGCCCCAGCTGCCTTCCTTCAGGCCTTCTTTCTTGAGCTTGTCCTCGATCGCCAGCAGTTCGCCGTCGTCCAGCGCGTACAGCTTCTGGATCGGCTTCTTGCCGCGCGCCGGCACGTCGACGCGGTACAGCGGCGGACGCGCGATGCAGATGTTGCCGTTCCTGAACAGGGCCGGGAAGTGCTTGAAGAACAGCGTCAACAAGAGCACCTGGATGTGCGAGCCGTCCACGTCCGCATCGGACAGGATGCAGATCTTGCCGTAGCGCAGACCCGACAGGTCGGGCGCATCGCCGGCGCCGTGCGGATCGACGCCGATCGCCACCGCGATGTCGTGGATCTCGTTGTTGGCGAACAGGCGGTCGCGGTCGGTTTCCCAGGAGTTGAGCACCTTGCCGCGCAGCGGCAGGATCGCCTGGAATTCCTTGTCGCGGCCCATCTTGGCCGAACCGCCGGCCGAGTCGCCCTCGACCAGGAACAGTTCGTTGCGGGTGATGTCGCTCGATTCGCAATCGGTCAGCTTGCCCGGCAACACGGCCACGCCGGACGACTTCTTCTTCTCGACCTTCTGCAGCGAGCGCAGGCGCGACTGGGCCTGCTTGATCACCAGCTCGGCCAGTTTCTTGCCGTATTCGACGTGCTGGTTCAGCCACAGCTCGAGCGGCGGCTTGGTGAAGGTCGACACCAGTTTCACCGCGTCGCGCGAATTCAGGCGTTCCTTGGTCTGGCCCTGGAATTGCGGATCGAGCACCTTGGCCGACAGCACGAACGAAGTGCGCGCGAACACGTCTTCCGGCAGCAGCTTGACGCCTTTCGGCAGCAGGCCGTGCAGCTCGACGAAGTTCTTCACCGCGCCGAACAGGCCGTCGCGCAGGCCGGCTTCGTGGGTGCCGCCGCTCGGCGTCGGGATCAGGTTGACGTAGGACTCACGCACCACGCCGCCTTCTTCGGTCCAGGCCACGACCCAGGCCGCGCCTTCACCTTCGGCGAAGCCTTCGTCGCCCGCGGCCGCAAATTGCGCGCCTTCGAACAGCGGGATCACGGTCTCGCCGTTCGAGCCTTGCGCCAGCGCTTCGGTCAGGTAGCCGCGCAGGCCTTCGTCGTAGCGCCAGGTCTGGACTTCGCCCTTGGCGTTGGTCAGGGTGACGGTCACGCCCGGCAGCAGCACGGCTTTCGAGCGCAGCAGGCGCTGCAGGTCGCCCAGCGGGATGTTCGGGGAATCGAAATACTTGCCGTCCGGCCAGGCGGTGACGCGGGTGCCGTTCTTCTTGCCGCCGCGCTCGGCGGGGGACGAGCTCAATGGTTCGATCACGTCGCCGTCGGCGAACACCAGATTGTGCACGCCGTTGCCGGCGTCGTCTTTGCGCCACACGGTGATTTCCAGGCGCTTGGACAGCGCGTTGGTCACCGACACGCCGACGCCGTGCAGGCCGCCCGAGAAGGCGTAGGCGCCGCCCGAACCCTTGTCGAACTTGCCGCCGGCGTGCAGGCGCGTGAACACGATCTCGACCGTGGAGACGCCTTCTTCCGGGTGGATGCCGACCGGAATGCCGCGGCCATCGTCCTCGACCGTGATCGAACCGTCCGGGTTGAGCGTGACGCCGATGTTCTTGCAGTGGCCGCCCAGCGCCTCGTCCGAGGCGTTGTCGATCACTTCCTGGATGATGTGGAGCGGGTTCTCGGTCCGGGTGTACATGCCCGGGCGCTGTTTCACAGGTTCGAGTCCCTTGAGGACGCGGATGGATGACTCGCTATAGTCTGGAGCAGGTTTCTTGGAGGCCATACTGATGAATGTTTGTCGAATGCTTGCGCATTCTATCTTGTCGGGCGGAAAAGGTTAGGCTTTTTTACTGGATAAATATACAGTATTCCGCCAACGTGTTGTGCTTTTCGGTTTGCGCACTTGTGCTAGATTGAGCCAGATCACGTCCGGCTATGCCAGGAAGGGGCGTTACCGATGACCGTTTCTTGTAGTCCGTTCACCGTTCGTCTACTCGGGTTTTCGCCCGATGAGTTCGCACGCCTGGAAGCCATGCTGGTCCGCGTGCCGGGCGCGGGCCCGTCGTATTTTTGCCTGCACGAAGACAGTTTGCAAGAGCCGGACGTCTATATCGTCAATGGCGACAGCCCGGCCGCCGTGGCCCGGCTCGACTGTTTGCCGCCCGGTGCGCTGCACAGCGCCCTGGTTATCGGCGCGCCGGGGCCGACCCTGTGGCCGACCATGGCCAGGCCGGTCGAGCGCCTGGTGCTGCACGATCTGCTGGCCGACCTGCTCGACCAGCGCGTGCAGGCCCAGGCCGCCTGCGTCGCGCGCGGCGAGCGGCTGCGGCCCGAGCGCCGGCGCCGCCTGCGCATCGCGCCCGACTGCGAAACGCCCGCCTTCTATTCGCGCCTGCGCCATGGTCCACCAGATGGGGCCGTTTTGATCGTGGACAAGGAGTGCACTTTCCACAACCACGTCGCGCGCATACTCGGCGATCGTCCGCCGGCGCACCGGCGGCCGCTGGCCTGGACCGACAGCCTGCGCGCCGCCGTGCGCCTGTGCGACGAAACCTCGGTGTCGCTGGTGATGATCAACACCGCCGCGCCCGGCATCGAACCTTATGAACTGTGCAGCTCGATCAAGTCGCAGGAAGGGGCGGGGCGCACGCCGGTGCTGTTCCTGGTCGAGCAATCGTTCCGCTACGATCCGGTGCGCGCCCGTCGCGCCGGTGTGCGCGGCCTGCTCGACAAGCCGGTGGCGGGCCGCCACCTGTTGATGACCTTCCAGAAGCTGCTCGACTTGCCCGTTTGAGGCCGGCCGGGGGCGCTCGCGGCGCCGCGTCAGGCATGCGTTTTTGTCACATTTTCGAATCGTGCGCGGCCATGGCGAAGTTATATTGTCAACATGGCCGAAGACGATCACAAACTGCCGGACCCACCGTCCGGGCCTGAGCTCGAGAAACGCCCCGAGACCCCGGTGCGGGTGCCGGACCGGCGCGCCGGCGGACACGGCGCCGGCGGTGCGCCGCGCTACCAGCGCGACGGCGACACGCCGCTGGCGCTGGCCGGGCGCGTGATCAGCTCGCGTTTCCGCTCGCTGCGCGAACGCTTCAACCGCGACTTCATGCAGCGCACGCTGCACATCGGCGTCTCGGCCCGCATTTTTCACCCGGAAGCCGGCGCCAAGGGCCTGCTCAGCAAGAACCTGCAGTATCTGGAAGAGTCGATCGCCCAATGGGTGATGTCGCGCGACGTGCTGGTGTTCATGATCCCGACGGTGAATACCAACGGGCTGCTACACCCCAGCAATATCACGCTGCGCCACTATGCGCGTCACCTGGACGGCCTGGTGCTGCAGGGCGGGGCCGACGTGGCGCCGCAGACCTATTCCGAAACCCCGACCCGGCCCGAATGGAGCGGCGACCGCGCGCGCGACGTCTACGAGCTGGAACTGCTGCATGAATTCGTCGACGCCGGCAAGCCGGTGCTGGGCGTGTGCCGCGGCTGCCAGCTGATCAACGTCGCCTTCGGCGGCACGCTGCACCAGGACGTCGCCACCGAATTCCCCGAAGCGCTGCCGCACGTGCACGACCTGTACGATGCGCACCGGCATGCGATCGTGTTCCCCAAGGGCTCGTCGCTGTCGCGCATGTTCCCCAAGGTCGAGCGCGCGGTGGTGAATTCGATCCACCACCAGGCGGTGAAGGACCTGGGGCGCGACGTGCGGGTGGAGGCGTATTCGGAGCCGGACGGGATCGTGGAAGCAATCCGCTACCAGCGCGCCAATTTCGTGATGGGCTTGCAATGGCATCCGGAATTCCACCGGGCGGGCGGGGTGGATCTGCTCGATTGCACGCCGGTGCTGGATGAGTTCCTGCGGGCGGCGCGCGAGACGCGGTTGTAAGGCCGCGTCGCTTGCCCTTGCTGTACGTCAACGGTCTCCACGCGGCTACCGAAAACGCTTGCTTTCGCCCCTCGACCGGTCAATAATTAAATGAGAATCATTCGCATCCATGTGCGGCGTGATTCACCATGAATTCTTGATTCCGTCCCTTACCCGCCAGGCGCAGGGCACGCATTTTGGAGACGCACACATGATCAACCCCGCCGCAATTCCGACGCTGGCGGCGTCGCACGAACCGCGCAGCCAGGACGCGCTGCTGGTCGCTTCCTTGTTACACCTGATGTCCCACTACAGCGTGCGCACCTCCGGGCCGATGAGCGGCGAGCAGCCATGCGTCAAGCTTGCATCGGTGATCGAACGCCACCTGTGCGCGTTGGCGCGCCTGCCGAGCATCGATCCGGTGCTGCGCGCCACCTGCGAGCAGCTGGCCGACCAGTGGGCCGGCGTGGTCGACGCCAAGCTGCCGGCGCCGGCGCCCACCCGCCAGCCGCTGCTGGCGCGTTTCATGAAAGGCGGCTGGCCCGGCAAGGTCGCCCCGCTGGCCGGCTGACCGCGCCGGCGCTGTTCACAGCGCCGTGGTCGGCCCGCCGCGGAAGTGCCCGATCGCCGCGTTGACCATGCCTTCGACGCTGCCTTCGTGCTCGAAGTGGCGGCGCAGGATGGCGGCGTCGCTGCCGCCCTCGACCGCCGCCGCCAGGTGGCGCAGCGCGTCGACGCTGCCCAGCGCTTCGGCGTGCGGCAGCATCTGGTCGAGCGTGGCCAGGATGTCGTCGCGCATCGCCAAGCTGTCATAGGTTTTCGGATGCGTGATGGTGCCCTCCAGGCCGAAGCGGCAAGCCTGGAAGCGGTTGTAGTTGTAGACCAGGTAATCGTCTTCGGCCGGCATCTCTTCAAACGCGCCGCTCGCCTTGCGCTCCAGCAGATAGCGGCACAGCGCCTGCAGGTAGGCGGCCAGCGCCGCCGCCCGTTCGACCGTCAGCGGCGTGTCGCACACGCGCAGCTCGATGGTGCCGAATTCCGGCTTCGGCCGCAGATCCCAGTAAAAGTCCTTCATGCTCTTGATGATGTTGGTGCGCTCCATCTTGGCAAAATAGACGTCCGAGAACTCCTGCCAGCTCAGCGTGAACGGCGCGCGCCCGCTCATCGGGAAGGCGAACACCGAATTCAGGCGCGCCGATTCGAACAGGCTGTCGGTGCCCTGCACGAAGGGCGACGAGGCCGACAGCGCGATGAAGTGCGGCAGGTAGCGGTTCAGCGCGTGCAGCAGGTACATGGCGTCGTCGCCGTTGGCGCAGCCGATGTGCACGTGCTGGCCGAACACCGTGAACTGCTTGGCCAGGTAGCCGTACAGCTGCGACAGGTATTCGTAGCGCGGCTTGGCCGAGATCTTCTGATCCGACCAGTGCTGGAACGGGTGGGTGCCGCCGCCGGCGATGCCGATATTGAGCATGTCGCTGGCCGCGACCAGGGTGTCGCGGATCTCGAGCAGCTCGCTCAGCAGCGGCTCGTACGACGAGTGCACGCTCGAATTAATCTCGATCATGCTCTCGGTGATCTCGGGCGTGACGTTGCCGGGGAACGGCTTCCTCTTCAACAGGTGCATCAGGTCGGGGCTGGCGGCGGTCAGGTTGAAATCCGACAGGCTCACCAGCTGCAGCTCGAGCTCGACCCCGAAGGTGAGCGGCGTAGAGGGGTTGAACGTTTCAAGAGGCATGATGCGACTCCGGTGCTTCGCGCGCCCACACCAGGGCGCGCTGGATGATGATCGGGCCGAAGACTTCGAGCAGCATCGTCACCGCCGCCATCGCGCGCAATTCCTCGACCACCTGCACCCCGGCATAGCGGGTGTGCTCGAGCAGCAGGATCACGAACACGGCCAGCGGCGCCAGCCCGAGGCCGGTCAGCATCCCCTTGCGCCGGGTAATGCCGGACAGGTGGGCGAAGGCGGTGACGCCGGCGGTCTTGGCCAGCATGCGCACCAATACTACCGCCAGCGCCAGCCAGAAGGCGTCACGCACCAGGCGCCAGTCGATGGTGGACGCGGCGTACACGAACAGCAAGATGGTCAGTACCTCACCCAGCACGCCGAAGTTGCGCTGCGTCTGGTTGAAGGCGACGCGCCGGTAGCGCACTGTCAGGCCGAAGGCCAGCGCCGCAGCCACCGGCGACAGGCCGGTGCGGTCGCAGATCGACACCAGCAGGATCACCGCCAGCGCGAAGGCCACGGTGGCGTCCTGCTGCGCATTGCCGGTAGCGCGCAGCAGGGCCGGGACGACGACGCCCAAGATGGCGCCAGCCAAGAGCGAACCGGCCAGCATCACCATGCTTTGCCACAGTGCTTCGCCAACCGCATCATAGGTGCGGAAGATCCAGAAGCCGATGATGGCGTTGAAGGCGAACACCGCCAGCACGCAGTTCAAGGCCGACAGGTGCAGCACGCGCTCGGTCATCTGGCCCGAGCTGCGCTGCTCGTTGATGATGCGCACCACGGTGGCGGGTGACGTCGCCATCGACAACGACGCCATCAGCAGCGCCGTGATCTGGCTGGTGCCGAACAGGGTGGCGACGATGAAGACGGCGACGAAGGTCAGCCCGGCCTCGACCAGGCCGGCCACGCCGATCCAAGGGTTGGTGACCAGCCAGCGCAGGTTGATGCGGTTGCCGAGTTCAAACAGGACCAGGCCGAAGGCGATGTTGGCCAGCAGCGCCATCGGGCCCATGTCGGGCGCGGGCAGGGCGCCGAGCTGGGCGCTGCCGAAGGCGAAGCCGACCAGCCCATAGAAACTGATGCGCGGCAGGCCGGTCCAGCGCTGCCCGAATTCGCCGGCCAGCCAGGCGAGCACGATCGCCAGCGGCCACGCAAGGCTCGTCAGCAGGGACAGCAGGTCTGGCATTGAATCTCCCAAGTCATTGTTCTGGCTTGCCCGTCCCCACGCCCTGTGCGAAGCACGGCGAGCGGCGGGCAAGTGACGCTATTCTTGGCGATTCGGGCGCGGCCGTCCGTGTCCGTACTAACACAGTGCGTAAGGACGGGTGATGCACCGCAAGGGTGCGGGTCAATATGGCGGCAGGATGCTTATTTGCTCAGCAGCCGCATGGCCCTCTCCAGCCCATCGAGCGTGATCGGAAACATGCGGTTGTTCATGATCTGCCGGATCAAGGTGATCGACTGCCGGTACTGCCACAAATGCTCCGGCTCAGGATTGAGCCACGCGAACTTGGGGAAGGTGGTGACGAAGCGCGCCAGCCACTCCGCACCCGGCTCCTCGTTGTTGTACTCGACCGACCCGCCGGGCGCGATCACCTCGTACGGGCTCATGGTGGCGTCGCCCACGAACAGGATGCGCGTATCGGCCGGATACTTGCGCAACACGTCCCAGGTGTCGAAGCGCTCGCTGTGGCGACGCCGGTTGTTCTTCCACAGGTAGTCGTAGACGCAGTTGTGAAAGTAATAGAACTCCATGTTCTTGAATTCGCTGCTGGCGGCCGAGAACAGTTCTTCGGTGCGCTCGATGTGGTCGTCCATCGAGCCGCCGACGTCGAACAGCATCACCACCTTGATCCGGTTGCGCCGCTCGGGACGCATGCGGATGTCGAGCCAGCCGGCGTTGCTGGCGGTGGCGCGGATGGTGTCGTCCAGCGCCAGTTCGTCCGCCGCGCCGTGGCGCGCGAAGCGGCGCAGGCGGCGCAGCGCCACCTTCAGGTTGCGCGTGCCCAGTTCGCGCTCGCCGTCGTAGTCGCGGAAGGTACGCTGTTCCCACACCTTGACCGCGCTGCGGTTGCGGCCACCGCCGCCGATGCGGATCCCTTCCGGATTGGTGCCGCCATGGCCGAACGGCGAGGTGCCGCCGGTGCCGATCCACTTGCTGCCGCCGGCGTGGCGTTCCTTCTGTTCCTTCAGCAGTTCCTGCAAACGCTGCTGCAATTTGTCGTAGCCGAATTTTTCCAGCTGCGCCTTCTGCTCGGGCGTGAGTTCGCGCTCGAAGCGCTTGATCAGCCAGTCGAGCGGAATCTCGGCCTTCTCGTCGAACACCGCATCGAGGCCCCTGAACCAGGCGCCGAACACGCGATCGAACTTGTCGAAGTGGGCTTCGTCCTTCACCAGCGTCAGGCGCGCCAGGTAATAGAACTCGTCGAGCGAAGGCAGGATCACCTGGCGCTGCAGGGCTTCGAGCAGCGTCAGGAACTCGCGGATCGAGACCGGGACCTTGGCGTCGCGCAGCGCGCGGAAGAAGTCGATCAGCATGCGACGGCTCCGGCGTGGTGGGCCAGCCGTGCCTGCAGGCCTGCGCGCACCTGCGGCCACTCGGCGCGCAGGATGCTGAACATGACCGTATCGCGCACGGTCCCGTCACGGCGCAGCGCATGGTGGCGCAGCACGCCGTCGCGCCGGGCGCCCAGGCGCGCGATCGCGGCTTGCGAAGCAAAGTTCTCGCAGTCGGTGCGCAGGCCGACCACCGCGCAGCCGAGCGTGTCGAAAGCATGCGCCAGCAGCATCAGCTTGCAGCTGGTGTTGACGTGGCTGCGCTGCACCCGTTTCGCATACCAGGTGTAGCCGATTTCGACGCGGTCGATCTCCGGCACGATGTCGTGGTAGCTGGTGGTGCCGATGACGGTGTCCGACGCCGCATCGACCACGGCGAAGGCCTGGCGGTTATTCATCGTCAGCCCGGCCTCGACATAGCGCTCGGTATCCTGCGGCGTTGGCACGCTGGTCACGCGCAGGTTCCACAGTTCGCCGTCGGCGGCGGCCGCGCGCAGGCCGTCGGCGTGGTGCGGCGCCAGCGGTTCGAGGCGCACGCCGTTGAATTCCAGCGTCAGCGGCCGGACCTCGATCATCGGTTGGTCCTCGACATGAACATCAGGCGCTCGAACAGTTGCACGTCCTGTTCGTTCTTGAGCAGGGCACCGTGCAGCGGCGGCACGCCGGCCTTGTTGTCCTTGCCGGCCAGCGCGGCGGCCGGGATGTCCTCGGCCAGCAGCAGCTTGAGCCAGTCGAGGAATTCCGAAGTCGACGGCTTCTTCTTGATGCCGGGGACGTCGCGCAGCGCATAGAAGCTTTGCAGTGCGGCCGCCAGCAGGTCTTGCCGCAAAGTCGGGAAGTGCACGCCGACGATGTCGGCCATCGTCTCGCGGTCGGGGAACTGGATGTAGTGGAAGAAGCAGCGGCGCAGGAAGGCGTCCGGCAGTTCCTTTTCGTTGTTGGAGGTGATGATCACCAGTGGCCGGTGCCTGGCCACCACCATCTCGCGCGTCTCGTAGACGTAGAACTCCATGCGATCGAGTTCGCGCAGCAGGTCGTTCGGGAACTCGATATCGGCCTTGTCGATCTCGTCGATCAGGAGGATCACCGGCTCGGGCGCGGTGAAGGCTTGCCACAGCACGCCCTTGACGATGTAGTTCTGAATGTCGCGCACGCGCTCGTCGCCCAGCTGCGAGTCGCGCAGGCGCGAGACGGCGTCGTATTCGTACAGGCCCTGCTGGGCCTTGGTGGTGGATTTCACGTGCCACTGCAGCAGCGGCATGTTCAGCGCGGCCGCCACTTCCTCGGCCAGCATGGTCTTGCCGGTGCCCGGCTCGCCCTTGATCAGGAGCGGACGGCCCAGCGTCAGGGCGGCGTTGACGGCCAGTTTCAGGTCGGCGGTGGCGACGTAGTTGTCGCTGCCTTCGAAGCGCGACGGAGCTTGGGATGAGGCTTGCATGAGGAGGGCGGAAAAGTGGTCAGGGATGACGCCGAGTATATGACAGAACCGTGCCAGAACGGCCGCCGTGACGGCATCCGCGGTTTGTAGACTGGTGTCAAGTCTTCGGATAGAATCGGCTGGTTGGTAGACCAGTTGCTAACTTTTTGTGCGGTTGCGGTTTTCGAATCATAACTAACGAGACGCCCATGAAAAAAACTTTGGCACCACTGGTACTGGCCGTATTGTGCAGCACCGCCAGTACCTCCGGCAGCGCAGTTGCAGCGGAAGTCGTCGGCAATCCCAAGGCCGCCCCCGGCAAGATCGAGATGTGCATCGGCTGCCACGCCATCCCCGGCTACAAGACCGCCTTCCCCGAGGTCTACCCGGTGCCCAAGATCGGCGGGCAGTCGGCCAGGTACATCGAGGCCGCGCTCAAGTCCTATCGCAAGGGCGACCGCAAGCACCCGTCCATGACCGGCATCGCGCGCTCGATGAGCGACCAGGACATCGCCGACGTCGCGGCCTACTATTCCCAACAGAATTCGCAGTCAACCCCGGCCACGGCCGCGCGATGAGGACCGCCATGAAGACACTGATTGCATCCCTCGCGCTCGGCCTGTTTTCCCTGCACGCGGCTGCCGCCGACGTGACGCGCGGCGCGGAGCTGGTCAAGAAGTACAACTGCGCCTCGTGCCACGGGGCCGATTTCAACAAGCCGATCGACCCGAGCTATCCCAAGCTGGGCGGGCAGCACGCCGATTACCTGGCGCATGCGCTGCGCGCCTATAAACGCGGGGCGGGCGCCAACGGCCGGGTGAACGCGATCATGGCGCTGCAGGTGCAGCCGCTGTCGAACCGCGACATGGACGATATCGGCGCCTATCTGGCCAGCTTGCCGTCGCAGCTGGTGGTCAAGAAATAGGCGGTTGCAGACAGGGTCTGCGCTAACTGGTAACATTGCGGTCCCCTTTGCTGCGCTGCGGCCAAGGGGATTTTTGTTTTTGGGTGGTGGTTGAGTTGCGCGTGTGCGGGAACGGGTTTCCATGCAAGACGCATGCGTGATCCGGCCGCCGCCCTGCGCATACCCGTTGGAGCTTCCGTGTCCCCCGCCTACCTCAAAACCAACCTGCTCAGCGGCCTCACCGTCGCCCTGGCCCTGGTCCCCGAAGCGATCGCCTTCGGTCTGATCGCTCACCTGTCCCCGCTCGCCGGCCTGTACGCGGCGGTGCTGGTCGCATTCATCACTTCCGCGTTCGGCGGCCGCCCCGGCATGGTGTCGGCCGCCGCCGGGTCGCTGGCGGTGGTGATGGTGGCCCTGGTCGTGCAGCATGGGGCGCAATACCTGTTCGCGGCCGTGGTGCTGATGGGCGTGCTGCAGCTGCTGTTCGCCGCCGCCCGCCTCGGCAAATTCATCCGCATCGTGCCGCATCCGGTGATGCTCGGCTTCGTCAACGGCCTGGCGCTGCTGATCTTCCTGGCCCAGTTCAACCACTTCAAGCAGGCCGGCCCGGACGGCAACCCGCAATGGATGCCGGGCCCCGAGCTGCTCACCATGTTCGGCATCGTCGCCGTTACCATGGCCATCATCTACCTGCTGCCGCGCCTGACCAAAGCGGTGCCCTCGACCCTGGTCGGGATCCTGGTGGTCAGCGTCGGCTGCGCGCTGCTCGGCATCGAGACCAAGACCGTGGGCGACCTCGGCTCGATCGCCGGCGGCCTGCCCAGCTTCGCGTTACCAAGCGTGCCGTTCGACCTCGAGACGCTGCGCATCGTGTTCCCGTATTCGCTGGTGCTGGCCGGCGTCGGCCTGATCGAGTCGCTGCTGACGCTCACCCTGATCGACGAGATCACCGACACCCGCGGTCAGCCGAACCGCGAATCGCTGGCGCTGGGCGCGGCCAACGTGGTCAGCGGCTGCTTTGGCGGCATGGGCGGCTGCGCCCTGATCGGGCAGAGCATGATCAACGTGAACAGCGGCGCCACCGGACGCCTGTCCGGCATCGCGGCGGCGCTGTTCCTGCTGGCCTTCATCCTGTTCGGCTCGCGCTGGATCGAGGCGATCCCGCTGGCGGCGCTGGTCGGCGTGATGTTCGTGGTGTGCGAGAAGACCTTTGAGTGGGGGACGTTCAGGCTGTTTGGAAAAGTGCCGCGCGCCGATGCCTTCGTGATCGTGCTGGTGGCCGGCATCACGCTGGTGTTCGACCTGGCGGTGGCGGTGATCGCGGGCGTGATCGTGTCGGCGCTGGCGTTCGCCTGGCAGCACGCCAAGCAGGTGCGCGCGCGCAGCAGCGTCGACGCCAACGGCTGGAAGGTATATGAACTGGAAGGCACGCTGTTCTTCGCCTCGGTGACGGCGTTCCAGAACGTGTTCGCGCCGAAGGACGATCCGCAGGACGTGGTGATCGACTTCGCCGGCGCGCGCGTGGCCGATCATTCGGCGATCCAGGCGATCGACGCGCTGGCCGAGCGTTATCGCGCAGCGGGCAAGCGCCTGCACCTGCGCCACCTGAGTCCCGACTGCCGCGAGCTGCTGGGCCGGGCGCAGGACATGATCGAAGTGAACGTGCTGGAAGACCCGCGTTACCGGGTGGCGGACGACAAGCTGGCTTGATCAGGCAAATGCGCGCCGGCGCACGCATTCGATATACGCCTCGGTATCCGGCGGCACGCCATTGCGCTGCGAGGCCCAGATCATCTCGCCCAGGCACTCCATGATCTCGTGGTGCGCATCGTGCTCGCCGCGCCGGGCCACCAGCGCGTCGTGGGCGGCGCGGATGCCGCGCGGCTGGTCGATCGAGATCTGCTCGGCGATCGACAGGTGCATCGACAGGTGCAGGAAGGGATTCGGCTTGCCGCCCTCGACCGAGTAGTCGCGCGCGATGGCTTCGTCGGCGTCCAGCAGTTCGGCGTGGTATTCCAGATGCTGCGCGATCCAGTCGGCGGCGATCGCATCCATCGGGGTCAGGATCTCGCCGTTGCGTTGCTTGCGGTAGGCGTCGCAGAAGAAGCGGCGCACGTCGTGCGAGGAGGGAGTGAACATGATGGAGAAGGCGATGAAGGCGGCTGGAAGAAGTGAGCCGGCATTGTAGCGCGATGGCGGCCGGGCCGTATGACGTGCAGCCCGCGCAGCCTGCACCGCTTGCTCTTTTGTTACCCCCAAAACCGTCGTTCCCGCGCAGGCGGGAACCCAAGTTCGCTGCATACCACTTACAAATAACTGAGTGGCCATGCTTGAAAACTTGGGTTCCCGCCTGCGCGGGAACGACGTTGATGATTACTTGTTCGGTGCCAGCACCAGCGACTCCGGCGCCACCGCCGGTGCAGCGGGAGCATTCGCAGTCAGGCCGGATGCCGCCTGCTTGGCGCCACCGGCGCCGGCCGTCCCCGGCTGCGACCGTCCATGCGGCTGCCGCAGATAGCGCGCGCTATGCCGCCGCTCGCCATGCGGCCCGCCGCCATTGCCGGCGCCACGCGCAGGCCAGGTCACGAAGCGCGACAGTTCCTGCAGTGCGCGCTGGTAGACGTCGCGCTTGAACTCGATCACCACGTCCAGCGGCACCCAGTAGTTGTGCCAGCGCCAGGCGTCGAATTCCGGATGGTCGGTCAGGCGCAGGTTGACTTCGCTGTCGCGCGCGACCATGCGCAGCAGGAACCAGATCTGCTTCTGGCCGCGGTAGTGGCCGCGGATCTCGCGCTTGATGAAGTGATCCGGCACCTCGTAGCGCAGCCAGTCACGGGTGCGGCCCATGATCTTGACGTGCTCCGCGCGCAGGCCGATCTCTTCCTCGAGCTCGCGGTACATTGCTTGCTCCGGCGTTTCTCCGTATTTGATACCCCCTTGCGGGAATTGCCATGAGTGCTCGCGCACCCGCTTGCCCCACCACACCTCATTGTTGGCGTTCAGCAGGATGATGCCGACGTTGGGCCGAAACCCTTCACGATCGAGCATAAGTGCACCTCAAACTTTCCGCCGGCCGGATGGTTCCTTATTTTTTTACTAACAAATTTATCGCGTCCGTAGGATTACCGCACCGCTTGCGCGGTCGACGCTGCTTGCTACGGACCCTGTTTGTAGAAAGATTGGACGCATCAGCCGGCTAATCCTTTAAAATTAGGTCGATTATAACCCTCTCTTTTTAAAAAGAATTCATTGATATGCGCGCCTCACGATTTTTTATTTCAACTCTTAAAGAAGCGCCTTCCGATGCCGAGATCGTCAGCCACAAGCTGATGATGCGCGCCGGGATGATCAAGCGCCTCGGTTCCGGCATCTATACCTACATGCCGGTCGGTCTGCGCACCATCCGCAAGGTCGAGGCGATCGTGCGCGAAGAGATGAATCGCGCGGGCGCGATCGAACTGCTGATGCCGCTGGTTCAGCCGGCCGAGCTGTGGCAAGAGACCGGCCGCTGGGACAAGATGGGCGATGAGCTGATGCGCGTGAAAGACCGCCACGGCCGCGACTTCGCGATCCAGCCGACCTCGGAAGAAGTGGTCACCGACGTCGTGCGCAGCGAACTGAAGTCGTACCGCCAGCTGCCGATCAACTTCTATCACATCCAGACCAAGTTCCGCGACGAGCGCCGTCCGCGCTTCGGCCTGATGCGCGGCCGCGAGTTCACGATGAAGGATGCCTACTCGTTCGACCGCGATGTGGCCGGCATGCAGCTGTCGTACCAGAACATGTTCGACGCCTACACCCGCATCTTCAACCGCTTCGGCCTGCAGTTCCGCGCGGTGGCGGCCGACAATGGCGCCATCGGCGGCACCGGTTCGCACGAGTTCCACGTCATCGCCAGCACCGGCGAGGACGCGCTGGTGTACTGCCCGACGTCCGATTATGCGGCCAACATGGAAGCGGCCGAAGCCGTCGCCAGCGGCGAACGCGGCGCGGCGACGCAAGCGCTGAGCAAGACCCCGACCCCGGGCAAGACCAAGTGCGAAGCCGTGGCCGAACTGCTTGGCCTGCCGCTGTCGCAGACCGTCAAGACCATCGCCCTGACCGTCGAGAACGAAGACAAGAAACAGTACTGGGTGCTGCTGCTGCGCGGCGACCATGAACTCAACGAGATCAAGGTCGGCAAGGTCGCCGGCCTGAAGGACTTCCGCTTCTCGACCGAAGCCGAGATCCTGGAAGTGTTCGGCACCGTGCCGGGCTACCTGGGTCCGATCAATACCAGGCTGCCGGTGAACGTGGTTGCCGACCGCACCGTCGCCAACATGGCCGACTTCGTGTGCGGCGCCAACGAGGAAAACTTCCACTTCACCGGCGCCAACTGGGGCAGGGACATGCCAGAGCCAGTGGTGGCCGACCTGCGTAATGTCGTCGAAGGCGACGCTTCGCCGGACGGCAAGGGCGTGCTGGCGATCGAGCGCGGCATCGAAGTGGGCCACGTGTTCCAGCTCGGCACCGCATATTCGGAAGCGATGGGCGCGACCTACCTGGACGAAGCCGGCAAGCCGGCCCCGCTGCAGATGGGCTGCTACGGCATCGGCATCACCCGCATCCTGGGCGCCGCGATCGAGCAGAACTTCGACGACAAGGGCATCGTCTGGCCGGACGCGATCGCGCCGTTCGAACTGGTGCTGTGCCCGATGGGCCTGGACCGCAGCGAGATGGTCAAGGAACAGACCGAGAAGCTGTACCAGGAACTGCTGGCGGCAGGGGTGGACGTGATTGTCGACGACCGCGGCCTGCGTCCGGGCGCGATGTTCGCCGACTGGGAACTGATCGGCGTGCCGCACCGCGTCGTGATCGGCGAGCGTGGCCTGAAAGAGGGCAACCTGGAATACCAGGGCCGCCGCGACGACGCGGCGACCGGCGTGCCGGTGGCCGAGATGGTCGCCTTCATCAAGGGTAAGCTCGACAAGTGATGGCATTGCGCCTGGCCCCATGGACGGGGGGCGTGCTGCTGGCGCTTGCCCTGGTCACCGGGCCGGCGCAAGCCGGCAACCAGAAGGAAGAAGCGCTGTCGGATTCGGTGCGCCTGGCGCTGGCCAACGCCATCGCCGACGCGCGTCCGCCCAAGCCGACCTTCCGCAACGAGGCGGCGCGGGCGCGCTACCAGGCCTGGTTCGACGAGATGTCGCGCCGCCTGGCCAAGCGCCTGCCCGACCTCCAGACCCGCACCGAATTCCTCGAGACCGCGTGGTACGAAGCGACCCGCGCCGGCCTCGATCCGGGGCTGGTGCTGGGCCTGATCCAGGTCGAATCGGCCTACCGCAAGTACGCGATCTCGATCGCCGGCGCGCGCGGCTACATGCAGGTGATGCCGTTCTGGACCAAGGCCATCGGCGACGGCGACCGCCGCCGCCTGTTCCACATGCAGACCAACCTGCGCTACGGCTGCGCGATCCTGCGCATGTACATCGACATGGAGCGCGGCAACCTGTACCTGGCGCTGGGCCGCTACAACGGCAGCCGCGGCAAGCCGCAGTATCCGAATGCGGTGCTGGCGGCGTGGAAGAAGTGGGAGTTTCATCCGGCGGGCTGATCGCCCGATGGCGGTCTTCGGCCGACAGCATATTTCACCTTCATGTCATGCGCCCGGTGTAGACTTCCCGCTTTCCATCGTGAGGATTGCATGCGACTGACCACTCTTGCCGCCGCCACGCTGCTGGCGACGCTCGCCGGCTGCGCGGCCACGCCGCCCGCCGCGCTTCCAACCGCCGCCACCACGCAAGGCGCCAACGCCGTTGACCAACGCGCGAAGAACATCATCTTCTTCCTCGGCGACGGCATGGGTATCAACACCCTGACCGCGGCGCGCATCTACGCCGTCGGCGAAGCCGGCGAACTGGCGCTCGACAAGATGCCGGAATCGGCCTTCGTAAAGACCTTCTCGAACGACGCCCAGGTGACCGACAGCGCCGCTTCGATGGCGGCGTACATGACCGGCGTGAAGCACAACAACGGCGTGATCTCGATGTCGGCCGGCACCCGCGCGATCGCCCCGGTGGCGGACGCCAACGGCAACAAGCTGGTGGGCCGCTGCGAGAATGGACAGGCCACCGACACCCTGCTGGAACTGGCCAAGCGCCGCGGCATGGCGGTCGGCGTGGTCACCAACACCAACGTCACCGACGCCACCCCGGCCTCGACCTATGCCCACGTCTGCCACCGCAAGATGGAAAACGACATCGCCGCCAGCCTGGTGCCGGGCGGCGCGGGCTACAACGCGGCCCTCGGCGCGCGCGGACTGGACGTGGTGTTCGGCGGCGGCGCGCAATTCTTCACGCCGTTCGCACGCGGCGGCAAGCGCGCCGACGGTCGCGACCTGCTGGCCGAATTGCGCGGCAAGGGCTACCGCGTCGTCAACGACACGGCGGGCCTGAACGCCCTGACCCCGGGCCAGCCGGCGATCGGCCTGTTCGCCGCCAGCCACATGGACTTCGACGCGGTGCGCGATCAGGCGCGCCAGCCGGCGCTGGAAGCGATGACGCGCAAGGCGATCGACCTGCTGGCGCCGAACCCGAACGGCTTCTTCCTGATGGTGGAGGGCGGCCTGATCGACCACGCGCTGCACGCCACGCTCGGCAAGCGCGCCTTGCAGGAAACCGTCGGCTACAACGCCGCGCTGCAGGCCGCGATCGACCGCATGCAGCAGGTCGATCCGGGCTTGAAGAACACCCTGATCGTCGCCACCGCCGACCACGATCACACGCTGCTGCTCAACGGCTACGCGGCGCGCACCGGCAAGACCACGCCCACCAATCCCGGCGTGATCGGCCTGGTACGCAACGCCGACGGCACGCCGTCGCTGGACGGCAAGGGCATGCCCTACACGATCATCGGCTTCGGCACCGGCGAGCGGCGCGAAGGCGACCGCACGGCCCAGGGGCCGCTGACCGACGCCATCGTCAGCGCCGACGACTACCACCAGGAAGCGACCGTGCGCACCGCCAAGGGCGCCGAGACCCATGGCGGCAGCGACGTCTATCTGGGCGCGACCGGCGCCAACGCGGAGCTGTTCCGCGGCACCATCGACAACACCCGCGTGTTCAACCTGATCAAGACCGCCGGCGGTCTGTAAGCCCGAGGTAAAACGATATGACCTTCCGACGCATTACCCCGCTGCTGCTGGCCGCCTGCTGCGCCGCCATGCCGGCCCTGGCCCAGGCCCAGACCAAACCGCAAGCCAGGAACATCATCTTCTTCCTCGGCGACGGCATGGGCCCGACCACCATCACCGCCGCGCGCATCTACAAGGGGGGCGAAGACAGCCTGCTCGACTTCGAACGCCTGATGGAGCGCACCGCGCGCATCAAGACCTACTCGAACGACTACCAGACCACCGACAGCGCGCCGTCGATGGGCGCCTACATGACCGGCGTGAAGATGAACAACGACGTCATCTCGATGAAGGATGCGCGCCCGGTCAACCCGAACAAGGACGGGGTCGATCAGTGCGGCGCCAACAACGGCAGCGCCGCCGTCACCATCCTCGAACTGGCCAAGGCGCGCGGCAAGTCGGTCGGCAGCATCACCACCACCGAGCTGACCCACGCGACGCCGGCGTCGACCTTCTCGCACGTGTGCAGCCGCGACGCGGCCTATACGATCGCGCAGCAGATCGTGCCGGGCGGCGCCGGCTACAACCCGGCGTTGCGCGACGGCGTCGACGTGCTGATGGGCGGCGGACGCAATCACTTCACGCCGCGCGACGAAGCCACCAACCCCAAAGGCCGCCCCGACGGGCGCGACCTGATGGCCGAATTCGCGGCCCAGGGCTACTACGTGGCCGGCACCCGCGCCGGCATGATGTCGGCGCGCGCGGGGCGCAAGTTCGTCGGCATTTTCAGCGCCACCAGCCACCTCGATTATTCCTACCAGCGCCGTCCCGAGCAGCCGACCCTGGCCGAGATGACCGGCAAGGCGATCGACCTGCTGTCGGCCAATCCGAACGGCTTCTTCCTGATGGTCGAAGGCGGCAAGATCGACCACGCGCTGCACGACACCCGCGCCAAGCACGCGCTGGAAGAAACGGTGGCGTTCGACGAAGCGCTGGCGCTGGCGGTCGAGCGCATGCGCGCCATCGATCCGGGGCTGGAAAACACGCTGATCGTGCTCACCGCCGACCACGACCACACCATGCAGATCAACGGCTACGCCAAGCGCGGCAACCCGATCCACGACATCGTGCGCGACTACGCCACCGGCCAGCCGAAGCAGGACGCCGACGGCAAGACCTTTACCACGCTGGTGTTCGGCAACGGCCCGAACCGCCCCGACGCGCGCGCCGACGTCGACAGCGTGGTGGCGCAGAGCGACGACTATCACCAGGAGACCGGGGTGCACAAGTCGTCCGAGACGCACGGCGGCGGCGACGTCAAGCTGTTCGCGACCGGGGCCGGGTCGGCACCGTTCAAGGGCACGATCGAGAATACCCAGGTATTCCAGCTGATGAAGGCGGCGGCAGGTTTGTAATGCGCTTGCGAGCCAGGGGCGCTTATCGCGTCCCGGCTTATCCGCCAAGTCACGCACAGTATTAATACTTTAAAAACAAAAAGCCCCGGCATTAACCGGGGCTTTCTTTTCAGCTCGAGGCTTTTAAAACAACCAGCTTATTTCAGGTGATCCGAAATCAGCTTGGTCATTTCAAACATCGACACTTGCGCCTTGCCGCCGAAAACGGCTTTCAGCTTGTCGTCGGCATTGATCATGCGACGGTTTTCCGCGTCCTGCAGGTCTTTCGACTTGATGTAATCCCAGACCTTCTTGGTCACTTCGGTACGTGGCAGCGGTTTGTCGCCCACGACGGCGGCCAGGGTGGCGGATGGGGTCATTGCCTTCATGAAGGCGGCATTCGGCTTGCGTGCAGCTGCCGGCTTGTCGGCCGATTTGGCTGCTGCTTTAGCTGGTGCTGCTGCCTTTTTCGCTGCCGGCTTGGCCGCTGCAGCAGGCTTGGCAGCGGCTTTTTTGGCTGGCGCTGCAGTGGTTTTTTTGGCTGTTGCCATCTTCGAGCCTCCTAAAACGAACACATGGAAAAATGCGTAATTTATCGCACGCCTATATTGGTAGCGTTTTTCTGTTCGTGCAAGTCTTTTTCAAGACTTTTTCACTCTGATAACCGTCCAAATGGGTGCTATCGCACACAACAACGCACCAGAACGAAAAAACGACGACAGGCGGCGAAAAAAAACCGCGCAAAGCGATACTTTGCGCGGTTTCGTCCCCATCGTACGGGATTGAGGATAGAGCCGATCAGCGCATGCCGGGCATCATGCCCTTCATCCCGCGCATCATCTTCATCAGGCCGCCGCCCTTGAGCTTCTTCATCATGGTCTGCATCTGGTCGTACTGGTTCAGCATGCGGTTGACTTCCTGCACCTGCACGCCGGCGCCGGCCGCGATGCGGCGCTTGCGGTTGGCCTTGATCAGTTCCGGCTTGGCGCGCTCGCCCGGGGTCATCGAGTCGATGATGCCGACCATGCGCCGCACCGATTTCTCGGCCTGGTCCATGTTGGCGCCGGCCGCCGCCTGCTGGAACTGGGCCGGCAGCTTGTCCATCAGACCGGCCATGCCGCCCATTTTCTTCATCTGGGTCAGCTGCGCCTTGAAGTCGTTCATGTCGAAACGGCCGCCGACCTTGATCTTGTTGGCCAGTTCGGCCGCCGCTTCGGCGTCCACGCCCTTGCGCGCTTCTTCGACCAGCGCCAGGATGTCGCCCATGCCCAGCACGCGGTTGGCCATGCGGCTCGGGTCGAAGGCTTCCAGGCCGTCCAGTTTTTCGGAGACGCCGGCGAACTTGATCGGCTTGCCGGTGACGTGACGCACCGAGAGGGCCGCACCGCCGCGCGAATCGCCATCGAGCTTGGTCAGCACGATGCCGGTGAGGGGCAGGGCGTCGTTGAAGGCCTTGGCGGTGTTGATCGCATCCTGGCCCAGCATGGCGTCGACCACGAACAGGGTTTCCACCGGCTTGACGGCGCCGTGGACGGCGGCGATCTCTTTCATCATCGCTTCGTCGATACCCAGGCGGCCGGCGGTGTCGATGATCAGGACGTCGTGGTAGTGCTTCTTGGCCCAGTCCAGCGCGTTGAGGGCAATGTCGACCGGCTTGTCGTTGGCGGTGGACGGGAAGAAGTCGGCGCCGACTTGCTTGGTCACGGACTCCAGCTGCGCGATCGCCGCAGGGCGATACACGTCGGCCGAGACGGTCAGCACTTTTTTCTTCTTCTGTTCCTTGAGGTACTTGGCCAGTTTGCCGGTGGTGGTGGTTTTACCCACACCCTGCAGGCCGGCCATCAGGATGATCGCCGGCGGCTGCTGGGCGAACGACAGCTGCGTCGCTTCCGGGCCCAGGTCGGCGCCCATCAGCGCGGCCAGTTCCTTCTGCACCACGCCGACCAGGGCCTGGCCGGGGCTGAGCGAGGCCAGCACTTCTTCGCCCAGCGCTTTTTCCTTCACTTTGGCGATGAATTCGCGCACCGCCGGCAGCGCAACGTCGGCCTCGAGCAGGGCCATGCGCACTTCGCGCAGCATCTCGGCGGTGTTGGCTTCGGTCAGGCGGGCCTCGCCGCGCATGGTCTTGACGACCTTGGCGAGGCGTTGAGTCAGATTGTCTAGCATGACTGCATCTCGGGAAAAATAGCGTGCACATAGCTGCAGCCCGTGCCCAAGAAAGCGCCGGGCTGCAGGAAAGCCGTCATTCTACCTCAGTGCGGCATTGCGGTTTCGGCCGTTTCGCCGTGTCACCGCGGCAGGACCAGGCGCCGCAGCGAGTAGCCGTCATACACGACATACGATGTGGCGCCGGCAGCAATCAGTTCATAGGGGGCGTCGGGCAGGCAGTCGAGTGGCGGCACCGGCGTGCCGTTGACGCAGTAAGGTACCGTCGTCACCTGAGCCTTGCTGCCGTCCGCACCGGTACGAACCAGCTTGCGTGCACCTTCATCGTAGGCGTAGGTATTGCCGTCTTTGTCCGCACTCAAGCCTTTCGGCAAGGCGGCCAGCGGCGTCACGCTGCCCGCGGCGCTCACCTTGTACAGTGTGCCGCGGCTGTCGAGCACGTACAGATTGTCGTCGAAATCGATGCCGGCAATGGTCGGCGCCTGGGCGGTCTCGGGTGGAGCGTCCGGAGGGGAATTGGTCACCAGTTCCGACATGACGCCTGCCGGGGTCACCTTCAGGATCGTCGGCGCACCGACCGTGACGCTGAATGGCTGCGCGATGGCGAAGTAAAGGTCGCCCGTGCGGCCCACCGCGAATCCTACGATATTGTTGAGACGCCGGGCATTTTCGTCCGACACGGGCTGGCCGAACCAGGTCGTGGCGCTGATGAGCGGCGTCACCGTATTGTCGGGGGCGATCCGGTACAGGTGCGGGGATCCGCGCCGCGTGGGATTCACATTGGCCACGTAGCTCACCACATAGGTGTTGCCCGCGAGATCGGCGGCAATGCTGTGCGGCCGGTGCATGGTCGGTTCGTTCGAATCGCGCCATGGCATGGCGAACAATCCCGGCATGTTCGATGCGGACGTCAGGGCCAGCGTCAGCGCGGCGCTGGCGCCGTCGGCTTCGGCGATCACGGTCGCCGTCGTCGGCGCGGCCAGCGCGCCGGCCGGCGGCAGGTAGCGTACGGTGGCGCCCATGTTGGCGCTGAGGCTGCCGGGCGATCCGGTCGCCAGCCGCCAGCGCACCGCGCCGCCATTCGACAGGGTAGCGGTCAGCGGGATCGCGCTGCCGCCGGCGATGGTGCGCAGGGTCGGGCTGGACAAGGTCAGGGTCGCGGCTGGCGGCGCGTTCGGCGACGGCATGATCAGGCGCCCCAGGCTATAGCCGTCGAACACGACATACGACGCGCCGCCGGTGGGGATCAGCCGGTACGGTGCGCTCGGCAGGCAGGCACGCGGGCGCACCGGCGCGCCATCGGCGCAGTAGGGCACGTCCGTGACGATCATCCTGGCGCCGTCCGGGCCGGTCCGCATCAGCTTGTTCGTGGCGTCGTCGTGGTCATAGGTATTGCCATCCTTGTCCGCCATCAAGCCGCGCGGCAGCGAAGCCACGGTCGTCACGTTGCCGGCCGTGGTCACCTTGCGCACGACATCGCCACCGTCGCGCAGATACAGGTTGTCGTCGAAGTCGATGCCGGCGATGGACGGGGACAGGAAGCGCGCGGCGCTGCCGCTGCCGTCGGTGATCGCGCCGACTTGCGGATCCGCGCTACCGGCCAGGACCGAGATGACGCCGGCCGGGGTCACTTTCAGGATGGTCGGGCCGCCATGGCTTTGCTGGCCCGCCGTGAGTGGAATGCCGAGCGGCAGGTTGGTGAAGTACAGGTTGCCCGCGCGGTCCACGGCCATGCTCGAGACCCAGTAGAGGAGAGAAGCATTCGCATTCGACGCAGCCTGACCGAACCAGGTGTCGTTGTCGATAAGTGGGGTGACAGTATTGTCGGGAGCGATCTTGTGCAGATGTGGCCCACCCCGGCGCGATGGCGAGACGTCGTTATACGACACCACATAGGTATTGCCGGCGATGTCGGCGGCAACACTGCTTGGCCGATGCTGGGTAGGGCCGCTGGAAGCGCGCCAAGGCATCTCGAACAATCCCGGCGTACGCGTTTCGGACGAAACGGCCAGCGTCAGCGACGCGCTGGCGCCATCGCCGGTGGCGGTGACGGTTACCGCCACCGGCGCCGCCAGTACACCTGCCGGCGGCTGGTAGCGCACGGCGCTGCCAGTGTCGGCACTGAGCGTGCCGGGTGCGCCGGCCGCCAGTTGCCAGCGCACCGCGCCGCCGCTCGACAGGGTGGCGCTGAGAGGGACCGCGTTGCCGCCGGTGAGCGGGCGCAGGGTCGGACTGGACAAGGTCATGCTGGCAGTCACGGGTGGGACGGGCTGTACCGGAGGGGAAGTTGGCGCAGGGCTGTCGCTGCCGCCACCGCAGGCGCTCAGCAGGGCGCCCAGAATCAGGGGAAGAAGAATTCGCATCGGAGGTCTCAAGTCGAAATGGCTGAATGCTGGAGCGATCATTATCTACTTCGGATAACAACCCAAAAGTCATCAATTGTCACCGGCAATCCGTCGTCGACAGCATGATTCCCGTGCCGCTTGCTGTTTCTCAACGACAAGTTTCCTTGTGGAATGCATTGTGCACGGTGCGGCGTTTGGCGGACATGGCCTGTGGCCGGCGGCAATCCTTTCATGAGCAAGGAGTGGGTAATGAAACTGGTATCGATCGTGATGGCGGTATGGCTGGCATTCGGCATGACGGCGCAGGCGCAGGAGGTCGTCCGGCTCGGCAACCTCAAGCTCGCGCATTTCGGCGCGGTCTCGTATATCAAGGAAATCGCCCCGCGCTGCGGCATCCGGGTCGAGGAAAAGATGTTCGCCAAGGGGCTGGACGTGATGCAGGCCATGATTGCCGGCGAACTGGACGTGGGCGCCACCGCATCCGAGGCGGCGATCCAGGGCCGCGCCGGCGGGGCGCCGATCGTGGTGGTGGCCGGCTTCGCGCGCGGCGGCGCGCGCCTGGTGGCGCGGCGCGACGTCAACATCGCCGGCATCGCCGACCTGAAAGGGAAAAAGGTCGGCGTCACGCGCGGCGGCATCCAGGAAGTGCTGTTGATGGCCGAACTGGCGCGCCACAAACTGAAGGCCGACCCTTCCGGCAGGGCTGACGTACAGCTGGTGTACCTCGCCTACGCCGACCTGAACCAGGCGCTGATGGGACGCCACATCGACGCCATGATGCAGTCCGAGCCGCAGTCGTCGCAGGCGATCAACCTGGGCTTCGGGGTCGAGGTGATGAAGCCCTACGGCACCCCGATCGGCGAGCCGGTGCGCACCATGGTCATGACCGAGCGGTTCTACCGCGAACGCAAACCGGTGGCCGAGAAATTCATGCGCTGCTTCGTGCAGGCCACCCGCACCTTCATCGAAAGCCCGGCGCTGGCCGAGCAGTACGTACGCCAGCAGATGTTCAAGGGCCAGATCACGGTGGCCGACTTCCGGGATGCCGTCAAGAATTCGCCGTATTCGTACGACATCACCCCGGCCCACATCCAGGTCACCACCGACGTGATGGCGCAGACCGGCGTCGGACGCATGGCGCGCCCGCCGCTGGCCAGGGACTGGGTGCGCACCGACCTGCTGGCCGCGGCCAAGCGCAGCCTGCAGATCCAATAAGGAGAGGGCAATGGAACGCATCGAACGACGCAAGACCCGGCGCGCCAATCCACTGCGCCTGCTGGATACCGGTGTCGGCCTGGTGGCGCCGCTGGTCGCCATCGCCCTGTGGCAGTGGGTGGCGGCCAGCGGCTGGGTCAATCCGCAGGTGCTGCCGGCGCCGAGCGAGGTGTGGCGCAAGTGGGTCGACTATCTACTGCCGTTGGTGGCGTGGAAGGATTATGCCGATGGCGGCTGGCTGTCGTGGGCCTTCTCCGGCGAGCTGCCGGCGGACATCCTCGCCAGCTTGTATCGCGTCGTGCTGGGCTTCGCCCTCGGCGCCGGCCTGGCGCTGCCGCTCGGGCTGGCGATGGGGGCCAGCCGCAGCGTGTACGCCTGGATGAATCCCCTGGTGCAGGTGCTGCGCCCGATCCCGCCGATCGCCTACATCCCGCTGGCCATGCTGTGGTTCGGACTGGGCAACCCGCCGGCGGTGTTCCTGATCGCGATCGGCGCCTTCTTCCCGGTGTTGATGAACACCGTGGCCGGGGTGCGCCAGGTCGACGGCATCTACCTGCGCGCGGCGCGCAACCTGGGCGCGGGCCGCCTGACCATGTTCGTGCGCGTGATCCTGCCGGCCGCCGTGCCTTACATCCTGTCGGGCGCACGCATTGGGATCGGCACCGCCTTCATCGTGGTGATCGTGGCCGAGATGATCGCCGTGAACAGCGGCCTGGGTTTCCGCATCTCGGAGGCGCGCGAGTACTTCTGGTCGGACAAGATCATCGCCGGCATGATCAGCATTGGCCTGCTTGGGCTGGCGATCGACGCCGCCGTCAACAAATTGAACAACCATCTGCTGCGCTGGCACCGAGGCCTGGAGCATTGAGATGAGCGACCTACATATCAGGATCGACGGCGTCAACAAGGTGTTCGGCGCCGAGGGACGCGAAGTGGTGGCGCTGCAGGACATCAGCCTGGACATCGCGCGCGGCCAGTTCACCTGCCTGCTCGGGCCGTCCGGCTGCGGCAAGTCGACGCTGCTGAACGCGGTGGCCGGCTTCGCGCCGCCGTCGAGCGGCGTGATCGTGGTCGACGGCCGCCCCGTGACCGCGCCCGGCCCCGAGCGCGGCATGGTGTTCCAGGAATATGCGCTGTTTCCGTGGATGACGGTGGAGCAGAACATCCGTTTCGGGCTCGAGATCAAGCGCGTGCCGGCGGCCGTCATCACGCAGCGGGTGGACGATCTGTTGAAACTGCTGTCGCTGGCGGACTTTCGCGCGCGCTATCCGAAAGACCTGTCCGGCGGCATGCGCCAGCGGGTGGCGATCGCGCGCGTGCTGGCGCTCGATTCGCCGATCCTGCTGATGGACGAACCGTTCGGCGCGCTGGATGCGCTCACCCGGCGCAACCTGCAGGACGAACTGCTGCGCCTGTGGGGCGAGATGAAGAAGACGATCCTGTTCGTCACCCACAGCATCGAGGAAGCGATCTACCTGGCCGACCGCATCGTGGTAATGACCTACCGCCCCGGGACGGTCAAGCGCGACCTGATCGTCGAACTGCCGCGCCCGCGCGACCCGGCCGACCCGGCTTTCAACCTGCTCAAGCGCGAGCTGGGCCAGCTGGTGATGGAAGAACAACAACGGCATCACCACGACGAATTGCGCATGGCGGCGGTCGATTAGGGCAGAGCGCCGGCCGGCCGCAGGCCCCTTGCCACCGCCCGCGGCCAATGGTGTAGACTGCCGTTATGCAGAATTCCCTCTTCCTTGCCGCGGCTTTCCTGTACGCGGTATGCGCCCTGCTGCCGACGCGGCGGGGCGCCGTCATTTCGGCGGTCACCGCCGGCGCCTGGCTGGTGCATGGCGCAGGGCTCGGTCTGGACGTGATCATGCCCGGCCGGCTGCGGGTCGGCTTCGCCGTCATGCTCTCGAGCGCGCTGTGGGTCTCGGTCGCCGCCTACTGGCTGGAAAACCGCAATTTCGCCCTCGACGGCATGCGCCGCCTGGTGATGCCGTTCGCCTGCGCCGCGGCGCTGCTGCCGGCGCTGTTCCCGGGCAGCGTGATGCAGCTGGCCGGCCAGTCGCCGGCCTTCGGCTGGCACATCGCGGTGGCGGTGCTGGCCTACAGCACGCTCACCATCGCCGCCTTCCACGCCGTGCTGATGGCGCTGCAGGAAGCGCGCCTGCATACCCGCAGCGCCGCCGGCGGCTGGCTGGGCAGCGCGCTGGACCAGCTGCCGGCGCTGCTGACCATGGAAAAGCTGCTGTTCCGGGTGATCTGGATCGGCTTTATCCTGCTCAGCCTGACCGTGCTGTCGGGCTTCGTGTTCTCAGAACAGGTATTCGGCCGGCCGCTGCTGCTCGACCACAAGAGCGTGTTCGCGCTGCTGTCGTGGGCGCTGTTCGCCGCGCTGCTGGCCGGCCGCAGGTGGCAGGGCTGGCGCGGCAAGACCGCGCTGCGTTTTACCCTGGCCGGTTTCGCCACCCTGGCGCTGGCCTATGTCGGCAGCCGCTTCGTGCTCGAAGTGGTGCTGCACCGTGGAGTCGTTTGATGCGTGTTTTATTCTGGATTGCCCTGATCGCCCTGGTGGTGTTCGCCGTGCGCAGCAAGCTGCGCGCCATCGCCAAACGCCATGACGCGCAGCGCGACATGAGCGCCAAGGCCCAGTCCTCTAGCCGCGAGATCGAGGCCATGGCCCAGTGCGCCCACTGCGGCATGTATTTCCCGGCCTCCGAGTCGGTGCGCGCCGACGGCCTCGATTACTGCTCGCCGGGCCACGTGCGCCTGCCGCCGCCGAAGTCTTGAAGCCGCCGCGCCGGGCGCCGTCGCAGCAAGTGCGCGCCACCTTGTGGCGCTCGCTGCAGACGTTCACGATCACCCGCATCGTCATCGCCCTGGTGCTGCTGCTGTACCTGGGCGTGGATTTCGAGGGGGGCAGCCTGCACGGCGACCCGGCCAACGCCGAGACCTGCATCGCCTATCTTGGCGTGGCGGTCGGCCTGGCGCTGGCGGCGCGCTGGCGGCGCCGCTTCCTGATCCAGCTGGCGGTCCAGATCGGCGTCGATCTGGCGGTGATCTCGATCCTGTACCTGGGCGCCGGCGGCATGCGCGGGGGCCTGGGCATCCTGTACCTGTTCCCGCTGGCCGGCGCCGCGATCCTGGCGCCGCTGGTGCTGGCGCTGTTCTCGGCCGCGCTGGCGACCCTGTTCCTGCTGGCGCAAAGCGTGTGGCAGATCCTGCTCGACGAGCGCGACCCGGCGCTGATGCAGGCCGGCCTGTATGGCGCCGCCTTCTTCGCCGGCGTGCTGATGGTGAACCGGCTGGCCGCGCGCCTTCTGAAACAGGAAGAGCTGGCGGCGCGGCGCGGCGCCGACCTGGCCATCCAGCAGGCGATCAACGCCATCGTGGTGGCCGACGTCGGCGACGGCATCCTGGTGGTGGGCGACGACGGCTCCGTCTTCACCGGCAACCCGGCGGCGCGCCGCATGCTGGGGCTGGACGGCGAAGCATCCGGCTTCCTGCTGCAGGCCGCGCCGGCCTTCGCGCCGGTGGCCGAAGCGTTCCAGAGCTGGCTGGCGACGCCGGACGATGGCGCCGCCTTCGTCACCCTCAAACCCTGGCATGCCGACGAAGGCGCGGTGTACGGCCGGCGCGACCAGCCGGTGCACCTGAAACTGCGCTTCGCGCGCGTTGATACCGAACCAGCCGAGGGCCGCAGCGTGATCTTCATGCAGGACGTGAGCGCCATCGAAAACCAGGCGCAGCAACTCAAGCTGGCCTCGATGGGGCGCCTCACCGCCAGCATCGCGCACGAGGTGCGCAACCCGCTGTCGGCGATCGGCCACGCCACCGCGCTGCTGGCCGAAGACCTGCAAGGCCCGGCCGAAGTGCGTCTGCTGAAGATCGTGGGCGACAACGTGGCGCGCGTGAACCGCATGGTGGAAGACATCCTGCAGCTGTCGCGCAAGGCGCAGCCGAACGGCGAGCCGATCGCACTCAGGGACTTCCTGGAGGGGCTGAAAGCCGAGTTCTGCGAAATCCACGGCCTGGCGGGTGATATAGTGCACCTCGGTGATGCGGACGGCATGTCGGTGCGTTTCGACCCGCTGCACCTGCACGAGGTCCTGCTCAATCTGCTCAACAACGCGGTGCGCTACGCCAGCCGCCAGCCGGCCAGCATCCGCATCTTCCCGATGCGCGACGCCACCGGGCGCAGCGAGCTGCACGTGCAGGACGACGGTCCCGGCATCACGCCCGAAGTGCGCGCCCACCTGTTCGAGCCGTTCTACACCACGTCGAGCAAGGGAACCGGGCTGGGACTGTACCTGGCGCGCGAACTGTGCCTGAACAACGATGCGAAACTCGATTATGAAACCCGATTCGACCCATCCGCGATGGGACCGCGCAAGGCCAGTGGCCGCTTCGTCATCACCTTCGCCGATCCGGCCTGACGCCGGAGCACGCGCATGACGCCGCCGCGCACCCCACGGGTGCTGGTGCTGGACGACGAAGCCGACCTGCGCGAGCTGCTCGAGATCACCCTGATCAAGATGGGGCTGGACGTCGACAGCGCCGCCACGCTGCGCCAGGCGCGCGCCCTGTTCGAGGAACACGAGTACGCGCTGGTGCTGACCGACATGCGCCTGCCCGACGGCCTGGGGCTGGAACTGTTGCGCGAGATCGGCGCCTCCGGCAAGGGCACGCCGGTGGCCGTGATCACCGCCTACGGCAGCGCCGACAACGCGGTGGTGGCGTTGAAAGCCGGCGCTTTTGATTACATCGCCAAGCCGGTGGCGCTGGACGCGCTGCGCGTGATGGTGCGCTCGGCGCTGAAACTGTCCGAACCCGGCGACGGCGCCGGGCAGGGCGCGGGGGCGACCTCGCGCCTGATCGGCAATTCGCCGGCGATGCAGTCGCTGCGTGCGCAGATTGCGCGCCTGGCGCGTTCGATGGCGCCGATCTCGATCACCGGCGAATCGGGCAGCGGCAAGGAACTGGCCGCGCGCGAAATCCACGCCCAGAGTTCACGCGCGAACAAGCCGTTCGTGGCGGTGAACTGCGGCGCGATTCCCGAAACGCTGATGGAGGCCGAGTTCTTCGGCTACCGCAAGGGCGCCTTCACCGGCGCCGCCGAAGAACGCGACGGCTTCTTCGCCGCGGCCAACGGCGGCACCCTGATGCTGGACGAAGTGGCCGACCTGCCGCTGGCGATGCAGGTGAAACTGCTGCGCGCGATCCAGGAACGGCGCGTGCGCAAGATTGGCGCGACCAATGAGGAGCCGGTCGACGTGCGCATCATCAGCGCCACCCACCAGGACCTGGCGCACTGCGTCGAGACGGGCAAGTTCAGGCAAGACCTGTTTTATCGCCTGAACGTGATCGAACTGGCGCTGCCGCCGCTGCGCGAGCGGCTGGACGACCTGGCGATGCTGGCCGAGGGCATCCTGAATCGGCTGGCCGGGCCGGGCCAGGCGTCACTGGGGCCGGGCGTGCTCGAGGCGCTGAAGGCGTATTCGTTCCCGGGCAATGTGCGCGAGCTGGAGAACGTGCTGGAACGGGCGCTGGCGTTTGCCAACGATGGCGTGATCGAGGTCGGCGACCTGTCGCTGAAGGCGGCGCGGCCGCCGGAGGCGGGTGCGCGTGAGCTGGTCGCGCCGGCGGTTGCGCCCGAGCCGGTAGCGCCGGCCGTTGTCGCCGCCCCCGCCGATGCGTCGGCTAGAGCGCCGGTCGACGTGCCGGCGCCGGCGCCGCAGCCCGCCGCACCGGCCGCAGCGGCCGGCCTCTCCTCCTATCTCGACGGGGTCGAACGAGAGGCGATCCGACGCGCCTTGCAAGAGGCTGGCGCCGACCGTCTCCAGGCTGCCGCCGCCCTCGGCATCAGCGAACGACAACTGCGCTACCAGATGCACAAGCTCGGCATGTAGGGGCGGCGGCAAGCGGTTAGCCCCTACATCCAGTCGCACCTCGATGTTACTTTGCGGTAATTATTCCGGTGCATAATGCTCCATCGCGAAGCAATGCCGCCCCATCCTGATTCTTCATGAGGCAGCCGAAACCCGGCAGCTTTTCGTGACGTTAGTGCTCGCTCACGCCGCACTCCCCACAATGCCGAGAAACGCGAATGTCAAGGGCGCGCGCGCAAAAATTGGGAATTTATTCACTTGCCCTTCGCGCAAACGAGGTACTACAATTAGTCTCATATCAAAGCTGGACACTAGATGTAGTGGTAGTGGACCGATAGCACTAGATTCCTGAGCTGTACAGAGTTGTCCGCTGGTTGTCCACAAGTTGCCCACAAATTTGTTCAACAGACGCTTGCTGACACGCTTTATTTAACGCATTTTTACCTGCTTTCTGGTTTGCCGGCATCGGTTACCGGCTGGCGGGTTTTTCGTTTTTCTTTAATTTGTTGGACGGACCGGGTTGCGCAAGCGCACGAGGGTCCCCGTGTAAACAACGGCGGCCCGCCCGCTGATCCTGGAGGCTCAATTGCAAACAGCACAAAACATCTCGATCAACCCGCACGTCACCCCAGGAGCGACGTCGAACGGCCAGACCCCGGCCGAGATCGTCGCGCGCGGTGACTACCGCGTCATCCGCCGCAACGGCGCCGTGGTCGCGTTCGAACCGAACAAGATCTCGGTCGCGATGACCAAGGCCTTCCTCGCCGTCGCCGGCGGGCAGGGCGCCGTCTCGGCCCGCATCCGCGAGCTGGTGGAACAGATGACCGGCAACGTGGTTGCCGCCCTGGTGCGTCGCCAGCCGAACGGCGGCACCTTCCACATCGAAGACGTGCAGGATCAGGTCGAGCTGTCGCTGATGCGTTCGGGCGAACACGACGTCGCGCGCGAATACGTGCTGTATCGCGCCAAGCGCATGGAAGAACGCCGCGCCGCCAAGGAAGCCGCTGGCGGCGCCCCGGTCGCCGCGCCGCAGATCAACGTGGTCGACGGCGGCGAGCGCCGTCCGCTGGACGTCAACGACGTGCACGCCCTGGTGGGCGCGGCCTGCTCGGGCCTGGAAAAGCACGTCGACGCCGACGCCATCGTCGCCGAGACCCTGAAGAACCTGTACGACGGCGTGCCGGTCGAAGAGCTGCACAAGTCGGCCATCCTGGCCGCGCGCGCGCTGATGGAAAAAGACCCGGCCTACAGCCAGGTGACCGCGCGCATCCTGCTGCACACCATCCGCAAGGAAGTCTTCGGCCACGAAGTCGCGCAAGCCGCGGCCGCCGCCGAATACATCACCTACTTCCCGCAGTACGTGGCCAAGGGCATCCAGGCCGAACTGCTGGACGAAGAACTGGGCAAGTACGACCTCGAGCGCCTGGCCAAAGCCATCGTCGCCGACCGCGACCTGCAGTTCGGCTACATCGGCCTGCAGACCCTGTACGACCGCTACTTCCTGCACATCCGCGACACCCGCATCGAAATGCCGCAGGCGTTCTACATGCGCGTCGCGATGGGCCTGGCCCTGCGTGAAGACGACCGCGAAGCGCGCGCGATCGAGTTCTACAACCTGCTGTCGTCGTTCGACTTCATGAGCTCGACCCCGACCCTGTTCAACTCGGGCACCCGCCGCTCGCAGCTGTCGTCGTGCTACCTGACCACCGTCGGCGACGACCTGGAAGGCATCTACGACGCCATCAAGGAGAACGCGCTGCTGTCGAAGTTCGCCGGCGGCCTGGGCAACGACTGGACCCCGGTGCGCGCGCTGGGTTCGCGCATCAAGGGCACCAACGGCCGTTCGCAAGGCGTGGTGCCGTTCCTGAAAGTGGTCAACGACACCGCCGTGGCGGTGAACCAGGGCGGCAAGCGCAAGGGCGCGGTCTGCGCCTACCTGGAAACCTGGCACCTGGACATCGAAGAATTCCTGGACCTGCGCAAGAACACCGGCGACGACCGCCGCCGCACCCACGACATGAACACCGCGAACTGGATTCCCGACCTGTTCATGAAGCGCGTGATGGAAAAGGGCGCCTGGACCCTGTTCTCGCCGTCCGAGACGCCGGACCTGCACGACCTGACCGGCAAGGCCTTCGAGAAAGCCTACCTGGCCTATGAAGCCAAAGCGGCAAACGGCGAAATGGCGGTCTTCAAGAAGATCGAAGCCATGGACCTGTGGCGCAAGATGCTGTCGATGCTGTTCGAGACCGGCCACCCATGGATCACCTTCAAGGACCCATGCAACATCCGCTCGCCGCAGCAGCACGTGGGCGTGGTGCACTCGTCGAACCTGTGCACCGAGATCACCCTGAACACCAGCGCCGACGAAATCGCGGTCTGCAACCTGGGCTCGGTGAACCTGCCGCAGCACATGAAGGGCGATGGCCTGGACCACGTCAAGCTGCAGAAGACCATCCGCACCGCGATGCGCATGCTCGACAACGTCATCGACATCAACTACTACGCCGTGGAAAAGGCGCGCAACTCGAACCTGCGTCACCGTCCGGTGGGCATGGGCGTCATGGGTCACCAGGACTGCCTGCACATGATGCGCATCCCGTTCGCGTCGGAGCAAGCCGTCAAGTTCGCCGACACCTCGATGGAAGCGGTCTGCTACTACGCCTACCTGGCCTCGACCGAGCTGGCCGAAGAGCGCGGCCGTTATGAAACCTACACCGGTTCGCTGTGGGACCGCGGCATCCTGCCGCAGGACTCGATCAAGCTGCTGGCGGAAGAACGCGGCGGCTACCTGGAGCAGGACACCAGCGCCTCGATGGACTGGACCCCGGTGCGCGAGCGCATCAAGCAGTTCGGCATGCGTAACTCGAACTGCGTGGCGATCGCCCCGACCGCGACCATCTCGAACATCATCGGCGTGTCGGCCTGCATCGAACCGACCTTCCAGAACCTGTACGTGAAGTCGAACCTGTCGGGCGAATTCACCGAGATCAACTCGTACCTGGTGCGCGACCTGAAGGCGCGCGACCTGTGGGACGAAGTCATGATCGCCGACCTGAAGTACTTCGACGGTTCGCTGAGCAAGATCGATCGCGTGCCGCAAGACCTGCGCGACATCTACGCTACCGCGTTCGAAGTCGAGCCGAAGTGGCTGGTGGAAGCGGCGTCGCGTCGCCAGAAGTGGATCGACCAGGCCCAGTCGCTGAACATCTACATGGCCGGCGCCTCGGGCAAGAAACTGGACGAGACCTACAAACTGGCATGGCTGCGCGGCCTGAAGACCACCTACTACCTGCGCACCATCGCCGCGACCCAC
Organism: Massilia sp. YIM B02443; assembly: GCF_030411955.1. Lineage (GTDB taxonomy): Bacteria > Pseudomonadota > Gammaproteobacteria > Burkholderiales > Burkholderiaceae_D > Telluria. The sequence continues at coordinate 174,383 of NZ_JASNRA010000005.1, forward strand.
CTGGAGAAGTCGACCACCCGTACCGGCGCCCTGAACGCCGTGCCGGTCTCGGGCGGTCTGCAGGCTGGCCACGCCGCGCCGGCAGCAGCCGCGCCGGTGGCAGCCGCCTCGGCTCCGGCCGCGACCGCCGAAATCCAGGAAGGCGCCGCCTGCTACCTGCGTCCTGGCGACGCCGGTTTCGACGAGTGCGAAGCCTGCCAGTAATCTGGCAATGATGCGAGCCGACGTAAATGTCGGCTCGCATCGCTGACACCAGTGACGGCGGCATCGCCGAACATCAGTACAGCAGCACCGCTGGGACATCAGCACCGTAATCAGTACCACCACATTTAAAACCGTCATTCCCGCGAAGGCGGGAACCCAAGTTTGCCCGCACACCGCAAGCGCCAGAGGTTCCCCCCGCGACCGACACATATCAAACACGCGTGACCTGCGCCGCAACTGCGCATCAGGACTCACCACAGAAGGAAACCACCATGCTCAACTGGGACGACGAACCAACCAGCGCCGCGGCCACCCCGCACATCAACAACCCCGAAGGCGCCCCCGCCGCCGAAGTGGCCAAGCGCGTCAACGCCGACGACAAGCGCATCATCAACGGCGAAACCGACGTCAACCAGCTGGTGCCGTTCAAGTACAAGTGGGCCTGGGACAAATACCTGGCCGGCTGCGCCAACCACTGGATGCCGCAGGAAGTGAACATGCAGCGCGACATCGAGCTGTGGAAGAACCCGAACGGCCTGTCCGAAGACGAGCGCCGCCTGGTCAAGCGCAACCTGGGCTTCTTCGTCACCGCCGACTCGCTGGCCGCCAACAACATCGTGCTGGGCACCTACCGCCACATCACCGCGCCGGAATGCCGCCAGTACCTGCTGCGCCAGGCCTTCGAAGAGGCGATCCACACCCACGCCTACCAGTACATCGTCGAGTCGCTCGGCCTGGACGAAGGCGAGATCTTCAACGCCTACAACGAGATCGAATCGATCCACGACAAGGACCAGTTCCTGATCCCGTTCATCGACGTCCTGACCAACCCTGACTTCAAGACCGGCACCGTCGAAAACGACCAGAAGCTGCTCAAGTCGATCATCGTCTTCGCCTGCCTGATGGAAGGCCTGTTCTTCTACGTCGGCTTCACCCAGATCCTGGCGCTCGGCCGCCAGAACAAGATGACCGGCGCCGCCGAGCAATACCAGTACATCCTGCGCGACGAGTCGATGCACGTGAACTTCGGCATCGACCTGATCAACACGATCAAGATGGAAAACCCGCAGCTGTGGACCCCGGAATTCCGCGAAGAGATCAAGGCGCTGTTCCTGGAAGCGGTTGATCTGGAGTACCGCTACGCCGAAGACACCATGCCACGCGGCGTGCTGGGTCTGAACGCGCCGATGTTCAAGGGCTACCTGCGCTTCATCGCCAACCGCCGTGCGGTGCAGATTGGTCTGGATGCGTTGTTCCCGAATGAAGAGAATCCGTTCCCGTGGATGAGCGAGATGATCGATCTGAAGAAGGAGCGTAACTTCTTCGAGACGCGCGTGACCGAGTACCAGACTGGCGGTACGCTGAGCTGGGACTGATTCGCCCAGGCGTCATAAAGGAAACCCCGCAGTAGCGGGGTTTTTCTTTTGGGCGACCCGGTCAAGCGGCTTGCAGACGTCATGCCGTGTATTCCAGCGCCGCTTGCGAATCACCCAACCGGGCGTCAACGGGCAGCGTCGGGCGCCACATCGAGCACCCACGTGACGCCAAACCGGTCCTTGAGCATTCCATACAGCAGCGACCACTTCGCCGGCGCCAGCGGATGCACAATGTTGCCGCCCTCGACCAGTCGCTCCCACAGTGCCGCGATCTCTTCAGCTGAATCCCCGCGCAGCGACACATAGAACGCATTCTCACCCGGATGCCATGCCTTGTCCTTCTGCACGTCATACGCCATGATGCGCATCCCACTCTCGGCCACCACCTGCCCCCAGATGATCGCGTCCCACGGCGTTCCGTCCGACTCCACGCCGAAATCCTGGTAAGTCACCAGCATGATCCGGCCGCCGAACACGGCGTGATAGAAGCTGAGCGCGGCGCGCGCCTGGCCATTGAAATTGATGTGCGTGACTGCCTGGACCGACATGGTGACTCCTGCGTGAAAGTGGAAAAAAGGTGCTGGCCAGCGGGTGCTACTATAGCCAGCCCTACTGTCACTTTCCGTCAGCTGCCGATGTCCCGCTCCGAACGCCTGTTCACGCTCCTGGCCGCCTTGCGCCGCCTGCCTTCCCCGGCCACGGCGGCGCAGCTGGCGGCGCACACCGGCGTCTCGCCGCGCTCGATCTACCGCGACATCGACAGCCTGCGCGCCGGCGGCGCGCGTATCGACGGCGAACGGGGTTTCGGCTACACGCTGGTCGAGGACGGCGCGCTGCCGCCGCAGACATTCAGCCGCATCGAACTCGAAGCGCTGATCCTGGGCTTGTCCGAGGTGCGCCACATGGGCGACCCGGCATTGAGCGGCGCGGCGCAGTCGGTGCTGGACAAGGTCGCGGCGACCCTGCCGTCGCTGGGCCAGCAGCACCTGCTGCACGCGGTATCCCAGGTCCACCACTTCGGCCAGAGGTATGCCAGGCTGCCGGACATGGATCTGATCCGCGCCTGCTGCTGGCGCGAGGAAGCGCTGGCCATCGACTACGTCGACCGCAACGGCGTGGCCAGCCGCCGGACCATCTGGCCGCTGGCCATCGTCTACCTCGACAACATGCTGGTGGTGCTGGCGCGCTGCTGCCTGCGCGACGACTTTCGCATGTTCCGCGCCGAGCGCATCGCCGCGGCCGCGCCCACCGGCGACAGCTTCCGGCCGCGCCGCGCGGCACTGCTGCGCGACTACCGGGCACGCATGTGACCGCAGCGCCGGGACGCTAGGCGGGCCGATGACGAAAGCGACAACGCAGGACCGAGTTGACCTATGATGGCGTTCATTGAAGACAACCGGGAGACACCGTTGCACGCCAAATCCTTGACGCTGCATGCCTTGACGTTCGCCAGCCTGACCATGGCGCTGAGCGCCCACGCCGCGCCGGCCGCCCTGAACGGCCGCACCATTTTTCAAAATAACTGCGCCAGCTGCCACACGGTCGACGATAAGCTGTCGCCGTTGGCCGGCCCCGGCCTGTTCGGCGTCGTCGGGCGCAAGGCGGCGGCGGTCCCCGGTTTCAATTACTCGGCCGCGCTGAATAAAGCCGGCGCCGCCGGCGCCACCTGGACCCGCAATGAGCTCGACGTGTTCCTGCTCGACCCGGCCAGGCGCGTGCCCGGCACCACCATGCCGGTCGGCGTGCCGGACCAGAAGACGCGCGCTGCGCTGATCGACTACCTGGCCACGCTCAAGGGACCCGCAGCCACCGCGCAAGCCGCCGCACCGGCCGCCTCCGGCGACCGCGCCGGCTCGTGGGAAGAACACCAGCCCGGCAAGCTGCACCACCTGAAGTTCGCCGACCTGCCGGCCCCATTCGCTACGCCAAGCGCCGGCAACGGCCCGCGCGTGCAGGCCCGCCCGAATGGCTCGATTCCGCAGGTAGTGCCAGGCTTCGAGGTTGGCATCTACGCGCGCGACGACGACAAGCCGCGCCTGCCGCTGCGCGCGCCGAACGGCGACATCTTCCTGGCGTCGACCTCGAACGGCGAGATCAAGGTGCTGCGCTCGAAAGACGGCGTCAAGGCCAACAGCGCCGCGGTATTCGCAACCGGCTTGTCGCGCCCCTACGGCATGGCGTTCTGGCCCTCCGGCGCCAATCCGCAATACCTGGTCGTCGCCAACGTCAACTCGGTGGTGCGCATCCCCTACCGCAACGGCGACCTGAAGGCGCGCGGCGCGGCCGAGACGATCGTGCCCGAACTGTCCGAGACCAGCGGCGGCCACACCACGCGCACGCTGGCGTTCTCGAAAGACGGTAGAACGATGCTGCTGTCGATCGGCTCGGCCACCAACGTCGCCAGCGACATCGGCAACAAGCCGCCGCAGCCGATCGCGCAATGGGAAAAGGCGCACGGTGTCGGCGCCGCCTGGGGCGTCGAGACCGACCGGGCCACCGTCATGGCGTTCGACCCGGACGGCAACAACCGCCGTACCTATGCCACCGGCCTGCGCAACTGCGTCGGCATGCTGGTCTATCCCGCCACCGGCGACGTGATGTGCAACGTGAACGAGCGCGACGGCCTGGGCGACAACCTGCCGCCGGACTACCTCACGCGCGTGAAGCAGGGTGGGTTCTATGGCTGGCCGTGGTACTACCTGGGCGACAACGAAGATCCGCGCCAGAAGGGCGTGCGTCCCGACCTGAAGGGCAAGACCATCGCCCCGGACGTGCTGCTGCAGGCGCACTCGGCGCCGCTGGGGATGGCGGTGTACCACGCGCCGCAAGGGGCGAAGAACGCGTTCCCGAAAGAGTATGAGGGCGACGTGTTCGTGGCGCTGCACGGTTCCTGGAACCGCGGCGTGCGCACCGGCTACAAGGTGGTGCGCGTGTTCATGAAGAACGGCGTGCCGACCGGCCAGTACCAGGACTTCATGACCGGCATGGTGCTGAGCGACCGCGATGTCTGGGGCCGTCCGTCCGGCGTCGAGGTGGCGCAGGACGGCGCGCTGCTGGTGGTGGACGATGCAGGCGGCGTAGTCTGGCGCGTGGCGCCCAAGCGCTGAACGCGATCCTCGATCGCACTCCCGATGCGGCGGCGCAGTCTCGCGCCGCCGCATCCGTGTCGGCGCTATGATCGGGCCATCGCCGCCGTCACAGGAATGTCCATGCACGACCGCTTTGCCCTGCACTACGATCCGGAAGCGTTCAACATCGCGGGCCAGAAGCTGCTGGGGCGGCAGTCGGCCGGCGTCGGCCTGCTGCGCGCGCTGGCGCAGGAAGGGACGCAGGGCGAACTCGGATGCTTCACCGCCGACCGCCGCCACGCCGACGCCTGCCTGGCGGCGCTGCGCGACGATGGCTACGCGGGCGAGCTGGCGTGGGTGGCGTCATCGCGCCCGCAAGACCTGAAGCGTTTTGGCTGCCTGTATCACCCCGGCGCCGACATCGAGCGCCTGGCGTGGCAGCGCCTGCGCCTGGACGACCGCGACTACAGCCTGTGCGGCGTCGTCCACAGCGTCGCCAACCACGAAATGATGAACACCGTCACCGGCCTGCTGACGGCGCCGGTGCGCGGCTGGGACGCCATCGTCTGCACCTCGCGCGTGGTGCGCGACAGCATGCGCCTGCTGCTCGAGCAGCAGGCCGCCTACCTGCGCACGCGACTGGGCGCGACCCGCTTCGAGCTGCCGCAGCTGCCGATGATCCCGCTCGGCGTGCATTGCGACGAGCTGCGCTTTTCGGACCAGGAGCGTTTCGATGCGCGCGCACGCCTCGGCATCGGGCTCGATGATGTCGCCGTGCTGTCGCTGGGCCGCCTGTCGGTGCACGCCAAGTCGCATCCGCAGCAGCTGTTCGCCGCGCTCGAGCGCGCCGAGAAGGGCGGGCGGCGGGTGCACCTGGTGCTGTGCGGCTGGTTCGCCGGCGAGGCGATCGAGACCGCCTTCCACGAAGCGGCGGCGGCGCTGTGTCCTTCGGTGAACCTGATCGTGCTCGATGGGCGCGACGCGCAGCACAAGCGCGATGCCTGGGCCTGTGCCGACATCTTCACCTCGCTGGCCGACAACCTGCAGGAGACCTTCGGCCTCACGCCGCTGGAGGCGATGGCGGCCGGCCTGCCGTGCGTGGTGTCGGACTGGAACGGCTATCGCGACACGGTGCGCGACGGCGTCGACGGCTACCGCATCGCCACCGTGATGCCGGCTCCCGGCGCGGGACAGGACCTGGCGCAGCGTTATGAAGATGGCGTCGACAGCTTCGAGATGTACTGCGGCCACGCCAGCCAGGCGGTGGCGCTCGATGGGGCGGGACTGGCGCAAGCCTACGGCAGCCTGATTCGCGACCCGCACCTGCGGCGCACGATGGGCGACAACGCGCGCCTGCGCGCGCGCCAGGAGTTCGACTGGCGCGCGGTGCTGGCGCGCTACCGCACGCTGTTCGAGGAACTGGCCGAGCGCCGCCGCGCCGATCCGTCATTGAATCCGCCGCTGCCGCAGCATGCGCCGGATCGCCTCGATCCGTTCCGCCTGTTCGCCAGCTACGCCACACGGGCACTCGGGCCGTCATCGCTGGTCGAACTCAAACCCGAGGCCTCGCTGGCGCTGGTGCGCCAGTATCGGGAGCTCGGCATCAACCGTTTCGCGGCTGCGTCGATGCCGACGCTGGAAGAATTCGGCGTTATCTTTGGGGCCATCGGTCCGCGTCCGATGCAGGTGGAAGAACTGAGCGATACGCTGGGGCCGTGCGACCGGCCGACGTTGCTGCGCGGCCTGGCGTGGCTGTGCAAGATGGACCTGCTGCGCATTACGGAACGCTAGATTTGAAAGGCGGGAACGGCAATTGGCGATCGGATGAATGCCGCCGCATGCCGAGTCCGAATCGGCGCCGATTGGCGCGCACGTCGCGCATTCAAGCGTCGGAAAATGGCATCGAATATCGGGATTTACGGTTGCGCGCTCACAAAGAAATCGCAAACAAGGCGCGTACTTTACATGATTGAATTTGTCAAAACGAGAAGATGTGATATTGTCGCGGGCAACCCGGGCAAAATCGATCGAATAATAGGACGCTGATCCAACCAGTATGCACGCAAGCGAAGCGAAAAGAACAAGCCGCCTTGTCTGACCAATTGCTCAGGCAAGGCGGCTTTTTCTTTTCGCACCCGTAAGGGTAGCGATGTGAAAACACGTGGCATCGGTGACCTGTCGACGTTGGCTGAAGCGCTGCAACTGTGAGGAGTTGCAGCAGTTCAGCCGGTGCCGGATTCATTGGCCCAGATCGCAATTGCGGTGTGGGCCGATGAATAACTCGCCAGGCAGTAATGCCTGGCGCGTTTTAAACCTAGTGTGTATTTCTCATCGCAGATGAAGGAGAACAAAAATGGCAACCGCTAAGAAACCAGCAGCAAAGGCAGCAGCAAAGAGCGCGCCTTCGTCGTCGACGAAGTCCACCGCAAAGACTGCAGCAGAGAAACCAGTGGCAAAGAAAGCCGCCGCTACCAAGACCACCGCCAGCAAGACCGCCAGCAAGACCGCCACCAAGGCAACCGCCAAGGCGGTAGCCAAGCCGGCAGCCAAGGCCGTGAGCAAGCTGGCAGCGAAGACCGCAGCAAAACCTGCAGCAAAGAAAGCAACCGCGGCCAAGACCGCTGCGACCAAGACCACCGCCGCTAAGTCGACCGCGACCAAGACCACTGCGAAATCGGCCGCCAAGCCGGCCGCCAAGCCAGCAGTGAAGAAAGCCGCCGCTAAATCGACGGCAAAACCGGCAGCGAAGTCGACCGCTAAATCGGCGGCGAAGCCGGCAGCCAAGTCGGCAACCAAGCCGGCAACTAAATCGGCAACCAAGTCGACCGCTAAATCGGCCGCCAAGCCGGCCGCCAAGCCGGCAGCCAAGAAAGCCGCTGCAAAGCCGGCAACCAAGTCGGCGACCAAGTCGACCGCTAAATCGGCAACCAAGCCGGCAGCCAAGAAAGCCGCTGCTAAACCGGCAGCCAAGCCGGCAGCCAAGAAAGCCGCCGCTAAACCGGCAGCGAAGCCAGCCGCAAAGAAAGCTGCTGCAAAACCGGCGGCAAAGAAAGCCGCTGCTAAACCGGCAGCTAAACCAGCGGCAAAGAAAGCCGCCGCAAAACCGGCAGCCAAGCCGGCAGCGAAAAAGGCAGCCGCTAAATCGACCGCCAAGTCCGCTGCTAAACCAGCCGCCAAAAAAGCGACCGCAACCAAATCGACCGCTAAATCGGCAACCAAATCGGCAGCCAAGCCGGTAGCTAAAAAAGCGGCCGCAAGCAAAACCGCTGCCAAGCCGGCAGCCAAGAAAGCGACCGCGACTAAAACCGCCGCTAAATCGGCTGCAAAGCCTGCAGCGAAAAAATCGACCGCGACCAAAACCGCTGCCAAGCCGGTAGCGACCAAAGCCGCTTCGACCGCCGCTAAATCGGCTGCTCCTGCTGCCAAGAAAGCTGCTGCTCCGGCAAAAACCGCTGCCACCAAGGCTGCCGCTCCGGTCAAGACCGCTGCCACCAAGACTGCTGCGACCAAGACCGCTGCCACCAAGACCGCAGCGACCAAGACCACGTCGGCCACCACCGCAGCCAAGCCTGCAGCCAAACCTGCCGCCGCCAAGCCGGAAGTGAAGGTCGAAGCGAAGGCCGACAGCAAGCCGGAAGTGAAAGCCGATACCGCCACCGAGTCGAAAGTCGAGACCAAGCCGGAAGCGAAAGCCGACAGCAAGACGGACGCCAAGGTGGAAGCCAAGGCCGAGACCAAGCCGGCAGCGAAGAAGGCAGCCGCCAAGAAGCCGGCCGCCAAGTCTGCCGCATCGTCGGACAAGGCGGCAGCGCCAAGCGCTCCTGCAGCCGCTCCGGCCGCGAAGACCGTGCTGGCGCCAGCCGCATGGCCGTTCCCGACCAGCAGCCGTCCGTAATATCCAACGCCGTTCCGCGCCTGCCACGTGATGTGCACGTGGCAAGTCGGACATCGTTCAGGCACAATGCCGCTGTGTGATCGTTCGCACAGCGGTTTTTTTTTGAGGAGAGTCCGTGCTGTCCATTCTTCAGTTTATCGTGAATATCGTCGCAGGCCTGCTGGGCGGGGTGCTGTTGCTGCGCTTCTGGACGAATGCCATCCGCGTGCGTCTTCCCGACCAGATCCGCCAGTTCGTGCACACCATCACCGACTGGCTGGTGCTGCCGCTGCGGCGCGTGGTGCCGGGCACCCGCGGCTATGACTGGGCGAGCCTGATCGGCGCCTTCCTGGTGGTGCTGCTGGCCAGCGCGCTGCTGCTGCTGCAGGGCGCAAGCGGCGAAGTGGTGCTGCTGTATGCGCTGCACCGCTTCCTGAACTGGATCCTGTATGGCTTCATGGCGCTCCTGATCATCGAAGCGGTGTTCAGCTGGGTGAACCCGAATGCGCCGCTGGCGCCGTTCGTCCATGCGCTGAATCAGCCGCTGCTGCGCCCGATCCGGCGTGTGGTGCCGCCGATCGGGGGCATCGACCTGTCGGTGCTGGTGGCGCTGGTGCTGATCCAGATCCTGCTGTTCGTGCTGGGGCAGGTGTTCGGTTACGTGTAAGACGGCATCAGTACAAACAAAAGGGGCGCCGTTCGCACGGCGCCCCTTTTTCATTTCTTAACCGATCAGCGGAACTTGAACCCGAACGCCGCTTCGAACTTCTGGTCGAACTCCTCGGGCGTGAACGCGTGGTTCTGGCCACCTTGGCTGGCGATCTTGATCGAGCCGAGCAGGCTGGCGATGCGCCCGCTGGTGGCCCATTCCAGGCCATTGGTGATCCCGTACAGCAGGCCGGCGCGGTAGGCGTCGCCGCAGCCGGTCGGGTCGACCACGTTGGCCGCTTCCACCGCCGGGATGCGAATGTGCTCGCCGCCGGCGTAGATGTCGGAACCGGCCGCGCCGCGGGTCACGATCAGCGCGTCCAGGCGCGCGGCGATGTCTTCCAGGCTCAAGCCGGTGCGGTCCATGATCACTTCGAATTCATAGTCGTTGGCGGCCAGGTAGGTGGCCTGCTTGATGAAGGTGATCAGCTCTTCGCCCGAGAACATCGGCAGCTGCTGGCCCGGATCGAACATGAACGGCACCTTCTGCTCGGCGCAGTCGCGCGCGTGCTTGATCATGCCGTCGCGGCCGTCCGGCGAGATGATCGCCACGCGCAGCGCGCCCTGGTCGGCCACGTTGTTCTGGTGCGAGAACTGCATCGCGCCCGGGTGGAAGGCGTTGATCTGGTTGTTGTCTTCGTCGGCGGTGACGAAGCACTGCGCGGTGTAGGCGTCGTCGATGGTGGTGATGCCGCGCGTTTCCAGGCCCAGCTGGGCGAAGCGTTTCAGGTAGTCGCCGCCGTCCTGGCCCAGGGTGCCCATCATCAGCGGTTCGCCGCCCAGCATCTTGAGGTTGTAGGCGATGTTGGCGGCGCAGCCGCCGTATTCGGTGCGCATGGTCGGCACCAGGAACGAGACGTTCACGCGGTGCAGCTGGTCGGCCAGCAGGGTCTCGGCGAAGCGGCCGTGGTATTGCATGATCTTGTCGAACGCGAGCGAGCCGCAGATCAGGGCGGTTTTGGTCATGGGGTAGCCTTCAGGGATAGAAAACGGCGATATGGTAGCCGGAGGGTTCGAGTCCCTCCAGCCTGAAATGGATCTTGACAGGCTGCTCGGCGCGCGCGCCGAAGCCGGTCGGCGAACTTGCCGCCGCGCCGACGTAGTCGCGCGGGCCGAACACGCGCCGCACCAGCGGCTTGTCGTCGGCGTCGTTCAGGGTCAGTTCGATGCTGGGCCAGGCCAGCGCCATGTCGCCCTGGTTGCGCAGCAGCGTGCTGAAGGTGTAGGCGTTGCCGCCCAGCGTGATCAGTTCGCCGGTCTCGATCACCAATTGATCGGGACGCGTCGGCAGCCTGACGCTGCAGCCGAGCAGGGCGCAGCTCGAGACCAGCGCCGGGCGCAGCGCCGGATAGCGCGCCGCCAGCACGTCACGGAAGCTGACCACGGCCTGCGCGCCCAGTGCCAGCAGCAGCACCAGGCTGCCCAGCGCCAGCGCGATGCGCCGCGCTTTGCCGGATTGCTCGCGCTGGCGCCCGCGGCGCACGAACTCGGGTTCGTCGCTGTCGGGCACGCGCAGCTTGGGCGGCTCTTCGATGCGGGTCGGGGTCAGCTTGGAGCGGCGTGCGCGGGCCTCGGCGGCGCGGGCGCGCGGGGTGACCGGCGGAGCCGGGGCGACGATCGGCGGCGAGCCGCCGGCCGATTCGCGCAGCAGCAGCGGCGGGGCGTCGTCGGCGCGCGCCGGGGCCGGCTCGGGTGCGGCTTCAGGTTCAGGTTCGTCCTGGCGCTCGACGGATGGCGCAGGCGCGGCTTCAGGCGCTTGCTCGACCGGATGCTCCAGCAGCGCCGTGCCGGCGCTCTCGGCTTCGGCAGCTTCATCGGCGGGCGCGGCCTGCGGCAGGATGCCATGCGGCGAGAAGGTGCGATCGAGTTCGAGGGTGTAGACCGGCTGCTGGTCTGCGCCGGCAGACGCGGCGTCCGCGTCGAGCGGCTGCGCAGGCACGTCGTCTTGCACGACAGGCGGCTCGGAAGCAGCATGGGGAGCGGTTGCAGCAGGCGCCTCGGGCGCTGCAGCAGGAACAGGGGAAGGCTGCGAGGCTTTGTCCAGATCGACCAGCCCCGCATTCCCGTCGAAAATCAACTGGCAGGCGCCGCAACGCACAATGCCCCCACGCAGCTTGAGCTGGTCGGCGGCGACACGGAACACCGTGCCGCAGTGGGGGCATTGGGTGGCGAGCGCCATGCCCTTAGCCGGCGGTGGTGCGCGGCTCGGGGGCGGTGTCCTGGCCGAGCGTGCCGTGAAGGGCAACCCAGCCGTCCTGCTCGGCCCAGACGCCCAGCTTGATGAAAGGTGCGTAGGCCGCGGCCACTTCTTCCGCCTGGCGTGCCAGCACGCCGGACAGAATCAAGCTGCCGCCGGGCGCCACGCGGCCCGACAACATCGGCGCCATCAGCTTCAATGGGCTCGACAGGATGTTGGCCACCACGATGTCGAACTGGCCCTTGGCGTGACGCTCGTTGGGAGCGACAGCGAAGGTGTCCGGCAGGTAGTAGTCGATCTCCACGTTGTTGCGTTCGGCGTTGGCGCGCGCCGATTCGATCGCCTGCGGGTCGATGTCGACCCCGGCCACGTCCTGCGCGCCCAGCTTCTTGGCCACCATCGCCAGGATGCCCGAGCCGCAGCCGTAGTCCAGCACCGATTTGCCGGGCGCCGGATGCGCTTCCAGCCACTCCATGCACAGGCGGGTGGTCGGATGGCTGCCGGTGCCGAACGCCAGGCCGGGATCGAGTTCCAGGATCAGGCCGTTCGGATCGGGCGCGGTGTGCCAGCTCGGCACCACCCAGATGTTCTTGCCGATGTGGATCGGCTCGAACTGCGACTGGGTCAGGCGCACCCAGTCGGCGTCTTCCACCTTGCGGGTGGTGAACGACGGGATCACCGGCAGCTTGATCGCGTTGGCGGCTTCGGTGACGATGGCCATCTGGTCGGCGTCCGAATCCGTGAGGGCGACCACGCGGCTGTGGTCCCACGCCGCCTGTTCCGGTTCCATGCCCGGCTCGCCGAAGATCGGCTTTTCGTCTTCGGTGCCTTCGTCGGCGTCTTCCACGGACACCGACAGCGCGCCGGCTTCCATCAGGGCGTCGGACAGCGCTTCCGCGTGGTCGCGCGCGATCTCGATGACGACTTCAGTCCAGCTCATTCTTGTGCCTTGGCTTCCGATTTGGCGCTGAGCGCCGTTTCCTTCGGCAGGTCCGGCTTGGCGGCCAGCTTCTGCTCCAGGTAGTGGATGTTGGTGCCGCCTTCGATGAAGCGGGCGTCGACCATCAGTTCGCGATGCAGCGCGATGTTGGTCGAAATACCCTCGACCACCATCTCGGACAGCGCGATCTGCATGCGGCGGATTGCCTGCTCGCGGGTGGCGCCGTACGAAATTACCTTGCCGATCATCGAGTCATAATGCGGTGGCACATAGTAACCCGCGTACGAGTGCGAGTCGACACGGATGCCAGGGCCGCCCGGCGGATGCCAGCTGGTGATGCGGCCCGGCGACGGCGTGAACTTGAACGGATCCTCGGCGTTGATGCGGCACTCGATCGCGTGGCCCGACAGCATGATGTCGCGCTGGCGGAAACGCAGCTTCTCGCCGCAGGCGATGCGGATCTGTTCCTGCACGATGTCGATGCCGGTGATCATTTCGGTAACCGGGTGTTCGACCTGGACGCGGGTGTTCATCTCGATGAAATAGAACTCGCCGTTTTCGTACAGGAATTCGAAGGTGCCGGCGCCGCGGTAGCCGATCTTGCGGCAGGCTTCGGCGCAGCGGTCGCCGATCTTCTCGATCAGTTTGCGCGGGATGCCCGGCGCCGGTGCTTCTTCGATCACTTTCTGGTGGCGGCGCTGCATCGAGCAGTCGCGCTCGCCCAGCCAGACGGCTTGCTTGTGTTCGTCGGCCAGCACCTGGATTTCCACGTGGCGCGGATTTTCCAGGTACTTCTCCATGTAGACTTCCGGATTGCCGAAGGCGGTGCCGGCTTCGGTCTTGGTCATCTGCACGGCATTGAGCAGGGCCGCTTCGGTATGCACCACGCGCATGCCGCGGCCACCGCCGCCGCCGGCGGCCTTGATGATGACCGGGTAGCCGACGCGGCGCGCGGTCTGCACGATTTCCTTCGGATCGTCCGGCAGGGCGCCGTCCGAACCCGGCACGCAGGGCACGCCGGCCTTGATCATGGCCTGCTTGGCCGAGACCTTGTCGCCCATCAGGCGGATCGAGTCCGAACGCGGGCCGATGAACACGAAGCCCGATTTCTCGACGCGTTCGGCGAAGTCGGCGTTCTCGGACAGGAAGCCGTAGCCCGGGTGGATCGCCTCGGCGTCGGTCACTTCGGCCGCGCTGATGATGGCCGGCATGTTCAGGTAGCTGAGGCTAGAGGCTGCCGGGCCGATGCAGACCGATTCGTCGGCCAGCTTCACGTACTTGGCGTCCTTGTCGGCCTCGGAGTGCACGACGACCGTCTTGATGCCCAGCTCGCGGCAAGCGCGCTGGATACGCAGCGCGATTTCACCACGGTTGGCGATGAGGATTTTTTCAAACATGGTAGGTCCGATGTTTCAGTGAAAACCGGCGCGGCTCGAAAAAAGCGGCGCCGGACACGTCATGGATGAGCAAGCGGCGGCGAGCGCCGCCATGCTGGAAAAGCTGATCAGCCGATCACGAACAGCGGCTGGCCGAATTCGACCGGCTGGCCGTTTTCCACGAGGATCTTGGTGACAACGCCGGAGACGTCGGCGTCGATTTCATTCAGGAGCTTCATCGCTTCGATGATGCACAGGGTGTCGCCTTCCTTGATATTGGCGCCGACATCCACGAAGGCCGGAGCGCCCGGCGCCGACGAACGGTAGAAGGTGCCGACCATCGGCGACTTGACCACGTGGCCGGTCGGCTCGGCGGCGACGGCCGGGGCTGCAGCAGCGGCAGGGGCAGGTGCGGCGGCCGGGGCCGGCGCGGCGAATTGCTGCACGCCTTGCTGCGGCAGCATGACCATCTGATTCTGCGGGATTGCGGACGACTTGACGATGCGAACCTTGCTTTCGCCCTCGGTCACTTCGAGTTCGGCGATGTCCGATTCAGCGACCAGGTCGATCAAGGTCTTGAGTTTTCGTAGATCCATGTGAAACCCCTTGGAATTATTCGTTTTAGAGAGCAGGCCGGCGATGGAAATGCCGCACGGCCGCTGTTACATGAAGTTGACGTAGATTAACGCTATTTAAGTGCAAAGTCGATGGCAATCCGATATCCATCCGGCCCCAGTCCGCAGATCACGCCTTGCGCGATGCCGGATAAAAAGGAGTGATGCCGGAAGGATTCGCGGGCATGGATATTCGAGATATGCACTTCCACGAACGGGATGGCCACCGAGGTGAATGCATCGCGCAGCGCTACGCTGGTATGGGTCAGGCCGCCAGGATTGATGACGATGAAATCCACGCCTTCTTCGCGAGCGGCGTGGATACGGTCGATCAGGGCTCCCTCATGGTTACTCTGGAAGCAGGCCAGCGTGGCGCCGGCTGCCTGGGCTTGTGCAACTGCTGCGTGCTCGATGTCGGCCAGCGTCGTGGTGCCGTACACCGCCGGCTCGCGCGTCCCCAGTAAATTGAGGTTGGGGCCGTTGAGCAGCAGTAGCTTTTTCGCCATGGTGAGGAGTCTGGTTGCCCGAAAGTCAGGCATTGTGCCGCCTAGCTCGGCTGTTGGCAAGCAGTAAAATGACTGGTCGATAAGCGCACGATGACCGCAGTTACAATCGTACGGTCGTTCTTTTCACCCGCGCGCGGTGCTGCATCCGGCATGCCGTCAGCCCTTCAATTGGGCCAGGTCGGCGCGCAGTTCGTCGAACTTGAGCTTGCCGAGATAGGTCTTGATCACCTGGCCGTCGGCCCCGATCAATACCGTGAACGGCAAGCCGCCTTGTTTATTGCCCAGCTCGCGCGACAGCTCGGTGCCGCCCATGCCGCCCACGTACAGCGGGTAGGCGATCTTCAGCTTCTCGGCGAATTCGGACAGATTAGTCGGCGAATCGATGCCGATGCCGATCACATTGAAGCGCTTTTCGCCTTGGCGGCCGGCTTCTTCATCGGCCAGGTGCGACAGCTCCGGCATCTCCTGCACGCACGGCGTGCACCAGGTGGCCCAGAAGTTGACCAGCAGCGGCTTGCCTTTCCACTGGGCCAGCGCTTGCGGCTGGCCCTTCAGGTCATTGAGCGACTGGGCGTAGAACTTGTCGACCGCGCTGTGCGCCGCGCCGCCGGTATCGGCCATGGTGGTGGTGACCGGGGCCGGTTCCTTCTTGTTGATGGCGACGATCCCGCCCATCACGCCGAACAGGGCGGCAACCGCCACGTAGGCGGCCAGGTGTTTCTTGTTCATGTTGTTAACAGAAGCTTGTTATTGGTCTTGCGCCGCCTCGGCGGCGATCAGGGCGCGCAGGCCGGCGGCGTCGAGGCGCTGCGGGCGGCCGTCGGCGCGCGGTTTCAGGGCGCCGCGCAGGTCCTGGTATTCATACAGTTCCGCATGCACCATCTCTTTCATCCACGGAAAGCTCACCGTCTCGACCGGCGCATGGCGACCGCCCTTGAAATGCGGGGTTTCCGAGATGTCGATATTAACATTGCGGTTCAATAAATAGATCTGGACTTCCTTGGCGCTGTCGGCGAACAGCTGCAGGTGGATGTCGTCGTGCTCGCCCGCGGTGCCGTTCAGCACGGCGCCGGTGATGTAGGGATTGAAGTCCGACAGCGCTTCCATCACCGCCAGCGCGGTCTCGCGCAGGTGCAGCAGCCGCTCGGCATGGGCGGCGCCGCCGAACAGGGCCTGGTACTTGCGCACCTCGTCCTCGATCTGGACGTCGTCCGGCATCATGTTCGGTTTCGGTTGATCGACGCCCAGCACCTGGCGGGCCGCCTTGCGGCGGGCGGTGCCGTAGTCGGCGCCGTCCTGGGCGATCATGCGCGCAGCGACGAGAGCGATCTCGGCGCGCAACTGGAGGAGATCGTTGTTCTGGTTCGGCATCATCATGCCGTGATCATACTCTGAACGGAAAAAGCCGGCGGCTCGGGTAAAATCGCGTATTCGCGCGTTTACATGACGCACTGACATTTCCTCTTTACTAGTATTCGTTCATCCCATGCACATCCATATTCTCGGCATCTGCGGCACCTTCATGGGCGGCCTGGCGGTCCTGGCCAAGGAAGCCGGCCACCGCGTGACCGGTTGCGACGCCAACGTCTATCCTCCGATGAGCACCCAGCTGGAAGCCCAGGGAATCGAGCTGATCCAGGGCTACGGCCCGGAGCAGGTAGCGCTGAACCCGGATTTATATGTGGTCGGCAATGTCATGACGCGCGGGAATCCGCTGATCGAAGAGATCCTGAACCGCGGCTTGCCGTACGTGTCGGGGCCGCAGTGGATCGGTGAACATATTTTGCGTAATAAATGGGTGCTGGCCGTGGCCGGCACGCACGGCAAGACCACAACCACCTCGATGCTGGCCTGGATCCTGGAAGACGCGGGTTATTCGCCCGGCTTCCTGATCGGCGGCGTGCCGATGAACTTCGGCGTCTCGGCGCGCCTGCATGGCGACCAGGAATCGGACTTCTTCGTCATCGAAGCGGACGAGTACGACACCGCCTTTTTTGACAAGCGCAGCAAGTTCGTGCACTACCACGCCAAGACCGCGGTGCTGAACAACCTGGAATACGACCACGCCGACATCTTCCCGGACATCGGCGCCATCGAGACCCAGTTCCACCACCTGGTGCGCACCGTGCCGGGCGTCGGCCGCCTGGTGGTGAATGGCGACGAAGCCTCTTTGGGGCGCGTGCTCAAGCGCGGCTGCTGGAGCGAGAAGGAGTCGTTTGGCTCGGCCGAGGGCGTGGACTGGGCCATGGTCGAGCATCCTGGCGGCAGCGCCTTCGACGTGGTGTTCAATCATGAAGTCCAGGGCACCGTGCACTGGGAACTGACCGGCAAGCACAACCGCTCGAACGCGCTGGCCGCGATCGCCGCCGCGCGCCACGTCGGCGTGCCGGTGGCCCAGGCGATCGAATCGCTGGGACGCTTCCAGAACGTCAAGCGGCGCATGGAAGTGCGCGGCAGCGTCAACGGCATCACCGTGTACGACGACTTCGCCCACCATCCGACCGCGATCGCCACCACCGTCGGCGGCCTGCGCCAGAAGATCGGCACTGGCCCGGGCCGCATCCTGGCCGTGCTCGAACCGCGTTCGAACACCATGAAGCTGGGCGCGATGAAGGATGCGCTGCCGGGCAGCCTCAAGGATGCCGACCTGGTGTTCGGCTTCGGCAGCCAGCAGGCGCTGGGCTGGTCGCTGGCCGACGCCTTCAAGCCGATGGGCGCCATCGCCCACAGCTTCGACCAGATCGACTATATGGTGCAGGCCATCGTGCAGCAGGCCCAGCCGGGTGACCACATCCTGGTGATGAGCAATGGCGGCTTTGGCGGCGTGCACCAGAAACTGCTGGACGCGCTGGCGCAATGACGGCAAGTCCGTATCTGTTGTATCTGCACGGCTTTCGTTCGTCGCCGTCTTCGTTCAAGGCGCGCGTGGTGCAGGACTGGCTGGAGCGGGCGGGGCAGGGCGGACGACTGATCTGCCCGCAGCTGCCGGCCTCGCCCAAGGCGGCGATCGCACTGGCGTTGGACCTGGCCGAACACCATGCCCCCGGCAATCTCGCCATCGTGGGTTCGTCGCTGGGCGGCTTTTATGCCACCTGGCTGGCCGAACGCCTCGGCGTGCGCGCGGTGCTGGTCAATCCCGCGGTCGACCCGACCGCCAAGCTGGACCAGCACGTCGGCGTGACCACCAACTGGCACTCGGACGAACCGTTCGAATTCCGCCAGGAATACATCGGCGAGCTGGAAGCGTTGAAGGTGGCGCGCATCACGCGTCCCGAGCGCTATTTCCTGTTGGCGGCGACCGGCGACGAAGTGCTGGATTATCGCGACATGGTGGCCCATTACGATGGCGCGCGCCAGCACGTGATCGACGGCAGCGACCATGCGATCTCCGAATTCCCGCAGTATGTGGACCAGGTGCTGGCGTTTTGCGGATTCCAGCGGTGACCGGCGCGGCAGTGGCAACCCGCAACGCGTCGCTGCGCATGGCCGCATGGCAGCCGCACGCGCGCGCGGTGCGCGCGCCGGCGCGGATGCACGACTGGCTGGTCACGCCCGGTTCGCTGACGGCGCGCCTGGTGGCGAGCAGCGAACAGTTCCGCGTGCGCCGGGTGCACCAGCGCGGCGCCCCGTGCCTGGCGGACGAAGCGGCGGCGATCGGCCTGGCGCGGCCGCAGCGGGTCTGGGAGCGCGAAGTGCTGCTCATGTGCGACGGCAAGCCGGCAGTGTTCGGCCACACCGTGGTGCCGCTAAGTGCCACCGCCAGTGATTGGCCGCTGTTCTCGGCGCTGGGCGAACGCTCGCTGGGCAGCACGCTGTTCTACGATCCGCTGGTACGGCGCGGTCAGCTTGAATTCGCGCGCCTGGGCCCGGAACATCCACTGGCGCGGCGCGTGCGCGCGCTCACGGGTGCGAACGAACCCATTTATTACGCGCGGCGCTGTGTCTATCGCCGCCGTCAAGGCCTGCTCCTGGTCACCGAGGTATTCTTGCCTGCGGTGCTGGGCCTGGAGACGGCCGCAACCATGAAGAACACAACATAATATGAACGTATTTTTTGAGGAATCGGGCGACTTCAAGGTCGGCGTGGTGCTGTCGCAGGCCGGTGAAGCCTACCAGGTGGAGATGCCGAGCGGTAAGCGCACCAAGGTCAAGACGCGCGACGTGCTGCTGCAGTTCGACAAGCCCGAGCCGCAGGCGCTGCTGGACGCGGCCAAGGCCATCGCCGCGGACGTCGATCTCGACTTCCTGTGGGAAGTCGCCGGCCAGGAAGAATTCGGCTTCGCCGAACTGGGCGCCGAATACTTCGGCCACGCGCCGCTGCCGCACGAGGCTGCCGGTCTGGTGCTGTCCCTGCACGGTTCCCCGATCTATTTCTACAAGAAGGGCCGTGGCCGCTACAAGGCGGCGCCAGAACAGTCGCTGAAAGCGGCGATGGCCGGCATCGAAAAGAAAAAGCAGCAGGCCATCATCCAGGCCGGCTATGTCGACGAGCTGAAGAACGGCAAGCTGCCGCAGGCGATGAGCGCGATCGTGCAGCAGCTGCTGTTCAAGCCGGACAAGAACACCATCGAATACAAGGCGCTGGAAGCGGCGGCCGACGAGCTGCAGACCACCGCGCCGCGCCTGATGCTGAACGTCGGCGGGCTGGCCTCGCCGAAAGAGCTGCACATGAGCCGCTTCCTGTTCGAGCACTTCCCGCGCGGCGCCGGTTTCGCGCCGGTCGAGATCCCGCAGGCGCCCGCCGACTTGCCGCTGGCCGAGGTCGCCGCGTTCTCGATCGACGACGTCACCACCACCGAGATCGACGATGCGTTCTCGGTCGTGAAACTGGACGACGGCACCGTGCGCGTCGGCATCCACATCGCGGCGCCGGGCCTGGGCATCCGTCCCGACGACGCCATCGACAAGATCGCGCGCGCGCGCATGTCCACCGTGTATATGCCGGGCGACAAGATCACCATGCTGCCGGACGACGTCGTCAATGCCTTCACGCTGGCCGAGGGCAACGATTGCCCGGCGCTGTCGCTGTACGCGGTGCTCAATCCGGCCGACTGGAGCGTCATTTCCACGGTCACCCGCGCCGAGCGCGTGCCGGTGAAGAACAACCTGCGCCACAACGACCTGGACGACCTGGTCAACGAAGAAACCCTGGCCAGCGGCGTGGGCGACTATCCGCACAAGGAAGAGCTGGGCCTGCTGTGGCAGTGGGCGCTGCAGCTGGAAGCGGGCCGCATGAAGAAGCGCGAGGCGTTCGGCCTCAAGCCCGAGCAAGCGAATCGCGTCGACTTCAACTTCTATGTCGACGACGACGTGGTCAGCATCGTGCGCCGCAAGCGCGGCGCGCCGCTGGACAAGATCGTCGCCGAGCTGATGATCTTCGCCAACAGCACCTGGGGCAAGCTGCTGCACGACTCGGGCGTGCCGGGTATTTATCGTTCGCAAGGCCCGGGCGCCGGCGGCTGGGCCGCCAAGATGCAGGTGCGCATGGTCACGCACGCGGCGCCGCACCAGGGCCTCGGTGTCGATCAATATGCGTGGAGCACCTCGCCGCTGCGCCGCTACACCGATTTGGTCAACCAGTGGCAGATCCTGGCCGCGGCCTCGCACGGCGTGACCGCGCCGCTGGTGGCGCCGTTCAAGCATCGCGATGCGACGCTGTTCGCGATCGTCTCCAGCTTCGACGCGGCGTACTCGGCCTATAACGACTTCCAGCAGAACATGGAGCGTTACTGGTGCCTGCGCTGGCTGGGGCAGGAACGGGTCAAGCAGGTCGAGGCCGTGGTGCTGAAGGACGAGATCGTGCGCCTGGCGGATATTCCGCTGGTGGTGCGTCTGCCGGGCATGCAATCGGTGGCGCGCGGGGCGCAGGTCAAGCTCGACATCGTGCGTTGGGACGAGATCGACCTGACGCTGGAAGCGCGCCTGCTCGAAGTGGCGGCGGTGGAGCCGGATGCGTCGCTCGATTATGAAGAAGAGGCGGACACGGGCGAAGCGGCCGTGGCCGAAGTGGTCGAGGCGGAAGGCGCCGTGGCTGCGGTCGATACGGGCGATGCGCCGCAGCCGGCGCCGGCGTCGGCGCAATAGATTCCCGCTGTGCGGGAATAGATAGAAGCACAAAACTTGGGTCCCCGCCTGCGCGGGGATGACGGTCTTGAGGTCGGTAGCAAATGGTAGAGCCAACTTTGATTCCGCTACCCTCAGCACGTCATCCCCGCGAAGGCGGGGACCCAAGTTCCCCTCCGAAGTCGCAACCGCGTACTTCATAAGATCACTCCAACAACACCTCTTATCGAACACACCACGTTCTGTTGCACCCGTGCAGCCAAGCTCCCTCATCCGTTCCCGCCGGGTTAGAATGCCCAGATTCACTTAGATTCCAGCAGCCCCCCGGCCACCCGCAGCGCGTGAAGTATTCCCGACAAAACCGTCCCATGATGATCGCCCTGGCCGTATCGGTGGCCGCGCATGCATTGCTGTTGGCGATCCGTTTCGCCGCGCCGGACGCCTTCCGCCAGCAGCCGGCCGATCCCGGCCTGGAAGTGGTGCTGGTCAACGCCAAACACCAGAAAGCCCCGGCCAAGGCCGACGCCCTGGCCCAGGCCAACCTGGATGGCGGCGGCAGCGCCGAGAAGGGCCGCGCCAAATCACCGCTGCCCGACCTGCGCAAGGTCGAGGACGGCGACAGCATCAAGGCGCTGCAGCGCCGCATCGCGGAGCTGGAACAGCAGCAACAGGACGTGCTGACCAAGGCGCGCCGCTCGCAGTTCACCGCGCCGCCGAACGCCGAAAAGGAAAAGCCCGACCCGGCCCGCACCGGCAACGACAACCTCGACAGCACGCGCGCCATTTCGCGCAGCGCGGCCGAGATCTTCCAGCGCATCGAAGAAGAAAACCGCCGCCCCAAGCGCACCCAGATCACGCCGAGCACGCGCCAGGTCGGCTACGCGCTGTACTACAAGGCGATGCAGAAGCGCATCGAGGAAGTCGGCACCCTGAACTTCCCGCAGCAGGCCGGGCGCAAGCTGTACGGCGACTTGGTGGTCTATATCCCGGTGTTCCAGGACGGCACGCTGTACCTGAACGATGGCGGCCCGCGCATCGAGCGCAGCTCGGGCAACCCGGCGCTGGACAAGGCCGCGCTCGAGATCGTCCGGCGCTCGGCGCCGTTCGGCGCCTTCCCGGCGAACATGCGCTCGAAAGGCAAGGATGACCTGTGGGAAGTGTTCACCCGTTTCAGCTTTACCCGCGAGGACAAGATGCAGGCAACCCTGGGCGAAGGCGCCCCATGAACCGAGCCGACCGCTACTGCGTCATCGGCAACCCGATCGCCCACAGTAAATCGCCCCTGATCCACGCCGCTTTCGCCGCCGCCACCGGGCAAGCCCTGCAGTATGATCGTTGCCTGGCCCCGCTCGACGGCTTCGAAGCCACCATGCGCGGCCTGATCGACCAGGGCTACCGGGGCGCCAACGTCACGGTGCCGTTCAAGCTGGAAGCGGCGCGTCTTGCCACGCGTTTGGCGCCGCGCGCGCAAGCTGCCGGCGCCGTCAACACCCTGATCTTCGCCGATGGCGAGATCGTCGGCGACAACACCGACGGCCCCGGCCTGGTGGCCGACATCGTGCGCAACGCCGGCGTGGCGCTGCAAGACAAACGCATCCTGCTGCTGGGCGCCGGCGGCGCCGCGCGCGGTGCGCTGCTGCCGTTGCTGCTGCAGAATCCGCGCCAGATCGTGATCGCCAACCGCACCCTGGCCACGGCCGAGAAGCTGGTGCGGGACTTCGCCGCACATGCGACCAAGCTGGCGGTCAGCGGTTTTGCCGACATCGAGGGCGGCTTCGACGTCGTCATCAATGCCACGTCCAGCAGCCTGGCCGCCGACGTGCCGCCGATCCCAACCTCGGTGTTTCACCCAGGCACGCTCGCTTTGGATATGATGTACGGAAATAAACCGACCGTGTTCATGGATTTCGCAGCCAGCCACGGCGCCGCCGTGCGCGACGGCCTGGGCATGCTGGTAGAACAGGCCGCCGAAGCCTTCGCCCTGTGGCGCGGCGTACGGCCCGACACGGCGCCGGTGCTGGCGGCAATGCGGCAACCACAACAATAAGACGAAGGCATGGCAAGTAAATCGCGCAAGGGCGCCGCCACGACAGGCGGACGCCGCTGGATCAAATGGATCTTCCTCGGCCCGCTGCTGCTGGTGCTGCTGGTCCAGCTGTATTTCTTTGCCATGGTGTGCTGGTATTCGACATTCGATCCGGGCTCGACCAGCTTCATGCGCCAGCAATTGTCCGAACTGCGCGACAAGAAACCCGACGCAACGCTCAAGCACGAGTGGGTGCCGTACGAGCGCATCTCGCTGCACCTGAAACGCGCGGTGGTGGCCTCGGAAGACGCCAACTTCAACGAGCATGGCGGCGTCGACTGGGAAGCGCTGGAGCGCGCCTACGAGCGCAACAACCGGCGCAGCAAGGTGGTCGGCGGCGGCTCGACCATCACCCAGCAGCTGGCCAAGAACCTGTTCCTGTCCGGCTCGCGCAGCTACCTGCGCAAGGGCCAGGAAATGGTGATCGCCTTCATGCTCGAGACGGTGATGAGCAAGCGGCGCATCCTCGAGCTCTACCTGAACGTGGCCGAGTTCGGGCGCGGCGTGTTCGGCGCCGAAGCGGCGGCGCGCTACTACTACAAGAAGCCGGCGGCCAAGCTGGGCCAGACCGAGGCGGCGCGGCTGGCGGTGATGCTGCCCAATCCGCGCTACTACGACAAGCACCGCAGCACCAACTACCTGCAGCGCCGCACCAACGCCATCGCGCGCCAGATGCGTTTTGCCGAGGTGCCCGGATAATCGCGGGCGATTGCTGCAAAATTCTCGTGACGGGTGGCCGCTTTCCGGGCGAAACGGTTACACTTGCGCTACTTTTTATATTCCGGCCGAGCAATGGCACGTAGCTAGCACGCAAGAACGAGAACCCCGCGCATGATCAATGTATTTGTCCTTCAAAATGGCCGTCTCAACCAGGTAACGATCGCGTCGCGCGAGGACCTCGAGAACGTCGCCCCGGTCTGGGTCGACCTCACCGATCCGACCGAAGACGAGCGCACCTGGGTCAAGACCGCCTACGGCGTCACGCTGCCGGGCGAGGACGAAGTGTCGGATATCGAAGCGTCGGCGCGCTACTACGAAGCGGAAAACGGCGACCTGCACCTGCGCACCGACTTCCTGCTGGAAGAAGACGACGGCCCGGCGCGGGTGGTGACGGTGGCGTTCATCCTGTCCGGCAAAAAACTGTTCTCGGTGCACACCGACGACTTGCCGGTGTTCCGCCTGGTGCGCATGCGCGCCCGTTCGCGTCCCGGCTCGATCGAAGACTACATGGACGTGCTGCTCGACCTGTACGCGACCGACGCCGAGTATTCGGCGGACGCGCTGGAAGGCATCTACGAAAGCCTGGAAGAAGTCTCGACCCGCGTGCTGCAGAAGGAATTCACCGACCAGGACGCGGCCGCCGCGCTGAACGCGATCGCGCACGAGGAAGACTTGAACGGCCGCATCCGCCGCAACATGATGGACACGCGGCGCGCGGTCAGCTTCCTGATGCGCGGGCGCTTGTTGAATTCGGATCAGTTCGAGGAAGCGCGCCAGATCTTGCGCGACATCGAATCGCTCGACGGACACACCTCGTTCCTGTTCGACAAGGTGAACTTCCTGATGGATGCGACGGTCGGCTTCATCAACATCAACCAGAACAAGATCATCAAGATCTTCTCGGTGGCATCGGTCGCCTTCCTGCCGCCGACGCTGATCGCCAGCGTCTACGGGATGAACTTCAAGGTGCTGCCGGAGCTGAACTGGACGTTCGGGTATCCGTTTGCGATTACCCTGATGATTGCGTGCGGGGTGGCGCCGTTGTGGTATTTCCGCCGGCGCGGCTGGCTTAAATAACCGGCCGTTGCATCGGACTGGCAGGTAGGGTGGACGGCAGAGCCGTCCACCCTACGTGTTATCCGATGCGTTTGAAGACGCGGCGCGCCGCTTCGACGGTCTCGGCGATCACGGCATCGTCGTGCTGGATCGACACGAACCCGGCTTCAAACATGGCCGGCGCGAAATACACGCCTTCTTCCAGCATGCCGTGGAAGAAGCGGTTGAAGCGCTCCTTGTCGCCCGCCATCATCTGGCCATAGCTCGCCGGCACCGTCTCCGAGAAATACATCCCGAACATCCCGCCCACCGCGTCGCCGCAGAAGGCGATGCCGGCTTCGCGCGCCGCCTCGGTCAGCCCCTTGACCAGCTTGCCCGCCTGCGCCGACAGCTTTTCATAAAAGCCTTCTTCCTGGATCAGCTTCAGCGTGGTCATCCCCGCCGCCACCGCCACCGGATTGCCCGACAGCGTGCCGGCCTGGTACACCGGCCCGATCGGCGCCATCTTCTGCATCAGCTCGGCACGGCCGCCGAACGCCGCCACCGGCATGCCGCCGCCGATCACCTTGCCCAGCGCGGTCAGGTCGGGCGTGATGCCGTACATGCCCTGGGCGCCTTCGAGGCCCACGCGGAAGCCGCACATCACCTCATCGAAGATCAGCACCGCGCCGTGTTCCGTGCATAGTTCGCGCATGCGCTGCAGAAATTCCGGCGTGGCGCGGATCAGGTTCATGTTGCCGGCCACCGGCTCCACGATCACGCAGGCGATGGTGTCGCCCATCGAGGCGAACGCGTCTTCCAGCTGCGGGATGTTGTTGTAGTCCAGCACCAGGGTGTGCTTGACGAAATCTTCCGGCACGCCGGCCGAGGTCGGGTTGCCGAAGGTCAGCAGCCCGCTGCCGGCCTTCACCAAGAGCGAATCGGCGTGGCCGTGGTAGCAGCCTTCGAACTTGACGATCTTGTCGCGCCCGGTAGCGCCGCGCGCCAGGCGCAGCGCGCTCATGGTCGCTTCGGTGCCGGACGAGACCAGGCGCACCTGTTCGATCGACGGGAGCAGGCGGCAGATCTCTTCGGCGATCTCGATCTCGCCTTCGGTCGGCGCGCCGAACGAAAGGCCATTGGCGGCCGCTTCCTGCACTGCCTTCACCACTTCGGGACGGGCGTGGCCGAGGATGGCCGGGCCCCACGAGCCGATGTAGTCGATGTAGCGCTTGCCGTCGGCATCCCAGAAGTACGGACCCTGGGCACGCGTGATGAAGCGCGGCGTGCCGCCCACCGAGCGGAAGGCGCGCACCGGCGAGTTCACGCCGCCGGGCGTGGTCTGCTGGGCGCGGGTGAACAGGATGTCGTTCTGGGAGCTGGAGCTGGCTTGTTCTGTAGTCATGTTTGCTGTGTGATGAGTGAACCGGCGCCGCCGAGCCGGGGCGCTTACGGCCGGAAAAATTTATTCGGAATGAACTTGCCCATGCCAAAGCGCTGGGCATGTTCGAGTGCGCCGTTGGTGTATTCCTGGGCCACGGCCAGGGCGCTGGCGGCGTCCATGCCGAGCGCCATCAGGGCGGTGAACGCGGCGGAATAGGTATTGCCGGCGCCAACGAACGGGCCCGGCAGGTGTTGCCAGTCGACACGGGCGACTTCGCCGTCGGCATCGAACAGGCGGTTGGAGCAGGCGCCGTCCGGGTCGCGCGCGCCGGTCACCAAGACGTATTGCAGCCCGGACGAAGTCAGTTCGGCCACGTCTTCCAGCAACACGTCGTCGCCATGGCCGTCGCCGTCGCGCCATAGCTCGGCCATGCGGCCCAGCTCGGGCTGCGACAGCATCAGCACGGTGGCTTGCGGCGCCAGGATCGAGCGCAGCGCCGACAGCATCTCTTCGTCGCCCAGGCCGGCGTCCGGCAGAGCCGACATGAAGGGGTCGAGGATCAGGGGCGCATCGGGGTAGTCCGAGACGATCTCGGCAATCGCCGCCAGGTGCAGCGCGCTGCCGACCGCGCCCACCTTGAACGCGGCGATCGGCATGTCTTCGAGCAGGGCGCGCGCCTGTTCGGCCATCCAGTCGCTGTCGAGCTCATAGACGTGCTCGACGCGCGCGCTGTCGGCCACCATCATGCCGGAGATCGCCGACAGGCCATGGCAGCCGAGCGCGGCGAAGGCGGCCACGTCGGCTTGCACGCCCAGCGCGCCGACCGGATCGCAGACGCCGAAACTCAGGATGAGAGGGAACGTTTGGTTTTGCACGACGGGTAGATTAAGATACCTGATTCACCATTTTACTAGATACAAGGATCAATACTGTGAGTACTGAATCGACGGCGCCTTACCAGACCTGGATGTGCCTGATTTGCGGTTGGGTCTACGACGAGGAAGCCGGCGCGCCGGACGACGGCATCGCTCCCGGCACCCGCTGGGCCGACGTGCCGATGAACTGGACTTGCCCGGAATGCGGCGCGCGCAAGGACGACTTTGAAATGACGGCAATATAAGAACGTCTACTCTGTAGACGGTTCGATAACGGCATTTCGCGCCCTGCGGGATGCCGCGTCACAAAGTGGTTGACTCTCAGCAACACTTTGCGCACAAGAAAGATGTGCTGTGCTATCGTGACACTCCAAGGCTTTCCCGCCGAAGTGATACGACAATGACGACATCGCCGCAATCCACGGGGCTGACCATCATGGTGATCGACGACAGCAGCACGATCCGCCGCTCCGCAGAAATCTTCCTGACCCAGGCTGGCTACGGGGTAGTGCTGGCCGATGATGGTTTCGACGCCCTCGCCAAGATCAACGACCACCATCCGGCGCTGATTTTCTGCGACATCCTGATGCCGCGCCTGGACGGCTACCAGACCTGCGCCCTGATCAAGAAGAGCGCGCGCTTCCATGCCACCCCGGTGCTGATGCTGTCGTCCAAGGACGGCCTGTTCGACCGCGCGCGCGGCGCGATGGTCGGCGCCAGCGCCTATCTCACGAAACCGTTCACCAAGGACAGCCTGCTGGCCGCCGTGCGCGAGCACGCCAGCCTGGGCCAACCTTGATCATCCGAACTACCTGCTCATTTACTAGATTGACCGGAGCCACAAGTGGCCATTAACAAGATCCTGATCGTCGACGATTCCCCCACCGAACGCCTGTACCTGACCGACATCCTGGTCAAGCACGGCTATACCGTCAGCACCGCAGAAAGCGCCGACGGCGTGATCGAGCGTATCCGCGCCGAGCGCCCGGACCTGGTGCTGATGGACGTCGTCATGCCCGGCACCAACGGCTTCCAGGTGACGCGCGCGATCGCCAGGGATCCCGAGCTGGCCGGGATGCCGGTGATCATCTGCAGCAGCAAAAACCAGGAAACCGACCGCATCTGGGGCATGCGCCAGGGCGCCAGGGACTACCTGGTCAAGCCGGTCGACCCAAGCCAGCTGCTGGCCAGCATCGCCGCCCTGGCATCGGCGCCGGCAGCCGGCCAGCCGGCGCGCGTGAGCGCATGACCGCCGACGCGGGCGGCGCTTCGGCCAGCCGGCGCAGCCGCCTGCGCGCCTACCAGGAACAGCTGCTCGAAAAAATGCAGGCGGCCAAGAACGGCGCCGGCGCCAGCGTCGCCCAGCTCGGACTGGGCATCGGCGCCGCGCGCTATCTGGTCGACCTGGCCGAGGTGGGCGAGATCGTCGCGCCGCCGCCACTGACCGCCGTGCCGCTGACCCAGCCCTGGTACCTGGGCCTGGCCAACGTGCGCGGCAACCTGCTGGGCGTGATCGACCTGGCCGCCTATCTCGGACTGCCCGCAGCCGCGGACGACAGCGGCGGCGCGCCACGCCTGGCGCTGTTCGCCCCCAAACTCGGTGTCAACTGCGCGCTGCTGGCGAACCAGGTGTTCGGCCTGCGCCAGGCCGGCGCCATGGAGCGCGACGGCGACAGCTTGCGCGACGCCGACGGCAACGCCTGGACGCCGCTGTCGCTGGCGGCGCTGGTGCAGGAAGAGCGCTTCCTGCACGTCGCGCGCTAAGCGCAACCGCATACCAACACCACAATACCAATCAGCAGCACAGGGAGCCGCAATGGGATTCGCCTCGAAACTGAACATGAACCTCTTGTCGAAGGGCGAAGCCGACGCCGCCGGCGCGCAGGATGCAGCAGACACCCAGGCCAGCGGCTCGGCCTCGGCGGCGGCGCGCCGCCTGGGGCGCCTGCGCAAGGAACCCGATGCGCCCGAGGGCGGCGCCGACCTGCGCGCCAATCCCTTCGGTACCCAGTTCCAGCCGAATCGCCAGCGCGTGCTGCTGGGCGCCTTCGCGGCCGGCGTGCTCGCCACGCTGCTGGGCATGTGGCAGAACGCCGCCAGCGATGCCCGCTCGGCCGGCCAGAGCCAGGTGGCCGGCGACGCCGTGATGCACTCGCAGCGGGTCGGCAAGGCGGCCCCGAACGCGCTGCGCGGCGACGCGCCGGCCTTCGCCCAGCTGGAAGAAAGCCGCGCCGAACTGGGGCGCGAACTGGACCTGCTGGCACGCGGCGGCCAGTCGCCCACCGGCCGCATCCCGGCCGCCAGCGGCGAACGCGCCGACAAGCTGTCGCAGGCGATCGCCACCTGGAACGCCTCGAGCAAGGCGGCCGGCACCATCATCGGCTTCAAGAGCAACCTGCTGGCCTTCGGCGTCAGCCTGCGCCAGTTCGAGGAAGTGGCGCCGGAACTGATGGGCATTGCCGACCGCCTGCAAAAAGAGGGCATCGCAGGGGGAGCGGAATCGCGCCGCGAAGTGGCGGCGCTGAGCATGATGTCGCTGACCCAGCGCCTGTCGGCCGGCACCCAGACCTTCACCACCCCGGGCTCGGCCCAGAATGCGGTGGTGACCATCCTGGGCGACATCGAGTCGCTCAACGAGATCATCGACGGCCTGCTGAACGGCAGCGCGAAGCTGGGCCTCGCGCCCTTGACCGATCTCGAACAGCGCATGCGCCTGACGCGGGTGCGCGAAGGCTTCCAGCAGTACGCGAATACCGTCACCCCGCTGCTGGGCAACCTGACCAGCTACGCGCGCGCGCGCGCCGCCGAGCGCGTGATCTGGCGCGACAACGAAGCGCTGCGCGTGATGCTGGCCGACCTGCACCGCGGCTACCAGGCCGACCAGCGCGAGACCAGCGGCTGGCTGTGGCTGGCCATCGGCGCGGCCGTGTTCACGCTGCTGGCGGCGCTGGGCATCTCGCGTTCGATGCTGCAGGATTCGCGCGAACGCGCGCGCAGCGCCGACGAGCGCCGCCGCGAAGCGGAAGCGATGCGCCAGCTGGCGCAGTCGAAGGAAGAACAGGCCAAGGCCACCAACGACCAGAACCAGGCCGCAATTTTGCGCCTGATGAACGAATTGCAGGAAGTCGCGGACGGCGACCTGACGGTGCAGGCCACGGTGTCGGAAGACATCACCGGCGCCATCGCCGACTCGGTCAACTACACGGTGGAAGAACTGCGCGAACTGGTGGTGCGCGTCATTCGAACGTCCGAGCAGGTCGCGCGCGCCTCCGGCGGCGCGCAGCAGGTCTCGACCGAGCTCTTGGGCGCGGCCGAGCAGCAGTCGCGCGAGATCGAGGACGCTTCGACCACCACGCTGCGCCTGGCGGGATTGATTACCGAGGTGTCGCGCTCGGCCAGCGAATCGGCCGACGTGGCGCGCCAGTCGGTGGCGGCGGCCGAGCAGGGCGCGCATGCGGTGCAGAACGCGATCCGCGGCATGCAGGAGATCCGCGAGCAGATCCAGGAAACCTCGAAGCGCATCAAGCGCCTGGGCGAATCGTCGCAGGAGATCGGCGAGATCACCGAGCTGATTTCGGACATTACCGAGCAGACCAACGTGCTGGCGCTGAACGCCGCGATCCAGGCCGCATCGGCCGGCGAGGCGGGGCGCGGCTTCTCGGTGGTGGCCGAAGAAGTGCAGCGGCTGGCGGAACGCTCGGGCGACGCCGCCAAGCAGATCGGCGCGCTGGTGCGCACCATCCAGACCGACACCCACGACGCGGTGGCGGCAATGGAAAAGTCGACCCAGGGCGTGGTGGAAGGCGCGCGCCTGTCGGACGCCGCCGGCGCGGCGCTGGCCGACATTTCGCGCGTGTCGAACCGCCTCGGTGAACTGATCCACGACATGTCCACCGCCACCGAGCGCCAGGCCACCAAGGCCGGCGGCGTGGCGCAGAAGATGCAGCAGATCCTGGCCGTGACCGAGCACACCCAGCAAGGCACGCGCCAGACCGCCCGGTCGATCCACGAACTGGCCACCCTGGCCCAGGAACTGAAGGATTCGGTGTCGCGCTTCCGCGTGGTATCCTGACCAGCCCCTAATGACGCCCCCGACCTCGATGCGCAACAGCAGTTTCGATACCGGCCCCCTGTCGTGGGTCATCGCCGAAATCCGTGACGCGCTGGCGCGTTCCGGCAGCGCCTTGCGCGACGCCGCCGGCCGCGCGCCGCAAGCGCAGCCGACCCTGCTGCTGCATGCGAAGAGCCACCTGCACCAGGCCCATGGCGCGCTGCAGCTGGTCGATGTCGACGGTGTCGGCACTTATACCGGCGCCGCCGAGGCGGTGCTGGACCGCTTCAAGGACGGGCAGCTGCCGTGCACGCCGGAGCATGCGCAGGTGGTGCTGGACGCCTTCCAGGCGCTGTGCGAGTACCTCGAAGAATTGCTGAACGGCGCCGCGCAGCAGCCGGCGCGCCTGTTCCCGTACTACCGCGACATGGTCGAGCGCCAGGGTGACAGCAAGGTGCACCCGTCCGACCTGCTGCCGCTGGACCTGTCGGCGCTGCCCGAATTACCCGTGGCGGATGATGGCGCCGAGGCGGACATTGCCGCCTGCCGCAGCCGTTTCGAGAAAGCGCTGCTGCCCTATCTGAAAGCCGCCGTCGAAGACGGCCGGCGCCTGCAGGCGGCCGAACTGCGCGACGCCATCGCGCCGATCGCGGGCGGCCAGCACGAGCCGCGCGCGCGCATGTTCTGGCAGGCGATGCATGCGTTTGCCGGCGTGGTCGCCGACGGCCAGGTCGAGAGCGATCTGTACATCAAGCAGCTGTTCGGCCAGATCAACCTGCAGCTGCGCCGTCTGGCCAAGGGCGAGGTCGATGCGCCGGAAGCGATGCTGCGCGACGCGCTGTTCTTCGTCGCCGCCGCGCGCGAGCCGGGCCCTGACGCGCAGGCCTTGCGCCAGGCTTTGGGGTTGGATGGCCTGGTGCCGCCTGACTACGCCGAGCGCCGCTACGGCAAGCTCGATCCGGCGGCGCTGCAGGAAGCGCGCGACGCGCTGGCGCGCACCAAGTCGGACTGGGACCGCATCGCCGGCGAAGGCCAGCTTGATAAGGCAGTCGAGAACGACTTCGACGACGCGCTGGCGCGCCTGGCCGGCGCCAGCGAAAAGCTGGGCGCGCCCGCGCTGGCCCAGCTGCTGCGCGAACTGGGGCGCGCCGCGCACGACTCGGTGCAGTCGGGCCGCGACGACCAGTTCGGGCTCGAGATGGCGGCCGCCATGCTGTTCGTCGAGAACGGCCTGGACCAGCTGCGCCAGCTGCCCGACGATTTCGCCGAGAACGCCGAAGCGGTCGGCGCGCGCCTGCTGGCGCTGGCCGCCGGCGAAACCCCGCCCGACGCCCCGCAATGGCAGGGCGAGCTGGCGCGCCAGATCCAGCAGGGCCAGACCGTGGCGGTGCTGGCGAACGAGATCAAGGCCGGGCTGCGCCAGATCGAGAAGCTGCTCGACGACTACTACGACGACCCGTCGAAACGCGCGGTGCTCGAGCAAGCCACGCCGGTGCTGCACCAGTTGCACGGCGCCTTCGCCATCCTCGACCAGGAGCAGGCGGTGCTGGCCACGCGCCACGTGGAAGCGGCGGTGCGCGCGCTGGCGGCAAGCGAAGGCGACGTGACCAGCCAGCACGCTTCGCTGCACAACATCGCCCAGAACATCGGCGCGCTCGGCTTCTTCGCCGACCTGCTGGCGCAGGACAGCGAGGCGGCCAAGGGGCGCTTCACCTTCGACGTCGACAAGCAGCTGCTGCGCGAACTGCCGTTCGAGTTCGTCGAGACGCCGACGCCTGAAGCCGGGGAAGCCGCGGCTGAACCGGAACAGGAAGCATCCGAAGTCGACGCCGAGCTGCTCGACATCTTCATCGCCGAGGCGCAGGAAGTGCTGGCCTTCGTGGTCCAGACGCTGCCGCGCGCGGCCGACGAGCCGGCCAGCCAGGAAATCCTGACCCAGCTGCGGCGCTCCTTCCACACGCTCAAGGGCAGCAGCCGCATGGTGGAGCTGGAAGAATTCGGCGCCACCGCCGCCGCTATCGAGCGCGTGATGAACGTGTGGCTGGCCGACGGCCGCGCCGCCACCGCCGATTTGCTGGCGCTGCTGGCGCACGCGTATGCCGAGCTGGATGCGTGGGTGGCCGACCTGGCCGACGGCCGCGCGCCGGAGCGCGACGGCGCGGCGCTGATCGCCGCTGCCACGCGGGTGCAGGAGGGCGGGCCGTTCGAGGAAGCGATCGCGCCCGAAGTGCAAGCCGAACCCGAACCCGAGATTGAAGCGGAACCGGAAGCCGCGGCCAACCCGCTCGAACCGGACGACATTCCGCTGCTCGATGTGCCGCTCGAGTTGCCGGCACACGACGGCGTGCGTCACGTGGGCGAGCTGGCGATCCCGCAGGCGCTGCACGACGTCTACCTGGGCGAAGCCGAGGAACTGTGCGCGGCGCTGGAGCGGGACCTGGCCGCGCTGCGCCTGCACCCGGAAGCGGGCCTGTCACCGGACGCCGTCACCGCCGCCCACACGCTGTGCGGCACCTCGGCCACGGTCGGCTACGTGGCGCTGCGCGACCTGGCGCACGCGCTGGAAACCACGCTCGACAAGCTGGTCGCCACGGGCGCGAAGCTGGACGACGAGCAGCTCGACCTGTTCGATGCCACGCTATCGCGCATGCGCACCATGCTGCAGGTGTTCACACTGGGCGAACTGGCCCCTGGCCAGCCCGACCTGGTCGAGAGCCTGGCCGCGCTGCGCGATCGCCTGTCGAGCCAGCAGGCGGCCGCCCTGTACGGCAACGCCGATCCGGAGCTGGCGCACAAGCTCGACGACCTGTTCGCCGCCGCCTACCACGACCTGCTGGCGCAGCCGCCGGCGTTCGAGGCGCGCCAGGCGCCGCTTGACGCGGCGCCGAAGCAGCCGGTGTCGGACGACATCGACGATCTGTTCGACAGCTTCATCGACGACCCGTTCGACGCGCCTTCAACGCAGGAGCCGCAGCCGTTCGTGCCGGTGACGCCGGACGAAGCGGTGCTGGCCGAGCCTGAGCCTGAATCCGAACCGGTTCCGGAACCGGAGTTCGAAGCGCAAGCCGACGAAGAGGCCGACACCGAACTGACCGGCGCCGGCATCTACGCCGACGAGATCGACCCCGACCTGCTGCCCGTGTTCCTGGAAGAGGCGTCCGACCTGTTGCCGCAGATCGGCCACGACCTGCGCCAGTGGCAGCAGGATCCGGGCAATACCGCGATCGCGCAGGGCATGCAGCGCGCCCTGCACACGGTCAAGGGCAGCGCGCGCATGGCCGGCGCGATGCGCCTCGGCCAGCACGCGCACGAGCTGGAAACCCAGATCGAGAACATGGTCCACGCCGGCACCAAGGCGTTGCCGCCGACCGCGTTCGACGAGCTGCTGGCCAACTACGATGGCGCGATGCTGCTGTTCGAGCAGCTGCAGCAGCCGCAGGATGTCGCACAGCCGGCGCCCGACGCCGCGCCAACCGCGCCCGTTGCACCGGCCGAACAGGCCGCCGCGCGCGCGCCG
The DNA here is from genome assembly GCF_030411955.1 of Massilia sp. YIM B02443. Taxonomy (GTDB): domain Bacteria; phylum Pseudomonadota; class Gammaproteobacteria; order Burkholderiales; family Burkholderiaceae_D; genus Telluria. The sequence continues at coordinate 208,977 of NZ_JASNRA010000005.1, forward strand.
CTGGTGCGGGTGCGCGCCGACATCCTCGACCGCGTGGTCAACGGCGCCGGCGAAGTCTCGATCACGCGCTCGCGCCTGGAAAACCGCATCGGCACCCTGAAAGGTTCGCTCGGCGACTTCTCCGACAACGTGACGCGCCTGCGCCGTCAGCTGCGCGAGATCGAGATGCAGGCCGAGTCGCAGATTGCCTCGCGCCTGTCGATCTCGGGCGAGCGCGAATTCGACCCGCTCGAATTCGACCGCTTCACGCGATTGCAGGAACTGACGCGCATGCTGGCCGAGAGCGTCGACGACGTCGCCTCGTTCCAGGAAAGCCTGGCGCGCACGGTCGACGGCACGCTCGACGAACTGTCGTCGCAGGCGCGCATGACGCGCGATCTGCAGCGCGACCTGATGCGGGTGCGCATGGTGCCGTTCGCGAGCCTCTCGGAACGCCTGTTCCGGGTCGCGCGCCAGACCGCCAAGGAAACCGACAAGCGCGTCAACCTCGACATCCGCGGCGGCGCGGTGGAGATCGACCGCGGCGTGCTGGAACAGATGGCGGCGCCGTTCGAACACCTGCTGCGCAACGCCATCGTGCACGGCATCGAGCCGCGCGCCGGGCGCCAGACGGCCGGCAAGCCGGAGACCGGGGAACTGCTGGTGCAGGTCAGCCAGCACGGCAACGAAGTCGTGATCGTGTTCGGCGACGACGGCGCCGGCCTGGATCTCGAACGCATCCGCGCCAAGGCGCTGGAAAGCGGCCTGCTGGCCGATGGCGACGCCTCCGACCAGGAAGTGGCCGAACTGATTTTCGAGCCGGGCTTCTCGACCGCCGATACCCTGACCGAGCTGGCCGGCCGCGGCGTCGGCATGGACGTGGTGCGCTCCGAAGCGCGCACGCTGGGCGGGCGCGTCGCGGTCGACTCGACGCCGGGGCAGGGCGCGCGCTTCACCATCCACCTGCCGCTGACGCTGGCCGTGGCGCAGGTGGTGCTGGTCAGCAGCGGCGGGCGCACCCACGCGGTGCCGTCGACCCTGGTGGCGCAGGTGCAGCAGGTGCGCGAAGCCGACCTGGCGGCGGCGATTCAAACGGGCAGCTTCGCGCTCGGCGGCCAGTCGCTGGCGCTGCATGCGCTGCCCGACCTGCTGGGCGAGTTCGACGAGGAATCGTCGGCGGCCGGCGGACGTTCGACCCCGGTGCTGGTGCTGCAAGGCGGTAGCGGGCGTATCGCGCTGCGCGTGGACGAGGTGCAGGGCAACCGCGAAGTGGTGGTCAAGAACATCGGCCCGCAGCTGTCGCGGGTGCCGGGCATCGTCGGCGCCACGGTGCTGGGTTCGGGCGAGATCGTGCTGATCCTGGATCCGGTGGTGTTGTCGCAGCAGCCGATCGATGCTGCTACACGCGTCAAGGCCGAGCTGCCACGCGCGGCGCGGCGGCCGACCGTGATGGTGGTCGACGATTCGCTGACGGTGCGGCGCGTGACCCAGCGCCTGCTGGAGCGCGAAGGATACCGGGTCAAGCTGGCCAAGGATGGCGTCGAGGCGCTCGAACTGTTCGAGGGCGGGGCGCCGGACCTGATGCTGGTCGATATCGAGATGCCGCGGATGGACGGGTTCGACCTGACGCGCCAGGTGCGCGGCAATGAGGCGACGCGCGATATTCCGATCATCATGATCACCTCGCGCACCGCCGACAAGCACCGCAACGTGGCGCTGGGCCTGGGCGTGAATGCCTACTTCGGCAAGCCGTATCAGGAGCCGGTGCTGCTGGCGGCGATCGAAGAGCTGCTCAAGTAGGGTTGGCGGGTCTGCCGCCGACGCGGCGATAGGTAGCGGCTTAGTTGTCGTGCCGGATGATCTTGCTGCTGACTATCACCGCGTCGGCGGCGGAGCCGCCAACCCTACTCGTCTCCATCGCCAACGACAGCGACCTCTTTCTTCACCACCGCAAACCGCTCCAGCGTGCGTTTGCGCGCCTTGTCGTGGTCCACCACCGGCAAGGGATAATCCGCCCCCAGCACCACCCCACGCTCGGCCAGCGCCTCCGCGTTCACCAGCCACGGCGCATGGATCTGCTTCGCATCGAGCCCCTTCAACTGCGGCAGATAGCGCCGGATGAACTCTCCGCGCGCATCGAATCTTTGCGACTGCGTCACCGGATTGAAGATCCTGAACCACGGCTGCGCATCGCACCCGGTCGACGCCGCCCACTGCCAGCCGCCGTTGTTCGACGCCATGTCGTAGTCATTCAGCTTGAGCGCGAAATAGCGCTCGCCACGGCGCCAGTCGACACCGAGGTCCTTGGTCAGGAAGCTCGCCGTCACCATGCGCAAGCGATTGTGCATGAACCCCGTCTCGTTCAACTGCCGCATCGCCGCATCCACCAGCGGATACCCGGTACGCCCTTCGCACCAGGCCGCGAACAACCCGTCCGCATCGGCATCGCCATCCCACGCCACCGCGTCGAAGGCCGGCTTGAACGACCGCTCGACGACGTGCGGATGGCGGTACAGCACCATCGCATAGAAGTCGCGCCAGATCAGTTCCGACAGCCAGACCGAGGCGCCCGTGCCGCCCGCACCGGACAGCATCAACTGCTGCGCCGTGCGCACCAGGTGCCGCACGGAGGTGGTGCCGAAGCGCAGGTGGGCCGACAGGCGCGAGGTGCCATCCTCGGCCGGGAAGTCGCGCGCGCGGCCGTAGTCGGCGATGTCGTCGACGAAGGCCTCGAACAATTCCTGCGCGCCTTCCATCCCGGCCGGCAACGGCGGCTCGCCCGAATCGAAGCCAATGCCTTCCAGCGCCGGCAGGGCCGGGCCGGAAGCGGGCGGCGGCGCGAACGCATGCGCCACGCTGTCGACCGGATACGCGGCCAATGTATCCGGCCGCGCCGCCAGCCGCTTGAGCCAGGCATTCTTGTACGGCGTGAACACCGAGAACGGCCCGCCGGCCAGCGTCAGCACTTCGTCCTTCTCGAAGATCACCTGGTCCTTGTGGCTGTGGAAGGCGCGCCCGACAGCCTGCAGGCGTTCGGCGACCTGCGCATCGCGCGCGATCGCCGCCGGTTCATAATCGGTGCACGTATGTACGTCAGTCACGCCGAGTTCTTCGGCCAGCGCCACGATCTCCTCGGGCGCGCTGCCGTGGCGCACGATGAGGTAGCCTCCAAGCTGACGCAGACCGGCGTCCAGGCTGGCCAGGCTCGCGTGGATGAAGCGCAGCCGGCGGTCGTCGCGCGGCAGGCCGCGCAGGATGTCGGTGTCGTACACGAACACGCAATGCACCGCGCGCGACGTGGACAGGGCCTGGTACAGCGCGGCGTGGTCGAAGGCGCGCAGGTCGCGCCGGAACCAGACCAGGGAATTGCTTGTGTTCATCAGTGTGTGCGAGGTCAAGGCGGGACCAGATTTTACTGTCCATGATGGGCCGTGGGAGGCGCGCAAGGCGATGCTTCCGATAGTCGGCGGGTCAAATGGGTGTAAACTAATGAAAAGCTCAATCTTGTCGTCTGGATAGTTGACTTCATGGTTGGCTTTGCAGTTGCTTACGTATTAACGGGAGTGCGCCTTTTTGAGAGTACGCGTATGAAAAAAAGCAAAGTTGGCAAAACTCTACCGATGCCCGGCATGCCCCGCGAACAGGACGATCCGCTCGCCCAGGCCGGCCCTGCAGCCTCGGGGCTGAACCTGGCCAACCACTTCCTGATCGCGATGCCGTCGATCCAGGATCCGGTCTTCGGCGGCACCGTCGTCTACGTCTGCGAGCACAACGACAAGGGCGTGCTCGGCGTGGTCATCAACAAGCCGACCGACATGACCATGGAAACCCTGTTCGACCGCGTCGACCTGAAGCTGGCCGAAGGCCTGCGCGCCACCGTGGTGGACGAACCGATCATGTTCGGCGGCCCGGTCCAGGACGACCGCGGCTTCGTGCTGCATTCGCCGGGCGGGCGCTATTCGTCGTCGCTGAACGTTACCGACGACGTGGCCTTCACCACCTCGATCGACGTGCTCGAAGCCGTCGCCAGCGGCGGCGGACCGGCGCGCATGCTGGTCTCGATCGGCTATGCCGGCTGGAGCCCGGGGCAGCTGGAAGAAGAAATTTCGCGCAACGGCTGGCTGACGGTGGGCGCCGATGCGCGCGTGCTGTTCGACCTGCCGATCGAGGAGCGCTACAACGCCGCCATCAAACTGCTGGGAATCGACCCGCTGATGCTCGCCACCGAAGCCGGCCATGCGTGACCTGAACTGCTGCATGGTTGCGCATTAAATGGTTGCGCATTAAATGGTTGATATCGTTTTAGGCTTCGACTTCGGCATCAAGCGGATCGGCATCGCGATGGGCAACACCCTCACCGGACAGGCCCAGCCCCTGCGCATCATCGCGGCCGTCGACAACGCGACCCGCTTCAGGATCATCGAGGAGCTGATCGCCGAATGGCAGCCGGCGCGCCTGGTGGTGGGCGAGCCGCGCCATCCCGATGGCGCCGAGCACGACATGACCCTGCGCAGCCGCCGCTTCGCCAACCAGCTGCACGGCCGCTTCAACCTGCCCGTCGAACTGGTCGACGAGCGCTATTCGTCCGCGGTGCTGCAGGCCCGGCGCGGCGAGAAGATCGACGACAAGGCGGCCGCCATCATTTTGCAACAATACTTTGACGCTCATGCCAACAACTACTGATCTCGACCTCGACGCCGAGGCGCTCTATCGCGAGCTGCTGGGCCAGGTCCGCGCGGGCCTGGAAGGCGTGCCGGACGCCGCCATCGTCGGCATCCATTCCGGCGGCGCCTGGCTGGCCGAACGCCTGGCGCGCGACCTCGACCTGACGCCGCGCCTGGGCTCGATCGACGTCTCGTTCTACCGCGACGACTACGCGCGCAAGGGCCTGCACCCGGACGTGAAGCCGACCCACATCCGCTTCCCGGTCGACGGCGCCACCGTGGTGCTGGTCGACGACGTGCTGCAGACCGGCCGCACCGTGCGCGCCGCGATCAACGTGCTGTTCGACTACGGCCGTCCGAGCTGCATCCGCCTGGCGGCGCTGGCCGACCGCGGCGGGCGCGAGCTGCCGGTGGCCCCCGACTATGTCGGCATCCGCACCACCCTGGAAGCGGGCCAGTCGCTGTCCCTGCAGCGTCTCGAGTCCGGCCAACTTTCGCTCACCATCGAACAAGACAATGGCGATCCTGAACAATAATCCGCAACTGAACAAACACGGCGAACTGCAGCACCTGCTCACCATCGAGGGGCTCAAAAAAGCGCACATCGACCACATCCTCGATACCGCCTCGAGCTTCGTCGGCATCTCGGACCGCGAGGTCAAGAAGGTGCCGCTGATGCGCGGCAAGAGCGTGTTCAACCTCTTCTTCGAGAACTCGACCCGCACCCGCACCACCTTCGAGATCGCCTCCAAGCGCCTGTCGGCCGACGTCATCAACCTGAACATCCAGGCTTCGTCGACCACCAAGGGCGAGTCGCTGCTGGACACCATCGACAACCTGGCGGCGATGCACGCCGACATGTTCGTGGTGCGCCATTCGCAGTCGGGCGCGCCGTACATGATCGCCCAGCACCTGAACCGCACCCGTTCCGACGTGCACGTGGTGAACGCCGGCGACGGCCGCCACGCGCACCCGACCCAGGGCTTGCTGGATATGTACACGATCCGCCACTACAAGAAGGACTTTACCAATCTGCGCGTGGCCATCGTCGGCGACATCCTGCACAGCCGCGTGGCGCGCTCGGACATCCATGCGCTGACCACGCTCGGCGTGCCGGAAGTGCGCGCCATCGGCCCGCACACGCTGCTGCCGGGCGGCCTGGAACAGATGGGCGTGCGCACGTTCACGAACATGGACGAGGGCCTGAAGGACGTCGACGTCATCATCATGCTGCGCCTGCAGAACGAGCGCATGAGCGGCGCGCTGCTGCCGTCGGCGCAGGAATACTTCAAGAGCTACGGCCTGACGCCCGAGCGCCTGGCGCTGGCGAAACCGGACGCGATCGTGATGCACCCGGGCCCGATGAACCGCGGCGTCGAGATCGACTCGGCGGTGGCGGACGGCGCGCAGGCGGTGATCCTGCCGCAGGTGACCTTCGGGATCGCGGTACGGATGGCGGTGATGAGCATTTTGGCAGGAACCCACGCATGAACATTCAGATCAAGAACGGGCGAGTGATCGACCCGGCGAACGGCGTCGACGCCGTGCAGGACCTCTTCATCGCCGACGGCAAGATCGCCGCCGGCGGCGCCGGCTTCCAGGCCGACCAGGTCATCGACGCCAACGGACTGGTGGTGGCGCCGGGCCTGGTCGACCTGTCGGCGCGCCTGCGCGAGCCGGGCTACGAATACAAGGCCACGCTCGAATCCGAGCTGCGGGCCGCGATGCAGGGCGGCGTCACCTCGCTGGTGTGCCCGCCCGACACCGATCCGGTGCTGGACGAACCGGGCCTGGTCGAGATGCTCAAGCACCGCGCGCGCATCGTCGACGGGGCCAACGTGCACCCGCTGGGCGCGCTGACCGTGGGCCTGAAAGGCCAGGCGCTGACCGAGATGGCCGAACTGACCGAAGCCGGCTGCATCGGCTTCGCCCAGGCCGAGGAACCGATCCTCGACACCACCGTCCTGCAGCGCGCGATGCAGTACGCCAAGACCTTCGGCTACACGGTGTGGCTGCGCCCGCAGGATCCGCACATCGGCCGCGGCGGCGTGGCCCACAGCGGTCCGCTGGCCTCGCGCCTGGGCCTGTCGGGCGTGCCGGTGATGTCCGAGACCATCGCCCTGCACACCATCTTCGAACTGATGCGCGCCACCGGCGCGCGCGTGCACCTGTGCCGCATTTCGTCCGCCGCCGGCCTGGAGCTGATCCGCGCGGCCAAGAAGGAAGGCCTGCCGGTGAGCGCCGACGTCGGCGTGCACCACCTGCACATGACCGACGCCGACATCGGCTTCTTCGATTCCAATGCGCGCCTGACGCCGCCATTGCGCTCCGCGCGCGACCGCGACGCGATCCGCGCCGCGCTGGTCGACGGCACGGTGGACGCGGTGTGCTCGGACCATACCCCGGTCGACGACGACGAAAAGCTGCTGCCGTTCGGCGAAGCCTCGCCCGGCGCCACCGGCCTCGAACTGCTGCTGGCCCTGACCCTCAAGTGGGCGCAGGAGCAGCAGGGCGGCCCGCAGACGCTGTCGCAGGCGATCGCCAAGGTCACGTTCGAGGCGGCGCGCATCGCCGGCCTGCCGGCCGGCACGCTGACCGTGGGCGCGGCGGCCGACGTGGTGCTGTTCGACCCGGACGCGCGCTGGACCGTCGAGAGCCGCGCGCTGGCCAGCCAGGGCAAGCACACGCCGTTCCTCGGCTACGAACTGGCCGGGCAGGTGCAGGCCACCATCGTGCGCGGCCGCGTGGCGTATTCGCGCACCGGGCAACGTTGATCCATCCGCCCGGCGCTCCGATCGGGGCGCCGGGCCATCGTCCTCTACCATCTTGAAGATCCGCCTTGCCTGGCGCCTTGCGCGCGTCATCGTCCACCTGTGCGAAGGACTGGCGACGTGCGCGCTGGTGTTCCCGTGGGCCTCGCACGGTCTGCGCCAGCGCATGACGCGCGGCTGGTCGCGCCGGTTGCTCGGCCTGTGCCGGGTGCGCGTCGAGCAAGCCGCCGGTTCGCCGGCGCTGGAGCACGCGCTGGTGGTGGCCAACCACGTGTCGTGGCTCGACATCTTCGTCATCAATGCCCTGAACCCTTGCCGCTTCGTGGCCAAGGCCGAGATCCGCTCGTGGCCCGTCATGGGCTGGCTGGCGGCGGGCGCCGGCACCGTGTTCATCGCGCGCGGCAACCGGCGCGAATTGCGGCACGTGTTCAAGGGGCTGGTCGAGGTGCTGCAGGCGGGCGAGCGGGTGGCGCTGTTCCCCGAAGGGACGACCTCGCTGCAGGGCCAGGTGCTGCCGTTCCATGCCAACCTGTTCGAGGCGGCGGTCGATGCCGGGGTAGCGGTGCAACCTTATGCGCTGATGTACGTCGGCGCGGACGGGGGCTATCATCCATCGATCGAGTACGTGGGCGAGACGACGTTTGTCGACAGCCTGCTGCGTATCTTGCAGGGACCGCCGGTGACGGCGCGCCTGGCATGCCTGGCGCCGCTGGAGGGGAAGGGGGCGCATCGGCGCGAACTGGCGGCGGCGGCGCAGCTGGCAGTGCAGGAAGCCGTGGAGCTGACGGCAAGCACCAGCACCGCTATCTCATAAGCCGGTCAGGTGTGATGGCTACCGCTTGCCACTGTGCTCGCGATACTCCGGACAATCCACCTGCAACAACGACCGGTCATCCAGGCACACCGCGGTCAGCTTCCCGCCCCACACGCAGCCGCTATCGAGCCCGATCAGGTCCGGCCGCTGGATCAGCCCCAGCGCCGACCAGTGCCCGAACACCACCGTCACGTCCTGCGTGCGGCGTCCCGGCAGGTCGAACCACGGCAGCAGCCCGGAACCCACCGGCCCCGATTCGCTTTCCTTGTGCTTGAAGTCCATGCTGCCATCTTCAGTGCACAGCCGCATGCGCGTGAGCGCGTTGACGATGCAGCGCAGGCGCGCCATGCCTTCCAGATTGTCGTCCCAGCGATCCGGATCGTTGCCGTACATCGCACCGAGGAAACCGATATAGCCGTCGCTGCGCAACATGGTTTCGACTTCGCCGGCCAGCGCCATGGTCTGCGCCGCATCCCACTGCGGCGCCACGCCGGCATGCACCAGCAGGTGATTGTCGACGAACATCGCCAGCGGCCGCTGGCGCAGCCATGCGATCAGTTCGTCGCGGTCGGGCGCCGCGAGGATTTCGTCGAGGGTGTCGGAACGGCTCATGCGCTGGGCGCCGACCGCCACCGCGATCAGGTGCAGGTCGTGGTTGCCGAGCAGGGCTTCGACGCGCCCGCCGCTCGATTCGGACAGCGCCTTCATGCGGCGCAGCGCGCCCAGCGAATCCGGGCCGCGGTTGATCAGGTCGCCCACAAAAAGAATGCGCGCGTCGCTGCCGCCCGCATCGAAGATGCGGTCCAGCAGTAGCTGCGCTTCGTGCGCGCAGCCTTGGAGGTCGCCAATGGCGTATGTTTTCATGTTCTTGTTGTGACAGGACCTTGAGGCCCTGCCGCCATGTCGATGGAAAAGATCAGTTCACGTAGAATGCTTGGCGAACTTATTGCTTTGGCGGATGATACTAAATGATTTTGGTCACTGGCGGTGCTGGTTTTATCGGATCCAACTTCATTCTCGACTGGCTGGCCGCGTCAAACGAGCCGGTCGTGAACCTGGACAAGCTCACGTATGCGGGCAATCTGGAGAACCTGTCCAGCCTGGAGAATGACCCGCGCCACCTGTTCGTGCGCGGCGACGTCAGGGACAGCGCACTGGTCGCGGCGCTGCTGCGCCAGCACCGGCCGCGCGCGATCCTGCACTTCGCGGCGGAAAGCCATGTCGACCGCTCGATCCACGCGCCGGGCGACTTCGTGCAGACCAATGTGCAGGGCACCTACGCCTTGCTGGAAGCGGCGCGCGCTTATGTGGCCGAGCTGAACGAATCGGAACGCGCGGCGTTCCGTTTCCTGCACGTGTCGACTGACGAAGTGTTCGGCACGCTGGCCCCGCACGATCCGCCGTTCAGCGAGACCACGCCATACGCGCCCAACAGCCCGTACGCGGCGTCGAAGGCGGCCTCGGACCACCTGGTGCGCGCCTGGCACCATACGTATGGCCTGGCAACGCTGACCACCAACTGTTCGAACAACTACGGCCCGTTCCAGTTCCCCGAAAAGCTGATCCCGCTGATGATTGCCAATGCCCTGGCCGGCAAGCCCTTGCCGGTGTATGGAGACGGCCGGCAGGTGCGCGACTGGCTGTACGTGGGTGACCACTGCGCCGCGATCCGGCGCGTGCTGGAGGACGGCAGGCCGGGCCAGATGTACAACATCGGCGGCTCGAACGAAATGACCAACCTCAACGTGGTCCATGCGCTGTGCGATATCCTCGACCGGCTCGTGCCAGCGGAGCGCAGCCGGCGCGGACAGATCGCGTTCGTCGCCGACCGTCCCGGCCACGACCGCCGCTACGCGATCGACGCCGGCAAGATCCGGCGCGAACTCGGCTGGCAGCCGGCGCACGACGTCACGTCCGGCCTGGAGCACACGGTGCGCTGGTACCTCGCGCGCCAGGACTGGGTGGCGCGGATCCAGAGCGGCGCCTACCAGGAATGGGTCGAACGCAACTACGGAACGCGGGGGCAGGCATGATCGGGCAGACTCAAACACAAGTTCAGGGCCGCAAGGGCATCATCCTGGCCGGCGGTTCCGGCACGCGCCTGTATCCGATGACGGTGGCCGTGTCCAAGCAACTGCTGCCGGTGTACGACAAGCCGATGATCTATTACCCGCTGACGACGCTGATGCTGGCCGGGATCCGCGACATCCTGGTGATCTGCACCCCGCACGACCAGCCACGCTTCGAGCAATTGCTGGGCGACGGCAGCCAGTGGGGCCTGAACCTGCAGTACGCGGTGCAGCCGCAACCCGAAGGATTGGCGCAAGCCTACCTGATCGGCCGCCATTTCATCGACGGCAAGCCGTCGGCCCTGATCCTGGGCGACAACCTGTATTACGGCGACGGTCTCGAACCGCGCATGCTGGCCGCCGGCGCGCGCGACCAGGGCGCCACCGTATTCGCGTATCACGTGCTCGATCCGCAGCGCTACGGGGTGGTCGAATTCGACGAGCGCTTCAAGGCGCTGTCGATCGACGAGAAGCCGGCCCAGCCCAAATCGAGCTACGCCGTCACCGGCCTGTATTTCTACGACGGCCAGGTGGCCGACATCGCGGCCTCGATCGCGCCGTCCGCGCGCGGCGAGCTCGAAATCACCGACGTCAATCGCGCCTACCTCGAAGCCGGCAAGCTGCACGTCGAGATGATGGGGCGCGGCTTCGCCTGGCTCGACGCCGGCACCTGCGATTCGCTGCTGGACGCGTCGCAGTTCATTTCCACCATCGAGCACCGCCAGGGCCTCAAGATCGGCGTGCCCGAGGAAGTCGCCTACCGGCGCGGCTATATCGGCGCCGAGGCGCTCGAGCGAATCGCGCATTCGGTCGGCAACAGCAGCTACGGCCAATACCTGCTGCGCGTGCTGGGCGACCGGGTGCCGCGATGAAGTGCAGCCGCACCGCGCTCGATGGGGTGCTGTTGCTCGAGCCGCAGGTGTTCGAGGACGAGCGCGGCTTCTTCTACGAGAGCTACAACGCGCAGCGCTTTGCCGATGCCAGCGGCCTGGCCCCGGACTTCGTGCAGGACAACCATTCGCGCTCGCGCCGCGGCGTGGTGCGCGGCCTGCATTACCAGGTAGGCGACCCGCAGGGCAAGCTGGTGCGCGTGATCGCCGGCAGCGTGTACGACGTGGTGGTCGACCTGCGCCGCAGCTCGCCGACGTTCGGCCAGTGGATCGGCGCCGAGCTCTCGGGCGAGAACCGGCGCCAGTTGTGGGTGCCGCCCGGCTTCGCGCACGGCTTCGTGACCCTGAGCGAGCACGCCGAGTGCCTGTACAAGACCGCCGGCTACTGGTCGCCTGCGCACGAACGCACGCTGTTGTGGAACGATCCGGCGCTGGCGATCGACTGGCCGCTGCCGTGCGCGCCGATCCTGTCCGCCAGGGACCTGGCCGGCACACCGCTGGCGCAAGCCGAGGTGTTCGCATGAAAATCCTCCTTACCGGCGTCGACGGCCAGGTCGGCTACGAGCTGCTGCGCTGCCTGCAGGGCCTGGGCGAGATCGTCGCCTGCGGGCGCGACCGGCTCGACCTGGCCAATCTGGACCAGGTGCGCGACTGCGTGCGCCACCTGGCGCCCGACCTGATCGTGAATGCCGCCGCCTACACCGCCGTCGACCGCGCCGAGAGCGAACCGGAACTGGCCCTGCGCGTGAACGCCCAGGCCCCCGGCGTGATGGCGCTGGTGGGGCGCGAGGTGGGCGCAGCGCTGGTGCACTTCTCGACCGACTACGTGTTCGACGGCGCCAAGGACGCGCCGTATGTCGAAGGCGACCGCACGGCGCCGCTGAACGTGTACGGCGAAACCAAGATGCTGGGCGAGCAGGCGATCGTCTCGTCCGGCATTCCCTACCTGATCCTGCGCACCAGCTGGGTGTACGGCATGCATGGCCATAACTTCCTGCGCACGATGCTGCGCCTGGCCGACAGCCAGGATGCCGTGCGGGTGGTGATGGATCAGATCGGCGCGCCGACCTGGAGCCGCACCGTGGCCCAGACCACGGCCCACATCCTGGCCCAGGCGCAGGTGGGCGGGCCGCGCTGGTGGCGCGAGTCGCGCGGCATCTATCACCTGGCGGCCGGCGGCGAAACCAGCTGGGCCGGTTTCGCGCAGGCGATCATGGAAGAAACGGGCAGCGATTGCCGCGTGACGCCGATCGCCAGTGTCGATTATCCGCAAGCCGCGCGCCGCCCGCACAATTCGCGCCTGAACACCGCCAAGCTGACCCACCGTTTCTGCCGCCTGCCCGACTGGCGCGATGCGCTGGCGCTGTGCCTGCGCGCATAGCGCCTGCGTCACCTTTACTACACCATTCGCGTGCGCCGTCCACAGGCGCACGACCATCGTTTGACTCATTTCCAACACGGCGAGCACGATAAAACCGTGCGCCCGGACTTGCCGTTTCATTCCGGTACAATCAATGCAGCATGGTTGGGATTAATGCGCATTGGTGCACGTGAATGCATGGCCGATTAGAGACACGGCCCTGCCTGAATTACCGGAGCTGTGGCTGTGCTATTTCCCAGCAGCCGCTCCATGGAGAGACGCCGCGAAAGGCGCCGAAAGAAAACAATAATGTTCTCCTTTTTCGTGAGTTTCCTGGCATGTGCATTGCTGACACTGCTGGTCATTAAGAGCACGCGCAAAAACGGGTTCGCACTCGATGGCGATTTTGCCGGAGTGCAGAAAGTGCACACGCATGCAGTGGCGCGCATCGGCGGCATTCCGATTTTTTTGGCCGTGATCGTCGCTTCCGGAATTTCCGTTTTACGCCAGCCGGCAATCGCGCCATGGCTGATGACCTTGATTGGATGCGGCGCGATTGCGCTGGCCGGCGGCATTGTCGAGGACTATACGGGAAAGGTGTCGCCGGGGCGGCGCCTGCTATTGACACTGATTGCGGCCGGGTTCGGATATTGGCTGCTCGATGCGCGCGTGATGCGCATCGACCTGCCCTGGGGGGTATTGGCGCTGCAGGCCGGCTGGCTGGTGCTGCCGTTGACGCTGCTGGCGGTGGCCGGCATCGCCAACGCGGTCAACATCATCGACGGTTTCAATGGCCTGGCCAGCGTGGTCTGCATCTTCATGCTGCTGTCGCTGGCCTACGTGGCGCTGCAGGTGGGCGACATGTTCGTGCTGGTGGCGGCGCTGATCGTGGCCGGCGCCACTGCCGGCTTCCTGATCTGGAACTATCCGGTGGGCCTGATTTTCCTCGGCGACGGCGGCGCTTATTTTCTCGGATTCCTGCTGGGAGAACTGGCGCTGCTGCTGGTAATGCGCAATCCCGGTGTATCGACCTGGTATGCCGCGCTGCTGCTGATTTATCCTGCATTCGAAACCGTCTTTTCGGCTTATCGCCGTATGTTTGTACGCGGCAAGTCACCGGCGATGCCGGACGGGATTCACCTGCACAGTTTGATTTTCAGGCGTATTGTCCAATGGACGGTGGGCCCGCGCGAAGCACGCGCACTGATGAAACGCAATGCGCGTACCTCACCTTATTTATGGTTGTTTTCACTCACTGCGGTGATACCCGCGACGGTGTTCTGGAAAAACACGGGAGTGCTGATCTTTTTCTGTTTGTTGTTCATAATCAGTTACCTCTGGTTGTACGGACGTATTGTTCGATTCAAGTCCCCACGCTGGCTTTTTTTAAACAGAAAGGACTAATGGTGTAATATTGATGTTAGTATATTGCGACAATTGGTGAGAATTCCCACAGCGAGCAATTGCTGAATCTGTATTCATTTTTAACGAACGAGGAACGATGATGGATCTGTCGAATATGTCCGTAGGCGATTTGCGCAACCTGCAGGAACAAATCAAGCAGGAAATGAAAAAACGCGAAGTCCAGGAAGTGCAAAAAGCGCGCGAGCAAATCCTGGCAATCGCACAAAGCGTCGGCATGCCGCTGAAAGACCTGATCGCCGCCAGCGGCCGCGGTTCGAAGGGCGCATCGGTCGCCGTGCGTTATCGCCACCCGGAAGACAACAACCAGCAATGGACCGGCCGCGGCCGTCAGCCAAAGTGGGTCAAGGAATGGGTCGAAGGCGGCAAGTCGATCGACGACCTGCGCGTTTGATGCCAATGCCGCTCCGCCAGCCGGAGCGGCATGCCGGGCCGTAGCAACGCGCTGCGGCAAGCCGGCAATCGCGCCGGCGTCATCGCGACGCCGGCGCCGGCAGCCTGCTGCCATCGTCGTCACATTTTCCTGCTGCGCATTGCCTGGCCGGCACACCGGACCTGTCCCGGCATCGTCTCCAGATGTCACCAATCCGTCCCTGAAGTTTCACCGAGCGTCACCACCGATCCGCGCCACTCCCACGCGTCAGCGCTTGCCGGTACAATAGCAAGCAATTTTGTCATTCCTCCAACACCCGCAACGATGCCGCCACCGATGGCGCCGCAGTCGCTTTGCCCACGTACTCCAAGGAAGAAAATGGTTGCTCTCTCGAAAACGATCTTCAAGGCCTATGACATCCGCGGCATCATCGACAAGACGCTGGATGCCGGCATCGCGCGCCACATCGGCCGTGCCTTCGGCGCCGCCGCGCTGGCCAAGGGAGAGCGCAAGGTCGTGATCGGCCGCGACGGACGCCTGTCGGGCCCGGAACTGGCCGGCGCCCTGGCCGAAGGCCTGCGCGACGCCGGCGTCGACGTGATCGACCTCGGCATGGTCGCCACGCCCATGGTCTATTTCGCCACCAATGTGCTCGACACCCGCTCGGGCATCATGGTCACCGGCAGCCACAATCCGCCGGACTACAACGGCTTCAAGATGGTGATGGTGGGCGAAGCCATTTACGGCGACGCGATCACCGGCCTGCATGACAGCATCGCCGCCTACGACGGCGCCATCGCCGAGCAGCGCGGCGCCTACGGCACCCACGACATCCGCGCCGCCTACCTCGAGCGCATCATTGGCGACGTCAAGCTGGCGCGCCCGATCAAGATCGTGGTCGACTGCGGCAACGGCGTGGCCGGCGCCTTCGCGGGCGACCTGTTCCGCGGCATGGGCGCCGAGGTCATCGAACTGTTCTGCGAGGTGGACGGCCACTTCCCGAACCACCACCCGGACCCGGCGCACCCGGAAAACCTGCAGGACGTCATCAAGGCGCTGCAGGAGACCGACGCCGAGATCGGCCTGGCCTTCGACGGCGACGGCGACCGCCTGGGCCTGGTCACCAAGGATGGCCAGATCATCTTCCCGGACCGCCAGATGATGCTGTTCGCGGCCGATGTCCTGTCGCGCAATCCGGGCGGCGAGATCCTGTACGACGTCAAGTGCACGCGCCACCTGGCGCCGTACATCGAACAGCACGGCGGCAAGCCGCTGATGTGGAAGACCGGTCACTCGCTGGTCAAGGCCAAGCTGAAGGAAACCGGCGCCCCGCTGGGCGGCGAGATGAGCGGCCATATCTTCTTCAAGGACCGCTGGTACGGTTTCGACGACGGCCTGTACTCGGGCGCGCGCATGCTCGAGATCCTGACCAAGGAAGCGGATCCGTCGGCGCTGCTGAACGGCCTGCCGATCGCCAGCAGCACCCCGGAACTGCACCTGCACCTGCAGGAAGGCGAGAACTTCGCGCTGATCGACAAGCTGCGTACCGAGGCCACATTCCCGACCTCGGAAAAGATCAACGACATCGACGGCCTGCGCGTCGAGTACGCGGACGGCTTCGGCCTGGCGCGCTCGTCGAACACGACGCCGGTGGTGGTGCTGCGTTTCGAGGGCGAGAACCCGGAAGCTCTCGCGCGTATTCAGTCCGAGTTCAAGAGCGTGATCCTGGCCGCCAAGCCGGACGCCGATTTGCCGTTCTGAGGGTAGACGCTTGAAGATCCTGCTGGTGCGCGTGTCGTCGCTGGGCGACGTCCTGCACAACCTGCCGATGGTGGCCGACCTGCTGCGGCGCCATCCCGGCGCCACGATTGACTGGGTGGTGGAAGAGGGCTACGTCAGCCTGGTGCGCCTGAATCCCCACGTGCGCAAGATCATTCCGTGGTCGCTGCGGCGCTGGCGCAAGGGCCTGGGCAGGAAGGAGACGCGCGCCGAGATCCGCGCCTTCTTCGCCAACCTGCGCGAAGAAGAATACGACGTTGTGTTCGACACCCAGGGCCTGCTCAAGACCGGCATCATCATGGGCGCCGCGCGCATCAAGAAGGGTGGCAGGAAGGTCGGCCTGGCCAACGGCAGCGAAGGCTCGGGCTACGAAGGCATCTCGCGCATCTTCCACACGCAAAGCATCCCGCTCGACCCGCGTACCCACGCAGTGGCGCGCGGACGCCTGGTGGCGGGCAATGCGCTCGGCTACCCGGTCGACACGGCGCCCGACTTCGGCCTGCCGGCGCCGCAAGCTGCCGATACGCGTCCCGATTTCCTGCCGCGCGAAGATTACGCCGTGTTCTTCCACGGCACCGCGCGCGCGGCCAAGAAGTGGTCCGACGCCAACTGGATCGCGCTGGCCGCCGCGCTGGCGCCGATGCCGGTGCTGCTGCCCTGGGGCTCACCAAGCGAACGCGCCGATGCGGAAGCATTGGCGGCCGCCATGCCGAACGCGCGCGTGCTGCCCAGGCTGTCGATGATGGACGCGGTCCAGGTGGCGCAGAACGCGGCGCTGGCGGTTGGCGTCGACACGGGCCTGACCCACATCGCCGCTGCTTTTGTCCGGCCGACGATCGAGATCTATGCCGACTCGCCCAGGTGGAAAACCGAGGGCAACTGGTCCGATCGCATCGTCAACCTGGGCGACCTGGGTGCGCCGCCGTCCGCCAACGAGGTGATCGCGGCGGCGCGCGAACTGTTGGCGCGCGCATGAACCGCACCCTGTATTCCGGCCTGTGGTGGCTGGCGCTGCCGGCCGTCCTCGGACGACTGTGGTGGCGCGGCCGCAAGGAGCCGGGCTACCGTGAGCATTGGGGCGAACGGCTGGCGCTGGGCGGCCCGGCCGAAGGCCAGGCCACCATCGTGCTGCATGCGGTCTCGGTCGGCGAGACGCGCGCCGCCGAACCGGTGGTCGATGCGCTGCTGAAGGCCTATCCCGACTGCCGCATCCTGCTCACCCACATGACCCCGACCGGGCGTGCCACCGGGCGCCAGCTGTTCGCGCACCATGGCGAGCGGGTGGTGCAGGCTTATCTGCCGTACGACACCGGCAGCATGACCAGACGCTTCCTGCGTCGCCACCGGCCGCGCGCGGTGATCCTGATGGAAACCGAGGTCTGGCCCAACCTGCTCCACGCCTGCGCGCGCATGGACGTGCCGGTGGTGCTGGCCAACGCGCGCCTGTCCGAGCGCTCGCTCAGGCGCGGCCAGAAGGCCGGCGCCGTGATGCAGGAAGCGGCGCGCGCATTTACCCTGGTGGCGGCCCAGACCGAGCTCGATGCGGCCCGTATCCGCTCGCTGGGCGCGTCCAACGTGGAAGTCACCGGCAGCGTCAAGTTCGACGTCACGCCACCCGCCAGCGCGCTGGAAAAGGGCGACTGGCTGCGCAGCCACATCCGCGCCGGCGGCCCGGAACGTCCCGTGTTCCTGTGCGCCAGCACGCGCGAAGGCGAAGAAGTCTTGATCCTCGACGCCTGGCAGCGCCTGGCGGACAAGCCCGCAGGCAGCCTGCTATTGCTGGTGCCGCGCCATCCGCAGCGCTTCGACGAAGTGGCCGATCTGGTCACGGCGCGCGGCATGCGGCTGGCGCGCCGCTCGCAGCTCGATCTTGACCATGCCATCGACGGCGCCGACGTGCTGCTGGGCGACTCGATGGGCGAGATGTTCGCCTATTACGCCGCCTGCGATTGCGCCTACATCGGCGGCAGCCTGCTGCCGTTGGGGGGCCAGAACCTGATCGAAGCCTGCGCGCTGGGCAAGCCGGTGCTGGTGGGCGAGCACACCTTCAACTTTCTCGACGCCACGATCGAGGCGGTGGGCGACGGCGCCGCGCTGCGCGTGAAGGATGCCGATGCGCTCGCGAACGAGGCGGCGCGTCTGCTGCGCGACCATGCGGCGCGCATGGAGATGGGCGCCAGGGCCCTCGCGTTCGCCCGCCGTCATCGCGGCGCGACCCTGCGCACTGTTGAACTCCTGCAACGAGTTATTCGCTAGGTTTTGATACCATTCCGATCTGCACGGTACAAAACTATAAGGGGATGCACATGTTGTCGTTCAATCACCCGAGGCCGGTCGGTAGTGGAAAGCCAGTCGCTGTTCTGGTGCAGGAGCAAGCGGCTCAGGCGCTGGAGACGATGATGACTGTTGGATCGCCCGACAAGGTTTCGACCCCGCCCCGCCTTGACGCCGGCAGCGGCGTGCTCCCGCTCGACGCGCTGCACTTCTTCGTGCGTTATACGCTGCGCGAGTATACCAGCTTCATGTGGCAGCACGGCGGCTTCCTGATTCGCCGCCGCCGCGTGCGCTGGCCCGCCAGCTTCTTCCTGCGCCTGAAAAGCACTTTCAGCGCCGCGCTCAATTTCGTGCTGCTGGGGCGCGGACGGCGCACCTATGAATTCACGATCGACGAACACGGCATCGTGCGCACCAGCGGCGGCGTGACGCTGATCGACTGGGAAGACGTGAGCGCGGTGCGCACCTATTCGCGCGGGTTCATGATGGTGCTCAAGCGCGGCACCTTGCCGATTCCGTTCCGCTGCTTGTCGGAGGGGCAGATGACGGCGATGCGCGATCTGGTGGCGGCGCGTCACGAGTTGAGTGTGCGCTGATCGTCACCGCCTGAATGACCGCGCTGTCGGGTAGCGGTCACTCCTCGAACAGCACCGGCATCTCGTGCGAGCGCTTGCGCAACGCCAGCCGCGCGCCATCGTAATCCGGATACACTTCGCCCACCGTGGCCCAGAACGCAGGACTATGGTTCATCTCGCGCAGGTGCGCCAGTTCGTGCGCCACCACGTAGTCGATCAGCGCCGGCGGATAATGAATCAGCCGCCAGTTGAGGCGGATGCTGCCGCCGACCGTGCACGAGCCCCAGCGCGAGCCGGCCGACGACAGCGCGAATGCGCGGTACGTGACGTTCAACAGCGGCGCGAAGTGATCCAGGCGCTCCCTGAACAGCCGCTTGGCCTCGGCCTGGAACCACAGCTTGACGCGCTCCTTGAGCTGCCACTCCGACAGCCCCGGCACCACGCCGATCCACAGCTCTCCGTTGGCCGCGTCGAACTGGCAGTGGCTGCGCTCCGCTTCTTCCAGCCGCAGCACGATCTCGCCGCCCAGGTAGGGCAGGCGCGCGCCATCCTTCCATTCCACCGGCGCGCGCTGCTGGCGCTGTTCGCGCCGCTCGCCGCGTTCGAGCAGCTTGGTGACGATCCAGCGGCCCTTGGCGCGCAGCGCGTTGTCGATGTCGATCTGGGTCACACGGCGCGGCGCCGTCACGCGCAGGCCCTCGTCGTCGATGGTGAAACCGATCGAACGGCGCGACGAGCGGCGCAGCGCGTAGTCGACCACGTGGTGGCCGAGCACGATGCGTTTCAAAGGGGGATCGTTGGCGCCGACCGGCGGCGCGGGAAGGTTGATGCGGGGCGGCGCCGGGGGCGCCTTGAACAGCGGCTGCGCGGGCGGCGCCGGCCTGGTGGAAGGCTTGAGCGCCGCGAAAAACTCTTGTGCAAACAGTTCCAGCTGGTGGCTGTCCATCTTGGAAGATGCCATGGCGTGCTGGGGTTTCGAATTCCTGATCCGGGTTTCTACTTCGCTCAACCACCTTTGTAGGCGTGGGGCGAAATGACGCGCATTTCCGACTCTATCCAATTTTCTACCTCTTGCATCAGACTGTCAGGGGTATGGCCTTGCGGCGATATCGGTTTGCCGATCGAGACGGTGATCAGGCCCGGGCGCTTGATGAAGGAGTTCTTCGGCCAGCATTCGCCCGAATTGTGCGCGATCGGCACCACCACGGACTGTGTTTCCACAGCCAGGCGCGTGCCGCCGCTCTTGTACTTGCCCTTCTGGCCGACGGGGATTCGCGTCCCTTCCGGGAACATGATAATCCATTGGCCGTCCGCCAGGCGATGCCTTCCGCGCTTGACCACCTGCGCGAACGCGTTCTTGCCCTGCTTGCGGTCGATCGGGATCATGCGCAGCAATCCCATCGCCCAGCCGAAGAAGGGGATGTACAGGATTTCCTTCTTGAAGACGAAGACCAGGGGGCGGGTCAGGTTCGGCAGCAGGAAGATGGTCTCCCACGCCGACTGGTGCTTGGAGAGCACGATCGCCGGCGCGTCCGGCAGGTTCTCGTAGCCCTTGAACTGGTAGCGGATGCCGCAGATGACGCGCGCGCACCAGATGATGAAGACGTTCCAGCGCGAGGTGAACCAGAAGCGCTGGTTGTAGGGCAGCGGCGCCGCCAGGAAGCACAGGCAGGCCCAGATCACGGTGGCCACGACCATCACGATCGTGAAGAGCAGGGAACGCAGGAACAGGACAGGGTTACGCAAAGGGGCTCCGGACAAAACGATCTGGTTCAGGACAGGTACGACTTTTAATTGTTGGTCTGTACGGCGGGTATGGCTTGCGCCACCTGCGTGGCTTGCACGGAGGGTTTCAGGAAGGCGCTCACCATCGCCGCCAGGTCGGGGAAGACCTGGGTGCCGGGCGGCAGGCCGCCGGTGAGCTGGGTCTTCTCGCCTTTCCCGGTCAGGACCAGGAACGGCACGCAGCCGCTGTTGTAGCCGGCCTGCAGGTCGCGCAGCGAATCGCCCACCGTCGGCACGCCCTTCAGGTTCATCTTGAAGCGCTTGCCGATCTCTTCGAACATGCCGTTCTTGGGCTTGCGGCAGTCGCAGCCGTCGATGGCCGCGTGCGGGCAGAAGAAGATGGCGTCGATGTCCGCGCCCACCAATTGGGCGGCCGCGTGCATCTTGGCGTGGATGGCGTTGAGGGTCGCGATGTCGAACAGTTCGCGCGCGATGCCCGACTGGTTGGTCGCGACCACCACGCGGTAGCCCGCCTGATTCAGGCGGGCGATCGCTTCCAGCGAACCGGGGATCGGCGTCCACTCCGCCGGCGACTTGATGAAGTCGGGCGAGTCGTGGTTGATGACGCCGTCCCGGTCGAGGATGATGAGTTTCATGGTGTGCTCTTAGGCCGCCAGCTTGGAGATGTCGGCCACGCGGTTCATCATGCCGTGCAGCGAGCGCAGCAGGGCCAGGCGGTTGTTGCGCAGGGCGACATCCTCGGCCATCACCATCACGTCGTTGAAGAAGGCGTCGACGTCGTCGCGCAGCTGGGCCAGGGTCTTGAGCGTGCCGGTGAAGTCGCCAGCGGCGAAGGCCGCATCGACTTCCGGCTGCACGCGGGTGACGGCGGCGGCCAGCTTCTTCTCGGCCTCGTCCTGCAGCAGGGCTGGATTGACCTCGCCGGCTTGCGCCAACGCTTCCTCGTTCTTCTTGAGGATGTTGGTGATGCGCTTGTTGGCGGCGGCCAGCGACGCGGCTTCCGGCAGTGCGGCAAACGCCTGCACCGCTTCCAGGCGCTGCACCACGTCGTCGACCCGGTCCGGGTTCTGGGCCAGCACGGCTTCGACTTCGTTCGGCGAGAAGCCGCGTTCGCGCAGCATGCCGCGCAGGCGATCCAGCATGAAGGCGGTGACTTCCTCGCGTGGGTCCTTGAAGGCGGCCTGGCCTTCGAACGTGGTGACGGCGTCGCCCAGCAGTTCCGACAGCGCCAGCGGCAGGCGCTTCTCGACCAGCATGCGCATCACGCCCAGCGCGTGGCGGCGCAGCGCGAACGGATCCTTTTCGCCGGTCGGCTGCAGGCCGATGGCCCAGATGCCGACCAGGGTTTCCAGCTTGTCGGCCAGCGCCACGGCCAAGCCGGTGTCGGTCGACGGCAGGGCGTCGCCGGCGAAGCGCGGCTGGTAGTGCTCCGAGGCCGCGCGCGCGACTTCGTCGTGCTCGCCGTCGTGACGGGCGTAGTAGGTGCCCATGATGCCTTGCAGCTCGGGGAACTCGCCGACCATGTCGGTCAGCAGGTCGGCCTTGGACAGGCGCGCGCCGCGTTGCGCCAGCGATGCATCGAAGCCGAGGCGGGTGGCGATGCAGGTGGCCAGCTTGGTCACGCGGTCGCTGCGTTCGGCCTGCGAGCCGAGCTTGTTGTGGTACACCACGCTGGACAGTTGCGGCAGGCGCGACTCCAGCGTCTTCTTCTTGTCCTGCTCGAAGAAGAACTTGGCGTCCGACAGGCGCGGGCGCACCACGCGCTCGTTGCCGCCGACGATCGCGGACGGATCATCGGTCGCGATGTTCGACACGATCAGGAAGCGCGAACGCAGCTTGCCTTCGCTGTCGGTCAGCGCGAAGTATTTCTGGTTCGTTTGCATGGTCAGGATCAGGCATTCCTGCGGCACGGCCAGGAATTCGTCCTCGAAGCGGCATTCGTAGACCACCGGCCATTCGACCAGCGCGGCCACTTCGTCCAGCAGCGATTCGGGCATCAGGACCTGGTCGGCGCCGGCTCTCTCGAGCAGCTGCTTGCGGATGCTGTCCTTGCGCGCTTCGGCCGACGACATGACCTTGCCTTCGCTTTCCAGCACGCGCGCGTAGTTGTCGGCGTGGTCGATGTCGAATGCCTCACCGTGCGACAGGAAGCGGTGGCCGATGGTCTGGCGGCCGGCAGCGAGACCCAGCAGCGACAGCGGCAGCACGGCGTCGCCGTGCAGCGCCAGCAGGCGGTGCACCGGGCGCACGAACTGCACGGTGGCGCCGTCGGGGCGCTGGTAGCTCATGACCTTCGGGATCGGCAGCTTGGTGACGGTGTCCGCCAGCACGTCCTGCAGGGCGCCGGCCAATGCGCTGCCGGCCGCGGTGTAGGTGTAGAAGAAGCTTTCGGCCTTGCCGTCCTGGGTGCGCTCCAGGTCTTCAATTTTCAGGCCGGGGAAGCCCAGCGCGGCCAGCTTTTTGGCCAGCGGTGCGCTCGGGTTGCCGTCCTTGTCCAGGGCGACCGACACCGGCAGCACTTTTTCGCGGATCGACTTGTCGGGCGAGGTGGCACGGACGTTGGTGATCGACACCGCCAGGCGGCGCGGGGTGGCGTAGGTGGTGGCGACGCTGTCGGCTTCCAGGAAGTCGCGCGCCTTCAGGCCATTCGTGATGCCGGCGGCAAAGGCCGCGCCCAGCTTGACGAGCGCCTTCGGCGGCAGTTCTTCGGTCTGCAGTTCGACGAGGAGTGTTTGATTCATGGTCTGTTCTGTTCTTATCAAGCTGCGGCTTGTTCCGCTTTAGGCGCCATCGGGAAGCCGAGCTTCTCGCGCGAGTCGTAATAGGCTTGCGCCACCAGGCGCGACAGCGTGCGCACGCGGCCGATGTAGGCGGCGCGCTCGGTCACCGAGATCGCTCCGCGCGCGTCCAGCAGGTTGAAGCTGTGCGAGGCCTTCATGATCTGCTCGTAGGCCGGCAGGGTCAGTTCCAGCTCGATCAGGCGCTTGGCTTCGGATTCGTGGTTGTTGAAGGCCTGGAACAGCAGCTCGGTGTTCGAGTGCTCGAAGTTGTAGGTCGACTGTTCGACTTCGTTCTGGTGGAAGACGTCGCCGTAGCTGAGCGACTTGCGAACGCCGTTCTCTTCCCACTCGGTCCACACCAGGTCGTACACGTTCTCGACGCCCTGCAGGTACATCGCCAGGCGCTCGATGCCGTAGGTGATCTCGCCCAGTACCGGCTTGCAATCCAGGCCGCCGACTTGCTGGAAATAGGTGAACTGGGTGACTTCCATGCCGTTCAGCCAGACTTCCCAGCCCAGGCCCCAGGCGCCCAGGGTCGGGCTTTCCCAGTCGTCCTCGACAAAGCGCACGTCGTTCTTCTTCAGGTCCAGTCCAAGGGCTTCGAGCGAACCGAGGTACAGGTCGAGGATGTTTTCGGGAGCGGGCTTGAGGACCACCTGGTACTGGTAGTAGTGCTGCAGGCGGTTCGGGTTCTCGCCATAGCGGCCATCCTTCGGGCGGCGCGACGGCTGCACGTAGGCGGCGCGCCATGGCTCCGGGCCGATCGCGCGCAGGAAGGTGCCGGTGTGGAAGGTGCCGGCGCCGACTTCCATGTCATAGGGCTGGAGCAGTGCGCAGCCCTGCTTGTCCCAGTAGGTTTGCAGGGTGAGGATGATTTGTTGGAATGTGAGCATCTCTGATGGGACGCGGACATGTTGCCGCGAACACGGTATGTTTGCCAAATGACCAATTCTACTGAAATTTCCCGCCCCGCTGGGGGGCGATTTGACTCAGCTATTCGATTTGGCCTTGTTATTGCGGTAGCGGCGCCCGGTGAGCCAGGCGCCGAGCAGCATGAGGGCGCCCAGCAGCAGGAACGCGGCGCTGCCGAGGCGGATGAACGGGGTCATCCCGGTGGCGCCGCGCACGGTCGCGGTCAAGACGCCGTCGGTATAGAACGGCAGCACCTGCGTGATATTGCCGCGATGGTCGATCACGGCGGTGGCGCCGTCGTTGGTCGAACGCAGCATCGGACGCCCGGTCTCAAGCGTGCGCAGGCGCGAGATCTGCAGGTGCTGCGGAATCGCCACAGTCTGCCCGTACCACGACAGGTTCGACACGTTCAGCAGCATGGTCGCCGGTCGCGGCGCATTGCGCAGCTGGTAGGCGATTTCTTCGCCAAACACGTCTTCATAGCAGATGTTCGGCAGCACCAATTGATCCTTGACCGCGAACGGCGCCTGCAGCGCGGCGCCACGGGTAGCGTCGCTGAGCGGGATGTTCATCATGTCGGTGAACCAGCGGAAACCTGGCGGAATGAATTCGCCGAACGGCACCAAGTGCGCCTTGTCGTAGCGATAAGGCTTCGGCTCGGGGCTGATCGCAACCAGGCTGTTGGCATACTGGTTTGGACCGTCGAGCAGCGGCATGCCGATCGCCAGCGTGCTGCCGGTCGAGGTCGAAAAGCGCTGCAGGCTTTCCAGGTAGTCTGGCGGCAGGTTCTGCGGGAAGCGCGGAATCGCCGTTTCCGGCGTGGCCACCAGGTCGGCCGGCGCGGCGGTGATCAAGCCGTGATAGCGCTCCAGGATATTGGCCAGGAACACTTCATCGAACTTTTGATCTTGCGGGATATTCCCTTGCAGCAGACGCACCGTGATCGGCTGCCCGGTCAGCTGCGTCCATTCGACCGTGCGCAGGCCGGCGCCAAGCGCCAGCACGGCCACCAGCAAGCCGACCGATTGCCAGCGCGCGCGCTGGGTCAGCATCACCAGGCAACCGGCGATGACGCCGACCAGGATACCCATGCCGTACACGCCGATCAGCGGCGCGTAACCGGCCAGCGGCGCGGTGTCGTGCGCGTAGCCCGACGAAGCCCAGGGGAAACCGGTGAACACCCAGCCGCGCATCCATTCCGATACGCCCCAGGTCACGGGTAATACCAGCAGGACGAACGCGGCGACGGGGAGCGACCAGCGCTTGCGGATCCATGCGGCGACGCCGGCGGCGAACGCGCCGAACAGGCCCATGTACAGGCCGAGCAGGATCACGCCGACCGTCGCCAGGATCACCGGCAGGTGGGCGAAGCGGGTCATGAAGATGTACAGCCAGTGCATGCCGGCCACCGACCAGCCGAAGCCGAAGGCCCAGCCGACCAGGGTGGCGCGCTTGACCGATGTCCCCATGCCGACCTGGTAGAACAGCCAGGCCAGCGACAGGAATTGCACCGGCCACCAGCCGATCGGCTGGAACGAGAGCAGGGAGGCGCCGCCTGCCAGGACGGCGACGGCCAGCAATAACAATGAAGGCCGCGTACCGCGCAAGGTCGGGGCAGAAACAGGGTCAGAAGCCGGGTTGGAGGTCGACCCGGGCTCGGTACGGCGGCGCAGCATCAGTCGTGGTCGTCTTCAGCCAGCGGCAGTTTCTCGACCAGCAGCACGTGGATCTGGCGCGCGTCGGCGCGCAGGATTTCGAAACGCAGGTTGTGCAGGTCGACCACTTCGCCCTTGTGCGGCATGCGTCCCAGGTGGCTGGCCACCAGGCCGCCGATGGTGTCGACGTCGTCTTCGGGCAGGTCGGCACCGATTTCTTCGTTGAACTGTTCGATCTCGGTCAGCGCTTTGACGCGCCAGCGCGGACCCAGCTGGCCTTCGCGGATCGACAGGATGTTGTCTTCTTCCTCGTCGAAGTCGTATTCGTCCTCGATGTCGCCGACGATCTGTTCCAGCACGTCCTCGATCGTGATCAGGCCGGCCACGCCGGAATACTCGTCGACCACGATCGCCATGTGGTTGTGGTTGGCGCGGAAGTCGCGCAGCAGCACGTTCAGGCGTTTCGATTCGGGAATGAAGATCGCCGGGCGCAGCATGGCGCGCACGTCGAACGATTCCTCGGCGTAGTAGCGCAGCAGGTCCTTGGCGAGCAGGATGCCGACCACCTTGTCGCGTTCGCCTTCGATGGCAGGGAAGCGCGAGTGCTGGGTTTCCAGCACGATCGGCAGCCACTCCTCGATCGGATCGGTGATGTCGATCACGTCCATCTGCGAGCGGGGAACCATGATGTCGCGCACCGACAGGTCGGAAACCTGGAATACGCCTTCGATCATCGACAGCGCATCGGCGTCGATCAGCTTGCGTTCATGGGCTTCGTGCAGGACTTCGAGCAGCTCGGCACGATTTTCGGGCTCGGGGGAGATGAGGGCGGTCAGCCGTTCGAACAGCGACCGATGGGGTTTGGCGTCCTGGCGGACGTCACTGGGATACTCGGGCATAGTTGGCGGGAAGCCGTTGTTGCAATGGTTATAGGATACACCAAAAGGGGATGGGCCTGATATTTACGCAGGCGTGCGCGCCGGGGTTTTTGTGGTGCGTATTGCTGTGATGCATGCATTTGCAGGGAATATACGCGATGAATGCAGGCGTTCGACCCACGTAGGGTTAGCGGCAGAGCCGCCAACCCTACGTGCCAGCCATCATTCGACGATGCAAGCGCGGCGTTTCAGCCATCCTTCCGCCAATGCGAGCGTGGCTTATTCGGCGTACGGATCCGGATACCCGAGCACCTCCATGATGTCGCGCTCGAACTGCTCCATCTCTTCGGCGTCGTCGTCGTTCTCGTGGTCCCAGCCCTGGGCGTGCAGCACGCCGTGCACCACCAGGTGCGCCGCGTGTTCCTCGACCGTCTTCTTCTGCTCCTCGGCTTCGCGCTGCAGCACGTCGGTGCACAGCACGATGTCGGCCTGGGTCGGGTCGTCCTCGCCCAGTTCTTCCTCTTCGTTGTAGGCGAAGGTCAGGACGTTGGTGGCGTAGTCCTTGCCGCGATAGGCCTTGTTCAGGGCTTGCCCCTCTTCGGCGTCGACGATGCGGATGGTCAGCTCGGCCGGGCCGAGCAGGGCGGCCTCGACCCACTTGCGCAGGTCGGCTTCGCTGATGACGTCCTGCAGCCGGGTGTCGGCGAACTGGATCTCGAGATCAAGTGGATGTTTTTTTTCTTGCATGTTTCACCGGGGTCGGTTTGGGGAGATTGGCCAGTTCCTGCACCGACGTATCCTTGTCGTAGGCGTCGATGATGCGCGCCACCAGCGGGTGGCGCACCACGTCGGCGCTCGAGAACTGGGTGAAGGCGATGCCGCGCACGTCCTTCAGCACGTGCATGGCGTCCACCAGGCCGCTGCGCTGGGTCTTGTGCAGGTCGACCTGGGTGACGTCGCCGGTGACCACGGCCTTGCTGCCGAAGCCGATCCGGGTCAGGAACATCTTCATCTGCTCGACCGTCGTGTTCTGGGCTTCGTCCAGGATCACAAAGGCGTGGTTCAGCGTACGCCCGCGCATATACGCCAGCGGGGCGATCTCGATCACCTGCTTCTCGAACAGTTTCTGGGTGCGGTCGAAGCCGAGCAGGTCGTACAGCGCGTCGTACAGCGGACGCAGGTAAGGATCGACCTTCTGCGCCAGGTCGCCCGGCAGGAAGCCCAGGCGCTCGCCCGCTTCCACCGCCGGACGGGTCAGGATGATGCGCTTGACGGCGTCGCGCTCGAGCGCATCGACCGCGCAGGCCACGGCCAGGTAGGTCTTGCCGGTGCCGGCCGGGCCGATGCCGAAGCTGATGTCGTGGTTCAGCACCGCGTGCAGGTACTGGATCTGGTGCGGCGTGCGGCCGCGCAGATCGCTGCGGCGGGTTTTCAGCAGCGGGCTTTCGGCGTCGGGCGCCGGCTCGGCGTCGACGGCTTCTTCCTGGTCGGCATCCGGGGCGGCGGCATTTTTCGCCGGAGCGTCGGCGTCAAGGCGCGGCTTGAGGCCGGCGCGCTGCTCGACCAGCGCCAGCTGCACTTCCTCGATCGGCACGACCTTGTTGGCCACCGCATAGAAGCGTTCCAGCAGTTCGACCGCGCGTTCGGCGTTGGCGCCGCTGACGATGAATTTCTCGCCGCGGCGGAAGATGGTCACGTCGAGCGCGGCCGAGATCTGGCGCAGGTTTTCATCGAGCGGGCCGCACAGGTGGGCGAGCCGCGTGTTGTCGAGCGGCTCGGGAATGAAGTACGAGGGCAGGGTAGGCTGTGTTTTCAACTGGCTTGGGCAATCGTATCTGAGTTAACGACGAGTTCGCCGCGCAGGGTGTAATCGTGGCTGGCGCTGATGCGCACATCGGTCAACTGGCCGACGAGCAGCATGCCGGCATCGTCCAGTGGGAACAGGACGACACGATTGTTTTCCGCGCGGCCCTGGAGCTGCGTTGGATCCTTCTTGGCCGGTCCTTCGACCAGCACCCGCTGCACGGTCCCGACCATCGCCGCGCTGTGCTTGCGCGTGTTGGCGTCGATCAGGGCCTGCAGCCGTTGCAGGCGCGCCAGCTTGACCTCGTGCGGGGTGTCGTCCTCGAGGTTGGCTGCCGGCGTGCCCGGGCGTTTGCTGAAGATGAAACTGAAACTGTTGTCGAAGCCGACGTCTTGCACCAGCTTCATCATGGCCTCGAAATCGGCCTCGGTCTCGCCCGGGAAGCCGACGATGAAGTCGGACGAGAACGTGATGCCGGGGCGCACCGCGCGCAGGCGGCGGATGATCGATTTGTATTCGAGGCCGGTATAGCCGCGCTTCATCGCGCTCAGGATGCGGTCCGAGCCGTGCTGCACCGGCAGGTACAGGTGGCTGACCAGCTGCGGGATCTTCGCATAGGCGTCGATCAGGCGCTGGCTGAATTCCTTCGGGTGGCTGGTGACGAAGCGCAGGCGCTCGATGCCGGGGATCTCGGCAATGTATTCCAGCAGCAGGGCGAAATCGGCGGTGTCGCCGTTCTCCATCGCGCCGCGGAAGGCGTTCACGTTCTGGCCCAGCAGCATGATTTCCTTGACGCCCTGGGCGGCCAGGCCGGCGACCTCGGTCAGCACGTCCTCGAAACGGCGCGAGACTTCCTCGCCGCGGGTGTAGGGCACGACGCAGTAGCTGCAATACTTGCTGCAGCCTTCCATGATCGACACGTAGGCCACCGGGCCTTCGACCTTGGCCGGTGGCAAGAAGTCGAACTTCTCGATCTCGGGGAAGGCGATGTCGACCTGGGCCGTGCCCTGCCTGCGGCGCTTTTCGATCAGTTGCGGCAGGCGGTGCAGGGTCTGCGGGCCGAACACCACATCGACGAACGGGGCGCGCTTGACGATGGCGTCGCCTTCTTGCGACGCGACGCAGCCGCCGACGCCAATCACCAGTTCGGGCTTGTTGCGCTTGAGTTCTTTCAGGCGACCGAGGTCGGAAAAGACTTTTTCCTGCGCCTTTTCGCGAATCGAGCAGGTATTGAGCAGGATCACATCCGCGTCTTCGGGTTTGTCAGTGCGCACCAGTCCATCCGAGGCGCCGAGGACGTCGACCATCTTGTCCGAGTCGTACTCGTTCATCTGGCAACCGAAGGTTTTAATGAATACTTTTTTCTGCATGAAGTGCTGATGTGAGGGCGAGCGGTCGGTCGACAAGGGTACGAGGCAGTTTACCGTACTTCGGCGACTGTCCCTACAAGACAGCGGTGCGGGGGCAGGGCTGCAGGCTGAGAGGATGGTGTATGAAGCGGCAGTATTTCTGTACTGAAAGTAATTGTCGATCTGCTCAGATTGTTAAATATGCGGTTGGAATCGAACTTTATTTACAACGATTTATGATCTTCAGGTTATCAAGTATTTCCTCTTGTAAATCAAAGGCTTCGGTAAGGATTCCGATTTACAAAATTTATCCAAGAAATCTCTTGTGTGCGCCACAATCTAGCCCCATGTGCTGAAATGCCTATGTGACAAGCTTTCCGCACGATAGCTTGATTTCCGACAAGGAGTCACATGCGCGCCCTCTGGTACAACGGGGTGCATGGGGCAGATAATTTGTTTGAAAGACAAGTGCGCATGTGGAAAGAACGTGGAGCACACGTGATCCGGAACATTCTTAAGGGAACTCTCAGACTCAGTCTGTTTAATCCTTGAACAGGTTCCGGGAACTTAAGTTGAAGAAAAGTAGTCTTTAACAAAAGTTCATAAGGGAACTATTTTAACCAAACTCGTGAGGTAAACATCATGGCACAACAGCATCATGCTCTGTCTTCGCAGGAAAGCTACAACCCGAACCACCTGCTGGACATCCTGCTCGGCAAAATGCAACTGAAAAACGACGCTGCGCTGTCGCGCATGCTCGAAGTTGCTCCTCCCGTCATCAGCAAGATCCGCCACCACCGTCTGCCGGTCGGCGCCTCGCTGCTGATCCGCATGCACGAAGTCACCGGCATGAGCATCCGCGACCTGCGCGACCTGATGGGCGACCGCCGCACCAAGTACCGCCTGTCGGATGCCCAGGGCCGTCCGAAGCCAGAAGAGAAGGCCGCGCAAGCCGCCGCAGCAGCCGCTGCCCAGCAGCAAGCCCAGCCGGCACAGCCATCGCAGCAGAACAACGAGCCATCCTCGGGTAACTATGCGCACTGATGCCGTGGGCATGACAGCGGCACCTGTCATGCCTTCGGTATCAAGCGGCTGTGGCGCCGCCATCCACGCGCGGCGCCACTCCTGATTCTCGTTCGTCCCCGTCTCTTCGCTTTTCCCCGTTTCGTTCCGCGGCCTCGCCTTTTTCGAGGATGGCCGTTATTTTTTCCAGGCATTTGGGTCCATGCTGCCCGAATGATCCGAAAGCCGTCCTCATCCGGCTGCTCCTCACTGCCTCGAAATGTTGTAGGCTCTGCGCGCCGGCCCCATTCCTGTATGGCTGGCAACTGTCATTGAGGAATTCCATGAAACTGTATTTCAGCCCCGGCGCCTGCTCGCTCGCTCCCCACATCGTCTTGCTGGCCAGTGGCCAGCAGTGCAGCATCGAGCGCGTCGACCTGCGCACCAAGCTGACCACGAGCGGCGACGATTACCGCGCTATCAATCCCAAGGGCTATGTGCCGGCGCTGCAGCTGGACGATGGCCGGCTGCTGACCGAAACCCAGGTGATCCTGCAATACCTGGCCGACCAGGTTCCCGGCAGCGGACTGGCGCCGGCCGCCGGCAGCTTCGAGCGCTACCAGCTGATGGAATGGCTGGCCTACCTGTCGAGCGAAGTGCAGAAGCGCTTCCAGCCGCTGTTCACGCCCGGTACGAGCGACGAGGCGCGGGCGGCGGCTTGGGCCGCGCTGGCCGCGCCGCTGAACCACGTGGCGGCGCACATCGACGGTCGCGACTATGTTTGCGGCGAAGGCTTCACGATCGCCGACGCCTACCTGTTCACCACACTCGGCTGGGTCGGCTTCGCCGGCTTCGCGCTGGACGCCTGGCCGGCGCTGCAGGCTTACCAGCAGCGCATCGGCAGCCTGCCGGCGGTGCG
This sequence comes from Massilia sp. YIM B02443, assembly GCF_030411955.1. Classification (GTDB taxonomy): domain Bacteria; phylum Pseudomonadota; class Gammaproteobacteria; order Burkholderiales; family Burkholderiaceae_D; genus Telluria. The sequence goes on from NZ_JASNRA010000005.1 coordinate 240,992, forward strand.
CGAGGCCATGCGCAAGGAAGGCCTGGCGTAAGGGGCCGTGGTTGATCATCGGCCAGCGCCTGCGTGCTACCATGGCCGCGTGACCAGCCAACGCTATATCGCACTGCTGCGCGGCATCAATGTGGGCCGCGCGAAACGGATTGCCATGGCCGACCTGCGCAAGCTGGTCGAAAGCCTCGGCTTTACCGGCGTGCGCAGCCTGCTCAACAGCGGCAATGTGGTGTTCGACGCCGGCCCTGGCGCCGATACCGCGGCCGCCGCTGCCGCGATCGAGGAAGCACTGGTGCTGCGCCTTGGCGTGGCGGCGCGCGTGTTCGTGCTCGATCGCGCCGCGCTGGCCGACATCATCGACGACAATCCCTTGCTCGACCTGGCCGACGACCATGCGCGCCTGTTCGCCTTCATGCTGGCGGGCGAAGCGCAGCGCGAGGTGGCGGCCTGCCTGTGCGCGCGCGCGTGGGGCCCCGAGGCGCTGGCCCTGGGGCGGCGCGCGGCCTATGTCTGGTGTCCGGAAGGCCTGCTCGACAGCGCCGCCGCCGCGGCGCTGGGCAAGGGACTGGGCGACGGCGCGACCTCGCGCAACTGGAAGACGATGACCAAGCTGCACGGCTTGTGCAGCGACGGCGTCCAGCCCGTGGCGCTGGACTGAACCGGCGCCATGAATCGCGGCGCAGTCCTGGCGCCTACTTGAATTTGTCGCTCTTGTCCCGACCTGCCCGGTAGCCGATCAGGATCAATCCCACCAACATCATCGCGAACACTTCCGGTTCCGGCAGTTCGGACATCGGCGGCGCCGGCAACACGATGCCATGGCGGTTTGTGACGGTCAGATCGGACACCGGCGCGCCAATGGATGCAGAGGCCGGAGCAGGGGACGCCTGGGCAAAATCAGCAGCATCCAGATCGATGACGGCGGCTTGCGCCGACGTGCCGAGGCAGAGCGCGAACATCGCCATCCAAGCATATCGTTTCATCATCGCTCCTCGTCAAACACGGCATTGCACATCTTGCCCGAATGTTTTTGCTTGCGATATTCAGGCATGGTGAATGCCAATGCCCGGCCTGCATATGCAATCACGCAGCCTTACCAGCATAGCAAATCAGGCGCTCCTGAACAGGCCCGATTGAAGCGGGAAGTTGTGTAATGAAGTCATCCGTTTGAGTAAGATGCACGCACGTTGAGGTTAATCAAACAAAAGTTGACTGTGGAAAATATGCAGCGCTCAGCAGTAAGCAAAAGCCCAGAAATATGCTGCTTGATAATGTCAATGCATAAACAATTCCGGTTTTCTTTGGCACATCCATAACATTTGCTATCAGTCGAATAATCAAATCCGTTATCAGCTTTTTCACATGTCATAAATAACGGATTTTTTTGTTCTTGCGGTATTCCCGACGCTTTTTTTTGACTGTATAGTCCTCTTTATCCCATTGCCTTCGGGCATTAAAGCCTTACCAAACGAGCACAATCTGTATTTGGTTCCGGCTCACGAAGCACCACCGCAGCACCCGCAGCACTGTCGTCCGACGCATCCCCAGCACCACTCATTCAGCACACACTTAGAGTACCGAGAATGCCCAATTTCGCCCGACTCCAGATCGCTTTCAAGAACGTTTACGTCCGCATCCTGTCCGCAATCCTGCTGGGCATGCTGGTGGCGCTGGCGATCTTCAAGGCCGACGTGCCGCAGGACGCCAGTCCCGTGGTCCACTCGCAGAACATCGCCGAGATCACCGGGCTGGCCGGGCAGAAGGCGCGCCTGGAATACCTCCTGATCGCCAAGCCGCTGTCGGAAGCGCCGCGCTACATCTACAAGTTCAAGGATGCCGCGACCCTGAACGTGGTCAAGGTGCCGAGCACCTCGCACCTGTCGCTCGAGCGCGAAGTGCTGCTCAAGAACGCGATTCCTTACTCGATCGCCAAGGACGACTACCTGGCCAGCCACAAGGCGGTGATGGAAGAAGACCAGAGCGCGCTGGATCGCACCACGACCTTCTTCAAGCAGTACGGCTTCAACATCGCCATCGTGCTGCTGGTGCTGTACCTGATCAAGTTCGGCGTGCCGGGCATGGGCATGAGCGCCTCGATCATCACCCCGGACAAGCTGAAAGGCAGCATGGACGACCTGATCGGCATGGACGACATCAAGCAGGAAGTGCTGCACCTGGAAGACATGATCCGCAACCGCGAGGTCTACCAGTCGCACAATATCGACAAGCCGTTCAACGTGATGCTGACCGGTCCTGCCGGCACCGGCAAGACCAAGCTGGTCGGCTACCTGGCCAAGCGTCTCGACATGCCGATGATCTCGGCCTCGGGTTCGGCGCTGGAATCGGGCTACGTCGGCGGCGGCTCCAAGGCCCTGAACGCCCTGTACCGCAAGGCTTGCGCCAAGGGCAAGTGCATCATCTTCCTGGATGAAGCGCAAAGCCTGTTCATGCCGCGCGGCCGCAGCGACAAGAAATGGGAAGACGATACCGCCAACACCATGCTCGGCCTGCTGGACGGCGTGAAAAGCGACAAGGGCGCCAACGTGATCTGGATCGTCGCCTCGAACTTCGACGACAACAACACCGAGATGGACGAAGCGATGCTGCGCCGCTTCTCGGTCAAGATCAACTTCCGCCTGCCGAACAAGGTCGAGCGCCGCGAACTGCTGCGCAGCTTCCTGGCACGCAAGAAGGAAGGTCTGGTCAACTGGGACGACCTCGACCTCGACCAGGTGGCCGAGATCACCCAGAACCTGAGCCCGGCGCTGCTGGAAACCGTGGTCGAACGCGCCAGCATGCTGTCGATCCAGGAAAAGCTCATCATCGACACCAAGCTGATGTTCCGCGCCTATGAACGCGCCACCATCGGCCTGACCGACCGCGCCACCACCGCAGAAAAGCACAAGCAGCGCGAGCGCATCGCCCTGCACGAACTGGGTCACTTCTTCATGCAGATCGACCCGTACCTGCGCCAAGGCCTGAGCATTGCCGAAGTGAAAGAGAAGTCGCACCTGCTCAAGATCAGCACCGAAGCGGTGTCGAAGATCGGCGCGCTGGGCTACGTGCTGCAGTCGGGCGAAGACATGTCGCTGCGCACCCTGGAAGAACTGGAGCGCGACGTGATCGGCCTGTACGGCGGCGTGGCGGCCGAAGAGATGTTCTACGGCGCCCGCGGCATCTCGGTCGGCAGCCAGAACGACATCGAGAAGATCACCAGGATGCTCAACCTGATGGTCAGCCGCCTGTCGATGTACTCGCGCTCGAAGATCGACTATTCGCAGCTGGGCCAGGACGCCAGCGGCGAGCACACCGTGCGCCTGGTGGAAGAAAAGGCCGACGCGCTGTACAGCTACACGCTGGACGCGATCCGCGACTACCGCTTGATGATGGAGTCGATCAAGGACACGCTGCTGGACCAGTACGTGCTGTCGAAGGATGAAGTGTTCGCGCTGCTGGAAGAGCGCAGCGAACTATTGACGCCGCAGTTGCAGGGCCATCACGTCGCTAACCTGAAGCTGTGCGAAGAGGCGGTCGCCGCGTAAGCGACATGCGTCTCCCGAAACCCGCCCCGCGTCAAGCCGGGCGGGTTTTTTCTTTTAGTGCGTGACCTTGGCGCGCAGCGTATCGAGCACGTGGCGCGTCATGCTGCCCGCCAGCTCCTCTTCGCCGACGAACACGCGCCCGCCCGTTTCCTTGCGCAGCAGTTCGGCCTCTTCGGCATTGTGGGTTTTTACCGCGCACTGCACCGATGGATTGAGCGCCTTGGCGGTCTCGATCATCTTGCGCACGTCGAAGGTGTCCGGGGTGGCGATCACCAGCATCGCGGCGCGCGCGATGTGGGCCTGGATCAGCACCACCGGCTCGGCCGCATTGCCGACCACCGCCGGGATGCCGCGCTCGCGCGCCGCTTCCACCAGTTCGCGATTCTGCTCGGCCAGCACGAAGTGCACGCCGCGCGCGGTCAGGTCGGCCGCGATGCGCCGGCCGACGCTGCCGAAACCGACCAGCACCACCTGGCCGCTCAGTTTTTCGTGCGGCGTCTGCATCGGCAGCGCGGCCAGCGGATCGTCCGGACGCTCGAACTTGCGTGCCAGGCTCGATTGCGCGCGCAACCAGCGCTGCACCGGCTCGATCGCCGTGAACAACAGCGGATTGACCGCGATCGAGATGATGGCGCCGGCCAGGATCAGGTTCTGGCCCAGCTGCGGCAGCAGGCCCAGGCTCATGCCCAGCGCCGCCAGGATGAACGAGAATTCGCCGATCTGCGCCAGGCTGGCCGACACCGTCAGCGCGGTATTGAGTGGATAGCGCAGCACCAGCACCAAGACAAAAGCCGCCAGCGACTTGCCGAACACGATCACCAGGACCACGCCCAGCACGTGCAGCGGATTATTCACCAGCACCATCGGGTCGAACAGCATGCCGACCGACACGAAGAACAGCACCGAGAACGCATCGCGCAGCGGCAGCGATTCTTCGGCCGCGCGGTGACTCAGTTCCGATTCGCGCAATACCATGCCGGCGAAGAAGGCGCCCAGCGCGAACGAGACGCCGAACAGTTCCGACGAGGCGTAGGCGATGCCCACCGCGGCCGCGATCACCGACAGCGTGAACAGCTCGCGCGAGGCGGTCTTGGCCACGCGCCACAGGAACCACGGGAAGATCTTGCGGCCCACGATCAGCATGAAGGCGATGAAGGCGCCGACCTGCAACAGCGTCTTGCCCAGCGCCGGCCACAGCTCGGCGCCGGCGTCGCCCTTGCCGCCCAGCGGGCCGGAGAGCGCCGGCAACATCACCAGCACCAGCACCATCACCAGGTCCTCGACCACCAGCCAGCCGACCGCGATGCGGCCGTTCATCGAGTCGAGCACGCCGCGCGCTTCCAGTGCGCGCAGCAGCACCACGGTGCTGGCCACGGAGAGGGCCAGGCCGAACACGATGCCGGCGCCCAGGCTCCAGTCCCACCACCAGGCCAGGCCCATGCCCATCACGGTGGCCACGCCGATCTGCAGCAGCGCGCCGGGCAGGGCGATGCGGCGCACGTCGAGCAGGTCCTTCAGCGAGAAGTGCAGGCCGACGCCGAACATCAGCAGCATGACCCCGATTTCCGCCAGTTGCGACGCCAGGGCGACGTCCGCAACGAAGCCCGGCGTGGCCGGTCCGATGAAGACGCCGGCGGCCAGGTAGCCGACCAGGGCGGGCAGTTTGACGCGTACGGCCAGCATGCCGAATAGCAAGCCGAAGCCGAGCGCGGCGGCAATCGTGGTGATCAGGCTGAGTTCGTGATGCATCGGTGGGGGACTCCTTATCAGGTTGGTATGACGCCGAGTATAAGCGAGCGAACTCCCCTCCATGGGAAAAATATAGCCTAACGGCAATTATTGGCGTCGATATCCCACCAACTGACGTCATCGCGCATCGTTTTCATCCATGCCGGATGCGCGTCGCCGCCGGCCGAACTCGGATAGCATAGGCACATTGCCAACTGCCGAGCTCAACGCCTCGAACCGATGATGGAAAAGCAGACCGAACTGCGCCGCGCCAAACTGATCGCCCTTGGCTTCTTCGTGGGCGCGGCCGTGCTGTTCGTCGTCAGTCTGCTGCTGCCGCAGACCTGGGGGGCCGGCCTGCTGCGCGCGTTTTCCGAGGCGGCGATGGTCGGCGCGCTGGCCGACTGGTTCGCCGTGGTGGCGCTGTTCAAGCGCGTGCCGATCCCGCTGGTACAGCGCCATACCGCCATCATCCCCAACAACAAGGACAAGATCGCCGACAACCTGGCGCTGTTCGTGCGCGAGAAATTCCTCGACACCGATTCCATCGTCGGCCTGATCCGGCGCCACGATCCGGTGCAGAAGGTGGCCGAGTGGCTGGTCAAGCCCGCGAATACCGAGCTGATGGGCGGCCACCTGGTGCGCGCCGCCGCCTTCACCCTCGACTTCATCGAGGACGCGGCGGTGCAGAACTTCATCCGGCGCGGCGTGCACTCGATGGTCAACAGCGTCGACCTGTCGAAGTCGACCGGCACCATCCTGGAAAGTCTGACGCGCGGCCGCCGTCACCAGGAACTGCTCGACGAAGGCATCCGCCAGCTGGCGCACCTGCTCGACAACGCCGACACCCAGGACTACATCGCCCAGGGCATCGTCGAGTGGTTGAAGGAAGACTACGCCTTCATCGAAAAGATGCTGCCGTCCGACATGATCGGGCGCAAGGGCGCCGACATCGCCGTGCGCCTGGCGGCCGGTGTGCTGAACAAGGTGGCGAACGATCCCGAACATCCGTTGCGCCATCGCTTCGACGACTACGTGGCCGGCTTCATCGAGCGCCTGAAGGGCGACGCCGCCTTTACCGCCAAGGCCGACGAGATCAAGCGCTACCTGCTCGAGGACGAAACGCTCAACAACTACCTGAAATCGCTGTGGGACGAGCTGAAAGGCTGGATCAAGCGCGACCTGCACAGCGAGGATTCGACTCTGCGCCGGCGCATCGTGGCGATGGGCGCCTGGGTCGGCAAGGTGCTGGCCGAAGACCCGGCGTTGCGCCAGTCGCTCAGCGACAACCTGGAAGCGGCGGCGCGCGGCGTGGCGCCGGAATTCGCCGGCTTCCTCACGCGCCACATTGCCGACACCGTCAAGCAGTGGGACGACCGCGAGATGTCGGCCCAGATCGAACTGAACATCGGCAAGGATCTGCAGTACATCCGCATCAACGGCACCATCGTGGGCGGCATGATCGGCGTGATCCTGTATCTGCTGTCGCATCTGCCCGTACTGTGGGGCTGACCTGAATGGAACCACCATGCACACGCTTGCACTGAACGATTGGCTGGCTGCCCACCCCGAGGTCGAACGGGTGCCCGAACGCGACCTGTATGTGGTGGCGCGCTATATGATCCCGATCGACGCCAACCTGGCACAGGGCTGCCTGGAAGCGTCCGGCATCCCGGCGATGCTGGCCGACGCGCATCTGATGCAGGCCGATCTGCTGCTGGCGCCGGCCCTGGGCGGCGTGCGCCTGCTGGTGGACGCCGAGCATGTGCGGCAGGCGTACACCGTACTGGCTGCGCTGGCGCGGGGCGATTACGCGCTCGACGAGAACGCGCCGGATGGCGAGTGGCGCACGTCCGCCTGAGGTCCACGCCGTCCTAGGAAGACTGGCCGAACTTCATGACCTCCTGAAAATGGTTCACAAGTCCATCCGCAACATGATCCCAGGTGTGTCCGAGCGCGTAGTTGCGCAGCCGCTCCGGGTTCCATGTCTGCTGCAATGCCAGACCAATGGCCTGCGCAAATGGCCCGGGCTCCCTGGTGTCGACCAGGATGCCCAGGTCCGGTGCGGTAATTATTTCAGGCACGCCCCAGGTACGGTGGGCTACTACCGGGGTGGCGCACGCGATGGCCTCCAGGATGACATTCGGCCAGCCTTCCTTCTCACTGGCAAGGCAGAAAACGTCAGCAGCAGAATACCAGGTATGCAAGTCGGTATTGAGCACCGCCCCGGCCCAGACTACTTCGCCGGCTATCCCAAGTTCAGTCGCAAGGGCGCGCAGTTCGTCTTCGCAATTGCCTTCTTCGCCTCCTTGCCCCACGACGATCAAGCACAGATCCGTATGGCCTTCCGCCCGCAGCAAGGCAAGGGCTCGCAGCAGGATGTCAACCCCCTTGCGCGGGACCAGATGGGAAACCGACAGCATATAGCGTCTGGCGCTCTGCAAACCGAGCGCGCTGCGGGCCGTCTCTTTCGGGGTAGGTCGAAAGCGCTCCGTGTCGACGCCATTCGTGGAGGCGTAACCCTTTTCAGGGGGCGCGCCCAAGCTGACGGCGCCGTCCACCAGCGCTCTGGCGACACCGAAATAACGCGCACAATGGCGCAGGGCAAACAGCACTTGGCGAATCCGTACGGGAAACCGGGGGAGATCGTTGATATCGTGGCCGCGCAAGGTGACGACGCAGGGCTTGCGCAGGACACGCGACAGCAAGGCGCCTGCAAACCCTTCAGGAAACCCCAAATGGCAATCGAGTATATCTATTCGTTCCTTGAGGCCATGCGATGCGATGAACTTCCAGACCGCGAAGGCCAGGAACATCCCGTCGAGCGGCTTGAGCAGCGCCGGGACGGAAAAGAATTTCGGATAATAGGTTGGATACGCGTTGGCGTCGGTGTGCGACGAAATCCGGCTCCGGTTGGCGTAACGCGCGAAGTATCGCTCGCCGGGAAACCAGGGGATCGGCGAGACCACGATCAGATCGACTTTCGTCGACAGCGCATCCAGTCGCTGCTTCACGAATTGGGCATGCACCGGCATGCGCGGATTGGGAAACATGGTCGAGATGCTGAGGATTCGCAGGCGTCCGTTCATGGCCCCCCCAGGATATCTGACAGAAAGCGCTTGGCTTTTGCCTCCCAGCTCTCACTTTGGAGAAAGCTTTCGAGTCCGGTACGGGGTTGAACTGGATTAGCAGGGGAGCCTGAGGCGATCGTGGCCAGGGCCGACGCTACAGCGTGTGGAAACTCGTCCGTATCAGCCACGGTGAGATATTCGGCGAGTCGAATCGCTTCGGGAAGTGGCGATGCGATGACGGGCTTGCCGGTGGCCAGGTATTCCTTGAGCTTGAGCGGGTTGATGTTTCGGGTGGATTCATCGACTACATAAGGAAGGATACAGAGATCGAAGTGGCAAACGTGTCCAGGCAAGTCGGCATAAGGCACGGCGCCGAAAAAACGCAGATTGGGCACATCGCGAAATTCCTTTATATCGCGGTCGATGACCGGCCCGAGAATGACGAAGGTCGCCTGCGGCGACAAGAGGGCAGCGGCCCGGAGAGCGTGGACATCGACACGCCGATCGAAGACGCCGACCATGCCTACCAGCGGATGGGGCAAGGCAGCCAGGGGACTGGCGGGATTGGTGATGGCGCGAGAGAAGTGCGTCAGGTCCACGCCATGGGTGAGCAGGGCAGAGGCGTTCACCAATGAGGCGTGTGAATCGAGAATCGAGGTGGACGTGGCGATCATCAGATCGCAGGCATCCAGCGTCTCCTGCTCCAGGCGCTGCATGGCCCGGCCGTCGATGCCGTGCCAATGCGTAAAGTCGTCCACACAGTAATAGACCTTGCGCGTGAACTTCTGATCGCGAAAGAGACCAGGGACAATGGGCGAAGTACTCACCAGGATCGGATGCTTGTCAGGGGCCACATGTCGCAGCGCCTCATGCACGGCCCGCGAGAGGAGCCGCTGATTGAGCGCGGTGGACGTCGTCCCTCTGAAAGAAGGCCACATGACCGGGTTGATAATATGGGGGCAGACTGTTTCCTGCCACGACGGTGCAGAAGCCGTGGCTACCGCACCATCGACGGATCCAAGCCCTGCTCTTGCCTTGAGCCCCGTCTTGGGACGAATCCAGGCCCGAATGACCTGCATCGCCCGTTTGAAATCGTGCAGACTGAAACGAGGCGTGCGCACCCCGATCGTGTTCACCCAGATGACCTGGGCTTGAGGAATAATCCTGCTGAACAAATGCTGGCAGCTTGATGGGTGCCGGCCCCAATCGTCTGCAAACACGACAAATACGTATTGGGAGAGCTGATGTTGAGAGACTTGCATACTCCTGTAATGCCTAAAAGCTGTCCACTATCGCATCTGCCCAATGATTTATGCATGGGGTGATCGAGCCGACTGGCTCGTCCCTCCCAATGGTGATTTGCGAAATCATACCATCCCGCATTATTTTTTATTGCATTAAAACATTCCTTTTTTCGGCTGAGACGAACTGGATATCAAAACGCCGATCAGTGGGTAATCCCCCCACAAAAAGAGCGCGATCAGAAGT
>NZ_JASNRA010000050.1 GCF_030411955.1 Massilia sp. YIM B02443
CACTGGCGAGTTGGTGATCCACATTTTCGAGCCGGTGAGCGCATAGCCGCCGTCGACCTTGCGCGCGCGCGTTACCATCGAGGCCGGGTCGGAGCCGTGGTTCGGTTCGGTCAGGCCGAAGCAGCCGATCCATTCGCCGCTGGCCAGCTTGGGCAGGTATTTTTGCTTCGTTTCTTCGTTGCCGAATTCAAAGATCGGCACCATGACCAGCGACGACTGCACGCTCATCATCGAGCGGTAGCCCGAGTCGACGCGCTCGACTTCGCGCGCGATCAGGCCGTAGGCGACGTAGTTCAGGGCCGGGCCGCCGTACTGCTCGGGGATGGTCGGGCCCAAGAGGCCCAGTTCGCCCATCTCGCGGAAGATCGAGGTGTCCATCGCCTCGTGGCGGAAGGCTTCCAGGATGCGCGGCTGCAGCTTGTCCTGGCAGTAGGCGGCAGCGGCGTCGCGCACCATGCGCTCGTCGTCAGTCAGCTGGCTGTTCAGCAGCAGCGGATCGTCCCAGTGGAATTGGGCGCGGGAAGGCTTGCGGGGCGAATCTGGAAGGCTCATCGGGAATCCTGTCTCTGTTTTTGGCGCACGCCGACACGGCGGCTGCACCATTATAGAAACCGGAACTCCCTGCATCTTTTGAAACTGCGACAGGCATTTTCACTTTTGACCTGTCGCGCCCGGCACGCGCTGTCAGCGCTCGGGCGTGCTGGCGAATTTGCCGCCGTGGAAGATCAGGGCGGGTTGCGGATGGACCTGGCACTGCTCGACTTCGCCCACGAAGATGACATGGTCGCCTTCGGGATAGCGGCTGCGGTTGTGGCATTCGAACCAGGCCGAGACGCCTTTCAGGATCGGCAGGCCGGTGCGCGACAGTTCGAACTCGACGTCGGCGAACGGGTTCTCGCTGCGGCGCGCGAAGCGCATGGCGAGCTCTTCCTGGCCGGCCGACAGCACGTTGATCACGTAGTGCGAATTGCCGCTGAACACCGGCATGCTGTTGGCGCCGGCGCCCAGGCTCCACAGCACCAGCGGCGGGTCGAGCGAGACCGAGTTGAACGAACTGGCGGTCAGGCCGCGGAAGCTGCCGTCGGCCAGGCGCGTGGTAATGACGGTCACGCCGGTCGCGAATTGCGACAGCGCGTGGCGGAAATGCGTCGAATCGAAGCCGCGCGTCGTGGCGCGGGGAGAGCGTGTATTCATCGGTGTCCTGAATGTTGGCGCTCATTATGCCATTGACAAGCGGATTGGTGCCGCTGCGGGCGGGGATGGCGTGGCGCCAGGGGCTTGCTGACTGCCGGTTTGGCATCTGCGATGCATGAACAGTCGCTTTGCGCTACATTAAGACCTATCCAAACAGACTAATACCAAGGTGAATCTCATGAGTGAGCAAACAAGCGAAGTCGCCATCCTGGGGGGCGGATGCTTCTGGTGCGTGGAAGCGGTTTACCTGGAGGCGCGCGGCGTCACGCGCGTGGAATCGGGCTATATGGGCGGCCACGTCGACAATCCAAGCTACGAACAGGTGTGCAGCGGCACCACCGGCCACGTCGAAGTGGTGCGGCTGGAATTCGATCCATCGGTGATCAGCTACCGCGACATCCTCGAGATCTTCTTCACCATCCACGATCCGACCACCCAGGACCGCCAGGGCAACGACGTCGGGCCGCAGTACCGGTCGGCGATCTTCACCACCTCGCCCGAGCAGGAAGCCACCGCGCGCAAGGTGATGGACGAGATGCGCCTGGTGTGGGACGCGCCGATCGTGACCCAGATCCTGCCGCAGGAAACCTGGTACAAGGCCGAGGACTATCACCAGAACTATTTCGCCCAGCATCCGCTGCAGGGTTATTGCGCGTTCGTGGTGGCGCCGAAGGTGGCCAAGTTCCGCAAGACGTTCAGCGAGCGGTTGAAGGCGTAGGGTGGACGGGGGACCCGTCCACCCTACGCATACATGTACAAACGCGACCACGGCAACTGCGCCGGGTCGCCGCCCGCCTTGCCGCACACGATCTGGTACAGGCTGATGCGGTCGTGGGCGAAGGCATACGCGCAGCCGGCCAGGTAGACCTGCCAGATGCGGAAGCGCCGCCGGTCGGTCAGGGTGCGCAGCAGGTCGGCGTTGCGCTCGAAATTCTCGGTCCAGATCGCGCAGGTGCGCGCGTAGTGGCGGCGCAGGTTTTCCACGTCGCGCACTTCGAGTCCGCCCTCCTGCATCGCCTTGATCACCGTCCCCAGGTGCGCCAGCTCGCCGTAGGGAAACACGTATTCGTCGATGAACTGGCCCCCGCCATACGGCGTGGCGCCGCCGTGCGGGTCGGTGCTGGTGATGCCGTGGTTCATGACGACGCCGCCCGGCGCCAGCAGGCTATTTAATCTCGCAAAATATTCCTTCAGGTGGCGCACCCCGACGTGCTCGAACATGCCGACGCTGGTGATGCGCTCGAACTGGCCGCCCACGTCGCGGTAATCCTGCAGCCGGATCTCGACCCGGTCTTGCAACCCGGCGCGCTCGACCCGCTCGCGCGCGAGCCGGGCCTGGTTCTCGGACAGGGTGACGCCGACGCAGCGCGCCCCGAAGCGGCCCGCCGCGCGCAGCACCAGCGCGCCCCAGCCGCAGCCGACGTCGAGCAGGGTCTGGCCGGGACGCAGGTCGATCTTCTTCAGGATGTGGTCGATCTTGCGCGTCTGCGCCGTGGCCAGGTCTTCGTCGCCGCGCTCGAAATAGGCGCAGGAATACACCATGCCGGGATCGAGCCAGGCGGCGTAGAAGGCGTTCGAGACGTCGTAGTGGTAGCGGATCGCCTCGCGGTCGCGCTCGCGCGTGTGCGGCGTTGTCGGATGCTGCGGGCGGCGCAAGCGGCGGCGCAAGAGCTCGCGCAGGCCCTTCAGCGGCCCGCCCGGCCGGTCGGCGTTCGCGGCGCCCCACGCCGCCAATGCATTGCCGACGTCGATGATGTCGGCCGCGCGTCCGATGACGTCGATCGCGCCCTCGACGTAGGCGCGGCCCAGGCTGTACAGGGAAGGGGAGTGCAGGTAGCGCAGCGCCGCCGGGCCGGGCAGGCGGATGGTGACGCGCGGCGGGTCGGGCGAGAGGTCGGTGTGCTCGCCGTTCCACAGCTCGATGCGCAGCGGCAGCGTCAGCTGCTCGAGCGCGCCGCCGGTCGATACCGGCAGCTTGATCTGGTCCAACACGTCGGGCCTCCCGTTGCGAGAAGGCCGGCGTGCGGCTGCCGGCCTAGGGTTGCAGGCGCTGGCGGGTCCAGCTGCCGTCTTCCTGCCGCTGGTACACGATGCGGTCGTGGAAGCGCGAACGCCGTCCCTGCCAGAATTCGATGCGCTCCGGCACCAGGCGGAAGCCGCCCCAGTTATCCGGGCGCGCCGGATCCTCGCCGGCCGCCTGCGCCACCGCCTCGTAATTGGCTTCGAGCTGGGCGCGGCTGGCGATGGGAGCGCTCTGCGCCGAAGCAATGGCCGACAGCCGGCTCTTGAGCGGGCGGCTACGGAAATAACGGTCGCTTTCTTCAGGCGCGGTGCGCTCCACACGTCCTTCGATGCGCACCTGACGCTCAAGTTCGCTCCAGAAGAAGAGCAATGCGGCGTAGCTGTTGTCGCTCAAATCCTGGGCCTTCTTGCTGTCGTAATTCGTGTACCAGGTGAAACCGCGCGGGTCGAACTGCTTGACCAGCACGATGCGCGAGCTGGGACGGCCGTTCGCCGCCACGGTGGCCAGCGTCATCGCGTTCGGTTCGTTGACCTCGGCCTTCAGGGCCTGCTCGAACCAGGCCGTGAACTGCTCGATCGGGTCGGCCAGCACGTCGGCTTCGTCGAGCGTGGCCTGGCCGTAGTCCTTGCGCAGGTCGGCCACCGCCTGGCCCAGCTTCGGCGACACCGGCGCACTCGCATCGACCAGTCCGCGGCGCAGCTGCATCGACTGGCCCAGGCGCGCCATCTGCTCTGCCGAGAACAGGCGCACCGCCATCGGCGCCATCGTGCTTTCCTCGCGTTCCATGTGCGCCGTGTAGCTTGCCACGAAGCGCGCCACCGTGGCGGGGTTGAGCGCCGTGCCGGCGCCTTCGGCGATCGCGGTCAGCTGCTCGTGCAGGTCTTGCCACATGGCGTCCATGTCCTTGTGGTCCTGCAGGATGGTCGGCGCCAGCGCCTGCAGGGTGGCGGCGTCGTCGCCTTGGGCCACGGCGCGCAGCATCGGGATCAGGTCCTGTTCCTCGTCGTCGTGGTGCAGGTGGGCCGCCTTGTCGAAGTAGCGCAGCACCGCGCTGGCGGCCTGGCGCGCCTGCTCGTCGGCGCCGTGCTCGGGCAGGTGGGCCAGCAGCTTTTCGAGGGTGGCGAGCTGCTTGCGGATGCGGCCGTGGCAGTGCTTGAGCACGGCGATCGGCTGGCTGAAATCGGGGGCGGTGTCGGGCAGGAGTGAGCTCATTTGGCGTGATTGGCGTTTTAGTGACACACGAGAAGTGTGGACTCAACTATTTGATTGACTAAGAACTATTTTAGTGCAGTTGCGCAAGAACGGTCCGCTACAATGCTGGGATGAACACGATCAACACCTCTGACTTTACAGAAGCACTGGAACACGAAGTCGACTTCGCGCGCCGCTTCGGCGGTATTGCACGCCTGTACGGCGAGCGTGCGCTGGAACGTTTCCGCGGGGCGCACGTTTGCGTGATCGGCGTCGGCGGCGTCGGCTCGTGGACCGTCGAGGCGCTGGCGCGCAGCGCGGTCGGCCGCCTCACCCTGATCGACCTCGACAATGTGGCCGAATCGAACATCAACCGCCAGATCCAGGCGCTGAGCGCGACCGTCGGCATGGCCAAGATCGAAGCTCTCAAGCAACGCATCGCCGGCATCAACCCGTTCTGCCAGGTAAGCCTGGTCGAGGATTTCATCGACCCCGACAACATCACGACGCTGGTGGCCGATAAAGGTTTCGACTACGTGGTCGACGCCATCGACAGCGTCAAGCCGAAGGCGGCCTTGATCGCCTGGTGCCACGCCAACCGCATGCCGCTGGTGGTGGTGGGCGGCGCCGGCGGCCAGACGGATCCGACCAAGGTCGAGCTGCGCGACCTGGCGCGCACCGAGCAGGAACCGCTGCTCAAGAAAGTGCGCAAGATCCTGCGCGCGCAGTACGGCTTCGCCCGCGGCGAAAAGCAGAAATACCACATCGACGCCGTGTTCTCGATGGAGCCGTTGCAGTATCCGGACAGCGGCGACGCCTGCGCGATCGACCCCAACAGCATCACCGGCCTGAACTGCGCCGGCTTCGGCTCGAGCATGGTGGTCACCGCCACCTTCGGCATGGTGGCCGCCGGCCAGGTGCTGCGCAAGCTGGCCGAGGCCGCCATGGCCGACGCCGCTGCCGAGGCGGCCAATGAGCCGGCCCCGGCGGCGCAAGCTGGGCAAGCCGAAGCGGCCTTGCTATCATAGGTCCAGCCGTAATCGATGTCGGTTGCGGTCTTTTGATGGAAGAGGCCACATGATTCGTCGATTCGCATTCATCGCCCTGCTGCTGGCGGCAGCGGGCGTCCAGGCGCAGCAGGAAGAGGCGCAGGACCCGAGCAAGCCGCCGACCCAGCCGCCGCCGGAAGCGCAGCAGCAGGCCACGCCGCCTGCCGCGCCGCCCGCGGTGGCGCCGACGGTCGCGCCGGAACAGCAGCCGGCCACGCCCGCCACCCCGCCGGCGCCGGAAGTCCCGGCCCCGCAGGTCGAGATCATCGACCGCGTGGTGGGCAAGGGCGCGGAAGCGGCGCCCGGCAACAAGGTCAAGGTCAACTACACCGGCTGGTTCCACAAGCCGCTGGCGCCCAAGCAGCGCGGCCGCAAGTTCGATTCCTCGCTCGATGCCGGCCGCACGCCGATCGAGTTCCAGCTGGGCGCCGGGCGCGTCATCAAGGGCTGGGAGCAGGGCGTGGCCGGCATGAAGGTGGGCGGCAAGCGCACCCTGATCATCCCCAGCGCGCTGGCCTACGGCAAGCGCGGCGCGGGCGGCGGCTTCATCCCGCCGGATTCCGATCTCATCTTCGACGTGGAACTGCTGGACGTGAAATAACGTCGAAATCATTCGGGCGCGTCGCGGCCACGCGACGCTCAAGACAACGGGGTTAAACAGTTAGCGAGGAACTCATTCGAACATATGCAGTCATATGCATATGAGCAAACTTGTTCCCATTGGCGCTGCTGCCAAGGCATTCTGCGTCTCGACCAGCACGTTGCGTCGCTGGGAAGCGGCAGGGCGGCTCGCGCCGACGAGAACAGAGCGAGGCCAGCGCCGCTACGCTGCCGCAGCGCTCCTTTCGGGTATTCACCCTGATCCGCCAAGGAAGCAATGCTTCTAGCCCATCGCATCGCGCTTGACCCGAACAACGTGCAGGCCACCAGCCTTGCGCGCGCAGCCGGCACGGCGCGCTTCGCCTACAACTGGGCATTGGCCGAGTGGCAACGCCAGTACGAGGCATGCAAAACCATGCCCGCGCTGCCCAGGCCGAACGAGGCGGCATTGCGGCGTCAACTCAATGCCATCAAGCGCGAGCAGTTCCCCTGGATGCTGGCAGTGAGCAAGAACGCGCCGCAGATGGCCATCATGCAGCTGGGCCGCGCGTTCCAGAATTTCTTTGCAGGACGCGCCCGCTACCCGACATTCCGGCGCAAGGGGCGCGATGATCGTTTTACGCTGACCAATGACCAGTTCCGCGTTGACGGTAGCCGCATCCGCATTCCGAAGCTGGGATGGATACGCATGCGCGAAGCGCTGCGCTTTGCAGGCCGTATCGTCTCCGCGGCGGTATCACGGTCAGCGGATCGCTGGTACGTCAGTATCACCGTCGATGCTCCGGACTCGCACCTGCCGCCAGCCGAAAACCAAGGCGCGGTGGGAGTCG
>NZ_JASNRA010000051.1 GCF_030411955.1 Massilia sp. YIM B02443
ATCCATATAATGATCGAGTTGGTCGAGCGCGAACTGTACCCGGCCAATTAGGGGCAAACAGGGAAAACGGAAAAAATCGGGCGCTAAAGCTCTATGCCTGGTCCTTGAGGTCTCGCAGCGGCCGATATTTTCCTTCGTCGACCCTCCTGTTCTGCCGCCAAACGTAATCCCCGGTTAAGTTGATGTGCTCCCAGCCTAACGGCGAGAGAAATTGCAGCATGCCGTTGTCGTCTAGCCTGCCAGACTCGCGTAGCGCTTGTGTAGCCCGCTCCAGGTAGACCGTATTCCACAGCACGATGGCGCCCGTCACCAAGTTCAGGCCGCTCGCACGGTACCGCTGCTGTTCGAACGTCCGGTCCCGGATCTCACCCAACCGGTGGATGAAAACGGCCCTGGCCAGCGCGTTACGCGCTTCCCCCTTGTTTAACCCGGCGTGCACGCGCCGGCGCAACTCGACGTTTTGCAGCCAGTCCAGGATGAATAGCGAACGCTCGATGCGGCCTAGCTCGCGCAGCGCGATCGCCAAGCCGTTCTGGCGAGGATAGCTGCCGAGCTTGCGCAGCATGAGAGAGGCAGTTACGGTGCCGTGCTTGATTGATGCAGCCAGGCGAAGCACATCGTCCCAGTGCGCGCGCAGGTGTTTGATGTTCAAGCTGCCGCCAATCATTGACCGCAGTGCTGGGTGATCGGTCACCTTGCCAGGCACGTACAGCTTGGTGTCGCCCAGGTCGCGTATGCGTGGCGCGAAGCGAAACCCCAGCAGGTGCATCAGCGCGAAAACGTGGTCAGTAAAGCCGGCAGTGTCAGTGTAGTGCTCTTCGATACGCAGATCTGATTCGTGGTACAGCAAGCCGTCCAACACGTAGGTCGAGTCGCGCACGCCGACGTTGACCACCTTAGTGCTGAAAGGGGCGTATTGATCCGAAATATGGGTGTAGAACAGCTTGCCCGCCTCGGCGCCGTATTTCGGGTTGATGTGGCCCGTGCTCTCGGCCCGGCCGCCGGCTCGGAAGCGCTGGCCGTCCGACGACGACGTGGTGCCGTCGCCCCAGTGCCCCGCGAACGGATGTTTGAACTGGGCGTTGACCAGTTCGGCTAGGCCGACCGAATAGGTCTCGTCCCGAATGTGCCAGGCCTGCAGCCAGGACAGCTTCGCGTAAGTCGCGCCGGGGCTTGACTCCGCCATCTTGGTCAGGCCGAGATTGATCGCGTCGGCAAGGATAGCCGACAACAGCAGAGTGCGGTCCTTGGCCTGCTCGCCGCTCTTGAGGTGGACGAAATGCCGAGTGAACCCGGTCCAGTCGTCCACGTCCATTAGCAGTTCGGTGATCTTGACGCGGGGAAGTAGCCCGCTTGTTTGGTTGATCAGCGCTTGCGCCTTGTCCGGCACCACCGCGTCCTGCGGGCTGATGCGCAACCCCGTGTCGGTGATAATCGCGTCGGGCAGCTCGTTGGCTAACGCGAGGCGGTTGACAGTCGCCAGCTGCTCTTCGAGCAGCAGCAAACGGTCATGGAGGTATTGGTCGCAGTCTTGGTTGACCGCGATCGGCAACTGGCGCGCTGCCTTCATGGCGCCGAATTTCTCCGCTGGCAGTAGGTATTCTTCGAAGTCACGGAACTGACGCGAGCCCTGTACCCAGATGTCGCCGGACCGCAGTGCGTTTTTCAACTCCGACAACGCGCAGATTTCATAGAAGCGGCGATCGTATCCTTCGTCTGTGAAAACCAGCGACTTCCATCGGGTTTTGACGAAGGAGGTTGGCGCGACGTCGGGCACCTTGCGCGCCCCGGTAGCATTCATCTCGCGCAGCACTTCGATCGCATCGAGAACAGCTTGCGCGGCCGGCGCCGCCTTCAGCTTGAGCACATCCAGGAACTCTGGCGTGTAGCGTCGCAGCGTGCTGTACTGCTCGCCGACCAAGGACAGGTGGTCGAACGATTCCGGTTGCGCCAACTGGTCAGCCTCGGTGACGCTTTGAGCGAAGTCTGACCAGGACAGGATCGCTTCAATCGCGGCATACGGATCGCCACCCGATTCCTTGGCTTCGACCAGCGCGCGGCCCACTTTCGAATATAAGCGCACCTTGTCGTTGATCGCCTTGCCCTGCTTTTGGAAGTCCTGTTGATGCTTGTTCTTGGCAGCGCTGAACAGCTTGATCATGATCCGGTCGTGCAGGTCGACTAACTCGTCCGTCACAGTGGCCATGCCCTCGATTACCACTGCGACCAGAGTGGCGTAGCGCCGCTCGTCCTCGAACTTTGCAAGGTCGCGCGGCGTTATCTGTGCCCCCTCCCTCGCTATCTTTAGCAGCCGGTTCTGGTGGATCTGGCGGCCTAGTCCGTCGGGCAGGGCCAGCGACTGAAATACCCTGAGCCGATCGATGTGTTCGCGCATGTAGCGGGAATTGGGCTTGAGCGGTGATTGCCGCAACCAGACGAGCCAGGTGATGCTCATCTTCGGTGCCACGTTGAGCAGGTTGTCCAAGGCGCGCTTGTGATGACGCTCCAATGGGCCGATCAACCCGCGATAGATGCGCCGGTTGGCCCTCGTCAAGGCCTCGGCGCAGACCCGCTCGATGACGCCCAGCGCTGGCAGGATGATCCGTTTTTGGCGCAGCGTTTCGAGGGCATGCGCGGCAAGGATCATTGCCTTGTCGGTCTGCATAGCGAGATCCGTCAGTCTGTGCAGCAGCTCCCTGAAGTCGGACAGTCCGAACACGGACTGCCCCAAGTAGGCACGCAGTTCATGTAAGTGCTCGTTCCGTGTCTTTGCCCGCTCGCCGTATTCCGGCCAAGACACCGCAGCACTACGCACCTGTTTGGCAACCCAATTAACCACCGGCTCTGGCAACTTGGTGTCACTGGCCAGCGCGCAGCCAGGGTAGCGCAACAAGCTCATCTGGACAGCAAACCCGAGCCGGTTCGCGTCGCCACGGCGCTGCCGGATCAGAGCCATATCGGCTTCGGTGAAGCTGTAATGCTGTATCAGTTCATCCTGACTCTCCGGCAAGGCCAACAGACTATCGCGTTCAGTGTCGGAGAGCAGTGAGCGGCGTGGCATTCGTTCGATTTCCTCGAAATTTGATAAACGGGAAGCACGGGGTGGAGCGGAAAGTCCGGGCTCAGGACCACACGCTCATGAGGGCATGAATGTTCATGCGGCGTCCGTCTTCAGGTACTGGTAAAGGGTTTCTCTGCTGATGCCGAAGTCGCGAGCCACGGCCGCTTTTGGCTCGCCGGCCGCGACCCGAGCGCACAGCTCGGTCACGTGCTCGGGCGCGAGCGCTTTTTTACGGCCGCGGTAGGCTCCGCGTTGCTTGGCGAGCGCGATCCCCTCTCGCTGCCGTTCACGGATCAGGGCGCGCTCGAACTCGGCAAAGGCGCCCATCACTGACAGCATCAGGTTCGCCATTGGCGAGTCTTCGCCGGTAAAGGCCAAACACTCCTTGGCGAACTCGATCCGCACGCCGCGCTTGGTCAGACTCTGCACAAGGCGTCGAAGGTCGTCCAGGTTGCGAGCCAAACGGTCCATGCTGTGCACGACCACGGTGTCGCCCTCGCGCACGAAACTCAGCAGCGATTCCAGCTGCGGACGTTGCGTGTCCTTGCCCGATGCCTTGTCGGTAAACACTCTATCCACTTGTACGTGCTCGAGCTGCCGGTCCGGGTTCTGGTCGAAACTGCTAACCCTGACGTAACCGATTCGTTGGCCTTTCACGGAACCTCCTGTTGTCCATGTCAGGCTGAAATCTATGAGCTTTCTAGTCAGGTGTCAATAAATTGGTTTTTCAACCCTAATCTGACGCACTTTGCCGAGCTGTCCTGACGCCAGCTTAGGGTACACCTCAATCTGACGGTGCTACAGAAGTGCCTCTTCAAAAGATGCTTGACTCCGTACTCAACTCCGGGCTTACGATGATGTTTTGATAGATCTGCAGAGGAGTATCTATGTCTGAGCCGCAAAAAGGCCGCGCTGCGCTGGTTGCTGGTGGTTTAGCTGCAATTCTTGCTTCTGGCTGCTGCTTAGGGCCACTAGTGTTGGTCATGTTGGGTTTTAGCGGCGCTTGGATGAGTAATTTGTCAGCCCTGGATCCTTACCGGCCCGTGTTTCTTGGCGCGGCACTAGTCGCGATGCTTTTTGCTTATCGCGCCATCTTCCGGACTACGCGAGCATGCGAGCCTGGAGATGTATGCGCTGCCCCGCAAGCCAAGACGTCGTACAAAGTCATCTTTTGGATTGTGGCTGCGCTTGTTGTCGTTGCACTGACGTTCCCGTACGTAATGCCTTTGTTTTACTAATTAGGAAAAATCATGAAAAAACTGTTTGCCACCCTTGCCATCGCCGCTTCCTTCGCTGCCCCTGCCTGGGCGGCCACTCAGACGGTCACGCTGACTGTTCCTGGTATGAACTGCGCAACTTGCCCGATCACCGTGAAGAAGGCACTGAGCAGGGTTGACGGTGTTCAAAAGGCTGAGGTCGATTACGCAACCAAGCTGGCCGTTGTGACGTTCGACGATAAGAAGACCAACGTTCAGGCACTGAGCAAGGCGACGACCGACGTAGGCTATCCGTCTGAACTGAAGAAATAAGGCGGCATAGACGGCAGCGCCGCTAGAACCAGGTAGCGATACCTTTCCGGCGATTCTACTGGCCGTCATTGCGTGCACAGCCTGTAAATGGCCCACGGCGCCTGTTCGCTGATGCGAATGACTAAGTCAGATACCGAGGCGTTGTACCGGCCGGCTTGGGCACAACGGGATTAAAGAGAGAGCAGAATGCAAGAGTTAAACGAAATCGGTCTGAGTGTCGCAGGGATGACCTGCCCAAGTTGCACAAAGCACGTTGAGGACGCGCTGCTCGCAGTTCCTGGCGTGACAGGAGCGTCCGTCGATTACCCGGCGAACAGGGCTCAGGTCACGGGCAATAGCCTTGACGTGTTGGCACTCGTAACGGCGGTGGGGGCACTTGGTTATCGGGCTACGCCTGCGGGCAAAGTTGACAGCGAAAAGCGCAGTTCCGAACGGCCGGGACTTCTTGGCAGAGCTACCCAGTGGTTGAGCGGCGAGGGCGCCGTGGAGAAGCCGGCAGACCAGCTGCATGTGGCGATTATCGGTACCGGCGGCGCCGCTGTGGCAGCAGCGCTGAAGGCAGCTGAAAATGGTGCCCGGATCACGCTGATCGAGCGGGGAACCGTCGGAGGTACCTGCGTCAACGTTGGCTGCGTTCCTTCCAAGATCATGATTCGGGCCGCGCATATCGCTCACCTGCGCCGTGAAAGTCCTTTTGACGCGGGACTGTCAGCAACGCCTCCGGTTGTCCTGCGTGACCGTCTGCTAGCTCAACAGCAGGCACGTGTGGACGAGCTGCGTCATGCTAAATATGAAAGTATCCTCGAAGGCAATCCGTCGATCAATCTTGTGCGAGGCAGCGCTCGCTTTAAAGATGGCCAAACGCTTATCGTGGAAGCGGCAGAAGGTGGCACTCGCGAAGTGGCCTTCGATCGCTGTCTCATTGCCACTGGTGCAAGCGCTGCCATTCCGCCATTGCCTGGTCTTGCAGACACGCCATATTGGACGTCCACAGAAGCATTGGTAAGCGAAACCATTCCGAAACGGCTGGCCGTAATTGGCGCCTCGGTGGTAGCACTCGAACTGGCACAGGCGTTTGCGCGGTTGGGCAGCGAGGTGACGGTCCTGGCGCGGCGCACCTTGTTTGCCAGTGACGACCCTGCCATCGGAGAGGCGGTGACCGCCGCCTTTCGTGCAGAGGGCATTACGGTGCTGACGCAGACGCAGGCAAGTGCCGTCACCTATTCGGACCGCCAGTTCACCTTGGCGACCCCACAGGGCAAGTTAAATGTGGATCAATTGCTCGTGGCTACCGGTCGCACGCCGAATACCGCAAGCCTGGATCTCGAGCGAGCAGGTGTAACGTTTGACTCGCAACATCGCATCCTCATCGATAAGGGCATGCGCACGAGTGCTCCAAACATTTACGCAGCGGGCGACTGCACTGACCAACCTCAGTATGTCTACGTTGCAGCCGCGGCTGGCACCCGGGCGGGCATCAATATGACCGGTGGCGACGCAATGCTCGATCTCGACGCAATGCCTGCAGTCGTGTTCACCGATCCGCAAGTTGCAACGGTTGGCTATAGCGAAGCGGATGCCCAGCGCATCGGCCTGCAAACCGAAAGTCGTACGCTCACGCTCGACAATGTGCCGCGCGCACTTGCCAACTTCGATACCCGCGGCTTTATCAAACTTGTCGCTGAGGCTGGGTCCGGACGAATTCTCGGGGTTCAGGCTGTAACGCCGGAAGCAGGAGAAATCATCCAGACTGCCGCAATTGCTATCCGAGCTCACATGACCGTCCAGGATCTTGCCAACCAGCTTTTCCCATACCTGACCATGGTTGAGGGTCTCAAACTGGTGGCGCAGACGTTCTCGAAAGATGTGACACAGCTCTCGTGCTGTGCCGGCTAGTGCATTCGGCCTCGGATATGAGACCGCGCATACCCTGCTAGAACACAGCAATCAAAGCACAGCATGAATGCGTACTCAATATCGAAGCTGGCTGAAGATGCTGGCGTCAGCGTGCATGTCGTGCGCGACTATATGGTAATCCCCCCACAAAAAGAGCGCGATCAGAAGTAGAAT
>NZ_JASNRA010000052.1 GCF_030411955.1 Massilia sp. YIM B02443
CCTCTACTTTTAGCGTGCTCTAAAAATGGGGGGATTACCGTATTGTCCTGAGCGCTCGTGGCCTTCGTGATCAATCGAGAGTCCAGGGCGGTAGTTGAGCCTTCTTCTGTCACTGTGAATGTGGTGACGTTGAGAGTGGTCGACGCTTCCGATGCGATACTTATTGGCGAGCTGGTTTTTGTGCACATGTTCACCTGGGACATCTCCATCTCCTGATAGAACGGATTCGGCGATTCCACACTGTGCGTCAGCCAGGCGCCAGTCAGGTTGTTGGTCGGATAAACTCCGGCGTAATCCCCGGCATTTATCTGTGATGCAACCGCTGCCAAGTTGGCATACAAGGGGCTATTCGCATTCTCGCCAGAAAAGCCGACGTCGGTCATGCCTTGATAGATCAATGCGTTCCGGTGGTATACCGAATTGATCAGATTGTCGATCGCCGTTGATTCCAGATTTGGAAATTGCACACTGAACGCTATGACTTCAGTAGCTGTAGCGGCTTGGTAGCCTGATGCTCTAACACGATCGATAGCAGTAGCGCCCGTAAAACCGGGTCTGCCTATGAATTCGTGGTGCGGGTCTCCTCCGCTCTGGTTCATCGTGACATACGCAGCATGCTTCTTCGCTGCGTCATCGATTAGTACGCTCTGGTTCAGTGGACCCAATCCTTGGCCAGCGCGGAAAGCGTTTAACTTGGCGAAAGAGACTTGTTCGCTTGTGCCGGAAGTGTAGTTCGCATCTACAGCAGCCTGCAGGTTTGCTGTTTGGACTGGCGACACTGGTGCGGGAGATGGAGAGGTTGGGGTAGTTGGGACGGTCATTATCGGAGCTGAAGAACTCCCACTGCCATCCCCACCGCAGCCAACGAGTGCGAGCGTAAGGGAAGTTACCGCTGCAGACAGTTTTGATACACGCATTGTTGATCCTTGAATCTCGACGAATGAAGGCAACAGTTCTCGGCCGCGTCTTGTCCACCAAACGGTGAAAGCCACGCAAAGTGTCCTTCAATCCGGAGTTATGTGACCTGAGCAAGCTCTGCTGCCATTGATGAGTAGCAAGTATATCAACTTTGGCGGCATATCTACGTTTTACGTAGAGAAAATTTCTTGGTATTCTACGAGTATCGTGGGATGCCTGCGCGTTCTAAGATCATCAACTCAACTATCGGCCGACGTCTTCGTCAAGCGCGTGAACGGGCGGGGTTGCCGCAGGATCGCCTCGGAGTTCTTGCAGGCCTGGAAGAATCGTCGAGTAGTGCCCGGATGAGCCGGTACGAAGGCGGAGTTCATGAGCCTCCAATGAAATTTGCAGAAGCGTTGGCAAAAGTTCTCGGTGTTCCGGTGGCTTTCTTCTATTGCAACGATGATCGCCTCGCTGAGATCATTCTTGCTTACTCAGCTGCTCCCGAGGCGAAGCGGCAAACCTTATTGGAATCGGCACGTAGTTTAGTAGTGTGACATTGCGGACACTTGTGATTGCGGGAACTTTGAAAAGAATGGCTCTCTATCCGGCGCAACAACTTGGGGCGAGCGCCGGTTCCTTTCTATGTTGACTCACCAGTCCTGACACTCGACTGGCCAAGTGGAACTGTGTTGATCTACACTTCTGCAGCCCTGTTACCATCCCCCGCCAAGTTTTTCCTTTGCCCCCTGATTCGCTTCACGAACATTTCAACGATCAGCGTACCTCTTTACAAGCTGTAGGTTAGACAAGTCAAGCGTCTCTTGGACATTCCCCCACCAGCTCGAACACTTTCGATAGGTATGATGTTCCTATCCGGGGTATAACATGGCACGTGAAGTCGGGTGTTTTCAGAAGAGTTCAAGCGCGAGGCTGTAGAGCTGGTAGGCCAGCCTGGCGCAAGCAAGGCGGCTATCGCGCGCGGCTGGGCATTGTCGCCAATTTGTTGGGACGGTGGTGCAGAGATGCCAACGAGGGCTCACAGATTGTAGGCGGGGAAGAGAAGGTGTCCAGCCAGGAGTACGAACGCATGCAGCGCGAGCTGGCAAAGGTCAAGACGGAGCGCGACATCTTAAAAAGGCGCTCGGCTACTTCGCAGGCAACCTCAAGTAGTTACTCCAAACTCTGCAACCTGTGGAATATATCTTCGTTCCTGTCTTCATGTCCCTGCCACACTCGCTGACGCTGAGCCAATTAGGCTCACACCGGCCTAGCAAGAAGCGATGCCAGCTTGACTTGCGCACATTGTGCGCGCACAATGTGCGCCACACATCGCGCATCCTTGGAACAATCATGCCCTGGAAATACCTTTATCCAAATACCGTCGCAACTGAGACCGAAACAAATACAAAATTCGACGTGAAAATCGGGCGTGTACCAAGCAGGATGGACGATGTCGAGTTGACGCCTTGTGGAAGCGCAAAGCAGAAATTTGATGCGGTTAGTCTGGCGAAATTCCGTGCCGAGTTCTGGGAAACATTTCAGAAAGAGCGGCGCCGCAGCGCAATGCGTAATCTAGTCGATAACAAGTTCGGCGGCGATACGTTGCAGGCATCGATTGCGATCCAGAACATAACGAAGAAGCCGGTGTCACATCGAACGATTCAAGCATGGCTGATGGAGCCTGGTGCGCGCAGCAGCCGCTTCTGCCCTGAATGGGCGTTAGTAGCACTCAAGGCATTCGTCGACGCTCCTGAAAACATTGATTATCTTGCGAGTTGTGGGAGGATTTCTGCTGGTACGTCTTCTTATATGCCTTACTCGTCCGCAGTCGATGTTAAATACGGTGTCAAGTATGCGACGGATGCAATTGCTAGCGATGAAAAGCGACAACGCGAGTGGAGCGATACGAGCCTGACATCATTGCCACATATGATTAGTCAGTTCGAGAACAAAACTGAGCGGCACTTTGAACATTTGGATATGCATGCGCACGCGATGTGGCGTGCGCTGCGCGAGGCTACGGATTTCGAAGACTTTAGGAGGCGCGTGCTGGATGAAGTAAAAGACAAAGAGATTGGAGACACGATCGTTCGGAAGACACGTCGCGCTATCGAACAAGGCACCGATGAGTTCGCGAACAATGGAGAATTCACGGAATAATCAAACAAGGTACCTTTGAACGCTCAGTCGGTTGATTGTGGTGTAACTTTCCGCTTTCGTCGTCTAATGTCCTCAGTGTTCGACAGCACTCGACCCGAAGTTAATCTTTCCTATTTGCAGGTACAAGGATGCGAGATGGCCGGCGTGAAGGGGATTCTAGCGTCGTGCAGGCGCGCGAAGCGGCATCCGCTGGCTGGCTGCCAATCAGGCGGCATCCGGTCCTTCCAACCTAAGTCAAAGTCGAGGTACCGGGCCTCGGCCTTATCGATCCATGCCACCACCATCATACTCTCGATCCACTCGGCTACATCACGCACTGACGCGGCAGCCTCGAACGCTGCCGTTGCCGTATCACGTAGCACCGCGCACGGCACGACATGCTCGGGGTAGATGCGGCCCGGCGACTTTGCATTCTGCGGCACCACGGCATTGCGGATATAGTATTCAGCGATCCGGGTATGGCGCGGGCCGCCCTCGGCTAGGGAGCGTTTGTAGTAGCGCGCAAGGCGGACATATGCTCTTGTGAGGCGTGCTGCAGGAGCTGTGGCATCCACGCGTGGCCGCTCGTAGGGAAGACACTCAGTACGAATCGCCTGGGCCAGTCCACTGCAATCGGCTGGCGCTGCCCCACGTTTCTGAAGCCATTCGTGATACGCCAATGCCGCCTCGGTCAATGACAAGCCCTGCTTGCCATACCAGTGTTCCATAAACAGTGTGCGGAGCACCCTCCAATGCGCTCCTGGTGGAGCATGCAGTTTGAGAACCGCCGAATCGCCTGCAGTGGCTTCCTCCTCGAGCTCGAAGCACAGTAGTGCTGTCTGAACCACCATGCGAACGTGGCACAGCCGCTCATTGCCCGCAATACTGCGGATGGCATGACGACAGTAGTCGGGGTGCAGGCCCGGCTGTCGTCCAGTCATCGGCGCCAACAGCATGCCTTCGCCCTGTAGCTCCGCTACCAAACTACTGACTTCGCTATGACCGATGCGTAATACGCGCTGCAAGGCGCTGATGGATGGATTCTGCGACTGACGTGCTGCGCTGCGAGCATGTCCTAGGGAGGACTTATCGATTGGCATTGGAACCTCTTTTGTTGTTGAGATAACGATACCGTATCGAGCAGCTTCTAACCTTCGCATTGTTACAATTTTCTCCATCGCGGATAGGGGCTGCCGGTTGCAACTATGCGCGAAGGCGCCAGGTAGCATCTCCGCATAATTACTCCATCTCATCTGGCTCTGGTTGGCGTCCCCTCCCGCTGACTTTCAAAAGAGTCGTTGGGTACACCGATCCGCGCCTCCTGCAGCAGCTCAACGACAGTATCGCCGCTAACGCCATTGCCAATATGAGTTAGGTAGCCTACAGTGAGGAAGAGGGCAGCGTGTCGCGTGCCGCGCGCAGCAAGAACCAAAATGCTTTGTAGTGTGTCACAACATCCAACTGAGCTGAACATCGGCCGCCGGCCAACAGTCGCTACACTGTACGTCGGCAAGCGGCCAAAAGCAGTCGCTTTCTTTTTCTCAAACCCGTCACTAAGTAGGTTCCTATCAGCAAACCAGTTGCGTTCTAGCAAACAGAATAAACTCGCGATGTAAGTCGGCAAACTCAGTGCCAAGACTGTTTGCTTTATCGACCTCCTCTTGAAGATGTTTCGTCCATGCGAAATCATTCGTGCCCGGAGGGACAATACTCTGTCGGTTTAAACCTATCGGCTCACTTTTATGCGCGAGAAACCTGAGAAACTCGTTTGCCTTTTCATAAAGTTCAAGCTTTTTTTTCTCCAGTTCTGGATCGAGAAACATAAACTCCGGATGTCGCCATTTAAGCAGGAATTCCTCTAGCCTATCTGTAGGGCGATTATCGAAACTATGCCCAAAGTCGTGGTGGCGCGCCAATTCTACGATTCCCGAATCGCTGGGCAACTCGGATAAAAGCAGTCCGAAAAGTTTGCGATCTACCGCCGCGACGTTGTTTTTCGCTAAACGCGCAAAATGGTCTGAATAAAACTGCAAAATTCTTGCTAATACGTTGTATGTAATGCCGAGCACAACTAAAACTAGGCCTATCCAGTAATCTGCGTAGCCACTACTGAGCTCAGCAATAGTTATGGGAGCTCCGGAATTGATATTGAAAGTAGAGATAAGAACGTTGTAAAACAGCACTTTCAGCGGAGTGGGAAATAACAATATCGAGGCCCCGATTCCGATGACAACGAAAGTTAACTTTGAAACTAAATCCGGTAAGAAGAAGCGCCGGATTGCACCTTTTAAAACATCCTTAAGTTCAAGTTCATTTGCTAGATTCTGTAAAACGCTTAATTTTGACATGTCACTTATTCTATCGGTAGAGATTTTCTGCTTGCTATATGGAGATGACAGACGTGGTCTAGATTTAGATGGTCTAGTTGTCGCACTAGATAATTTATTTCCGCTCCTAGCCCGAGTAAGATGATTTGCACTGCGAAACGCATACAAGCTTTGACTTCATCGTTGTAGATCTACAATGTTTAGCCGGTAAGAACGACTATCTGGCCTCACCTCGGCAAAGCCGATTGGAGCGCCTGATGATTGCACATAACCAGCAATTATTTCGCGTACCTCTGCCTTGCAGTTTTGACCGAAAAGTACACGGGTAACGGCATGCCCGGTAAACACATTCACTCCCCTTGGGCCGATTGCTCGCCATTCGTCCTCGTACTTCCAAACTTTCGATTTACTATAAAAAATCTTCTCGATCTGGACTGCCAGTGAATCTCCACCAGGAAGCATATCTACAATGGGCCTTTTTCGGAGATAATTTACCTTTCGTAGATCATTGAATACCGACGTATCGTACTCCAGGCATACTCCGCTAAAATTCTCTGAATAATGCGACCACATCAAACTATTATCCGGCGAGGCAGCAGCACAAAAGACCCCCAATTCTGAGATACTTTTCGCCATCATCGCCTCGAGTCTCGCTAAATTGGCGGGATCTCTTAAATCTTCGGTAGTCCCTAACGTAGAGCGAATTTTTGCTTCCACCAGCGCAGCTGCGTCCGGACCTCGCGAAGCCTTAGTGCGCTCAACGCAAATACGCAAAAATTCTTCTGCCGAGCAGTTTAATGATGTCACTGGCCGACAATCAAAGGGGTCGTTAAAAGAAAACGAAGATCCAAAGAAGATTTCCCTACCCTCGATCATTCCTCGAATACGGTCCAGACTGCCAGTGCCCGGTTGTACGTGCTCTTCTAACTTCGCAGGACGGTACTTATACACAAATTTTGGTATATTTTTTTTCATAAAGTCGTTGGCATCTACGCCTTAGCGATGCTGAGACTGATGCGCTCACCCAGGCGCGCCCTGCCTTGGAATAGCATTTCCATCAGTGGTTTTTTCGATCGTTCTTGTCGCCAATATCGCAGGATCTCCTTAGCCGCCGACGCAAACGTCTGATCTAGCTCCATCGCGTCAAGAATTGCCATGTCAGCCGAAAAAGCGGTTCGGGTCATCGTGGCTACG
>NZ_JASNRA010000053.1 GCF_030411955.1 Massilia sp. YIM B02443
ATGTCCCTAGACATGTGTCACCCATGTCTCTGTGCCAAACAAACCCGTCCACCCTACGTTTATTTGCCTAATACGTTCAGCACGGCCAGCGTCATCGCCTTGGCCGACGTCTTGATCGACGGTTCCGGCACCGGCGCGTAGAACGGCGAATGATTGAAGGCGATCGGCTTGCCGCCTTCGCGCTCGGCGGCGGCGACGTCTTTCGGGTCGTACACGCCGGTGAAGAAGAACATCGACGGCACGCCCTCATTCGCATACAGCGAAAAGTCCTCGCTGGCCGTCATCGCCGGCATGCGCACCGCCTTGTCGGCGCCGAACGCCTCCTTGAACACCACCTCGGTCTTGTTCACCAGTTCGGTGCTGTTGACGATCGCCTGGCCGCCGCCGCCGATCACCATGTCGGGCTTCGGCGCCCCGGCCATCGCCGCCGCGCCTTCTGCCACGCGGCGCACGCCGTCCAGCAGCCTGGCGCGCACCTGCGGGCTGTACGAGCGGATGGTGCCGCGCACCTGCACGCTGTCGGGGATGATGTTGCCCACCGTGCCGCCCTGGATCGCGCCCACCGTCACCACGCCGAATTCCTTCGGATCCTTCTCGCGGCTGACCACCGTCTGCACGTCCACCACGAAGCGCGCCGCGATCGCGATCGGGTCGACCGTTTTATCGGGCGCCGAACCGTGGCCGCCGCGGCCCTTGAACACGATCTCGAGCGAGTCCGAATTCGACGACACCGGGCCGTCGTTGAAGCCCACCGTGCCGTAGGCCAGCGGCCAGGAATGCAGGGCGAACGCGTAGTCCGGTTTCGGGAAGCGCTTGAACAGGCCGTCGTCCAGCATGGCCCTGGCGCCGGAGACGATTTCCTCGGCCGGCTGGCCGATGAAGACCAGGGTGCCCTTCCACTGAGACTTGAGTTCGACCAGCGTGCGCGCGGCGCCCAGCCAGCTCGACATGTGGATGTCGTGGCCGCAGCTGTGGGTGACAAACGTGTCGCGCCCTTCGCTCATTGCGCGGGCGCGGCTGGCGTACGGCAGGCCGGTCTTTTCTTCCATCGGCAGGCCGTCCATGTCGGTGCGCACCAGGACCGTCGGGCCGGCGCCGTTCTTCAGCACCGCGACGATGCCGGTCTTGCCGACCTTCTCGGTCACGGTGAAGCCGAGTTTGCGCATCTCGGCCGCCAGCTTGCCGGCGGTGCGGGTTTCCTGGAAGGCGATCTCGGGATGGGCGTGCAGGTCTTTGTAGATGGTGTCGAGCCAGGGGTACATGGCGTCGACGCGGGTGAAGACGTCGTTCTTGAGCGGAGCGGCCTGCTGGGCCAATACGGAGGTGGAGGCGAGTGCGAACAGTGCGGCGGTGGCGATGCGGGTGAGCTTCAACGGGGGCCTCTTGTCGTTGTGATGTGGATGTCACAACGATAGCATGTTGAAGGGGCGTGCGGACGGTGGTTGAACGCGTCGGCGGGGGACCCGCCAACCCTACGGTGACGTCGGTCGATATGCCATCCCACGTAGGGTTGGCGGGTCTCCCGCCGACGCGTTCAACGCACGTTCGAATATCCCGGCCGGCTTACACCGCGCTTGGCCGCTTGATGGTCACCGACTTGCGTCCGGCCACCGCCGGCGACAGGGTAATCGCCGGCACCCGGTCGCCCTGCAGCGTGACGTCGAACGTCATCAATTCATCGCGCCGGAACGCGTGCACGGCTACCTTGTCGCCCACGCGATAACGCCCCAGCAGCGTGTCGACATTCGACGGATTGCCGTTCACGCGCAGGCCGTCGATCGCGATGATCACATCGTGCGCCGACAGGCCGGCCTGATGCGCCGCCCCGCCCTCGTGGACCTGGGTCAGCTTGGCGCCGAGCGTGTCGCGGCCGATGCCGGCATCCAGTGACGGCTTGCCGCCCTTGCGTTCCTCTACCAGCTTGACGCCCAGCGGCGCGAACAGCTTGGCCAGCGGCAGGTCGTCGGTGCCGCGCACCCAGCGCTCGAACAGGGCCTTGAGTTTCAGGCCGCTGACCTCATCGAACAGCGCTTCGACCTCGGCATCGGTCACGCCGCGGCCGGCGCCGTTGTAGAAGTCGCGCCCATAGCGCTCCCACAGCGCCAGCATCACGTCGTCGAGCGATTTGGCGCCATTCGTCTTAGCGCGGATGGTCAGGTCGAACGCCAGCGCGATCAGCGAACCCTTGGTGTAGTAGCTGATGATCGCGTTCGGCGAGTTCTCGTCCTGGCGGTAGTACTTGCTCCAGGCGTCGAAGCTGGAATCGGCCACGCTCTGCTTCAGGCGCCCGCTGCCGCGCAGCACGCCGCCGACGGTCTTGGCCAGCAGCTTGAAGTAGGTCGCCTCGCCGATGATCCCGGCGCGCACCAGCATCAGGTCGTCGTAGTAGCTGGTGAAGCCTTCGAAGAGCCACAGCAGCGGCGTGTAGTTTTCGGTCTGCAGGTCATATGGCGCGAACACGGCCGGCTTGATGCGCTTGACGTTCCAGGTATGGAAGTACTCGTGGCTGCACAGGCCGAGGAAGCGCAGGTAGCCTTCGCCCGGCTCGGCGCCCCTCAAGGTGGCGGTGCTGGGCAGGTCGGCGCGCGCCGCGATCAGCGCGGTCGAGGCGCGGTGTTCCAGGCCGCCGTAGCCGTCGCCCACCGCCATCGTCATGAACACGTAACGATCCAGCGGCGCGCGCCTGGTTTGCGGTTCGAAGAACGCGATCTGGGTTTCGCAGATCGCTTTCAGGTCGGCCTGCAGGCGCGCCATGTCCAGGTTCGGCACGCGGCCGGTGATCACGATGTCGTGGACGATGCCGTGCGCGGTGAAGCTGGCCAGCGCGAAGTCGCCCATCTCGACCGGGTGGTCGATCAGCTCATCGTAATTGGCGGCGGCGTACAGGCCGAAGCCATAGCGCTTGGCGCCGGCTTCCGGCATTGCAGTGGCCACGCGCCAGGTTTTTGCAGCCGGATCGGCCGGGCGCTGGATCTCGACGCCGTGCACGACATCCTCTTGCCCCACCACGCGCAGGAACACGCTGGTGCCGTTGAAGAAGCCGTGGGTCTGGTCGAGGTGGGCGGCGCGCACCGACAGGTCCCAGGCGTACACCTCGTAGTGCAGCGTGAGCGGGCCGGCGCACGGCGCGGCGCGCCAGGAGTGCTTGTCCAGCTTCGTCAATGCAACCGCCGCGCCATCGGCCTCGGCGCGGATGCGCACGATGTTGCGCGCGAACTCGCGGATCATGTAGCTGCCCGGGATCCAGGCCGGCAGCGCGAACACCTGGCCGTCGGGGTCGGGACGGGCCACCGTCACGGTGACGTTGAACAGGTGACCGGCCAGGTCCTTGGGAACGATGGTGTAGCGGATGGCGGGCTGCTTTTTCTGCGATGGCTTTTTCATGATGTTCTGATGTCTTCTCGGGACGCGCCGAATTGCCCTTAGTGTAAACGGATTCGATCCCTCACAGCAAAACGGGAGGGATGCGAGCAGCGCGAGCGCCTCAAGCCGGCAGGTCGCCCGGCGCGTCGATGTCGCGCAGGATGCCGGAATCATGCACGTCGATCGCGGTCACGGGATGGCTGGCCAGCAGGCGCCGCGCGCCCTGGTCGCCGTCCAGCGCCAGCAGTGCGTCGCGATGAACCGCGCCGAACGCCACCGGATTGCCGCGCCGGCCCTCGAACAGCGGCGCCGCGATGTCGGCGCCCTCGCCGATGGCAGCGGCCAGCAGGCGCAGCGTCGATGGATCAACGAACGGCATGTCGCCCAGCGCCACCAGCCACCCCTGCTCCGGCGCCGGATCGAGATGAAGAGAGTGAGAAACCGCATGCGCCAGCGACAGCCCCATGCCGGCGTCGGCATCGGGACACGTCGTGACCTCGCAGCCGAGCGCGCGCAGCGCTTCGGCCACGCCGCCATCGTCCGGGGGAACCACCGCCACCACCCGCGCGCACGCCGCCAGCAGCAGGCGCGCGCTGGCCACCACCACCGGGTCGCCGCCGGGCAGCGGCTGCAGCAGCTTGTTGCGCCGGCCTTGCGGATCGAAACGCCGTCCGCGCCCGGCCGCGAGCAGGATGCCGGTGATGGGAAACGCGGCGCCGCTCACTGGTGCGCCGGTCTTACTTCGCTTCGAGCGAAGACAGCTTGGCTTCCAGCGACTTGAGGTCGATCGCGCCCGGGATGCGCGAGCCGTCGGTGAAGAAGATCGCCGGGGTGCCGGTGATGTTCATCTTGCGGCCCAGTTCCACGATCTTGTCGTTGGGCGATTCGCACGAGCCTGGCGCGGCCGGCGGCACCTTCCCGTTGATCATCCAGTCGTCCCAGGCCTTGTTGCGGTTCGGCGCGCACCACACGTTCTTCGACTTGACGAACGAATCCTCCGAGAGGATGTTGTACATGAAGGTGTAGATGGTGACGTTGTCGATTTCCTTGAGCGTGGTCTGGCGCAGGCGCTTGCAGTAGCCGCAGTTCGGATCCTCGAACACCGCGATCACGCGCTTGCCGTTGCCCTTGACCTGCTTGAGCGCCATCGACAGCGGCAGGTCGCTGAACTTGATCTTGTTGATGTCGTCCAGGCGTTCGCGCGTCAGGTTGCGCGAGCTTTTCACGTCGTACACCTGGCCGATGACCAGGAATTCGCCCTTCTTGTCGGTGTACAGGATGTCGCCCGACACGCGCACTTCGTACAGGCCGCCGTACGGCGTTTCCTTGACCGACTCGATCGTGGCGCCGCCCAGGCGCGGCTCGAGCGCCTTCTTGATGTTTGCTTCGACCGTGTTCTGCGCATCGACGCAGGACGCCAGCAGCGCCGTCGCCAGCAAGACGGCGAGCTTCATTTTGACCATGCTTGAAAATCCTCAGTAGGGCAGCCCGGTCGTGGCGACCGGTGCGGCTCGATTCACGCCTTGCCCATCGCGTGCGCCATCAGGCGCCGCTTCAGCGCTGGCATCTTATCGAGCAAGTTTAATCCGAAATTGCGCGCCACGCGCAGCGGCTCCAGGTTGGCGCCGAACAGGCGCTCCAGCCCGTCGGTGGCCAGTTGCATCATGAGCACGTCTTCCTTGCGCTTGCGCGCATAGCGCGCCAGCACCCGTTCGTCGCCGATCGCGCGCCGCTGTTCGCGCTCGCGCACCGCCGTCAACAGGTCGACCACGTCGCCGAAGCCCAGGTTCATGCCGTGGCCGGCCAGCGGATGCACGGCGTGGGCGGCGTCGCCCACCAGCGCCACGCGCGGCGCCACGATGGCGTGCGGCTTGATCAGCGCCAGCGGCACCGCCGCCACCGCTTCCGGCTGCAGCGGGCGCAGCGTGCCCAGCTTGTCGTCGGCATATTCGCCGAGGCGGATCGCCAGTTCGCCCAGCGATTCGTCCATCAGGGTGTCGGCCAGGGTCTCGGGCGCCGACCATACCAGCGACACGCGGTTGCCCGGCAGCGGCAGCAGCGCGATGATGCCGTCGCTGCAGGTGAACCACTGGTACGCGACGCCGTGGTGCGGCTTGTCGCAGGCGAAGTTGGTAACGATGGCGCGCTGGTGGTACTGGCGGTAGTCGACGCCGATGTCGCACTGCCCGCGCACCCACGATTCGCGGCCGTCGGCGCCGACCAGCAGTTCGCATTCCAGCCGGCGGCCGTCTTCCAGACGCACTGCCGCTCCCGCTTCGCTGCAGCTCAGTTCGCAGGCGATGCCGCTGACCTGGTGCACGTTGTGGGCGAACTTCAGGGCCGCGTCGAGCGCGCCGTTCAGGTTGGAGTCCTCGACGATCCAGGCCAGGGTGCCGACCCGGGCGCCGAAGGCGTCGAAGCCGAGCTTGCCGCCGCCCTCGCCATCGCCATTGACGTCCATCGCGTCCACCGCCGCCACCCGCGCCAGGTCGAGCGCGCCCCACACCTTGAGCGAAGCCAGCAGGTCGTGCGCCGTATGGTTGAGCGCGTACACCCGCACGTCCCAGGGACGCTCGGCCGCCGTCGCCGTCGCGCTGTCCGGCGCCTTGCGCGCGGGCGGCGCCAGCAGCGTGACGCTGTGGCCGGCCTGGGCGAAGCCGAGCGCGGCGGTCTTGGCGATGGCGCCATTGCCGACGATGCAGACGTCGGACCGGGTAGTGGTGGTGGTGGGCGTGGTCATGGGGGCATTATAGCGATATGCCAATGTTGCGCCGCCCAATCCCGAGCGTCCTGGTGTGGCAATCGGCGGCGCCGTCAACCCCTTCGGCCGGCCACGCCAGGACCGTGATTCAAGAAAACGATCGCGGACACTTGCGCAACTGAAAATCGCTGGCTATAATCATGCCTCTCTTGGCCTGGTAGCTCAGTTGGTAGAGCAGAGGATTGAA
>NZ_JASNRA010000054.1 GCF_030411955.1 Massilia sp. YIM B02443
GAATGAGATTATGCAGTGTTTCGCGATCTTCGTCAACCCCTCATTTGCTTCAGCTTAGATTTCTCTATCAACCTTGCTAACGTAACCACTTGATTCCGTTAACATTTTTCGGTTGCTGCCGAAGCGGAGGCGAACTATAGCAAACCTCGCGGCAGTTCCGCAAGCCCCAGTTCGCGCAGATTCGTCATAGTTCCGCTTAACTTCCTAATAACAAGAATAGTTGCAGTGCGCGTGCCCCCACCCATTGCGCGGTATATTCCTTGGCTGTCTGGCAAGACGATTATCCTCTTGCCCTTGCTACATACCTCTGGAGAAATGATGAGTCACCCCGTTTTGCGCCGCACCGCGATTGCCGCGGTTTGCGCATGCTGGCCGCTAGCGGCCGTCGCCGCCGAAGCACGCGATGAAGTGCGCGACCCCATGCATACCGTGGTGGTGAGCGGCACCCGCGCCGAACACACCAGCTTCGACCTGCCCACTTCGGTCGACGTGGTCGATGCGGCCCAGATCGCCGACACCCAGCTGCGCGTAAACGCGTCCGAAGCCCTGGTGGCGGTGCCCGGCGTCGTGGTGCGCAACCGCGAAAACTACGCGCAAGACTTGCAGATCTCTTCGCGCGGCTTCGGCACCCGCTCCGCCTTCGGCGTGCGCGGCGTGCGCCTGGTCGCCGACGGGATCCCGGCCACCATGCCCGACGGCCAGGGCCAGGCCGCGACTTTCAATCTCGACCTCGCCGAACGCATCGAAGTGCTGCGCGGCCCCTTCTCCGCCTTATATGGCAACCACTCCGGCGGCGTGGTCCAGCTGTTCACGCGCGAACCGAAAGGCGCGCCGGCGATCGAATCGAGCTTCGCGGCCGGCAGCTACGGCCAGCGCAAGCTGGACGTCAACGCCAGCGGCAAGACCGGCGGCATCGGCTACCTGCTCGACGCTTCGCGCTTCGACACCGACGGCTACCGCGACCACAGCGCCGCCCGGCGCGACCAGGCCTACGCCAAACTGGTGGTCGAACCGTCGTCTTCCAGCCGCCTCGTGATCACCGCCAGCGGCCTGCGCCAGGACGACACCCAGGATCCGCTCGGCGTCACCTGGGCCACTTACCAGCGCGACCCGCGCGCCGGCGAGATCGACAGCACCGACACGCAGACGCCGCAACGCACGCTGGCCGAGCGCTACGATACGCGCAAGAGCATCGACCACCAGCAGTTCGGCGCCACCTGGGAAAGCCGCTTCGGCCCGGACCGGCTGCAGGTCACGGCCTACGGCGGTAACCGCCGCGTGATCCAGTACCAGTCGTTCTCGCGCGGGTTTCAGGCCCCCAGTAGCCACTCGGGCGGTGTGATCGATTTCGACCGCGACTTCTACGGTATCGACGCCAACTGGCGCGCTGTGCGCGACATCGCCGGCGGCACCCTGCGCACCACGGCCGGCCTCGAACTGGCGCGCTCGAATGATGCGCGCCAGGGCTTCGAGAACTTTGTCGGCACGACCTTCGGGGTGAAGGGCAACCTGCGCCGCGACGAACAGAACGAAGTGACCAGCGTCGACCCATACGTGCAGCTGGAATGGGAACGCGGCCAATGGGTGATCAGCGGCGGCCTGCGTCACAGCCGCGTCGACTTCGACGTGCGCGACCGCTACCTGTCCAATGGCGACGACAGCGGCAGCGCCGAGTTCCGCCACACTACGCCGCTGGTCGGCGTGCTGTATAAAATCTCGCCGACGCTGAATGTCTACGCCAGCGCCGCACGCGGCTTCGAAACGCCGACCATGAACGAGTCGTTCTATTCGGGCACCGGCGGCGGCTTCAACTTCGCGCTGAACCCGGCCATCGGCACCCACCTCGAAGCAGGCGTGAAGGCGATGGTCGCCAACGGCGTGCGCATCAACGCGGCGCTGTTCCAGGTGAAAACCGACGACGAGCTGGTGGTGGACGCTTCCAACGGCGGGCGCACCAGCTACCGCAACGCCAGCGCGACGCTGCGCCAGGGCGGCGAGCTGTCGGTGGACGCGGAACTGGGCGGCGGCTGGAATGCGCGCCTGGCCCTGAGCATGCTGCACGCGATCTACGACGAAGGCTTCGGCGCGGTGCCGGAAGGCAGCCGCCTGCCGGGCGTGCCGAAATCGAGCCTGTACGGCGAGTTCGGATGGCGCGAAGCGGCCGGCCGCTATGGCGCGGCGCTGGAGACGGTCGCCAACAGCCGCGTGTATGCGGAAGACGCCAACACTGCCACGCCGGCGCCGGGCTACGCCATCGTCAACGCGCGCGTGCAGGCCAGCCAGCAGCTGGGCGCCTGGCGCCTGCGCCAGTTCGCGCGCGTGAACAACCTGTTCGACCGCGACTACGTCGGCTCGGTGATCGTCGGCGACACCAACCGCCGCTTCTACGAAGCGGCCCCTGGCCGCAACTGGATCCTGGGCGTCAGCGCCCAGTACCAGTTCCAGTAACCGGCCCGGCAGCCGGCGCGACCTGCGCGTCCGGCAGCGCGACGTCCGGATACAGCCGCCGCAAGGTGGCCGTCACCACCGGCGTCAATGCCGCGTCGACCATGTTGGTGGCCGCGCCCAGGTCCGGCGCGGCGCGCACCGCCTGCCACAGGCGCGGCTGGTCGATACCGCTTGCAGCGAGCGCCGCCTCGACTTCGGCCTGCCAGAACGG
Source organism: Massilia sp. YIM B02443 (assembly GCF_030411955.1). GTDB lineage: Bacteria > Pseudomonadota > Gammaproteobacteria > Burkholderiales > Burkholderiaceae_D > Telluria. The sequence continues at coordinate 2,660 of NZ_JASNRA010000054.1, forward strand.
CGGCGCCTCGCTCTCCACGTAATTGCCGCGTCCCCGGCCGAAGTGCGCCACCGCCAGGTAGCGCAGGACCGCGCCCGTGAACAGCGACTGCATGAAGGGATCGGCGAACTTCACGCTGGCGCGATTGCGATCCGTGCCCTGGTTGAAACCCCAGGCCGCGCCGGCCGCCGTGATGCCGCCCGCGATCGCGCCCAGCAGCGCGCCGGCGCCGAGCGTCAAGCCACCGGCCATCATGTCGGCCGACAGCCCGGTCGCGGCCCCCGACACCACCGCGCCGAGCAGGCCGGCCTGGGCCCGGTCCACCGGCGCACGCACGGCAAAGTTCTCGCGCACGCGCGCATTCACCGCGGTCGCCTTGCCGGGATCGATGCGGTACAGCGACAGCATGCGCGCGGTCGCGTGGTTGGTGCCGTCGTTCAGGCGCGCCACCAGCGCCGCCATCGCCAGCTCCTGGCGCCGTTCCTCGTCCTTGCCGATGCCGACCGCCTTCAGTGCGCTGCGCAGCATGCCGGGCTTTTCTTCGCCCAGCGCTTCGCTGTCGCGCGCACTGGCCGCCAGCAGTTCGGCGCTCATGCGCAGCGCGCTGGCGTAGCGTTCGCGGTTGCGTTCGGACCAGGCGCCGAGCAGGCGCGCATACGCCGGCTGCTTCTCCGGCGCGACCAGATGCGTCATCGCTTCGTAGAACACGTGCTCGTGCACCCAGCAGCGCGCGAACGCGTCCAGCGGCAGCACCTCTTTCACCACCGGGTACTGCGCCAGGTGCTGCTTCCAGCGTTGCGGTTCGCTCTGCTCTTCACCCGCCGGACGCGGTGGTCCGATCTGGTTGAGCAGCACGACCACCGGCTTGCCGAGCCACTCGAGGATCTTCATCTCGGGAGGCAGGTAGCCGGCGTCCTGCGGCGACTCGGACGAATTGACCAGGTACAGCACCACGTCGGCTTCATCGCGTGCGGCGCGCAGCGCATTCTGGCTGAGCCAGAACGGCCGGTCGCGATAGCGGTCGAATACCTCGCGCAGGAACCAGCCGATCGGATTGCCGGCCATAGACAAGCGCTTGAGCAGGCGCACCGAGTCGCCGAAGCCGGGCGTATCCCACAGCACCAGGCGGTCGCCTTCGAGCGTCTCGAGCAGCGGGTAACCCTCCGAGATCTGGGTGACGTGGGCGGCGTCGCGCACTTCGCCGACGTCCATCCCGACCAGGGTGCGCGCCAGCGTGGTCTTGCCGTTGTTGGTGTGCGAGACCAGCGCGAACTGGATCTTGGCCGGCGCGCTCATCGCAGCTCCGGCAGGGCCAGGCCGGCGCCCAGTTCAAGCGCGTGCTTGTCCGGCTGCAGCAGATTGACGGCGTGGCTCGATACGCCATGGAAGCCGCAGAACTGGCGCCACAGGGCGATGCGCTCGGCCACACGGACGTCCAGGCCCGCCTGGTCGCCACCGCGCTCGACCAGCGGCGACTCGTCCAGCAGCACGGCGACGCCGCGCGGCACGCGCTTGGCCAGGTAATCGAGCAATGCACCGTGGTTTTCCTTTTCCGGCGTGGCGGCAAGGCTGAACAGGACGGCCGTGACGGTGACACCGGCTTCGTTCAGGGCCGTGTCGCGCAGCGCGTCCTTCGGCTCCACGCCGTAGGCGACGGCGGGCAGTAGCTGGACCCGTGCCTGACCGCCCAATGCGGCCGCAGCGATTGCCCACAGACCTCGGTCGCGCGGTTCGTCGAGCGTGTAGCTGTAGGGGATCACGCGCAGCACGGCCGGGGTGCCGGCGCCGACGCTATCGGCCAGCTTGCGGTAATACGGCTGGTCGAGGTCGATCGGGAAGTTGCGCTTCAGGCGGCGCGCCTTGAATCCAGCGACTGTCGCCAGCAGCAGGCGCGGCACGATCACCAGCAGCAGCAGGGTCGCGCCATACAGATGCACCCAGCGCTCGCCGCCGGCAACCGTCGGCAGTGCAGCGCCGGTGCCCGTGCCGAATCGCAGCTGCTCGATCTCGCCCAGCGAGAATCCTTGCAGAAACGGGAACACGGTCTGCGCCGGCGTGAACAGCGTCGAGAGCAGCGCGTGCACCTGCTGCGCATCGAGGAAGGTACTCTCCCAGCCGGTGACGTACTGCGTCAGCAGGCCGCGCGCATACAGCGAGGCGACGGCGCCGAGCGCGAAGCCGGCGGCGGCCAGGTGGAAGGTGCGGCTCAGACGCGCGCGCGTCAATGGTTCGCTCATCGCCGACCAGCTGGCGAGGTAATGCGCAATGCCATCGGCCAGCGGCGCGGGCAGCTTGCGCGGCAGCGCGGCCTTGCCGGTGCTCAGGCGCTGCAGTAGCGGCGTGCCCTTGCGCTTGCGGGCGGCGGGCACGATGGCCCAGACCAGCAAGCCGAGATAGACCAGCAGATTCCAGCCGATGATGCCGAGCAGGGGTGCCGACAGCAGGTCGACCCGGTGCGGATCGGCGATGCGGTCGAGCGCGGCGCCGAACACGAAGGCGAGGAACGGCAGTGCGAGCCAGATACCTTTCAGGCCGGGCGCACTTTTATAAAAGGCGCCGAAGGCCGGCGTGCGCTCGCCGAGACGCTTGAGAATCAGCTCGGCGCGCTGCTGCAAAAAATGATGCTGGTTCGCCGCTACGTGGGCGTCGGCCGCCTGCCATGCGGCCAGCTCGCGCGCGCTGCGGGTGGCGTACTTGCGGTCGTCGTCGCTCAGCACCGTGTGGCCGACGTCGGCGGTCTCGATGGCGCGCACCAGCACGACGTTGCGTGCGACCTGTTCGTTCATGCTGCTCCTGTGATTCAAATGGCAATATTGTCGTCTTATTGTGCACCAGATTTGCCGGGCAGTCAGTGAAGTAGCGTTCACTGGCGGGGCAGGGACAATAAAAAAACCCGGGCAGTGCCCGGGTCAGTCGATGACTTCGCTGCGTGTTAGCGATTGCGCTTGCTGCCGGAATCGGACGACGGTTCGTCAGGACTTCCCTGCCGCTGCCGGTTGGCCGAGCCGACGCCGGTCTGGCGCGCATTGTCGGGGCCGCTAGCCGACTGCTGCGAACCCGCGTGCTGGTATTGTTCCATGCCATTGCCGGATTGCTGTTTCTGGCCCAGCCGATCCTGCTCACCGCGCGCCTGCATGCGCTGCGCCTGTTGGCGCGCGCTCCAGCCGCCTGTCTGCGACCCGGCGCCGGCGCGTTGTCCGCGACCGGTGGTTTCCGACTGCATCGAGCCGGTGAACGCTTTTGGGAACGGCGTGTCAAACCCGCCGGGCATCACGTAGCCCGGCGCCCTGCTCTGCAGGCTGCCTTCGGCGACGGTGAGCGTTTTCGGTTTTGCGATACCACGGGCGCGGTTGTCACCGCCTTTGACCTTCTCTTTCGACTTCATGCGATCCTCCGATTGCTGAACCAGAGATTCGATCATGCGCGCATGGGGTCAGCGGCTGTATAGGAGAAGTAGTCGGTGCGCTGTAGGATTAGCCCGACCAATTCTTTGAACTGATTATTGGTTCGAAAGATGAGCATGTCGGCAGCAGAGCTGCCAACCTACCGTGTGCACTTATCAAACGACAAAACGCAAAAAAGCCCGCTCAGATCACTGAGCGGGCTTTTTCTTATAACTAGCCTGACGATAACCTACTTTCACACTGGT
>NZ_JASNRA010000055.1 GCF_030411955.1 Massilia sp. YIM B02443
AGGCAAGTTTCCCGCTTAGATGCTTTCAGCGGTTATCTCTTCCGAACTTAGCTACCCGGCAATGCCACTGGCGTGACAACCGGTACACCAGAGGTTCGTCCACTCCGGTCCTCTCGTACTAGGAGCAGCCCCCTTCAAATTTCCAACGCCCACGGCAGATAGGGACCAAACTGTCTCACGACGTTTTAAACCCAGCTCACGTACCACTTTAAATGGCGAACAGCCATACCCTTGGGACCGGCTACAGCCCCAGGATGTGATGAGCCGACATCGAGGTGCCAAACTCCCCCGTCGATATGAACTCTTGGGAGGAATCAGCCTGTTATCCCCAGAGTACCTTTTATCCGTTGAGCGATGGCCCTTCCATACAGAACCACCGGATCACTATGTCCTACTTTCGTACCTGCTCGACTTGTCGGTCTCGCAGTTAAGCACGCTTATGCCATTGCACTATTAGCACGATGTCCGACCGTACCTAGCGTACCTTCGAACTCCTCCGTTACACTTTAGGAGGAGACCGCCCCAGTCAAACTGCCTACCATGCACTGTCCCCGATCCGGATAACGGACCAAGGTTAGAACCTCAAATGAACCAGGGTGGTATTTCAAGGATGGCTCCATAGGAACTGGCGTCCCTACTTCAAAGCCTCCCACCTATCCTACACAGATTGATTCAAAGTCCAATGCAAAGCTACAGTAAAGGTTCATGGGGTCTTTCCGTCTAGCCGCGGGTAGATTGCATCATCACAAACATTTCAACTTCGCTGAGTCTCGGGAGGAGACAGTGTGGCCATCGTTACGCCATTCGTGCAGGTCGGAACTTACCCGACAAGGAATTTCGCTACCTTAGGACCGTTATAGTTACGGCCGCCGTTTACTGGGACTTCAATCAAGAGCTTGCACCCCATCATTTAATCTTCCAGCACCGGGCAGGCGTCACACCCTATACGTCCACTTTCGTGTTTGCAGAGTGCTGTGTTTTTATTAAACAGTCGCAGCCACCATTTTATTGCAACCCGTTCATCCTTCCACAGTAAAGTGGTCAAACTACTAGGGCGTACCTTATCCCGAAGTTACGGTACCAATTTGCCGAGTTCCTTCTCCCGAGTTCTCTCAAGCGCCTTAGAATACTCATCTCGCCCACCTGTGTCGGTTTGCGGTACGGTCTCGTATGACTGAAGCTTAGAGGCTTTTCTTGGAACCACTTCCGATTGCTTCGCGCTACAAGAGCGCTCGTCTCAACCCCTTGAATTACGTGCCCGGATTTGCCTAAGCACCTTCTATGAGTCAAAAACTNNNGCGCATGGCCGCTCGTCTCAACCCCTTGAATTACGTGCCCGGATTTGCCTAAGCACCTTCTATGAGTCAAAAACTGACTATTCCAACAGTCAGACAACCTTCCGCGATCCGTCCCCCCATCGCATCATACGACGGTGCAGGAATATTAACCTGCTTCCCATCAGCTACGCATCTCTGCCTCGCCTTAGGGGCCGACTCACCCTGCTCCGATGAACGTTGAACAGGAAACCTTGGGCTTACGGCGTGCGGGCTTTTCACCCGCATTATCGCTACTCATGTCAGCATTCGCACTTCTGATACCTCCAGCATCCTTTACAAGACACCTTCGCAGGCTTACAGAACGCTCTCCTACCATATAGATCAAGTGATAAATCACGAGAAATATATCCGCAGCTTCGGTGACTGGCTTAGCCCCGTTACATCTTCCGCGCAGGACGACTCGATCAGTGAGCTATTACGCTTTCTTTAAATGGTGGCTGCTTCTAAGCCAACATCCTGACTGTTTTAGCCTTCCCNNNATAGATCAAGTGATAAATCACGAGAAATATATCCGCAGCTTCGGTGACTGGCTTAGCCCCGTTACATCTTCCGCGCAGGACGACTCGATCAGTGAGCTATTACGCTTTCTTTAAATGGTGGCTGCTTCTAAGCCAACATCCTGACTGTTTTAGCCTTCCCACTTCGTTTTCCACTTAGCCAATCTTTGGGACCTTAGCTGGCGGTCTGGGTTGTTTCCCTCTTGACACCGGACGTTAGCACCCGATGTCTGTCTCCCAAGCTCGCACTCATCGGTATTCGGAGTTTGCAATGGTTTGGTAAGTCGCAATGACCCCCTAGCCATAACAGTGCTCTACCCCCGATGGTGATACTTGAGGCACTACCTAAATAGTTTTCGGAGAGAACCAGCTATTTCCAAGTTTGTTTAGCCTTTCACCCCTACCCACAGCTCATCCCCTAATTTTTCAACATTAGTGGGTTCGGACCTCCAGGGCGTGTTACCGCACCTTCATCCTGGCCATGGGTAGATCACTTGGTTTCGGGTCTACACCCAGCGACTGTCGCCCTGTTCGGACTCGATTTCTCTACGGCTCCCCTATTCGGTTAACCTCGCCACTGAATGTAAGTCGCTGACCCATTATACAAAAGGTACGCCGTCACCCCACGAAGAGGCTCCGACTGTTTGTATGCACACGGTTTCAGGATCTATTTCACTCCCCTCCCGGGGTTCTTTTCGCCTTTCCCTCACGGTACTGGTTCACTATCGGTCGATTACGAGTATTTAGCCTTGGAGGATGGTCCCCCCATGTTCAGACAGGATTTCTCGTGTCCCGCCCTACTTGTCGTATGCTTAGTACCACCGGTCTGATTTCGTGTACGGGGCTATCACCCACTATGGCGCNCTTGGAGGATGGTCCCCCCATGTTCAGACAGGATTTCTCGTGTCCCGCCCTACTTGTCGTACGCTTAGTACCACCGTCTAGATTTCGTGTAAGGGGCTATCACCCTCTATGGCCAACATTTCCAGGTTGTTCCACTATCTAGTCGACTATCACGTACAGGCTCTTCCCATTTCGCTCGCCACTACTTTGGGAATCTCGGTTGATTTNTGCTTAGTACCACCGGTCTGATTTCGTGTACGGGGCTATCACCCACTATGGCGCCTATTTCCAGAGGCTTCCACTATCAGTCCGACTATCACATACAGGCTCATCCCATTTCGCTCGCCACTACTTTGGGAATCTCGGTTGATTTCTTTTCCTGCAGCTACTTAGATGTTTCAGTTCGCCGCGTTCGCTTTGCATACCTATGTATTCAGTATGCAATGACCTAAAAGGCCGGGTTTCCCCATTCGGAAATCTGCGGATCAAAGCTCGTTTGCTAGCTCCCCGCAGCTTATCGCAAGCTACTACGTCCTTCATCGCCTGTAATCGCCAAGGCATCCACCATGTGCACTTATTCACTTGTCCCTATAACGTTGGCCTCTGCATGAGTTACAGAGATCGTCATAGAATTCAAGAGTACAACTATGTTTGCTTGATACAAATTACTACTACCCTAAGTGTGCATCGTATTTCGTTTCCGATTTACGCTACACGCTTAAAAAAACTTTACTTCTTCCAGATTGTTAAAGAACGAGAAAACAGTGATCTCTAAAAGATCAAACCTAAATCTCATCAGTTATTACTGACGACTTACGTTTGAACTTTTTGGTGGAGGATGACGGGATCGAACCGACGACCCCCTGCTTGCAAAGCAGGTGCTCTCCCAGCTGAGCTAATCCCCCGAGAAACGTGGTAGGGCTGGTTGGACTCGAACCAACGACCCCCGCGTTATCAACACGGTGCTCTAACCAGCTGAGCTACAGCCCCGATAAAACTGTTCTTCTCTGTTCAACAGTCGATAAGCGTGGACGCTNNNTTCACCACATCGTTTCCGACATGATCAAACACGCTTAAAAAAACTTTACTTCTTCCAGATTGTTAAAGAACGAGTACTACACTTATCTAAACCGCAGGGCTTACATAAATATAGTGAACAGTAAGTGGTGGAGGATGACGGGATCGAACCGACGACCCCCTGCTTGCAAAGCAGGTGCTCTCCCAGCTGAGCTAATCCCCCGAGAAACGTGGTAGGGCTGGTTGGACTCGAACCAACGACCCCCGCGTTATCAACACGGTGCTCTAACCAGCTGAGCTACAGCCCCGATAAAACTGTTCTTCTCTGTTCAACAGTCGATAAGCGTGGACGCTTGATGATAAGCTCAAGGCTCCGGTGCTACTCTAGAAAGGAGGTGATCCAGCCGCACCTTCCGATACGGCTACCTTGNAGAGCTCTAGGCTCTCGGTGCTACTCTAGAAAGGAGGTGATCCAGCCGCACCTTCCGATACGGCTACCTTGTTACGACTTCACCCCAGTCACGAATCCTACCGTGGTAAGCGCCCTCCTTGCGGTTAAGCTACCTACTTCTGGTAAAACCCGCTCCCATGGTGTGACGGGCGGTGTGTACAAGACCCGGGAACGTATTCACCGCGACATGCTGATCCGCGATTACTAGCGATTCCAACTTCACGTAGTCGAGTTGCAGACTACGATCCGGACTACGATACACTTTCTGGGATTAGCTCCCCCTCGCGGGTTGGCGGCCCTCTGTATGTACCATTGTATGACGTGTGAAGCCCTACCCATAAGGGCCATGAGGACTTGACGTCATCCCCACCTTCCTCCGGTTTGTCACCGGCAGTCTCATTAGAGTGCTCAACTAAATGTAGCAACTAATGACAAGGGTTGCGCTCGTTGCGGGACTTAACCCAACATCTCACGACACGAGCTGACGACAGCCATGCAGCACCTGTGTTCAGGTTCCCTTTCGGGCACTGCCAAATCTCTTCGGCATTCCTGACATGTCAAGGGTAGGTAAGGTTTTTCGCGTTGCATCGAATTAATCCACATCATCCACCGCTTGTGCGGGTCCCCGTCAATTCCTTTGAGTTTTAATCTTGCGACCGTACTCCCCAGGCGGTCTACTTCACGCGTTAGCTGCGTTACCAAGTTAATTAAAACCCGACAACTAGTAGACATCGTTTAGGGCGTGGACTACCAGGGTATCTAATCCTGTTTGCTCCCCACGCTTTCGTGCATGAGCGTCAATCTTGACCCAGGGGGCTGCCTTCGCCATCGGTGTTCCTCCACATCTCTACGCATTTCACTGCTACACGTGGAATTCTACCCCCCTCTGCCAGATTCTAGCCTTGCAGTCTCCATCGCAATTCCCAGGTTGAGCCCGGGGATTTCACGACAGACTTACAAAACCGCCTGCGCACGCTTTACGCCCAGTAATTCCGATTAACGCTTGCACCCTACGTATTACCGCGGCTGCTGGCACGTAGTTAGCCGGTGCTTATTCTTCAGGTACCGTCATTAGCCGTGGATATTAGCCACAGCCGTTTCTTCCCTGACAAAAGAGCTTTACAACCCGAAGGCCTTCTTCACTCACGCGGCATTGCTGGATCAGGCTTGCGCCCATTGTCCAAAATTCCCCACTGCTGCCTCCCGTAGGAGTCTGGACCGTGTCTCAGTTCCAGTGTGGCTGGTCGTCCTCTCAGACNTTCTTCACTCACGCGGCATTGCTGGATCAGGCTTGCGCCCATTGTCCAAAATTCCCCACTGCTGCCTCCCGTAGGAGTCTGGACCGTGTCTCAGTTCCAGTGTGGCTGGTCGTCCTCTCAGACCAGCTACTGATCGTCGCCTTGGTGAGCCTTTACCTCACCAACTAGCTAATCAGATATCGGCCGCTCCAGGAGCACAAGGTCCGAAGATCCCCTGCTTTCATCCATAGATCGTATGCGGTATTAGCGTAACTTTCGCTACGTTATCCCCCACTCTTGGGTACGTTCCGATATATTACTCACCCGTTCGCCACTCGTCAGCGGAGCAAGCTCCCTGTTACCGTTCGACTTGCATGTGTAAAGCATGCCGCCAGCGTTCAATCTGAGCCAGGATCAAACTCTTCAGTT
>NZ_JASNRA010000056.1 GCF_030411955.1 Massilia sp. YIM B02443
ACGTGCGGCTTGGTCCGTTCGAATTTACCTTTTGCCATTTCCAAATTCCTTTAAGAGAAACGATATATTTTGTGATTCAGGGGAGACGGGACGTCCCATCCCCCCATTATGTATTACTTGGACTTCGCGGTGACGATGGCGTCAATCACGTGCTTCGGAGCTTCCGAATAGTGCTTGAATTCCATCGTGTAGGTCGCGCGGCCCTGGGTCGCCGAACGCAGCGAGGTCGAGTAACCGAACATTTCCGACAGCGGAACTTCGGCCTTGATGATCTTGCCGCCGCCGCCCGGGATTTCGTCCATGCCCTGCACCATGCCGCGACGCGACGACAGGTCGCCCATCACCGAACCGGCGTAGTCTTCCGGCGTTTCCACTTCCACGGCCATCATCGGCTCGAGGATGACCGGATTCGCTTTACGGCAGCCGTCCTTGAACGCCATCGAGCCCGCCATGCGGAACGCGTTTTCGTTCGAGTCGACGTCGTGGTACGAACCGAAGGTCAGGGTGACTTTAACGTCGACCACTGGGTAACCAGCCAGCACGCCGGTAGTCAGGGTTTCGCGCACACCTTTTTCGACTGCAGGGATGTATTCGCGTGGAACCACACCGCCCTTGATCGCGTCGATGAACTCGAAGCCTTTGCCCGGTTCTTGCGGCTCGATCGACAGGACTGCGTGACCGTACTGACCACGACCGCCCGACTGCTTGACGAACTTGCCTTCGACGTCGGTGACTGCCTTGCGGATGGTTTCGCGGTATGCAACCTGTGGCTTGCCGACGGTTGCTTCCACGTTGAACTCACGCTTCATGCGGTCAACGATAATTTCCAGGTGCAGCTCGCCCATACCACCGATGATGGTCTGGCCCGATTCTTCGTCGGTACGCACGCGGAACGACGGATCTTCCTGAGCCAGGCGGTTCAGCGCCAGGCCCATTTTTTCCTGGTCGGCCTTGGTCTTCGGCTCGACTGCCTGCTGGATCACCGGCTCAGGGAAGACCATCTTTTCCAGGATGATCGGCGCCGACGGATCGCACAGGGTTTCACCGGTGGTCGCTTCTTTCAGGCCCACTGCTGCGGCGATGTCGCCTGCGCGGACTTCCTTGATTTCTTCGCGCTGGTTGGCGTGCATCTGCAGAATACGGCCGACGCGTTCCTTCTTGCCCTTGATCGGGTTGAAGACGGTATCGCCCGAGTTGATGACGCCCGAGTACACGCGGAAGAAGATCAGCTGGCCGACGAACGGGTCGGTCATGATCTTGAATGCCAGCGCAGCGAACTTCTCGCTGTCGTCGGCCTTGCGGGTGACCGGCTGGTCGTCTTCGTCGGTGCCCGAGACCGGTGGGATGTCCACTGGCGACGGCAGGTATTCGATGACCGCATCCAGCATTGCCTGAACGCCTTTGTTCTTGAAAGCGGTACCGCACATCATCGGGACGATTTCGCCGGCGATGGTACGGGTACGCAGTGCTTTCTTGATCTCGGCTTCCGACAGTTCGCCTTCTTCGAGGTACTTGTTCATCAGGTCTTCCGACGCTTCAGCGGCGGTTTCGACCAGCTTCTCGCGCCACTCGTTGGCCTGGTCGACCAGCTCTGCAGGCACGTCGACGTAGTCGAACTTCATGCCCTGCGAAGCGTCGTCCCACAGGATCGCCTTCATCTTGACCAGGTCGACCACGCCCTTGAAGTTGTCTTCGGCGCCGATCGGGATCTGCAGAGGAATCGGGTTGGCCTTCAGGCGAGCGCGCATCTGCTCGTAGACCTTGAAGAAGTTCGCACCGGTACGGTCCATCTTGTTGACGAAGGCCAGACGCGGGACTTTGTACTTGTTAGCCTGACGCCACACGGTTTCCGACTGCGGCTGCACGCCACCGACTGCGCAGTAGACCATGCATGCGCCGTCCAGGACGCGCATCGAACGTTCCACTTCGATGGTGAAGTCGACGTGGCCCGGGGTATCGATGATGTTGAAGCGGTGCGGCTCGAAGTTGTTGGCCATACCCTTCCAGAAGCAGGTCGTCGCTGCCGAGGTAATGGTAATGCCGCGTTCCTGCTCCTGCTCCATCCAGTCCATGGTGGCGGCGCCGTCGTGCACTTCACCGATCTTGTGGTTCACGCCCGTGTAGAACAGGATGCGCTCGGTGGTGGTGGTCTTGCCGGCGTCAATGTGAGCGGAAATACCGATGTTACGGTAGCGCTCGATTGGGGTAGTGCGTGCCATAATTTTTCCTAAATCTTTGAATGGACAAAACCGAGCATCATCTTGATGATCAAAATGAGCCCGGCCTGAACAACTGATACTGCAGGGGCATGCGCGCCAGGAGAACGATCCCCCTGCGGTCTGCCCATTTTTTTAGAAGCGGAAGTGCGAGAACGCTTTGTTCGCTTCTGCCATGCGGTGCACTTCGTCACGACGCTTCATCGCGCCGCCGCGGCCTTCAGCCGCTTCCATCAGTTCACCACCCAGACGTTGCGGCATGGATTTTTCGCTGCGCTTGTTTGCGGCTTCGCGCAACCAACGCATGGACAGCGCCATACGACGAACCGGACGAACTTCCACTGGCACCTGGTAGTTGGCGCCACCGACACGGCGGGATTTGACTTCCACCAGCGGCTTGGCGTTGTTGATCGCGGTCGTGAACACTTCCAGCGGGTCTTTGCCCGACTTGGATTGAATGTGTTCGAATGCACCGTAGATGATGTTTTCTGCAACCGACTTCTTGCCGGACAGCATCAGAACGTTGACGAATTTGGCGACATCGGTGTTGCCGAATTTTGGATCCGGCAGGATCTCGCGCTTGGGTACTTCACGACGACGTGGCATTTCAATTCCTTCCTGTCTTCAGTTGAGTGCGGTAACCACACTCGCGAAAGGCCCTCATGACCCTTCACTTACTCGGCCTCGCGGCCGGCTCAACTTATCTAATTAATGTGACGTGTCGGTGACACGCTGCATTTGACTTTGAAAAATTACTTCTTCGCAGCCTTGGCACGCTTCGCACCGTACTTCGAGCGAGCTTGCTTACGGTCTTTCACGCCCTGGGTATCCAGTGCACCGCGGACCATGTGGTAACGCACACCCGGCAAGTCTTTCACACGGCCGCCGCGCAGCAGCACGACACTGTGTTCTTGCAGGTTGTGGCCTTCACCGCCGATGTACGAAATGACTTCGAAACCGTTGGTCAGACGCACTTTGGCGACTTTACGAAGTGCCGAGTTCGGCTTCTTCGGCGTGGTGGTGTACACACGGGTGCACACGCCGCGCTTTTGCGGGCAGTTTTCCAGTGCCGGCGACTTGCTCTTCACAACCGCAGCTTCACGCGGTTTGCGAATCAGTTGATTGATGGTTGGCATCGTTCCTAATCCAACAAAGTACTACTCATTGACGACCCGGGACGGCAAAAACACACTGGCCCGGGGGCTAAAACCTAGTCCCGTTGAGACTGACAACCGAGGCGACGAAAGCCGCTCAGCGAGGAGCGGCTGCGAATGCGTATACGATGTGCAGAATAAATCGAGAACTCGCGAGTATAGGCGCAATGTGACGATGGGTCAACCGATTTGCCGCTTCGCCATCCATCCTCGGGCAAATTGGTCGTAAACCGTGGCAACTGTGTCATCGCCGCGACAAGCTCGCTGTGCGAGAGAGCGGACCGGGCGTCCCGGCGCCAGCATTTCCGCAGATAAAGACGGCATAATAGCCGGCCTTGTTTGCCGGACCCGTCCATGCCGCCCCTGCCGCGCCCCGCGCACCTGTACCTGCTGCTGACCTACGCCCTGCTGTCGGCGATGCCGTTCGCCACGCTGCTGCTGGGCGAGCCGCTGGCGCAACCGTGGCGCGTGGCCGGCATCGGCGTGTTCTCGTGGATCGCGGTGTGGGCGCTGTTCAAGCGGCCGGCTTACTTCCACCCCTTGCTGCTGCCGGCCTTCCTGGCGCTGCCGCTGGAACTCTACCTGCTGGTGTATTACGGCCAGGGGATCTCGACCCACCATCTCGGCATCATGGCCGAGACCAGTCCCAGCGAGGCGCAGGAATTCCTGGGCAGTTCGGTGTGGCTGCTGGCGGCGGCGCTGATCGGTGTCGTGGCCTGGTGGGCCAGCACCTGGGCCGTGGCCTGGCGCACGCGCGCGCTGGACTGGGAAGACCGCTCGCGCTGGCTGGTGCTGGCGGTGCTGGGCGGCTGCGCGGCAGTGCTGCTATATAGCCAGCGCTTCGGCGTCATGCCAGAGGTGCCGGTGGGGGCGAGTGCGCGCGCCAGGGTGCATCTGGTGAAAGCCGATGGCGTACTGCCTGCCGCCCTGCCCCCGCTGCCGCATTGGATTCAGCCGCCGGTCGACCTGCGCGCGCTGGCGCAATCGTGGCCGTTCGGCCTGGCCGCGCGCGGGGTCGACTTCTATCGCGAGCGGGTCTACCTGGCGCAGCTGAACCGGCGCAGCGCCGCCTTCCGCTTCGGCGCGTATCAAGCGCAAGGCCAGGACGCGCCGCAAGTCGTGGTCATGGTGCTGGGCGAATCGTCGCGCTACGACCGCTGGAGCCTGAACGGCTACCAACGCGAGACCAATCCACTGCTGGCGCAAGAACGGAACCTGGTGATGCTGAGCGACGTGATCACACCGGTGTCCGCCACCCGGCTGTCGGTGCCGGTGATCATTTCGCGCAAGCCCGCGATGCAAAGCCTGAAAGACGGCTTTTCGGAAAAGTCCTTCCTGTCGGCGTTCAAGGAAGCCGGCTTCAAGACCTATTGGTTGTCGAACCAGGTCTCGTTCGGCAAATTCGACACGCCGGTGTCGGTGTTCGCGCGCGAGGCGGATGAAGTGGAATTCCTCAACCTGGGCGGTTTCAGCGACGGCGCCAGCTACGACGCCCAACTGCTGGAACCCTTGCGCCGCGCCGTGCACGACCCGGCGCAGAAGATCCTGGTCGTGCTGCACACGCTCGGCAGCCACTGGAACTACGCGCACCGCTATCCGAAGGAGTTCGATCGCTGGCAGCCGTCGCTCCACGGGATCGACAAGCCGGACTACACCAACGGCGCGCTGAAACCCCAGATCAACAACAGCTACGACAGTGCGATCCTGTACACCGACTGGTTCCTGTCGAACGTGATCGGGGTGCTGAAAGAGTCGGGCCTGACCTCGTCGCTGCTGTACGTGGCCGATCACGGCCAGACGCTGTACGACAAGTCGTGCAAGATCGCCTTCCACGGCCACAACACGCAATTCGAATTCCACGTGCCGGCCTTTGTCTGGTATTCGGACGCTTATCAGGAGCGCTTCCCGGCCAAGGTCGACCAACTCGGGCGCCATCGCAAGGCCAGGCTCTCGACCGAGAACATGTTCCACACCCTGCTCGACATGGCCGACGTGCGCTATCCCGGCGAGTCGCTGGAGCGCAGTTTCGTCAGCAGCCGCTTCAAGCGCCACAAGCGCTACGTGGACAGCTATGGCTGGACCGACTACGACGACTCCTATCTCAAGGGCGATTGCCGCGAAGTGATCTCGCGCGGCAAGCCGCTGCCGCGCGGGTAACGTACTGCTGCACGCACGTAGGGTTGGCGGCTGTGTATGGCACAGGGACATAGGTAACAGTTGTCTAGGGACAT
>NZ_JASNRA010000057.1 GCF_030411955.1 Massilia sp. YIM B02443
ATCCATATAATGATCGAGTTGGTCGAGCGCGAACTGTACCCCGCAAATTATTAGCCCCGTATCGGACGAGTACGAAGGCCAAGTCGACATTGCGCTTGCATTGGCCAGATACAAGGGATTGCATCGTCGATGCCAGAAACGACATAGGCTGTTGCCCTAACGCGAATCTTGAGCTGCCAGTGCTCAGAGCCCTAGATTCGCTCGATCTGACGATCGATAGCCTTCATCGCTCGCTCGTTCCGTTCACTGTACCGGTTCGTCAGATAATCTGTATGTCCACGCATCAAAATTGTGATCTTGAACAATTCTTCCATGACGTCGACGACGCGATCATAGTATGCCGACGGGCGCATACGACCGCCTTCATCGAATTCTTTGTACGCNTTCGTCAGATAATCTGTATGTCCACGCATCAAAATTGTGATCTTGAACAATTCTTCCATGACGTCGACGACGCGATCATAGTATGCCGACGGGCGCATACGACCGCCTTCATCGAATTCTTTGTACGCCATTGGCACAGAGGATTGATTCGGTATAGTGAACATTCGCATCCAACGGCCGAGAAGTCGTAGGGTGTTCACAACGTTGAACGACTGCGATCCGCCGCACACTTGCATGACGGCCAAAGTTCGGCCTTGGCTAGGGCGGACGCCCCCTTGTTCCAATGGAATCCAGTCAATTTGGTTCTTCAACACCGCCGATACTGTCCCGTGCCGCTCAGGGCTGCACCAAACATGTGCCTCCGACCAAAGGCAGAGCTCGCGCAGTTCGACTACCTTCGGATGATCTTCCGTAACGCTGCCGACCATTGGAAGTTCTCTAGGGTCAAAAATCCTGACATCTCCGCCGAAGTGCCGCAGAATCCGAGCTGCTTCTTCGGTCAAGAAACGGCTAAATGAGTGTTCGCGCAGTGAGCCATATAGCAAAAGGAACCGTGGCGGGTGGTCCATGTCAGGAGCTGATGCGAGCTTTTGCAGGGTTGGGACCTCGAGATGGTCGCCTTGAATATTGGGAAGGGTTGCGATTTTACTCATGATGAATTTGTCCATTGACGTCTATTACGTGCTGACCGTCCTCTTTCGTAAACGCTCCTTGCTGTGGTTCGCCAAGAATGTCGAGCACCAGTTCAGACGGCCGGCACAGCTTAACGCCCGCAGCGGCAACTACGAAAGGACGGTTGATCAAGATGGGATGGGCCAGCATGGCTTCCAACAACTGGTGGTCGCTTAATTGCGGATTGTCCAGTTCGAGCTCGAGATATGGAGTTCCTTTCTGGCGGATGGCTTCGCGTACGGTTAGACCAGCATTGGAAATCAATCTTCCAAGAGTGGCGCGGTCAGGAGGGTCCCTCAAATAATCGACCAACGTCGGCTCAATGCCGGCGTTGCGGATCAGGCCAAGGGTGTTGCGCGACGTTTCGCAAGCAGGATTATGGTAAATAATGACACTCATGATCGATCCTTATGCTAGGCGTATCGCTAAAGCGGCTAACGTGAGCAGCAACACGGGTAGCGTAAGAACGATGCCAACACGGAAGTAGTAGCCCCAGGAGATGTGAATGTTTTTACTGTCGAGCACGTGTAGCCATAGCAGAGTCGCTAGGCTTCCGATCGGCGTGATCTTGGGGCCAAGGTCGCTACCGATGACGTTGGCATAGATCATTGCCTCTCGCACGACTCCTTCAGTGGCCGTAGCATCGATCGACAGTGCACCGATCAGCACGGTAGGCATATTGTTCATGATGGAGGAGAGGCCTGCTGTAATGAAGCCCGTACCCAGGGCTGCGCCCCACACGCCGTAACTCGCGCAACGCTCGAGCAACGCCGTGAGATAGTCGGTGAGACCCGCGTTACGCAACCCATAGACGACCAAGTACATACCGAGCGAAAACACCACGACCTGCCACGGCGCTTCGCGCAGCACTTCGCGCGTGGAGATGCGATGACCGCGCGCTGCAACTGCCAACAGCATCACTGCGCCTACTGCAGCTACTGCACTGATCGGCACGCCGATCGATTCAAGCCAGAAGAAACCGATCAATAGCAGTGCGAGGACCCACCAGCCAGTAATAAAAGTTGCCCGGTCATGAATTGCCTCATGTGGGCGTTTCAACTGCGCCAGGTCGTAGTTGGCCGGAATATCTCGTCGGAAGAACAGTAGTAGAGCGGCCAACGTTGCGATGACCGATACCACATTGACTGGCACCATCACGGCCGCATATCGCGCGAAGCTGATGCCGAAATAATCGGCCGAGACGATATTGACCAGGTTAGAAACCACAAGCGGCAAGCTGGCTGTGTCGGCGATGAAGCCCGCGGCCATTACGAACGCAAGCGTCGAGCGTGCATTAAAGCGCAGCGCACGGAGCATGGCGATCACGATTGGCGTGATGATCAGTGCTGCCCCATCATTGGCAAAGAGCGCTGCGACGGCAGCCCCAAGTAGGACCAGCATCACGAACAGTCGCTTGCCGTTCCCGCCACCCCACCGCGCGACATGTAAGGCCGCCCATTCGAAGAACCCGGCCTTGTCGAGCAGCAGGCTGATGATGATGACTGCTACAAAGGTGCCGGTCGCATTCCAAACAATATTCCAGACTACTGGGATGTCGGCGAGGTGAATGACACCCGCCAGAAGCGCAACTAAGGCGCCAATCGATGCGCTCCAGCCGATTCCAAGACCACGAGGCTGCCAGATGACAAAGATGAGAGTAACGAGAAAAATCAGGAATGCGATCAGCACGGGTGATCCCGGAAAAGGTAATGGTCGGGTTGATGGTTGCGCGGCAGGCCAGGGCAAACTGCCACAGCCGGCCTGCGGTTACTAATCGGTCAGGTGCCGATGGTGCCAATGCGGTCCAGTTCTTCTTTGAACCGAACCCGGTCATCTTTCAGCTCTTCCAGCGGAAGCGACAAGAATGCCTTGATGCGTGCATTAATGATGTCGTAGGTGTGCTCGAACGCTGACTCGATCTCTTCCTCTGTTCCGACCACGTGGCCGGGATCGTCCAGTCCCCAGTGCGTTCGGATCACCTGTCCCAAGTAAGCCGGGCAGGTTTCGCCAGCAGCATTGCTGCACACGGTCACGACAACATCAGGAGTGACCGGCAGATCATCCCAAGACTTGCTGTAATAGCCTTCTGTCGAGATGCCCTTGTTATAGAGTAACGCCACTGCGCGCGGATGAAGCTGCCCGGCAGGCTGACTGCCTGCGCTGATGGCCTTTAGGCCAGCCGGTGCGAGATGGTTGAAAACGCCTTCGCTCAAGATCGAGCGGCATGAGTTGCCAGTGCAAAGAAATAGGATGTTCATGTGAGAATGGTCGTTGGGTCAAAAAAAAGGGTCAAACTGGTGTAGAGCCAATGCCGCTGACCTGCGCCTGGATTGCATTTTTCTCGAGCATATTGAGCGGCAGACTCGTGAACAGATTCATCCTGGTCAGGATCTGCCTGTACACCTTGTTAAATGCGGCTCGCTTTTGCTCATCAGTACCTGTGACAGCGGCGGGATCTTCGAAACCCCAATGTGCCGAGATGGGATGACCAGGCCAGATTGGGCAAACTTCTCCTGCCGCGTTGTCGCACACCGTAAAGACAAAATCCATATGCGGCGCGTCGGCCTGGCTGAACTCATCCCAGCTTTTGCTACGCATTTGAGTCACGGCGTAACCGGTACCGCGTATTTGCTCGAGAGCGATTGGGTTGACGGCGCCGGTCGGGTGACTGCCAGCCGAGTACCCGCGAAAACGCCCCTTGCCCATGGTATTGAGCAGTGCCTCTGCCATGATGCTGCGAGATGAATTGCCCGTGCACAGAAACAGCACGTTGTAGATCTTGTCTTCCATGATTTCTCCAGGTCGATTAACTGCTTGCATGAGCGAAGCTGAGGTAGCCGCGCTATTTGTCCAAAGAGCGGCGCCTACTGGTCCGCAGGGAATGCCCTTGCAGCAATCTTCGCTGAGGTACTCAACCAAGCCACCCATCGTGTCCAGGTTTGCCGTGTAGATAATTGAACGACCCGCCTGACGAGGACTGACGAGACAGGCGTGCGTGAGTTCCTTCAAGTGAAACGAGAGCGCCGGAGGCGTAATGCCGAGGTGATCGGCGATCTTGCGTGCGGCAAGACCTTCTGGGCCGACCTGAACCAGCAGGCGAAAGACGTCGAGCCTGCTCTCTTGGGCGAGCGCAGCCAGCGCGCCGAGTGCGGATTTTTTCTGCATGCCTAGGCAACCTTCAAATGTTCAACAACTTTTTAATTATTGCATGTTTTTTGGGGAAGATTCAACGTATATTGAACTATTTTTGTGCAAATGCAGCATGTGCGGCGGAAGGCTGGGAACGGCCTGGCTCTCGGCAGAGCGGAGCACTGGTCGATCACGTGATCATCCTGAAACTGGCGATGTTGTAAGAAAATGGGCACATGAAGCTGGTCGTGACAGACACGCTCTGACACCTGACAGCAGCTTGCGGTGTAGGCAAAGCTATGGAGAAATCGTGACAGCGAAATGGCGTATGATCGGCATCCTTGCATGCACGCAAATTATCTCGTGGGGCTCGATGTTCTACGGATTCAGCGTCATCGCGCCCGAGATCGAGCGAGAGACCGGGTGGAGCAGTGCGCTTGTGTTCGGGGCTTATTCCTGGAGCTTGCTCGCAGCTGGCGTTGCCGCGACACCTGTGGGCATGTTGCTCGACCGATACGGTGGCCGCTCAATCATGAGCATTGGCTCGGTTGTTTCCGCCATCGGTTTGTTCGCACTTGGCATGAGTAAGACGCCTGCCACTTATATCGTTGCATGGACGATCATTGGCTTGGCGATGAGCTTGACGCTGTATGAGGCGGCTTTTGCCACAATTAATCGTCGTTTTGCCCTGCAAGGTCGCAAAGCGATATCGATGCTCACACTGTTTGCTGGCTTCGCGAGCACGGTGTTCTGGCCGCTCACTCAGGTGCTTGATACGTCGCTCGGGTGGCGCGATACCTATCTGCTTTACGGGGCCTTTCACCTGGTGATTTGCCTGCCACTTCACATGCTACTCGGTAAGGAGCAGGTAAGGCAGATTTCGCGCCAGAACGCACACCGTGGACATACGCTTTTTGAAGCAATACGCGGTAATCCCCCCACAAAAAGAGCGCGATCAGAAGTAGAA
>NZ_JASNRA010000058.1 GCF_030411955.1 Massilia sp. YIM B02443
TTGAGTTGACGCCGCAATGCCGCCTCGTTCGGCCTGGGCAGTGTGGGCATTGTCTTGCACGCCTCGTATTGGCGTTGCCACTCGGCCAGTGCCCAGTTGTAGGCAAAGCGCGCCGTGCCAGCGGCTCGCGCAAGGCTGGTGGCCTGCACGTTGTTCGGGTCAAGCGCGATACGATGGGCTAGGAGCATTGCGCTTCCCTGGCGGCCTTGCGCATGCTGTCGATGAGCTTTTGATTGCGATGACTGCGGCTGCCGTGCAGTTTGGCTGAGAAGACCGTCATCATCTCAAGAACGTCGCCCGCGAGCTCTTGTTCAAAACTATTGTCTGCGCCCTGGTTGATGACCACGACCTCGACCTGCCTGGCCTGGCAAAGGGCGAACACGAGTTCCGCACCGAAGCGAAGGAGCCGGTCTTTGTGGGTGAGCACCAGGCGGCCGACGTTGCCTTCGATGATGTCATCGAGAAGATTTTTCAATCCCTTCTTGTGATAGTTCATTCCCGAGCCGAGATCTGAAACCACTTCGAAGGTCCAACCGTGACTGGCGCAGTGCAATTCGAGCACCTGCTTCTGGCGCTCCAGGTCCGCTCGCTGATCATGACTCGACACCCGGGCGTAGGCCACGGTCTTGCGGTGACTTTGCGGAGCAGGGCGAATACCCGGAAGAAGCGCTGCGACATCGTAGCGGCGCTGGCCTCCCTCTGTTCTCGTCGGCGCGAGCCGCCCTGCCGCTTCCCAGCGACGCAATGTGCTGGTCGAGACGCCTAATGCCTTGGCCGCAGCGCCAATGGGAACGAGTTTGCTCATATGCGTAAGACTGCACATGTTCGAATGAGTTCCTCGCTAACTGCTAGAACCCATGGTGAACGCGCCCATCGCCGGCAGCAGACTGATGATGGCGGCCAGCCGTTCCTTCAAACTTACGTAAAACTATTTACAGCTTGCTTTACTGTTGAATTCCTGCTTCGTCGAAGCTGGTTTCACCCTGCAATTTTGCAGGGCCAGAGCCGTCTTCTCCACAGGCTGACACGGTGGAACTCACCGCCGTATGATAAGACTACACAGGTTTGAATGAGTTCCAAGCTAACTGCTAAAACCCCTTCGCCATGTCGCAACCGCCTTCGAAGTTCGACGTGCAAGGCGTGTATGCGCCAATGGCAAGCATGATCGTCGGTACTGCGAAAACCNCCATGTCGCAACCGCCTTCGAAGTTCGACGTGCAAGGCGTGTATGCGCCAATGGCAAGCATGATCGTCGGTACTGCGAAAACCAGGTAGACCACGACGAGCAGCACAATGGCGCTGATCGAGCCCTGCTGCGGCTGGCCCTCCTGGCACAGCGCTGCCGTATCGGCCAGCGTCACAGCGCGCAAATGCGATGGCAGCGTATCCAGGACCTGCTGCGGGCCGGCGATATCCACGCATGGATACAGCAGCCGCAACCGCTCATTTCGGAAGCGTATGACAACGCGGCCCTGTGTCGTTCGAGCCACGCCTCGGCTTCCTCGACTTCACCGACGTTATCAACGGCGGCCAATATTGATGTACGCATTTCCATGGTCGTGCCCATGGTTGCGGCGCGGCGGGATCAGCGCCGCACCGACAGCCCGAACGCCAGGCTCAGATCCGGCGTATTCCGGTTCAAGCCATGCACCACCATCGCATCGACCTGGCAGTTCTTGTTCAGTAACCAGCTCACGCCGGCGTCGACCTGCGCCAGGCTGCCGCCATGCGATGCGGACTCGATCTGCGGCGCCGCCACTTCGAAGAATCCCTGCGCCCGTTCGCTGAATTTCTTGCCCAGCGACGCCGCGAGGATGCCGTAGCCGTAATGCTTGCCGCTGTCGTCCAGATCACGGCCGGCGCCCGGCGTCACGGCCAGCGACCAGTCCTTCGCCAACTCCCATTCGGCCGCCAGCACCATCTGCGGCAACAGGCCGCTGCCCCGCAGCGCCGAGCTACCGGTCGGCAGCGCCACTTTGCCGATCAGCCCCAGTGCCGGCCGGGCGCCTTCGCCGTCGGCGAAGTGCCACTTGAAACCGACCGAGGTGTCGTTCCAGCCCGCACTCCGGCCGTGCTCGCCGCTGGCCGGATCGTAGTCGTGTTCGATGCTGCGACCATCGGACTCGATGCGCAGCTCGGCCGTGTCACCCAGGCCGAACCGCAGCAGCGCCGGCGTGCTCAGGGTGCGCACGTGCGGGTCGTCGCGGCGCTGGCGATCCCAGTTGGCGCCAAGCTCGAGCTGGACGCGGCCCTGGCCGACCACCTGGCTGGAGTTGGCGACGTTGGGGCGGTCGGGGTGGATGGTGTCGCCGTCATCGGCGTGGGCGAATTGGGCGCTGCAGGCCAGCACCACGATAGCCGCAGGAAGACGCAGCAAGGTCACGGGAGAGGGAATGTTCATACGATCGGCAAAACCAGAATAGTCACAGTATGCCAAAGATGAGCATCCGCCATCGCACGCTTTCCGATCTACTTCCGCCGAACATGGGGCTATTTTCCGACCGGATGGCGCCATCTATTCCTGGATGCTGGCTACAGCGGCAACTCGTTCGACGGACGCGGCACACTGACATGTGCTGTCAGCATTTTTTAGAGTTGTCAGCCAGCGCGCCGATTTCATGGCGCGCGCGTAATCATCGGCATCACCGAGCACAGTGCATCGGCAACATTGGTCATACCGGTGTCGCGCTTGACGACCTTGCGCGCTCCTGTCGTCAAGCTGTAAAGGCGGGCCTTGCCATTGTCGGCATACACGACAATGCCGTCGAAGCCTTCGTCCATGTCCTTGAACGGCTTCTTGAGCAGCGCACTCAGGCGCTTGATGGCTGCCTGTTCCTTGCGGTACAGCGCTGCGGCGATCAGCTCGGCAGGAATGGCCGGCTTATCGCGCATGAACATGATGGCGCCGTTGTCGAAGCAATTGTCCTTGGCCGCCTGGCTGTTCAGGTATTGCCTGACCTGCTGGTCGACCAGCGCCGGCCTGGCGGCCATGTTGTACCAGATAACGTAAGGTCCCTCGACCGAGCCGGCCAGCGCGCCTGCACAGGACATCGACAAACCGACCAGTAAAGCCAAGTGTTTTTTCATTCGCTGATCCGTGGATGAGAAGATGCAGGCGCCTGTCTGCACTCAGGGCGCGGCAGGCGCAACTGCGGCCGGGGCCGGCGCCGTCACGGCCGCATCGGCGAAGCGGTAGACGATCAGGCTCTCGTCGTCCCACGCCTTGTCGCGCAGCGGCACGATATAGGTATGACCATCGGCGCCCAACTTGAGCGGCCGGCTGCGCTCGCCCGACACCAGCGTCGCACTGACCAGCCGTTTCGCCGTGCGATACGACAGCGCCGTCATCGGCGAGTGGCACATCCCGCCGACCGCCGACATGGCGGTGCGCAGCACGAACGACACCTGGTCTTTCATGACCGCCCACGCTACCTCGCACTCGAGGCGCATGTCGCCCAGCCGGCGTGCGTCGGCCGGTACGCCCGGACTGCGCACGCGCGGCCGCCAACCCATCTGGTCCTTCTTGCGGTTCAGGACCAGGTCGGCATCGTCGTCGAGCGCTTCCTGGCTGCGCGGCAGGACGAAAGTCGCGTCGGCGTCGACCGGCAGCGCCAGGTCGGTCTTTTCGCCGGCCAGGCGCAGTCCGAGTCCATCGGCGCGGGCAACGCTGCCGTCGGCGTTCCACAGCTCGAAGCGCAGACCGGCCTGCGGCGCCAGCGCATGGTGCTTGCCGAAGGCGTCCAGACCACGCGCCATGATGCGGTAAGGACGCAGCGCCGGGTTCTTCACGCCGCTGACCTGCACTTTTTCGCCGGATTCGACGCTGGCGTCCGACGCCTGCGCTTGCTCCTGCTTCTGTTCCTGTGCCTGCGCCCAGATGGGGACGGCCAGCGCCAGTCCCATTGCCAGTGTCAGCCAATGCAGTTTCATTCCCGGTCTTTCGCGACATGTCGAAGAGACCAGTGTAATCGCGCTGCTTGAGTGAAATATTCACATAAAGTCACGTGCACCAGCCGTCCTCCGTCTTTTTCAGGGAAATGCTAAGCTGGTGCAACTTAGACACTGTTGCATTTTCGATTAGCAGCACCATCTGGATCCTACTGAACCCAAGGAGAAAGCACATGAATATGGATATTGGCATCAGCACCGAAGACCGCGCGAAAATCGTCGAATCCCTGTCGACCGTCCTGGCCGACAGCTACATGCTGTACCTGAAGACCCACAACTTCCACTGGAACGTGACCGGCCCGATGTTCCAGACCCTGCACGTGATGTTCCAGGAGCAGTACACCGAACTGTGGAACGCGCTGGACGACATCGCCGAGCGCATCCGCGCCCTGGGCCACTTCGCGCCGGGCACCTACAAGCGCTACGTCGAACTGTCGACCATCACCGAGGAAGTCGACGTGCCGTCGGCCAAAGAGATGATCCGCCAGCTGGTCGAAGGCCAGGAAGCCGTGATCCGCACCGCGCGCGCCGCCGTGCGCATCGCCGACGAGATCGACGATTTCCCGACCGCCGACATGCTGTCGACCCGCATGGAAGTGCACGAGAAGAATGCGTGGATGCTGCGCGCCTTCCTGGAACAGGGCGCCGGCCACGTGCAGGGCGAAGCGTCGTCGACGTAATTCGGGCGATGTGATGTTGCGGTCCGCTGGGGCCGCATGAACGCGTCGGCGGCGGAGCCGCCAACCCTGCGAGGTTGGTGGTTCCGCCGCCGACGCGTTTATCGTTAAGGGTATCGTAGATACCGTCTCGGCCGTCAAGCCCTACATCGCAAATT
>NZ_JASNRA010000059.1 GCF_030411955.1 Massilia sp. YIM B02443
GCAGAAGGCGTTGTCGAGCAAGGATGCGCAGCAGGCGCAGACGGATTTCATCAAGCAGGTCGATCCGGAGCAGAGTGGAAAGTTCGATGCCGGCGTTGGTGGGCAGGATGCGCTCAAGGCGAGTGACGGTGCGCGCGAGCTCGATGCGGCGGCGCCGGTGGAGAAATTCGGGCAGCCGGTCGTGTTGATGGAGGGGCCGGCGAGCATCAATTGGGCGACGCCGGCGTCTACTGCCGTGTTCGCCGGTGGACAGTTGCAGTGGACGACGCAGGCGGATCTGCACATGGCGGCGGCGCATACGGTGGCGTCGGTGTCGGCGAACGCGACTGGCTTGTTCACGCATGATGGCGGGATCCAGGCGATGGCGGCGAATGGGCCGGTGTCGTTGCAGGCACATACGGATCAGTTGGAGATCCTAGCGGACAAGGCGATCACCGTTATATCGGTGAACGACGTCATCGAGATCAAGGCAAACCAGATGATTGTGCTAAAGGCCGGACAATCCTCAGTGACGTTGGAAGGGGGAAATATCACGTTTGCTTGCCCAGGAAGCTTCACGGTCAAGGGAGGGCAGCATGTTTTTGAAGGCGGAACAGACACCTCACTGAAGCTGCCGGCATTGCCTGAGGGAGAACTTCCGCTCGACACCTTGTACTTGGATCACCGCTACCACGACGATCAGCCCTTGGCGGGTGCGAACTATGTCGTGAAGTTGGCGGATGGGACCGAGCGTACAGGCAAGCTTGACGGAGAGGGCCGCGCGGTCATTCCAAACGTGCCAGGAGGTTCGGCAGAGGTCAGCTTCGGACCTATGCCCGGCGCGTTCGAACGTGTCGATAAGACGCCAATGCCAAATCATGACCCTGCTCCAAGCATGGCAAAGATAGATCAACTGTTTTCAAAATACTTTGAAGCGGACACGGCGCCGGCAGATGCATCGGAACCGCCGAATGAGGATGTAATTTCATGAGCAATGTTCAGGAAGCGCCAGCAGGATGGACGCTCAGCCGGTTCAAAGCTGTCTGCGCCGACGTCAGCAGCTGGACTTGGGGAACTGTGCAAGGTGCCTTCAATGAAAAAGCCAGCCTTTCTCAGATCATCGTCGACGCGGTAATCGGCATGATTCCTCTAGTCGGGGATGCAACAGCAGTACGCGATCTGATCGCTGTGATCATCGGATTGTCCAGCAGCGAAGAAAAGCGAAATTCCAAATGGGAATGGGTCTTGCTTGTTGTCTTGTTATTCGCTCTGATCCCAGTGCTTGGCGGCGTGATCAAGGGAGTCGGTAGAATCACGATCAAAGTTGCAAAGCAGGCTGCTCATCTGACTGGTGCAGCAAAAGCTGCGCACTTGAAGGCTGGTGCAGCCGAGATCGTGGAATTTCTAAACCGCATCGGGATGAAAAATGCAGAGAAATGGCTGCTCTCATTACGCATCGCTGATCATTCAGCTGAAATATTGGGCAAGCTAAAAGTTTTGACGATAACTTTTGACAGGATCCTTGCCAGGGCCGGAGCAAAGTTTGGTGCAATTCCAGGCCTCCGAAGCCGTGTTGTGTCCTTACGTAGCGGAATCGAAAAAGTCCGGCTAAAAGCAGACGAAATGATCCCGGTTGCAATTAAAGAGCTGGATCAACAACTACGGGAAATGCAAGCGTTCATACGTTCCGGTGGCGAGACAACCAGCAGGTTAGCGCTACACAGGGCCACTGTTGGGAGTCGCACGGTTACTAGAACGCGCGAACGACGGATGGTAGAAAATGGCCTACTACCTGCCAGAACCGTTAGGGGCGGTTTCCGCCAAAACCCAGCTTCCGGCCTGCGTATGGCAGAATTAAGGAAATTTTACAAGCCGCGCGATGGATTTCCGAACCTGCTCGATCTGAAAAACCCTACAGGATATCACGAAAAAGTAGCTGCATTTTCCGGGCTAGTACGAAATCGACAACTTAAAGGTGGAGAGGAGGTCTTTCGTTTCTTTGGTCCTGCTCGCGCAACACACGGAGTGCCCGTGAAGGAATCTTTTGCCGGAGGAGCATGGTGGGGACTAGGTGCACCGCCGAAGACAGCGAAGGAATGGCGTGAGTATGCTGCTGTTCTGGATAGTTTCAATGGCGATGGATTTCTCGTCTCAGCTCGCGTGGCAGATAAAAGCGGGCCAAATGCGGTCGTGGGCACCGTTTCTGAACAGTTCGGCAGTCAGATTCCTGGACAGTATCTTCCCGGCGGTGCTACACAGGCATTTTTTTATCTAAGCCGGGACTTTACTGAGGCGCTTACCAAAGCTGGTCAGGAATTTGCGAACGGCGGAAAGGTGAGTAGTATCATTGACCCTACAACCGGCATGCAATTTACTTTCCACCGTACTGGTTGGAATGATGCTAACGGAATATGGGGCTACCTTGAAATGCCTGGGCCTGCCTCGATTCAAACCATGCGGGTCGGCGCTCGTGAACAAGCAACGAAAGAAAATAGGGAGGTCATTGTCCAACCATGAACGAAGCTTTGCCAAAAAACGTGTTATTGCCCTCCGCTTCGGAGAGACGTCAAATTTTTCATTGGTTAAAAAAAGTTAGCTCCTTAACTGCCTGGAAAAGAATTTTTCATTATTACCAGATATGGGCAACAGCTACCGAGGCCAGCCTGCGTCTGGCTGATGAAAACGGCTGGGGAGAAAAGACAGCGCTCTCATATGCAGACTATGCCATTATCCTGAATGGACTGGCACATTGTGAAGAGGGAACAATTCGGTTAAGTAAAGGCGATAAGCGAGTATTCAAGTTTGATGCAAACGGTGAATTCGAAATGGCAGCACGCGCCATCTTTCACTGGAAAGAACTCATCAATCGGATTGAAGACGGTGAGAATGGGATTGACCGAGATCATACTCCACTTTGGCAAGAATTTTGCGATGCAACACAAGATGCTTATCGCGCATGGTGGGAATGTTCAGCATGTGTGCTTGAACCTCGATACCTCGATGAATCCGCACCGCTGGTCTATAACGATTGGCTCATAGGCGAGTTGAACAGCGAGATCAATGCTAACGCGGCGGAAGATATCCTGCCCCCTCACAAAGAGATATTCATTTCCACAGATGAGTATGTTCCTCACTCTGGAATCTGGGAACCTATAGTGGCAGATCCAAAGGATAGCTTCTTGATCAGCTTGATCAAACGCAGAGAAGTACCGAAACCCCCATTCGAAATTTCAGGAACAATGAATTACCTGCACGGCGGATCAAAGGCCCCCCGAGCTTCAATCGAAACGCCATCTGATTTTCTGGAAATCAAAACAACTTGGCGATTGCTTTGGAAAGATGATCGATACATCGACGGCCTCGTACCAGCGGAAGAAACGAACTACAGATTCAGACAACCAGAAAAGTCCATTAAACCTGATATATCTCGGATGCAAATGGACCATACTCTGTGGGCGGAAACCGGCACTATCGTCCCCGCCAGTGGTAGATGGCTACTCGAATCCGAGCTTAGAATAAGCTCTTATTTCAGTGCTGGCGATATTTTCCCAGAACATCAGGGTCGTGCGGTCCGTTGGGTATTCGCGAATCACTAGCTGGCTCATGATCGCGATCTAACTTGACGTCTTGTGCGGCCACCATTGCAAGCCGAAAAGCACGTGATCTTGCCCAGGATGCTCGTGGCTGCTGTTCTCGCGATACTGTTAATCGGGTGTGATGCAAAGGATAAACAAGACAAATCCTCGACCAATCTCACTGCGCTGAGAGAACTGATCGATTTGCAATTTCCTCACACCAGCGCACGCTGAGAAGTGGTTGCCACGCTCGAGGATAAAGGTGGCATACCCGTCCCTTCCAGTTCGCCTGGCAGCGCGGCGCGGCCAGCAACCCGGGC
>NZ_JASNRA010000006.1 GCF_030411955.1 Massilia sp. YIM B02443
CTCTTCAGTTTAATCTCTGTTTGTTGACTCTTTCGAGTCACCGGCATTGCTGCCGGGTCGCTCACTCAAAATACTGACCGTCACTTCATTTCTGAAGCAACGTTAATACTTTTTGTGAACATTTGATAATTTAAGTATGCGGCTGAACAAGTCAGCCGGCACCTTCATCAAACGCCCACACTTATCGACTGTTAATTTTTAAAGAACGCGGCTCCCGCCGAGGGTTCGGTACTGCACTTGCTGCTATGTTGCGAATCGTTGTGTTCGTCAGCAGCAGAGAAGAGAGATTATGAAGCTTTACTACGATCTCGTCAACTCCCTTTTTCCCTTCGCTTCGCTCATCTATAAGACGGCGTTTGCGTTGGAGAGGCGAGATTATAGCCACCCTGTCACGCGCCCGCAAGGCCTGTTTCTGTCGTTTTTTACGACATCGACGCGACCAGCTCGTGATACCAGCGCTCTTGTCTTGTCTTATGCAAGCGGAACCATGCCTTGGCCGTTTCCGGACGCCAGACCTTCAGCATCTTCAATACTTCATAAGAGAACTCGAGCGGCGCCAATCCGCTGGCGGTGATCAGGTTGTCGCCGCGTACCGCCGGTTCCTTGCGGTACCAGGTTTCGCCCCGGTACTCCGGACTGGACTGCTTCAGGAAGCCAAGATCGTTACTAGTATGGCGCCGCGTATTCAGAGCGCCAACATTGGCCAGGCCAACCGTGGCGCCGCAAATGGCGGCAACCCGATGCCCGCGATCCAGCGCGTCGCGCGCCAGCTCCAGTACCGGACGGGTCTGCGGCTGGTCCCACATGTTCGACCCTGGCAGCACCAGTACGTCGCCCTGCTTCAGTTCGATCGCATCGAAGGCCAGGTCCGGCGTGTAGACCACGCCGCCCATGCTGCGAACCTCATCCCTGGTAATGCCAACCTTCAGCAGATTGCAGTCCGCGGTCGGATCGGCGAAGTACCGGCGGCTGTTCAGCTCGGCCATGAGATAGCCGACCTCCCAGTCCGCCAGCGACTCGACAACAGCCAGATAGACGTTCATGCGACGGCGATCAGCGGCGGCCGGACTTCTGCTTGGCCTCCAGCTTCGGCTTGGTCTTGATGGTGGCCAGGATCGACGGACGCGCCGCGGTCGATGCGGCCGGCGCAGCCGGCGCGCGATCGGCACGGCCACCAGCGCCACGCACACCGGGACGCGGACCTGCCGGACCGCGCTTGGCAGTCTCGCGCTCCGACATCGGCACATTGCCCGGCACCACGCGCTTGCGCTCGCCCACCGGCTGGCCGGTCTCTTCCGACGGATGCCATGCCGGAATTAAATGCCGCTCGCCATTGCCGATCAGATCGCCACGGCCCATCTTGGTCAGCGTCTCGCGCAGGATCGGCCAGTTGGCCGGATCGTGATAGCGCAGGAAAGCCTTGTGCGCCTTGCGCACCTTGCCGCTGCGCGCGGTTTCGACGACTTCCGAATCCTCGGTGACCTTGGCCAGCGGGTTCTTGCGCGAGTGATACATGGTGGTCGCCATCGCCATCGGCGTCGGCGTGAATGTCTGCACCTGGTCGAGCTTGAAGTTGTTCTTCTTCAGCCACAGGGCCAGGTTCAGCATGTCCTCGTCGGTACAGCCCGGGTGCGCCGCGATGAAATACGGAATCAGGTACTGCTTCTTGCCCGCTTCCAGCGAGAACTTCTCGAACATGCGCTTGAACTCGTCATACGCGCCGATGCCCGGCTTCATCATCTTCGACAATGTGCCCTGCTCGGTGTGCTCCGGCGCGATCTTCAGCAGGCCGCCCACGTGGTGGGTCACCAGTTCCTTGACGTACTCGGGCGAACGCACCGCCAGGTCGTAGCGCAGGCCGGAACCGATCAGGATCTTCTTGATGCCGGGGATCGCGCGCGCCTTGCGGTACAGCGAGATCAGCTTGCTGTGGTCGGTACCCAGATTGCTGCAGATGGTCGGATACACGCACGACAAACGGCGGCAGCTCTCCTCGATCTTCTTCTCTTTGCACGCCAGGCGGTACATGTTCGCGGTCGGGCCGCCGAGGTCGGTGATGGTGCCGGCGAAGTTCTTGGTCGTGTCGCGGATCAGCTCGATCTCGCGCAGGATCGACGGCTCCGAGCGGCTCTGGATGATGCGGCCTTCGTGCTCGGTGATCGAGCAGAAGGTGCAGCCGCCGAAGCAGCCGCGCATGATGTTGACCGAATAGCGGATCATTTCCCAGGCCGGGATATGCGCCTTGCCGTAGCTCGGATGCGGCGCCCGCGCATAGTTCAGGTCGTAGACGTTGTCCATCTCGTCCATGGCCAGCGGCAGCGGTGGCGGATTGAGCCAGACGTCGCGGTCGCCGTGCGCCTGCACCAGCGCGCGCGCATTGCCCGGGTTCGATTCCAAGTGGAATACGCGCGACGCGTGCGCATACATCACCGGGTCTTCGCTGACGGTCTCAAAACTCGGCAGGCGCACCACGGTCTTGGCCGCCTTTTCGCGCGCGGCCGCCTGACGCTGCTCGCGCGTCATGATGACCACCGGTTTGGCCACCGGTTCCGGTGCGGCATTGTCCAGCGCGCAGGCTTTCGGGTCTTCCAGCGCCATCGCGTACGGGTTCGGCTGCTTGTCGATGCGGCCCGGCACGTCCACGCGGGTGGAATTGTGCACCGACCACTCTTCGTCCGGCAGCCAGCCCTGCGGCACCAGGAAAGCGGTGCCGCGCAGGTCGCGGATGTCCTTGATGTTCTCGCCCGCGGCGATGCGGCGCGTGACGTCGACCAGCGCGCGCTCGGCATTGCCGAAGATGACCAGGTCGGCCTTCGATTCGAACAGCACCGAGCGGCGCACTTTATCCGACCAGTAATCGTAATGGGCGATGCGGCGCAGCGAGGCTTCGATGCTGCCGGCGATTACCGGCACGCCCGGGAACGCTTCGCGGGCGCGCTGGCAGTACACGGTCACGGCGCGGTCTGGGCGTTTATTGGGCGCGGCGTCGGGCGTATAGGCGTCGTCGGAACGGATCTTGCGGTCGGCCGTGTAGCGGTTGACCATCGAGTCCATATTGCCGGCGGTGATCCCCCAATACAGGTTCGGCTTGCCCAGCGCGCGGAACGGCTCCACCGACGTCCAGTCCGGCTGGCTGATGATGCCGACCCGGTAGCCCTGCGCTTCCAGCAGGCGGCCAACCAGCGCCATGCCGAAGCTGGGGTGGTCGATATAGGCGTCGCCGGTGATCAGGATGATGTCGCACGAATCCCAGCCGAGCGCGTCCATCTCGGCGCGGGACATCGGCAGGAAAGGCGCAGTAGCAGCGCGGCTAGAGCGCTTGGGAACGCTCGCGAAGAGATTGGTGGGGGAGTTCATTGGCCGGCATTGTACCGGAAAACCATTTTCGCAGCATCGCCGCCCCCAGAAAATGGCTTAACTATCAATGACTTGTGGCTATTTCCCGACTGGCTTAGATGCCCATGTTCGAGAGGATATTGCCAAGTTCACGCAAACCGGACTCGAC
The DNA here is from genome assembly GCF_030411955.1 of Massilia sp. YIM B02443. Lineage (GTDB taxonomy): Bacteria > Pseudomonadota > Gammaproteobacteria > Burkholderiales > Burkholderiaceae_D > Telluria. Next base: position 3,506 of record NZ_JASNRA010000006.1, read on the forward strand.
GCGCGGGTGGCGGGCGGCGAAGCGGGCGGCCAGTTCCTGCGAGCGCGAGCCCAGGCCATAGGTGTTGTCGTCGAGCTGGGCTTGCGCGCGGCGCTCCAGGACCTTCTCGATATCGCCGTCGAGCTGGCGCAGCAGCATTTCGAGTTCGGCGTCGGTTTCGCCGCCGGTTTCCTGCAGGTGACGGTGCAGGGCTTTGAGGCGGGCCTTCAGGTCGGCATCTTGTTCGGGTTGCATCGTTTTCCTCCGGTGGTGGGTCGATTTGATTGTACGACATGGGGGGAGGAAGGTAGAACACGGCTGTTCTGGGCAGTGCGCGGGGAAGCGGGAGCGGGTTGAACGCGTCGGCGGGGAACCCGCCAACCCTACGATAAACGGGTAGGGTTGGCGGGTTCCCCGCCGACGCAGTGATACGTACCAGTCATCTCACCACGACCGGTCCTGGCATCGGTCAGTTGCCGGTCAGACCACGACGCTCCAGCAGCGGCTGGATCACCGCATCCTTGCCGCGGAAGTTACGATACATCTGCATCGCATCCAGCGTACCGCCGCGCGACAGCAGGGTCTTGCGGAAGTGATCGCCGTTCTTGCGGGTCAGGCCACCATTCTCCTTGAACCAGTTGACGGTGTCCGCGTCCAGCTTCTCGGCCCACAGGTAGCCGTAGTAGCCGGCCGAGTAGCCGCCCGCGAAGGTGTGCGAGAAGTAGGTGGTGCGGTAGCGCGGCGGCACCAGGGCGAAGTCGACGCCGGCCTTTTTGAGCGCTTCAGCCTCGAACGCCAGCACGTCGGTCGGGATCTGCTGCGGGGTCAGCTGGTGCCAGGCCTGGTCCAGCAGCGCCGCGGCCAGGTACTCGGTGGTGCGGAAGCCTTCGTTGAACTGCTGCGAGGCCTGCACTTTATCGAGCAGCTCTTTCGGCATCGGCGCGCCGGTCTCGTAGTGCTTGGCGTAGTTGGCCAGCACTTCAGGCCATGCCATCCACATCTCGTTCACCTGCGACGGGAACTCGACGTAGTCGCGCGGCACGCGCGAGCCCGAGAAGCGCGGGTACTTCACGTCCGAGAACATGCCGTGCAGCGCGTGGCCGAATTCGTGGAAGGTGGTGCGCACTTCGTCGTAGGTAAGCAGGGTCGGCTCCCCGGCGGCCGGTTTCGGAATGTTCAGGTTGTTGGCGATGACCGGCTTCGTGCCCAGCAGCGAGCTTTGCGCCACCCAGGCGTTGGCCCAGGCGCCGCCGCGCTTGTTCGAGCGCGCGTACGGGTCGAAGGTGAAGATCGCCAGCTGCTTGCCGTCGACGTCGAACACGTCGAACATGCGCACGTCTTCGTTGTAGCCCGGCAGGTCCTTGCGTTCCTTGAAGGTGATGCCGTATTCCTTGGTCGCTGCGAAGAACACGCCGTCGATCAGCACGCGGTTCAGTTCGAAGTATGGACGCAGCTGGCCGGCATCAAAAGCGTAGCGCTGGGCGCGCACCTTGTCGCTGTAGAAGGCCCAGTCGTGGGCGGCGGCCTGGAAGCCACCTTTCTCGGCGTCGATCATCTTCTGGATCTCGGCCGCTTCCTTGCGCGCGTTGTTCACCGCTGGCTTGGCCAGTTCAGCCAGCAGGCTGTTGACGGCGGTGGTGGTCTGCGCGGTCTGGTCTTCCAGGTGGTACGAAGCGAAGTTCGGATGACCCAGCAGCTGGGCGCGTTCGGCGCGCAGCTTGACGATCTTCAGCACCACGTCGCGGTTGTCGAACTCGCCACCGCGGCTGCCGCGCGCCATCGAGGCGGCCAGCAGTTTTTCGCGCGTGGTGCGATTGGTCAGCACTGCCAGGCTGGCTTGCTGGGTGGTGTTCACGACCGGGATCACGAACTTGCCGTCCAGGCCACGTTTCTTGGCTTCGACGGCGGCGGCGTCGATCGCCTTGTCGCTCATGCCGGCCAGTTCGGCGCGGCTGTCGACCACCAGCGCCGAAGCATTCGATTCCTTCAGCACGTTCTGGGCGAACTGGGTCTGCAGCGCGGCCAGCTGGCTGTTGAAGTCCTTCAGTTTGGCCTTGTCGGCGGCGGACAGTTTGGCGCCGGCGCGCACGAAGTCGTCGTAGTAGCGTTCCAGCAGATAGGTCGATTCGGCGTCCAGCTTCAGGCTGGCGCGCTTGTTGTACAGGGTCTCGATGCGCTTGAACAGCTTGTCGTTCAGGCGGATCGCGTCGCCGTGCTGCGACAGCTTGGGCGCCATTTCCTTGCCCAGCGCGATCAGGGTGTCATTGGTGTAGGAACCGGACAGGGTGCCGAAGGCGCCGCTCACGCGATTCAGGAGGCGGCCGCTCTTTTCCATCGCGACGATGGTGTTGTCGAAGGTTGGCGCGGCCTTGTTGTTGGCGATCGCTTCCATCTCGGCGGCCTGCTGGCGCATGCCTTCGGCGTAGGCCGGGGCGAAGTGCTCGTTGCGGATCTTGTCCCAGGCCGGGTAGTTGAACGGCAGCGAGCTCTCGCGCGCGAACGGGTTCGACGCTTCCAGCTTGTTGCCCGGTGCGGTCGGGGCGGCGATGGCGATATTGGCGACGGCGACGCTCGCGGCGGCGACCAGCATGATGTGAGGACGGTTCATGGTCTCTTGCTCTGGTTTGTGAAAAAGGGTACTGCCGGGGAGAGCGGCGAACCGCCCTCCCCATCGTTGAAACGAATCAGTTCAGGCCACGGCGCTCGAGCAGCGGCTCGATGACCGGATCACGTCCGCGGAAGGCGCGGTACATCTCGACCGCATCCTGGGTGCCGCCTTTCGACAGCACCATCTGGCGGAAGCGGTCGCCGTTCTTGCGCAGCAGGCCGCCGTTTTCCTTGAACCACTCGCCGGCGTCGGCGTCCAGGCGCTCGGCCCACAGGTAGCTGTAGTAGCCGGCCGAGTAGCCGCCGCCCATGGCGTGCGAGAAGTAGGTGCTGCGGTAGCGCGGCGGCACCGGTGCGAAATTCAGGCCGGCATCCTTCAGCGCCTGCTGCTCGAACGCCACCACGTCAGTCGGGATTTGTTTTGAACCCAGCTGGTGCCAGCGCTGGTCGATCACGGCGGCGGCCAGGTATTCGGTGGTGCGGTACCCTTCGTTGAAGCGCTGGGCCGCGCGCAGCTTCTCCAGCAGTTCTTTCGGCATCGCGGCGCCGGTCTGGTAATGCTTGGCGTAGCTGGCCATCACTTCCGGCCAGGCCATCCACATTTCATAGACCTGCGACGGCAGCTCGACGTAGTCGCGCGGCACGCTGGTGCCCGAGAAGCGCGGGTACTTCACCTTCGAGAACCAGCCGTGGGTGGCGTGGCCGAATTCGTGGAAGGTGGTGCGCACTTCGTCCCAGGTCAGCAGGGTCGGCTCGCCGGCGGCCGGCTTGACCAGGTTCAGGTTGTTGGTGATGACCGGCTTCTTGTCCAGCAGCGTGCTCTGGTCGACCAGGGAGCTCATCCAGGCGCCGCCGCGCTTGTTCGGACGCGCATACGGGTCGACCACGAAGATCGCCAGGTGGCTGCCGTTCTCTTCGAACACGTCGTACACGCGCACGTCGGCGTCGTAGGTCGGCAGGTCGGTGCGCTGCTTGAAGGTGATGCCCCACAGTTTGGTGGCGGCGAAGAAGGCGCCCTTCTCCAGCACGTTGTTGAATTCGAAGTAAGGTTTCAACTGGTTGGCGTCGAACGCGTACTTGGCGGTGCGCACCTTGTCGCTGTACAGGCTCCAGTCCTGGGCCGCAACCTGGAAGCCGCCTTTTTCGGCGTCGATCACCTGCTGGATCTCGGCGGCTTCTTTCTTCGCATTGCGCACGGCCGGCGCGGTCAGGTCGCCCAGCAGCTTGTTGACCGAGGCGGTATCCTTCGCGGTCTGGTCTTCCAGCGAGTAGGCGGCGTAGTTCTCGTAGCCCAGCAGCTCGGCGCGTTCGGCGCGCAGCTTGGCCAGCTGCAGCACCACGTTGCGGTTGTCGAATTCGTTGCCGCGGGTGCCGCGGATCATCGAGGTGGTGAGCAGCTTTTCGCGGGTGCCGCGCACGGTCAGCTGCGCCAGCGGCGCCTGCTGGGTGGTGTTGGTCACCGGGATCACGAACTTGCCGTCCAGGCCGCGCTTCTTGGCTTCCACGGCGGCGGCGTCGATCGCCTTGTCCGACAGGCCGGCCAGTTCTTCGCGGGTGTCGACCACGAAGGCCGAGGCGTTCACTTCCTTCAGCACGTTCTGGCTGAACTGGGTCTGCAGCGCGGCCAGTTGGCTGTTGTACTGCTTCAGCTTGACCTTGTCGGCATCCGACAGGTTGGCGCCCGAGCGCACGAAGTCCTTGTAGTAGCGCTCCAGCAGGAATTTCGATTCGGCGTCCAGGCCGAGCGCGTCGCGCTTGTCGTGCAGGGTCTTGATGCGCGCGAACAGCTTCGGGTTCAGGCGGATCGCGTCGCCGTGGGCCGCGAACTGCGGCGCCAGCTGCTTGTCCAGCGCCTGCAGGCTGTCATTGGTGTAAGAACCGACCAGGGTGTAGAACACCGCGCGCACGCGGCCCAGCAGCTGGCCCGAGCGCTCCATCGCCACGATCGTGTTCTCGAACGTCGGCGCCGCCTTGTTGTCGGCGATCTTGACGATCTCCTGCGCCTGTTCGCGCATGCCTTCGGCGAAAGCCGGGGCGAAGTGCTCGTTCTTGATCTTGTCGAAGGCCGGGTAGCCGTACTGCAGGGTGCTCGGCTTGGCGAACGGGTTCGAGGCTGCGAGAGCCGCTGCTGCTGGTTGGGAAATCGACATGGTGGCGAGGGCGACGCTGGCTGCGATCAGCAGCAGTGGTGGACGGTTCATGGAGTCTCTTGTGCGTTGTGGTGGAAGGTATTTCAAACTCAAACGAAACGCCCCCTGTCGCTCATGACGACAGGGGGCGCATACAGCAATCAGTTACCGGTCAGGCCGCGGCGCTCCAGCAGCGGCTCGATCACCGGACCGCGGCCGCGGAAGTTCTGGAACAGGTCCATCGCTTCGGCGGTGCCGCCGCGCGACAGCAGCGTCTTGCGGAAGTGGTCGCCGTTCTTGCGGCTCAGGCCACCGTTATTCGTGAACCACTGTACGGTGTCGGCGTCCAGGCGCTCGCTCCACAGGTAGGCGTAGTAGCCGGCCGAATAGCCGCCGCCCATCGAGTGCGAGAAGTACGTCGTGCGGTAGCGCGGCGGCACCAGCGCGTAGTCGACGCCGGCGTCCTTCAGCGCTTTCGCTTCAAAGGCGAGAACGTCGGTGGGGATCTGGTTCGGCGCGAGCTGGTGCCAGCGCTGGTCGAGCAGCGCCGCGGCCAGGTATTCGGTGGTCTTGTAGCCCTGGTCGAACTTCTTCGACGCCACCACTTTATCCAGCAATTCCTTCGGCATCGGCGCGCCGGTCTGGTGATGCTTGGCGTAGTTTGCCAGCACCTCGGGCCAGGTGACCCACATCTCGTTGACCTGCGACGGATACTCGACGAAGTCGCGCGGCACGTTGGTGCCCGAGAAGTGCGGGTATTTCACATCCGAGAACATGCCGTGCAGCGCGTGGCCGAACTCGTGGAAGGCAGTCACCACTTCGTCGTAGGTCAGCAGCGTCGGCTGGCCGGCGGGCGGCTTCGGAATGTTCAGGTGGTTGCCGATCACCGGGCGCAGGCCGAGCAGGTGCGACTGCGACACGTATTCGTTCATCCAGGCGCCGCCCTGCTTGTTGCCGCGTGCGTAGGGGTCGAAGATGAAGATCGCCAGCTGCTTGCCGTCGACGTCGAACACGTCGAAGGTGCGCACGTCCGGGTTGTACACCGGCAGGTCCTTGCGTTCCTTGAAGGTGATGCCGTATTCCCTGGTGGCGGCGAAGAACACGCCGTCGACCAGCACGCGGTTCATCTCGAAGTACGGGCGCAGCTGGTTCTCGTCGAAGTTGTAACGCTGGGCGCGCACCTTGTCCTGGTACATTGGCCAGTCATACGCCGCGGCCTTGAAGTTGCCTTTTTCGGCGTCGATCACCTTCTGGATGTCGGCCGCTTCCTTCTGCGCGTTGGTGACGGCCGGCTTGGCCAGGTCGCCCAGCAGTTTGTTGACGGCGGCCGGGTTGCGCGCGGTTTCCAGTTCCTGCGAATAGGCCGCGAAGTTCGGGTAGCCGAGCAGCACGGCGCGTTCGGCGCGCAGCTTGGCCAGGCGCAGCACCAGCTGGCGGGTGTCGAATTCGCCGCCGGTGGCGCCGCGCTGCAGCGACGCCTTCAACAGGCGCTCGCGCGTGGCGCGGTGCTTCAGCGTCGACAGGGCCGGCTGGCTCGAGGTGTTCACCAGCGGGATCACGAACTTGCCCTTCAGGCCACGCTTCTCGGCTTCTTCGGCGGCGGTGTGGATCTCGGCGTCGCTCATGCCTTCCAGTTCGGCGCGGGTGTCGACCACCAGCGCGCTGGCGTTGACGCCTTTCAGCACGCGCTGGGTGAAGTCGGACTGCAGCGAGGCGATCTCGCCGTTGTAGGCCTTCAGCTTCTTCTGGTCGGCGCTTGATAAGTTGGCGCCGGCGCGCACGAATTCTTTGTAGTAGCGCTCGAGCAGGAAGGTCGATTCGGCGTCCAGGCCAAGCGAGGCGCGCTTGTCGTGCAGCGTCTTCACGCGCGCGAACAGCTTCGGGTTCAGGTGGATCGCGTCGTCGTGCGCGGCCAGCTTCGGCGACATCTCGCGGTCGACCGCGTCCAGCGTGTCGTTGGTGTTGGCGCCATGCAGGTTGGAGAAGGTCGCGTTCACGCGCGACAGCAGCTGGCCCGAACGTTCCAGCGCCACGATGGTGTTGTCAAAGGTCGGTGCGGCCTTGTCGTTGGCGATGGCTTCGACTTCGCGCAGGTGCTCGCGCATGCCGGCGTTGAAAGCTGGCAGGAAGTGGGCATCCTTGATCTTGTCGAAGGCCGGGTAGTTCAGCGGCAGGCTGCTGGGCTTGGCGAAGGGGTTGGATGCGTCGAGGGCAGGAGCTGCCATGGCGGGTGCATGCGCCAGCGCGACGGCGGCGGCAACGATGAGCAGTTGTGGACGGTACATGGGATCTTTCGCGAACACTGGGAAGGGCGCTGCCGGGCTAGCTCGGCAGCCTTGCGCGAAAGATCATAGCAGGCTTGCAGTTATCTCGACACAATTAAAAAGTATCCAATGTAACAGCCTGGCGGGCCTGTATTGACGGCGGTATTGACGACCGTAAGGACGAATATGCATGCGATAAATGGTCTGCATCCCGCCCTTGCGAGGCGCCTGTGCTAGCATCGGCCGCCATGCGTTCCCCTGCTCTCACATGACCTCTTCTCCTACCTGTTTTGATGCCATCGTGGTCGGCACCGGCCCCGGTGGCGCCAGTGTGGCGCGCGAACTGGCGCGTGCCGGCCGCCGGGTACTGATCCTGGAACAGGGTGGCGCCGCGCCGCTCACCGGCACCCTGGGGCAGATGGCGACCATGGCGGCGGTGCCGGGACGTGCCGCCTTCATCCACCGCGATGCGTCGCTGCTGGTGGGCGGGGCCACGCTCGGCGGCAGTTCGGCCGTGAACTTCGCCACCGCGGCGCCGCCGCCGCGCGCGCTGTTCAAGGCATTCGGCATCGACCTCGATCCGGCACTGGCCGCATTGCGCGCCGAGTTGCCGATGGCGCCCCTGCCCGACAATCTGGTCGGCCCGCTGGCGACCCGCATCGGCCAGGCGGCGCGCGCCATCGGCCTCGATTGGCGCAAGCTGGACAAGATGATCCGCCCCGCGCTATGCCGCAGCGGCTGCTGGCGCTGCGCCTATGGCTGCCCGTTCGGCGCCAAGTGGAGCGCGCGCGAATTCGTCGATGAGGCAGTGCGCCATGGCGCGCAGCTGCAGGCGAACAGCCGCGTCACGCGGGTGCTGCTGCAGGACGGCCGCGCGGCCGGCGTGGAAGTGATGCACCAGCGGCGCCTGCAGACGGTCCAGGCGCCGCTGGTGGTGCTGGCCGGCGGCGGCGTGGGCAGCCCGCGCATCCTGCACGCGTCGAAGCTGGCGCCGCGCCATGCGCCGTTCTTCAGCGATCCGGTGGTGGCGGTGATGGGGACGGTGGACGATGTCGACGGCGGCGCCGAGGTGCCGATGGCGGCCGGCATGCACGATGCGCAGGCCGGCATCGCGCTGGCCGATCTGACCTTGCCGCGTCCGATGTACCAGGCGTTTGCGGCCCAGGTCGGGCGCGTGGACCGCCTGTTGGCGCACCGGCGCACGCTGAGCATCATGGTCAAGATACGCGACGGGATCGGCGGACGGATCGGGCCGCGCTGGGCCGACAAGCGGCTGACCGACGCCGATCGTGGGCGTTTGCAACAGGGAGAACAGATGGCGCGCGCGATTCTGGCGCAAGCCGGAGCGCATCACGTGTTCAGGAGCTGGCATTTCGCCGCGCATCCGGGCGGCAGCGTGCCTATCGGGGCGAATGCGGGGGCGGGCGTGGATGCGGATCTGCAGACGTCCGCACCGGGATTGTTCGTGTGCGACGCCTCGGTGATTCCGGGACCGTGGGGCTTGCCGCCGACTCTGACGCTGCTATGCCTGGGCAAGCGGCTGGGGCAGCATCTCAATAATGCGGTGGCGGTTCGTTGAGCGGCGCCTGGCCGGCGTCGCGCAGGGTGCGCACGTGGTCGGCCATCTTGGTCAGCATGGCTTCCAGCTGGTCGATGCGGCGTTCCTGGCGGTAGATGGTCTTGTTCATCTCGTCGAGCAGGTCTTCCTGCTGGGCGAGCTTGATCTCGAGATTGATGAAACGGTCTTCCTGGTCCACGGCGAACTCCGGCTGCAAAGCCGGCATTATGCCAGCCTTGCATTGCAGTTCGGGCAAGTCCTCTCAGTTCACGATCGGCTTCGGCGTTGCCAGTAACGCTTTCAAGTTCGCCAATCTTTCCTTCGGGCTCAGCACTTCGCTTTCCATCGGCGCCGCATCGCCCACGTCCAGCGCCATTTCCTTGATGAAGCGCGACGGGTCGCAATTGACCAGCTCGCCTGCACGCTTGCGCCGCTTGCACCAGCTCACGTGTAGGGTGCGCTGGGCGCGCGTGATGCCGACGTACATCAGGCGCCGCTCTTCCTGGATGCGCGCCGCGATCGTCTCGACCGACGCGTCCGGATCGCCCTTGTGCGGCAGGATCCCCTCTTCCACCCCGACCAGGAACACGTGGGGATACTCCAGCCCTTTCGAGGCGTGGAGGGTCGACATGCGCACCGCGTCCTGCTCTTCGTCCTGGCCTTCGAGCATCGACATCAGGGCCACCATCTGGGTCAGTTCCAGCAAATTCTTTTCTTCGCCATCGCGGTCGCGTCCGCCACGGCCGCGGTCCTTCAGCCAGTTGGTGAATTCGAGCACGTTCTGCCACTTGGACTGGGCCGCGCGGTCGTCGAAGTTTTCGTACAAATAGTGCTCGTAGTTCATCTCCTTCATCATGTCGTCCAGCACCTCGGCCGCATGGTCGCCGCTGCCCGACGGGCCGGGACGGGTGGCGCGGTCTTCCAGCTCGGCGATGAAGTGGCAGAAGTCGCGCAGCGGCCCCAGCTGGCGATCGGCCAGCTTGGCTTCGATGCCGCCCTTCCTCGCCGCTTCGAACAGCGAGCAATTCCACTGCTTGGAAAATTCGCCCAGCACTTCCAATGTGGCCATGCCGACCCCGCGCTTGGGGGTGGTGACGGCCCGGATGAAGGCCGGGTCGTCGTCCTGGTTGGCGATCAGGCGCAGGTAGGCGATGATGTCCTTGATCTCGGCCTTGTCAAAAAAGCTCTGGCCACCGGACATGGTGTACGGGATGCGTTCCTTGCGCAGCGCCTGCTCGATCACGCGCGCCTGGTGGTTGCCGCGGTACAGGATCGCGTAGTCGGTCCACTTGTTCTTGCGCTGGAAATGGTCGGCCGAGATCATGATCGCCACCTGGTCGGCTTCCTGGTCGTCGTTCTGCATGCCCAGCACCTTGATCGGCTCGCCCAGGCCGTGCTCGGACCACAGCGACTTCTCGAACAGCTTCGGGTTGTTGCCGATCACCGCGTTGGCCGCCTGCAGGATGCGGGTGGTGGAGCGGTAGTTCTGTTCCAGCTTGATCACGCGCAGGTCGGGGAAGTCGGTCTGCAGCGTTTTCAGGTTCTCGACCGAGGCGCCGCGCCAGGCGTAGATCGCCTGGTCGTCGTCGCCCACCGCCGTGAACATCGGCTTCTTGCCCAGGCCCGTCACCAGCAGTTTGACCAGTTCGTACTGGCAGGTGTTGGTGTCCTGGTACTCGTCCATCAGCAGGTAGCGCAGGCGGCGCTGCCAGCGGTCGCGGATCGGCTCGTTGTTTCGGAACAGTTCCACCGGCAGGCGGATCAGGTCGTCGAAGTCGACCGCCTGGTAGGCCTGCAGCGTGGCCACGTAGCTGCGGTAGACGCGCCCGGCCATCGCTTCGTCCTCGTCGCGCGCGGCCTTGATCGCGTCCTCCGGGTCGACCAGGCCGTTCTTCCACAGCGAGATCGCGTTCTGGATGGCGCGCACTTCCTGTTTATCGGTGGTCAGCGCCAGGCTCGAGACGATGGTGTAGCAGTCGTCGCTGTCCATGATCGAGAACTTGTCCTTGAGGCCGACGCCGGCCGCTTCCTGGCGCAGGATCTTGACGCCCAGCGAGTGGAAGGTGGACACGGTCAATTGCTTGGCCTGCTTGGGCTGCTTGAGCAGCTTGCCGATACGCTCCTGCATCTCGAGCGCCGCCTTGTTGGTGAAGGTCAGGGCGGCAATGGTGCGCGGATCGTAGCCGCAATGCTCGATCATGTAGGCGATTTTTTGCGTGATCACGCGCGTCTTGCCCGAACCGGCGCCGGCCAGCACCAGGCAAGGGCCGTCCAGATACAGCGCGGCTTCGCTCTGCGGCCCGTTGAGGCCGAACTTGGGTGCATTGGACATGGGAAAGTTTTCTGTGGGATAGACGAGGATTGTAACAATCCAGCGCACTCAGCGGGCGACGCCGCGCGCCGCCGCGACCGGATTGCAACAGTGGCTTGCAACACCGTTTTGCAACCCCATCTGGTGCCTGTCAGACGAGCCCGGCACATGCCGGGAACGTCCTGCGTCGGGACACGCAATCGAGTACCATGCGTCCTTTGCGCGCCGCATGGACCGCGGCGCGGCGCCCCATTTTTCCGGATACCTGCCCATGAAATTCGAACACCTCGTCGCCGTCAACGATCCGATGAACCCGCTGATCGACACCCTCACCCGCGAGCAGCTGTGGCGCGGCCTGGTGCTGCGCGCCGAGCAGCCAACCGCCTTCATTCCGCACCTGGACCAGTGCGAGATCCTGGAACGCGACGCCGGCAGCCTCAAGCGCCGCCTGAGCTTCGGCGACCTGGTGATCGAAGACCAGGTCTATCTGACCCCGCTGCAGGAAGTGCGCTACGACGTGCCGGCCCAGGGCGAGATCGCGGCCTCGAACCTGCGCATGATCATCGAAGCGCCGACCAACGCCATGCTGTTCGTGCGCTTCTGCTACGACGACGGCCAGGGCGAGCACGTCGACGAAGCCAACGCGATGTACGACGAATTCAAGAAGTCGGCCTACCAGGAAGCCGACACCGACACGGTGCGCATCCTGCGCCAGATGGCGGCCGAGGGCAAGCTGGACGACAGCCTGCTGAATTGAACCTGAATCTGCCGCAGGTCCTGCCCTATGGCCGAATAACACCGTAGGGTTGGCGGCTCTGCCGCCGACGCGGTGGTGGTTGGCCGCCAGATCATCCGGCACGATCCCGGAGACGATAACAATCACCGCGTCGGCGGCGGAGCGCGGGGCCGCCTGGGCCACCCCTACGACCGTGACGCATCCGGCATCACCGCCCCGCCGCGCTCGTCAAGTCCCCGGCTCGGTATCCTCGACCACCGTCTCGCTCTCGCCTTTCGACAGGTTGGCGGCGAGGTCGCGCAGTGCGGTGCGCACGCCCTCCTCGATCACCGGATGGTAGAACGGCATGTCGAGCATCTGTTCCACCGTCAGCCGCATCTGACAGGCCCACGCCAGCAGGTGCGCCAGGTGCTCGGCGCGCGGCGCGATCATCTCGGCGCCCAGGAACAGGCGGGTGCCGTACTCCGCGTACACGCGCAGCATCCCCTTGTTCTGCAACATCACGCGGCTGCGCCCCTGGTTGGCGAACGACACGCTACCGACCGCGAACTTGCGCTGGCCGCCGGCGCATAGCGTGCGCCAGTTCTTGCCCAGCGTGGCGATGTTCGGCTCGGTGAAGGCGACCGCGATCGGGGTGCGCCGCAGACCGGGACGCACGTCCGGGAAGCGCCCCGCGTTGTCGCCGGCGATCTTGCCGTGGTCGGCGGCGTCGTGCAGCAGCGCGCGCTCGTTGTTGGCGTCGCCGGCGATGAAGACGTTGCTGGTGCCGCACTGCATGGTGCGGGTATCGAACAGGGGAATCCCGTCCGGCCCGCGTTCCAGGCCGCTGTGCTCCAGTCCCAGGTCGTGCACGTTGGGCGTGCGCCCGGCCGCCATCAGCACGAACTGGAAGCGTTCGCTGTTGTCCTTGCCCAGCGCGTCGCGGGTGTGCAGCACCACCTCGTCGCCATCCTGCTCGGCCCTGATGACCTGGGTCTGGAATGCGATGTCGAGCTCCTCGCCCAGCACCCGGGCGGCGCAGCGCAGCACTTCGGGATCGGTGATGTTGGCGATGCTGCCGCCGCGCGCATGGAACCGCACGCGCACGCCGAGCCGGCTCAGAGCCTGGCCCAGCTCGAGGCCGATCACGCCGGTGCCGATCACGGCCACCGAACGTGGCAGCTCGTCCCAATAGAACACGTCGTCGCTGGTGACGATGCCGGGGCCGACGTTTTCCAGCTGCGGCAGGCGCAGCGGCGTGGAGCCGGTGGCGATCACGATGCGTTTGGCCTGGATCTCGGTGTGATCGTCCACCTGCAGGGTGCACGGCGAGGTGAAGCGCGCGTGGCCTTGCAGGCGGTCGGCGGTCGGGATCGACTCAACCCCTTCCAGCACGAATCCGACGAAACGGTCGCGTTCGCGCTTGACCCTTTCCATCACGGCGCGGCCGTCGACCCGCACGTCGCCCGCATGCACGCCGAACGGGCTCGACGACGCCATCACGTGCGCCGCCTCGGCCGCCGCGATCAGGAGCTTGCTCGGCATGCAGCCGACCCGCGCGCAGGTGGTGCCGTATTGGCCGCTTTCGATCACCACCGTGCGCGCGCCCTGCGCCCTGGCGGCGCGGTAGGCGGTCATGCCGGCGGTGCCGGTGCCGATGACGGCGACGTCCACGTTCAGTTGCTTCATGCTGTTCTCCGCAGTTGACTGGCAAGACGATACGCTATTTTGCCCGCATCGGACAATCCGGCCACGCCGCGTTTGTGACCACTCGTGACCACCTCGTGACCACCTCGCGCCCACCCCGCGCCTGCGGCGCCGCGCTTGCTGTATCATCGCGTCCCCCAAAACGAAAGCACCCCATGCTCATCATCACCATCAAACAGGGCAAGGAAAAAGCCATCCTGTCCGGCGACCCGTGGATCTACCAGTCGGCCATCGAGAAGGTCGAGGGCAAGCCGCAGGAACGCAGCAAGCAGGGCGCGACCGCCGTCGTGCAGTCGTCGGCGCGCAAGTTTTTGGCGCGCGCCGCCTACAACGCCAAATCGCAGATCGCGGCCCGGATCTGGACCCTGCGCGAGGACGAGCCGGTGGACCATGCGTTGATCAAGCGCCGCGTCGCCGAGGCCGTCGAACGGCGCGCCGCCGCGTGGCAAGGCGCCGATCCGCAGGCGCTGGTGCAGCTGGTCGACGGCGAGAAGGATGGCTTGCCGGGCCTCCTGGTGCACAGCTACGGCGGCGCCGGCGGCTACCTGGTATGCCAGTTCAATGCCGCCGGGGTCGACCTGTGGAAGGTGTCGATCATGCAGGCGCTGGTGAAAGCCACCGGCTGCCCGAACGTGTACGAGCGCTGCGACAAGCCGCTGCGCGAAGGCGAAGGACTGGATCCGATCGCGCGCGCACGCGCCGGCGAAGAGCCGCCGCAGCGCCTGAGCGTGCGCGACGGCGAGAAGCTGGTGCCGATGGATATCCGTACCGGGTTCATCTATCCGCGCTGAGCCGGCGAAGCAACTGCTCAGCGCATGAAATGTTTTGTAGCAATCCTTACCGGCTTGCTGCACCTGTTTAGTTCGGTTCGCAGTGTAATGGACTCATCGCAAATTTCAGCGTGCCATCAGGAGAACCGACATGAAAACCACTGTGATCGCATCTGCACTGCTTGCCTTGAGCGTCGCCGCCAGCGGCAACGCATTCGCCCAGCGTGGTGACCATGGCAACGACCGTGCGCAGTATTCGCAGCATGACGACCGCCGCGACAGCGATCGCCGCGATGACCGCAAGGACAACGACCGCCACGACGACCGGCGCGGCCAGGCCGGCAACCACCGCAGCGACGACGCGCGCTACTACCACCGCGACGACAAGCGCGGCGGCGGCCCGCGCCACGACCTGCGCCGCGGCCAGCACCTGAGCAAGGAATACCGCGACAGCCGCTACGTCGTCACCGACTGGCGCGATCGCCACCTGAGCGCGCCCCCGAAAGGCCATCACTGGGTCCGCGCCGGCAACGACTACGTGCTGGCGGCGATCGCCACCGGCCTGATCGCCCAGGTCTTGCTGAGCAATTAATTAAGCAACTAGGCAGCCATGAGAACCGCGCCTCGACCGAAGCGCGGTTTTTTTACGTCTTTTTTTCGTACGTGAAATGTTTTGTAGCACTCTTTACCGGAATGCTTCACCTGGGCAAGGCCATTCGCGGTGTAATAGCATCACTGCAAAACAACAGCGCACCACGAGGAGAACGAGATGAAAAATACCTGGATTGCATCGGCATTGATCGCCCTGAGCATGGCAGCCAGCGGCAATGCCCTGGCAGACCGCGACGATCATCGTCATGGTCACGGGCACGACAAGCATGAGAAGCACGACAAGCACTACAAGCATGGCGACCGTCACCATGACCGCCACGGCGGTCCACGCGGCAAGGCCAAGCCTCACTACTATGGCGACGCGCGCTATTACCATCACGACGACCACCGCGGCGCCGGCCCGCGCCACGACCTGCGTCGTGGCCACCACCTGAGCAGGGAATACCGCCACGACCGCTATGTAGTGCGCGACTGGCGCGCCCGCCACCTGAGCGCGCCCCCGCGCGGCCACCACTGGGTGCGCGCCGGCAATGACTACGTGCTGGCGGCGATCGCCACCGGCCTGATCGCCCAGGTCTTGTTCAGCAACTGATTCAGCCAATAAGCACGCAGGCCAGATTCAAGACCGCGCCCTCGCAAGACGGCGCGGTTTTTTACGCCTTGCTCATGCCTGGTTGTGCGCACGCGCCACCGCGGCATTGATGCGCGCCGTCTCCGCCCGCGCATCCTCCACGCCGATCACCAGCCGGGCAAATTCGTGGCCGGCCAGTTCGATCACGATCGTGTTGCGCTTGCGGCGCGTATAGACGAACTGCCGGTCGCCGCCTTTCAGGAACGTCCCGGCGGCGAGCACGAACGGGAGATGGGTTCCGGGCATGCGCCATCCCATGCTCAGCCAGCCGAAACCGCTGTCCTCGGTGGCGCCGCGCACCTGCGTCAGCGGCACGCGCAAGGTCGGATGATGCAGGGCGGCCAGCGCCTCCCACTTGCTCAGATGCAGGATCAGGTCGTGGTCGGTCAATTCGAGTCGGGGCATCGTCAATCCTTGATGGGAAGGTGGGCGAGCAAGCGCGATCCCAGCAATTGCGCGGGGTCCTGGGAACAAGCCGCGAGCGCGTCGCGGCACAGTGCGGCGATTGGCAAGTCGATGCTGGCCAGCTCGCGCAAGGCGGTGATCAGGAGGTCGAGCGCCGCCGGATCGTGCTGCCAGTCTCCGGCCAGGGCGCGCCGCAATACCTGTTCGAACAGGCCGCGCTTGGAGCCGAACGTCTTGTACAGGCTGCCGCGCTGCAGGCCGGTCGCGGCGACCAGGTCGTCTACCGAGCAGCCGGTATAGCCAAGCTGGCCGAAGGCGCCGGCGGCGCGTTCGATGACATCGTCTTCATTGAAATTCCGGGGGCGCGCCATGGGGACATCCAGTTATGGAACGGTTGTTCAATAACTGCAATGTAGATGTTCTGGAGCGACCGGTCAAGAACTTCGGCGCACGGACTCAGATGTCGAGCGGATCGACCTCGAGCGACCACTTCACGCGCGACTTCATGGCCCGCAGTTCCTCGATCCAGACGCGCAGGAAGGCCTGCAGCGCCGGGCGCGAACTCGACTCCACCAGCAACTGGGCGCGGTCGACGTTGTGAACCCGGGTCATGGTCATCGGAATCGGGTCGTTCATCATGATCCCGTCCGTCGGCAGGCAGTCACGCGCCGCTTCCAGGAATGCGATCGCGATCGGCAGTTCGCGCGCCTCGGCGCGCAGCAACGCCTGGTACATGAAGGGCGGCAGCCCGGCGTCGCGCCGTTCGTCCAGCAGGTTGCCGGCGAAGCGCTCGTAATCGTGGCGCATCACCGCGCCGTACAGCGGATGCTGGGCGTAGCGGGTCTGCACCAGCACTTCGGACGGCGCCCCGGCGCGTCCGGCGCGGCCGGCCACCTGCATCAGCTGCGCGAACAGGCGCTCGCTGGCGCGGTAGTCCTGCGAGAACAGCGCAGTGTCCGGGTTCAGGATGCCGACCAGCGTCAGCTTCTTGAAGTCGTGGCCCTTGGCGACCATTTGCGTGCCGATCAGGATGTCGACCTCGCCCCGGTGCACGCTGTCGAATGCCGCCTGGGCGCTGCCTTTCAGGCGCGTCGAGTCGGCGTCGATGCGCAGGATGCGCGCTTCGGGGAACATCGCCTGCAAGCCCTCTTCCACGCGCTGGGTGCCGCGTCCCAGCGGCTGCAGGTCGATGTTGCCGCAGGTCGGGCACGAGCGCGGGATGCGCAATTCGAGGCTGCAGTGGTGGCAGCGCAGCCGGTGTTCGGGCTTGTGCAGCACCATGAAGGCGGTGCAGCGGGTGCAATTGCTGATCCAGCCGCAGGCGTCGCAGCAGATTACCGGAGCGTAGCCGCGCCGGTTCAGGAACAGCAGCGACTGTTCGCCCTTTTCCAGCCGTGAGCGCAGCGCGGCCAGCACTTCGCTTGTGAGACCATCGCGCGGGCGGTCGCGCTCCATGTCGACCAGGCGCACCTTGGGCAGCACGGCGTCGCGCACGGCGCGCTCGCGCAGGTCCAGGCGGCGGTAGCGGCCGGATTTGGCGTGGTGCCAGGATTCGAGCGAGGGCGTGGCCGAACCGAGCACGATCGGGATCCCCAGCTGGTGCGCGCGCCACACGGCCAGGTCGCGCGCCGAATAGCGCAGGCCTTCCTGCTGCTTGTACGAAGGGTCGTGCTCTTCGTCGATGACGATCAGTTTCAGGTTCGGCAAGGACGACAGGATCGCCAGCCGGGTGCCGAGCACGATGCGCGCCTGGCCGTTGTGCGCGGCCAGCCAGTGCAGCATGCGCTCACCCTCGGACAGGCTGCTGTGCAGCGTGGCCAGCATCATGCCGGGGAAGCGCGCGCGGATATTCCCCTCGAGTTGCGGGGTCAGGTTGATCTCGGGGACCAGGATCAGGATCTGGGCCTGCGGGTCGCGCCCCAGCACCTGGGCGCAGGCCTGCAGATACACCTCGGTCTTGCCGCTGCCGGTCACGCCCCACAGCAGCAGCGGGGTGAAACCATCGGCGCCGCCGATGGCGTCCGCCGCTTCTTGCTGGGCGGGGTTCAGCGTCGGCATGTCGACCGCGCTGGCGTCCTGCGGCGCATCGAGCTTGGCCAGTTTTTTGAGCGCGCGATCCAGCGCCACCGTCTTGGGCACGCGCAGGTTCTTCGGCAGGCCAGGCAGCGCCACTTCGCCCAGCGGGCGCTGGTAATACTCGGCGGCGAAGCGCGCCAGCGCGATCCAGCGCTCGGGCAGCGGCGAGAGCTGGCTGCGCACGGCCAGCGCGTCCTTCAGTTTTTCGGGCGGGACCTCGGTGTGCTGCTTGACGGCGACGATCAGGGCCATGATTTCGCGGCGCGCGAAGGACACCAGCGCCAGCTGGCCCGGGACCGGCTCTTGTCCGGGTTCACATGGCCAGCGGTAATCGAAGCTGCTGTTCAGCGGCGTGTCGAGCACGACTTCGAGTATGCAGTATGACAATTTGGGCCCTGTGCAAAACTGTGGAAAACTTTGTGAATAGCGTGGGACTTGACCCCATCAAAGGTTTACGTTAGATCAAGTCAATTTCGATAATTCTCAAAATCAAGTCTTAATTTTCCTTATAAATCATCGACTTGCACAAACCGGCTTCGACCTGTTAACAAGCTTGACCGCTTTCGCCGCGTTGTGCATAACTGGGTAATTTGTTTGGGAAAACTCGCTGCGTTGCATCAGAAACTTCATGCAATACTTGAAGAACAACGCTAAGTCTCGGTAAACCAAGCACTTTTCCCCAACGATCCGGCGTCTGTTGATAACTTTGTGAACAAGGAGCCGATTTGGTCCTTATTCTGTGGGACAACGTTGTGGCGCATGGGCACAGAATTCGCTCCTCGCGCAAAATCAACTTGAATATCAAGGAGTTACGCTAACCCTACCGCCTTTGAGATGTCCACAGGAATTTTTCATCGCTTTGACAAAGTTGTGAACAAGTGAGGTCTGCAGCATGCGGCGCCGGATCGCCGGCGCCGCGGATGGGGGCAACTCAGGCGGCGCCGCCGTCAGCCCGTTGCTTGCGACTGAAGCTGTGCACAGCTTCGACCATGGCGCTGACCGACTCCGGCGGGGTGAATTGCGAGATGCCGTGGCCCAGGTTGAACACGTGGCCATGGCCATTGCCCGGGGTGCCGTAGGCGCTCAGGGAGCGTTCGACTTCCGCGCGGATCTGCTCCGGCTCCGCGAACAGGATGGCCGGATCCAGGTTGCCCTGCAGCGCCACGCGGTCGCCGACCAGCGCACGTGCGCGGCCCAGGTTCATCGTCCAGTCCAGGCCCAGCGCATCGGCGCCGATGTCGGCCATCTCGTCGAGCCAGATGCCGCCGCCCTTGGTGAACACGATGGCGGGAATGCGCTCGCCATCGGGTTTATTCCCGACCGTGCGTTTCAAACCTGCCACGATCTGGCGCATGTACTTGAGCGAGAACTCCTGGTAAGCGCCATCGGCCAATGCACCGCCCCACGAGTCGAAGATCATCACCGCCTGGGCGCCGGCGTCGATCTGGGCGTTCAGGTACTGGATGACGGCTTGCGCATTGATGTCCAGGATGCGGTGCATCAGGTCCGGACGCGCGTACAGCATCTTCTTCACCGTGTGGAATTCGCGCGAACCGCCGCCTTCGACCATGTAGCAGGCCAGCGTCCACGGGCTGCCCGAGAAGCCGATCAGCGGCACGCGGCCATTGAGCGCGGTGCGGATCGAGGTCACGGCCTTGAACACGTAGTCGAGCGAGGCCATGTCCGGCACCTGCAGCGCCTTGACGTCGGCTTCGGTACGCAGCGGACGCTCGAACTTCGGACCCTCGCCGTCGGCGAAGTACAGGCCCAGGCCCATCGCGTCCGGCACCGTCAGGATGTCCGAGAACAGGATCGACGCGTCCAGCGGATAGCGGTCGATCGGCTGCAGCGTGACTTCGGTGGCGTAATCCGGATTCTTGGCCAGCCCCAGGAACGAGCCGGCGCGGGCGCGGGTGGCGCGGTATTCCGGCAGGTAGCGTCCGGCCTGGCGCATCAGCCACACCGGGGTGTACTCGGTCGGCTGGCGCAGCAACGCACGCAGGAAGGTATCGTTCTGGAGCGGGGCGAATTGTGGCATGGGAGACAAGAAACGCGAGGGAAAACCTCTATTATCGCATTCTTCGCGCACACTTATAATGCAGGTCCATGCAGACAGGGAGTTCGTGATGAGTATTGCAACCAGCCAAGATTCGAGCAAACAAGCCACGCCGTGCGGCGCCTGGACCTCGCCAATCAGCGCCGCCGTGGTGGCCGCCGGCGCCGTGCCCTTGTCGCAGGTGATGCTCGACGGGCCGAGACTGGCCTGGCTGGAAGGCCGCGCCAGCGAAGCCGGCCGCACCACCCTGATGCTGCACGACGCCGGCGGCACGCGCGAACTGACCCCGGCCCCGTTCAACGTGCGCACCCGCGTGCACGAATACGGCGGCGGCGCCTGCCTGCTGGCCGGCGGCGACGTGTTCTTCTCGCACCATGTGGATAACCGCCTTTATCGGATCACGGGCAATGCCGAACCCACCGCCCTGACCCAGGACGGCACGCGCCGCTTCGCCGATTTCGTGCTCGACCGCGCGCGGACTCGCCTGATCGCGGTGCGCGAAGACCATTCCAGCGGCGCCACCTATCCGACCAATACCTTGTGCGCGGTCGGCTTCGACGGCGCCGAGACCGTACTGGTCGACGGCAACGACTTCTACGCCGCGCCGCGCCTGTCCCCGGACGGCAGGCAGCTGGCCTGGCTGTGCTGGGACCATCCGCGCATGCCGTGGGTCGGCACCGAACTGTGGCTGGCCGACGTCGGCGACGACGGCGTCCTGCTCAATGGCCGCCTGGTCGCGGGCGGGCCGGAGGAGTCGATCTGCCAGCCCGAATGGTCGCCGAGCGGCGTGCTGCACTTCGTCTCGGACCGCAGCGGCTGGTGGAACCTGTACCGCTACCAACACGGCGTGGTGCAGGCGCTGTGCCCGCGCGCGGCCGAATTCGGCGCCCCGCACTGGGCCTTCGGCGGCTCGCTGTACGGCTTCCGCTCGGACGACGAGATCATCTGCGCCTATATCGAGAATGGCGTCAGCTGTCTGGCGCGCCTGTCCACGCGCGACGGCAGCCTGCTGCCGATCGAGACGGCGTACGAGGAAATCCGCGACCTGCGGGTGCAGGGCGACGTCATCGCCTTCCTCGGCGGCGCGCCGACCATCGCGCCGGAACTGGTGCGCATCGACCTGATGAGCGACGCCAACGAGGTGCTGGCGCATTCGATCCCGCAGCCGCCGTCGACCAGTTATCTGTCGGTGCCGCTGGCGATCAGCTACCCCAGCCAAAATGGACGTACCGCCCACGCCTTCTACTACGCCCCTGCCAACGCCGATCATGAACCGGCCGCCGGCGAACTGCCGCCGCTGATCGTGATCGGCCACGGCGGCCCGACCGGCATGGCGGCCAGCACCCTCAAGCTCTCGACCCAATATTGGACCAGCCGCGGCTTCGCCGTGCTGGACGTGAACTACGGCGGCAGCACCGGCTTCGGGCGCGACTACCGCAACCTGCTGAAACACCAATGGGGCGTGGTCGACGTCGAGGATTGCGTGGCCGGCGCGCGCCACCTGGCGCAGCAGGGACTGGTCGATCCCGAACGCCTGCTCATCCGCGGCAGCAGCGCCGGCGGCCTGACGGTGCTGTCGAGCCTGGCCTTCCACGACGTGTTCAAGGCCGGCGCCAGCTACTACGGCGTGTCCGACCTGGCCGGGCTGGACGCCGATTCGCACAAGTTCGAGTCGCACTACAACCAGTACCTGATCGCCCCGCCCGAGCGCGCCGAGGCGGTGTACCGCGAACGCTCGCCGATCCACCACAGCGACAAGCTGCGCCGCCCGATGATCTTCTTCCAGGGCCTGGACGACAAGGTGGTGCCGCCGCAGCAGTCCGAAAGCATGGTCGAGGCCCTGCGCGCGCGCCGCCTGCCGGTGGCCTACATCACGCTCGAGGGCGAGGGACACGGCTTCCGCAAGGCCGACAGCGTGGTGCGCACGCTGGAGGCGGAGCTGGTGTTCTACCTGCGCGTGTTCGGGATCCCGGTGCCGTCCGGCCTGCCGCAGATCGACATCGAGAACCTCGACGCTGCATGACGCGGGACGATCTGGACGCCCTGCTGGCCGATTGCAATGCCGAAGAACGCGCGATCCTGACGCTGCTGGCGATGGCCGGCGAGCCGATGGGCCGCCAGCGCATCCTGGAGCACATGCGCGCACTGGGCGCGGCGCTGCCGCCGGCGCAGTGGGCCGACGAGCTGGCGCGCCTGCGCGACGCCGGCCTGCTGATCGACGCCAACGAGCGCGGCATGGCGATCGCGCCCGCCGCCGCCTGGCCGGTGCTCGACCGCGCGCTCGACGACGGCCTGTTCGCCCAGGTAGCGGCCGCGTATGGCCAGGTGTCGCCGCTGCGGCGCGACTGGCAGGGCAACCTGATGCTGCGCAGCTACCGCCAGGGCCTGGCCCTGCTGCGCATCGCCCTGCTCACGGGCGAAGGCGAAGACGTGGTGGCGCCGTTGCTCGACGCCTGCCTGCGCTGCCATGAAGCGAACTACCTGCATCCGCTGGTTGACGTCTGCGCACGGCCGTTCGAGCCGTCGATGGTCGAACGCATCCACCCGCGCCTGCGCGAACGGGTGCTGCAGGTGCTGGTGCTGCACCTGCTGAACGAGCCGGCGATCGCGCCGGCGGTGCGCGCCTGCGCCGAGCGCTACCTGCCGCACAGCGGTCCCGAAAGCCCGCTGCGCCTGGCGCTGGGCGAACACTACCTGCTGTGCGGGCGCTTGGACGACACGCTGGCGATGGTGGCCGAGATGAGCGATTCGCCCGGCCTGTTCCTGCGCAGCGTGGTGCAGATCCTGCGGGCGAATAGCGATGCCGACCTCGAGGCCGGCCTGGCCGGCGTCGAAGCGGCGCTGAAACAGCTGCGCAAGGAGACCGGCAAGCGCAAGGCCACCTTCGACGGCCCGGCCGCGCACCTGGCCGTGGCCGCCCTGCTGCGCAGCAGCGACGCCGGCCACCGCAAGCTGGCGGACGCCTGGCTGGAAAGCGTCACGCGCTCGGTCCAGCGTCCCGAGACCGCGGTCTGGTTCCAGCTCGGCATGCTGCACGAGATCCGGCGCGGCACCGTCGACGCCGAATTGTTCGCCACCCGCAGCTGGGAGATGGCGCTGGAACCGACCGTGCTGCGCGCCCTGATCCACTACTGGCTGGGCTTATCAAGCCTGAACGGACAACGCGCCCGCATCGAGGACATGCTGGCCCTGTCCGAGGAAGCCGGCTTCGATTTCTGGTCGGCCCAGCTGGCTGGCGTGCTGGCGCAGATGAACCAAGCCGGCGCGGTCGCGCACGAAGCGCGCGCCGCCCAACTGCGCGGACGCCACCGCTTCGCCGACATGACGCTCTGGTTCGCGCGCGAAGAAGCGTGGGAGCGCCAGCTCAACGCCCTGATCAACCTGCAGCCGGCGTTGTCGGTCGAGACGGTGCGCGAATCGCGCCTGGTCTGGATGATCCGCTACGACCCGCACCTGGGCGTGCAGGAGCTCGAACCGCGCGAACAGAAACGCGATGCGCAAGGCGCCTGGACGCGCGGGCGCGCCATCAGCTTGAAGCGCCTGGCCGAGGAAGGCCAGACGCTCGACTTCCTCACCGCCCAGGACCTGCAGGCGGCGCACACCATCGCCGGGCGGCGCTATTACGGCAGCAGCACCATCCGTTTCGAGATCGAAGTCAACAAGGCGCTGGCGGCGCTGGTCGGCCATCCGCTGCTGTTCTGGATGGATTCGCCCGGCACCCGGGTCGAGCTGCTGCCGGGCGAGCCGGAGCTGCGCGTCACCAAGCACGACGACAGCGTCCACATCGCCCTGGTGCCAAACCTGGAAGACGCGCACGGCGACGTGGTGGTGTCGCGCGAGACGCCGACCCGCCTGCGCCTGGTGCACGTCAACGAAGAACACCGGCGCATCGGCGCCATCCTCGGCGACGGGTTGCACGTGCCGCTGGCGGCCGAGCGGCGCGTGCTGCGCGCGATCGGCGCCGTGTCCTCGATCGTCACCGTGCAGTCGGACATCGGCGCCAGCGCCAGCGACATCGAGACGGTCGACGCCGACCCGCGCCTGCACGTGCACCTGCGCCCTTACCAACAAGGCCTGCGCATGCAGCTGCTGGTGCGTCCGCTGCCGGACGCCGGCGCCTATTACGGTCCCGGCGAAGGGGCGGCCAGCGTGATCGCCGACGTCGCCGGCGTGCGCACGGAGGCGCGGCGCGACCTGAACGCCGAGCGCGAAGCCGAGCGCCGGCTGGTGAGCGCCTGCCAGGTGCTGGAAGGCGCGGAACTCGACCACGGCGAATGGCTGCTCGGCCAGCCGCTGCTGGCGCTGGAGCTGGTCGACCAGCTGCGCGAGGCCGCTGCGCAAGACATCGTGGTGGCCTGGCCCGAGGGCGAGAAGTTCAGGGTCACCAAAAAGGCCACCAGCAAATCGGTGCGGGTCCAGATCCGGCGCGACAAGGACTGGTTCGCGGCCAATGGCGACGTGATGATCGACGAGGGCCGGGTGATGAACCTGCGCACGCTGCTGGAAAAGCTGCGTGAGAGCGACAGCCGCTTCGTGGCGCTGGGCGAGAACGAATACCTGGCCCTGTCCGAGGAACTGCACCGGCGCCTGACGGAGCTGGGCGCCTATGGCGAAATCCACGGCGACGGCATCCGCACCCATGCGCTGTCGAGCTTTGCGCTGGACGAGCTGGCGCGCGACGCCGGCAGCGTCGATGCCGATAAAGCCTGGACCGCGCACCTGGCGCGCATGGCCGAGAACGCGGCCTTCGTGCCGGAGCTGCCGTCGACGCTGCAGGCCGAGCTGCGCGACTACCAGGTCGAGGGCTTCCAGTGGCTGGGACGCCTGGCCCACTGGGGCGTGGGCGCCTGCCTGGCCGACGACATGGGCCTTGGCAAGACGCTGCAGGCGCTGGCGCTGCTGCTGACGCGCGCCAAGGATGGCCCGGCGCTGGTGGTGGCGCCGACCACCGTGTGCCTGAACTGGATCGACGAGGCAGCGCGCTTCGCGCCGACGCTGAACCTGACACTGTTCGGCGCGGGCGACCGCAAGGCGACGGTCGAACAGGCCGGCCCGTTCGACGTGATGGTGGTCAGCTACGGCCTGCTGCAACTGGAAGCGGCGCTGTTCAAGGGCCGGCGCTGGCACAGCATCGTGCTGGACGAAGCGCAGGCGATCAAGAACATGCACACCAAGCGCTCGCAGGCGGTGATGGCGCTGCAGGGCGACTTCCGCATGGCGGCCACCGGCACCCCGCTGGAGAATCACCTGGGCGAATTGTGGAACCTGTTCCGCTTCATCAATCCGGGCCTGCTCGGCACGGCCGACCAGTTCCAGCTGCGCTTCGCCGGCCCGATCGAAAAGGCGCAGACGGATAAGAATAGAGACAGGCGCGCCGAAGCCGGCGCCCGTGTGCGCCTGCGCCGGCTGACGTCCCCCTTCATCCTGCGCCGCACCAAGGCGCAGGTGCTGACCGAACTGCCGCCGCGCACCGAGATCGTGCTGCCGGTGGAGCTGAGCGCCGAAGAGAGCGCGCTGTACGAATCGCTGCGCCGCCAGGCGCTGGACAAGCTGGCGGCACTGGAAGCGCCCGAAGGCCAGAAGTCGATCGAGATCCTGGCCGAGATGATGCGCCTGCGCCGCGCCTGCTGCAATCCCGAGCTGGTGGCGCCCGGCGCCGGCATCGTCAGCAGCAAGCTGGCGGCGTTCGCGCGCCTGACCGAAGACCTGCTCGAGAACCGCCACAAGGTGCTGGTGTTCAGCCAGTTCGTCGACCACCTGACCCTGATCCGCAACTACCTGGACAAGCAGGGCATCCGCTACCAGTACCTGGACGGCGCCACCCCGATGCAGGAACGTAAAAAGCGGGTCGACGCCTTCCAGGCCGGCGACGGCGACCTGTTCCTGATCAGCCTGAAAGCGGGCGGGGTCGGCATCAACCTGACCGCGGCCGACTACGTGATCCACATGGACCCGTGGTGGAACCCGGCGGTGGAAGACCAGGCCTCGGACCGCGCCCACCGCATGGGCCAGCAGCGCCCGGTGACGATCTACCGCCTGGTGGCGCGCGGCACCATCGAGGAAGGCATCGTCGACCTGCACCGCCACAAGCGCGACCTGGCCGACAGCCTGCTGGCCGGGACCGAGGTGGCGGCGCGCATGTCGCCGCAGGACATGCTGGAGATGCTGCGCACGGGGCTGGGACGCTGAGGTTGACGATCAATCAACATTGTCAAACTTACGTGTCGGAATGTTTCAAGGTGGCCGCAAATGCCACGTTTGATGCTAATCTGCACGCGCTCCGCGCCTGAATCCGCGCCTGCCTCCACACCTGCAAGCGCAGCCAGGCCACCCTATTCTCTGTCACAGGGCCGAATACGATGATGAAAACGAAGATCGCGCTGGCAGCCTTGCTGGCGTGTTTCGCACTGACGCCGGCGCATGCCGCCACCGCCAAGTCCAAAGGCAAGGCCAAGGCCGAGGCCAAGTCCTCGAAGGTCGTCAAGAAGAAGACCAGCAATAAAGGCAAGAAAGCCGCCGTGGTTGCCGCCGCCGGCGCTACTGCCGCCGCTGCCGCAAGCACCTCCTCCACTGCCAGCGCCAGCGAAGGCCGCCTCGACCGCCACATGGCCTCGATGAGCATGCAATACCTGACCGCCCTGTGGCGGGTCGACCCGGAAGGCGGCATCTATGTCGGCAAGTTCGACCAGGCCGCCAACCTGACCATCCCCGACGCCGCCACCCGCGCCAGGAAGCTCGCCTTTGCCAACGAATGGCTGGAAAAATTCGGCAAGCTCGACGCCAGGCAGATGTCGCCGCGCTACCGCACCGACCTGGCGCTGCTGGTCAACAAGCTGGAAAAGGACCGCTGGAGCCTGACCAGCTGGCGCGAACACGAGTGGAATCCGTCGCTGTACAACGTCGCCGCGCCGCTCGACCTGATCCTGAACACCGACTACGCGGCCAAGCCGCAGCGCCTGCGCACCATCCTCAAGCGCCTGGCCAACGTGCCGGCCTACTACCAGGCGGCGCAAGCCTCGATCACCACGCCGACGCGCGAGCACACCCAGCTCGCGATCGCGCAGGCGCCGGGCACCATGGTGATCCTGGCCGACCTGGGCAAGGCGGCCCAGGAGTCGATCCTGACGCCGCAAGAAAAAGCGATCTTCGCCCAGCGCCTCGCCAACGCCGGCACCGCGCTGCTGGGCTACATGGAC
This sequence comes from Massilia sp. YIM B02443, assembly GCF_030411955.1. Lineage (GTDB taxonomy): Bacteria > Pseudomonadota > Gammaproteobacteria > Burkholderiales > Burkholderiaceae_D > Telluria. The sequence continues at coordinate 30,522 of NZ_JASNRA010000006.1, forward strand.
TTTTTGAACGGAATCGAAAAACGCCAGGCCGCCAGCGGCCAGGCGCGCCCGTTCCGCATCGGCAAGGCGCTGTACGAACAGAAGTTCGCGCTCGACATCCAGTCGTCGAGCAGCGCCGAGCAGACCTACCGCAAGGCGCTGGCCACGCGCGAAGAGCTGCTCACCCGCATGGATGCCGTGTCGGACGAGCTGTGGCCGCGCTACATGGCCGGCGTGTCCAAGCCGACGGACCGCTTCAGGAAGATCGGCATGATGATCGACAAGCTCTCGAGCCGCCACGTGGCGCGCGAGAACTTCGTGTCCGAGATCCGGCGCCAGATCCCGCAGCTGCAGGACTGGGTGATCAAGCATGACCTCTTGACGCTCGACCCGAGCAAACCGCTGGAAGTGCGCGAGACCCCGATGTACCAGCGCGGCGTGGCCGGCGCCAGCATCGACGCGCCGGGTCCGTACCGCTCCAAGGACAAGACTTATTACAACGTCACGCCGCTCGACGGCTTGACGGCGGAACAGGCCGAAAGCAGCCTGCGCGAATACAACGAGTGGATCCTGCAGATCCTGAACATCCACGAAGCGATTCCGGGCCACTATGCGCAGCTGGTGCATGCCAACCGCTCGCCTTCGCTGGTCAAGTCCCTGTTCGGCAACGGCGCCATGGTCGAAGGCTGGGCCGTGTATGGCGAGCGCATGATGCTCGAATCGGGGTACGGCGACAACGCGCCCGAGATGTGGCTGATGTACTCGAAATGGAACCTGCGCAGCGTCACCAACACCATCCTCGACTACAGCGTGCACGTGAACGGCATGAAGCAGGCGGAGGCGATCGACCTGCTCACCCGCCAGGCCTTCCAGACGCGCCAGGAAGCCGACGAAAAATGGCGCCGCGTGACGCTGACGTCGGTGCAGCTGACCAGCTACTTCAGCGGCTACCACCAGATCATGGAACTGCGCGAACAGCGCCAGCGCCAGCTGGGCGAGCGCTTCAAGCTGAAGGAATTCCATGACCAGTTCCTCAGCTATGGCAATGCGCCGGTGAAGATGATTGCGGAGCTGATGCAGTAAGCCCGATGTAACAAGCCTGCCTGGCACGGCCATCCGGCTGTGCAAAAGCGCACAAGCGGCGTGCTCCAACGCCTGCTTGTGCGCCCTGTTTCCAGAACTATGATGATCAATGCGGCGCTCGGGCGCCGCCACGATAACCATACTGGAGACAGCGCATGTACCGTTCCTTCAAACTTACGTAAAACTATTTACAGCTTGCTTTACTGTTGAATTCCTGCTTCGTCGAAGCTGGTTTCACCCTGCAATTTTGCAGGGCCAGAGCCGTCTTCTCCACAGGCTGACACGGTGGAACTCACCGCCGTATGATAAGACTACACAGGTTTGAATGAGTTCCAAGCTAACTGCTAAAACCCCTTCGACCGACTAGCGGCGCGGGCCGCGTTCTGCCTGGCGCTGCTTGCGCCGGTCTTCAGCGCGCATGCGCAAACGCCGATCCAGGCCGGTCCCAGCGCCTGGAGCGCCAACCAGACCTGGGCCGCCGACACGACCTATGGCGGCGCCATCACCGACTACTACTGGCCGGCCACCCTCCCCACCCTGGACAACAAGCGCGCCCTGGTGCTGGTGCTGCACGGCTGCGTGCAAACGGCCGGCGGCGACGTGATCAACGGCAGCGGCGACGCCGGCTTCAACTGGAAGGCGATGGCCGACCGGTACGGCGCCGTGATCCTGGCGCCGAACGCCACCGGCAATGTCTACGGCACCCACTGCTGGGACTGGGCCGCCACCAACCGCAGCCGCGGCTATGGCCACAACGCGGTGCTGCTCGACCTGGTCAACCGCTTCCTCAGCAACCCGCAGTATGCGATCGACCCCAAACAGGTGTACGTGGCGGGCCTGTCCTCGGGCGGCGCCAAGGCCATGGTGCTGGCCTGCACCGCCCCCGAGATCTTCGCCGGCGTCGGCATCGGCGCCGGCCCCGCGCCGGGCGTCGGTTCGGGACAGATATCGCTGGTGCCGTCCGGCTTCACGGCAACCACGGCGGCCAACAACTGCCGCGCGATGGCGGGCAATGCGGCCGCTTCCTTCTCGAGCCAGATCGCGAGCGTGATCTGGGGCACGGGCGACTACACGGTGGCACAGGCCTATGGCCCGCTCGACGCGGCCGCGCTGCGCCAGGTGTATGGCGGCACGTTCACCAGGGGCGCCACGGCCAGTGTGCCGGGCAGCGGCAGCAACGTGCCGTACCTTGATGCCAACGGCAAGCTGCGCACCTCGGAGATTGCGGTCAGCGGGCTGGGTCATGCCTGGCCGGCCGGCAGCGGCGGGCAGAACGCCAACTTCGTCAATTCGACCAGGGTGAATTATCCGGCCTTCCTGATGGATTTCTGGTTCACCAACAACCTGCGCATAACACAGGGGCAGGCGCCGGCGCCGGTGATGAGCGCGTGCAGCGCCAGCGTGTCCGGTGCGACCGTGACGGTATCCGGTGCGGCCTCGTTCGACAACGGGACGATCGCGAGCTACCGGGTGCGGCTGGACGGGCCGTCGCCGGTGGACGATGCGGCGGCCGGCACAGGCGGTGGATTCAGCAAGGCGTATGCGGGACGGGCTGACGGGACGTACAGCGGCAGCGTGACGGCGACCGGGAGCAACGGGCAGGTGTCGGCGCCCTGCAGCATCGCGCCCTTCCAGGTGGGGAGCGGGACGCCGCCGCCGCCCTTCACCTGCACCACCAGCACCGCCACCAACTACGCCCATGTGCTGGCCGGGCGCGCCTACGTCAGCGCAGGCTTTGCGCTGGCCAAGGGGTCGAACCAGAACATGGGCTTGTACAACATCTTCATCACGCGCACGCTGGCGCAGACGGCGGAGGGATATTACGTGGTGGGGAGTTGCCCGTAACGCGTTACGCGGTTTCTTCCGGCGCCTGCGTCGCGCGCTGGAAGGCCGGCGCCACCAGCAGGCCCAGCTCGTACAGCAGCCACATCGGAATCGCCAGCGCCAGCTGGCTGACCACGTCCGGCGGCGTCACGATGGCGGCGATCACGAACGCGCCGACGATCACGTACGAGCGGATCTCGCGCAGCTTCTCGATGCTGACGATCCCCATGCGCACCAGGATCACCACCACCACCGGCACCTCGAACGAGGCGCCGAAGGCCAGGCACATCGACATCACGAAGTCGAGGTAGTTCTCGATATCGGGCATGACCGCGATCGACGTCGGCGCGAACTCGCCGATGAAGTGGAACACGCGGCCGAACACGAAGAAGTAGCAGAACGCCACGCCGGCGATGAACAGCAGCGAGGACGAAATCACCAGCGGCAGCACCAGGCGCTTCTCGTGGGCGTACAGCCCCGGCGCGATGAACGCCCAGGCCTGATAGAACACCCACGGCAGCGCCACGATGAACGCCAGCAGCAGCGTCACCTTCATCGGCACCAGGAACGGCGAAATGACGCCGGTGGCGATCATGGTCGAACCTTTCGGCATCGAGGCGATCATCGGCTCGGCCAGCAGGTCGTAGATGTGCGACGGGCCCGGCCACAGCATCAGCGCGGCGCAGACGATCGCGATACCGATCGAGGCCTTGACCAGCCGGTCACGCAGCTCGACCAGATGCGAGATAAATGTTTCTTCGCCGGCTTGCTCGGTCATCAGATCAGAAGAAGGAAGAATTGGATTTGGCGCCCGAACCAGGACGGAACTTGCGCACGCGGGCGGCGCCCGACATCACATGGCGCTTGGTGCCATGGCGGTTCTTGTACCAGGCCGGCACGGCGGAGGTGCGCACCAGCTTCTTGCGGCGGAAGTCCTTGGCCTTGCGGTCGATGTCTTCAAGCGTTGGCGTGCCGTAGCTGCTGCTGGTGGCGGCGCTGCTGCTTTCGTGCGCAGACCCGCCATCCCACAGCGCCTCGACCTCGTCGACATGACTGGTCACGTTCGACTCGAAATCGTTCTTGGCCGATTGCACCTCGTCCTTGAACGACTGCGCGCGGTCCTGCACTTCCTTGTGCAGGTTGCGCAATTCGTCGAGCTCGATCTCGCGGCTGACCTCGGATTTGACGTCGTGCAGGTAGCGCTGGGCGCGGCCGTACAGCGTCCCGGCCATGCGCGCCACCTTCGGCAGCTTTTCAGGGCCGATCACGATCAGGGCAACCACGCCGATGATCGCCAGTTTCGACAGTCCAAGATCAATCATGGAACTGCTTGATTACAGACGGGTCTTGTCGCGGGCTTCCACGTCGATGGTCGACTTGTCGGCCACTTGCTGGGTCGGCTGGCCCGTGGTCGGGTTGACCGGATTGGCCGCATTGGCCTTCTCTTCGTCGCTCTTGACGCCGTCCTTGAAGCCTTTCACGGCCTTGCCCAGGTCGGAACCCATATTGCCCAGCTTCTTGGTGCCGAAAATCAGCATCACGACCACCAGCACGATCACCCAGTGCCAAATACTCATCGAACCCATGTTTATCTCCTAGCAAGGCGCCTGGCGCCTGTAAAACGGACAAGCGTATGTGCAGCGAATAATGCCGCCAACACGCAGTATATGCGATGCGGGAACCGATTGCTCCCGCCAAGACTTACGTCTGCCTTAGATGTTCAGGCCGCGCCACGGACGCGGACCGCCATACACGTGCAAATGCAGGTGATAGACTTCCTGACCGCCATCCGGACCGGCGTTGATCAGGGTCTTGAAACCGCCGCTGGTGTTGCCATTCGCGTCGGTTTTGACGTCGATACCATTCTCTTTTGCAAGCTTGGGCGCCAGCGCCAGCATCTTGCCCAGCACGGCGGCGTGGGCATCGGTGCAGTCCGACAGCGTCGCCACGTGCTGCTTCGGGATCACCAGCAGGTGCACCGGGGCAGCCGGATTGATGTCCTTGAAGGCGAGCAGGTCGTCGTCTTCATAGACGACGGCGGCCGGAATCTGCTTGGCGACGATCTTGCAAAAAATGCAGTTATCCATCTTGTCTCCAGGTTTTTATTACACCGTGCCACAGCGCTGATTGCCGTGGAACCCGCGCATCGTATCAACGCAGCATGACATCGGTGTGACGACCAAAAGCCGATTATGACACCGGTCCGGCTTGGCCGCACGGTGAGGGGGCGCTTACTTGCACCGCGGCAAGCAAACTTGCAACAGCTTATTCCTTGCGCGATGCTTTTTCTTCGATGCCCGACACGCCTTCGCGGCGCGCCAGCTCGTCGAGCACCTGCTGCGGGGTCAGGTCGAACCTGGCCAGCAATACCATCGAATGGAACCACAGGTCGGCGCATTCATACAGCACCTTGGACGCGTCGTTCTCGACGCGCGCATCCTTGGCGGCCATCACCAGTTCGGTGGCTTCTTCGCCGATCTTTTTGAGGATGGCGTCGTCGCCCTTGGCAAACAGCTTGGCGACGTACGAGGTCGCAGGGTCGCCGCCCTGCTCGGGCTTGCGCGATTCGATCACGGCCGCGACGCGGGCCAGGGTAACGCTCATGGGGATTTCTTCTTGTCCGAGGAATAAATGGTGTCCGGGTCCTGCAGCACCGGCTCGACGCTGTGCCAGTCGCCGTCTTCGTACTTCTGGAAGAAGCACGAATGGCGCCCAGTGTGGCAGGCGATGCCGCCGACCTGCTCGATCTTGAGCAGCACCACGTCTTCGTCGCAGTCGAGGCGGATCTCCAGCACTTTCTGGGTGTGGCCCGACTCTTCGCCCTTGTGCCACAGCTTCTTGCGCGAGCGGCTCCAGTACACCGCTTCCTTCAGTTCGACGGTGCGGGTCAGCGCCTCGCGGTTCATCCAGGCGAACATCAATATGTCGCCGGTCGCCGCTTCCTGGGCGATCACCGGCACCAGGCCGTGCTCGTCCCAGCGCACCTTGTTCAGCCATTTGGAATGATTGACCATGCGTCACTCCACCCGCATCGGGATGCCGCGGTCAAGCATGAAGCGCTTGGCTTCGCCGACCGTGTGGTGCCCGTAGTGGAAGATGCTGGCCGCCAGCACCGCGTCGGCGTGGCCTTCCAGGATGCCGTCGGCCAGGTCCTGCAGGCCGCCGACGCCGCCCGAGGCGATCACCGAGATGCCGACCGCATCCGACACGACGCGCGTCAGGCCCAGGTCGAAGCCGGATCTGGTGCCGTCGCGGTCCATCGAAGTGAGCAGCAACTCACCGGCGCCCAGGCTTTCCATCTTGCGCGCCCACTCCACGGCGTCGAGGCCGGTGGGGTTGCGCCCGCCATGGGTGAACACTTCCCATTTGTCCGGGCCGACCTGCTTGGCGTCGATCGCCACCACGATGCACTGCGAACCGTGCTTGTGGGCGCAGTCGAACACCAGCTGCGGGTTGGTCACGGCCGAGGTATTCATGCTGACCTTGTCGGCGCCGGCGTTGAGCAGGCGGCGCACGTCCTCGACCTTGCGCACGCCGCCACCGACGGTGAGCGGAATGAACACGGTCGAGGCCACAGCTTCGATGATGTGCAGGATCAGGTCGCGGCCGTCGCTCGAGGCGGTGATGTCGAGGAAGGTGATTTCGTCGGCGCCTTGCTCATCGTAGCGGCGCGCGATCTCGACCGGGTCGCCGGCGTCACGCAGCTCGGTGAAATTGACGCCCTTGACCACGCGGCCGCCGGTGACGTCGAGGCAGGGGATGATGCGTTTAGCCAGCATGCTTTAAGCGCCCGTGCCCTCGGTCAGTTCGTCGGCGCGGTCCTGGGCCGAGGTCAGATCGAGCGTGCCTTCGTAGATCGAACGGCCGCAGATCACGCCTTCGATGCCTTCGTCCTGCACCGCGCACAGCGCTTCCACGTCGGCCAGCACGTGCACGCCGCCCGAGGCGATGATCGGAATTTTCACCGCGCGCGCCAGCTTGACGGTGGCGTCGATGTTCACGCCGCCCATCATGCCGTCGCGGCCGATGTCGGTGTAGACGATCGATTCGACGCCGTAGCCTTCGAACTTCTGCGCCAGGTCGATCACTTCGTGGCCCGACATCTTGCTCCAGCCGTCGGTGGCGACCTTGCCGTCCTTGGCGTCCAGGCCGACGATGATGTGGCCCGGGAAGGCGCCGCAGGCGTCGTGCAAAAAGCCCGGGTTCTTCACCGCGGCGGTGCCGACGATGATGTAGCTGATGCCGTCGTCCAGGTAGCGCTCGATGGTGTCGAGGTCGCGGATGCCGCCGCCCAGCTGGACCGGGATCTCGTCCAGGTCGTTCTCGTCGGCGTATTCCTGCACGGCTTTCAGGATCGATTTGATCGCGGATTCGTTCTTCGGCTTGCCCGCGAACGCGCCGTTCAGGTCGACCAGGTGCAGCCGGCGCGCGCCCTTCTTGAGCCAGTGCAGCGCCATCTCGGCGGGATCTTCGGAAAACACGGTGGCGAGGTCCATATCGCCTTGTTTCAGGCGAACGCAGTGACCGTCTTTCAGGTCGATGGCGGGGATCAGCAGCATGGTCGTTGTCGGTTGGGTTGACGAATGGATCGAGGGTGAATCGAAAAGGGGTAACTTAAAAGAGGTAACTCAAGGATTCCAGTGAATGAAATTGCGGTACAGGCGCAGGCCCGCTTCCGCGCTCTTCTCCGGATGGAACTGGGTGGCGACGACGTTATCGCGGCCAACCGCGCAGCAGTATGGCGCGCCGTAGTCGGCTTCGCCAATCACATCATGCGCGTTCTCGGGCGCCGCATAGTAGCTGTGCACGAAATAGAAATAGCTGCCGTCGGCGATGCCGTCCCACAGCGGGTGGGCGCGCGACTGGCGCACGCGGTTCCAGCCCATCTGCGGCACCTTGAAGCGCGAACCGTCGGCCTGCAGCTTGCCGTCGAGTTGAAAGCGCACGACCTTACCGGGCAGCAGGCCCAGGCCGGGCGTGCCGCCGTTTTCTTCGCTGGACTCGAACAGCATCTGCTCGCCCACGCACACGCCCATCACCGGACGGGTCCTGATGGCGCGCAGCACGGCTTCTTCGGCGCCGGATTCGCGCAGGCTGGTCATGCAGTCGCGCATCGCGCCCTGCCCCGGCAGCACCACGCGGTCGGCGCGGTCGATGTCTTCCGGCTTGTGCGAGACCAGCACGTCGGCTTCCGGCGCCGCGGTGCGCAGCGCCTGCACCACCGAGCGCAGGTTGCCGAGGCCATCGACCACCACAATCTTGTTGGCCATGATTACAGGCTGCCTTTGGTCGAAGGGATGATGCCGGCGGCGCGCTCGTCGAGTTCGGTCGCCATGCGCAGCGCGCGCCCGAACGCCTTGAACACGGTCTCGCACTGGTGGTGCGCGTTCACGCCGCGCAGGTTATCGATATGCAGGGTCACCGCCGCGTGATTGACGAAGCCGCGGAAGAATTCGCCGGTCAGGTCGACGTCGAAGGTGCCGATCATGGCGCGCGTGAACGGCACGTGCAGCTCCAGGCCGGGACGGCCGGAAAAATCGATCACCACGCGCGACAGCGCCTCGTCCAGCGGCACGTACGCGTGGCCGTAGCGGCGGATGCCCTTCTTGTCGCCGATCGCCTTGGCCACCGCCATGCCGAGCGTGATGCCGACGTCTTCCACCGTATGGTGGGCGTCGATGTGCAGGTCGCCGACGGCTTCGACTTCGAGGTCGAACATGCCGTGGCGCGCGATCTGGTCGAGCATGTGGTCGAGGAAGGGGACGCCCGTGTTGAGCTTCTGGCGGCCGGTGCCGTCGAGGTTGATCGAGACGCGGATCTGCGTTTCGTTGGTGTTGCGCTGAATGTCGGCGGTGCGGGTCATTGCTGGGTGCTCGTCAGTCGGCTTTTTTCAAATAAAGCCGGCGGTTGGATGATTACGTCAGTGCCGCCTTCAGGGCGGCCAGGAACTGGGCGTTCTCTTCGGGGGTGCTGACCGTGACGCGGATGCAGTTGGCCAGCAATTTGTGCATTTTACTCAAATTCTTGATCAATACCTTCGCGCCGTGAAGATGCGTGCAAACACGGTCGGCGTCCGGCACCCGCAGCGAGATGAAATTGGCGGCCGACGGGAACACCGTCACGCCCGGCAGTTCGGCCAGCGCGGCCGCCAGACGGGTGCGTTCTTCGTTCAACAAGTCGGCCTGGCGGTCCAGCACCTCGATATGGTCGAGCGCGAATTCGGCTGCCACCTGGGTCAGCACGTTGACGTTGTAGGGCGGGCGCACCTTCTCGAACTGGGCCAGCAGCGGCGCGGCGCCGGCCATGTAGCCGAGGCGGATGCCGGCCAGGCCCAGCTTGGACAGGGTGCGCATCACGATCAGGTTCGGGAAGCGCGGCAGGCGCTCCATGAAGCTGACCTTGGCGAACGGCTGGTAGGCTTCGTCGACCACGGCGATGCCGGTCTCGCCCAGCGCCGTGATGATGGCTTCCATGTCGCCGGCATCGAACAGGTTGCCGGTCGGGTTGTTCGGGTAGGCCAGGAACACCAGCGACGGCTTGTGCTCTTCGATGGCGGCCAGCATCGCTTGGCGGTCGAGCGAAAAGTCTTCGCGCAGCGGCACGCCGACGAAATCCGCGCCCGCGAACTGGGCCGAGCGCGAGAACATGACGAAGGCCGGGATCGGGGCCATGATGACGGCGCGTCGATTTTCCCGTTCCTGGCGCGCCACGGTGGTGGCCAGGATCGTGATCAACTCGTCCGAGCCGTTGCCGAGCAGGACGTCGTAACCAGACGGGACACCCAGCTTGGCGCAGATGCGGGTTTTCAGCGTGTCGTACGACGGCACCGGATAGCGGTTCAGCGCCGCCTCGGCCAGGCGCGTGCCCAGTTCGGCGCGCAGGTCTTCCGGCAGCTGGTACGGGTTCTCCATCGAGTCCAGCTTGACGTAGCCGCTGGCGTCCGGCACGTGGTAGCTGCCGATGGCGCGCACGTCGGCGCGGATGGCGTTGTCGATCAGCTTAACGATGTCGGTCATGATGATTCTTCCGTAGTGACGGCGGCGCTCTTGGCCGCCTTGCGTTGTTTGGCGGCTTTCGCCGCCGCCTTGATCTTGGCACCGGTCAGCGGCACCTCGGGCGCGGCCAGGCGCTGCTCGATGATGGCGCAGTAGTCCGGGTTCAGCTCGAAGCCGGTGAACTGGCGGCCCAGGCGCTTGGCGGCAATCGCCGTGGTGCCGCTGCCCATGAACGGGTCGAGCACCACGCCGCCCGGCGGGCACGAGGCCTTCACCATGCGTTCGATGATCTCGAGCGGCTTCTGGGTCGGATGGTCGGCGCGCTCCGGATGCTCGCGATGCAGGCGCGACACGCTCCACACGTCCTTCGGGTTGTAGCCGACTTCGAGCCACTTGGCGCCGATGAAGATCGAGCGCGAGCGTGCCTTCTTGGTCTCGGCGTCGTAGGGGATGCGCACCGCGTCGAGGTCGAAGTAGTAATCCTTGCGCCTGGCGAAGAAGCCGATGGTGTCGTGCACCGACGAGAAGCTGCGCACGCTGCCGCCCATCGACGGCACGCGGCGGTCCCAGATGATCTCGTTCATCATCGTCATGCGCTTTTTCAGCATGACGAAGATCTCCGGCGCGAAGCGCCAGGTCAGGAAGATGTACAGGCTGCCGTTGTCCTTCAGCTTCGGAATGGCGGCGTCGATCCACTGCTCGGTCCAGGCGAGATACGCCTCGACGCTCTGCTGGTCGGAGGCGTTGCCGTAGTCCTTGCCGAGGTTGTACGGAGGGTCAGTCAGGATCAGGTCGATGGAACCATCGGGGATGCGCGCCAGGCCGGCCAGCGCATCCTCGCAGAACACCTGGTTGACCCAGGCCGTCATGATGCTTGTGGCGGCACGGAATCCAGACGCAGCTCGGCGCTGCGGGCGTGCGCCTGCAAGCCTTCGCCGTAGGCCAGCGTGGCGGCAACCTTGCCCAGCGTTTGCGCGCCGGCTTCACTCACCTGGATGATCGAGGAGCGTTTCTGGAAGTCGTACACGCCCAGCGGCGACGAGAAGCGCGCCGTGCGCGAGGTCGGCAGCACGTGGTTCGGGCCGCAGCAATAGTCGCCCAGCGATTCGGACGAGAAGCGGCCCAGGAACATGGCGCCGGCATGGCGGATTTTATCGGCCCACTGTTGCGGCTCGATGGCCGAAATCTCGAGGTGCTCGGCGGCGATACTGCTGGCGATCTCGCATGCCTCATCCATGTCGCGTACCTTGATCAGCGCGCCGCGATCCGACATCGAAGTGGTGATGGTGGCGGCGCGCGGCATCGACGGCAATAGCTTGTGGATGCTGGCTTCGACCTTGGCGATGTAGTCCGCGTCGGGGCACAGCAGGATGGCTTGCGCCAGCTCGTCGTGCTCGGCCTGCGAGAACAAGTCCATCGCCACCCAGTCCGGGTCGGTGGTGCCGTCGCACAGCACGAGGATCTCGGACGGACCGGCGATCATGTCGATGCCGACCACGCCGAACACGCGGCGCTTGGCCGAGGCGACATAGGCATTGCCCGGGCCGACGATCTTGTCGACCGGTTGAATCGTTTCGGTCCCATACGCCAGCGCGCCGACGGCTTGCGCGCCGCCGATGGTGATCACGCGCGTCACGCCGGCGATCGCGGCGGCGGCCAGCACCATCCCGTTCTTCACGCCGTCCGGGGTCGGCACCACCATGATGATTTCCTTGACGCCGGCGACGTGGGCCGGAATCGCGTTCATCAGCACCGACGACGGATAGGCCGCCTTGCCGCCCGGGACGTAGATGCCGACACGGTCGAGCGGCGTCACGCGCTGGCCCAGCACCGTGCCATCAAGCTCGGTGAAGGTAAAGCCGGTGGATGCTTCCTTCTGGCGCTCGTGGAACACGCGCACGCGCTCGGCCGCGACCTGCAGCGCCTCGCGCTGGGCCGCCGGCAGCGATGCCAGTGCCTGGTCCAGTTCCGCCTGCCCGATGTCGAATTCGGCCATCGATTTGGCGCCGCCATTCGGAATGCGGTCGAACTTGTTGGTGTACTCCAGCACCGCGGCGTCGCCACGCGTCTTCACGTCGCGCAGGATCCCAGTGACGGCGTTCTCAATGGCGTCGTCGGTTTCGGCTTCAAAAGCCAGCAGCGCAGCCAGCGTCTGCTTGAAGTCCGGTGCGGTCGAATCGAGTTTGCGGATCTGTACTGCCATTGCTGTTAGCCCTGTTTGGCGGAGGCGCGTTCGAACGCCTCCAGGATCGGTTGCAGGCGCTCGCGCTTGAGCTTGAGCGCGGCCTGGTTGACCACCAGGCGCGAGGAGATGTCCATGATCTTTTCGACTTCGACCAGGTTGTTGGCGCGCAGGGTGCCGCCGGTCGAGACCACGTCGACGATGGCGTCCGACAGGCCGACCAGCGGCGCCAGCTCCATCGAGCCATACAGCTTGATCAGGTCGACGTGCACGCCTTTCGAGGCAAAGTGCTCGCGCGCGGTGTTGACGAACTTGGTCGCCACGCGCAGGCGCGCGCCCTGGCGCACCGCGCTCTCGTAGTCGAAGCCGGCATTCACCGCCACCGACATGCGGCAGCTGGCGATGCGTAGGTCGATCGGCTGGTACAGCCCTTCGCCGCCATGCTCGAGCAGCACGTCCTTGCCGGCCACGCCGAAGTCGGCCGCGCCGTGCTGGACATAGGTCGGCACGTCGGAGGCGCGCACGATCAGCACGCGCACGCCTGGGTCATTGGTCGGCAGGATGAGTTTACGCGAGGTTTCCGGGTTTTCCAGCACCTCGATCCCGGCCGCCGACAGCAGCGGCAGGGTGTCCTCGAAGATGCGGCCCTTGGACAGCGCCAGGATCAGGGAAGTACCGGTTTTGCTTTCGAAAGTCATGTGAGTCTTTTACGTGATGCGCTTACTTGATACGCACGATGTCCGCGCCAACCGCCGACAGCTTCACTTCCATGCGGTCGTAGCCGCGGTCGAGGTGGTAGATGCGGTCGATCAGGGTCGTGCCTTCGGCCGCCATGCCGGCGATCACCAGGGACGCCGACGCGCGCAGGTCGGTCGCCATCACCGGCGCGCCGACCAGGCGTTCGACGCCGCGCATGAAGGCAGTATTGCCCTCGATCGAGATCTGCGCGCCCAGGCGGTTCATCTCCTGCACGTGCATGAAGCGGTTCTCGAAGATGGTCTCGGTCACGCGCGACGGGCCGTCGGCGATGGTGTTCACCGCCATGAACTGGGCCTGCATGTCGGTCGGGAAGCCCGGATATTCGGTGGTGCGGAACGATACCGGACGCGGACGGCCATCCATCTTGGCGCGGATGCTGTTCTCGCCCACGGTCAGCTGCAGGCCCATCTCGCGCAGCTTGTCGAGCGCCACGTCGAAGATGTCGGTGCGGGTATTGGTCAGCTGGATGTCGCCGCCGGTGGCCGCCACCGCGCAGAGAAAAGTAGCCGCTTCGATGCGGTCCGAGATCACGCTGTGCGAAGCGCCGTGCAGTTCGTCCACGCCCTGGATCACCAGGCGGTCGGTGCCGATGCCTTCGATCTTCGCGCCCATGGCCACCAGCAGGTTGGCCAGGTCGGTCACTTCCGGTTCGCGCGCGGCGTTTTCCAGCACCGTCTCGCCTTCGGCCAGGGTCGCGGCCATCAACAGGTTCTCGGTGCCGGTGACGGTGATCATGTCGGTCAGGATGCGCGCGCCTTTTAATTTTTTGGCTTTGGCATGGATGTAGCCGCCTTCGATCGTGATCTCGGCGCCCATCGCGCGCAGGCCCTTGATGTGCTGGTCGACCGGACGCGAGCCGATGGCGCAGCCTCCCGGCAGCGAGACCTTGGCTTCGCCGAAGCGCGCCAGCAGGGGACCGAGCACCAGGATCGAGGCGCGCATGGTCTTCACCAGGTCGTACGGCGCTTCGAGCGAGTCGATGGCGCTGCCGTTCATGGTCACCTTTTCATCGTCCTGCTCGATCTTCAGGCCGGTCTTCTCGAGCAGCTTGAGCATGGTGCGCACGTCGTGCAGGCGCGGCACGTTCGACAAATGCAGGTCGCCCGCGGTCAACAGGCCCGCGCACAGGATGGGCAGCGCCGCGTTCTTGGCGCCGGAGACCGGGATGTCACCTTGCAGGCGGTTGCCGCCGACGATCTGGAGCTTGTCCATGCTTATCCTTGGTATTCTTCAGGGGTGAGGGTTTTCATCGACAGCGCGTGGATCTCTTCGCGCATGCGGTCGCCCAGCGCGGCGTACACCAGCTGGTGGCGCTGGATCGGACGCTTGCCGGCAAAGGCCGGCGACACGATCACGGCGTTGAAATGCTGGCCGTCGCCTTCGACGTGCAGGTGCGTGCATTCGAGGCCGGCGCTGATGTAGCCGTGGATCAGTTCAGGTGTGGTCGCCAAGGTAACTCCAGATAATCGCTAAGTGCGCGCGGCCATGCCGCGCGGGTATTCGTTAATGGCGCAGGTTGTAGCCGCGCTTGAGCAAGGTGATCGCAATCGTCGTCAGCACCACCAGGAACACCAGCACGATGGCCAGGCTGGTCCAGGGCGATACGTCCGACTGGCCGAAGAAGCCGTAGCGGAACCCGTCAATCATATAAAAGAACGGGTTGAAATGCGAGACGGCGAGCCAGAAAGGCGGCAATTTTTGAATGGAATAGAACACGCCGGCCAGGAAAGTGGCCGGCATGATCAGGAAGTTCTGGAACGCCGCCAGCTGGTCGAACTTCTCGGCCCACACGCCGGCGATCACGCCCATGGTGCCGAGGATGGCCGCGCCCAGCAGCGCGAACACCACGATCCACACCGGCGCGACAAAAGTCAGGTGCGCGAACCAGGCGGTGACGATGAACACGCCGGCGCCCACGGCCAGCCCGCGCAGGATCGAGGCGGCGACGTAGGCCGACAAAATCTCGGCATGCGACAGCGGCGGCAGCAGGATGAACACCAGGTTGCCGGTGATCTTCGACTGGATCAGCGACGAGGACGAGTTGGCGAAGGCGTTCTGCAACACGCTCATCATCACCAGGCCCGGGATCAGGAACGCCGTGTACGACACGCCGTCCAGCATCTCGACCCGGCCGTCCAGCACGTGGCCGAAGATCAGCAGGTACAGCATGGCGGTGACCACCGGCGCGGCCACGGTCTGGGTCGCGACCTTCCAGAAGCGCAGCGACTCTTTGTAGAACAGGGTACGGAAGCCCACGGAGAACAGGTTCATTTATTTGCCCTCCATGATCTGGATGAAGATGTCTTCCAGGTCGGCTTGTTCGAGTTGCATCTCGTCGATCACGGCGCCGCTCTCGCGCAGGCGCGCCAGGATCGGCTCGACTTCGGAATAGTGGTTCACGCGCAGCGTGTACTTGTTGCCATGGTTGTGTTCATCGTGAGACACCAGATGACGCAGCCCTTCGGGCAGCTCGCCCGACTTCAGGTGCACCACCAGCTGCGACCCGGACACCCGGCGCAGCAGGGCGCTCATGTTATCCAGCGCCACCACTTCGCCGCGCTTGAGCATGGCCACGCGCTGGCACATGGCCTGCGCTTCTTCCAGATAGTGGGTGGTCAGCACGACCGTGTGGCCACCTTCGCGGTTCAGGCGTGAGATGAACTTCCACAGGGTCTGGCGCAGCTCGACGTCGACGCCGGCGGTCGGCTCGTCGAGCACGATCACCGGCGGACGGTGCACCAGCGCCTGGGCCACCAGCACGCGCCGCTTCATGCCGCCCGACAGCGCGCGCATGTTGACGTCGGCTTTCTCGGTCAGGTCGAGGTTGTGCATCACCTCGTCGATCCAGGCGTCGTTGTTGCGGATGCCGAAGTAGCCCGACTGCAGGCGCAGGGTCTCGCGCACCGTGAAGAACGGGTCGAACACGAGTTCCTGCGGCACCACGCCGAGGCGCTTGCGGGCTTCGCGGAAGTCGGACACGACGTCGTGGCCGTGGATGCGCACGCTGCCGGCGTCGGGCCGGATCAGGCCCGCGACGGTGGAAATCAGGGTGGTCTTGCCGGCCCCGTTGGGACCGAGGAGGCCGAAGAACTCGCCCTGTTCGATGTTCAGGGAGACGCCCTTCAGGGCCTTGAAGCCTTTGTAGCTCTTCTCGACGCTGTCAATCTGGATCGCTGTCATTCGTGGTGGGTGGCTGGCGCGCCGCAACAGGGCGCACGAAAACCGTGCGGGGGAAACCGGTCATTATAGGGGAAATCGGCATGTCAAGCCGACAGCAGGGCTCTCACGCCACCAACCGAAGCCGCCAACCACCAACAGGGTCAGCAAAACAAAAAACGCTCACGTCGTGAGCTTCACTCAGAGAGCTGCAATCTCGTCGAGCAGCTTGGGATTGCGGTCGATCAGGCTGAGAAGGATGGCGGCCTGGGCGTTTGGCCGGGCAGTGCCTTGCTCCCAGTTCTTGATCGTCTGAGGCTTGGTACGCAAGCGGTGCGCGAACACGGGCTGCGACACGTTAAGCTTCTCGCGCACGGCGCGGACCTTCTCGGGCGTCATCTCGGGCGGGGGCATGATTTCCACTTCCGTGGTCTGGAGCGTGACCTTGCCCTGACGCGCGCCTTCCAACGCATCGAAACCTTCCATCAGGTCAGCGAAAATATCTCGTTTGCTCATTTTTTGGCACTCCTTGCTTTGATTTGCGCTTCCAGCCGCCCCTTCAACATCTTTCGCTGGTCGGCAGTGAGGTCGTCGGCTTCGTCCTTGTTATAGACGGTGAACAGCCAGAACTGGTCGTCTGCGTCCTTCCAGAAGTAGATGACCCGCGAGCCGCCCCGCTTCCCTTTCCCTCGCTTCTCATCGCCGTACCGGACTTTGCGCAGGCCGCCGGCACCCTTGATCACGTCCCGGCTTCAGAGTCCCTCATCAATTCGATCTGCAATTCCTTGAACGAAGCGTCATCGAAATATTCGTCGCGCATGCGTTGAAATGCGGGAAGCTCGATAAAAGTGGCCTTCATATAGTGTACCCAAGTTAGGCATACCTAAGTTTAATTTTTAAACTTTGGTGGCGGAAGTCGCGTTTGCACGAATGGTGATGGCAAGCGCGCCTGGATTCCCGACAGACGGGCACTACATGGAAAAAAACGGCGCCCAAAAGACACTGCGCCGGACAGGCCGGCGCAGGATGAGATAGCTCAGTAAAACGGTCAGGATTGCTGCGGCAGCAGCGTATCGACCCCATACAGGGCCGCCAGCTTGTGCACGTTGTCCGGCACGTTGACGAAGGTGAGGCGGTGGCCGGCATCGAGCGCGCGGCGCTGCCAGGCCAGCAGCAGGGCCACGCCCGACGAGTCGGCGGCGCGTACGCCGCCCAGGTCGAACACGGTCTCGCCGGCGCGGATCGCCGCCGTGCCCTGCTCCAGCGCCTCGCGGGCGCTGGTGAAGGTCAGGGCGTCGATCGACAGCATGGGATTTGCTTCAGCCATCGGGATTACTTGGCCGGCGCGGCCAGCGGCTTCGACGCCAGCTGGGCGTTGCGGTCGGCCAGGCGCTTGATCAGGCCATCGATGCCGTTCTTGCTGATCTCGCTGTTGAAAGTGCTGGTATAGGTCTGGACCAGCCAGGCGCCCAGCACGTTCACGTCGTAGATCTTCCAGCCCTGGTCGCCCTTGGACAGGCGGTAGTTCAGGGTGATCGGCTCGCCGCGCGAGACGTTCACCTGCGAACGCACTTCGACGTCGGTGTCCGATGGGCTCGAGCGCATCGGCTTGAACTCGACGGTTTCGTTCTTGATGGTCGACAGCGCGCCGGCGTAGGTGTACACCAGCAGGGTGCGGAATTCCTGGGTCAGCTTCTGCTGCTGCTCAGGGGTGGCGCTGCGCCAGTGGCGGCCGGCCGCCTGCTGGGTCATTTTCTGGGCGTCGACGTAGGGCAGGATCTTGGAGTTGACCAGGTCCATGATCTTGGCGCGGTTGCCGGCCTGGATGTCCTTGTCGGCCTTGACGCTGTCGATCACGTCGGCGCTGATGCGCTTGACCAGCGCGTCCGGCGCTTCATTGGCGACCGGCGCGGCGATGACGCTGGTAGAGAAGACCACGGTCGCGGCCGCGGCGGCGAACAGTTGCATGACTGGCTTCATATGTCGTTTCCTTTATCAAGTGGCGCCGCCGCGCGCTGGAGCAGCGCTGCTGGCGGCTGGTACCTGGTGAGTGTTTACTTCTTGTCCGGCGACACCGGCTGCGGCACCACCTGCGAATTCGCGTCGCCGGCGGCATCGGCGCCGGCGTCGTCGGCCTGGCGCGGCACGTCGCCGTCGTAGACCTGGCTCTGGCGGCGCTGCAGGTAGCCGTCGCGCAGGAATTCGTAGCGGTCCAGCGCGGCTTCCTCGAGCAGGTTCGACGCGTCCAGCAGCGTGGCGCGCTTGTCGACGATGCGCACGCCGGCGCCGATGTTGCGCACGTGGGTCGGATCCTTGTACTTCCAGATGTCGCCGGCGAAATCGGCCGGCAACGCCGCGGTGTCACGCACCGTAGATGGGCCCAACAGCGGCAACATCAAGAAGGGACCGCTCGGCACGCCCCATTTTCCCAGGGTCTGGCCGAAATCCTCGTTGTGTTTCGGCATGCCGGCTTCGGACGCGATGTCCAGCAGGCCGAAGATGCCGAAGGTCGAGTTCAGGGCGAAGCGGCCGAAATCGGTGCCGCCATCCTCGACTTTGCCCTGCAGGAAGTTGTTGATCGAGCTCCAGGCGTCGGACAGGTTGCCGAAGAAGTTGTTCACGCCGGTTTGCGCGAAGCCCGGCAGCACCTTCTTGTAGGCGGTGGCGGTGGGCTTGAGCACGGTGCGGTCGACCGCATCGTTGAAGCTGAATACTGCGCGGTTATAGCCTTCCAGCGGATCCTGCGGATTGCCGGTGGTGGCGCAACCGCTCAGGACCAGTACAGCAGCGGCGGCGGCGCATGCGCGCAGGCGCGAGAGCGTGACGGTGTGCTTCATTCACTACCTTCCTTTCCATCAGCAGCCTTGCTGTAGATAAATTGATTGATCAAGTCTTCGAGTACCGTCGCCGATTGGGTACGAATGATGCGGTCGCCTTCGGCCAGGTTCTTTTCGTCGCCACCGGCTTCGATGCCGATGTATTGCTCGCCCAGTAAACCAGCGGTCAAAATCTTAAGAGAACTATCTTTCGGGAATTTATACTCGGAATCCATGTCGAGGCGCACGGATGCCTGGAAACTCTTGTCGTCGAACGAGATGTCGCTCACGCGGCCGACCACCACGCCGGCACTCTTGACCGGCGCCTGCGGCTTGAGGCCGCCGATATTGTCGAAACGGCCGGTGACGCTATAGGTCTGGCCGAACGAAACCGAGCTCATGTTCCCGGCCTGGAATGCCAGGAACAGCAGAGAGGCCAGACCCAGCAGGACGAACAGGCCGACCCAGACGTCGATAGTTTTGCGATGCATTTGAGTACCTTACAGAACCGTTATTTTGTTAAATTATTTATTGAACATCAGGGCGGTCATCACGAAGTTCAGACCCCAGACCAGCAGCGAAGCGATCACGACGGTGCGCGTGGTGGCGCGCGACACGTCTTCCGGCGTCGGCTGGGCCTGATACCCCTGGAACAGGGCGGTAAAGGTCACTGCGATGCCAAAGATAAAGCTTTTAATCACGCCGTTCAGTACGTCATTTCGCACATCGACGCCGGCTTGCATCTGCGCCCAGAACGAACCTTCGTCGACGCCGATCAGTTTCACGCCGACCAGGTAGCCGCCCAGCACGCCAACCGCCGAGAACACGGTGGCCAGTACCGGCATCGCGACCACGCCGGCCCAGAAACGCGGCGCCAGCACGCGTTGTAGCGGATTGATCGCCATCATTTCCATCGCTGACAGCTGCTCGCCCGCCTTCATCAGGCCGATCTGCGCGGTGAGCGAGGTGCCGGCGCGGCCGGCGAACAGCAGCGCCGTGACCACCGGACCCAGTTCGCGCACCAGCGCCAGCGCCACTACCTGGCCCAGCATCTGCTCGGCGCCGTACTGGTTCAGCGTGTAATAACCCTGCAACGCCAGCACCATGCCGACGAACAGGCCGGAAACGGCGATGATCACCAGCGAATAATTGCCGATGAAATGGATCTGCTCGGAAATCAGGCCCGGGCGGCGGAACGCCCCCGGCGACACGCCCAGCAGGTTGAAGAAGGCGCGCACCGCGAAGCCGAGGCTGGCGATGCTTTCGCGCACGGTGCGGCCGATAGCCGCCAGGAAACGTCCGATCATTTGCGCGCTCCCAGGCCCAGATCGTCGGCCAGCGACTTGCCGGGGTAGTGGAACGGCACCGGACCGTCCGGGGCGGCATTCACGAATTGCTTCACGTAAGGATCTTCCGAGACACGCAGCTCGTCCGGCGTGCCTTCCGCCACGATCTTGCCGGCGGACATGAAGTACACATAGTCGGCGATCGCGAAGCATTCGTGCACGTCGTGCGAGACCAGGATCGAGGTCGAGCCGAGCGCGTCGTTCAGGTTGCGGATCAGGTTGGCGGTGACGCCCATCGAGATCGGATCGAGGCCGGCGAACGGCTCGTCGTACATGATCAGTTCGGGGTCAAGCGCCACCGCACGCGCCACGGCCACGCGGCGCGCCATGCCGCCCGAGATCTCGGCGGGTTTGAGGCGGTGCGCATTGCGCAGGCCGACGGCGTTCAGCTTCATCAGCACCAGGTCGCGGATGAGTTCTTCGGGCAGGTCGGTGTGCTCGCGCAGCGGGAAGGCGACGTTGTCGAACACCGACAGGTCGGTGAACAGGGCGCCGAACTGGAACAGCATGCCCATGCGGCGGCGCAGGCGGTACAGGCCTTCGGTATCGAGCTGGTGCACGACTTCGCCGCCGATGCGCACTTCGCCGCGCTGGGGACGGATCTGGCCGCCGATCAGGCGCAGCACCGTGGTCTTGCCGCAGCCGGAACCACCCATGACGGCAATGAGCTTGCCGCGCGGGAAGTCCATGCGCAGATTCGACAGGATGGAACGCTCACCGTACGCAAAATGCAGATCGCGGATTTCGACTAGGTTCGACACGGCGTAATTAAAGTTTGGGTAATCCAGTATTGTAGTGCAGAAAGCCGCCATCCTGCTGGAGGCCCCCCTGTTTACACCGGTATTGCGACGTACTATTACAACACTAATAACTCATCGGTCATCTATTTCACGCGATAAGCCATTGTTTTTGTTGAGATATGTATGTTTCGCAATATTGCTTTATGTTGACATAGTGCAACAAATGCGCCATGGAAACCAAAGTCCCAAGCTAGCTGTTGCTGTCGGTTATCGCTGCTTTGCAGCAATTCGCGTGGGCGCGTTTTCTACTTCTCTTATATAAACACGGAAGGCGTTTAGTTTTGTCCATAAAAAAATGTTGTTACTTCACATAAAACGCACCTGTCATTTCCAGTTGTTAATATAATGCTTACTTTTAAGTCAAGGTTCTTGCCATGAACAAGCCTGCCACCCCATCCTGGCTATCTGGCGAGCGCGCCCGCAATGGCGTGCAGTTTCTCAAATTCGCCTTCGTCGGTGCTGCAGCAACCGGTCTTCATTATGCGATCTTCCTGTCGCTGGTGATGTTGCTGGAGGTCGCGCCCGGCCCGGCGGCCTTCACCGGCGCGGCTTTCGGCGCCTGCGTGGTGTACTTGCTCAACCGTCGGTACACCTTCGCGACCCAGCGCGCGCACCGGGAGACGATTCCGCGCTTCGTCGCGCTGTCGGTGCTGGGCGCGCTCCTGAACGGCGCCATCGTCGGCTGGCTGAGCAGTGCCGGCCTGCATTTCCTGCTGTCCCAAGTCGTCGCCACCGTCCTCGTTCTTTTCATTAATTTCGTTGTGAGCAAAAAATGGATCTATCGGTAAACCCCGCAGTCGCCGTTCCCCCGCCCGGACCAGGATTGAAAGCCGCCCTTACCCCGCGCGGAGCGGCCGCCATGCCCTCGATCTCGGTGGTCGCACCCGCCTATAACGAACAGGAAGTGCTGGGCGAATTCCACCGCCGCGTGACCGAGGTCATGATCGGCATCGGCTGCGCCTATGAGATCGTGCTGGTCAACGACGGCAGCCGCGACACCACCCTGCAATTGATGCACGCCCTGCGCGAGCGCGATCCGCACGTCACGGTCGTCGACTTGTCGCGCAACTTCGGCAAGGAGATCGCCCTGAGCGCCGGCCTCGACTACACCAAGGGCGACGTGGTGGTGGTGCTCGACTCCGACCTGCAGGATCCGCCGGAACTGATTCCCGCCATGCTGGAAGGCTGGCGCGAAGGCTACGACGTGATCTACGGCACCCGCACCGTGCGCGACGGCGAGACCTGGTTCAAGAAACTCACCGCCAAGTATTTTTATCGCATCATCAAGCAGGTCAGCCGGGTCGACATCCCGAAGGACACCGGCGACTTCCGCCTGATGAGCCGGCGCGCCGTCGAGGCGCTCAGCGGCTTGCGCGAAGAGCACCGCTTCATGAAGGGCCTGTTCGCCTGGATCGGCTTCCCGTCGCGTCCCCTGCCCTACCGGCGCGATCCGCGCGCGGCCGGCGAAACCAAGTGGAACTACTGGAAGCTGTGGAACTTCGCGATCGAAGGCATCACCTCGTTCACCGTGGCCCCGCTCAAGGTCAGCACCTACGCCGGCCTGGCGATCGCCGCCTTCGCCCTGCTGTACGCGGTGGTGGTGATCTCGAAGGCGCTGCTGTTCTCGGATCCGGTGCGCGGCTACCCGTCGCTGATGGCGGTGATCCTGTTCCTCGGCGGCGTGCAGCTGATCTCGGTCGGCCTGCTGGGTGAATACGTGGGCCGCATCTTCAACGAGGTCAAGCGCCGTCCGCTGTACCTGATCAACCGCCTGGTTCCGTCGGAACTGGACGGCAGCTTCAGCAAGCGCGAGGAACCGGGCGCATGAGCGCCCTGCCGCCGGCCGGCGGCGCCGGCGCCCTCCCCGCCGCGCGAGGCGCCCGCACGCGCCTGAACCCTGTCCTGGCCGGCGTGCTGTCGGCGCTGGTCCTGCTGGCTTTCGTGCTGCTGCTGTGGGCGCAGCCGCTGATCGAACTGCGCCTGCCGAAGCAGGTCGACATCCTGGTGCACCTGCGCTGGTCGGATCAGTTCCTGGCCGCGCTGCAGGAGGGTGTGCTGCTGCCGCGCTGGGCCTGGGCCTCGTTCGGCGGCCTGGGCGACCCCACCTTCTCGTATTACCAACCGATGTTCTACTACATCACCAGCGCCTGGTCGCTGCTGGGCGTGAGCGGGCCGCGCGCGCTGCTGCTGGGCGCCCTGACGCCGTTCGTCATCCTCGGCCTGATCGTCCAGTTCTCGCTCCTGAAGCGCTATGGCGCCGGGCGCGCGCTGATCGGCGCCTGCTTCGTCGTGTTCTGCCCGGTGCTGTTCTTCCTGGCAGCGCAGATGGCCGCCTATCCCTGGACCCTGAGCCTGCCGTTCAGCATCCTGTTCATCCGCGAAAGCACCCGCGACGAGCCACGTCCGGCGCGGGTCGCCATCCTGCTCGCCGTGCTGTGCCTGAGCCACCTGCTCAGCGCCCTGATCGCGCTGATGGCCACCGGCGTCGGCCGCCTGGTGCTGCACTTCCCGGCCCGCCATAACATCCTGCGCCACGGCGCCTGGCTGCTCGGCGTGGCGCTCGGCCTGGCGCTGGCCGCCTTCTTCGTCTATCCGGCGGTGACCCAGCTCGACCTGATCAATCCGCAGGGCTGGACCGGCGGCGACAACTTCGACTGGCGCCGCGCGTTTGCCTTCCCGACCTTCACCTTCATGCAGTACGGCCTGCGCTGGGCCGCGATCCAGTGGCCGTTCGCCGTGTTCGCGCTGGCCATGTGCCTGCTGGTGCTGCTGGCCCGGCGGCCCGAGACGCCGACACCGGGCCAGGTGCTGGCGCGCCGCTTCACGATCGTGGCGCTGGCGGCGCTGGCGCTGGGCAGCGAACTGGCGTATCCGCTGTATGCGCTACTGCCGCCGCTGCAGAAGATCCAGTTCCCGTACCGCTTCGTGTTCGTGGCCACCATCCTGGCCAGCATCGCGCTGATGCTGCACCTGTATGAAGGCGGCTGGTCTCGCTGGAACCGGCTGCTGCGCGCGGCGGCGCTGGCGATCTTCGCCGCCTATTTCGCCCAGACGCTGCTGCTGCAGTGGCAGATCCACAAGGGCGGCCTCGATCTGCCGCAGCGCGAACAATACATGCAGGGCGTGTTCGGCCAGCCGGAATACCTGCCGGCGGTGCGCGGCCCGCAATGGCGCCAGTACGTCGCCGACGGTGGCCTGATCGGCGAATGCCTGCGCCTGCAGATCGCCTGCACGCCGGCGCAACCGGATCGGACCCATGGCTTCGCGGCGACGGTCGAGACCCCGCGCGCGGTCAGTGTGCGGCTGCCGATGTTCGCCTATCCGGCCTGGCAGCTGGTGGTCGACGGCGCGCCGCAAAGCCTGGTGGCCGATCCCGACACCGGCGTGGTGGTGGCCCGGCTGGCGCCGGGCCGGCATGAAGTCGCCCTGCGCTGGATCGGGCTGGCGGCCGACGCCACCGGCCGCGCCATCAGCGCGCTGGCGCTGGCGATCGTGCTGCTGATGCTGGCGGCCGGATTCGTGAAACGCCGCCGTCCGCATGGAGATCAAGCATGACCGAATCGCACAAGCGTCCCTTGGGCGCACTGATCCTGATCCTGTTCGTCGCCCTGCTCTGGCTGTACCCGGCCGTGAGCCTCAGGCTGGCGTTCCAGAACGACATCGCGGTGCACCTGCGCTGGGTCGAGCAGTTCTACACCTCGTTGCAGGACGGCTGGCTGCTGCCGCGCTGGGCGCATGAGGCCCAGGGCGGCTTGGGCGATCCGTCGTTCTTCTATTACCAGCCGCTGTTCTACTACATCACCAGCTTCTTCGTGTGGCTGGGCGTCGGTCCCCGGCGCGCGCTGGTGCTGGCGGCGGCCGTCCCCTTCCTGATGGTGGCGGGCGTCGTGTACTGGCGCTTCCTGCGCCGCTACCCGCAGCGCACCGCGCTGCTGGGCGCGATGTTCGTGGTGGCCTGTCCGACCCTGTTCTTCATGTCGACCCACCTGGCGGCCTTCCCGTGGAGCCTGAGCATTCCGTTCAGCCTCCTGTTCGCGCTGGAAAGCATGCGCGACAAGCCGCGCGCGCGCATGCTGGCGCCGCTGCTGGCGCTGATCTGCCTGAGCCATCTGCTGAGCGGCATGATGACCCTCCTGTGCACCGGCATGGCGCGGCTGATCGTGTTTGCGCCGCGCGCCCACACGATCCGTGACCACGCCGCCTGGCTGGGCGGCATCGTGCTGGGACTGGCGCTGGCCGCCTTCTTCGTCTATCCGGCCGTGACCCAGATGGCGCTGATCAACCCGGACGGCTGGGAGCAAGGCTTCAACTGGCGCCGCTGCTTCGCGCTGCCGCTGGTGTCGCAGTTCGTGCACGGCACCTACTGGTTCGGCGTGCAGTGGCCGTTCTCGCTGCTGTGCCTGGGCCTGGTGCTGCTGGTGCTGCTGCCGCGCAGCGTGCGCGCCGGAGCCCAGCCGCTCACGCCCGGCATGGTCAAGGCGCGCCGCCTGGGCTGGGTCGCCCTGTGCGCGCTGGCGCTGGGCACCGAGCTGGCCTATCCGCTGTATGCGACTCTGGGACCGATGCAGAAGCTCCAGTTCCCGTACCGCTTCATGTTCGTGGCTTCGCTGCTGGCCAGCATCGCCCTGATGATGCAGCTGGGCGAAGGCGCCTGGAAGCGCTGGAGCAAGGTCACGCGCATCGCCGCCGTGCTGCTGATCCTGGGCCAGTGCGGCCAGACCGCCTTGCTGGAACTGAAGATCGCCAGGAACGGTGAGCCGATCAAGACCCACGAGCAGTACTTCAGCGGCCGCTTCGGCCAGCCGGAATACCTGCTCGGCGCGCGCGGCCCGCAGTGGAAGGACTATGCGGAGAACGGTTCGCTGGCGCAGGATTGCGCGCGGCTTGGCGTCACGTGCCGCGACGTCGACAAGCGCAGCCACGGCTACGCGCTGACGGTCGACGCACCGGGCGCGGTGAGCCTGCGCCTGCCGGTGTTCGGCTTCCCGGCCTGGCAGGCGACGCTGGACGGCAAGGTGGTGGACTGGCGCCTCGATCCGGCCACCGGCACGATCCTGATGGACGTGCCGGCCGGGCAGCACGCGCTGGCGCTGCGCTACGTGCGCCTGCCGGTCGAAGTCGCGGGCCTGTGGGTCAGCGCGGCGGCGCTGGCGGTGCTGCTGGCGCTGCTGATGCTGGCGCGGCGGCGCGCAGGCAACGCCGGGCCGCTGCACCTGGAAGGCGAGCCGGCGCTGCAGGAAGCATTGAAGCGGGCCTGAAGCGCAGCTAGACAAAAAAGGCCGCCGGATCACTCCGGCGGCCTTTTGCATTGCAGGGACAAGCCCTGCAAGATGGATCAACGCGGCAGCGTCGACGCCCCCATCAGGAATTCGTCGACCGCGCGCGCACATTGGCGGCCTTCGCGGATCGCCCACACCACCAGCGACTGGCCGCGGCGCATGTCGCCGGCCGCGAACACTTTCGGGCTCGAGGTCTGGTAAGCGGTCTCGCCATCGACCGTGGCGCGCGCATTGCCGCGCGCATCCTTCTGCACGCCGAACGCGTCCAGCACCTGCTGAACCGGCGAGACGAAGCCCATCGCCAGCAGCACCAGGTCGGCCTTCATCTCGAACTCCGAATCCGGCACCTCAAGCATCTTGCCGTCCTTCCATTCGACGCGGCAGGCGATCAGCTTTTCGACCTTGCCGCCCTTGCCTTCCAGGCGCTTGGTGGCCACCGCCCAGTCGCGCTCGCAGCCTTCCTCGTGCGACGACGAGGTGCGCAGGCGGGTCGGCCAGTAAGGCCAGACCAGCGGCTTGTTCTCGTGCTCGGGCGGCTGCGGCAGCAGCTCGAACTGGGTCACCGACGCGGCGCCATGGCGGTTCGAGGTGCCGACGCAGTCCGAACCGGTGTCGCCGCCGCCGATCACCACCACGTGCTTGCCGGTCGCCTTCAGCTGGTCCTTCAGCTTGTCGCCGGCATTCACGCGGTTCTGCTGCGGCAGGAAGTCCATCGCGAAGTGCACGCCTTTCAGCTGGCGCCCCGGCACCGGCAGGTCGCGCGGCTGCTCGGCGCCACCGGCCAGGATCACGGCGTCGAATTCCTTGTCCAGGTCTTCCGGGAAGATGGTGTCGCGCGCCATGTTGCTGACGCTGGCCGGGAAGTCCTTGCCGATCAGGACACCGGTGCGGAACGTTACACCTTCGGCCTGCATCTGCTCGACCCGGCGGTCGATCAGTCCCTTTTCCATTTTAAAATCGGGGATGCCGTAGCGCAGCAGGCCGCCCACGCGATCGCTCTTTTCGAACACGGTGACGTCATGGCCGACGCGCGCCAACTGCTGGGCCGCGGCCAGGCCGGCCGGGCCGGAGCCGACGATGGCGACCTTTTTTCCGGTCTTGGCGGCGGGAGGCTGCGGCACCACCCAGCCGTGTTCCCAGCCGGTGTCGATGATCTTGCGTTCGATCGACTTGATGCCTACGGGATCGTTGTTGATGCCCAGGGTGCAGGCCGATTCGCACGGGGCCGGGCAGATGCGGCCGGTGAACTCGGGGAAGTTATTCGTCGAGTGCAGGTTTTCCAGCGCGTGGCGGTAATTGTTGTGGAAGACCAGGTCGTTCCAGTCCGGGATCATGTTGTTGACCGGGCAGCCCGTGTTGCAGAACGGGATGCCGCAATCCATGCAGCGCGCGCCCTGGACCTTGGCTTGCGCGTCGGTCAGGGTGATCGTGAATTCCTTGTAGTTCTTGAGTCGCGCGGCGGGTTCGAGGTGGTCCTCTTCCTGCCGTTCGAATTCCATGAAGCCGGTGATTTTACCCATCTGTTTTCCTTGTCAGTCGGTCAGCGCTGCAGGCGTTACGCTGCCAGCTCGATCTTGTCGTTCGCTTCTTCCATGCTCGAGAAATGCATCTCTTCGAGCGCGCGCTTATAATCGGTCGGGAACACCTTGACGAACTTGGCGCGGCTGTTGGCCCAGTCGTCGAGCAGGTTGCGCGCGCGCGTGCTGCCGGTGTACTTGAAGTGGCGTTCGATCAGGCGCCGCAGGATGACCTCATCGGCCTCGCGCTCGCCGTCGCGGGTCTGGCTGTGCCAGGCCGCGGGGTCAAGCTGCTCGCGCGCGGACAGCACCGGCTCCAGGTTGACCATGGTGGTATTGCAGCGGCCCGCGAAGTCGCCCTTCGGGTCGTACACGAAAGCCACGCCGCCCGACATGCCGGCCGCGAAGTTGCGCCCGGTCTCGCCCAGCACCACCACGGTCCCGCCGGTCATGTATTCGCAACCGTGGTCGCCGCAGCCTTCCACCACCGTGGTGGCGCCCGAATTGCGCACCGCGAAGCGTTCGCCGGCCACGCCGTTGAAGAAGGCTTCGCCCGAGATCGCGCCATACATCACGGTATTGCCGACGATGATGTTGTCGACCGCGCGGCCGCGGAACTCGGTATTCGGCCGCACGATGATGCGCCCGCCCGACAGGCCCTTGCCGACGTAGTCGTTGCCCTCGCCGACCAGGTCGAGCGTGATGCCGCCGGCCAGGAACGCTGCCGCCGACTGGCCCGCGGTGCCTTGCAGCTGGATGTGGATGGTGTCGTCCGGCAGGCCGGCGTG
The DNA here is from genome assembly GCF_030411955.1 of Massilia sp. YIM B02443. GTDB lineage: Bacteria > Pseudomonadota > Gammaproteobacteria > Burkholderiales > Burkholderiaceae_D > Telluria. The sequence goes on from NZ_JASNRA010000006.1 coordinate 59,046, forward strand.
GCCATAGCGCTTGGCGACTTCGCCCGACAGCATGGCGCCGACGGTGCGGTTCAGGTTCTTCACCGGCGAGATGAACGAGACGCGCTCGCCCTTCTCCAGCGCCGCCTTGGCCTGCGCGATCAGCTTGTGGTCCAGGGCCTTATCGAGGCCATGGTCCTGCTCTTCGGTGTGGAACAGGGCGCGCGGGCTGTCGACCTTCGGCTGGTAGAAGATGTTCGAGAAGTCCAGGCCCTGCGCCTTCCAGTGCCCGATCGCTTTCGACTTGTCGAGCAGGTCGGCGCGGCCGATCAATTCGTCATAGGTGCGGATGCCCAGCTGCGCCATGATCTGGCGCGCTTCCTCGGCCACGAAGAAGAAGTAGTTCACCACGTGTTCCGGTTTGCCCTGGAACTTGGCGCGCAGGACTGGATCCTGGGTCGCGACGCCGACCGGGCAGGTATTCAGGTGACACTTGCGCATCATGATGCAGCCTTCCACCACCAGCGGTGCGGTGGCGAAGCCGATTTCGTCGGCGCCCAGCATGGCGGCGATCACGACGTCGCGGCCGGTGCGCATCTGGCCGTCCGCTTGCACGCGGATGCGGCTGCGCAGGCCGTTCAGCACCAGCGTCTGCTGGGTTTCTGCCAGGCCGAGTTCCCACGGCGTGCCGGCGTGCTTCACCGACGACAGCGGCGAGGCGCCGGTGCCGCCGTCGTGGCCCGCGACCACCACGTGGTCGGCCTTGGCCTTCGAGACGCCGGCGGCGACGGTGCCGATGCCGACTTCCGACACCAGTTTCACCGAGATCGAGGCGCGCGGGTTGGCGTTCTTGAGATCGTGGATCAGCTGTGCCAGATCTTCGATCGAATAGATGTCGTGGTGCGGCGGCGGCGAGATCAGGCCCACGCCCGGCACCGAGAAGCGGAGGGAAGCGATGTACTCGGACACCTTGTGGCCCGGCAGCTGGCCGCCCTCGCCCGGCTTGGCGCCTTGCGCCATCTTGATCTGGATCTGGTCGGCCGAGTTCAGGTACTCGGCGGTGACGCCGAAGCGGCCCGAGGCCACCTGCTTGATCTTCGAGCGCAGCGAGTCGCCGTCTTCCAGCGGAATGTCCGCCACTACCCGGTCGGCGCCGAGCACCGAACCCAGGGTCTCGCCCTTCTTGATGACGATGCCCTTGAATTCGTTGGTGTAGCGCAGCGGGTCTTCGCCGCCTTCGCCGGTATTGCTCTTGCCGCCGATGCGGTTCATCGCGATCGCCAGCGTGGCATGGGCTTCGGTACTGATCGAGCCGAGCGACATGGCGCCGGTGGCGAAGCGCTTGACGATGTCCTTGGCCGGTTCCACTTCGTCCAGCGGGATCGCCTTTTCGCGCTCGATGCGGAATTCGAACAGGCCGCGCAGCGTCAGGTGGCGCTTGCTCTGGTCGTTGATCAGCTGCGCGTATTCCTTGTAGGTGGAATAGTTGTTGGCACGGGTCGAGTGCTGCAGCTTGGCGATCGCATCCGGCGTCCACAGGTGGTCTTCGCCGCGCACGCGGAAGGCGTATTCGCCGCCGACGTCGAGTGCGTTGGCCAGCACAGGGTCGGCGCCGAAGGCCAGCGCGTGCAGGCGCAGCGCTTCCTCGGCTACCTCGAACACGCCGATGCCCTCGACGTTCGAGGCAGTGCCCTTGAAGTACTTGTCGACCAGCGACTTGTTCAGGCCCACGGCCTCGAAGATCTGGGCGCCGCAGTAGGACATGTAGGTGGAGATGCCCATCTTTGACATCACTTTCAGCAGGCCCTTGCCGACCGCCTTGATGTAGTTGTAGCTCGCCGTCTCGGCCGACATCTCGTGCGGCAGGCCGTGGGCCAGCTCGGTCAGGGTTTCGAGTGCGAGGTAAGGGTGCACGGCTTCGGCGCCGTAGCCGGCCAGCAGCGCGAAGTGGTGGGTCTCGCGCGCCGAGCCGGTTTCCACCACCAGGCCGGTGGACGCGCGCAGGCCGCGCGCCACCAGGTGCTGGTGCACGGCGGAGGTGGCGAGCAACGCCGGAATCGCGACCAGGTCGGGCGACAGGCGGCGGTCCGAGACGATCAGGATGTTGTGGCCGGATTTGACGGCGTCCACCGCTTCCGCGCACAGCGAGGCGATCGAGGCTTCGATGCCTTCCTTGCCCCAGGCGACCGGATAGCAGATGTTCAGCTCATAGGCCTTGAACTTGCCGCCGGTGTGCTGCGAGATGCCGCGCAGGCGCGCCATGTCGTCGAAGCCCAGGATCGGCTGCGCCACTTCCAGGCGCATCGGCGGGTTGACGTTGTTGGTGTCGAGGATGTTCGGCTTGGGGCCGATGAACGACACCAGCGACATCACCATGCTTTCGCGGATCGGGTCGATCGGCGGGTTGGTCACCTGGGCGAACAGCTGCTTGAAGTAGTTGTACAGGGGTTTCAGCTTGTTCGAGGTGACGGCCAGCGGCGAATCGTTGCCCATCGAGCCGGTGGCTTCCTCGCCCAGCACCGCCATCGGCGCCATCAGGAATTTCAGGTCTTCCTGGGTGTAGCCGAAGGCTTGCTGGCGGTCGAGCAGCGTCAGCGCCGGCTTTTCGCCTTGCGCGTCCTGGGTGCGCTGCTGGCTCTCGGCGAGCTTGATTTCATTGAGTTTGATGCGCACAGACTTGATCCACGCCTTGTACGGCTTGGCGTTGGCGTAGGTGTCCTTGAGTTCCTTGTCGTCGATGATGCGGCCGGCTTCCAGGTCGATCAGGAACATCTTGCCCGGCTGCAGGCGCCATTTCTGGACGATGCGCGATTCGGGAATCGGCAGCACGCCGGATTCGGACGCCATCACCACCAGGTCGTCCTCGGTGATCACGTAGCGCGCCGGACGCAGGCCGTTGCGGTCCAGGGTACCGCCGATGTGGCGGCCATCGGTGAAGGCCATCGCGGCCGGGCCGTCCCACGGCTCCATCATCGCAGCGTGGTATTCGTAGAAGGCGCGGCGGTTGTCGTCCATCGCCGGATGGTTTTCCCAGGCTTCGGGAATCATCATCATCATCGCCTGGCCGATCGGGTAGCCGGCCATGATCAGCAGTTCGAGCGCGTTGTCGAAGCAGGCGGTGTCGGACTGGCCTTCATAGATCAGCGGGAACAGCTTCTGCAGGTCGTCGCCCAGCACCGCCGACTTGAGGATGCCTTCGCGCGCGCGGGTCCAGTTGAAGTTGCCCTTGACGGTGTTGATCTCGCCGTTGTGCGCGATCAGGCGGTACGGGTGGGCCAGCGGCCACTCGGGGAAGGTGTTGGTGGAGAAACGCTGGTGCACCAGGGCCAGGGCCGAGATGCAGCGCGGATCCTGCAGGTCCTTGTAGAACACGCCGACCTGGTCGGCCAGCAGCAGGCCTTTATAAACCACGGTGCGCGCCGACATCGACGGCACGAAGAACTCCTTGCCGTGCAGGAGTTTCAGGGCCTGGATCGCGTGGCCGGACGACTTGCGGATCACATACAGTTTACGTTCGAGCGCATCGGTGACCATGATGTCCGGGCCGCGGCCGATGAAGATCTGGCGGATCACCGGCTCCTTGGCGCGCACGAAGGGCGACATCGGCATGGTCTCGTCGACCGGCACGTTGCGCCAGCCCAGCACCACCTGGCCCTCGATGCGCACGGCGCGTTCGATTTCCTGTTCGCAGGCGATGCGCGACGCGTGTTCCTTGGGCAGGAACACCATGCCGACGCCATACTCGCCGGGCGGCGGCAGTTCGACGCCCTGTTTCGCCATCTCGTCGCGGTAGAACTGGTCCGGGATCTGGATCAGGATGCCGGCCCCGTCGCCCATCAGCGCATCGGCGCCGACCGCGCCCCGGTGGTCGAGGTTCTTCAGGATCTGCAGACCCTGTTCAACAATCGAGTGACTCTTGTTGCCCTTGATATGGGCGATGAAGCCGACGCCGCAGGCATCGTGTTCATTGGCGGGGTCATACAAACCTTGGGCAATCATGAGGCGTTCTCCACAGCTTTTTCGAGGGTCGAACGCCGAGAATAGTGCAATGCAAAATCCCCCGTCAACCTAAACAATTAGGGTCAGAGTCGAATTGTTTGACAACTTTTTGCGGGAGGGATTAATTAGGGACAGAGTCAATCACAGAATTGGATCGGCTGCGGATGACTTGTTAAGCCTTTGATTTTTATAGGAATGCAGATGCAAAAACGGCACGGATAACCGTGCCGTCAGAGGGGTAATTCGTGCCGCTCAGGGCTGTGGAAGCGGTGGTAGAGGACGCGCAAACGGGCGTCCGCGCTTGGCAGGCAAGATCTGGCGCTGGGTTTTACGCTCGAGGTCGGTCTTGAAACCATTCGAGCCCAGCGGCTGGTTCTTCAGGATCGACAGCGTGATGAATTCGACCTCTTCCGTGGTGAGACCCTGCTGCACCATGTCCATGTAGGCGGCCTCGCGCTGGAACGGCGTATTGCCCAGCGCCCAGAACAGCGCGTGGTCGGCCACCAAGGTATCGACCTTGGCGCCGGCGTGGTGCGCATAGCTGGACCAGGGATAGTCGCCCGGTCCGGCCACCATCTGGGCGCGCACCGGATTGAGCTCGATGTAGCGGCTGCAAGTCATGAAGTAGCGGTCGGTGTCGATCAGCGAGGTGCGGAAGCGGCCTTCGAACAGGCCGCCGGTGCGCTCATACTTGTGATTGAACCAGGGAACGTAGAGGCGGCCGAGCTTCTGCATCATCAGCGCCAGGCCGGTGGCGTCGGCGGGCGTGGCCAGCAGGTGCAGGTGGTTCGGCATCAGGACATAGGAATGAATCGCGACCTCGTAGAAGCGCGCCGCATCCTTGAGCCAGACCAGGAAACGCTGGTAGTCGGCCTCTTCGCGGAAGATCACCTGGCGGTCGTTGCCACGCTGGATTACGTGGTGCGGTTGCTGGGGAACGATGAGTCGGGGTTGGCGGGCCATGGCGTCTGCTTCATTGTTGAGCAGCGATTCTACCGCGTAAAAATGACTCTGTCCCTAATTAATCGCAAGCTCGGCCCAAATTGACTTGACTCTGTCCCTAATTATTGATGAACAGATCCCGAAGACCGTTGACTCTGTCCCTTTTTAGCGAAATCGAGTCCTAACGGCCATATAAGCGAATAAATTGGCCAATAATTCGACTCTGACCCTAATTGTCCGAGTGGATATTGGCCAACAATTCTACTCTGACCCTAATCAGAGGGGGGATGGGGGCGCCGTGGGGGCGCCGGGGTCAGGCGAGGGTGAAGCCGGCGGAGAGGCTGTAGCCTTCGCCGTAGGCGCTGCGCAGGGGCAGGTCCTGGCCGAGGCCGGAGCGGGCTTTCTTGCGCAGGCGGTAGACCAGCATGTCGACCCGGCGGCTGGCGTCCGGGTCTTCGCCGCCCATGCCGGCCACGATCACGTGGCGCGGGACCGGACGGGTGTTGATCGTCAACAGGTGCAGGAAGTTGCACTCTTTTTCGGTCAGGTCGATCGTCTTGTCCATCAATTGCAGCTGGCGCGCGCTGACGCGCAGGGTCCACTTGCTCGGGGCCGGCGCCGGATCGGGCGGGCGCACGCGGCGGTCGAGGGCTTCGATGTGGGCGGCCAGCTCGGGGAACTTGATCGGCTTGGTCAGATAGTGGTCGGCACCCAGGCGCAGGCCCAGGATGCGGTGGTCGAACGCCACGCGGCCGGTCAATACCAGCAGCCCGATCTCGGGATACAGCTGGCGCATGCGCGGAATCACGTTGAATCCGTCCTCGTCCGGCAGGCCGAGGTCGAGCACCACCACGGCCGCGGGCGTGCGCGTCAGCGCCGCCCACATCTCGCTGGCCGTCCTGGCGATCGTGACCTCATGGTCGAGTTCGGTAAGGAACTCGGCCATGTCGTCGGCGTACTCGCCATTGTCTTCAACAATCAATATCTGCGTCATGCGTTGGCCATGTTGGTCTCGTTACCCAGCCGTGTTAGCGTTATCCATACCGGGTCGATCCCGATTATCACTGTTGAGGCTAACTGAGGCAAGGAGTTGTTCCTCTACATTCCAAGCGCCGGCATCCAGAGGCGGAATTCGGCGCCTCCCCGTTTTTGCTCCTGCTCCTGCTCCGGCAGGGGCGCCAGGCTCAGCATCCCCCCGTGCACTTCGACGATCGAACGGGCCATGTACAGACCCAGCCCGCTGCCCGCCATGCCGGCCGCGTTCTTGCCGCGGTAGCCCTTGTCGAACACCCGCTCGGCATCTTCCGGCGCCACCCCGTCGCCGCCGTCCAGCACCGCCAGCTCGACCCCGCCGCCGCTGCGCCGTGCGCGCAGGGTGACCGGGCTGCCGGGCGGCGAAAAGGCCAGCGCGTTGTCGATCAATACTTTCAGCGCCAGCCGCAAGCCTTCCGGTTCGCCGCGCAGCATCAGCGGCAACTCTTCGGTTTCCAGCAGAGCCTGGCGGTGCGCGGCGCGCACTTGCTGCACCCCGGTCTCGACCAGGTCGCGCACCGTGATCGTGTTCGGCTGGCGCGTGCGGCCCAGCGCGGCCATGCGGTCCGGCGACAGATATTCATCCAGCATTCCGATCAGGCGGTCGACCGCGGCGCCGATCTTGCGGTAGCGCTGGCGGGTGGCGTCGTCGGCCTGGCTCGAGGTCGCTTCAAGACGCTGGATGGCGCCGTCGATGGTGGCCAGCGGGGTGCGGAATTCGTGGTTCAGCATGCTGGCGAAGCGTTTCTGCTCGGCCAGGTAGGCACGGCGCTCGGACAGGTCGCACAACAGGCCGACCAGGGCCGTGGACGAATCTTCGCCCTGCACGACGGTCGCGATCGCTTCCAGCGCCAGCGGCCGGCCTTCGGCATGCGGCAAATCGAATTCGCGCACACAGCGCTCGCCCGGCACGCCGTAGGACGCTTCGGTCAGCCAGGCGCCCAGCGGCGCCAGCGGCGCCGGGCCGATGCCGTCCAGCGCGCCCTGCAGGGCGGCGGCGTCATGACCGCTCAGCTCGGCAAAGCTCGGGCTCAGGTAGGCCAGACGGCCTTCCGGCAAGGCGATGCTGAAGGCGACGTCGCCGCCCAGTTCGGCCATGGTCCGGAACTGGTCGAGCGTCGGCAGGCCCGCCGCCTCGGACGAATCCGGGACGGTGGACGAGGCGGCGGTCGGGCTGGACTTCATAGGAATAATTTCTTAACCAACTGTAAATTGTGTTGTGTTTACTATCAAGTATAGCTCTGCTGTTCAATATCTGCAGGAATAATATGTTTCAACAGAGTTTTGTCCCGCGCGCGGAACGCGAAACAATTGCGCCACGGTGGCGGGAGATGCGCGATAATTCGCGCACTATGACCGATACCGCAACCCTCCCCCCACTCCCAGACCGGCTCTCGATCGATCCGAGCAGCCCTTTCCACAACCGTGACGTGTTCCAGCACGAAGTCGGCATCCGTTTCAACGACAAGGACCGCTACGACGTCGAAGAATATTGCCTGAGCGAAGGCTGGATCAAGGTCGCCGCCGGCAAGACCCTGGACCGCAAGGGCAAGCCGATGCTGATCAAGCTGAAGGGCAAGGTCGAAGCGTTTTACAAGTAATTCTCGCAGTAATACACGTAAATGAAACAGGGCGCACTTGGCGCCCTGTTTCTTGTTCACATCCGCATCAGCCTTCTTCCAGCGGCGCGAAGATCGCCTGCAGATCTTCCTGCGTCAGCGCCATCTTCTGCGATTCGCCTTCCGACAGGATCGACTGCGCCAGCTCCGACTTCTTCTGCTGCAGCTGCTGGATCTTCTCTTCCAGCGTGCCCTTGGCGATCAGTTTATACACGAACACCGGTTTATCCTGCCCGATGCGCCAGGCGCGGTCGGTGGCCTGGTTTTCGGCCGCCGGGTTCCACCACGGGTCGTAGTGGATCACGGTGTCGGCCGCCGTCAGATTGAGGCCGACGCCGCCGGCCTTCAGGCTGATCAGGAAGATCGGCACCGCGCCCTGCTGGAAGGCGGCCACCTGGGCCGAGCGGTCGCGCGTCTCGCCAGTGAGCAGCGCATAGCGGATGCCGCGTGCGTCGAGTTCTTCCTCGATCAGGCCGAGCATGCTGGTGAACTGCGAGAACACCAGGATCTTGCGCCCTTCGCCCAGCAGGTCTTCCACCATCTGCATCAGGTCCGTCAGCTTGGCCGACACCGCCGCCGTGTTCTTCTTGGCCGGCATCGCCTTCACCAGGCGCGGATCGCAGCAGACCTGGCGCAGCTTGAGCAGCGCTTCCAGGATCACGATCTGGCTGCGCGCCACGCCCTTGCGGTCGATCTCTTCGCGCACCTTCTTGTCCATCGCCAGGCGCACCGTTTCGTACAGGTCGCGCTGCGGGCCCGAGAGCTCGATGCGGCGCACCATCTCGGTCTTCTCGGGCAGCTCCTTGGCCACGTGGTCCTTGGTCCGGCGCAGCAGGAACGGACGGATGCGGCGATTGAGCAGCGCACGGCGCACCGGATCGTCCTGGCGTTCGATCGGATGGCGGAACTGGGTGTTGAAGGTTTTCTCGTCGCCCAGCAGGCCCGGGAGCAGGAAGTGGAACTGCGACCAGAGCTCGCCCAGGTGGTTCTCGAGCGGGGTGCCCGACAGGCACAGGCGATGGCGCGCGTCGAGCGAGCCGGCGGTCTGCGCCGCTTTCGAGCGGGTGTTCTTGATGTAGTGCGATTCGTCCAGGATCACCAGGTGATAGTGGTGCTTGCGCAGCTCTTCCTCGTCGCGCGGCAGCAGCGCGTAGGTGGTCAGGACCACGTCGGCATGGTCGATCTGGTCGAACTGGTCCATGCGCTCCTTGCCCTGCAGGAGCAGCACCTTCAGGCTCGGCGCGAAGCGCGCGGCTTCCTCGAACCAGTTGGTCATCAGGCTGGTCGGCGCGATCACCAGTGCGGGACTGGTCAGGCGGCCGGCTTCCTTTTCGGTCAGGATGTGGGCCAGCGTCTGCACGGTTTTACCGAGACCCATGTCGTCGGCCAGGATGCCGCCCAGGTCGTACTCGCGCAGGAACTGCATCCACGACAGGCCGTCGAGCTGGTAGTCGCGCAAGGTCGCCTGCAAGCCCGCGGGCGCTTCCACTTTTTTCACCGCGCCGAACTGGCTCAGTTTGCGGCCGGTCTCGCGCAGGCGCTCGCCGCCGGTCCAGCGCAGCTCGACGCCGCGCGCCAGTTCTTCCAGGCGCGCCGCATCCAGCGTCGACAGGCGCACCTTGGATTTGATCTTGTCGTTGAAATACAGCTCGCCCAGCGTGGCCAGGATCGGTTTCAGGCGGCCCCACGGCAGCGCCACCCGCACGCCGTCCGGCAGCACGGCCAGCATCTGGTCGGCTTCCTGGTGCGCGGCCAGTACGCTCGGATCGAATTCGAGCGGCGCGCTGCGGATCAGCTGCACCAGCACCGGCAGCAGCGGCACGCGCTTCTTCGCCACCACGATGCCCAGCTCCAGCTCGAACCAGGCATTGCCTGCTTCGGCCGGTTCGTCGATGTCGGCATACCAGTCTTCGACCGCGACCACGTCGTAGCGGTACTTGGCCGACTTCTGCACGTGCCAGCCGGCGTCGGACAGCGCATCCAGGTCGCCCTCGGCGAAGCGCAGCCAGTGCGCCTGGCTTTCCAGCTGCAGCGCGCCGGCCATGGCGTTGAACGGCGCGGTGGCCGGTTTGCGGAAGCCCAGTTCGCCCAATTTATCCAGGGCGTCGCTTTCAAGCTTCGGATCGCGTTCGATGATCTCGGTGAGGTCGCCGATCTGGCGCACCACGCGCTGCGACGGATCGAACGAGACGCGCTGGCCGTCGTAGTCGTAGGCCAGCACGGCGAAGTCGTGCCAGCGCGTGACGCCGCCGTCGGCCAGCTGCACCGAGTCTAGCAGCAGGTGTGGAATCGGCTTGACGTCATTCCGCAGGCGCTGGGTCAGCGGCTGCGGCAGCGGCATCAATTGCTGCAGGCCGTGCGCCAGCAGCAGCTGCGACACGCGCTTCTTGTCGGTGCCGCTCAAGAGCGGCGCCTGCGCCACCAGCGCCTGCAGCTCGGCCAGCGAGATGTCGATGCCGCCGCGATTCAGGTCCAGCGGTCCGCACGACAGGTTGTCGATGTACCACGGCGGATCGGTCGGCAGCATGTAGTCGATCTGGTCGGCCGCGCTGTGGGTGGCGGCGCCGTTCACCGGCGCCACCGACCACCCCAGTTTGGCGGTGCGGCCTTCGTCGCGCCAGGCCAGGCTGGCCAGGCGGGTTGGCCCCGCCTGCAGCGGATAGACCAGGCCATTGGCCATGTCGGACCACGAGTTCGCCCACAGCAGCTTGCCCTGCTCGAGCAGCATCTGCAGCAGGATCGCGCCGACTTTGCCTTTCGGTTCGGTGGCGCTGGTGCCCTGCGACGAGCCGCTGCGCATGGCGATGAAGAAGCGCACCAGGTCGACGTCGTCGCCTTCCAGGTAGGCGGGCGGCGCCGACAGCAGCGAGAACACTTCGCTCACCGGGCTGGCCGCGGCCACTTCGCCGTTGGCGCGCAGGCGCGCCTTGCACAGGCAGACCGCGACGTGGCGGCCGCCACTGGTGGGCGCCATCACGTACACGAACTTGTACTGCGCCGCCTTCGGATCCGCGACCTCGTCGGTCAGCTTCGGCTGCGGATGCGCCGCCGCTTCGACCCGCTGGAGCCAGCTGACCACGGGCGCAGGCAGGGCGGGAGCACGTGCGGGAGCGCGGGCCGCGGGTAGCTCGCCGGCTTTCTCGCGAAGATAATCGACTGTGGTCATTGGGTCTCGTGGCAGGTAACAAAAAAGGCAATAACGGGCATTATCTCGCATGCGAACACTTCCGTTTTGTTCGGAATCGCACTTAGCAGGCAAATCTCATCCGTGCGTAATGCCGCGTTTTCATCTCAACCGGTTGTTCTCTCATGTTCGGATTACGCTGTCAAGACTGGCGTATCGTTCATGTTTGCGTATCATTGGTTGCTTGACTCAGTTGCTACACACTTGCCACAACATCGCATCACGCATGCCTGCCTGATTTTTTCGCACCTCCGTTTTTGCTCTTCGCTTTCCGACTGCCCATGCTGCCTTCCATCGAACAACGCCTCGCCCAAGAACTGGCCGCCCGTCCGGCCCAGGTGGCCGCCGCCATCGCCCTGCTCGACGAAGGCGCCACCGTGCCCTTCATCGCCCGCTACCGCAAGGAAGCCACGGGCGGTCTCGACGACACCCAGCTGCGCCTGCTGGAAGAGCGCCTGCGCTACCTGCGCGAGCTGGAAGACCGGCGCGCGGCGATCATCGGCTCGATCACGGAACAGAACAAGATGACGCCGGAGCTGATGCAGGCGATCGCGCTGGCCGAAGACAAGACCCGCCTCGAAGACCTGTACCTGCCGTATAAACAGAAGCGCCGCACCAAGGCCCAGATCGCGATCGAGGCCGGCCTGATGCCGCTGGCCGATGCGCTACTGGCCGATCCGGCGCTCGATCCGGAAAGCATTGCGAAAGACTATCTGCGCGAAGCCTTCACCAACGCCGATGGCGGCGCCAATCCGGGCGTCGTGGATACCAAAGCGGCGCTGGACGGCGCGCGCCAGATCCTGATGGAGCGCTTCGCCGAAGACGCCGAGCTGCTGCAGTCGCTGCGCGAGTACGTGCAGGAGCACGGCGTGGTGGAATCGAAAGTCGTCGCCGGCAAGGAAGACGAAGGCGAGAAGTTCGCCGACTATTTCGACTACAACGAGCCGCTGCATGCAGTGCCGTCGCACCGCGCGCTGGCGCTGCTGCGCGGACGGCGCGAGGGCGTGCTGGACGTGACGCTGCGCCTGGATTCGGAACCCGAGAAACCGAAGTGGGATGCGCCGCTCAATCCGTGCGAAGGCCGCATCGCGGCGCGATTCGGCATCAAGGCGCAAGGCCGCGCGGCCGACAAATGGCTGCAGGACACCGCGCGCTGGACCTGGCGCGTGAAGAGCTTCATGCACCTCGAGACCGATTTGATGGGCGCACTGCGCGACAAGGCCGAACAGGATGCGATCGGCGTCTTCGCGCGCAACCTGAAGGCCCTGCTGCTGGCGGCGCCGGCCGGCCCGCGCGCGACCATGGGCCTGGACCCGGGCCTGCGCACCGGCGTCAAGGTGGCGGTGGTGGACGCCACCGGCAAGGTGGTCGATACCGCCACCGTGTATCCGCACCAGCCGCGCAACGACTGGGATGGGGCCCTGCACACGCTGGCCAGGCTGGCCGCGAAACACAATGTGTCGCTGATCTCGATCGGCAATGGCACCGGCTCGCGCGAGACCGACAAGCTGGCGCAAGACCTGATCAAGCAGAACCAGGAACTCAAGCTGACCAAGATCGTGGTGTCGGAAGCCGGCGCCTCGGTGTATTCGGCGTCCGAATTCGCGTCGCGCGAATTGCCCGACATGGACGTGTCGCTGCGCGGCGCGGTCTCGATCGCGCGCCGCCTGCAAGACCCGCTGGCAGAACTGGTGAAGATCGATCCGAAGTCGATCGGCGTCGGCCAGTACCAGCACGACGTGTCGCAGACCCAGCTCGCGCGTTCGCTCGACGCGGTGGTGGAAGACTGCGTGAACGCGGTCGGCGTGGACGTCAACACGGCGTCGGCGCCGCTGCTGGCGCGCGTGTCGGGCCTGTCGAACACGGTGGCCCAGGGGATCGTGGCCTACCGCGACAGCAACGGCGCGTTCGCTTCGCGCGCGGCGCTGAAAAAGGTGCCGCGCCTGGGCGACAAAACGTTTGAACAGGCGGCGGGCTTCCTGCGCGTGATGAACGGCGCCAATCCACTCGACGCGTCGGCGGTGCACCCGGAATCGTATCCGGTGGTCGAGAAGATCCTGGCGGACGTGAAGCGCGACGTGAAATCAGTGATCGGCGATGGCCCATTGCTCAAAGGCTTATCCGCGGCCAGGTATGCGGACGAGAAGTTCGGCGTGCCGACCGTGAGCGACATCCTGAAGGAACTGGAAAAGCCGGGGCGCGACCCGCGTCCGGAATTCACCACCGCCACCTTCAAGGAAGGCGTGGAAGCGATCTCGGACCTGAAGGTCGACATGATCCTGGAAGGCGTGGTGACCAACGTCGCGGCCTTTGGCGCGTTCGTCGACATCGGCGTGCACCAGGACGGCCTGGTGCACATCTCGGCGCTGTCGAACACGTTCGTCAAAGACCCGCACACGGTGGTCAAGGCCGGCCAGGTGGTGAAGGTCAAGGTGCTGGAAGTGGATCCAAAGCGCAAGCGCATCGCGCTGACCATGCGCCTGAGCGACAGCGCGCCGCAGGCGGGTTCGCGTCCGGAACAACGTGGCGACCGCGTCGACGCCAAGCGCGTGGCCCAGCACCAGCGCCAGGAACGCGCGGCGCCGCCGTCCGGCAATGCGATGGCGGCGGCATTCGCCAAGCTGATGAAGTAAGCCGGTGCTGCGCGTCGCTCTTGCCGATCCCGCCAGCCTTGAATCGCTGCGCTTGATCGCGCAGCTCGACGCGGCGCTGAGCGCGATCACCGGCGACAGCGGCGCCTCGTCGTTCGATCCGCGCGACGTGCAGGGACTGGACGCGGCCTTCGTGATCGCCTGGAATGCGCGCGGCGAGGCGGTCGGCTGCGGCGCCTTTCGCAAGCTCGAAGGGGACGTGGCCGAACTCAAGCGCATGTACGCGCGGCCCGGCAGCGGCGCCGGCGCATGCATGCTGGCCGACCTGGAACGGCGCGCGGCCGCTTGCGGGTACCGGCAGGTGTGGCTGTCGACGCGGCGCGTGAACACGCGCGCCGTCGGCTTCTACGAACGGCATGGCTACGCGCCGGTCGCGCCGTGGGGACGCTATGTCGGCCGCGAGGTCTCGGTGTGCCTGGGCCGCAGCCTGGGGTAGTCCTGCTTGATCAGCTGTGCTTGAGCAGGATGCCGACCAGGTAGACCGCCAGGCAGCCGAAGCCGATCAACAGCATCTTCGCCTGCGGGATGGCCGGCAGACCGGTCTTCCTGATGTACATCGCATCGCGCACCAGCAGCACCGCATACACCAGCGCCGCCAGGCCCGACAGGATGTCGCCCGGAATCTGCTGCGTGATGCCGCGATAGATGTTGAGGATGCCGGGAATGCCCAGCAGGGCGGCGATCACGAGGTTCGCGTTCGGCGACGGCACACGCGGGCGGGGTTGTTCTTGCATCGGGATTCTCCGGTCGGCTTGTCAAATTGGCGCGATCATACCGCATGGCCGGGCGCCGACCCAGCGACAGCGGTCAGCCGATCGCCTGCGTCCCCTGCAGCACCAGCTTCACCAGGAAGCCGCCGGCGAACAGGCCGAAGCAGATGTAGCCGGCCAGCGTGACTTCGCGCGAGGCCAGCCTGGCGTCGTTCCCGGCGCGGCGCTGCAGCGCGCAGTAGGCCAGGAAGCCGGCCATCAGCAGCGGACCGATGGCGAAGAAGAAGCGCGCCGGCTGGTGCGAGGTGATGCCGACGGCGATGTCGTACAGGGCCGGCAGCCCGAGCAGCGCGGCGAAGATCCACATGGCGAGCGGCGGCAGGGTGGCGAAGGTGTTGTGCATGGTGCTTGACGGAGTTGGAATCCGGTTGATGATAGCAGCAGGTGGCGCTACGCAACGATGACCGGCTGGTTCTGATGCGCATGCAGAAATTGGGCCCCCACCTGCGTGGGGGCGACGTTGTGGGCTGATGCCCACAACGTCGAATTCTTATAAAATGGCGCCATCCAACCTATTTTTCCAAAGGCAGAACCAAAATGAGCGACGTGCAAACCTGGATCAAAGAAACCGTGACCTCTACCCCGGTCGTGCTGTTCATGAAGGGTACCGCCCAGTTCCCGCAGTGCGGCTTCTCGGGCCGTGCCATCCAGATCCTGAAAGCCTGCGGCGTTAACAATGTTGCCACCGTCAACGTGCTGGACGACCCTGAAGTGCGCCAGGGCATCAAGGACTTCTCGAACTGGCCAACCGTGCCGCAGCTGTACGTGAACGGCGAGTTCATCGGCGGCACCGACATCATGAACGAGATGTACGAGTCGGGCGAACTGCAGACCCTGCTGAAGAATGACTGATCGTCCGCGCCGGATCGTCGTCGCCATCACCGGCGCGACCGGCGCGACCTACGGCGTGCAGCTGCTCAAGCGCCTGCACGCCACACCCGGCGTCGAGACCCACCTGGTCATTTCCGACGCCGCCTCCCTCACCCTGCACCAGGAACTCGGCCTGCAGCGGCGCGACGCCGAAGCGCTGGCCCACGTGGTCCATCGCAACCGCGACATCGGCGCCACCATCGCCAGCGGTTCGTTCCCGACCGACGGCATGGTGATCGCTCCCTGTTCGATGAAGACGCTGGCGGCCGTGGCCCATGGCCTGTCCGACAACCTGGTCACGCGCGCGGCCGACGTGATCCTGAAGGAACGCCGGCGCCTGGTGCTGATGGTGCGCGAAACGCCGTTCAACCTGGCGCACCTGCGCAACATGACGGCCGTGACCGAGATGGGCGGCATCGTGTTCCCGCCGCTGCCCAGTTTTTATCACCGGCCGGCGTCGATCGCGGACATGGTCGAGCACAGCGTCGACCGGGTGCTGGATTTGCTGGGGATAGAGAATGCCCAGGCCGCCCGCTGGGGCGGCATGAAGGGCGGCCTGAAAGACGACCTGCCGGCAGACTAGGCCGGCGCTGCGCCGGCCTCCAGGCTCAGCGCCGGCCGTCGCCCGTGCTGTCGTACAGGTTGCCGTCGGCCTTTTTTGCTTCGCGTGCTTCTTCAAGCATCCGCCGCCGGGCATTGCGTTCCCGTAGCACTTCGGCGTGACGCGCCGCCGTCATCGGCGGCGCAGTCATCAATTCCTTGAGCTGGGCGGTGTTGGCGTAGTTGTTTCGCATGCGTCAGCTGCTCCTCGATGGATCCGGTAGCAGCGATCGCAGCCACCGAAGCTGATTATGAACCAGCTGCGGCCGTTTGTGCTGCACGGCATGACGAAAAGTGCAACGCCGGGTGTCGACGGGGCTTACTTGGTTTCCGCTTTCTGGTGATTCATGCGGACCAGCATGCGGATGAACTCGCGCGCCAGCTGGCGGTGGTGTTCATCCAGGCGCTGCAGATCGGCGATCAGTTTGACGTCGGCCGATTCGAAGCGCGCGCCGCCGCCGGCCGCATCGGCGCTGGCAGCCTGCTCGGCGCCGCCGAAGCGCAGCCAGTCGGCAGGCACGCCCAGCCACTGGGCGATCATGCGCAGCTTTTCCTGGGTCGGAATGGCTTCGCCCACCAGCCATTTACGGGCGGCGTGTACCGTAATCGGACGTCCTTCAAAGCGGATATTGAATTCCCGGGCCAGCCGGGTCGGGCTATCGGGGGAGTAATGCGCGTTCTTCAGGGCCTGCTGCAGTCGCTCGCTGAAGCTCTCCCGTTCATTCGTTGAGTTCATCGTGGTACTTGTTATTGATGCGGACGGGTAACTTCTTCTGTTGAGAAGCATGAATCCTAAATCATACCTCTAAAATGTAACAATGATGTGGTTTTTTAATAGTTTTTACGGATGTGATTTTACGTTCCAAATAGCAAGACTCCGAAGGATGTTTTGTTCAGAATCACCCTGAGCGGCTAAAATGTATTCTTTACGTACAATTACTTAGCATAGTCGATGGAACATACATTCCAAAATATATGTATTTTGTAGTTACAATGATGTGCCAACACGTGTAAATCGGAAAATCCCGTCGTTACTTTGTAACTTTTTCATGTCGCCGTCGTAATAAAGCTTGTGCAAGTGTGCCAATGCCTCACCCAATGCAAAGCTGAGTTGGTGGGCGTCGAGCGGACGCCGGAACATGACGGGGACAATGTCCATCGCCGATTGCGGAGTGCTGCAAACTTGCAACACTTCAGCCAGGCGCGCCGCGTGATGTTCGCGCAGCTGCGCGATGCGGGTATGCAGCCCGCGGAACGGCTTGCCATGCGACGGCAGCACCAGCACGTCGTCGGGCAGGCCGGCGAACTTGTCCAGCGAATCGAGGTACAGCTGCAGCGGATTGCCGTCCGGCTCGACCGCGAACACCGAGACATTGGTCGAGATGCGCGGCAGCACCATGTCGCCCGAGATCAGCACGTTCAGCTCGGCGCAGTACAACGCCGCGTGTTCCGGTGAATGGCCGAAGCCGGTGATCACGCGCCAGCGCCGGGCGCCGATGCGCACTTCCTGCCCGTCCTGCAGGCGGGTGTAGGCGTCGGGCACCGCCGGCACCAGCGAGGGATAGTAATTGCGGCGGCTGCGCATCTGGTCCAGCAGCGCCGCGTCGACCAGGCCATGGCGCTCGAAGTGCGGGATCGCCGACGGCCCGTCCACGCCCGGCAGCGCCGCCGCCATCATGCGTGCAAAGCCGAACTCGCCGGTAGTGATCCAGAACGGCGCCCCGAAGCGCTCGCACAGCCAGCCGGACAGGCCGACGTGGTCAGGATGGCAATGGGTGGCGATCACGCGCACCAGCGGTTCGCCTTTCAAGCCGTCGGCGAACACCTGTTCCCACGCGGCGCGGCTGGCGTCGGTGCCGGCGCCGGTGTCGATCGCGCTCCAGCCGGCGCGGCCGTCGACCTCGTCCTGCAGCAGCCACAGGTTGACGTGGTCGAGTGCGAACGGCAGCGGCATGCGCGCCCAGCGCAGGCCGGGCGCGATCTCGTGCAGTGCGCCCGGCGCGGGAATCAGGTCCGCGAGCGGATAGGCAAGCTGGGCTTCGAGCGGGTTCATGGCAATCTTTCGTGTGCGGAGCAAATTCATCGCGCTACAATGCGCCTGCTACCGACAGTTAACGTAAACGGAAAATGCGTTCTGATTTTAGCGATTTCATTTGTTCTTTGCTATCCCTCTAACAATCATGGCTACTTTTACCATCGCCGAACTGGCGCGCGAATTCGACATCACAGCACGGGCGATCCGTTTTTACGAGGATCAGGGCCTGCTCAGCCCAATGCGCGAAGGCGTCGGCGGACGCAACCGCGTGTACACGCCGCGCGACCGTACCCGTTTGAAACTGACGCTGCGCGGCAAGCGACTGGGGCTGACGCTGTCCGAAATCAAGAGCATCGTCGATATGTACGAGTCGCCCAAGGACACCGCGGCCCAGATCGACCGCTTCCTCGGCGTGCTGGCGCAACAGCGCCTGACGCTGGAACAACAGCGCGCCGACATCGAGATGGCGTTAGAAGAAATTTCCGCCCACGAGGAAGAATGCCGGCGCCTGCTGGCCGAAGACGAGGCCGGCCGCGACGCCGCCTGAGCAACCACAAGTCACATTTATCCCTCACTTTGGTTGACGTTTACGTTAACGTCACAGGCGAGTATGATGATCGCTCATCGGCGCCCTGCCCCAACACCGTTCATCGTGAGGACGACATGCTGCACCTTCCCGGCTTGACCTTTGACCATGGCGAGGACATCGCCGCCTTGCGCGAAGCGGTACAGCAGTTCGCCGCCAGCGAAATCGCCCCGCGCGCGGCGGACATCGACCGCAGCGACCAGTTCCCGATGGACCTCTGGAAGAAGATGGGCGAGCTGGGCCTGCTCGGCATCACCGTCGGCGAGGAATACGGCGGCGCCAACATGGGCTACCTGGCGCACATCGTCGCCATGGAAGAAATCTCGCGCGCCTCGGCCTCGGTCGGTCTCTCCTACGGCGCCCATTCGAACCTGTGCGTCAACCAGATCAAGCGCAACGGCACTGAAGAACAAAAGCGCAAATACCTGCCGAAGCTGATCTCGGGCGAGCACGTGGGCGCGCTGGCGATGTCGGAGCCGAACGCCGGTTCCGACGTGGTCAGCATGAAGCTGCGCGCCGACCTGAAGGGCGACCGCTACGTCCTGAACGGCACCAAGATGTGGATCACCAACGGCCCCGACGCCGACACCCTGGTGGTGTACGCCAAGACCGACCTCGAAGCCGGCCCGCGCGGCATGACCGCCTTCCTGATCGAGAAGGGCTTCAAGGGCTTCTCGATCGCGCAGAAGCTCGACAAGCTGGGCATGCGCGGCTCGCACACGGGCGAACTGGTGTTCCAGGATTGCGAAGTGCCGTTTGAAAACGTGCTGGGCGGCGTCGGCCGCGGCGTGAACGTGCTGATGTCGGGCCTCGACTTCGAGCGCACCGTGCTGTCCGGCGGCCCGCTCGGGATCATGTCGGCCTGCATGGACGTGGTGGTGCCGTACATCCACGAGCGCAAGCAGTTCGGCCAGGCGATCGGCGAGTTCCAGCTCATGCAGGGCAAGATCGCCGACATGTACTCGACCATGATGGCGTGCCGCGCCTACGTGTATGCGGTGGGCCAGGCGTGCGACCGCGCCAATTCTCCGGAAGCGGTGCGCGCGCTGCGCAAGGACGCCGCCGGCGCCATCCTGTACAGCGCCGAGAAGGCGACCTGGATGGCGGGCGAAGCGATCCAGACGCTGGGCGGCAACGGCTACATCAACGAATACCCGGTCGGCCGCTTGTGGCGCGACGCCAAGCTGTACGAGATCGGCGCCGGAACCAGCGAGATCCGGCGCATGCTGATCGGCCGCGAGCTGTTCGGCGAGACCATGTAACTCTTTTCGGAGACCACTACCATGAACGATCCCGTTGTCATCGTCGGCGCCGCGCGCACCCCGATGGGCGCCTTCCAGGGCGATTTTTCCTCCAAAACCGCGAGTGACCTCGGCGCCGTGGCGATCAAGGCCGCGGTCGAGCGCGCCGGCGTCGCGCCGGACGCTGTCGAACACGTCTACTTCGGCAACTGCCTGATGGCCGGCCAGGGCCAGGCCCCGGCGCGCCAGGCGCTGATCAAGGCCGGGCTGCCGCTGTCGACCGGCGCCGTCACCCTCTCCAAGATGTGCGGCTCGGCGATGCAGGCCGCGATCTTCGCCCACGACCAGCTGGTGGCCGGCAGCGCCGACATCGTGGTCGCCGGCGGCATGGAGTCGATGACCAATGCGCCCTACCTGATCCCGAAGGCGCGCGGCGGCTACCGCATCGGCCACGCCCCGATGTTCGACCACATGATGATGGACGGCCTGGAAGACGCCTACTCGCGCAACGAGAAGACCGGCGAAGGCCGCTCGATGGGCACCTTTGCCGAAGAGTGCGTGGCAAGCTATCAATTCACGCGCGAAGAGCAGGATGCCTTCGCCATCGCCTCGGTCAAGCGCGCCCAGGCCGCAGCCAACGGCGGCGGCTTCGACTGGGAGATCGCCCCGGTCAGCGTCACCAGCCGCGCCGGCGAAAGCGTGATCGACAAGGACGAAGGTCCGCTCAAGGCCAAGGTCGACAAGATCCCGTCGCTGAAGCCGGCGTTCAAAAAGGACGGCACCGTGACCGCCGCCTCGTCGTCGTCGATCAACGACGGCGCCGCCGCTCTGGTGATGATGCGCGAATCGAAAGCGAAAGAGTTGGGCCTCACGCCGATCGCGCGCGTGCTGGGCCACGCCACCTTCGCCCAGGAACCGAACCTGTTCACCACCGCCCCGATCGGCGCGATGAAGAAGCTGTTCCAGAAGACCGGCTGGACCCCGCTAGATGTCGACCTGTACGAGATCAACGAAGCCTTTGCCGCGGTGCCGATGGCCGCCATGCGCGACCTCGGGATCCCGCACGACAAGGTCAACGTGCACGGCGGCGCCTGCGCGCTGGGTCACCCGATCGGCGCCTCGGGCGCGCGCATCATCGTCACCCTGCTCGGCGCGCTCAAGCAAAGCGGCGGCAAGCGCGGCGTGGCCTCGCTGTGCATCGGCGGCGGCGAAGCGACGGCGATGGCGGTCGAGCTGGTGTAATTGGTGTCATCAGCCACGCGCGGCGATGATGAACGATCCATGCGACCATTAAGGCATTGCGTCGTCAATCCATTCACAAGGAGTTCATCATGCCTACCGTATTGATCATCGGCGCCTCGCGCGGCATCGGCCACGAGATGGTCCAGCAATACCGCAGCGACGGCTGGCGCGTCATCGCCACCGCGCGCAAGCAGGAAGACTGCGACGCGCTCGCAAGCATGGGCGCCACCGCCCACCAGCTCGACGTCACCAGCGCCGATTCCATCGCCGCCCTCGGCTGGCGCCTGGACGACGAAAAGATCGATAGCGCCTGGCTGGTGGCCGGCGTGTACGGCCCTTCCCACGGCAGTTTCCCGACCGGTCCCGAGTTCGACGCCGTGATGCACACCAACGTGCTGGCGGCGATGCGCCTGATCCCGATCGTCGGCCCGCTGCTGGCCGACACCCGCGGCAAGCTGGCCGTGCTGTCCTCGCGCATGGGCTCGATCGGCGAGCGCAGCGACACTTCGGGCACGCTGTACCGCGCCAGCAAGGCGGCGCTCAATTCGGTGCTGAAGGACGCCTCGATCACCTACGGCGCGCAGGGCGTGACCTGCGTCGCCTTCCACCCGGGCTGGGTCCAGACCGACATGGGTGGCTCGGGAGCCAGCCTGACGCCCGAGCAGAGCGTGCGCGACCTGCGCGCCACGCTGGCCAGGGTGGATGCCGGCGCCAACGGCAGCTTCCTGAACCACGACGGCGCGCCGATTGCCTGGTAACGGTTTATATCGTTAGCGGCGCGCCCGGAACCATAACGAGAATAGTCGAGACACCATGATTCTGAGCGAAGAACACCAGATGATCCGCGACGCCCTGCGCAGCTTCGCGCAGGAGCGCCTGGCGCCGCAAGCGGCGCGCTGGGACCGCGAGCACGTTTTCCCGAAGGACGAATTGAAGGAGCTGGCCGCGCTGGGCGCCTTCGGCGTCGCCGTGCCCGAGGAATACGGCGGCGCCGGCCTGGACTACGTGGCCCTGGCGCTGGTGCTGGAAGAGATCGCGGCCGGCGACGGCGGCACCTCGACCATCATCTCGGTCAACAACTGCCCGGTGTGCAGCATCGCCATGATGTACGCCAGCGAAGCGCAGAAGCAGCGCTGGCTGCGGCCATTGGCCAGCGGCGAACTGCTGGGCGCCTTTGCCCTGACCGAGCCGCATACCGGCAGCGACGCCGCCGCCCTGCGCACCACGGCCACGCGCGACGGCGACGAGTACGTCATCAACGGCAGCAAGCAGTTCATCACCAGCGGCAAGTACGGCGACGTGGCGATCGTCATGGCGGTCACCGACAAGGCCACCGGCAAGAAAGGCATCAGCGCGTTCTGGGTGCCGGTCGACACGCCCGGCTACATCGTGGCCGGCATCGAGCAGAAGATGGGCCAGCATTCGTCGGACACGGCGCAGATCGTGTTCGACAATTGCCGCATTCCGCTTGCTAACCTGATCGGCGAGGAAGGCATGGGCTACAAGATCGCCCTGTCGGGCCTGGAGGGCGGGCGCATCGGCATCGCCTCGCAATCGGTCGGCATGGCGCGCGCGGCGTATGAGGCGGCGCTGGCGTATGCGAAAGAGCGCGAGAGCTTCGGCAAGCCGATCTTCGAGCACCAGTCGGTGCAGTTCCGCCTGGCCGAGATGGCAATGAAGATCGAGGCCGCACGCCAGCTGATCCTGCATGCGGCGGCGATGAAAGATGCGGGCCTGCCGTGCCTGAAGGAAGCGGCGATGGCCAAGCTGTTCGCGTCCGAGATGGCCGAGCGCGTGGTGTCCGATGCGATGCAGGTGTTCGGCGGCTACGGCTACGTGGCCGATTTCCCGGTCGAACGCATCTATCGCGACGTGCGCGTGTGCCAGATCTACGAAGGCACCAGCGACATCCAGAAGATCCTGATCGCACGCGCGCTATGAACGTGCAGATCGTTCCGCTCGAGCCGGAGTACCTGCCGCAGCTGTTCATGTATCTGGACAAGCAGTTGCAGGAAAATGGCCGCGATGGCGCGCCGGTGTTCCAGCCGCTGTCACGCGAGAACGCGCGCCTGCCGCCCGTGAAGGCGGCTTCGTTTGCCGGCGGCCTGTCGATTGCGCTCGGCCAGCCGGGCTGGCGCCGGGTCTGGATCGCACGCGACGCGCATGGCGCCATCGCCGGCCATATCGACCTGCGCGCACGTCCCGACCCCTTGTCCACCCACCGCGCCATGCTCGGCATGGGCGTGCATCGCGCCTACCGCCGCCTTGGACTGGGCCGGATGCTGGTCGATACCGCGCTCGCCTGGACCCATGCCACCTTGATGCTGGACTGGGTCGACCTCGACGTGCTGGCGGGGAATCACGCGGCGCGCCGCTTGTACGAGCGCGCCGGCTTTATCGTCACCGGCGAAGCGCCGGACCTGTACCGCATCGACGGCGAGTCGCACGGCTCGGTCACCATGAGCCGCAGGCTCAGGTAACGCTTATGTAACTGCCGCCTCCAGCAGCGTGATGGTCTGCGCCTGCGTGTCGAGCCTGGCCTGCAGGCCGAGCGGCAGCGTGCACTGGTTGCGGATATGGCCGATCGAATAGCCGGTCACCGCGGGTGTCGTCAACGGATGCAGGTGCAGGCCGAGCGTGCGCTCGAGCGTGAGCGAGACGTCTTCGTGTTCCGGGCCGCAGTTCTCGCAGATGCCGATCACCACCGCCGCCGCATTCCGGAAGCCTCCCGCCAGGTCGAGCTGGGTCATCCAGCGGTCGATGCGGTAGGGCGCTTCGTTGACCTCTTCCAGGAACAGGATGCTGCCGCGGATATCCGCCGCGTACGGCGTGCCGGCCAGCGCCGCCACCATCGACAGGTTACCGCCCATGAGCGCTCCGGTGGCGACGCCATGGGTGTGGGTGTGGATGCCGAAATGCGGCTCGCGCACGGCCTGTGCGGCGTTCTCCGGCGACATCGTGATCGTGTACTGCGGCTGCGGGTCGGCCAGCACCGCCATCATCCGCGCGCGCGAATAGTCGGTCATCGTCGACGAAGCCACCGGGCCGTGGAAGGTCACCAGGCCGGCGTGCCTGTGCAGCGCCAGGTGCAGCGCGCTGATGTCGGAGTAGCCGAGCAGGATCTTCGGGTGGCGCCGAATCAGGCCGTAGTCCAGGTGCGCCAGCAGCGAGATGCAGCCGGAACCGCCGCGGATCGGCCAGATCATGCTCACCTCGGGGTCAAGAAACATCGCGTGCAGGTCGGCCACGCGCTGTTCGACCGAGCCGGCGTAGTTGCCGAAGACTTCGCGCAGATATTTTCCCTGCTTGACCTTGAGGCCGAGCGATTCGATGTTGCGCAGCGCCTTGTCGATGGCGCGCTCGCTCGTGTAGCCGCCGGGCGCGATCAGGCCGACGGTGTCGCCGGGACGCAGGCGTGGGGGTTTGATCAGCTTCATGGGGCCTGGACGGCGGCGCGCTGCTGCGATGCCTGGTGCAGTGACAGAGAAAGCGGCGGCGGTAAATGCGCCGAAACTACGACGGCTGATTTTCATAACTACATTTATAACACCGTCGTCCCCGCGAAGGCGGGGACCCAAGTTCTGCTAGCGCAGACGAAAGGCATGCAAACTTGGGTCCCCGCCTGCGCGGGGACGACGGGTGAAGGTGCGGGTCAGAAGAACTTGTAGGTCGCCATCAGCGTGAACGAGCGCCCGCGCGGATCGGCCACCCGCGGTTCCCAGCTGCTGCCGGCGCCGGTGTTGCTGTCATACGTGATAGCAAACGGCGGATCCTCGTCCATCAGGTTCTTCACGCCGGCCGTCAACGTCAGGTTCTGGAAGCCGGTGTAGTTCACCGTCAGGTTATAGATCGAATAGTCGTCCACCTTGGCGTTGTAGTTCGCCGGCGTCACCTTGCCGCTGGCCACGCCCGGCAGCACCTGGTCGGTGTAGCCCGAACGGTAGATATTCTGCAGCATGCCGCTCCAGTTGCCGTACTTGTAGGTGGCGTAGGCGCTGTGCTTCCACTTCAGGCCCAGGTCACCCGTGAACAGGAAGCGCCCGACTTCGCTCTCGCCGAACGGCGCATCGGTGGTGGCGCGCGACTTCTTCTCGAGCAGGCGCGAGCCGTCGATGCCGATGCTCCACTGCGAACCGGTACTGAACTTGCCGTTGAAGCGGGCGCCGACTTCGACGCCACGCGTGATGCGTTCGCCCGTGTTGATCCAGCGCTGGTCGATGCCGAGCAGCTGGCCGGTCACGTCGTCGCGCACGAAGGCGTCCTGGAAGTACGCATAGTTCGCCACCATGGTCGCCAGGTTGAACGAGTCGATCGTGTTCTCCTTGCGGATCTCCCACAGGTCGGCGCTGGCCGAGAAGAAGTTGGACGGTTCGAACACCACGCCGATGCTGCCCTGCCTGGCGGTCTCCGGCCCCAGCTCGGGACGGCCGCCGCTGGCGGTTTCCGGGTTGACCGCTTCGCAGCCGGGGCGCGCCGTATCTACCTTGCCGCCCGGGCAGGTGGCCGGGTCGGCCAGGTCCTTGCCGGCGTATGGCGTGATGGTGATGCCGTTGAACAGCTGGTTGAACGACGGCGCGCGGAAGCTCTCGTTGTACGAGCCGCGGAACATCAATGACGCCAGCGGCTGGTAGCGGAACGAGACCTTCGGATTGGTGGTGACGCCGAAGCCCGTGTAGTCGTCGCGGCGGATGGCGAAGGTCAGTTCCAGCGCCTGCGTCACCGGCACCAGCACCTCGGCATATACCGCCTTGATGTCGCGCTTGACCTTGTCGAGCGCATTGACGTCGTCGAACGGCGCATTCAGGATCGCGCGCCGTGCGGCGATGCTGCGCTCGTCGCCGTTGAACTTGTATTGTTCGCGCCGCAGGTCGATGCCGACGGCGGCCATCACCGGGCCGGCCGGCAGCTTGAAGAGTTCACCCGACACCGCGCCATCGAGCTGGGTCATGATGGTCTTGCCGCCGTACAGCGTGACGCCGGCTGCGCTGGTCGAGGCGATCAGGTCCAGCGCCTGCTGGCTCTGGGTCTGGCCCGGCAGCAGGAACGGGTTGATGATGCCGCTGCCCAGCGCCTCGGCCAGCGGCTGCGTGTAGTTGTAGCCGCTGCCCAGCAGCGACTTCGATTCGCTGGTGGCGCGCGACAGGCCCACGCGGTAATCGAACGTGCGGCCGAACAGGGTCAGGGGACCGTCGGCGCCCACCAGCAGGCGGCCGGCTTCGGTCTCGGTCTGGATCTCGCGGTTGCCGCACTCCATGCAGCGCCAGCGATAGGCGATCGGCAGGCCATAGTTGGCGGCAATCGACGGGAACACCGCCACCAGCCGGTTGTAGACGTCGTTGTAGGCGGCGCCGCTGCTCGGGTAGAACGAGTTCGGGCCGAAGGTCGAGGACGACGGTGACACCTGGTTGGGCGAGAAGCGCTTGGCCACTTCGACGCGCGAACCGACGGCTTCGGCGAACAGCTGGTGCTGGCCGACGTTGAAGGTGGCGCGCGCCAGCGCATTGCTGTTCTTGACCGGCTGCTGCAGCACGGCCGCGCGCCCGGTGTCCCAAGCGCAGCCATAGGCGGCGCCTGGCGTGTCCCACAGCAGTTCGTCGTAGGCGGCCATGCCGTCGAAGCTGTTGCAGCCGGCGCCGCCCGGCAGGTCGAGCAGGCTGATGCCGTTGTAGGCGACGCTGCCGCCCGGCAGGGTCGGGCCGGTGCCGCTACGCGACAGCAGCGATGGCCCTAGCGTGGTGGCGAAGATGTTGGCGTGCGGCGTGCCGCGCGTGTCGACCGAGACGCCGCGGTTCGACTGGAAGGTGTTCACGAAATCGCGCTGGTCGCCGCGCAGCGCCTTGTTCTCGCTGTGCGCGGCCGTCACCAGCACGTTCCAGCCTTGCGTATCGAGGTCGCCCCAGCCGCCGGTGAGCGAGACGCGGCCGATCTCGCCGCCGCTTTCCTCGGCGACGTCGGTAAACGCTTGCGCTTCCAGGCCCTTGTAGTTCTTGCGCAGGATGAAGTTGATCACGCCGCCGATGGCGTCGGTGCCATACACGGCGGAAGCGCCGTCCTTCAGCACTTCGACCCGCTCCACCGCCGCCATCGGGATCGAATTCAGGTCGACCGCCGAACCCTTCATGCCGTGGGTCGCCACGCGGCGGCCGTTGAGCAGCACCAGGGTCGAGTCGGCGCCCTGGCCGCGCAGGTTGGCCGACGAGGCGCCGTTGTTGCCGCGCTGGGCGCCCGAGGTGACGTCGGCGTTCGAGGCCAGGTTGTCGGAACCGTTGCCGTTGATGTTGAGGGTGGCGATCAGCTGTTCGGCGGTGACGATGCCCTGGTCTTCGAGCTGTTTGCGCGAAATGATTTCCACCGGCAGCGCGCCTTCCTTGGCGATGCGCTTGATGCTCGAGCCGGTGATCTCGACCCGCTGCATCGGTGCCTCGGCCTGTGCCTGCGCCATGCCTGGCGCAACGACGCCCATCAGGGCGATCAGCCCTGCCAGTTTTTTCATCTTCACGTGTTTCTCCTGTTTCTTTGGACTGAGCGATGCCGGATCCAGATTACGCCGCCGAAATCGGCGTCATCCAATGAATTCCGTTGAGTCCAGTATAACCAGCAGGAATGTTTAATTTAGGAAAAACACAACGAACCTAGCGCACGCCTCCGACCATGCGTGCTCTTTGCGCAACATCGACATCGAGGTAGCGCCATGTCGTGAATTCGACCGGGTGGCGTTTGTAGTTTTTCAACCACGGATGGCGCAGATCGCCCGACAGCACATGGGTCAGCGGCACCCACGGGTTGTAGGCGTGCAGCAGCTGGTTCATCTCGAAATACAGTTTGCTGCGCACCGGGCCGTCGGTCAGCGCGCGCGCCTGTTCGTAGCGCACGTTGTAGGCCGGCAGGTCGAAGCGCGCATAGTTGGCGCGGCCGGCATTCGGGCCATACAGCAGCTGGTAAAAATTGTCGCCGTCGGGGAAATCGGCAATCCAGTTACTCTCGAACATCTGCACGGTGCCGAGGCGCGAGGCCTTGATGATCTCGGTCTTCTTGTCCGACCTGAACACCACGCGCAGGCCGATCGCGTTCAGGCACTTGCGCCACAACTCGTCGCGCAGGCGCCCGCCGACGGTGGCTTCGCTGTACATGGTGAGCGTCAGCGGCTTGCCGTCGGGCGCGCGGCGGAACCCGTCGCGGTCGCGCGCCCGGTAGCCATGGCGGTCGAGCAGCGCGTTGGCCAGCGCCGGATCGTACGGCACCGGGCTGCGGTAGCTGGCGTCGTAGCCCAGCACGTTCGGCGGCAACGGCGATTCGGCCTTGATCGCGAAGCCTTTCTTCAGCAGCGCGATGTCTTCCACGCTGTTGTACGACAGCGCGATCGCGCGCCGCAGCGCCACCCGTTCCTTGCCGTAGCCGCCGACCACGGGATCCTTCATATTCATCCACATGTAGTAGGTCTGCAGCACCGGAAAGCGCGACAGCACGATGCCGCGCGCGGCCAGCTCGGGTTTCAACGCGCCGCCTTGCACCACCATCTCGGTCATCGACTCGGGGATCTGCTCCAGGTAGTCGTATTCGGCGTTCAGGAAACCCAGCATGCGGCCCTGGAATTCCTCGGCGATGCGCACCTCGACGCGGTCGACGCGCGGCAGGCGCTGGCCTTCCAGCGCGGCGGCGATGGCCTGGTCGTGCGGGTCGTTGCCCGGCGTCGCGTGGAACACCGCCGTCGAATGGGGATTCGCCAGCAGGACGATGCGGTCGCTGCGCTTCCACTCGCCAATCATGAACGGACCGGTGCCGACCGGGTGGTTGCCGGCCTGGCCCGGATAGGCCTCGATCACTTCGCGCGCCACCACGCCGGTGGCCGGCGTCGCCAGGTAGAACAGGAAGTTGTTGTCGGGGTGCCTCAAGGTGATGCGCAGCGTATGGCGGTCGAGCGCCTCCAATCCGGCCACGCCTTCGAACATATACGCCCACGGTGACCTGAGCGTCGGATCGGACAGACGTTTGAGGCTATAGACGTAATCCTCGGCCGTGACCTCACGCTTCACACCCTTGAACGCCGGGTCGGGCGTGAAATGGATGCCGGGACGGATGCGGAAGGTGTAGCGCAGGCCATCCTTGCTCACCTCCGGCATGGCGGTCGCGGTATTGCCGCGCAGCCTGGCCGGACGCGCCAAGTAGTCGTAGCGTAGCAGCGGGTCGAACAGGTTTTCCAGCAGCGACAGGGTGGCGTTGTCGGACGCCACCGCCGGATCGAGCCCGGTTTCGCTGGTGGACAGGAACATGCGCAATACTTTTTCCTGGCGCGGCGCCACGGGTTCCGCCGCCTGCGCGGTCAGGCAGGTCAGGCACAACAACAAGGTGGCGGCGTAGCGAAATGTCATCAAGTCAGGTCCGGTCTGGCAATGCCTATCATATGCGCCGCGCCCCGCGCGAGGCAACAAAAGCGGTCCCCACATCATTTTTGAACATGGCACTGGTGCATTCTTTCATCTGTGCAGCTTGCTCTCGGCCTATACTCTCCGCTGCACATCAGGCCTCATCCCGCAGACACACTATGGCACTTACCTATATCTGGACCGGTTTCTTCCTGGTCGGCTTCCTGGCAGCACTGGCGCAATGGATCTTCCTCGGCGATACCGAGATCTTCAAGCGCATCATCGACGGCACTTTCGACTCGGCCAAGATGGCGGTGATGGACATCGCCCTGCCGCTGGCCGGCGTGATGACCTTCTGGCTCGGCATCATGAACGTGGGCGAAAAGGCGGGCCTGATCAACGTGTTCGCACGCGCCATCGCGCCGTTCTTCTCGCGCATCTTCCCCGGCGTGCCGAAGGACCACCCGGCCAACGGCCACATGGTGATGAACTTCTCGGCCAATATGCTGGGCCTGGACAACGCCGCCACGCCGTTCGGCCTGAAGGCGATGGAGTCGCTGCAGTCGATCAATCCGAACAAGGACGAGGCCAGCGACGCGCAGCTGATGTTCCTGGTGATCCAGACCTCGGGCCTGACCATCATCCCGCTGGCGGTAATGGCGCAGCGCGCGGTGCTGGGCGCGGCCAATCCGGCCGACATCTTCATCCCGACCCTGATCGCGACCTACACCGCCACCATCGCCAGCATCATCGCGGTGGGCATCCGCCAGCGCATCAACCTGCTCGACCCGGTGGTGTTCGGCTGGATCGGCGGCACCACGGCGCTGATCGCGTCGATGGTGTTCAGCTTCACCTACTTCCTCGACAAGGCGCAGATCCAGCTGGTGTCCACCGTGGTGGCCAACCTGGCGCTGTTCAGCGTCATCGCCGCCTTCATGACGGCGGCCGTGATCAAGAAGGTCAACGTGTTCGAGGCCTTCATCGAAGGCGCCAAGAACGGCGTCGAGACCTCGATCAAGATCATTCCCTACCTGGTCGGGATGCTGGTGGCGATCAGCGTGGTGCGCAATTCCGGCATCCTGGGCCAGGTCGTCAACGGCTTCGCCTGGGTGTTCGGCGCCCTCGGCCTGCAGACCGATTTCGTCGGCGCGCTGCCGACCGCGCTCATGAAGTCGCTGTCGGGCAGCGGCGCGCGCGCCATGATGATCGACGCCATCAACACCTACGGCGTGGATTCCTTCGTCGGCCGCCTGGCCAGCATCCTGCAGGGCGCATCGGACACCACCTTCTACATCATCGCCCTGTATTTCGGCTCGGTCGGGATCCGCAAGACGCGCTATGCGGTCAGCTACGGCCTGCTGGCCGACCTGGTCGGCATCATCGCCGCGGTGTTGGTGGCGTACCTCTTCTTCGGTTGACGTTTTCAAACAAGGACCAGCATGCTCCGTCGCCTCGCTCTCGCCGCCACGCTGTTCGCCAGCTTCCCGTTCGCCCACGCCCAGCTGCCGGCGCCGGTGGCGCAAACGATGAAACTGAACGGCATCGCCGACCACGAAGTCGGGGTGCTGGTATTGCGCAGCGACGCCACCGTGCTGGCGCACGGCGAACGGGTGGCGATGCAGCCCGCGTCGACCATGAAGCTGGTGACCACGCTGGTAAGCCTGGAGCGCCTGGGCCCCGTGTTCCGCGGCCGCACCGAGTTGCGCAGCAACGGCCGGGTCGAGGGAGGCGTGCTGCGCGGCGACCTGGTCTTGAGGGGCGGCGCCGATGCCGACCTGGATGGGAAGGTACTGGAAGACATGCTGCGCGCCCTGCGCTACGCCGGCATCGAACGCATCGAGGGCAACCTGGTGCTGGACCGCAGCCTGTTCCAGCCGGCGCGCCAGGATCTCGGCGCGCCGCCTTTCGACGAGGCGCCCGAAGCCTATTACAACGTCATCCCCGACGCGCTGCTGGTCAACAAGAACATGCTGCAGGTCGACATGCGTTCTACCAGCGGCTCGCTGGCGCTGCGCATGCATCCGGAGCTCGACCGCGTGTCGCTGACGTCCGAGATGACGCTGGTCGACGCCGCCTGCGCCAAATGGGAAGCCGGCTGGAAGCTGCCCGAAGCGCGGCGCCAGCCCGACGGCAGCGTGCAGGTGGTCTTGCGCGGCACCTTCCCGAAGAACTGCGTGCACAGCTACGGCATCAATGTGCTCGACCGCGACGACTACGTCGGCGCCCTGGTGCGCCGCACCTGGCAGGGACTGGGCGGCACCATCAGCGGCCGCACGCTGGCCGGGACCACGCCGCCGGATACCCGTCTGCTGGCCGCGCACGCCGCGCGCGCCCTGCCCGAAATCATCCGCGACACCAACAAGCTGTCGGACAACGCGCTGGCGCGCACCCTGCTTCTGAGCCTTGGCAGCCTGCAGGCCGACCCGCTCGAAGGCAGCCTGCCGCTGCCGGCTCCGCAGGAAGGCGTGACAACGCAAGCACGCGCCGACGCCGCGATCCGCGACTGGATGCGCAGCCAGCGCATCGACGATGCGGGCTTCGTGATCGAGAACGGTTCCGGCCTGTCGCGCACCGAGCGCATCACCCCGCAGCAGATGGGGCAAGTCCTCCAGGCCGGCCTGCGCAGCCAGTGGGCGCCCGAATTCCAGGCCAGCCTGCCGATCGGCGCGGTCGACGGCACCATGCGCCGGCGCCTGCAGGACAGCCCGGCGGCGGGCCGCGCGCGCCTGAAGACCGGCTCCATCCGCAATGTCGTGGCGCTGGCCGGCTACGTGCCGGATGCGGGCGGTACGCCGTGCGTGTTCGTGGCGTTCGTGAACAGCGAGCGCGCCGGCGAAGGGCGCGGACGGGCGGTGCTCGATGCGCTGGTGGATTGGGTGGCAAGATCGGGAACTGCGCAGTTGCCTGCCCCCGTACAGCCGCAAGCGCCGGCGGCCCTGCAGCCGGTCTTATAGCCGCCCAGCGTCTACAACACGCGGCGGAAGGTCGACCGCACCAGTTCGCGGTCGCCGCAATCGAAATGCCACCACTCGGTGCGGATGGCGAGGAAGCCCGCCTGCAGCATCGCCGCCCGCAGCAGGCGGCGGTTGGCCACCTGCTCGTCGCTGAGCTTCCCGGCCAGCAGGAAGCCTTCTTCCAGCGCCGGATGCGAGAGCTCCGTCATGTCGTCGAAACCGGTGCCCATGTCCAGTTCGCGCCCCGTCGCATCCACCAGCGTGAGGTCGAGCGCCATGCCGTAGGAGTGGATCGAGCCGCGCGCCGGGTCGGCCAGGTACAGGCGCAGGCCGGTGCCGTCCAGCGCGTCCCACAGCTGCTGCTGCACCCGTTGCGGGCGCAGGGCGTCCAGCACCAGCGGTGTCAGGTCCGGGCGGCGCTCCTTGAGCCAGGCCACCACGCGCTCCAGGGCTTCGGCGGCCCGCACGTGCAGCCAGGCGCAGTCGTAGGGCGAATACAGGTCGCGGCCGACGAAGTTGTTGTCCGTGGCATAGCGCAGGTCGACCCGGATGCCGGCGATGCTGTCCAGGTGGCGGAACTCGGGGTTAGCCGCCACGTCTTCGCTGGCCACGGTATGGATCATGGCGTGTTCGGTTCGAGCAGGGCGCGCGCGCTGGCGCCGATGCAGTTGGCCAGCTCGCGCGCGCCGTGCGACAGCGGCGCGTGACTGGCGCTGAGCAGGTACAGGTGCACGGGAATCGCCGGCGCCCACTGGCGGCACTGCACCTTCGACCGGTCGCTTGACGCAGCGGTGAAAGGATCGAGCACCGCGCTGCCGGCGCCGGCTTCGACCAGCGAGCGCGCGATCTGATAAGTCTGCACCACGGTGTGGAACAGCGGCGCTACGTCCTGCGCTTCGCAGGCCGCCACCATGATCTCGCCCAGCGGATCGTTGCCGGCCAGGCCGATCAGCTCTCCGCGCAGGCCAGCGGCGGATACCGGCGTGGCGCATTCTTCGTCGCTCCAGGTGCCGCGTGGCGCCACCACGGTCAACAGGCCGTGGGCGATCGGCTCGGCCACGATGCCGGGATGGCGCGGGTCCTGCAGCGACAGCCCCAGGTCGGCTTCGCCCAGGCGCAGCACGTTGACGATTTCGCCGGTATGGTGGGTGGCCAGTTCGCAGCGCGCCTGCGGAAAGTCGCGCCGCCAGCTGGTGACCGCCGCCGGCAGGATGCTGGTGGCGATGGTCGGCGTGGAGACCAGGCGCACGGTTTCCAGCGCCCGGCTTTTGAGGCTGGCGGCCAGGCGCCGGATGCCCTGCAGGTCGCGGTTGAGTTTCTCGGTTTCGGCGAACAGGCGGTGCGCCTCGGGCTTGGGATACAGCTTGCCGCGCACGCGCTCGAACAGCGGCATGCCCAGCTGCAGCTCGGCGTGCTGCAGCACCTTGGTCACTGCCGGCTGCGAGATGTGCAGCACCTGGGCGGCGCCGCTGATGGTGCCGACCTGCATGATGGCGTGGAAGACTTCGATATGGCGCAGACGCATCGCTTCATCCTTCAGAAAGGTCGACGGCGCGGCCCGCAGCATGCGCCGACCCGTCGAAGGATACAGCGAAACCGGGGCCGCGGCGCCGCTTACAGCGTGCTGGTGCCGGTCGGCGCAGGCGCAGGCGGCGTCGGCGGCACCGGTGGTACCGGCGCGGTTTCCGGCAGCGGTGACGCTGGCGGAACAGGCGCCGGGACTGGCGGCACGGCCGGTGCGGTGAGCGGTGCCGAAGTTGGCGGCACTGCGGGCGGCGCTGGTGGCACCGGCTGGCCCGGCATCAAAGGCACCGGCATCGGCACCGGCGGCACCGGCGGCGTGATCACCGGCAGCGGCGTGCCCGGCGGCGTGGTCAGGACTTCCAGCAGCGCCGCGGTCTCGGCGTCCGGCACGCCGGCGATGTCGCGCGGGCGGTACTTCATCTGGAACGCGGTCAGCACCGCGCGCGTCTGCACGTCCAGCACGCCGCTCTGCACGAAGCCGAAGCCGTGGGTGGCCAGCTTGCGCTGGAACCAGGCGACGTCCGGCAGGGTGGCGTCGAACACCGGACGCACGGCGGCCAGGCGGTTGGCGTCCGGCCACTTGATCAGCCCTTCCTGCGCCAGGCGCTGCCACGGGAACTGCGGCCCCGGGTCTTGCTTCCTCAGCGGCGCGATGTCGCTGTGGCCGAGGATGTTCTCGGGCGCGATGCCGTGGCGCTGCACGATGTCCTTCAGCAGCGGCACCAGGGCGTCGATCTGGGTCTGCGCGAACGGCGCGTAGACGCGGCCCTGCGGCGTGTCCTTCCAGCCCGGGTTGACGATCTCGATGCCGATCGAGCTGTTGTTCAGCTGCGTGAAATTCTTCCAGCTCGAATTGCCCGCGTGCCAGGCGGCGCGGTTCTCGTCGACCAGGCGGTAGATCTTCGGCTGCGCTTCGTCGGTGAGCAGGTAATGGGCGCTGACTTCCTGCTCGGTCAGGATCTTGATCGAGCGGGGCGTGTCGGACACGGTGTAGTGCAGCACCACGAAGCGCGCCCGGCTGGCCTGGCCCTTGGCGGTGTAGGTGTCGTCGTATTGCTTGACGCCGGTGGTGGTGCAACCGGCCAGCACGGACAGGGCAAGAATGGCGGCGAGCGATTTCATGGGGGTTCCTGTGAATGGGTTGATGGGGCGGCGCCGGCCCCGAGTGCCAGGCGCGCGGCGGCATGATGCGAGCGCAATCCGGTCTGGCTCAGCGAGACGCTGGCCGGCAGCGCGGCGCGCATGGTGTCGACGATGACGGGATGCAGTTCGGCGGCGCGGCCGGCCAGCGCCACCGGGCGTTCGCCGAAGCGGTTCACCAGCGCCAGCGCCAGCCGGGCCAGCTCGCGCCCGGCCTCGCGCAGGATGGCGGCGGCGGCCGGATCGCGCTCGGCGCTGGCGGCGACGGCCAGCGCCAGGCGGCCGACCGCGCCGCGTTCGCCGCCATAGATGAACTGGCGCGACAAGGCCCAATCGGCGCCGCCGATGTGGTCGAACACGGCGTGCGCCATGGGCGACGCGCGCCAGGCGCCGGGGTCTTCGTCCTCCTTGCGCCAGATCTGGCGCAGCGCTTCGCGCGCGATCCAGAAGCCGCCGCCGCCGTCATCCAGCACCACGCCACGGCCGCCGGCGCGGTGGAACTGGCCGTCAAGGTCGATGAAGGCGCCGATCGAGCCGGTGCCGGCGTAGACCAGGTAGCCTTCGCCGGGCGCGAAGCTGGCGCGGTAGGCG
This sequence comes from Massilia sp. YIM B02443, assembly GCF_030411955.1. GTDB lineage: Bacteria > Pseudomonadota > Gammaproteobacteria > Burkholderiales > Burkholderiaceae_D > Telluria. The sequence goes on from NZ_JASNRA010000006.1 coordinate 94,347, forward strand.
ATCTCGATGTCGTTGCACAGCGTGACCGCGCCGGGCGCCATGCCCAGCAATTCGGCCAGCCATGCGGCGAGCTGCGCGCCGTCGCCGCCGAAGCCGGTCAGGCCGGCCTGCACGTGCGCAGGACGCGCGTGCGCCAGCACCGCCTGCGCCAGCGCGGCGAAGGTGGCGCGCACGGCCGCGCGGCCGGACTCGGTGGCCATCTGCAGCGCGGACAGGCCGCCAACAACGCCTTCGGCCACGATCCGCCCGCCCGGCGCGGCGAGCGCCCAGCGCGTTTCGGTGCCGCCGGCGTCGATGCCCAGGCCCGGTGCGTCAGTGATGTGGTGGTCGGTGTGCATATGCCAGAGCTATGCTACCCGCATTACGGTTTCGGCCACACACGCACGCGCTGGCCTTCGTTGCCGAGGCGGTCGACGGCGCTCACCACCACCGCGTCGGCCGGGCCCAGCCTGGCGTCGTCGGGAATCGACCAGTCCACGCGCGATGCCGGCGCCACCGCGAAGCGCCATTCGCCGTTGTAGCGCGACCAGATCGCGTACAGGGCATTGGCGCTGCCGGCTTTCAGCTTGAGGTCGACCGACTTGGCGCGGCGCGCGGCGCTCACTTGCGGCGTGCCGGGACGCTCGCTGCCCATCCATGGCGAGGCCGGCACAAGCGCGGGGCCGGTATAGCTGGTGCTGCGCAGCTGGTCGGCGATGCCCTTGCGGTTCTGCATCAGGGCGACCATGCTGAAGTGGATGTGGCCGGTCGAGAGCGGACGCGAACGGGTCACCGCGACCTGCTGCACGATCTCCTGCGGCTGGTAATCCCTGCTGGGGGCGCCGATGCGGCTGGTGAACAGGCCCGGCCAGATGTGGCGGCCCTTCGGATTCTGCGCGATCCAGTAGTCGAGCAGGGTCGGATAGGCCTGGCCGCGCGGCCCGATCGGCCAGTACAGCTGCGGCGCGAAATAGTCGACCCAGCCTTTCTCGAGCCACAGCTCGGCGTCGGCGTACAGCTGGTCGTACTGCGAGAAGCCGACGATGCCCTGCGGACGGCGGTCCGGACGGCCGATGCCGAACGGGCTGATCCCGAAGCGCACCCAGCTCTTTTCGGCGTGGATGCCCTTGTACATGGCTTCGATCAGGCGATTGACGTTGTCGCGCCGCCACGAGGCGCGGTCGAGCGTGCCGCCGCCGGCCAGGTAGCGCTGCCAGGCCGGGTCGTCCGGGAACTCCAGCTGCGCCTTCACGCCGCGCCCGTCCAGCGCGGCGGCATTGCCCGCCACTTCGGGCGCGGCATCGATCGGGTAAGGATAGAAATAGTCGTCGATGTGGACGGCGTCGATGTCGTAGCGGCGCACCACGTCCAGGATCACGTCCATGGTCTGCTTCGCCGCCGCCGGCTCACCCGGGTCCATCCACAGGAATTTGCCGTAGCGTTTCACCACCGCCGGATTGGTGTTGGTGATGTGGTTCGGCGCCGTCTGCGAACGCGCCGCGTCCATGCGCGCGCGGTAGGGATTGAACCAGGCGTGCAGCTCGATGCCGCGCGCGTGCGCCTGCGCCACCCAGAATTTCAAGGGGTCGTACCACGGCTGCGGCGCCTTGCCCTGGCTGCCGGCCAGGTACTCGGACCACGGCTCGATTTTCGAGGCATAGATGGCATCGGCCGACGGACGCACCTGCAGCACGATGGCGTTCAGGTTCAGGGCCTTGGCGCGGTCGAGGATGGCCACGGCTTCGGCCTGCTGCTGGGCCGAATTCAGGTTGGGACGGCTCGGCCAGTCGATGTTGGCGACGGTGGAGACCCAGGCCGCGCGCAGTTCGCGCGGGGCCGGCGGCGGTTCGTCGGCGCTGGGCAGCGGCGCCACGGGCTTGGTGGCGCAGCCGGCCAGCAGGGCGCCGAGGGCCAGGGCGGCGGTCAGGCCGCCGAGGGTGAAGTCACGTTTGGTAAAGTCGGGCAGCAATTCGAGTGTCCTAATTCTTTGTCGTTTCCGGTAGGGTTGGCGGCTACGCCGCCGACGCGTCGCTTGTTGGCGGCGCCGGGTTCGTGCCGGATGATCTGGCTGCCAACGATCACCGCGTCGGCGGCCGAGCCGCCAACCCTACGCTTATTTCTTACCGAACTCCGGGTCTATTCTCACCAGCGCCGCCATGATGAAGGCGGGGATGGTCGCCAGGCAGGTCCAGATGAAGAAGTTCTTGTAGCCGAGGGTTTCCTGCAGGTCGCCGCTCCACATTCCCGGCACCATCATGCCCAGCGCCATCAGGCCGGTGCAGATCGCGTAGTGCGCGGTTTTATGCGGGCCGTCGGCCACCATGATCATGTACATCATCAGCGCGGTGAAGCCGAAGCCGTAGCCGAACTGCTCCAGCGCCAGGAAGCTCGATACCGTCACCAGGTCGGTCGGCTGGGTCTGCGACAGGAACACGAACACCAGGTCGGGCAGGTGGATCGCGAACACCATCAGCCACAGGCAGCGCTTCAGCCCCAGGCGCGAGATCAGCCAGCCGCCGGCCAGGCCGCCCAGCGTCAGGGCGATGATGCCGACGGTGCCGTAGGCGATGCCGTATTCGGCGGTGGTCAGCCCGAGGCCCCCCTCGCTGACCGGATCGCGCAGGAACGGCGCCACGAGTTTGAGCAGCTGCGCCTCACCCAGACGGAAGGTAAGGATAAAGCCGACGATCAGCCAGATGTCGCGCTTTTTGAAAAACGCGGCAAAGGTGCCGAAGAAGTCGCGCAGCGGGTTGTCGCTGGACGGCGCCGGACGGTCGGTGTCGGGCACCGGCAGCACGAACTGGTGCCAGGCGAAGGCGGCGAAGAACACCGCGGCCATCACGTAGAACACGATCGACCAGGCCTGCGCCACGTCGCCCAGGCTCACCGCCAGGTAGCCGGCCAGCACCACCAGCGGCCCCTGGCCGAACAAAGTCGCCAGGCGGTAGAAGGTACTGCGCACGCCGACGAACGCCGCCTGCTGCTGCTGGCGCAGGCCGAGCATGTAGAAGCCATCGGCCGAGATGTCGTGGGTGGCGGAGCTGAACGCCATGATCCACATGACGGCCAGGCTGACGGCGAAGAAGGCGGGCAGGTGCAGCACGGTGCCGACCGCGATCAGGGACGCGCCCACCGCCAGCTGCAGCAGCACGGTCCAGCGGCGCTTGGTGCCGAACATGTCGACGATGGGCGACCATAATGGCTTGATCACCCACGGCAGGTACAGCAGGCTGGTATAGAAGGCGATGTCGGAGTTCGACACCCCCATGTCCTTGTACATGATGACGGACAGGTACATCACCACCACGTAGGGGATGGCCTGGGCGAAGTACAGGGACGGCACCCACAGCCACGGGCTGCTGTTCGCTTGCGGTTTTTGCATGGTTCTTTCGTGCGCCGGGCCGGCGAAAAGCGCTGGGGGCGCGGCGCCCGGATTGAAGCTCAGGCGAGCGCCCGGCGCACGCTGCCGTGCGCCGCTTCCAGCAGCGCTTGCGCCTGCTCGACACTGGTTTGTTTGGACAAGGCCACGATCGCGGTCTTGACGTGGAATCCGCACGCTTCCAGCGTCGTCCGCGCGGCATCCTCGTCGGCGCCGGTGGCGAAGCTGGTGAGGCGGATGGCACGCCGTACCAGTTTGGCATTGGTAGCTTTCAAGTCTACCATCAGGTTGCCGTAAACCTTGTTCAAACGCACCATCAGGGCGCTGGAAAAGGTGTTCAGCGCGATCTTCTGGGCGGTGCCGGCCTTCAGGCGGGTGCTGCCGGAGATGACTTCGGGGCCGGTGTCGAGCAGGATGCCGATCTCGGCCTGCTCGATCACCGGCGCAGCCGGGTTGTTGGCGAAGCCCAGCGTCAGCGCGCCGGCCGCGCGCGCCGCCGCGAGCGCGCCCAGCACGTACGGCGTGCTGCCGGAAGCGGCGATGCCCAGCACCACGTCGTTCGGACCGACCTCCAGGCCGGCCAGGTCGGCCATGCCTTGCTCATGGTCGTCCTCGGCGCCCTCGACCGCGACGAACATGGCGTCGTTGCCGCCGGCCAGCAGCGCTACCGCGCGCCCGTGCGGCCAGGAAAAGGTCGGATACAGTTCCACGCTGTCCAGCACGCCCAGGCGGCCCGAGGTGCCGGCGCCGACATAGACCAGGCGCCCGCCGGCCTCGATGCGCGGCAGCGCGGCGCCGACGGCGGCGGCGATGCGGGGGCCGGCCGCATGCACCGCCTGCACCGCGCCCAGCTGGTCGTCGACGAAGACGCTCACCAGTTCGGCGGTCGGGTACTGGTCGAGGGCGGCATGGGCCCGGGACGGGGTTTCGGTGTTGAGCATCGCCGTGTCGCTCCGCGCTGAAGGGGTCGAACCAGTGTAATACCAATTCGACAAGCACTTCCATGAAAGGATCGGGCCTCATTATGCCCAGAGGTTATGCGGTGCGGCGCAGGTCTCGATGCAACAATGCGCTTGCTCAGCGTCGCAATTCGGCGACGAAGTCGTAATGGTCGCTGCGGCAATAGGAATGGGTCAGCTCGACCGGCGCGCCCGAGTCCAGGTAGCCGACACGGGTAATGAACAGCACCGCGCGCCCTTCCGGCACCTCCAGGCGCTTGGCCAGCACGGCGTCGGCGTTCATGGCGCGGATATGTTGCAGGGCGCGCGCCGGCAGGTGGCCGCTGCCTGATAAATGGGCGTACAGCGAGGCGTCGACCTCTTCGGGACGCGGCAGCACGGCGGCCGGCAGCACGCTCACCTCGTAGGCCATGACGATGTCGTCGGCCAGGCGCAGGCGCTCCAGGCGCGCCACCTTCGCCCCCGGCGACAGGCCCAGGGCCAGCTGCGCGTCGGCGTCGGCCGCGGCCAGTTCGCGCCGCAGCCAGCGCGAGCGCGGGGTGTAGCCGCGCTGCTGCAGCTGCTCGGAAAAGCTCGACAGGTTCGACAGCGGCTGCTCGATGCGCGGCGCGATGTAGTTGCCCGAGCCGCGCCGGCGCACCACCAGGCCCTGCTCCACCAGCTGGTCGATCGCCTTGCGCGCGGTAACGCGCGAGACGTCCAGCTGCTCGGACAGCATGCGCTCGGACGGCAAGGCCTGGTCGGCCTGGTAGCGGCCCTCGCGCACGTCCTGTGCGAGCCTGCGCGCCAGCTGCATGTAGAGTGGCGAATGGTCGTCCTGGTCGAGCCGGAATCCTCGGGTGTCGGTGTGCATGGGGCGAGGATACCACTTGCGGCCACCCGGCCGTGCGCATGTCGCCTCGGCGCATAGATTCCGGTTATGCCCGCCCGTTCACCATTCATTGGCCGCAGCGGCGGGCGGCGCTTAAGCTCCCTGTCCACATCCGAAAAAAGAGTTTGGCATGCAGCACATCATCGTCATCGGCGGCGGCGTGGTCGGCCTGGCCTCGGCCTGGTGGCTGGCCGAAGCCGGCCACGACGTCACCCTGCTCGAGCGCGCGCCGGAGGTCGGCAGCGGCGCCAGCTACGGCAATGGCGGCCAGCTCAGCTACCGCTATGTGTCGCCCTTGGCCGACGGGGGCGTGCCGCTCAAGGCGCTGCGCTGGCTGTTCCAGGCCGACGGTCCGCTGCGCTTCAAGCCCGAGGCGGATTGGCGCCAGTATCGCTGGCTGGCCAGCTTTCTGGCCCACTGCCGCGCCGACGTCAACCGCCGCACCACGGCCAAACTGCTGCAGCTGGGAGAACTGTCGCGCCAGGCGATGGCGCAGCTGGCGCCTGTGCTGCCGTTCGAATCGTTCGGCTGGCGCGACGCCGGCAAGCTGGTGGTGTACCGCTCGCGCGACGCGTTCGCGCAGGCGGCCGATAAACCGGGCGCCGGCGAGATCTGGTCGCCCGAGCAGTGCGGCGCGCGCGAACCGTCCCTGGCCGCGGCCCAGCACCTGCTGGCGGGCGGCATCTACAACGCCGGCGAGGCGGTGGCCGACTGCCACGCGTTCTGCCTGCAGCTGGCCGAGCGCCTGCGCGCCCATCCGCGCTGTCGCGGCATCATGCATGGCGAAGCGCTGCGCCTGCGCGCCGAGCGTGGCCGCATCGCCGCCATCGAGACGAATGCCGGCCCGCTCGCCGCCGACGCCTACGTGCTCGCCGCCGGCATCGGGAGCCGCACGCTGGCCGCCAGCGCCGGCGTCAGGCTGCCTTTGTATCCGCTCAAGGGCTACAGCCTGAGCGCCCCGATCCGCCAGGACGATGTCGCGCCCGGGATCAGCGTCACCGATTTCGAACGCAAGGTGCTGTACGCGCGCATCGGCGACACGCTGCGGGTGGCGGCGATGGTGGACATGGTGGGCGAAGACCTGCGGCCCGACCCGAAGCGGGTCGATGGCTTGCTGCGGCTGGTGCGCGAGACCATGCCGCGTGCGGCCGACTATTCGCAGGTCGCCGTGTGGACCGGGCTGCGGCCGGCGACGCCGGGCGGCGCCCCGATCATCGGCGCCACCCGCTACGCCAACCTGTGGCTGAACGTGGGGCACGGGCCGCTGGGGTTCACCTTCGCCTGCGGCAGCGCCGGCATCTTGACGGATCTGGTGCAGGGCAAGGCGCCGCCGTTCGCACTGGATGGGTTGACGCTGCGGCGGTGAAGCTGGACCGGAGAATCAGCCGGCGTTCACGCCATCTCCACGTCACGCGGCTGGATGGCGTCGATGATCGCCTTGCCTTCGGTCTCGATCGTCTTCCTCAGTTCGTACATCATCTGCAGGTTCAGCCAGAACTCCGCAGTCGTGCCGAAATAACGCGACAGACGCAGTGCGGTATCCGGCGTAATGCCGCGCTTCTCGCGTACGATTTCGTTCACCCGGGCTGCGGTCAGGTGCAGCGCACCTGCCAGGGCGTTGGCTGATATGCGCAAGGGCTTGAGGAATTCCTCACGCAATATCTCACCTGAATGGATAAGACGCGTTCATTAGCAAACATACTATCTCCATCTGCTTCAACGTTAAGCAGCAGTATATCGCTGACCGATAAGTGACAGAAGCGTTCCAAGTTCTACAACAAGAGGAACCATCAGGTTTAATCTCCTGCAAACTTCAAGCGGCCGCAAAATCGCGGATAATTGCCGCCATGTCCCCCCGTCCTCCCTCCCCCTGCCCCTGCGGCGGCCCCAACTTCGAGCGTTGCTGCGCTCCTTACCTGGCCGGCACGGCCCTGCCGCCGACTGCCGAAGCGCTGATGCGCTCGCGCTACACCGCCTTTACACGCCAGGATGAGCCGTATCTTCTTGCCACCTGGCATCCCAGCACCCGCCCGCAAGAGCCACTGTTCGACGATGGCGAGTCGATGCGCTGGCTTGGCCTGGAGATAAAATCTGCTTTACGTTTACGTCAACGTAAAGCAGAATTGCCGGACGCTCCAGACCAGGACCCGGACCGCGACACCGTCGAGTTCGTCGCCCGCTTCAAGACCGGCGGCCGCGCACATCGCTTGCATGAGCTCAGCCGCTTCGTGCGCGAAGTCGACCCGGCTTCCGGACCCGACGGCGTGCCACGCTGGTTCTATCTGGACGGCAGTTTCCCTGAGAAGAAAACCAGCTGAGAACAGAAGGACGGCACATGCCCCAGATCGAGAGCAAACTCAACCCGCGCGGCGAAGACTTCAAGGCCAACGCCGCAGCGATGCAGGCGGTGGTCGACGACTTGCGCGAGAAAGTCGCGCATTTGTCCAAGGGCGGCGGTGCCGACGCTTGTGCTCGTCACCTTGCGCGCGGCAAGCTGCTCCCGCGCGAGCGCGTCGAACACCTGCTCGATCCCGGCACGCCGTTCCTCGAGTTCTCGCAACTGGCGGCCTATGACATGTACGATGGCGCCGCGCCCAGCGCCGGCATCATCACCGGCATCGGCCGCATCAAAGGCCAGGAATGCGTGATCGTCTGTAACGATGCCACCGTCAAGGGCGGCACCTACTACCCGATGACGGTGAAAAAACACCTGCGCGCGCAGGAGATCGCCGAACAGAACAACCTGCCCTGCATCTACCTGGTCGACTCGGGCGGCGCCAACCTGCCCAACCAGGACGACGTGTTCCCCGACCGCGACCACTTCGGCCGCATCTTCTACAACCAGGCCAACCTGTCCGCCAAGGGCATCCCGCAGATCGCGGTGGTGATGGGTTCCTGCACCGCCGGCGGCGCCTACGTGCCGGCGATGAGCGACGAGTCGATCATCGTCAAGGAACAGGGCACCATCTTCCTCGGCGGCCCGCCGCTGGTGAAGGCCGCGACCGGCGAAGTGGTGAGCGCCGAAGACCTGGGCGGCGGCGACGTCCATACCCGCCTGTCGGGCGTGGCCGACCACCTGGCGCAGAACGATCCGCATGCGCTGGCACTGGCGCGCACCATCGTCTCGAACCTGAACCGGGTCAAGCCGCAGCAGGGAGCGATGCGCCCAGCGCTTGAGCCTCGCTATGCGCCGGAAGAACTGTACGGCGTGATCCCGGTGGATACAAGAAAACCGTTCGACGTGCGCGAAGTGATTGCGCGCGTGGTCGACGGCAGCGAGTTCGATGAGTTCAAGGCGAGATATGGCACGACTTTGGTCTGCGGCTTCGCCCACATCTTCGGCATAAAGGTCGGCATCATCGCCAACAACGGCATCCTGTTCTCGGAGTCGGCCCTGAAAGGCGCCCACTTCATCGAACTGTGCTGCCAGCGCAAGATTCCGCTGGTCTTTTTGCAGAACATCACCGGCTTCATGGTCGGCCGCAAGTACGAAAACGAAGGCATCGCCCGCAACGGCGCCAAGATGGTCACGGCCGTCGCCACCGCTTCGGTGCCGAAGTTCACCGTCATCATCGGCGGCTCGTTCGGGGCCGGCAATTACGGCATGTGCGGCCGCGCGTTTTCGCCGCGCTTCCTGTGGATGTGGCCCAATGCGCGCATCTCGGTGATGGGCGGCGACCAGGCGGCGTCGGTCCTGGCCACCGTGAAACGCGACGGCATCGAGTCGAAAGGCGGCCAGTGGTCGCAAGACGAAGAAGCCGCCTTCAAGCAGCCGATCAAGGACCAGTACGAGCACCAGGGCCATCCCTACTACGCGTCGGCGCGGCTGTGGGATGATGGCGTGATCGACCCGCTCGATACCCGCACCGTGCTGGGCCTGGGCCTGTCCGCCGCCCTCAACAAGCCGATCGAAGACACCAAGTTCGGCGTATTCCGCATGTAACGTAGAAAGCTATCATGGACTTCCAGACCCTGACCGTATCGATCCTCGATGGCGTGGCCACCGTCACCCTGAACCGCCCGGAGCTGCGCAACGCCTTCAACGAAGAAGCGATCCACGAACTCGCCGTGGCCTTCGCCGCGCTGGGCACGACCGGAAACGTGCGCGCCATCGTGCTGGCCGCGAACGGCCCGGCGTTCTGCGCCGGCGGTGACCTGAACTGGATGAAGAAGATGGCCGGCTACTCCGAGGAGGAGAACCAGCAGGACGCGATGCGCCTGGCCGACATGCTGCGCACCATCTACCTGTGCCCGAAGCCGGTGGTGGCGCGCGTGCACGGCGACTGCTACGCCGGCGGCATGGGCCTGGTGGCGGCCTGCGACATCGTGGTCGCCAGCGACAACGCGGCATTCTGCCTGTCCGAAGTGAAGCTGGGCCTGATTCCGGCTACCATCTCGCCTTACGTGATCAAGGCCATGGGCGAGCAGGCGTCGCGCCGCTACTTCCTGACCGCGGAGCGATTCACTGCAGCGGAGGCGCACCGCATCGGCCTGGCGCACGAGGTGGTGCCGGCGGACGAACTGGACGCCACGGTCGGCGCCATCGTCAAGTCGTTGCTGGGCAACAGCCCGAACGCGGTCAAGGAAGCCAAGACGCTGGTGCGCGAAGTGGTCGGCCAGCCGGTCGGCGACACGCTGCTGATCGACACCGCCAACCGCATCGCCGCCATCCGCGCATCCGATGAGGGACGCGAGGGCGTGACCTCGTTCCTGGAAAAACGCAAGCCGAACTGGCTAAACAGTTAATATAGTTAGTAGATATTGGAATCAAAGTGAAGCAACAAACCTCCCTCGACTGGATCGCGCGCAGCCTGCGCAGCGTTTGGCATCCCTGCACCCAGATGCAGCACCACGAGGAGGTGCCGCTGATCGCGGTCAGCCACGGCAAGGGTCCGTGGCTGTACGACCATGAAGGCCGGCGCTACCTGGACGGCATCAGCTCGTGGTGGGTCAATATGTTCGGCCACGCCAACCCGCGCATCAACGCCGCGCTGAAGGATCAACTGGACAAGCTGGAACACGCGATGCTGGCCGGCTTCACCCACGAGCCGGTGATCGAACTGTCCGAACGCCTGGCCGCCCTCACCGGCCACGCGCTGGGCCACGCCTTCTACGCCTCCGACGGCGCCTCGGCGGTCGAGATCGCGATGAAGATGAGCTTCCATGCCTGGCGCAACGCCGGCTACCCGGACAAGCAGGAATTCGTCTGCCTGCAGGGCAGCTACCACGGCGAGACCATCGGCGCGCTGGCCGTCACCGACGTCCCGCTGTTCAAGGACGCCTATGGTCCGCTGCTGCGCGCCGCGCACGTGGTCGGCGCGCCGGATGCGCGCAACGCCGCAGAAGGCGAGACAGCGCAGGACGTCGCCAAACGCGCGATCGCCGAAGTCAAAGCCCTGTTCGAAGAGCGAGGCGACAAGATCGCCGCCATCATCGTCGAACCGCTGGTGCAGTGCGCCACCGGCATGGCGATGTACGACCCGCTGTACCTGAAACTGCTGCGCGAGCTGTGCGACCAGCACCACGTGCACCTGATCGCCGACGAGATCGCGGTCGGCTGCGGACGCACCGGCACCTTCTTCGCCTGCGAACAGGCCGCCATCTGGCCGGACTTCCTGTGCCTGTCGAAGGGCATCAGCGGCGGCTACCTGCCGCTGTCGCTGGTGCTGTCGACCGACGCCATCTACCAGGCCTTCTACAGCGAAGACATCACGCGCGGATTCCTGCATTCGCACTCGTACACCGGCAATCCGCTGGCCTGCCGCGCGGCGCTGGCCACGCTCGACATCTTCCAGGAAGACGATGTCCTGAACCGCAACCGCGAACTGGCCACCAGGCTGACCATCGCGCTGGCCCCGCTGGCCGAGCACGAACGCACGCGCCATTTCCGCCAGCGCGGCATGATCTTCGCGTTCGACGCGATCGAACCGGATAGCGACCGCGCCTCGACCTTCTCGCGTCGCTTCTTCAGTACCGCAGTCGAGAACGAACTGCTGCTGCGCCCGATCGGCCGCACCGTGTACCTGATGCCGCCCTACGTGCTGGACGACGAAGAAGTCGCCGGCCTGGCTGCGCGCACGCAGAAAGTGTTCGAATCGGTGATCGCGGGGTGATGCGATGAACCTGATCGCCGACATCGACCGCAAGCTGGACGCCCTCGCCGCGCACAGCCTGATCCGGCGCCGCCGCGTCACCGACGGCGCCTGCGCGCCGCGCCAGACCGTGGACGGGCGCGACCTGCTCGCCTTTTGCAGCAACGACTATCTGGGCCTCGCGGCACACCCGCAAGTCATCGAAGCCCTGCGCGAAGGTGCATCGTTGTACGGCGCCGGCAGCGGCGCTTCGCACCTGGTCTCGGGCCACAGCCGCGCCCACCAGATATTGGAAGAGCGATTGGCCGAGTGGATGGTGCCAAACCTGATCGAGGCGCGCGCCTTGAGCCTGTGCACCGGCTACATGGCCAACCTGGCGATCCTGACCGCGCTGGGCCAGGACGCCGACGCCATGATCTTCTCGGAAGCGCTGAACCACGCCTCGCTGATCGACGGCGCGCGCCTGGCGAAAGCCGGCGTCAGCGTCTATCCGCACGGCGACGTCGCTGCATTGGAAGCGATGCTGGCCGCCAGCGCCGCTGCGACGAAAATCGTGGTCACCGACAGCGTCTTCAGCATGGACGGCAACCTGGCGCCATTGCCGGAGCTGCTGGCCGCATGCGAGCGTCACGGCGCCTGGCTGGTGGTCGACGACGCCCACGGCTTCGGCGTGCTGGGCCGGAGCGGCCGCGGCGCGCTGGAGCACTTCGGCATGAAGTCGCCCAACCTGATCTACATGGGCACCCTGGGCAAGGCGGCCGGCGTGGGCGGCGCCTTCATCGCGGCCCACGCCAGCGTGATCGAACTGCTGATCCAGCGCGCCCGCCCCTACATCTACACCACGGCCGCGCCGCCGGCGCTGGCGCACGCCCTGCTCGCCAGCCTTGCTATCATTGGCGGCGCAGAAGGCGCGCAGCGCCGCGCGCACCTGGCGAAGCTGATCGACACCCTGCGCGGCGCCCTGCGTTTCGAACACTGGCAGCTGCCGGTCTCGCATACCGCGATCCAACCGGTCATCATCGGCAGCAACGACGACGCCCTGCGCGTCAGCGCCAGCCTGCATGAACAGGGGCTGTGGGTGCCGGCGATCCGGCCGCCGACGGTGGCGCCGGGCACGGCGCGCCTGCGCGTGACCTTGTCCGCGTCGCACACGCTGGACGACGTGACGCGCCTGGCGCATGCGCTCAATGAACTGGAAAAGGCCGCACCATGAACAACCTGAACGACAACGAAGAACCGGTGGTAGCGCCGCCGCCGAGCGCTGCGCAACCCGAGCTCGATGCGCCGGAGCCTGTGCTCGAACCCGAGCTGCAAGCCATTGAGAACGTGCCGACGCGCTTCTCGTGCTTCGTCACCGGCACCGACACCGAGATCGGCAAGACGCTGATTTCCGCCGCCATCCTGCACAAGCTGGCCTCCAGCGGCCAGCGCGCCTGCGGCATGAAGCCGGTGGCGGCCGGCGCCAGCATGATCGACGGCGCCCTGCACAACGAAGATGCCGACATGTTGATCGCGGCCGGCAACGTGCACCTGCCATCCTCGATCACCACGCCTTACATGCTGCGCGAACCGGCGGCGCCGCACATTGCCGCCGCGCTGGAAAACGTGACCATCGAGGCGGTCCCGATCATCGCCGCCTTCGCCGAGATCCAGGCGGCATCCGACGCGGTGGTGGTCGAAGGCGTGGGCGGCTTCCGGGTGCCGTTCAACGATACGTTCGACAGCGCCGACCTGGCCGCGCAACTGAACCTGCCGGTGATCCTGGTAGTCGGCATGCGTCTGGGCTGCATCAGCCACGCGCTGCTCACGGTCGAGGCAATCATTGCGCGCGGCCTGGTGCTGGCCGGCTGGATCGCCAACACCGCCGACCCTGACATGCGCTTCGAACAAGAAAACATCGACGCGCTGGCACAGCGCATCCCGGCCCCGCTGCTGGGCCGCGTGCCGCGTCTGCAAGAACCCACGGCCGCCGCGGCGGCCGCATTTATCGACCTCGCTGGACTGCCGGGATGGCCGTCCACGCGGGTCCAGTCCTGAAGGAATCACAACATGTCCGATATGAATACCGTCGCCCTGCACCGCCCAGTGGCTGCCATCAAAGAACGCGACAACGCCACCTGGCCGCTGGCCGACGTGCTGGCGCTGTTCGAGCTGCCGTTCCCGGAGCTGATGCACCGCGCTGCGACCCTGCACCGCGCCCACTTCCCCGACGGCGACGTCGAACTGGCGACCCTGCTGTCGATCAAGACCGGCGGCTGCGAGGAAGACTGCGGCTACTGCCCGCAGGCGGCGCGCTACGACACCGGCGTCGAAGCCAAGAAGATCCTCGACATCGACACCGTGCTCGACGCGGCGCGCGCGGCGAAAGCCAGCGGCGCCACCCGCTTCTGCATGGGCGCCGCCTGGCGCAGCCCGAAAGAGCGCGACATGGAAAAGGTCGAGACCATGGTGCGCGAAGTGAAGGCGCTGGGCCTGGAAACCTGCGCCACCCTCGGCATGCTGGAAGAAGGCCAGGCCGAACAGCTGAAAAACGCGGGCCTCGACTACTACAACCACAACATCGACACCGCGCCCGATTTTTATAACAACGTGATTTCGACGCGCGAATACCAGGACCGCCTGGACACGCTGGGCCGCGTGCGCCAGGCCGGCCTGAAGGTCTGCTGCGGCGGCATCGTCGGCATGGGCGAGACGCGCGAACAGCGCGCCGGCCTGATCGCGCAGCTGGCCAACCTGAACCCGTATCCGGAATCGGTGCCGGTCAACCACCTGGTGCAGGTCGCCGGCACGCCGCTGCACGGCATGGACAAGCTGGACCCGATCGAATTCGTGCGCACCATCGCGGTGGCGCGCATCACCATGCCGGAAGCGCGCGTGCGCCTGTCGGCCGGCCGGCGCGAGCTGGGCGAAGCGGTGCAGGCGATGTGCTTCATGGCCGGCGCCAACTCGATCTTCTACGGCGACAAGCTGCTGACCACCGACAATCCGGAAGCGGACGACGACCGCGTGCTGCTCGAGAAGCTGGGCCTGAAAACCCGCGCATCGACGCTGCAATCGGTGCAGAAGGAAGCCTGCGGCTGCTGATCCCGGCCCCGTAGTACCGCGCGGCCGGGGAGACACGGCCGCGCACCATCACATTGAACAACCATAAGCGAAAGATAAGCGCATGTTCACCAAGATCCTCATCGCCAACCGCGGCGAAATCGCCTGCCGCGTCGCCGCCACCGCGCGCCGCATGGGCGTCAAGACCGTCGCCGTGTATTCCGAAGCCGACGCCGGCGCCAAGCACGTCGCGGTGTGCGATGAAGCGGTCCTGATCGGCCCCGCCGCAGCCAAGGACAGCTACCTGCGCGGCCAGAAGATCATCGACGTCGCCAAGGCCACGGGCGCACAAGCCATCCACCCCGGCTACGGCTTCCTGTCCGAGAACGCGGAATTCGCCGAAGCCGTGCAGGCCGCAGGCCTGGTCTTCATCGGCCCGCCGGGATCGTCGATGCGCGCGATGGGATCGAAGTCGGCCGCCAAGCAGCTGATGGAAGGCGCCAACGTGCCGCTGGTGCCGGGCTACCACGGCGACGAGCAGGACCCGGCTTTCCTGCGCCAGCAGGCCGACCGCATCGGCTATCCGGTGCTGCTGAAAGCCAGCGCCGGCGGCGGCGGCAAGGGCATGCGCGTGGTCGAGCGTTCGGAAGATTTTGAAAGTGCGCTGGCCTCGTGCAAGCGCGAAGCGATCAGCAGCTTCGGCGACGACAAGGTGCTGGTCGAGAAATACCTGATCCGCCCGCGCCACATCGAGATCCAGGTGTTCGCCGACAGCCACGGCAACTGCGTCTACCTGCACGAGCGCGACTGCTCGGTGCAGCGCCGCCACCAGAAGGTGCTGGAAGAAGCGCCCGCTCCCGGCATGCCGGAAGACCGCCGCGCGGCCATGGGCGAGGCGGCGGTGAACGCCGCGCGCGCGGTCGGCTACGTCGGCGCCGGCACGGTGGAATTCATCGCCAACCAGGATGGCTCGTTCTACTTCATGGAGATGAATACCCGCCTGCAGGTCGAGCATCCGGTGACGGAAATGATCACCGGGACCGATCTGGTGGAATGGCAGCTGCGCGTCGCCTTCGGCGAACCGCTGCCGAAGAAGCAGCACGAACTGGCCATCCACGGCCACGCGATCGAAGCGCGCGTGTACGCGGAAAATCCCGAGAAGGGTTTCCTGCCGTCGATCGGCACCTTGCGCCACATGGACGCGCCGCGCGCGGTCGAATTCGAACTCGGCGCCGACGGAACCAATCCAGCCGCCGTGCGCGTCGATTCGGGCGTGCGCGAGGGCGACGCCATTTCTCCGTTCTACGACCCGATGATCGCCAAGCTGATCGTCTGGGGCGCGGACCGCACGCAAGCGCTGGCGCGCCTGGCGCAGGCGCTGGGCGAGTTCCGCATCGTCGGTTTGGCGACCAACATCGCCTTCCTCAAGCGCCTGGTCGAAGGCGAAGCGTTTTCCAGCGCCGACCTGGACACCGGCCTGATCGAGCGCCACGGCGCGGCGCTGTTCCCGCCGGCAGCTCCGGTCCCGCTGCGCGCGCTGGCGCTGGCAGCGCTGGTCCTGAGCGAAGCCGGCCAGGCAGCCAACGAATCCGATCCATGGAGCCGACCGAACGGCTGGCGCATGAACGGCGACTACCGCCGCACGCTCTCCTTTGCCGACGACTACAGCGCCGGCCAGGAAGGGGGCGCCTACCGCGTCGGCCTGACCTACCGCCACGACGGTTGGGAGATCGACCTCGACGGCCAGCGTCAGCGCCTGGAACTGGTCAAGCGCGACGGCGCCGAACTGTCGCTGCGCCTGGGCGACACCGCCCTGCACGGCTGCGTGCGACGTGACGGCGCCCTGTTCCACGTCTTCACCGGCGGCCGCCATTTCACGCTGGCGTACAATGACCCGATGGCACATGCCGGTGAGGCAGAAGCCGCCGGCGGACGCCTGACGGCGCCGATGCCGGGCAAGGTGGTCGCGGTGCTGGTCGAATCCGGCAAGATTGTTGCAAAGGGCGAGCCGCTGGTGATCATGGAAGCGATGAAGATGGAGCACACCATTGCCGCCCCGAGCGACGGCCTGGTGGAAGAAGTGCTGTACGGCGTCGGCGACCAGGTCGCGGACGGCGCACCGCTGCTGGCGTTCAAGGCGGCGTAAGCGCGGCAACAACAACACCACCCTGACAAAAACGAGGGGGAGACATGCGCATTGTCCTGTACCGGGGCGATGGCGTCATCGAGCCGTGGGAACGCGAGTTCGCGGCCATGATGCCGGACGTCCAGACGGTCACGTGGAAGGAAGGCGAGCTGCTGGCGCCCTGCGACTACGCCGTGTTGTGGAATCCGGCCCCGGCCCTGCTGGCGCAGCTGGGCGAGGTCAAGGCCATCTTTTTGATGGGCGCCGGCGTCGACGCCGTGCTCAAGTTCGGCGAGGCCCTGCCCGACGTGCCGCTGGTGCGCCTGGGCGACGCCGGCATGGGCGTGCAGATGGCCGAGTACGTGGCGCACGCCGTGCTGCGCTACTTCCGCCGCTTCGACGAGTATGAACAGCAGGCGCGCCACGGCGCCTGGAATCCGCTGCCGCAGCACGCCAAGGACAGCTTCACCATCGGCGTCATGGGTCTCGGAAAGCTGGGCATGCCGGTGGTCGAGGCGATGCGCCATTTCGGCTTCCCGGTGCGCGGCTGGAGCCGCAGCCCGAAGGACTTGCCGGGCGTGCCGACCTTCGCCGGCATGGAAGCGCTGGGCGACTTCCTGCACGGTACAAAGGTGCTGGTGTGCATGCTGCCGCTCACGCAAGACACCGGCAACCTGCTCGACCGCCACAATCTGGGACGCCTCGCCCCCGGCGCCTACCTGATCAACGTCTCTCGCGGCGCCATCGTCAACGAACCGGATCTGATGGCGCTGATCCGCTCGGGCCAGATCGCCGGCGCCACGCTCGACGTGTTCCGCCACGAACCGCTGCCGGCGCCGCATCCGTTCTGGAACGAACCGCGCATCACCCTCACCCCGCACATCTCGGCGCTCACCATGCGTCTGGAAGCCGTGCGCCAGATCGCCGCCAAGGTGCAGGCGCTGGAGAATGGCGAAACGGTCGCCGACCTGGTCGACCGCGAACTCGGCTATTAACCTTTGGATATTGAACATGAACCAGCCACCCCTGCCACCCAAGGTCAAGATCGTCGAAGTCGGCCCGCGCGACGGCCTGCAGAACGAAAAGGAAGCACTCGGCGCCGACGTGAAGGTTGAACTGGTCGAGCGCCTGGCGCGTGCCGGCTTCGTCAACGTCGAAGCGGCGGCCTTCGTGTCGCCCAAGTGGGTACCGCAGATGGCGACCAGCGCCGAAGTGTTGGCGCGCATCGAGCGCCGTCCCGGCACGATCTATTCGGCGCTGGTGCCGAACATGCAGGGCTTCGAGGCGGCTCTTAACGGCAAGGCCGACGAGGTGGTGGTGTTCGGCGCCGCCTCCGAGGCGTTTTCGCAAAAGAACATCAACTGCTCGATCGCCGAGTCGATCGCGCGTTTCGAACCGGTGGCCAAGGCCGCGAAAGCCAACGGCCTGCGCCTGCGCGGCTCGATCAGCACGGCCTTCGGCTGCCCCTACCAGGGCGAGGTGCCGCTCGACGCCGTGGGCGACGTGGTGGCGCGCATGCGCGACCTCGGCTGCGACGAGATCGACATCGCCGACACCATCGGCGTCTCGACCGCGCGCAAGACCCAGGCGGTGATGCTGCGCGCGGCGCAGGAGTTCCCGGTGACGCAACTGGCCGGACACTTCCACGATACCTACGGCCAGGCGTTGGCCAACATCTATGCGGCGATGGAAGTGGGGGTGGCGATCTTCCACTCGTCGGTGGCAGGGCTGGGCGGCTGTCCGTACGCCAAGGGCGCGACCGGCAACGTGGCGACCGAGGATGTGCTGTACCTGATGCAAGGGCTGGGGATCGAGACCGGGGTCGACCTGGATCAGGTGGTCGATGCGGGGCTGTTCATTTCGCAGCAGCTGGGGCGCAAGAGCATCAGCCGCGCGGGGAACGCGATCGCGGCGAAACGAGCGGGCTGACAGCGTAGGGTCGGCGGCACAGCCGCCAACCCTACGCGAAAAAGAAAAAAGCCGACAACTTGCGTTGTCGGCTTTTCTCACTAATGCTGGTCGGAGTACAAGGATTCGAACCTTGGACCCCCTGGTCCCAAACCAGGTGCGCTACCGGGCTGCGCTACACTCCGAAGAAGCAAGATAATACCGGCTTGGCGCCACTCGGTCAAGGGTTGGTGAAAAAAAACAATCCCGGCGTGGCGTTTGCCGGCGCCGGCACGTTACTCGCCCTTGATCTGCAACGCCCGCTCATACAGGGCATTCTTCTTGCGCCCGGTGATTTGCGCCGCCAGATTGGCCGCCTGCTTGACGCTGCACTCTGACAGCAGGATCTGCAGCACGCGCTCGGCCTCGGCATCCTCGGCGTCCGTCGCCGCCACTGCGCCTTCCACCAGCACCACGAATTCGCCGCGCTCGCGATGCTGGTCGGCCTTGACCCAGGCCAGCGCCTCGCTCAACGGGCAGCGGTGCACCTCTTCGAACAGCTTGCTCAGTTCGCGCGCGAACACCACCTGGCGGGTCGGCTCGAACGCCGCCATCAAGGCCTCGACGCAATCGACGATGCGGTGCGGCGCCTCATAAAACACCAGGGTCGAGGTTTCGCGCGCCAGCGGCGCCAGCGCCGCCTCGCGCCCCTTGGCCTTGGCCGGCAGGAAGCCGACGAAGTGGAAGCGGTCGTTCACCAGGCCGCTGGCCGACAGCGCCGTCACCGCCGCCGAAGGGCCGGGCAACGGCACCACGTTCAGGCCCGCCGTGCGCACCGCATCGACGATGCGCGCGCCGGGGTCGGACACGGCCGGGGTGCCGGCGTCGGACACCAGCGCCACCCGCTGCCCGTTGCGCAGGCGCTCGACGATCTTGTCGGCCACTTCGCGCTCGTTGTGCTGGTGCGCGGCGAGGGTCTGCTTGTTCAGGCCGAAGCGCTGCAGCAGGGCGCCGGTCTTGCGCGTGTCCTCGCAGGCGACCACGTCGGCGAGGGCCAGCAGGTGCAGCGCGCGCAGGGTGATGTCGGTCACGTTGCCAATCGGAGTAGCCACGACATACAGCGTTGCGGTAGGATAGGACTGCTGGGCCGCCTCGCCCATGACGGGAAGTCGGGCGATGTCGATGGTCTGCTGTTCTGTCATAAAGGGTTCCGATGCTGAAGAAAAAAAATCTCACGGGGCTGCTCTCCGCAGCCACCATGACGCTGCTGGCCGGTTGCGGCAGCACGCCGTTGCCACCCGATACCGGTTGTGGCGTACCGGGCGGATTTTGCGCGCCTGCGACGCCGGTGACAAGTGCAACGCCGGTCCAACCCACTTATACCCCCGCCCCGCAAGCGGATAGCGGCGTACGTACCAGCCCGGTCGAAGCGCCGCCGAACGCCGACGGCAGCATGCCGTCCGCTTCCGCGCTGCCGGCCGGGTCGAATGTCCGCGTCGCCCTGCTGCTGCCGCTCGAATCGCAGGCGCTGGCCCAGCCGGCCGAAGCGGTGCGCGCCGGCTTCATGGCGGGCTACGAGCGCGACCGCGCCGGCATCACCGTCAACCTGGTGCCGACCGGCGACTCGTCGCAGGCGGCGCTCGAGGCCTACCGCAGCGCGGCCGAGCAGAACGACATCGTGGTCGGCCCGCTGGCGCGTCCCGCCGTGGCGGCCCTGGCCACCGGCGGCGTCGTGACCAAACCGACGGTCGCCCTGAACCATCCGCAAACCGGCGGCGCACTGCCGAAGCAGATGCTGGTGATCGGCCTGTCGCTCGAGGACGAAGCGCGCCAGGTGGCCGACTGGGCCAACGGCGAACAGCCGGCCGGCAACGCGCTGGTGGTCACCGGCCGCGCCACCTGGCAGCAGCGCCTGTCGGGCGCCTTCAGCGCCCGCTGGAGCGAGCTGGGCCGCCAGCACACGACGGTCGAACTGCCGATCATGGACGGTTACGTCGACGGCAACGCGCTGGCCGAACTGCGCGCGCGTCTGCAAAGCGAGACGCCGCAATTGATGTACGCCGCACTCGACGCCAACCAGCTGCGCCAGGTGCGCAGCTCGCTCGGCACCTCGCTGCCGACCTACGCCACCGCCACCGCCAACCCGGGGCGCGACGCGGCCACGCTGCCGGCGGAACTGGCCGGCGTGCGCATCCTCGACCTGCCGTGGACGGTGCAGCCGGATCACCCGGCCGTGGGCCAGTATCCGCGCTCCGGCATCAGCGACAGCCTCGACCTGCAGCGCCTGTATGCGCTCGGCATCGACGCCTACCGCGTGGCGCGCGAGCTGGCGGCGCGTCCCACCGGCGCGTTCGAGCTCGACGGCGTCACCGGCCGCCTGTCGGTCGACATGAGCCGTCCGACCCCGGCCTTCCGCCGTGTCGAGACCGGCGCCGTGGTGCGCGACGGCGCCAGCGCCGCCACCGACGGCCGCGTGTTCGACGCGGCGCCGGGGCAGCTGCTGGGGCAGTGACATGTGGTCCGGGCGCCTGTCGGCACGGCAGGCCCTGGGCCGCGATTGGGAACAGGCCGCCCTGGCCTACCTGAAACGCCAGAAACTCAAGCCGGTCGACACCAACTTCCGCTGCAAGGGCGGCGAGATCGACCTGATCATGCAGGATCGGGATACCCTGGTGTTCGTCGAGGTGCGCCAGCGCGCCGATACTGAACACGGCGACGCCGCCGCCAGCATCACCCCGGCCAAGGTGCGGCGCCTGGTGCGCGCCGCCCAGGTCTACCTGTTGCGTTTTCCCGTCACCCCGCCCTGCCGCTTCGACGTGGTCGCCATTGACGGCGAGCGCATCGAGTGGCTGCGCAACGCCATTGAAGTGTAAGCAATTTTTACGGCGGTTGCCCAGAGGGCCTTGCTACTACACTATAATCGTCGGCTATGAATACTCAACGCATCCTCGCTCACTTCCAGGAGAGCGCCGACCTGAAGATGAAGTCGGCTGCACTCCTCGCCCCCCACATTTCGCAGGCGGTCGAACTGATGTTCGGCGCCCTGTCCAACGGCAACAAGATCCTGGCCTGCGGTAACGGCGGTTCGGCCGCCGACTGCCAGCACTTCGCTGCCGAGCTGGTCGGTCGCTTCGAGCGCGAACGCTTCCCGCTGCCGGCCATCGCGCTGACCACCGACACCTCGATCCTGACCGCGGTCGGCAACGACTACAGCTTCAAGGAGATCTTCTCCAAGCAGGTGCAGGCGTTCGGCCAGGCCGGCGACATCCTGCTGGCGATCTCGACCTCGGGCAACTCGGGCAACGTGCTGGCGGCGGTCGAGGCGGCGCTGGAGCGCGAGATGCGCATCGTGGCCTTCACCGGCAAGGACGGCGGCCAGCTTGGCAAACTGCTGACCGACGCCGACGTGCACATCAACGTCCAGCATGCCCGCACCGCGCGCATCCAGGAGGTCCATTTGTGCGCCATTCACGCTATTTGCGACGGCATCGACGTCGCGCTGTTCGGAGGAGACGAGAATGCGTAACGCGCGCCGGCCAATGGCCGGTCTGTTGGTCAAAGTCGTATTCGGTTCGGCCCTGCTGGCATCGTTGTCCGGCTGCTTCGGCCTGATCGTGGGCGCCGGTGTCGCCGGCGCCATGTCCACCGTCGACCGCCGCACCATCGGCGCCCAGACCGAGGACAAGGCGATCAACGTCAAGGCCGAGATCAAGATGAACCAGATCGCCGGCAGCAACGGCCACATCAACGTCACCAGCTTCAACCGCAAGGTGCTGCTGACCGGCGAAGTGCGCGACGAAGCGATGAAGCAGGCGGCCGAGCGCGAAGTGCGCGCCATCGAGAACGTGGTGTCGGTGATCAACGAGCTGGAAATTTCCGGCGCGTCGAGCTACACCTCGCGTTCGAGCGACGCCCTGATCACCGCCAAGGTCAAGACCAGCCTGGTCGACATGAAGACCGTGTCGGCGGTGTCGTTCAAGGTGACCACCGAACGCGGCGTGGTCTACCTGATGGGCGTGGTCACGCCGCGCGAAGGCAATATCGCGGCCGACGTCGCCAAGGGCGTGTCGGGCGTGACGCGGGTGGTGAAGATCTTCGAATACATCGGCGAAGAAGACCCGCGCGCGACGCAGAACAATCCGACCCGCAGCTAAGCAGCTGAGCAGGTAAGTCGCTGCGCGTTGGAATCCGGAGGCGGGACTATAATGGTCCTGCCTTTTTTTTCGTCTTCCCGATGCCATGACTACTTCCCGTCCCTGGATCAAGCCCGCCGCCGCCGCCGCCGTGGTGCTGGCGCTGGCCGGCGCCGGCTATGCCTCGTTCTTCCGCGCCACGCCGGCGCCCGACGTCACCTTCATCAGCATCGCCGGCGAAAAGGTCAGCACCGAAGCGCTGCGCGGCAAGGTCGTGATGATCAACTTCTGGGCCACCTCCTGCGTCACCTGTGTCAAGGAGATGCCGGCGATGGTCGACACCTACAACAAGTTCAAGGACCAGGGACTGGAGTTCGTCGCGGTGGCGATGCAGTACGACCGCCCCGACTACGTGCTGAACTTCACCGAGCAGCGCGCGCTGCCGTTCAAGGTGGCGCTCGATTCGAGCGGAGATCTGGCGCGCCAGTTCGGCGACGTCAGCCTGACGCCGACCACCTTCCTGATCGACAAGCAGGGCAACATCATCAAGAAGTATGTCGGTGAACCGGACTTCGCGACCGTGCACAAGCTGATCGCGAAAGAACTGGCCGGCTGACCTTGTAAAGCTCAGGCTTTCGGGTACAGGATCATCTGGGTGCAGCGGAACAGGGCGATGGTCTTGCCGTTGCTCGCATCGACCACGGTCGCATCCCACACCTGCGTGGTGCGGCCCAGGTGCACGGCGGTGGCGACGCACGAGATCGTGCCTTCGCGCGCGGTGCCGAGGTGGTTCGATTTCAGTTCGATCGTGGTGAAGCTGTGTGCGCCTTCCGGCAGGTTGCTGACGCAGCCGTAGCCGGCGCAGGTGTCGGCCAGCGTGACCACGCTGCCGGCGTGCAGGTAGCCGTTGGGGGCCAGGTGATGCGGCTCGATCTTCATCTCGGCGGCCAGCTTGCCGGGGCTGACCTCGAGGATGCGGATGCCCAGGTGACCCGGCAGGTAGGTGGCGCCGAACTGGTTGAAGCTGTCGGGGGTATGTTTCGGGTTCATGCTGTCTCGGTGTTTTTATGAAAACGGCATCGTACACCGAGTGTCGCGGCTTGCGCTCGAGTGGAGCGTCTACTCATGCGCGAAGCCCTGGCGCACTCACCGCCCGCGCTTGCCCTCACGCCGTCCACTCGTCGCTTTCCCGCCACCGCGCTTGCGCGCCGCCGTATTCTGCTGCTGCAGCATGGAGTCCACCCGTTCCGACGCCTCGCGCGCCAGCTCCTGGGCCAGCTCGATGCTGGGGAAGTATTCCGGCAGCCGATATCCCAGCCACGCGTACGCCGAATACAGACGGCACGCATCCTCGACTTCCTGCAGGTTCATCATGAACAACTGCTGCGGATGCTCGTGCGGCTGCAGCCTGGTGATGCGTTTCTTGGCCAGCGACAGCGACCAGTGCTCCCACGCGCTTTGCAGCACCGGCACCCGGCTCGAGATCGGCACCAGCGACAGCATGAATTTCTCGGCCACCGACAACGGCAGCGTGTCGAGCCATTCGGCGCGCTCGTTCTGTTCCTCGGTGATGCGCGGATAGAAGAAGCCGTCCGGCACGTCGATGTTGTGGACAAACCGTTTTAACAGTTTCACCAGCGACGTCTCGCCGGTCACCGCCGAGATCCGGTGCAGCTGCTCGAGCGAAGGCGCCACCGCGAAGCCGGTCGCCGCCACCGGCGGGATCTTCTCCTTCATCAGCGAGCGCATCACGTAGTGGGTGTCGTCGTCGTAGCCGGCCACGAATCCTTCCTCGTGCACGCCATAGCGCCCGGCCCGGCCCGCGATCTGCCTGGCCAGCGCCGCCGAAATCTCTTCCTCTTCATAGCCGTTGTACTTGACCGCGGTGGTCATCACGATGCGCGCGATCGGCATGTTCAGGCCCATCGCCAGCGCGTCGGTGCCGACCACGATGTCGGCCTGGCCTTCGCGGAAGCGCTCGGCCTGGGCGCGCCGTACTTCGGGCGACAGGTTGCCGTACACTGTGGCCACCGAAAAACCCTTCTCTGTGATCATGTCGCGCCACATCAGCACTTCGCGGCGCGAGAACGCGATCACGGCATCCCCGCGGCGCAGATTGGAGAGCTTGCGCACCGCCTGCGGCTCCATCGCCAGCGGGGCCATGCGTTTCAGCACATGCACTTCGAGCGGCACTTCGAGCCGCTCGGCCAGCGCCTCGATCGCGCGCCGCGCTTCCGGCGCGCCGACCAGGTACACGACGTTCGCCGGCGCCCCGCACACGGCGGTGGTCCAGGCCGCGCCGCGGTCGCGGTCGGCCAGCATCTGGATCTCGTCGATCACGGCCACCTCGACCGGCGTTTTGGTATCCAGCATCTCGACCGTGCTGGCGACATGGGTCGCGCCTTCGGCGATGCGGCGTTCTTCGCCGGTGATCAGGCTGACCTTGATCGGGTCTCCATTCGCACCATGCGGACGCGCGGCCTGCAGGCGCTCGTAGTTCTCCAGCGCCAGCAGGCGCAGCGGCGCCAGGTAGACGCCGCTGGCGGCCTTGGCCAGCGCCTCCATCGCGCGGTGGGTCTTGCCCGAGTTGGTGGGGCCGAGCAGCGCGATGAACTTGCGCGGCATGCGGCTGGCCACCTCGAACGATTGCGGATACTCGGCCAGGTTGATGCTTTCCTTGGTGCGCGCCGCGTGCCGCTCTTCCTCTTCGCGCTCGACCGCGTGGGTCAGGCGCTGCGAGATGCGCTGGAACACGTACTCGGCCGGCTCGGAGGTTTCCAGCTCGTCCAGCACGTCGAGGAACAGCATCGGGTCCCAGCCGAATTCGTCGGCGTCTTCCGCGATGTCGCGCACGAACTCCTCGGTCTCGGCATGCAGGCGCTGCAGGTCGGCTTCAAGCGTGCGTTCCTCGAGCAGCGCGCGCCGCGCCAGCAGGTCCATCTTGCGCCACTTGCTCGGCTTGGCCAGCACGCCGCGCGCCGGCACCAGGCGGTAGGGCACGCGCAGGCCTTCGTACTCGACTTCGCCGGAAAAGCGCAGGAACACGCGCCCTTCCATCTTGACCAGCTCGATGCCGCGCCGGGCCAGGCCCAGTTCGCGTTCGAGGAAGGCGTCGTCGTCTTCGGTATTGTCGGATGGGGGAAAGTCTCGGTGGTCGCTCATGAATACAGGATGAATGTCTCGTTGCCGCCACTATATCGCGGAACACAAAACGTATTTGCCCATGCTGCGCCTACCGTGCCCGCTTGCTTCCCCCCTCGTTGCAGCCAGGATTCATTCACTACCGGGCGTCAGCGCGAAGCCTTCGTCGAGCCAGCCCGTCACGCCGCCGATCATCAATTTGACCGGCCGCCCCAGGCTGGCCAGCCGCTCGGCGCCGCGCTGGGCGCCGTTGCAGTGAGGACCGGCGCAATACACGACGAACAGGGTGTCCTGTGGATAATCGCGCAGCTTGACCTCGACCATTTTTTTGTACGGCATATTGATCGCGCCCGGCACGTGGCCTTGCGCATACGCCTCGGGGCCGCGCACGTCGAACAGGACGAAATCCTGCTGTCCCGATGTGATGGCCTGATGCACGTCGGCACAGTCGGTTTCGTATTCGAAGGCCGAACGAAAATGCGCGAGCGCGCGCTCGCTGGGGGCTGCGGGGACTGCCGAAACGATCGATGCCATGCTATGTGCTCCTGAGTGGAATGAAGTGCCAGTGTGACGGCCGCGCCCTTCGCCCGGCAGTGGTTTGCATGACAGAAACTGGTAACATCGCGCCATGCCCCATCACGTCGCCATCCTGGCCTATGACGGCCTGTGCACCTTCGAATTCGGCTGCGCGGTCGAGCTGCTCGCGCTCGAGCGGCCGGAACTCGGCGTGACCTGGTATTCGCATGCGGTGTGCGCCGTCGAGCCGGGTCCGCTGCGCGCGATGGGCGGGCTGTCGGTGCAGGCGCAACACGGACTGGAAGCGCTTGACGCGGCCGACACGGTGATCATCCCCGGCTGGCGCGATGTCGAGCAAGCGCCGCCACCGGCCTTGCTCGACGCCCTGCGCCGGGCTTGGGCCCGCGGCGCGCGCATCGGCGCGATCTGCTCGGGCGCCTTCGTGCTCGCGCATGCCGGCCTGCTCGATGGCAGGAGGGCGACCACGCACTGGCGCTACCTCGAGCGGCTGGCTGCGATGTTCCCGGCGGTCCGCGTGCAGCAAGGGGTGCTGTATGCGCAAGACGGCAACGCCATCACCTCGGCCGGCTCGGCGGCCGGCCTGGACATGCTGCTGCATCTGGTGCGTAGCGACTTCGGCCTCGATGTGGCCAGCCGCGTGGCGCAGCGGCTGGTGATACCGGCCCACCGCGACGGCGATCAGGCACAGCTGGTGGTGCGTCCCCTGCCCTCGTTCGAGCACAATGCGATCGCGCGTCTGATGGACTGGGTGCGCGAAAACCTGCGCGCCCGGCACAGCGTGGAATCGATGGCGGCGCGCGCCGGCCTGGGCACGCGCACCTTTCAGCGCCGCTTCAGGGACGGCACCGGATTGACGCCGACGGCGTGGCTGGTGCGCGAGCGCGTGATGCTGGCGGCGCGCATCCTGGAGACGCGCCCGTCACTCCCCATCGATGCCGTGGCCGACCTGGCCGGACTCGGTTCAAGCGAATCGCTGCGACGCCATTTCCGCAGCCACGGCTTGCCGCCACCGGCGCGCTATCGGCGATTGGGCGGGGCCACGACGCAATCGGCTGCAACGACAGTGTGAGCAACAGCCGCCGGCGCGCCCGCCGGCGCATTCGCCGACGCATCCGCCGCAGGTGCCGCCTGGCCAGAAGGATCGGCCGGCGGCACCGCCTGCGTCGCGCTGGAAGTAACCAGCGCGGCGCCGATCAGCGAGGAAGCATCGCCGCCGCCGCACCCCGCCAGTGAACCCAGCACCGCCAGCGTGCAGCCACGCCGCTTCCACAGCGTGGCGGCTGGATGTTGCCTCCGATGTTGCCAAATCGTCGCGTGCATGGTCTCCTCCTCGTTGGTTGACGTGCCCCGTCAACATGCCCCTTGCGGCAGGATTCTGGACAAGCTACCGTTCGAGCTTAGGAGGATGAAAGCGCGCACTTCATGGCGCAGCGCAAAGCTGGCGCAGAAATAGCCGACAAAAGTGTGCGCGGAAGCGACCGGAGCGTGGCACAAAATGCAAACAGGCGCCCGAAGGCGCCTGTCATGGCCATGCTCAAAGGCCGGCAATCAACAGCGAGTCGACAATCAGACGGCGATAATCAGGCGGCGACACCAGCGTTGTGCGCCTGCTGGTCGGCGTGGTACGACGAGCGCACCATCGCGCCCACGGCGGCGTGCACGAAGCCCATCTCGTAGGCCTTCTCTTCGAACATCTTGAAGACGTCCGGGTGCACGTAGCGGCGCACCGGCAGGTGCGAATTGGTCGGCGCCAGGTACTGGCCGATGGTCAGCATGTCGATGTCGTGCGCGCGCATGTCGCGCATCACTTCCAGGATCTCTTCGTCGGTCTCGCCCAGGCCGACCATCAGGCCCGACTTGGTGACTGCGCTCGGGTACTTCAGCTTGAAGTCGCGCAGCAGGGTCAGCGAGTGCTGGTAGTCGGCGCCCGGGCGCGCTTCCTTGTACAGGCGCGGCACGGTTTCCAGGTTGTGGTTCATCACGTCCGGCAAGCCGTCGGCGAAAATGTTCAGGGCTTTTTCCAGGCGGCCGCGGAAGTCCGGCACCAGCACTTCGATCTTGGTGTTCGGGCTCAACGCGCGGGTCTTGGTGATGCACTCGACGAAGTGGCCGGCGCCGCCGTCGCGCAGGTCGTCGCGGTCGACCGAGGTGATCACGACGTAGGACAGGCGCAGGTCGGCGATGGTCTTGGCCAGGTTGCCCGGCTCGTTCACGTCCAGTGGATCCGGACGGCCGTGGCCGACGTCGCAGAACGGGCAGCGGCGGGTGCACTTGTCGCCCATGATCATGAAGGTTGCGGTGCCCTTGCCGAAGCATTCGCCGATGTTCGGGCAGCTGGCTTCCTCGCACACGGTGACCAGGTTGTTGGCGCGCAGGATGTCCTTGATCTCGTAGAAGCGCGACGAGGCGGTGGCGGCCTTGACGCGGATCCAGTCCGGCTTCTTGAGGCGTTCGGCGTCCGCGATCGGCACGATCTTGATCGGGATGCGCGAGGTCTTGCTGGCGCCCTTCTGCTTGTCGGAGGCGTTGTATGCAGCTGCGGAGGCGATGCCGGTATCGATTTCGGAAGTCATTTGGCTCGTGCCCTGACGGGCTTTCAGTTGGAGTTGTTCGGTTCCTGCAGGGCGGCGGCAAGCGCTTGATCCAGCTGTTGCTGGCCCAGCTGCTCGACCAGTGCGCGGGCCAATGCCTGTTGCACGTCCGCCAATGGCGCTTCGACGCCCATCGTGCGCATGTCGACCGTCGCCAGTCCCGAGTAGCCGCACGGATTGATCCAGGTGAACGGGGCCAGGTCCATGGCCACGTTCAGCGACACGCCATGGTAGGTGCAGCCGTTGCCGCGCACCTTGAGGCCGAGCGCGGCGATTTTCGCGCCCTTGCGCGCACCGTCAGCGATATAGATGCCGGGCGCGCCGGCGATCCGCTCACCCGCGAGATTATACGCCCGTAGCACGTCGATGACCGCCTGTTCGATTTTTTCCACAAACTGGCGCGCATACAGCTTGCCGCCCGGCTTGTTGCGGCGCAGGTCCATCAGCAGGTAGATCACCACCTGGCCGGGACCGTGGTAAGTGACCTCGCCGCCGCGGTCGGTCTGGACCACCGGCACGTCGTGCGGCGCCAGCACGTGGCCGACGTCGGCGCCCAGGCCGAGCGTGAACACCGGCGGGTGTTCGACGATCCACAGTTCGTCGCGCGTCTCGGGCGTGCGCGCGTCGGTAAAGGCGCGCATGGCGGCGAAGGTGGGTTCGTAGTCGGCGCGGCCGAGTTCGCGGATGAGCGGCGTGGCGGGGCGGTTCAGGGACATGAATGAAGGGCGGGGCGCGGCGCCCATGGAGTGGACAGCCCCGTCATTATAAGCCAGGTAGCCAGCCCCGACACGCAGGGCGGCGGGGCGGCGTTACAGCACGATTTACAGCACCATCTTGACCATCGGGTGGGTCGACAGCGTGCGGTACACCTCGTCCAGCATCTCGCGGCTGGTGGCGCGGATGGTGACGGTCAGGCCGGTGTAGTTGCCCTTGGCCGAAGGACGGGTTTCCAGCTTGCCTTCATGGAAAGTCGGGTCGAGCTGGGTCACCAGCGCGATGATGGTGGGAGCGAAGTCGATGTGGGTCGCGCCCATCACCTTGATCGGGAAGTCGCTCGGGTATTCGATGAGGGATTCTTTCGGGTCCATGGCTGAGATCCTGTGTAAATGCTGCGGATGTAAATGCGCATTGTAGCCAAAGCCGGCGCCGCTTACCGGGAGTGATCCTGGATGTCGCTGCGCCCGCCGCGCATCGCGCGTGGCGAATCCGCGCGATCCGGGCCGCGCGGCGACGGCGCGGCGGCCGGCGGCGCCGGCGTGAACTGGCGCACCGGAGACGCCGACGGCATCGATGGCGGGCGGCTCGGCGGGGAAGACTGCATTGCCGGCGCCGGCATCGTGGCCATTTGCTGCGGGCGTTGACGGTAATCGTTGCGCTCGCCGCGGTCAGGCCGCTCGCCACGGTCGCCACCGCGGTCGCGCCAGCGCTCGCGCTGGCCATCGCGCTGGCTGTCGCGTTCCGGCCGCTGCCAGCCCGGTTGCACGCCGCTGATGCGCCCCGGCTGGAACGACGATGCCGGGTTGTCGGTCGACAGCACCGGCTGGCGCTCGCGCAGGCCCTGTTCGAACCGCTGGCCGCGCTCGAAGCGTTCGTTGCGCTCGTCGTTGAAGCGGTCGCGCTGGGCGCGTTCGCGGTTGAAACGGTCAGGGTCGAAGCGTTCGCGGTCGCGCACCGCGCCGGGGTTGTCGACGCCCGGGCGCAGGATCTCGACCCGGTTGCGTGAGGAACGGTCGCGCCAGCCCTGCGGCGGCGGCGGCGCGACACCCGGCGTGTACGGGGCGGTGAGCGCGGCGCCATTGGCGCGCGGCAGGTTCGGCACCACGATCGGCGCGCGGCCGCCGAAGTGCTGGTTCGGCACCACGGTCAGGCCGGCGCGGCGGAAGTCCGGGCGGCCGTCGCCGTCGCGGTCCCTGCCACGGCCCCAACCCTTGCCGTCGCTGCGCCAGGCATTCAGGCGCTGCAGGCGTTCGCGCGACAGGCGGTAGCCGGGCACGAAGCGGTCGCGCGGGCCGAGCGGATACCAGCCGGTGGCCGGCAGCGGACGCTGCGCGCCATGGCCGTGGAAGCCCACGTTCCAGTTGCTGCCGCCGACCCAGCCCACCAGCGCCGGCGCCCATACCGGACGCCGCACGTGGTGCCCGGGCGCCCAGGCCCAGCGCCGGTTGACCTGCACCCAGCGGCCGTAGTGGAACGGCGCGTAGCCCCACGGCGCGTTGTCGACCCAGGTCCAGCCCCAGGGCGCGATCCAGGTCCAGCGGCCGTCGCGGTAGGGCGCCCAGTCGGCCACCACGGCCGGGGTCCACAGGTTGCCGTATTCGGCGTCCACGCTCCAGCTGCCGTGGCGGTCCAGGTCTTCGTAGCCGGTCATCTCGGTGGTGACGTAGCGCGCCGAGCGCGAACTGTCGGCCAGGCGGTCGCGGCCCAGCGACCAGTCGTCGAAAGCGTCGCGCTGCGCCTGCAGGGTGCGCACGTCCTCGTCGCGTACCTCGGCGCTGCGACCGGCGCGCACCGTGAGGCTGGCGCCGGCGCCGTCGACCACGGCCGCGCCGTCGAACACGCTGACCAGGCTGGTGTCGGGCACGCGCTCGGCATCCACCCGCAGGCGGCCCGGGCCCTGCAGCGTGACCCGCGCCTGCACCGTACGCAGCTCGAATTCGGACGCCACCTCGGCATTGGCCACGCGCACGCTGGCGCTGCCGTAGTGCAGGCGCACATGCAGGCTGTCGTCGTCCAGTTCGGTGATGTCGAGCGCGCTGTCGCCGTCGAGCCGGATCGTGGCCGAGCCGATCTGCAATTCGGTGCGCGCGCCGGGCGCGGTGGTGATCAGGTTGCGGCTGGTGACCGGCCAGTTGAGCAGGGCCTCGCTGCTGGCGTCGCCGACGTCGCCGCCGATCGTGACCTTGCCCTCGACCAGCGAGATGCGCCCGACCCGGCCCGGTGCTTCGGCCCCGGCTTCGACCGTGGAGTCGACCGTGGAGTCGACGGCGTCGCCGGTCTGCAGCGCCATCCCGTCGATATCCTCGGTCGAGAGCGTCGATTGCGATTGCGCGAACGTGGAAAGCGCCGCCAGCGCGAACACGGTGGCGGTCTTGGCGAAACGGTGGGTCATGGCGGGCTCCGCAGTAGGACGACCGGGCGCGACCGAGATGGACGCGGAAGGGGGGTCGTTGCCATTACAACGCGCGTGCTGTCCAGCGGACAACGCGGGTTACAGAAAGTTTCAACTGGCGGCAGACGGAAACACAGGCGTCCGTCCATCGCCGCTTCAAGCGGCCTGGCGCTTGACGAAGAATAGCATCGAACCGATCACGATCAGCACTGCGCCGAAGAAGCGGTTCTGCAGGCGCATGGCGCGCGGGTCGCGCAGGTAGCGCTGCATCGAAGCCGCCAGCGCGGCATAGCCGTGCATCACGGTCGAGTCGATCGCGACCATGGTCACGCCCAGGATCGCCAGCTGCGGCAGCAGCGCCGCGTCCTTGGAGATGAACTGCGGCAGCACCGCCACCATGAAGATGATGCCCTTGGGATTGGTGGTGTTGGTCAGGAAGCCGGTCAGCACGCGCTTGCCGAACGAGGGATGCGCTTCCAGGCCGGCGGTGGAAGCCTGTGGCCCCACCGGCGCCGCGCGCCACTGCATGACGCCGAGGTAGATCAGGTACAACGCGCCGATGACTTTCACCACGGTGAACGCGGTGCTCGAAGCCAGCAGCAGCGAGCCGACGCCGGCGCCGGCGATGACCAGCACCAGGATCAGGCCCAGCTGCAGGCCGAGCACGGTGGCGCTGGCTTTCTTGAGGCCGTAGGCCAGGCCATGCGACATCGACAGCACCGCGCCGGAACCGGGAGAGACGGCGATCAGCGAACCGGCAATGACGAAGGCAATCCAGGTGGCGAAGCTCATGGCGGGAAATCAGGGGGGAATCAGGTGGAAAATGCGCGGACGGCGGGGCGGGGGATCGGCCGGCGCGCGACCCGGAGGGCGCGGCGCGCGGCCGGAAGTACAGGGCTGGCCGGGCCAGCCTGGTGCTTACTTCTTCTTGGTCGGATTGACCGCGGCCTTCAGGGTCGCGCCAGCCGAGAAACGTGGCGACTTCGACGCAGCGATCTTGATCACTTCGCCGGTTGCCGGGTTGCGGCCCTTGCGTGCGGCGCGCTTGGTGATCGAGAAGGTGCCGAAGCCGGTGATGCCCACCGTGTCGCCTTTTTTCAGGCGCTCGGTGATGATCTCGATGATGGTGTTCACGGCGTCGCCAGCGGCAGCGCCGGACATCTCGGTGCGCTTCGCGAATTCTGCGATCAGTTCGCCTTTTTTCATAAATCCCTCCGGGGTTAAAAGAGCGGGAAGATTAGCATAAATATTGCTGGGTGTAATCTCGCTACGGGAGGGAAATATGAAAGGAAGCCTTATACGACGCCGGTTTCCGGAAACGGCGTGCCCAGGCGCTTGCGCAGGGCGGCGTTGATCAGGGTCTGGTAGCCGGTGCCGCAGCGCTCGGACAGCGAGCGGAATTCGTCCAGCACTTCGTCGTCGAGGTAGATCGTGATGCGGGTCTTGCGCTTGGGCGCGCGGGTGCGGCGCGCCGGGGCGGCGACCAGTGCGGGGACAACGGCGGCGACAGGGGTCGGTTCGATGTTCATGGCTTCTCCTTCAGGACGACTTCGCTGGGACGAGGCTGCAGTACCGCAACCTTCTAGGCTGGACTATACGTATGCCGACTGGGGGCGGCCCGGCAAAAGCGACAAGCTGCAGATTTGCGGGGATGAAACGCAGAAAGCGGCGCTGAACCGTGTGGCTGGGGACCTTGGCCTAAGTTAAGATGATGCGAAATTGTTATTACGGAGTAATTCATGGCTGGAGCTAGTTTATTTACCTTGCTGGACGATATCGCGACCATCCTCGACGACGTCGCGGCGATGAGCAAGGTCGCCGCCAAGAAAACGGCGGGGGTGCTGGGCGACGACTTGGCGCTCAATGCGCAGCAGGTGTCGGGCGTGAAAGCCGACCGCGAGCTGCCGGTGGTATGGGCGGTGGCCAAGGGCTCGATGAAGAACAAGGCGATCCTGGTGCCGGCCGCGCTGGCGATCTCGGCCTTCGTACCGTGGCTGATCCAGCCGCTGTTGATGATCGGCGGCGCCTTCCTGTGCTACGAGGGCTTCGAGAAGCTGGCGCATAAATACCTGCACAGCCCCGCGGAAGACGCCGCGCACAAGGCCGAGCACCGGGCGGTGGTGGCCAATCCGGCGGTCGACGTGTGCGCGCTGGAGCAGGAAAAGATCAAGGGCGCGGTGCGCACCGACTTCATCCTGTCGGCCGAAATCATCGTGATCTCGCTCGGCACCATGAACGGCGAGCCGTTCATCGAGCAGGCGGCGACGCTGGTGGCGGTGGCGATCCTGATGACGGTCGGCGTGTACGGCCTGGTGGGCGGCATCGTCAAGATGGACGACGCCGGCCTGTACCTGAGCCAGAAGGCCAACGCGCTGGCGCGCGGCATCGGCCGCGGCCTGCTGGCGGCGGCGCCGCGCCTGATGAAGATCCTGGCGGTGGTCGGCACCGCGGCCATGTTCATGGTCGGCGGCGGCATCATCGCGCACGCGATCCCGGCGGTGCATCACTTCTCGGAAGGCGTGGCGGCCTCGGTGGCCGGCGTGCCTGGCGTGGGCGGGGTGCTGGCGGCGATCGCGCCGACGATCGTCGATGCGCTGGTCGGCGTGCTGGTGGGAGCGGCGGTGCTGGTGGTGGTGATGCTGGTGCAGAAGATGCGGGGGAAGAAGAGCGCTGCGCACTGAAGTCGGCAGACCGTAGATTCCCTTTCTCTCGTTAGTTCTCGAACGTCGTCCCCGCGAAGGCGAGGACCCAAGTCCTTCGCGTTGCCACTTCGATTGAAGTAAGCGATACGCTGGCAAACTTGGGTCCCCGCCTTCGCGGGGACGACGTTTTTACGCTATTGGCTCAATGCGATCAGTGCCGGCTGCGCGCTGAACTGCATACCAAACTGCTGACACCAAACCGCGGGCTGACACGAATAGCCGCCAATCCTCACTTCGGCGGCTGATCCTTGCGCGCCAGCAGCGCGCCCAGCGCCAGCCCGAGCGCCACGCCGCCATACACCACCGTCAGCGACTTCTTCGACAGCTTGCGTTCATACCCCGGCTGCAGCCGCTTGGGCGTCAGCTGGTAGTCGGTAAACGCCGCCATGGCCGAGGTCGCCGTGGCCGCCACCAGCGTGGTCACCGGACTCTTCTTGTCCAGCACCTTGCCCAGCGTGTTCTCGAAGATGAAACCCCAGAACGTCGCGCTGGCGTGGTGGATCAGGTAGCCCGGGATCGTGTAGCGCAACGAAAACCCCTGGCGCCGCTTTGCCTTGCCACCGTGTACGTAGTGGCTCACGGCATTGGTCGGCCCGAAGGCGCTGCCTGTTTCCTTCTTGCCGGTCAGCGCCATGGCCGCGGTCGAGACGATGCTCGAGGCGGCGCCGGAGATAAGTGCGCGCTGTAATGCCGAATTTTCCATACAATCCCCTTTTACATGTTGTGAAGGAAGCATGGATGCGGATCTTGCTGACAGGCGCAAGCGGTTTCATTGGACAACACCTGTTGCAGGCATTGCTGGCCGAAGGCCACCACGTCGTGTGCGCGGCAAGAAAACCCGCCGCCAGCAGCGATCCCCGTCTGAGCTACATCCATGCTGACTTCGCCAACGATACCGACAAATCCACGTGGCTGGCGCGCCTTAATCACATCGACGCCGTCATCAACGCGGTCGGCATCTTCAAACAAAACGGACGCCAGGATTTCGCGCGCCTGCACACCGACGCGCCGCGCGCGCTGTTCGCCGCCTGCGCCGAATCGCACGACGTGCAGATGGTGATCCAACTGTCCGCGCTGGGCGCCGACCGCGAGGCGCAAACCGCCTACCACCTGTCCAAGCGCGCCGCCGACGACTACCTGGCCTCGCTGCCGCTGCGTTCCTACATCGTGCAGCCGTCGCTGGTATACGGCCGCGACGGCGCCAGCGCGCGCGCCTTCCGCACCCTGGCCAGCATGCCCTTCAGCGTGCGCTTCGGCAGCGCGCGGCAGATGGTGCAGCCGATCCACATCGATGACCTGGTGGCGGCAATCGTCGGCCTGCTGCGGCACCGCTTGCCGATGCAGCCGAACATCGGCAACATCAACGGCACCAGCCTGCGCGTGCCGCTGGTCGGCCCGCAGGCAATTTCCTTTACCGACTACCTGGGAGCGCTGCGCGGCGCCATGGGCTTGCCGCGCCAGCGCGTGCTGCCGCTGCCGGGACCGCTGGCGCGGCTGGCGGCCGGCGTCGGCGGCCTGCTGCCCGGCTCGCTCCTGAACCGCGACGCCCTGCGCATGCTCGAGCGCGACAACACGGCCGACGCTGGCCTCACTGCGCAGCTGATCGGCCACCTGCCGCGCGCGGTCGACCACTTCATCCAGGACCCGGCGAGCGAACGCGCCAGCGCCAAGCTCGGCTGGTTGCTGCCGGTCCTGCGCAGCAGCATCGCGCTGGTGTGGCTGCTGACCGCGCTCGTGTCGTTCGGCCTGTATCCGGTCGAGGACAGCTACGAATTGCTGGGCCGCAGCGGCATCCCGCCCGACCTGCAGCCGCTGATGCTGTACGGCGCGGCCACGCTCGACCTGCTGTTCGGCCTGGCCATCCTGTTGCTGGCGCGGCGGCGCTGGCTGTGGCTCGCACAATTGGGCCTGATCGGGTTTTACACCATCGTGATAGCGTTCAAGCTGCCTGAATTCCTGCTGCATCCGTACGGGCCGCTGACCAAGAACCTGCCGATGCTGGCGGCGATCTGGCTGCTGTATCAACTCGAGGAAAAATGATGGACTACGTCGTGGTGAAGTGGCTGCACATCGTGTCGTCGACGCTGCTGTTCGGCACCGGCATCGGCTCGGCCTGGTACATGCTGTTCGCCACACTCAGCCGCGACGTGCGCGCGGTCGCCGTGGTGACCAAGAACGTGGTGACCGCCGACTGGCTGTTCACCGCCACCACCGCCGTGTTGCAGCCGGCCACCGGCTTTTACATGATCCACCTGGCCGGCTATCCGCTGCACAGCCCCTGGATCATGTGGTCGATCGCGCTCTACATCCTGGCCGGCGCCTGCTGGCTGCCGGTGGTGTGGCTGCAGATCCGCATGCGCGACCTGGCGGCGCAGGCGGTGCGTGCCGACACGCCGTTACCAGCGCAGTACTGGCGGTATTTCAAGATCTGGGTCGCGCTCGGAGTGCCGGCATTCGCCGCCTTCATCGCGATCTTCTGGCTGATGGTGGCCAAGCCGATGTAGGGCCACCCGGCATCCATCCACATTCTGTTGAAAGGAACACCGCATGCGTGCCTATCAAATCCTTCCCGGCGCAAACATCGACGGTTTGCAATGCATCGAGTATCCCGAGCGCGCGCTCGGCCTGGGCGAAGTGCGCATCCGCGTGCACGCCGTCTCGCTCAACTACCGCGACCTGATGGTCGCCAGCGGCAATTATCTGGTGACGGTGGACGATCCGATCATCCCGTGCTCGGACGGCGCCGGCGAAGTGCTGGCGGTGGGGCCGGGCGTGAGCCGGGTGCAGGTCGGCGACCGCGTGGCCGGCTCGTTCTTCCCGCACTGGATCGACGGCGCACCCACGCCCGACAAGGTGCGGCACGGCCTGGGCGGCGACATCGACGGCATGCTGGCCGAAGAAGTCGTCCTGCACGAAGACGCGCTGGTGATCGTGCCGCCGTCGCTGTCGTTTATCGAAGCGGCCACCATGCCGTGCGCGGCGGTGACGGCATGGAATGCGATCTTCGTGTCGAGCAACAACGTGAAGCCGGGCGACACCGTGCTGCTGCTCGGTACCGGCGGGGTCTCGATCCTGGGCCTGCAGCTGGCGCGCGCGGCCGGGCTGCGCACCATCGTCACGTCGTCCAGCGACGACAAGCTGGCGCGGGCGCGCGAACTGGGCGCCCACCACACCATCAACTACGCGAACATTCCCGAATGGCAGGATGAAGTACTGCACCTGACCGGCAACCTGGGCGCCAGCGTGGTGCTGGAAGTGGGCGGCAAGGGCACCGTAAACCGCTCGGTGGCGTCGGCGGCGATGGGCGGCACCGTGGCCATCATCGGCGGCGTCAGCGGCTTCGGCGGCGAGGTCAATCCGGCCACGCTGCTGTCGAGTGCCAAGCGCATGGTCGGCATCTATGTCGGCAGCCGCAGCATGCTGGAGGACGTGATGCGCTTCGCCGACGTGGCCGGGGTCAAGCCGACGGTCGACCGCGTGTTCCCGTTCGGTCAGGCGCAGGAAGCGTACCGCCACATGGCGTCCGGCGCCCACTTCGGCAAGGTCGTGATCGACGTGACCGCACGGTAACTGCGCAGTCTCGACTAGCGCCGCAGTTTCGGCACCAGTTCGATCTCGAACAGCTTGGGCCACAGCTTGCCGGTGACGAACAGGCGCTTGCCCTTGCTGTCCCAGGCGATGCCGTTCAGGACGGCATCGACTTCCCTGGTGCCGCGCTGATCCGGCGGCAGCAGTCCGGTCAGGTCGATCACTCCCAGCACCTTGCCGGTGTCAGGGTCGATGCGGGCGATCAGTTCGCTGCCCCAGATGTTCGAATACAGCTCGCCGTCGACCATTTCCAGTTCGTTCAAGCGGTCGACCGGGCGGCCCTCGGCCGTCACCTGCACCCGGCGCAGTTCCTTCATCGTCTTCGCATCCAGGATGCGGATGAAGGAGCTGCCGTCGCTCATGTACAGCTTGCCGGCGTCGCCCGCCAGTCCCCAGCCTTCGCCTTCGTACTTGAAGGTCTGCTTGAGCTTGAAAGTCTTGAGATCGAACACGTAGCCCACCTGCGAAGTCCAGGTCAGGCCCACCAGGTTGTTGCCGACCGGGGTCGAACCTTCGCCGAACACGTCGGCCGGCAGATCGGCCTTCTGCAGCACCTTGCCGGTCTTGAGCTCTACCTTGCGGATCGTCGAGCGGCCATATTGGCCAGTGCTCTCGTACAGGTGGCCGTCGCGGTAGAACAGGCCCTGGGTAAACGCTTGCGCGTCGTGCGGATAGGTGTTCTTGACGATGAAGCCGTACACGGGAAGCGCGGCCTGGGCGCTGCCGGCGACGACCAGCGCGGCGGCGAAGGTGGAGAACTGTTTCAGCATGGGTGGAGTCGGGAACGGTGGCAGGCAACTGTAGCATGAAGGCCGGCGCCGCGTTCGCCACCCATGCCGCGCCGCTCACCGCTCAGACATAGGCCAGCAGCCGCCCGCAGGCGATCACGCCGATCCACAGCAACAGCGAGGCGCCCGCGTGCAGCCGGGCGGCGACAGGCGGCGCGTCACCCCAATGCGCCGCGCGGCGCCAGGGACCGGCATGGAAGACAAGGGCGTTCAATCCGGCAGTGGCGATCAAGGCCAGCTTGAACAGGAAGACGCGGTTGTCCAGCAGCTCGGGCTGGGTCGAGAACATCAGCAAGCCGCTGGGCACGATCAGGAGCAGGGCGATCCATGACCACGGCAGCAGGTGGCGCGCCAGCGCCTGCACCGGCAGGGCGCGCCCCAGGCCGAGCAGGCGCAGGTCGAACATCGCCACCGCACCCACGAGCACGCTGAAGCCCACGATGTGGGCGATCTCGACCATCGGGTACAGCCACGGATCGTCGCGCATCGCCTGCGCGGGCGCGGTCGACGCGACCCAGGCGGCGACTTCGTTCAGGAAGCTCAGCGCAGCTCCGTGACCTTGTCGCCGACGGTGATGCGCTCGGCGCGCAGCTCATCGGGCTTGGTGCGGTTGGGGTAGCCATAGACGCTGGCCTTGCCGCCGGGCGCCAGCATGGCCTTGGTCAGGCCGCGGTTTTCCATGCGTCCGGGCGGGGCCAGCACCACCAGCCAGGTCTTGTCCGCCGTTTTCAGGCGCACGTAGCCGTGCGGCTGCTGGTAGCCGGACTCTTCGATGGTGCCGGACAGCTGCAGCGGTTTGGAGGCGTCGTATTCGCTCCAGCCGTGGTGGGCCAGGGCGCCCGTCGCCATCAGGGCGGCGGCCAGGATGGAAAGGGACAGCATGCGCTTCATGATTCGCTCCAGGTGAAGAAATCGGTGACGGATGCGACGGACGAGTGAGATACTCAGCTTAGCGCGCCGCACGCCGGCCCGTCGCACGACTGCGCCGGGCCGCCTCTTCGCACAGGAAGCACGCCATGCCCAGCTACCGCATCGCCACGCCCGCCGACCCCGCCCCCTGCTGGGCGATGCGCACGGACGCGCTACGGGTCGGCTGTGCCACGCACTATCCGCCGGCAACAGTCGAGGCGCTGTGCGCTGCTGCGCCGCCGGCCAGCATGCCGGGTCTGTTTGCGGCCGGTGGCGCCATCGTGGCCGAGGAAGACGGGCGTATCGTCGGCTATGCGGTGCTCGATCGCACCAGTGGCGAAATCGATGCCGTCTTCGTTTCGCCGGCGTGCCAGGGACGCGGCATCGCCCGGCGGCTACTGGCCGGGCTGGAAGCAATGGCCGCCGAGCGCGGAATCAGCCACCTGTTCCTGTCCGCCTCGCTCAACGCGGCGCCTTTCTACGAGCGCGCCGGCTTCCTGCATGTGCGCGATGCGCTGTACCGGCATCGTGGCGGCTTCTTCATGGCCTCGGTGTACATGGAAAAGCAGCTCGCCTTGCCTGCCGGTACGGCCGCCCTCAGTGGGTCGGGATCGGATGCTCCACCAGGTAGGCGTTGAACTGGTTGACCCATTGGTGCTCGTGTGGCCCGGCGTTGTTACGCATCGGCAGGGCCGATTCGACCACGACTTCTTCCTTGTCGCCCGCCAGGCCGGCCATGGTCTGTTCGATGAAGGCGTCGAGCGGCATGGCGCGCGGGTCGTCGCCCTTCTTGATCAGGTCGGTATTGACCCAGGGCGGGGCGATTTCCTGTACGCGCACCGTGGTGTCGCGCAGCATGAAGCGCTGCGACAGCGTGTATGAGTGCAGGGCGGCCTTGGTGGCGGAATACACGGCGGTCTGCGCCAGCGGGGTATAGGCCAGCACCGAGGTGTTGTTGACGATGGTGGCGTGCGGCCGGGCCTTCAGGTGCTCGATCAGGGCCGAGGTCAGGCGGATCGGACCGAGCAGATTGGTGGTGACGGTCGAGAGCATGGTTGCCTCATCGATGCTGCCGGCGGCGTCGTCGAAGGGCATGATGCCGGCGTTGTTGATCAGCACGTTCAGGTGCGGGAAATCGGCGATCAGCCGGGCGGCGGCGCGGCGGATGCTGTCCGGGTCGGCGATGTCGAGTTCGACGCCGTGCATGCCGGGGTTGGCGGCCACCACCTCGTCCAGCAGCGCCTTGCGGCGGCCGGCCACGATCACGGTGTTGCCCAGCTTGTGGAAGGCTTCGGCCAGGCCGCGGCCGATGCCCGACGTGCTGCCGGTGATGAGGATGGTGTTGTCGGTCATGCGCATGATGCTCTCCTTCGGTGCGTGGTGGGTTGTCGATGTGAACAGTCTACGCAGGCACATCATGGCTCGTTGGTCGTATTTCCCTCGTTTTAGGACATCGTGCGATTCCCGTCCATCGTCTGGAACATACTATTTAAACGGTATAAATAAAAATGGCGTGCATCGCTGCACGCCATTGTCACCGCACTGTTGCCGCCCTTGATTGGGGCCGCCGGCAGGTGTATCAGATAAAGGTGAAGGTCGCCTCTTGCGACAGGCGCGACTTCGGCAGCGCCTTGTTGAAGTCGGCCTGCGACGAGTAGCCAAGGCTCAGCAGCACCAGGCTGGTCAAGCCCTTTTCATTGAGGCCGAATTCGGCGTCCAGGATCTGCTGGTCGAAGCCTTCCATCGGCGTGGCGTCGATCTCCAGCGCCGCCGCGCCCAGCATCGCGGTGCCCAGCGCCAGGTAGACCTGCTTCTCGAGCCACTGCGCCACGTCCTTGCCGCCGAAGCGGTGCTGTTTCACGTAGCCGCGGCGCCCCGCATCCTGGCCGGCGCGCGCCGCGTCGTCGCGGAAGCGGCCGTCGCGCGCTTCCTGTTCCAGCAGCGCGTTCAGGTGCGCGTCGTCCATGTCGATGCGCGAGCACAGCACGATCACGTGCGAGGCGTCGTTGATCTTGGCTGCGTTGTAGGCATAGCCGCCCTGCGCCGCCTTGGCGATGCGCGCGCGGCCTTCCGGCGTGTTGGCGACGACGAAGTGCCACGGCTGCGAGTTCACCGACGACGGGCTGTTGCGCAGCAGGTCGTATACCTGCTGCATCACTTCCTCGGGGATGCGGCGCCCGGCATCGTAGGCTTTGGCAGTGTGGCGCTTCCTGGCGGCCGACAGAATATCCATGCTGGTCCTTTCAGTGTTGTATTGGGGTCGGATTCGGTATCCGATGTTAAGCGATCCCGGGCTCACGCGTACTCGAGCACGATTTTTCCGTGGGCGCGGCCGCTTTCGATCAGCGCGTGCACGCGGCGCAGGTTCTCCACGGTCAGCGCGCCGGCGTTCTCGCTCAGCGTGGTCTTCAGCGCGCCGTCCTCGATCATCCCGGCCACGCGGTTGAGCAAGTGGTGCTGGGCGATCATGTCGGCGGTCTGGTACATCGAGCGCGTGAACATCAGTTCCCAGTGCAGCGAGATCGACTTGCGCTTGAGCGGCACCACGTCCAGCGTGTCGGGATCGTCGATCAGCGCCAGCTGGCCCTGCGGCGCCAGCACCTCGACGATCTGGGCGAAGTGCTGGTCGGTGTGGGTCAGGCTGATCACGATGTCGACGTTGTCGAAACCCAGCGCCTTCAGTTGCGGCTGCAGCGGCTGCGTGTGGTCGACCGTGTGCTGCGCGCCCAGCTCGCGCACCCAGTCGCGGGTGACGTCGCGCGAGGCGCTGCCGATGACGGTCAGTTTCGTCAGCCGGCGCGCCAGCTGCACCAGGATCGAGCCGACGCCCCCACCGGCGCCGATGATCAGGAGCGTCTTGCCGGCGCCGCCGTTTTCTTGCACGCGCAGGCGGTCGAACAGCAGTTCCCACGCGGTGATCGAGGTCAGGGGCAGGGCCGCCGCTTCCGGGAAGCCCAGGTTGCGCGGCTTGCGGCCGACGATGCGTTCGTCCACCGCCTGATACTCGCTGTTCGAGCCGGGGCGTGTCAGGTCTCCCGCGTAGAACACTTCGTCGCCCGGCGCGAACAGCGTCACCTCGCTGCCGACGGCGCGCACGATGCCGCTGGCGTCCCAGCCCAGCACGCGCGGGTCGGTCACCGCCACGCCGCGCCGGATCTTGGTGTCGACCGGATTGACCGACACCGCGCGCACTTCGACCAGCAGGTCGCGCGGGCCGGCCAGCGGCATCGGCAGATCGCGTTCGACCAGGGCTTGCGGGTCGTCGATTGGCAGGCCGTGTTGCGTATACACTATCGCTTTCATCATTTTCTCCTGAACCTATGCGTGAAATGGGACTGGCAACGATTCTAGTGACCCGCGCCGCGCCGGAACAGCGCCACGGCAGGGATACACTTTCACGGCTGGAAAGAAAATGATCCGCCTCGACGACCTGGCGCTGTTCGTGCGCAGCGCCGCCCTGGGCAGCTTTTCGCAGGCCGCGCGCGAAGTCAACCTGCTGCCCGGCCAGGCCAGCGCCGCGATCCAGAGGCTCGAGCGCGAACTCGACATCCGCCTGTTCGCGCGCTCCACGCGCAGCCTGCGCCTGACCGAAGAAGGCAAACGCTACCTGCCGTTCGCCGAGGAAGCGCTGCAGGCGCTGCGCGCCGGCCATGAAGGCTTGCGCGGACCCGGCACCGCGCTCAATGGCACGCTGCAGATCGCGGCGCCGTCCGACTTCGGGCGCAACGTGCTGCTGCCGTGGATCGCCGAATTCCGCCAGGATCATCCGGGCCTGGACATCCAGCTGCTGGTGTCGGACCAGGTCACCGACGTGTTCCGCGATCCGGTCGACATCGCGCTGCGCTACGGCCAGATCGACGACGCCAGCTTCATCGCGCTGCCGGTGGCGCCGGCCAACCGGCGCGTGCTGGTGGCCTCGCCCGCCTATACCGCGCGCCACGGGCGGCCGGCGTCGCTCGACGCGCTGGCCGCGCACCGCTGCCTGGCCTACCGCCTGCGCGGCCGGGTCTACGACCGCTGGTGCTTCCCGACCGAGGACGGCGAGCGGCTGGTGCAGATCGCCGGCCCGCTGGTGAGCGACGACGCCGACGTGGTGCGGCGCTGGGCCCTGGCAGGCGAGGGCATCGCCTACAAATCCTGGCTCGACGTGTGCGCCGACGTGGTGGCGGGACGGCTGGAAGTGCTGCTGCCCGCCGTCGTCGGCCAGGCCACGCCACTGAACCTGGTGTGCCCGCACCGCAAGCAGTTCTCGCCGGCGGTCAAGCTGCTGCATGCGCTGGTCAGCGAACGCTGCGCGCCGCTGCTGGACCGGCTGGAGCGGCTGCCGGAAACGCCTGCGGACAGCGCCTCCCTGGCCTGACAGGCGATTCGCACGCGACGGCTGAGCTGCGTGATGTGTCGGACATGACAACTCAGCAGTATTAGCGAGGATGCAAATTTTTACTGCAATGCATCCGGGCGATGCACTTCCCGGCCGCCGCCAGGGCGCCATGGGGACGCAGACTTACACCACCAGCATGACGGCCAGCACCAGCATCA
Organism: Massilia sp. YIM B02443; assembly: GCF_030411955.1. GTDB lineage: Bacteria > Pseudomonadota > Gammaproteobacteria > Burkholderiales > Burkholderiaceae_D > Telluria. The sequence goes on from NZ_JASNRA010000006.1 coordinate 138,718, forward strand.
TGGTCCCGGTCAGCGCCTCGATCACGCGCCACACGCTAGGGCGCGCCAGCAGCGGGGCGCAACGACGTGCGCCCAGGCCGAGCGCCGTGAACCACAGCACCGAGGCGGTCATCGCGCCCAGCGCGAACGAGCCGCGGCTGCCTTCGGCCAGGCTGCTGCCGACCGCGCCGAGCAGCACCACCGTGTCCAGGTACACGTGGGGGTTGAGCAGCGACAGCGCGATCACGGTCGCCAGCGCCGCGCCCAGCGTCTGCGCCCTGGCGTCGGCCTCCAGTGCGATCGCCGCGCCGCCGCGCAGGCTGCTCTTCCAGCAGCGCAGTCCATACCACAGCAGGAACGCGGCGCCGCCGTAGCGCGCCACCGCCAGCAGCGCCGGCGACGCTTCGATCAGCGCCCCCAGGCCGCTCATGCCGAGCGCGATCAGTGCCACGTCGATGACGATGCAGGCCGCCACCGTCGCCGCCACGTGCTGGCCGCGCACGGCGGTGCGCAGCACGTGCGCGTTCTGGGCGCCGATCGCCATGATCAGGCTGGCGCCAAGGCCCAGCCCCTGAAGAAAAACCTGATGCGAGAACATGCGTCCCTCCGTGGAAAGACGCCACTATCCCAGCCACTTGGGTCATCTTCAATTATATTCATGATTATTCAGCCCACTTAAGCCACGCTAATCGAAGCATGAAACTCGACCCGCGCCGGAGCAGCGCCTTCCTTGCCGCCGTCGACGCCGGCAGCCTGGAGCTGGTCGCTACCCGGTTGAACATCACGCCGTCGGCAGTCTCGCAACGGATCTCGGCGCTGGAGCAAGACCTGGGCACGCCGCTGCTGGTGCGCAGTCGTCCCTGCCGCCCGACCGTGCCCGGCACCCGCCTGCTGCAGTACCTGCGCCGTTCCAGCCTGCTGGAGTCGGAATTCCTCGCGGGTATGGGGATGGACAGCGGCCCGGCGCGGGTCACGCTGGCGGTCACCAACGACACGCTGGCGACCTGGCTGCTGCCGGTGCTGGCGCCGATCCTGGAGCGCGAGGGCCTGCTGGTCGAATTCATCCTCGACGACCAGGGCCACACCTTCGCCCTGCTGGAGGCCGGCCAGGCGCTGGCCGGCATCTCGGGCGAACCGGAACCGATGCATGGCTGCAGCGCCAGCGCGCTGGGCGTGATGCGTTACCGGCTGGTGGCCTCGCCCGCGTTCAGGCAGCGCTGGTTCGCCGATGGTGTCTCGCGCGAGGCGGCGCGCCACGCGCCGGTGATGGTGTTCAACCGCAAGGACGCGCTGCAAGCGAGCTTCCTGCTGCGCCACTTCGATTTGCCGGAAGGCGCGTATCCGTTTCACTACGTGCCGGCCAGCGACCCATACGTGAACGCGATCCGTTACGGCCTGGGCTACGGCCTGCTGCCGCTGGAGCAGTGCGCGCGGCTGCTGGCCAGCGGCGAACTGGTCGACCTGACGCCCCAGCTGCACGTCGACGTGCCGCTGTACTGGCACGCCTGGCGCATTCAGCCGCCGCGGCTGGAACGCATGGGTGCGGCGCTGGTGAAGGCGGCGCACGCGGTGCTGCTGCCGATCGGCCCCGCCTGAACGCGCAGATGCCGGATACCGTGGGCGCGGCAATGCATGATTGCGTTATGGCGCCGGCACTCCTACACTCGAGCTTCAATACTTCGAATCGCAAAGGGATACCGACGTCATGACTGAAGCTTCTCCGCTGCCGCAACTGGTGCTCTGTGTGCCTGGACCATGGGAAGACCGGTCCCAATTCCTGCGGCTTCTGATCGAGCGAACGCAAGGCGCTTATCTCTTCGCCGGCCAGATTCTGATGCACGTCGAGACCAAGAAGGCATTCACGCTGGAATTCGAATCACGCGACGAGCGCATGTCCGGTGCGTTCTCCGCTGCCGGCCATCACTGGCGTGATTCGGACGCCATGCACCTGATCGATGCCCATCGCAGCGTCGTCTACCTGCTTGGCTCCGGCGAATCGGAGAAGGAGATCGCGGCGCTCATGCTCGCAGCCCAGGCCCTGCTGGATGCGGGAGGGCTGGGTGTCAAAGTCGAAAACACGGGTGTGGCGCATTCCCCTGCCAGCTGGAAGACCATGTGTTCCGAGCTGCATCTGTTCAGTCCCTACAGAGCCTTCGTCATCGTCGTGACCTCTAGCAATGAAGCCTATTCGTGCGGCATGCATTGCTTCGGCCTGCACGATGTCCAGGTCATCGACGCGGATGGAGACAGCGCCTTGCAGGTCGCGCGAACGTTTTCCTGGTATCTGTACACCGAGCGTCCCTCGATCAGCGATGGGCAAACGTTTGCCTGTGACGAGCATGCCCCGGCTTACCGCATCTCGACGGGCGCAGGTGTCGCCTATGAGCCGGATTCGATGTTCAAGAATCCCTATGGCACGTGGGAGCTCCAGCGTTGTTGATGTCATCGTCCCCGCTCACACATGGTGCGTCACCGCTGGCCTGCTGCTGCCGGCAGCGACAGCAACGGCATGTGCCCGGACATCCGGCGCCACCGGCCACCACTGCGCGCTGCCCCAGATAATCTCCGGCACCAGGAATATCCACAACATCGGCATGTCGGCCGCCAGCATCGCCCAGCCGATCCAGAACGCGAAGATCAGGCGCGCAGTGGCGTCGAAGCGGCCCAGGCGCAGGCTGGGCGCCCACAGGCGCGCCGAGGTCCAGGTCAGCACCAGGGTGCCGAGCAGGGTGGCGAGCAGGAAGTGCACGGTCTCGAACGGCGCCAGCGGCGCCGCGCCGAACCATTGGTTCAGGCGCGAGAGCTGGGCGTACAGCAGGGCGAAGGTCCAGGGCGTGGCGAACGGCAGGATCTGCACCATGTCGTAGACGGCGCTGGCGCGGATCAGGCGCAGATAAGCGGAGTGGGACAAGCGGGGCATCGCGGGCAGGGACATGGCGGATCCTCGGTGAGCATGCCCGATGCTGGCACGATCCGGCGCCGGCCGTCTTGCGCGCCAATGAAAAAACGGGCCGGCTGCTTGCGCAACCGGCCCGTTCAGCCTTGCGGCCGGAGAGCGTCGTTACTGGTTCAGATTACGAACCGATACGGCCGCCGTCGTTCTTGGTGATGACGATGGTCGCCGAGCGCGGACGCTTGCCGGCGCCGTAGCCCGCATTCGCCGGCCACTGGCTGGTGAACTTGGCGGCGTCGCCGACGTTGGCGGCGGCGGTGGTTTCGCCCGGGTGCTGGATGTTGACGAACAGCGCCTTGCCGTCCGGCGTCTCGGTGATGCCGGTCAGTTCGCAGCCGACCGGGCCGACCAGGAAGCGCTTGAGCGTGTCGGCGCTGGCGGCCTTGCCCACGAAGGTGTCGACGGAGAGGGTGCTGCCGTCGGTCTTCGGATAGGTCAGCGTGACCTTCTTGCCGTCGCCGACCTTGCCCGGCAGGCCGGCCACCATCATGCAGTTGGTGACGTCGGTGTAGGCGCCGTCGTCGGTCTGGAACCAGCAGATGCCGGTCGAGTGGCTGAACGCCAGGCCGTCCGGGCTCGAGAAGTCCTGGTCATTCGTCAGGCCAGAGAGGTTGATGCGGCCGGCATCGGCGGCGGCTTCGGCGCCGAACAGGTAGACGTCCCACGAGAAGCTGGTGGCGGTCGAGCCGGCGGCGTCTTCCGCCACGCGGATGATGTGGCCGTTCGAGTTGCCCAGCTGGGCGGTCGAACCCTTCATGTCGGTGTACGAGCGCGGGTTGGCCGCGTCCGGGGCGACCTGGCTCGAGCTGCTCGGCTCGACGCGGCGGTTGCTGTTGTTGGTCAGCGTGTAGTAGATCTCGCCGTTGGCCGGGTTCACCGCGCACCATTCCGGACGGTCCATCCTGGTCGCGCCGACGGCGTCGGCCGCCAGGCGGGCGTTGACCAGCACGTCGGCCTGGTCGGCGAACTTGTAGTTGGCGTAGGCGGCGATGGCGGCGTTGGCGATGTTCAGCTCGATCCACTGGCCCTTGCCGTCGGCGTTGAACTTGGCGACATACAGCTTGCCGCTGTCGAGGTATTTGTCGCCCATCGCGATGCGGTCGGCGGCGGTGGCGTCGGCAGCGTTCCAGACCGCGGTCGAGACGAATTTATAAATGTATTCGCCGCGCGAATCGTCGCCCATGTACACCGCCAGCGGCTGGCCGGCGACGAGTTTGCCGAACGAGGCGCTTTCGTGGGCGAAGCGGCCCAGCGCGGTGCGTTTTTTCAGCGGACGGGTCTTGTCGTAGGCGTCCATCTCGACGATGTAGCCTTCGCCGTTGAGCTCATTGCGGTAGTCGTCGGTACCGTCGGTGGACGTGCCGGTTTTGCTGATGTTCCAGCGCTGGTACTTGTCGTCCGCGCCGCCGGTTTCCCAGCCGTGGCGCGACGCCGCGCCCTGCGCCACGCCGTAGCGGTTGAGCGAGGTGACGCTCTTGTCGCCGCGCGCGGCGTTGTCGGTGCCCGAGCGGGTGAAGTAGCCGGCCCAGTTCTCTTCGCCCGACAGATAGGTGTTCCACGGGGTGCGGCCGGTGCCGCAGTTGTTGATGGTGCCGCGGAATTTGGTGCCGTCCGGCGAGTACTTGGTCTTGACCAGGGCGTTACCGCGCACCGGGCCCGAGATCTGGACTTCGGTCTGCTGGTGCACGCGGCGGTTGAACATCGAACCCTGCAGGTATTCCCACTTGCCGTTGTTGTTGCGCACTTCGACGATCGACAGGCCGTGCAGGGCCATTTCCTTGTCGACTTCGAGGGCCGGACGCGGCAGCGAGTTGGTGCCGCCGTTGGCGTGCACGAAGAACGACGGCAGGCCTTCGTTGGTGGTGGCTTCGTGGTTCATCGCCAGCAGGCCGCGCGTCACGCCGGTGGTGGAGACGCCGCCGGTGTCGGACAGCGAGAAGAATTCCATGCCGTCGTGGTGGTCGCCGGCGCGGTTCTCGAAATCGGTGTCGGTGCCGTCGTTGCGGTAGGCGGCGGTGGTGTTGCTGATCGGGTCGCCCAGCGCGTACAGGACGGTGGCGGTGTAGCCGGCCGGGACCGACACGCTGTCGGCCAGGCTCTTGCCGACGGCGGTGAAGCCGAGCAGTTTTTCGGTCGGGGCCGGGTTCGGCGGCGTGGTGCCGCCCGGGGCCGGGGCCGGCGCCGGCGCAGGATCGTCGTGGTCCGAACCGCCGCAGGCGGTCAAGCCCATGCTGCCCAGGATGGCGGTGGCGGCCGAGGCGGCGCCGCCGCGCAGCAGGTTGCGGCGGCTCAGGCGCTTCTCGAGCACGGCGCTGAAATGTTCGTTCGACGAATTGTTGGTATCGAGGTCGTCGTGGTCGATGCGGGCGAGGTCGTTCGGCTTGTTCACGGAGAGAATCCCTGTTTATAGTTAGGAAAGTCCGTGAATGGTAGTAAGAGAAAATGACCGGTTTGTGACCATTTGATCACCATTTGATGACATCGCTGCATGTACTTACAAAATATTTTGTGGGATTTTTCTTACAAAGTTTGTGCGCTTATTCCTAATAGGAAGGCGCTCGGATAGACTTTCGGCTCAGAAAACCAGGCTTGTCTGTTTTAATCATTCGCATCGAAACAAAGGACATCATGCAGGACAGCGACCACGTGCCGGCACAGGAAACGATCACCCTCGGCTGGTCGCTGTTCGAAGCCATTCCCGACTGCGTGCACCTGATCGATGCCCAGGGCGCGATCGTGGCGATGAACCGGAATGGCATGTGCGCGTTCGACATCGACGACCCCGATGCGCTGCACGGCAGCGCCTGGCGCGCGCTGTGGCCGGACGCCTCGCGCGCCGCGATCGACATCGCCCTGGCGCAGGCGCGCGCCGGCGCCACCGGCAAGGCGCAGGTAGCCTGTCCGACCGTGAAGGGCCGGGAGAAATGGTGGGACGTGGTGGTGACCCGCACCGCCAGCCCCGACGGCCACCAGGCGCACTTCCTGGCGATCCTGCGCGACATCACCGAGCAGGTCACGGCCGATGCCGAGCGCGCGCAGCTGGCGCGCCAGCTGCAGGCGGCCAGCGAACGCTTCGAGAAGATCGTCAGCCAGGCGGCCACCGGCGTGGTGCAGATGGACACCGAAGGGCGCATCACGCTGGCCAACGAGCGCTATTGCGCGATGGTCGGCCGCAGCGAGGCCGAGCTGCTCGGTCTGAGCGTGATCGACGTCACGGCGCCGGAGTCGGTGGCCGACACGCTGGGCGCGGTGGAGCGCCTGAAGGCCGGCGCCAACGGCGTCGTGCTCGACAAATACTACCTGCGGCGCGACGGTTCGCGCATGCCGGCCACCAGCAGCGTGAATGCGCTGCGCGGCCCGGACGGCGAATTCGAAGGCCTGGTGGCGATGGTGCTCGACACCACCGAGAATAAACGCACCGAAGAGACCCTGCGCCGGCTGGCCGACGACCTGGCCGAATCGGACCGCCGCAAGACCGAGTTCCTGGCCACGCTGGCGCACGAGCTGCGCAATCCGCTGGCGCCGATCCGCAACGGGCTGAGCGTGATGCGCCTGGGCGGCGACAATCCGGCGGCGGTGGGCAAGGTGCGCGAGATGATGGAGCGCCAGGTCGGCCACATGGTGCACCTGATCGACGACCTGCTCGACGTCGCCCGCATCAGCGGCGGCAAGCTCGAACTCAAGCGCCAGCACTGCGACCTGAAGACGATCCTGGCCAGCGCGGTCGAGACCAGCCTGCCGCTGATCGAGGCCGGCCTGCACGAGCTGACGGTCGACCTGCCGGATGCCTCGCTGGCGCTGGATGCCGACGTCACGCGCGTCGCCCAGGTGGTGGCCAACCTGCTCAACAACGCGGCCAAGTACACGCCACCGCGCGGCCGCATCCGGCTGGCGGCATGCCGCGACGGTGGCGAAGCCGTGATCGCCGTTTCCGACAGCGGGGTCGGCATCGCCAAGGATGCGCTGGACAGCGTGTTCGACATGTTCAGCCAGATCGGGCGCACGGTCGACCGCTCGCAGGGCGGACTCGGGATCGGCCTGTCGCTGGTGCGGCGCCTGGTCGAGATGCATGGCGGCACGGTGAGCGCCGCCAGCGCCGGCGCCAACGCCGGCAGCGTGTTCACGGTGCGCCTGCCGCTGGCCGAGAGCGGCGCCTGCGAACCCCTGGTACGCGTCGGCGCGCCACAGCAGGATGGCGCGGCCGGGATGAAGGTGCTGGTGGTGGACGACAACGTCGACGCCGCGGTGACGCTGTCGATGATCCTCGACGCCTCGGGCTACGTCACCCGGGTGGCGCACGACGGCTACGAGGCGCTGGAAGTGGCGCGCGCGTTCCTGCCGCGCGTGGCTTTCCTCGACATCGGCATGCCCGGCATGAGCGGCTACGACACCGCGCGCGCGATCCGCGCCACGCCCGAACTGGCCGGCATGACCCTGGTGGCGCTGACCGGCTGGGGCGCCGAGAGCGACCGCCAGCGCTCGAAGGAGGCGGGGTTCGACCAGCACCTGACCAAACCGGTGCAGCTGGCGGTGGTGGAGGAGTTGCTGGCGGGATTGTAATGCGGGCGGAGAGGCGAACTATTTTTGGCAGGCACCCTTAAAACCGTCGTTCCCGCGCAGGCGGGAACCTAAATTTGCGTGCTCTGCCACTTACGTTTTCTTGCACTGGCTGCAGCACGAACTTGGATTCCCGCCTGCGCGGGAATGACGGTTTCAAGGCGGAGGCTAGAGCATGCGTAACGATGTTCGGAGGCTGCAAGGCGCCAAGTCCCTACGTCCTGCGCAACTCGTCTTCCAGATCGCCGATCAATTCGGCCACCGTCGGCGTGATGCCCTTGTCCCCCGGCGTATAGAACACCCCCGGCAGCACGCTGTCCTCTTCCAGCTGCGGCAGCAGTTCGTCGAGCAGTTCTTCGAGCGAGAACGCCTGGGCGTCGTAGCCGTCCCATTCGAATTCGGCGCACAGGCTGGCATAGTCGCTCGACGGCCACATGGGAAACACCAGGGTGCCGTCGTCGGTCTTGGCCAGGGCCCAGCCCTGCTGGTACAGGCCCCAGACTTCCTGCGAGTCGGCCACGCGCTTGACGAAATACTCGTAGCGCGCCGGACCGGGCAGCGTGACGACGGCCGCCAGCTGCTGGGCGCCCAGCTTGATCGCCGAGAGGATACGTTCGCTCATCACCATTCCCGTAGTTGGAGGCGCAATGCCTGACAGGCCTACAGGATACGCCATCGCGGCCGGCGCGCGCGTTTCTTGCGAACCGTGCGCGCCCGGCGCCCCCGGCGCAAGCCTCAGGAGGCGGCGCAGTACAGGCCGCAGTGCAGCCTGTAATGTACGTCGTGGCGGTCGGCCGGCGCCGCGTCCAGCACCAGGAAGGCATCCCAGCCCAGGCGGCCCGGGCGCACCGTGTCGAGCGCCGTGTTGCGCACGTCGGCGGCGCGCAGCACCAGCTCGATCTCGTACTCGAGGGCGACGCCAGTGAACAGTCCCAGCACGCTGTGCAGCGCGCGCGCGGCCAGCGCGCCGGGCAGGAAGGCCTGGAAGCGCGCGTGCGCCAGCGGTCCAAGGGTCAGGCGCAGGCGCAGGCTGCGCTGCCAGATGCGCGCGCCGGCGATCGCGCGCGAGCCGAGCACCGCGCTGTCCTGTCCCAGCACGGTCTGCTGCGCCGCCGGCACCTCGTACCAGGCGCCGACGAACTGCTCGGCCTCGACCGGTTCGCCGAAGTAGTCGGACAGCACCCGCGCCAGCTGGGTGCCGGACACCGGCCGGTGCCGCACCGAGGCCGCGAAATAGGCGATCGATTCGTCCAGCACCGCGCCCTGGCTGCCATCGGTCAGGCGCCGCCGCAGCGCCGCATTGCCCAGGCCGGCCAGGCTCAGGAGCAGCGGCAGGAAGGCGTCCTGGCCGTCCAGGCCGTACTTGAAGGCCAGCCGATACTTGCGCCAGGCTTCGTAGAACAGCGCCAGCGAGCGGTTCGAAAAGGCGTCCAGGAAAGCGCGCGCGCCGTCGTCCTCGGGTTCGTTCTTGTGCTGCGCCTGGTGTTCGGCCAGGCGCTCGGTGTAGTGCGCCGGCAGCACGCCGTTGCCGCCCAACAGTCCCATGAAGGCCGGCGTCAGGCGCACGTAGCGCAGCGTGCCGTCGTGCGCGGCGTCGCCCAGTGCATTGGCGCTGCGCTCCAGCGCCGGCTCGGTGGCGATCGCTTCGAGCTGGCTGGCGGGGAAGCCGAGCGACAGCGAATTCTGGAAGCGCAGCAGGCGTGGCAGCAGGTTGCGGGTCGGCTGGCCGCGCCGCGCCAGCCACAGTTCCAGCAGGCGCACCGCCTGGAAGAACTCGAAGCGCCACGGCTGCTGGAACAGGCGCTCGATTACAGCAGGCTCAAGTCGCCGCTTCGGGGTGGGCATCGCAGCAGCTCCTCGCCGGATTGGTGGGACACGATCACCAGCTGGGTGAAGCTGTTGGCGTGCACGTACAGCGCCAGGAAGCGCTCGACGATGTGGGCGAAGGCGTGGATGCCGCTGCCGACGAAGGCTTCTTCGTCCGCCGTCAGCCTGACTTCGATGCCGCGCACCAGGCAGTTGAACGGATTGCCCGACAGCCAGGTGCTGGTGGCCTGGTAGGCGATCGCCACAATGCCGCCGATCTGGCGCGTCGATGCGGGAGAGCGCGGCAGGTCGTGCAGCGCCAGCATCTCGCGGAAGGCATCCACGCCGCCGTCGGCCAGCGACAGGTGGTTCAGCGACAGCAGCGAGATCAGGCGCCAGTGCGCCGCGCGGCCGCGCGCGAAACGCCAGGTGGGACTGGGTTTGCGCAGGAACGAGATCGCCTTCGTGCTCGAGCCGCCTTCCAGGAACAGGTCGCCGCCCGGCTGGCCGTAGGCCAGCGCCGAGGGCAGGTCGCGGTTGGTGCAGGTCAGCTCCAGGTTGAGGGTCGTGGTTTCGACCTTGGCCGGGTCGAAGTCGATGTCGACGATCGAGATCTGGGTCTCGAAGCCGGGGCTGCGCTCGGCCAGCGATTCGTCGCGCCGCATGGCCCAGTAGTGGCCGTTGCGCTCCGGCGTCTGCGCGTGGCGCAGTGAATAAAAGGGCTGGAACTCGACGATCGTTTCGCCCTGCGCGCTCTGGCGCACCAGGTTCACCGATTCGATCGCATTCACCTCGAACGCATGGGCGCGGCGCGCATCGGCCAGCACCGGGTAGCTGGCCGTGGCATGGGTCAGGCGGATCGGTTCGCCGCGCTGGCTGAACAGGTTGATCACCGGGGTGCAGCCGGTGAGCAGGTTGTTGGTCGAGAGCGTGCCCAGCATGCGCGCCAGGTTGGAGTCGCTGCGGATGCCGCCCAGCGCCAGGTGCAGGGTGATGGTGCGGCTGCCGGGCGGCGCGGCGGCGCACATGGCCGCCAGGTCGAGGTCGATGAAGTTGAACTTCTCGGGGAAGCAGAAGTATTCGGTGAGCAGGCGGTAGGCGGCGTGCGAGCGCGCCGGGAAGTCGATCAGGGCGTCCGCCTCGTCGAAGCCGGCGCTGCGCACGGGAATAGCCGGCAACGCACTCCAGCGCCCATTTCCGTGCTGACCTTCGGCCTGGACGTAAGCAGCGACCGCGCGCACCAGCAGCGCGTCGCGCAGGGCGGCGCAGAACGATGGCTCGCCATCGAGGAACAGGCGCAGCGCCGGCACGCCCAGCGCGCCGATGCCGCCCTGGTCGGCGCTGCAGGCCAGGGTCAGGCTCAGGCACGAACTGGCGTTGCCGGGCAGGTGCACGGCGTCGGGCGCGCTGATGATCGGCGAGAAGGCGGCGCGGCGCACCTCGAGCGGCGCCACCGTCACGTCGTACACGGTGCGGAAGGTGCAGGCCACGCCGCGTACCGGGCGCGTATCCAGAAGGGTGCCGCGCGCCATCACGCTGGCGCCGGTCTGCTGGCGCGCGGCGGCGCCGACGTCGAGCTGCGCGATCGAGCACGAAGGGAAGGGTCGCAGGTAGTGCGGATACAGCACCTCGAACAGCGCTTCGGTGAACTCGGGATAATCGTCGTCGAGGCGCTTGGCGATGCGCGCATTCAGAAAGGCGAACGACTCGATCATGCGCTCGGTGTGCGGGTCTTCGCACACTTCGCCGCTGATCAACAGGCGGCCGGCGACGCGCGGATAGCGCTCGGCGAACTCGCGCAGGCTGCCCCGCAGCCAGGCCAGTTCGCTTTCGTAATAGGGCAGCAGCTGTTCCACGCTCAGGCTCCGGCGACGACAGGGACGGCGGCGGCAGCTGGAGCGAGAACCGCGACGGACACCGGCTGGCGCGCGCCCTTGCGCGGCGCGCTCGCGCGGATGCTGTACTGGAGCGTGGACGGCTGCATCACGGCGTCGAAGTTGACCGGCTCCTGCGACAGGCTGCCCACCAGCAGCCCGGTGATCGAGAAGTCGAGGCGGTTCACCGATTCCTCGCGCACTTCCAGCTGCGCCTTGACGTCGCGCAGGCGCGGCTCATGGCGCGCGATGGTGCTTTCGATGCTGGCGCAAATCGCGGCGCGGTCGGTGGGGCTGGACAGCGAGCGGTCGGCGAAGTCGCACATGCCGTAGCTGACCATCGAGGCCCCGCATTCCGGATAGGCGGCCAGCTCGCCGTCGCGGATGGTCGAGCGCGTGTTGAGCAGCGCTTCCAGGTCGCGCGCCACCGCGTCCTTGAGTTCCTCGACCGTCAGGCGCGTGGCGACGACGCCATTGCGCACCGGCAGACCGAGCAGGCGGTCGAACAGGTCCGGCGTGAATCCCTTCATTGTTGCCCCCTTGCTCTTGCATCCAGGTTGGTGTTGCTTTCCGAAACCAAATCGCATCCTGCCACGGCGTCTCGCGCCAACCTTTGATCAAGTTCACATGCGCAATTGCGTCCGCTCGCTATCGTGTTCTTCGGCAAGTTCACAACACCCACACAATAGCGAGCGACACGACATGACCAGCAAAGTTCTCTGGGGCGAAGGCCTGCTGCTACGCCCGCAGCATTTCCAGCGCCAGGACGCCTATCACGATCACAGCCTGCAGCGCGGCATCAAGGCGGTCCATCCCTACGCCTGGGGCGTCGAGCTGCTTGAGCTCGACCGCGAAGCGCTGGGCAGCGGCATGCTGCGCATATTGGGGCTGTCGCTGCGCTTCCAGGACGGCGAACTGGTCGACGCGCCCGGCACCGACGACCTGCCGGCCGCGGTCGACCTGGGCCAGCTGCCGCAGTCCGTGCAGGCCGCCACCTATTACGTGGCGCTGCCGATCCTGAAACCGTTCAACGCCAACTTCTCCCCGCCCGGCCAGTCCGCCCTGTCGGCGACCCAGGCCGCCAATCCGACCCGCTTCGTGCAGGCCAACCAGGAAACGCCCGACCTGTACACCCAGGCCGCGCCGGTGCAGCTGGCCTACCTGAAACGCGCGGTGCGGCTGGTGTCCGAGTTCGAGCCGCGCGACGGCTATATCCACTTTCCGCTGCTGCGCGTGCGGCGCGCCGCCACCGGCGGCTTCGAGGTCGATCCGGCGCTGGTGCCGCCGACGCTCTCGTTAGGCGCGGCGCCGGTGCTGTTCCAGGGCTTGCGGCGCCTGCTGGACGCACTGCAGGCAAAGGTCGGCGCCCTGTACGGCCACCACCGCGAACCGACCCGCAACGTGATCGAGTTCCGCTCGGGCGACATGTCCTCGTTCTGGCTGCTGCACACGGCCAGTTCGGCCTATGCCTGCCTGTCGCACCACTTCCACCATCCGGGCCTGCATCCGGAACGGCTGTTCCAGGAACTGCTCGACGTCGCCGGCGGCCTGATGACCTTTTCCAAGAGCTGGACCCTGGCCGACCTGCCGCAATACCAGCACGGCGACCCCGGCCCCGCGTTCGCCAAACTGCATTCGATCATCCGCGAGCTGCTCGATACCGTGATCTCGGCCAAGTACTTCGGCATCGCCCTGTCCGAGGTACGGCCCTCGTACCACATCGGCGCGCTCGACTCGGGCAAGATCGACGACGACACCACCTTCTATATCTCGGTCGGCGCCGACATCCCGGCGGTGGAGCTGGTCGACGTGGTGCCGCTGCGCTTCAAGGTCGGCGCGCCGGACGACGTCGAGAAATTCGTGCTCTCGGCCCTGCCCGGGGTGCGCCTGCAGTACACGCCGCAGCCGCCGGCCGCGATCCCCGTGCGCCCCGACACCTGCTACTTCATCCTCGAGTCGAAAGGCCCGATGTACGAGCGCATGCTCAAGGCGCAGTCGATCTCGGTCTACGTCCCGGCCGGCATGAAGGAGCTGCGGCTGGAACTGCTGGCCGTGGCCGCGTGATCGCCTTGGCGGCAGAACCATCATGGCCAGGGCGCACGGCGACAGCTGCCGCCTTGCGTGAGCAACGACGACCCCGCCGTGCGCGCCGTGGCGCTGCTGCGGCACATCGCTTGACGACCCGGGAGCACCCATGAAACAACAACCTGCCCAAGGCATCTTCTCTCCCTATTACGTGCCCTCCGGCCGCCTGCCCGTGCGCGCCGTCACCCTGACCCTGCGCTGCATGCTCGGCGCGGTGCCGGCGGCCTGGATCTACGCCTGGCTGACGATCCACATGCCGCTGCTGCTGCTCAACGCCGCGGTGACGCTGGCGTTCGCCCTCGGCCTGGGGCTGGCCACGCGCTACGCGGCGCGCTGCGGCCAGGCGCGCAACCCGCCGTGGATGGGACGCCTGGGTCTGGCCCTCGGCCTGGCCGCCTGGTACGCGCAGGCCGCGGCCTGGATCGCGATCCTGGAAACCGACGCTTCGCCGCTGGCCTCGCCCGCCGCCCACCTGGCCAATTTCGCCGCCATGCTGCTTGACCCGCACCACGTGCTGCGCGTCGCGCTGGACGTGGTCGACAGCGGCGCCTACAGCATCGCCGGCATGCGCGTGCGCGGCGGCCTGCTGGCGGCGCTGTGGCTGGCCGAGCTGGCGCTATTCGCCGGCCTGCCTTACGCGCTGGGCCGCATGAGCGCCGCCGAACCGTTCTGCGAGGAGAGCGGCGGCTGGATGCCGGAAACCGAACTGCCGCGCAAGTTCGAATTCATCGACCGCCCGGCGGCGGCCGTCGCGCTGCTGGCCGAAGAACCCGACGGGTTCTTCTCGGTGGTAGCCTCCTGCCCCCAGCCCGACCCGGAGCGCTACGCGCTGCTGTTCGTGTACCGCGGCCGCGGCGACCCGTACATCTCGATCAAGAACGTGACGGTACGCGTCGACAAGGAGGGCAGGCAGCACCTGTCGAAGGAGCTGGTGATCGACTACCTGCGCCTGCCCGGCATCGACCCGCAAGCGGTGCTGCGCCACGGCGCCGCGCCGATCGCCGCAGCAGCCGGCGCCGAAGGGGCAAGCCAGGCGTCCGACCCGCCGGAACTGGCCGCGGCCATCGCCCACCTGGAAGCGGAAAGCTTCGACGCCGCCCTGGCCGGGGCGCTGCCTTACGTCACCGCCCGTCCCGACGGCCTGCGCATCGACGCCGTGCGCCTGTGCGCCCTGTGCTGCGCGCGCCTGGGCCGCTGGGACGAGTCGCTGCGCTACTGGAGCATGCTGTTCGGCGAAGAGCGCAGCGCCCACAACGCGCTGAACGTCGGCACCAGCTTCGCCATGAGCGGCGACCCGGCGCACGGGCGCGACTGGGTGGCGCGGGCGCGCGCGCTGAACCTGACCTCGCGCGAGATGCCGGACCTGCAGATCGTCACCAACTTCATCACCGCGCTGACCCGATCCGGCCACATGGAGCAGGCGCTGCCCTACCTGGACGAGGTGCGCGAAGTCTACGTCGGCCTGCACAACACCGATCCCAGCTTCCTGCACACCCGCCACTTGCCGTTCTTCGACGTGTTCCTGGAGCACAGCGCGCCGGTGGTGCGCACCGTGCTGGGCGAAGAGCGCGGCCACGCCTGGTATGCCTCGATGCTGCCCCACCTCGACCAGCAGGGCCGGGATGCCTTGAGCGCCTGGCTGGCGCGCCACGCCGCCGAAACGGCGTGAGCAAAAAGAGCGGCGAAAGCGCGACACTCCGGAACAATTCGAGCGCTACCGATATCGCATGAATGTTTCCATGACGTATCATACGAGGTTCCACCAACGAACCATTTACGCTGAATGAAAACCGATACGGCAGGCCTGGACGTGACGCGCGACGACGTGATCGCGGCAGCCGACACCCTGCAGCAGGACGGCGCGGCGGTCACCATCGAGGCGGTGCGCGCGGCCCTCGGCGGCGGCACTGCTTCCACCATCCACGCCCACCTGGCCGCATGGCGCGCCGCCAAGGGCGCGCCCGAGGCGTTGCCGGAAGCGGTGCTGCCGCCGACCCTGCTGGCCGAACTGAGCCGCTGGGCGCAGGGCTATGCCGAAACCGCCGGCGCCGGCCTGCGCGAGGCGCTGGCCCAGGCCGAGAGCGATGCCGCGGCGCTGGTGCAGAGCGGCGAACAGCTACAAGGCGAACGCGACGCCCTGAGCGCCGAAGTCGCCGAAGCTGGCGCCGCGCGCGTCCAGGCGCAATTGGTGGCCGACGAGCGCAGTGAGGAAATCGACCGCCTGAACGCAGAACTGCGCAATGCGCGCCAGGTGGCGGCCGACGCCCTGGTCGGCAAGGCCAAGGACCAGCTGGCGATCGACGGCAAGGACGCCCAGCTGGCCGAGCTGCGCCAGCAGATCGAACGTTATGTCGGTTCGACCGCCGCCGATTCGGACGCGCGCCTGGCGGCGCAGATGGAACTGGTCGGCATCAAGACCGAGCGCGACAACCTGGCGCAGGAAGTGCAGGATCTGCGCACCCAGCTGGACGCCTCGCGCAGCGAGCGCAGCAACCTGCGGGCGGAGCTGGAAGTGCTGCGTAATAGAAAATAAGAAAAAATAATCAAGGCAGACACGAACAAAAAGGCCCCGGCGCTTGCAAGCACCGGGGCCTTTTTCTTGATCGACCGCGACGGGCGCCGCGGTCGTGATTTGCCGGATTACTTGGCTGCCGCAGCTTCGGCTGCCGGAGCGTCGGTCACCAGCGCTGCCGGCGCCGGCATCGCGTTGCCTGCCACGTCCAGCGTGAACGCCTTCAGGCCCAGCACCTTGCTGCTCTGGTGGCGGATCTGGTTGGCGTAGGCCGCGTCGTCGTTCAGGTGACGGCCGTACGACGGGATCATTTCCTTCATCTTGGCGTCCCACTCAGGCGTCTTCAGCTGGTCGCGGAAGCTTGAAGCCTTCAGCACTTTCAGCATGATCGGCGCGGCGGTCGATGCGCCCGGCGAGGCGCCCAGCAGGGCGGTCACGCTGCCGTCGCTTGACGCGACGACTTCGGTGCCGAACTGCAGCAGGCCGCCCTTCTTCGGGTCGTCCTTGACGATCTGCACGCGCTGGCCGGCGTTGACCAGTTTCCAGTCTTCGGCCTTGGCTTCAGGCAGGTAGTCGCGCAGGGTCTTGACGCGGTCTTCCTGCGACTGCATCACCTGCTCGACCAGGTACTTGGTCAGCGGGATGTTGTCGATACCGGCCTGGAACATCGGACGCACGTTGCCGGTGCCGACCGATGCCGGCAGGTCGATCCACGAACCGTTCTTCAGGAACTTGGTCGAGAAGGTCGCGAACGGGCCGAACAGCAGGGCTTTCTTGCCGTCGATGATGCGGGTGTCCAGGTGCGGCACCGACATCGGCGGCGAACCGACCGAGGCCTTGCCGTAGACCTTGGCATTGTGCGCCTCGACCAGGGCCGGGTTGTCGGTCACCAGCCACTGGCCGCCGACCGGCACGCCGCCGTAGCCCTTGGCTTCCGGGATGCCGGTCTTTTCCAGCAGCGGCAGGGCGCCGCCGCCGGCGCCGATGAACACGAACTTGGCGCTCACGGTGCGGACCTTGTCGTCGGCCAGGTTCTTGACGGTGACGTTCCACAGGCCGTTCTCGCCGCGCTTGATGTCTTCGACCTGGGTGCGCAGGTTGAGGGTCATGCCGTGGGTGCCGGTCAGGTGCTTGACCATGCTGCGGGTCAGGGTGCCGTAGTTGACGTCGGTGCCGATGTCCATGCGGGTGGCGGCCACGTGCTGCTTCGGATCGCGACCGTTCATGACCAGCGGCGCCCACTTGCGGATCAGTTCCTGGTCTTCGGTGTACAGCATGCCCTTGAACAGGTTTTCCTTCTGCAGCGCGGCGTAGCGCTTGCGCAGGTAGGCGATATTGTCTTCGCCCCACACGAAGGCCATGTGCGGCACGTTGTTGATGAAGGTCTGCGGCGCGCCCAGGTACTGCTTGTTCACCTGGTAGGCCCAGAACTGCTTCGAGATTTCGAACTGTTCGTTGATGTCGACAGCCTTCCTGGTGTCGATGCTACCGTCCGGCATTTCCGGCGTGTAGTTCAGTTCGGCGAAACCGGAGTGGCCGGTGCCGGCGTTGTTCATCGCGTCCGAGCTTTCGACCGAAACCGCGTCCATGCGTTCGAACATTTCGATGGACAGCTTGGGATCGAGTTCCTTGAGCATGGTGCCCAGGGTGGCGCTCATGACGCCGGCGCCGACCAGCACGACATCGACCGGTTTTTCGGCATTGGCGGGAGGCGGGTTCTTGGAACACGCCGAGACGATGAGACAGGATAGGACGACGAGAAGCGAAGAGGTACGCATACGAGACTATTACCTATAAGAAGATTGCGGTGGCACTACCCTGCAATGTTCTGATTAAAAAAACCAACGGGCTCGGTATGGCGCAGCCCGCCCAGTCACAGGCTGGACGAGCGAGCGCCGATAGGGAGCGTGCCGCCAAGACCGGCGCCGTCAGGGTGACGATGCGGACTCAGCAACAGACGCATAGCGCAGACAATGCCCGGCGCGGCCCGGCAAAAAAGCGGACCGGGTCGAAGCAGCTGGCATACAGGGTGGTGACGCGCTGATGTCGACGATCAGGCAGGCCAATCACATTCCCTGGCGTCCATTGAGCGGGATGCCCCGGATGGGGAACGGCGAGTATAGCCCAAACAAAACCGGATTGCTGGATCCGGGGCCAATAATTCGAAAAACTCAGTAGTAGTACGGATACGCGCTCGATACGCGAACATGACGACAGATGAGCTCAAACGGCGGCCACGGCCGGGCCGCCGCAGACCCGCTCCGGGCGCCGTGCCGGAAGCCTGGCCTACTGCAGCGCGGGATGGCCGTCGAGATCGCGCTTGCGGTGCTCGGCCGCTTCCGGACGGCCGAACAGGTAGCCCTGGAAATGGGTGCAGCCTTCCTGTTCCAAACGCCGGAACTGGCCCTCGGTCTCCACCCCTTCGGCGGTGGTCTCGATCAGCAGGCTGCCGCTGAGGCCGGTGATGGCGCGGATGATGGCGACCGCCTCGCGGCTCTCGTCCATCTCTTGCACGAACGATTTGTCGATCTTGATCTTGTCGAACGGGAATGAGCGCAGATAGCTCAGCGACGAGTAGCCGGTGCCGAAGTCGTCGAGCGCGATGCGCACCCCCAGCGCCTTCAAGGCGCGCAGCGTGCGCACGTTGGCGTCGCTGGAGTCGAGCATGACCGACTCGGTGATCTCGAGTTCGAGGCGCTGCGGCGCCAGGCCCGAATCGGCCAGCGCCAGCGCCACCGTGTCGACCAGGTTGGTGCTCTTGAACTGCAGCGGCGACAAATTGACCGCCACCGTCTCGTCCCCGCTCCAGCCGGCCGCTTCCTGGCACGCCAGGTTCAGGGCGCGGGCGCCGATCTCGTGGATCAGGCCGGTTTCTTCGGCGACCGGGATGAAGTCCAGCGGCGAGATCAGGCCCTTGTCCGGATGGCGCCAGCGGATCAGCGCCTCGTAGCCCGAAATGCGCTGGCGGCGCTGTTCGACGATCGGCTGGTAGGCCATGTACAGTTCGCCGCGGTGCAGGGCGCGCCGCAGGTCGATCTCGATCTGGCGCCGCACGCGCGCCGCCGCTTCCAGTTCCGGGCGGAACAGTTCGTGGCGGTGGCGGCCGTTGCGCTTGGCTTCGTACAGCGCCATGTCGCCGAACTGCAGCAGCTGCTCGGCGCCGGCGGCGTCCTGCGAACTCAGGGCGATGCCGACGCTGATCCCGACCGCGAAGCTGTGGCCGTCGATCGAGAACGCCGGCGCCACCGCGTCGATCAGGCGCTGCGCCGCCTGCTGCGCTTCCTCGACCCGGCTCACGCGCGGCAGCACCACGGCGAATTCGTCGCCGCCCAGGCGCGCCAGCGTGTCCTGTTCGCGCAGGCACTTGCGCAGGCGATTGGCCAGCATCAGCAGGATCTTGTCGCCGAAGCCGTGGCCGAAGGCGTCGTTGATGTTCTTGAAGTTGTCCAGGTCGATGCACAGGATGGCGGCTCCCATGCCCGGCTCGCCGCAGCGCGCCGCGTCCTCGATCGCCCCTTCCAGGCGCGCGTTGAAATGGTGACGGTTGGGCAGGTTGGTCAGGCCATCGTGCTGCGCCATGTGGTGGATCTGGGCATAGGCCGCCAGCTCGTCGGTGACGTCTTCGGTGATGGTCAGGACGTAGTCGCTGCTGCCGTCCTGCTGCTTGCCGAGCACGGTGCGGCTGCGCAGGCTGCGCGGGCCGACCTGGGTCTGGACCAGCACCGCGTCGTCGAGCGCGCCGGCCCGCGGCGCCGCCGCCATCTGGCGTTCCAGGTAGTCGGCCACCTCCGGGCTCAGGCTGTCGCGCGGGGTGCGCCCCGTCATCTCGCCCTGCGGCCCGCCGAACAGGCGCTGGGCCTGCTGGTTGGCGAGCAGGATCGCGCCGCTGGCGCGGTCCTGCGCCAGCACCCCGGCCGGGATGTTGGCGATCACCGAATCCAGGAAGCCGCTCAGCGACGCCATTTGCTGGCTGTAGGTTTCGGCCAGTTCCTTGGCTTCGATCAGCTTCAACTGCTGCTGGTGGCGCTCGGTGATGTCGCGCGTGATCTTGGCAAAGCCGATCAGGACGCCGTCTTCGCCACGGATGGCGTCGATCACCACGTGGGCCCAGAACGCGCTGCCGTCCTTGCGCACGCGCCAGCCGGTGTCTTCGAAGCGGCCGGTGCGGGCGGCGATCTCGAGGTTCCTGGCGGGCACGCCGGCCGCGATGTCTTGGTCGCGGTAAAAACGCGAGTAATGCTGGCCGACGATTTCCGCTGCGACGTAGCCCTTGGCGCGCTGGGCGCCCGGGTTCCAGTTGGAGACGATGCCCTCCAGGGTGAGGGTGTAGATGGCATAGTCGACCACGCTCTGGACGAGCAGGCGGTACATCAGATCGGAATTGTCGGTGTTCATGCGGCAACGGTTAAATAAGAACACCAACTGGGCGGGTGCAACGCCTTCGATTGCAATATGGGCTGGCTGCCCGCCGAATGGCGTGCGATCGAAGACCAACTATACAGGAAATAGTTCCTACAAGAACTTTCTAAGATGGTTGAGCAAGACCGGTGTGGCGTGCCCGTCTTGATGTTGTTCCAATACGATGGAACCGTAGGGATCGGCCCGTTTTCTGCCCGGCAAACTAGCGCTGCCGTTCCCGATCGCGTGCGAGGATCAATTTCTCTCATTCGAAAGGAACGCTTATGAAGCAAGACCAGCCGCCGCGCCGCGATTTCCTGCGCTATGTTGGCACCATGGCCGCCCTGTCCACGCCTGCGCTGCATGCTGCTGCCAGCGAAAAGAACCGCGTCCAGTTTCCGCCCATCTTCGACAAGTCCGAGAAGCCGGAAAAAACCGAGCCGCCGGGCGACTCGTGGGACGAACGGGTCGGTGTCGCCGTGGTCGGACTGGGGCGCATCGCCATCGACGAGATGCTGCCGGCCTTCCAGCAGAGCAAGCATGCCAAGGTGGTGGCGCTGGTGACGGGCGACCGCGAGAAAGGGCTGAAGGTCGCGCGCCAGTACAACGTGCCCGAGAGCGCGGTGCTCGACTACAAGGACTTCGACAAGCTGGCGCAGATGGCGGACGTCAAGAGCGTCTATATCGCGCTGCCCAACCACATGCACCTCGAGTACACGGTGCGCGCCGCCAAGGCCGGCAAGCACGTGTTGTGCGAAAAGCCGATGGCCAACAGCGCGGCCGAGTGCCGCCAGATGATCGACGCTTGCCGCAAGGCCGGACGCCAGCTGATGATCGCCTATCGCAGCCAGTATGAAGCGCTCGATCGCACCTTGGTGAAAATGATCCGGGACAAGAAACTGGGCGCGCTGAAGGAATTCAACTCGGTCAATTCGCAGAACATGGGCGACCCGCAACACTGGCGCCTCAAGAAGGCGATGGCGGGCGGCGGCGCGCTGCCGGACATCGGCATCTACTGCATCAACGCGGCGCGCTTCCTCAGCGGCGAAGAGCCGAGCGAAGTGTTCGGCACGATCTGGTCGACGCCCGGCGACGCGCGCTTTCGCGAAGTCGAGGAATCGTGCCAGTTCGTCCTGCGCTTCCCGAGCGGCTTCTCGGCCACCTGCAGCACCAATTATTCAGCGCACAAGTCGCAAATGTTCCGCCTCAACGGCTTCGAGGCCTGGGCCGAGATGGATCCCGGCTACGCCTACCACGGCAACAAGCTGCGCGTGACGCGCGTGGTCGACGGCAAGGAACAGACCAGCGAGATCCAGCCCGGCAACGAGAACCAGTTCACCTTGATGATCGACCACTTCGCCGGCTGCATCCAGCAGAACAAGGACGTGCACACGCCGGGCGAGGAAGGCTTGCAGGACCAGCGCATCATGGATGCGATCTACGAGTCGGCGCGTACGGGCAGGGTGGTCAAGCTGAAACCGCCGGCGGGCAAGACGCGTGGGCCGGAGCCGGAGGACGCCGGCTGATCCCGGCAGTTGGGCGCGCCGGTGCCGATGGCCACGGGCGCCGTGCGTCGCCAATATCCCCATTGTCGTAAAGTTCACATGGCGAACTGGACAGCCAGGCACATGCCGCGGCTGTGCCCGTTGGCGACGATTTTGGAGATCAGCCGACATGAAGAAACACCATCAACACCTGCTGCTCGCCGGCGCGCTCGGCCTGGCCGGCGGCTTCGTCGCAGGGAAATTGAATTCTCGCTCTTCCAGCCCGACGCGCGCCGGTGACGGCAAACTGCCCACCGCCGGTGTGCTCGACACGCTGGCGCTGGCCGTGGACGTGCTGGCGCCGACCTTCGCCAAGGGCGTGATCGTGCGCCGCCCGGCAGTGGTGGCGCTGGCCGAGCGGCTGGAGCTGGACCGGCGCGCCGTCCAGCGCATGCAAAAGCTGCGCAACAAGTACGGCAGCGGACCCCTGATGCTGCCGCTGCCGATCCGCAAGCAGGCAGTCGTGCTGACGCCGCAGGAAGTGCGGCGCGTGCTGGACGAATCGCCGGAACCGTTCTCGGCCGCCAGCAGCGAAAAGCGCGCCGCGCTGTCGCACTTCGAGCCAAAAGGTTCGCTGATTTCGCAGTGTCCGCAGCGCACTGCGCGGCGCCGCTTCAACGAAGAGGTGCTCGAGCACGAGCGCGCCGTACACCACATGGTGGACAAGTTCCTGCCGGTGGTCGACGACGAAGCGCGGCGCATGCTGGGCATTGCGCGCGCCCAAGGCGAACTCGACTGGGACACCTTCAACGGCGGCTGGACCCGCATGGTGCGGCGCGTGGTCTTCGGCGACGGCGCCGCCGGCGACCAGGAGATCAGCGACATGATCATCCGCCTGCGCCAGGCCGCCAACTGGGCGTTCATGCATCCGAAGCGAACCGGCCTGCGCGCGCGTTTCCTGAAGCGCATCGGGTCCTACCTCGAACGCGCCGAGCCCGGCAGTCTGGCAGCGGTGGCGGCAACCGTGCCCAAGAGCCCCGAGACGGTGCCCGAGCAGCAAGTGCCGCAATGGCTGTTTGCCTTCGACGCCGCCGGCATGGCCACCTTCCGCGCGCTGGCGCTGCTGGCCGCGCATCCGCAGCAGATGGCGCAGGCGCGCGAAGAATTGCGCAGCCATCCCGGCACCGAGCGCCAGTTCCTGCCGTTCCTGCGCGCTACCGTGCTCGAATCGCTGCGCCTGTGGCCGACCACGCCGGCGATCCTGCGCCAGACCACGCGCGACACCGAGTGGGACGACGGCACGATGCCGGCCGGCACCGGCGTGCTGATCTTCACGCCATTCTTCCACCGCGACGACGAACGCATGGCGTGCGCCGACCGTTTTGCGCCGGAACTGTGGCTGAAGGACGACAAGGTCAGGGAAGTCGAAGACCGCGAATGGCCGCTGGTGCCGTTCAGCAGCGGTCCGGTGATGTGCCCGGCGCGTAACCTGGTCTTGATGCTGACCAGCGTCATGCTGGGCGCCTTGATCGACGCCGATGCCGGTGGAGAAGCGCTGAGCCTGGCGCAGGAAGGGCGTCTGGATCCGCTGCGGTTGCCGGGCACGCTGGACAATTACAGCTTGCGCTTTGCGTTGGGGTCGGAAAAGCGCGGGGCCGGCGCGGCATCGTAGCCATTGACCGCTGTTCCGGAGCCTGCTCCGGTACCGAAACAAGAAGGCCTCAACGGATGTTGGGGCCTTTTATTTTGGCGGGCTATTCCTGACCAGAAGCTTCGTCGTATTCCAGCTGTCATTGTTTTCGGTAAATGCAATATGGACATAGATTGCAGGAATCTCAAATCTCAAGCCGCTTGATCGGTTACAAAAACGGGGCTCAGGCCGTCCGGCACTATTCGGTGAGCGCGCGCGTGGAGCGATCGAGCACCATGCTCCGATGTTGATGAATGCAGATCAATCGTTTCCTGCTGCGCATTTTTCACACCCATGGAGCGTTAGACGACATGAAGCAGCATATGCCAGGTCTGGATGGACTGAGAGCCATTGCAGTTGCAGCAGTACTTCTGTTTCATGCCTTCCCGCACGCGCTACCGGGTGGATTCATCGGTGTCGATGTCTTTTTCGTCCTGTCGGGTTACATCATTACCAGGACTTATTTCGACGCGCTGCGCACGGGGAGCGTCTCCCTGACCGAGTTCTACATCAAGCGCTTCAGGCGGCTGGCGCCGGCCTACATTCTCGTGCTGGCGGCAACGACGATCGCGGCGTACGTTTTGATTCCGCCCCTGTATCTGAAAAATTTCAGCGAAAGCCTGGTGGTGCAGCCTTTCTATCTGCAGAACTTCGTCTTCTGGAGCCAGGGCGATTACTTCGAGAGTCCCCTGACAAAGCCCTTGCTCCATACCTGGAGCCTGGCGGTAGAAGAGCAGTTTTATTTGTTGTATGGCTTGCTCATCCTGTTGGTGCGCAGGCCAACATCGTTGTCGATGCCGCTATTGCTGGGGTTGTTGGCACTGCTGGCGCTCGGATCGTTTGCGGCAAATTACATCGTTGCCACCGTATCGCCGAAAACGTCGTTTTTCCTGCTGCCGACCCGGATATGGGAACTGGCAATCGGGGTGATGCTCGGCCTGCAAAGCCGGGAGGTCCCGGTGCGCATCGCGCCCTACCTGAAGTGGGGCGGCCTGCTGGCGATCATTGCAGCCATCGGCTTGTTCGACGAGGGGGCCGGATTCCAGGGAGTCCAGGCCGCCATCGCATGCTTCGGTACTGCCGCCGTCATTGCAGCGCTGGGGGCCGTGAAGAGCAAGGACCGGCTGCTCGATCAAGCGGGATTGGCCTACGCCGGGAGAATCTCTTACTCCTTGTACCTGTGGCACTGGCCCATCATTTCTCTTGCAACCATCTACCTGGGCCAGGAGCTCGGCACCGTGCAGGCGACGGCGGCCCTGGCCCTGACCTGGGTGCTCTCTGCGCTCTCTTACCGTTATGTCGAGGTTCCCGTCCGAAGCAATCTGCACCTCATTTCGAACACCCGGCTGCTGCAGTCGGTCGCCGTGTCCTCCATCGTGACGGTTGGCGCCGCGATCCTGTTCATCAGGACGGACGGTGCGGTGTACCGCTACGCTCCGGATCTGGCCGTGCTGTACAGCGCCGAGCAGCAGCGCTCTCCCTACCGCTGCCCGGTACTCGACCGCATCATCCATCCCGCGTCCGAAATGTGCCAGCGCAACGATGTCGAATCGGATGTGAATCTCCTGATCATCGGGGATTCGCATGCCGACCAACTGGACGAGCTGATCGCCAGGCTCGGGGCAGGCCGCAACGTCGGGGTATTCCTCACCACGCGCAATTGCAACCTCCACCAATTCGGGAGCGACGGCTATTGCAGCAATGAGGTGCTGGCAAAGATACTGGCCGAAAGCAAACAGAGGAATATCCGCAACATCGTTGGCATCAGTTTCTTTAAAGAGAACTTTGACGGCGAAAAGTCACTCCACAAGACCTTGTCGGAAGCGATACTGAACGATCAAGGCATCGAGCATGTCTTCATCATGCAGGTCGTTCCAAACAATCGCTACTTCAATCCCAGGGAGTGGATCGACGTCAGGCAAAAAGGAGCGCGCGAGCCGCAGGCGTACACACTCACAAAGTATCTTTCGGATAATGATGGGCTCATTGCAGCGCTGGATTCGATCAAGGCAATGGATCAGCGAATCAGCATTCTTGACCCATCACCCTATATTTGCGTGAGCGCAATGTGCAAGTTCGACAGTGGTGGGGTGCCGAATTACTTCGATTCACACCATCTTTCGCCGACTGGCGCAAAGCTTCTGACCCCGCTGTTCACCGAAGCAATCAGTGTGATCGCAAACAAAGACAGCATTGCCCGGAAAGTAGCCGCCTCGCCGGCGACCGTGCAGAACAAGGCCGCGCCTTAGCCGACGCGGCGCGGGGCCAGTGTGTGCTTCCAGGAAGTCACCCGGTCCAGGCAAATAGAAAAGGGCGCCCTGTGCGGGCGCCCTTTGACCTTCGGACGGCAAGTGCATCGCGCGGCCGGGCGCAATGCTTACCTGATCCCGACGATTTCCTTGAACCTCCTGGCGGTGTACTCGCCGACCAGGATATAGGTGGCCTGGTTCGGGTGAATGCCATCGTTCGTGATCTGGTACGGACCCAGATTGTTCGCCGCCATGTACTGCGACAGGTAGGCGTACACGTCGATGACCGGTACATTTTTTTGCGCGGCGACTTCTTTCATCGCCGTCGAAAATGCCACATCCTTCTGGCTGTTATTGGTCGGGTTCGTCGTTTGCAGGATCACGGTCTTCCCGGCCGCCCGCGCTATATCGATGACCTGGGCATAACTGGCCTTGTACGAAGCCGTGGTCGTACCGGGTTCATACGAATCATTGATCGAGTAATTCATCAGGATGTACCGTGCGTTGCTGCGCGCCACCGTGGTCGCCCATGGCGCGTGTACACCGTCCCTACCGGCAAGTAGCTCGGCAACCGATGCGCCGCCAACCGCTTCGTTTCTCACGTTATAGTTACTCGGCAGGTTTTCGTCCATGACTACCGATGGCGGCCGTGCGACCTGGTACGGGGTGTTGCCGATGTCGCCGTGCGCCGTGGAGTCGCCGAAGTAATCGATCCATACGGTGGCCGTCGATGGCGGCGGCGTGGTCGGTGGCGGCGGTGGCGTCGTGGACCCCGTCGTGGTGGTGATTTTCGGCGAGATCTTGGTTGGAGGATCAGTTTGCGTCACGCTATCGATCGATGGCGGCGCACCAAGGTCGGCAATGGCCACGCTCACCGTGGCGGACGCAGCGCCGACGGTGAACGGCACCGCTTTCACCGACGTCCAACCCCATCCCCCATTGCTTCCGGAATAGCGGAACAGGCGCCCGTTTTCAATCAGGTATTCTGCTCCGATGCCGCTATTCGGATAGCCCGATGACGGTGTTCTATTGGCATCGATGTACACGCGTGTCCAGGTCGGCGTGCTCGAGAACGGGATCACATACCTGATGTTGAGTCCATCGACAGAAACGGTGGTCGAGGTACTCGGGGGCGGGCTCGCCGCCGTGGACGTGGTGATCTTCGCCGAGGTCACTGTCGGCGGGGTGGTCTGGGTTACGCTGTCGATCGAGGCAGGCGAACCGATATCCGTTTTTGCGACGCTCAAGGATGCGGACGTCGCGCCGCGGGTGAACGGAAGTTGCTTGAGTTGGGTCCAGGCCCAGCTGCCGTTGCTGCCGGAGTAGCGGTAAAGTACGCCGTTCTCAACGAGGTAATCGGCGCCCACTCCATTTAGCGCATAGCCGGATGTGGTGGTTTGGTTGGCGTCGATGTACACCCGCGTCCAGGTTGGCGTACCGCTGTAGGGAATCGTGTACTGGATGTTGGCGGTGTTGACAGACACGGTAGTGGCAGCTTCGGATGCCGCAGCTGTCACGTTTGGCGCAGGTTGAGCGGCGGCAGCTGAGACGATCAGCGATGACGCGAGAAGTGCATATAAACTTTTCATTTGAACAGAACTTTCAAGTAAAAATTCTCGCTGTTCCAAAGTACTTGATTCCAACGTTTGCTGAAATGTCACTTTAAAACTACGATTTCGTTGTTCATTAACCGGATATCGCGCGTTTTTCCAGAGGTGATTTTTTAGAGCTATTTGCATAGAAAAAGTTCCTTAACTAAAAGGCCTATTGCCCCTGACGCAGTGGCTATTTACGTGTTAATCCGCGACCTGATGCCAGTTGTTCAGGCGTGAAACGACGCCTTCGCCGCTGCTGAAGAGGCAAGGAGGCGCTACCGGAAATTTGAAGGGGAAAGGGTTACCGCCGAGGCCGAAGGTTTGGCCACGTGGATGACGCAGGTACGGGATGAAAAGGAAGATGAGCGACTTCGTTTTTTCTCAGAAAGCAGAGCAAAACGACGTGGACAGCAAAAAGCCCGACACTGGCCGGGCTCTTCGTTTGAAGCTTATTTTTTGACCGACGTTTTGGTCGCGAGGCGCATGCAATTCAGCGCCACGCTACTTGCCGCACAAATGGCAGCCGTCACTCCACCGTCACCGATTTCGCCAGGTTACGCGGCTTGTCCACATCGGTCCCGCGCGCCAGCGCGGTGTGATACGCCAGCAACTGCAGCGCGGCCACGTGCAGGATCGGCGACAGCAGGCCGTAGTGCTCCGGCAGGCGGATCACGTGCAGGCCGTCGCCCGAGGTGATGCGCGAATCGACGTCGGCGAACACGTACAGCTGGCCGCCGCGGGCGCGCACTTCCTGCATGTTCGACTTCAGCTTTTCCAGGAGCGCATCGTTCGGGGCGATCGTGACCACCGGCATCTCTTCGGTCACCAGGGCCAGCGGGCCGTGCTTCAGTTCGCCGGCCGGATAGGCTTCGGCGTGGATGTACGAGATTTCCTTGAGTTTCAAGGCGCCTTCCAGCGCGATCGGATAGTGGATGCCGCGGCCCAGGAACAGGGCGTTTTCCTTGCGCGCGAATTCCTCGGCCCAGGCGATGATTTGCGGCTCCAGCGCCAGCACCGAGCTCAATGCGACCGGCAGGTGGCGCATCATTTTGAGGTGCTCGGTTTCCTCGGCATCGGTCAGGCGGCCGTTGACCTGCGCCAGCGTCAGCGTCAGCAGGAACAGCGCCGCCAGCTGGGTGGTGAAGGCCTTGGTCGAGGCCACGCCGACTTCGACGCCGGCGCGGGTGATGTAGGCCAGCTGGCATTCGCGCACCATGGCGCTGGTCGAGACGTTGCAGATGGTCAGCGTGTGCTGCATGCCGAGGCTGCGCGCGTGCTTCAGCGCGGCCAGGGTATCGGCGGTTTCGCCGCTCTGCGAGATGGTGACCACCAGGGTATCGGGATGCGGCACGCTGTCGCGGTAGCGGTATTCGCTGGCGATCTCGACATTGACCGGGACCTTGGCCACCGATTCGATCCAGTACTTGGCGGTCAGGCCGGCGTAGTAGCTGGTGCCGCAGGCCAGGATCAGCACGCGGTCGATCTTCTTGAAAACGGCATACGCGCCGTCGCCGAACAGTTCCGGCATCACGCCGGTGACGCCTTCCAGGGTGTCGCCGATCACGCGCGGCTGCTCGAAGATTTCCTTCTGCATATAGTGACGGTACGGGCCCAGCTCGGCGGCGCCGGTGTGGGCGTGCACGGTTTTGACGTCGCGCTCGACCGGACGGCCTTCGGCATCGACGATCCAGTAGCGCGCCAGCTGCAGGTCGACCACGTCGCCTTCTTCCAGATAGATGATCTGGTCGGTGGTGCCGGCCAGCGCCATCGCGTCCGACGCCACGAAGTTCTCATCCTTGCCGACGCCGACGATCAGCGGCGAGCCCTGGCGCGCGGCGATCACGCGGTGCGGTTCTTCGCGGCAGAACACGGCGATCGCGTAGGCGCCGTGCAGGCGCTTGACGGCCTGCTGCACGGTGTCGAACAGGTCGCCGTTGTACATGTGGTCGACCAGGTGGGCGATGACTTCGGTGTCGGTCTGGCTGGTGAAGGTGTAGCCGAGGCCGGTCAGCTCTGCGCGAAGTTCGTCGTGGTTTTCAATGATGCCGTTGTGGACAAGTGCGATGCGGGCATTGTCTTCGCTTGGCGAGAAGTGCGGATGGGCATTGTGTGAGGCTGGGGCGCCGTGGGTGGCCCAGCGGGTGTGGGCAATGCCGGTGAAGCCGTCCAGATGCGCTTCGCGCACCTGCGATTCGAGTTCGGCTACACGCGAGGTCGAGCGCGAGCGGGTCAGGCGGCCGTCCAGGTGCACGGCAACGCCGCAGGAGTCATAGCCCCGGTATTCCAGGCGCTTCAGGCCTTCGATCAGGACGGGGGTAATGTTGCGCTTGGCAACTGCACCGACGATACCGCACATGGCGAACCTCACTTAAAAATTATCAACAAATCCTATCGTAGAGCAAGTAGCATGAAATATGCTTTCAGTGCGCCATCAATTTTGTTAGATAATTTCATGATGACGAGTAAGTGAAATTAAATTTCGCGATAGGCGATATTTTTACCTAATATTTCATCATGATGACAGAACAACCAGCTTTGGACGATCTTGATCGTCGCATCCTCAACGCCCTGCAGGCTGATGCATCGCAGACGAACGCCGAACTGGCCGAACTCGTCCATGTGTCGCCGCCCACCTGCCTGCGTAGGGTCAAGCAATTGACCGAGAACGGGGTAATTGCACGCCAGGTGGCGATCGT
Organism: Massilia sp. YIM B02443; assembly: GCF_030411955.1. Classification (GTDB taxonomy): domain Bacteria; phylum Pseudomonadota; class Gammaproteobacteria; order Burkholderiales; family Burkholderiaceae_D; genus Telluria. The sequence goes on from NZ_JASNRA010000006.1 coordinate 168,596, forward strand.
GGATCCGGACAAGGTCGGTGCGCGCCTGAGCGCCATCGTCGAGATCACGCTCGACGTCCAGGCGGCCGAACGCATGCTTGAATTCGAGGCGCTGGCGGCGCAGGAAAGCGCTGTGCTGCAGTGCTACCGGGTATCGCCGGGCCCGGACTTCGTGCTGGTGGTGCAGGTGGCCGACATGCCGGCCTACCACGCGCTGGCGCATCGGCTGTTCACGGCGCACGCCAACGTGCGCAACGTGAAGGCGTATTTCTCGACCCACCGCAGCAAATTCGAGACCCGGATCGCCGTCTGAGCCAGCGTTCCGGACCAGGCAAGGGCTGTGGATAATATTGTGGATGACCACATGAATGAGCCCAGGATAACCATGGGATTACCCTGTGTTTATCTTGTGATCTTCCTGTGATTACCCTGTTGCTTGGCTGTTGATAGGTGGTGGATTACTTCTTTACTTTCACCGGACGCTTCCATCCTTCGATGGTCAATTGCTTGGGACGCGAGATGGTCAGCTTGCCGGCCGGCGCATCCTTGGTCAGCGTGGTGCCGGCGCCCAGCGTCGCGCCCTTGCCGATGGTGACCGGCGCCACCAGCTGGCTGTCGCTGCCGACGAACACGTCGTCCTCGATCACGGTGCGGAACTTGTTGGCGCCGTCGTAGTTGCAGGTGATGACGCCGGCGCCGATGTTGACGCGCGAGCCGACCGTGGCGTCGCCGACGTAGGCCAGGTGGTTGGCCTTGCTGTGCGCGGCTACCGTGCTGTTCTTGATTTCCACAAAGTTACCCACATGCACGTCCTCGCCCAGCTCGGTGCCCGGGCGCAGACGCGCGTAGGGGCCGATCTGGGATGCGGCGCCGACGGTCGCGCCTTCAATGTGGCAGAACGGCTTGATGTTGGCGCCAGCGCCGACCGTGGCGTCGACCAGCACGCAGTTCGGTCCGACGCGCGCGCCTTCGCCCAGCTCGACGCGGCCTTCGAACAAGCAGCCGACGTCGATCACCACGTCGCGGCCACAGATCAGCTCGCCGCGCACGTCGATGCGCGCCGGATCCATCAGCGTCACGCCTTTTTCCAGCAGCGCGTGGGCGATGTTCAATTGATGACGGCGCTCGAGCTCGGCCAGCTGCACCTTGCTGTTGACGCCCGCCACTTCCCATTCGCCCGAGGGCTGGCTTGAGACGACGGGCACGCCATCGGCCACCGCCTGCGCCACGATGTCGGTCAGGTAATACTCGCCCTGGGCGTTATTGTTGGACAGTGCCGCCAGCCACTTTTTGAGATGGCGGGTCGGGATCACCATGATGCCGCTGTTGATCTCGCGGATCGCACGTTCCTGCTCGCTGGCATCCTTTTCTTCGACGATGCGCACGATGGCGCCGCTGTCCGCGTCGCGCACGATGCGGCCCAGGCCGAAGGGATTGGCTTGCTCGACGGTGAGAATGCCCAGCTTGTCGTTGCCGGCCGCCTCCACCAGGCGGCGCAGCGAATCCGCCGTGGTCAGCGGCACGTCGCCGTACAGAACCAGCGTCGCCTCGGCGTCATCCAGTTGCGGCACCGCCTGCATCACGGCGTGGCCGGTGCCCAGCTGGGGCTGCTGTAGTGCCGTCTCGATCGTGCTGCCGGTCTCGTGCGCCAGCGCCGAGACCATCTCAGGCACCGCTGCGCCTCCATGTCCGTAAATCACGCATAATTTTTTCGGACCAAGACTGCGCGCGGTATCGATGACGTGACGCAATAGCGGCTTACCAGCCAGTGGATGCAGTACTTTCGGCAGGGCGGATTGCATGCGCTTTCCCATGCCGGCGGCGAGGATCACAACGTTCATAAGCCGTTCTCAAAAAAGTTGAATATATGAAAAATTTTAGCATGCAAGATACTCTGATCCGGCGCACCCTTGCGCTGCTGGCCATCGCCGTGATGGCGCTGGCAGCCGGGTGCAGCACCATCAAATTTTCGTACAACCAGGGCGACACGCTACTTTACTGGTGGCTCGATTCGTATGTCGACTTCGAAGGTCAACAAGCCGACGTCACCAAGCGCGACATCAACACATTGTTCCAGTGGCATCGCCAGACCCAGTTACAGGACTATGCGGCCCTGCTCGGCACCTGGCAGCGCCAGCTGGCCGGCAATCCGACCCAGGCCGACCTGGTCAATGCCTATCGCGAGGTGCGGGTGCGCACTGAACGCCTGGCGGCGCGCGCCGTGCCCGAGATGACCACGCTGGCGCTGTCGATCACGCCGGAGCAGATCGGCAACATCGAGCGCAAGTTCAACAGCAAGAACGAGGAATACCGCCGCAAGTTCATCAGCGGCAGCAACGACAAGCGCAACCGTGCCCGCTTCAAGAAGTCGATGGAACAGTTCGAGCTGTGGTTCGGCAATTTCAGCAGCGAGCAGGAAGCCACGCTGCGGCGTGCTTCGGATGCGCGCCCGCTGGACAACAATCTGTGGCTGGATGAGCGCGTCTACCGCCAGCGCCGCATCGTGGCGATGCTGCGCGACGTCCAGCAAAAGAAGATGAACCGCGAGCAGGCGACGGCGCGGGTCCAGGCGCTGCAGAAAGAATTGTTCACGCGCATGGAGTCGCCCGAGCGCAAGGCTTTCTATGACGCCAGCCTCGACCAGAACACCAGGTTCATCCTGACCGGGATCCGCATCGCCACCCCGCAGCAGAAGGCCCACGCCCAGCAGCGCATGCAGGGCTGGATCAATGACTTTCACGCCCTGGCAGCCGGAAAATAAACCAGTCTGTCCGCCCGCATCCGAGGCGGAAGATGGCTGAAAAGGGCGGCCGGCACCCCATGCTATAGTGCCGCCCATGCAGAAAAAGTCCCACAAACCCCAGCCCCATGGCGCCCCGCGCATGGCGCAACACCAGGTGCGCATCATCGGCGGCGCCTGGAAACGTACCCCACTGCCGGTCCTCGACGCCCTCGGCCTGCGCCCGACGCCGGACCGCGTGCGCGAAACCGTATTCAACTGGATCAACCACCAGCTCCCCAGCGACTGGGACCAGGCTACTTTCCTCGACCTGTTCGCCGGCTCCGGCGCGCTCGGCTTCGAGGCGGCCAGCCGCGGCGCCGCATCGGTGACGATGATCGACAACCATGGCCCAGCGGTACGCCAACTGGAAGCCAACCGCGACAAGCTGAAAGCCGACAACATCACGGTCCTGCGCGCCGACGCCCTGGCGCTGGCGCGCGACATGGCGGCGCGCGGCCAGCACTTCGACGTGATCTTACTCGATCCGCCGTATCAGCAGGAACTGCTGGCACAGGCGCTGCCGCTGTGCCCGGCGCTGTTGAAAGAGGGTGGCCTGGTGTATGCCGAAGCCGAGGCGGCGCTGCCCGTGGAAGGCGAGGAGATGCCGGAATGGCTGGCCGGCTGGGACATCGTGCGGTCGGACAAAGCCGGGATGGTCTACTTCCATTTATTGAAGTTGCAAGCCGGCGTCGATTGACCCTCGCCCGGGCGCGAGATTATGCACAGAAGTTGGGCAAACCCCGCCCTGGCCTGGGGCGGATGCCGGTTTTTCAGGCATAATGCGCGTCATTCAGGGTGTTTTCTCAGGGAGCCGCAATGGTTGTAGCCGTTTATCCAGGTACGTTCGATCCGCTCACGCGCGGCCACGAGGACTTGGTCCGCCGTGCATCCGGCCTGTTCGACCGCCTGGTGGTCGGCGTCGCCGACAGCAGGAACAAGCGTCCGTTCTTCACGCTCGACGAGCGCCTTGAAATCGCCAACGAAGTGCTTGGCCATTACCCTAACGTGCAGGTGGAAAGCTTCTCCGGCCTGCTGAAGGATTTCGTGCGCAAGCATGACGCGCGCGTGATCGTCCGCGGCCTGCGCGCCGTGTCCGACTTCGAATACGAGTTCCAGATGGCGGGCATGAACCGCTACCTGCTGCCCGATGTCGAAACCATGTTCCTGACCCCGTCCGACCAGTACCAGTTCATTTCGGGCACCATCGTGCGCGAGATCGCGCTGCTGGGCGGCGACGTGTCCAAATTCGTGTTCCCTTCGGTCGACCGCTGGCTGCAAAAGAAGATTGCGTCCATGCCGCCGAAGACCTGACTTCTTCCCAAGCAAATGGCCCTACTGATTACCGACGACTGCATCAACTGTGACGTCTGCGAGCCCGAGTGCCCCAACGAAGCGATTTCGATGGGCGAAGAGTTTTACCAGATTAATCCCGACAAGTGCACCGAATGCGTCGGTCACTTCGACGAACCGCAGTGCGCCTTGCTGTGCCCGGTCGCCTGCATCCCGCTCGATCCCGCCCGCCGTGAAACGCGCGAACAACTCCTCGTCAAGTACGAACGGCTGACGGCGGCCAAGGCCGCAGCCTGATCTCCTCCCGACATTCCCTTCCGACCGGCGCCTGAGAGCGCCGGTTTTCATTTCCGCTCCAGTTTTACTTCCGTATGCCGTTTTTTTCGGCAGGTACACCCACGTCCGTGTGTCGAATCGTGCTTTCCTGTTTTCCCATTCCGGTTACCGTTACTTGCAGCGTTTGCCATCCTTGCTTCCGTGTGTTCTCGATGTTACCGAGAGTTTAATCTATTTTTTTCTAGAATGTGAAGTTCGTGTAACCGCATTCATTCATATCTCATCTTCCCGATATTACTCATCAATATGCTGCCAAGTCACGACGCATTATCGAATATCTTTGCTTTTGATTAGTTCATGCATCATGAATGTAATAGTTTCCAACTTCTTACTTTATTTACTCATCCATACATCATCTTCTATTTTCTGCGGGAAGCCGTCCAAGCTTCTTTTTGACTTATTGTGAACTATGTTAAATACCAAGGTCGAGAAAAGCCGGGTGACGGCAAGTCACCGGGGCGTCATGCGCCCGGGTAGTTATTCAGGAGGGAAAGGGCTGAAAAGGGAGAGATCGGCGTGCGGACCGCAGGCGAAAAAAAACGCGGCCTCCGTTTCCGGAAGGCCGCGTCTGGAGGAAGACGGGAAAATATCAGTAGCGGATGCCCATGGCGCGCACTTCGGCGGCGTCGACCGGGTCCAGGCTGGCGTTCTTGCGGTTCATGGCCAGCGCTTCATCCAGCGCGCGCTGTGCAGCCAGCTCGGCCTTGGAGCGGCGCGGGCGCACGGTCAGGAACAGCGCGCGGCCGATGCCGACCAGCAACGGGCGGAAGAACATCAGGGTGCCACCCAGCAGCGCCAGATAGACGGCGGCGCTGAACATCTGGCCGAAAGGGATGGTGGTGGCGCTCTGGAAAAGGGTGGCGGCAGACATGATGTTTTTACTCTGTTATTTTTTGCGACTATAGTGCAACGCAACATATAAATCTAATTCCGTTCGCTGATGGTGCTTATACTGTTTGTGAATGATTTGATGTACACTTGTATTCACACCAGTTCCCACCTTTAATTCCATGAGCTTTCTGACGCTTGACTTGAATCTGCTGCGTGTATTCGACGCGGTGATGACCGAGCAAAACCTGACGCGCGCCGCCGGCCACCTGGCGATGACCCAGCCGGCGGTATCGAATGCGATCAAGCGATTACGAGAAAGCCTGGGCGACGAACTCCTGATCCGCACCGCCTACGGCGTCAAGCCGACCCCGCGCGCCGAAGCCCTGTGGCCGGCCGTGCGCCAGGCGCTGGCGGCGCTGGAAGCGGCGGTGATGCCGGAAACCTTCGACGTCTCCAAGGCCCAGGCCACCTTCCGCATGGCGATGGCCGACGCTACCGCCGCGCTGTGGCTGCCCTCGCTGATGCGCTCGATCGAACGCGAAGCGCCGGGCGTGAACATCCGCATGGTGCCGCTGACCACGCGCGAACCGCGCCCGATGCTGCTGCGCGGCGATATCGACCTGGCGGTGGGCTTCTTCCCCGGCGTGGCGGCGCAATTGTCGTACGAGACCGGTTCGCCGATCCGCCACGAGCGCCTGTATTCGGGCGTGTACGTGTGCGTGATGCGCAAGGATCACCCGCTGGCCAAGGAAAAGCTCGACCTCGACACTTATTGCAAGGCGAATCACTTGCTGGTGAGTTTTTCGGGCCGCGCGCACGGGCTGGTGGACGAGGCGCTGGCGCAGATCGGACGCGAACGACGCATCCTGCTGACGGTGAACCAGTTCTTCACCGCGGGCAGGGTGGTGGCGAATTCGGATTTGATTACCGTGCTGCCGAAGCACTTGATGGTGTCGACCGGGATGACCGACGTGCTGGTGTGGCGCGAATTGCCGTTCCAATTGCCGGCGGTGCACCTGGATATGCTGTGGCACGAACGCGATGGGCGCAGTCCGGCGCATCGCTGGCTGCGCAAGAATCTGGAGACGATGGCGGAAAGCGCCACCAAGTCGGGCGTGCGCAAAGTGGTGTAAGCCCACAGCGCCAGCAAAAACAAAGGCCAGACATCGTCTGGCCTTTTTGTTGTCAGCTCACCGGATCGGCAACTTGGTCGTATTCTTGACCTCTTCCATCACCGCGTAGGTGTGCGTCTCGCGCACCCCTTTCTGCAGCAGCGTCTTGCCCAGGAATTCGCGGTACGCCGCCATGTCCTTCACGCGCGCCTTGACCAGGTAATCGAAGCCGCCCGCCACCATGTGGCATTCCAGCACTTCCGGAATCATCTGCACGCTCTGTTTGAATGCATCGAATACTTCCGGAGTGGTACGATCGAGCACCACCTCGATAAATACAAGCAGCGACACGTCCAGCAGCTGCGGATTGAGCTGGGCCGTGTAGCCCATGATATAGCCCGATTCGTGCAGCTTGCGCACGCGCTCGAGGCAGGCCGCCGGTGACAGGTTCACGCGCGCCGCCAGCTCCACGTTGCTGATGCGACCATCGTTCTGGAGCTCTGCCAGAATCTTCTTGCTGATCTTATCTAACATCAGAGTCTCCTTATAAATTTTATTTGGCCAGATTGTCGCATCAAAAACTATCTTTTGCTAGTCTGGTTTAAAAACAGAATAAATCCAGAAGAAATCCTTCTACAATCGAATCATTTCCACCGAGTCTTTACTAGCATTTACTTGCGCCGGCCGCCCACCAAGCAGTCGGCGCTTTTGCCGTAAGCGGTGCCCTTCGTTGTCCTTTTTTCTTTAGAGTCTCGCCATGCAGATCGCTGCTTCCCCGGCCTCCACCTTCGTCCCGTTCGACGCCCTCCACGCTGAAGTCAAACGCGAGCAAACACCCCTGCGCGCCGCCATTACCGCCGCCTACCGCCGCGATGAAACCGAGGCCGTGCAATGGCTGCTGGCCCAGGGCGCCACGCCCGGCGCGGATGCGCAGGCGCTGGCACGCCGTCTGGTCTCGGCAGTGCGCGAAAAGCGCACCCGCGCCTCGGGCGTGGACGCGCTGATGCACGAATTCTCGCTGTCGTCGGAAGAAGGCGTGGCGTTGATGTGTCTGGCCGAAGCGCTGCTGCGCATCCCGGACAGCGAGACCGCCGACCGCCTGATCGCCGACAAGATCAGCAAGGGCGACTGGCGCAAGCACCTGGGCGAATCGCCGTCGCTGTTCGTGAACGCCGCCACCTGGGGTCTCCTGGTGACGGGCAAGCTGGTCTCGCCGACGAGCGAACGCGGACTCGGTGCGGCGCTGACGCGCATGATCGCCAAGGGCGGCGAACCGCTGATCCGCAAGGGCGTCGACCTGGCGATGCGCATGCTGGGCAACCAGTTCGTCACCGGCCAGACCATCGACGAGGCGCTGAAGAACAGCCGCGACAACGAAACCCGCGGCTACCGCTACTCGTACGACATGCTGGGCGAAGCGGCGCTGACCGAGCAGGATGCGAAGAACTACTACGCCTCGTACGAGCAGGCCATCCACGCGATCGGCAAGGCTTCGAACGGCCGCGGCATCAAGGACGGCCCCGGCATCTCGATCAAGCTGTCGGCGCTGCACCCGCGCTACAGCCGCGCGCAATATGCGCGCGTGATGGGCGAGCTGCTGCCGCGCGTGCGCAGCCTGGTCCTGCTGGCCAAGAGCTACAACATCGGCATCAACATCGACGCCGAAGAAGCCGACCGCCTCGAGATCTCGCTCGACATGCTGGAAGCACTGGCGTTCGATCCGGAATTGGCCGGCTTCGAAGGCATCGGCCTGGTGGTGCAGGCGTACCAGAAGCGCTGCCCGTTCGTGATCGACTACCTGGTCGACCTGGCCAAGAGGAGCGGCCGCAAATTCATGGTGCGCCTGGTGAAGGGCGCCTATTGGGACGCCGAGATCAAGCGCGCCCAGGTCGAGGGCATGCCGGGCTATCCGGTCTACACGCGCAAGGTGTACACCGACGTGTCGTACCTGACCTGCGCGCGCAAGCTGCTCAGCGCCAGCGACATCCTGTACCCGCAGTTCGCCACCCACAACGCGCACAGCCTGTCGGTGATCTATACCTGGGCCCAGGCCCAGAACATCCACAACTACGAGTTCCAGTGCCTGCACGGCATGGGCGAGACCCTGTACGACCAGGTGGTCGGCGCCAAGAACCTGGACAAGGCCTGCCGCATCTATGCGCCGGTCGGTTCGCACGAAACCCTGCTGGCCTACCTGGTGCGCCGCCTGCTGGAAAACGGCGCCAACTCCTCGTTCGTGAACCAGATCGTGGATGAGAGCGTGGCGATCGACACCCTGATCACCGACCCGTTCGAGGTGGCGCGCGCCAGCGGCGGCAAGCCGCATCCGGCGATCGCCCTGCCGCTGGGCATGTTCGGCGACGAGCGCAAGAACTCGGCCGGCATGGACCTGGTCAACGAAGACATCCTGTGCGCGCTGGCCGACGGCCTGGCGCAGCAGCGCCAGCACCTGGCGGCGCCGCTCATCGCCGGCAACGTCGAAGCGGGCGCCCCGGCCAATGTGATCAACCCGGCGGTGTCAAGCGATATCGTGGGGCAGGTGAGCGAAGCGTCGCGTGCGGACGTGGAAACCGCGCTGGCCAGCGCCAGCGCCTTCGCCGCCGAATGGGCCGCCACCAGCGCCAGCGAGCGCGCCGCGATCCTGGAACGCACCGGCGACCTCTTTGAACAGAACGGCGTCGAGCTGATGGCCCTGGCCGTGCGCGAAGCCGGCAAATCGCTGCCGAACGCGATCGCCGAACTGCGCGAAGCAGTCGACTTCCTGCGCTACTACGCGGTGCAGGTACGTGCATCGGGCAGTGCCGAAGCACTCGGTCCGGTCAGCTGCATCAGCCCCTGGAACTTCCCGCTGGCGATCTTCACCGGCCAGGTAGCGGCGGCGCTGGCCGCCGGCAACGTGGTGCTGGCCAAGCCGGCGGAACAAACCCCGCTGATCGCCTGCCGCGCGGTGGAACTGTTTATCGAAGCCGGCACCCCGCGCGCCGCGCTGCAGCTGCTGCCGGGCCGCGGCGAAGTGGTGGGCGCCGCGCTGACGGCCGACAGCCGCATCAAGGGCGTGATCTTCACCGGCTCCACCGAAGTGGCGCAGCTGATCAACCGCACCCTGGCCAAGCGCGCGGAACAAGAGGGCATCGACATTCCGCTGGTGGCCGAAACCGGCGGCCAGAACGCGCTGATCGTCGACTCGTCGGCACTGCCGGAGCAGGTGGTGCAGGACGTGCTCAGTTCCGCCTTCGACAGCGCCGGCCAGCGCTGCTCGGCGCTGCGCGTGCTGTTCCTGCAGGAAGACATCGCGGATAAAACCATCAAGATGCTCAAGGGCGCGATGCAGGAACTGCGCGTCGGCAGCCCGGACCGCCTGGCGACCGACATCGGCCCGGTGATCGATGCGGAAGCCCAGCGCAACCTGCTGGCCCACATCGAGCGCACCCGCGCCACCGCGCGCAGCCACTTCGCGCTCGAGCTGCCGTCGACGGTGACCGACTACGGCACCTTCGTGCCGCCGACCGTGCTCGAAATCGCCTCGCTGGCGGAACTCAAGCAAGAGGTGTTCGGCCCGGTGCTGCACATCGTGCGCTATCGTCGCGCCGACCTGCCGCAGGTGATCGATGCGATCAACGCCACCGGCTACGGCCTGACCCTGGGCGTGCACTCGCGCATCGACGAGACCATCGACTTCATCGTCAACCGCGCACACGTCGGCAACATCTACGTCAACCGCAACATCGTCGGCGCGGTGGTGGGCGTGCAGCCGTTCGGCGGCGAAGGAAAATCGGGCACCGGTCCGAAGGCCGGCGGCCCGCTCTACCTGAAGCGCCTGCAACGCGGCGCCGCGCCCCTGATGCAGCACGTGCGCCAGCCGGAAGCGGCGCTGGAAGCCTTGCTCGGCTGGCTGCGCACCCACGGCCAGCAGCCGGTGGCGGCGCTGGCCGAAGGCTATGCCCGTACCTCGCTGAACGGCGTGTCGATGGACCTGCCCGGCCCGACCGGCGAAAGCAACCGCCTGTCGTTCACGCCGCGCGGCACCGTGCTGTGCGCGCCGGGCACCCCGGCCGGCCTGCTGAACCAGGTGGCGGCGACGCTGGCCACCGGCAACCGCGCGCTGGTGCTGGCGCCGGCGCCGGAGATGATTCCGGCCGACCTGCCGGCAGCGGTAAAGGAGCGCGTGCGCTTCATCGGCAAATCGGAAGTCGATGCCGGCACGTTCGAGATCGCGCTGATCGAATCGGGCCTGGCCGGCTCGCTGCGCACCCAGCTGGCGGCGCGCAGCGGCGCCATCATCGGCATCGTCGACACCGAACCGACCGCGCCGGTGGACCTGTGGCGCCTGGTGGCCGAACGCGCCGTCTGCGTCAACACCACCGCCGCTGGCGGCAACGCAAGCCTGATGACGCTGGGCCTGTAAGAATCGTGGTGGTGGCCTGACGCGCCACCACCGCATTGCGTAGGGTGGACGGCTCCGCCGTCCACGCGTCCGACACCATCACCGCACCAACGAAAGCCAGCAGGAGAACCAGCAAGAGACAACCCAACGGAGGCAGACATGCTTGTAGGCGTTCCAAAGGAAATCAAGAACCACGAATACCGGGTCGGCCTCACGCCGGCATCGGTCCACGAACTGGTCGCACGCGGCCACCACGTCATTGTCCAGCACAACGCCGGCGCCGAGATCGGCCTGGACGACAGCCAGTACACGACAGCCGGCGCATCCATCGCCGACAGCGCCCAGGAAGTCTTCGCGCGAGCCGACATGATCGTCAAGGTCAAGGAACCGCAAGCCGCGGAATGCGCCATGCTGCGCCCTGGCCAGATTCTCTACACCTACCTGCACCTCGCCCCCGACCCCGAGCAAACGGCCGCCCTGGTGGCCTCTGGCGCCGTCTGCATCGCCTACGAGACCATCACCGGCCCTGGCGGCGGCTTGCCGCTCCTGGCGCCCATGAGCGAGGTCGCAGGCCGCATGTCGATCCAGGCCGGCGCCAGCCACCTGGAAAAGTCGAAAGGCGGCATGGGCCTGCTGCTGGGCGGCGTGCCGGGCGTGGCGGCCGGCCACGTGGTCATCATCGGCGCAGGCGTGGTCGGCACCAATGCGCTGCAGATGGCGGTCGGCAGCGGTGCGCGCGTCACGGTGCTGGACAAGAACGTCGACCGCCTGCGCCAGCTGGACCTGGTCTACGGCAACCGCATCGCCACCCTGTATTCGAATGCCCATGCGCTGGAGGAAGCGGTGCTGTCGGCGGACCTGGTGGTCGGCGGCGTGCTGGTGCCGGGCGCCGCGGCGCCGAAGCTGGTCACGCACGCCATGGTCGGCCGCATGAAGAAGGGGTCGGTGGTCGTCGACGTCGCGATCGACCAGGGCGGCTGCTTCGAGACCTCGCATCCCACCACCCATGCCGATCCGACCTTCGTGGTCGATGGCGTGATCCACTACTGCGTGGCCAATATGCCGGGTGCGGTGGCCCGCACCTCGACCTTCGCTCTCAACAACGCCACCATCGGCCACGCCGTGACGCTGGCGAACAAAGGCTGGCGCCGGGCGCTGGCGGACGATCTCCACCTGCGCCATGGGCTCAACGTCTGCGAGGGCAAGGTCACTTTCGAGGCGGTGGCGCAGGCGCTGGGTTACGACTATGTGTCGGCCGACTCGGTCCTGGGCTGAGGCGGCGATTGTTGCAGGTCCCGGCACAGGCGCCGGGTGATGTAAAACGCGTACTGCGCGGCCACCGACTTCACGAAGCGCATGAAGTCGTGGGCCGCGTTTTCATTGGCGTTGTCCGAGATCGCGCGGATCACGGCGAACGGCACGTCCAGCTCATGACACACCTGCGCCACCGCGGCGCCTTCCATTTCCACCGCCACCAGCCCGGGCAGGGCGCCGTTCAGCGCTTGCAGGCGCTGGCGGTCGTTGACGAACTGGTCGCCGCTGGCGATCAGTCCGCGGTGCACGCGCGGCTGCTCGAGCCCGAAGTCGTGCCGGTCCTCGTTTCTGATCGCCTCCGGGAAGTCCAGTTCCAGGAAATCGTGGGCAGCACCCAGCAGGCGCATCGACAGCTCCAGGTTTGGCTGGAAGTGCGAGCGGCCGATCAGCGGCACCTCGAAACGGGGGAACAGGGGGCTGGCGTCCATGTCGTGCTGCACCAGCGATTCGGCGATCACGATGTCGCCAACCCGGACGGTGTTGTCTCCCGCACCGGCCACGCCGGTAAACAGGATGTGGGTAACTCCGAACTTCTCCACAAGCGTGGTCGCGGTCATGGCAGCGGCAACCTTGCCAATTCGCGATAAAACGCACACAGCGTCGATTTCCCACAGCTGTCCGAGAAAGTACTCGCGCATGCCGTGGATGAGCCTGGAGGGCCTTTCCATGGCTTCCACGAGCCCTGCCTGTTCTTCGTGCAATGCACTGATGATTCCTAGACGCATGTTTTGGTGATGTTCTTTGATGTGCATGCCAATCCTTCTGTTGGCAGGGAGTGTGCATAAGGCGCAGCTTGTACACAACTGTTTTTGCAAATATGAGTTGTTCGGATGTCTGACAACTACCAAGGGTAAACATGGGATACGGGGTGACTATCGGTCCTGGGTCGGCTCGGCAGAGCGATGTCGCTCGCGCTTTTTTGCTGACCTGGCTTTGCTTGTTTACTTAAAAAGTATGTATACAAAGTTGGTAGTGATAGTAAACGCGCATTCTTCTGTGGATAAACGACGTTTACTCCACAGTATCAACGATTTACGCGCTGGTTTACCTGGCTGAAAAGCCTTGCGTCTGCGCGTGATGGATCTTGGATAAAAATCCGCCTTGCCGGCAAACAGCATGTTCTGCACATCTGCTCCTGTGGATATTCAGCGGCTTTTCCACATTGGTTTTGCATTCAGCGCGTCATCGGTCATCCGGATTGCGGTCCATGCTGTCCAGGAAGATGTGTTGGGAACCTGTTTGCTTTAGCGATTGCTGATCCGGCTTGCCGTTTTTCTGGCTGCCGCTTTTTTGTGTGCTTGGCTGGAAGCATGGATCAGGGCCTCGGCAGCGGCGAATTGTTTTGTTGTTGTAGCTAATAGCTTGTATACAAATTGATAGTGATAGTAAACGCGTATCCGATTGTGGATAAGCGGCGTTTTTTCCACAACATCAGTGGTTTACGGTCGCGTTAACCAGCTGGAAAACCTCTGTTTTTGCGTTGTAGGAAAGTTGGATAGAAATTGCGGTGCAGTGCAAACAGGGTTCTTCTGCACATTCAGTCCTGTGGATATTCATCGGGTTCTCCACAGACCGACGCGGGCATTCGTGCCGTGTGCTGGAGACCAGGATCGGGTTGCGGAACTGACGGCAGTGCCGGCTTGGAGAACAGGTTTCCGATAGCCACGGTGCGAAGTAGCAACGAACGGGAAATTTTTTTTCGTAGGCTTCTCATGTTTATAACCAGCATCTGTTTACTCTGTTGGTGGTAATAGTTAACACCCGCACGTTCTTGTGGAAAACCCGACTTAGCGCCACAGAATCAACTATTTACAGTCGGGATAAACCAGTGAATTTCTGCCGCTTGCCGACATTGGTAAATCTGGACAACATTTTTGCCTGTGCAAAAAGGCTGAGTTCTGCACAAACGATACCTGTGGATATCAAATAGCTTATCCACAGATGGGGTCTGGACAGGCGTTTACGATCTGGTAAGCTCTGCCCCATCGAATCACGGCTCAGCGGAAATTCCGTTCCGCCCATACGTGTTTTCATGGGTCTTGCTCGACGAAGTGCGGCGGCGGGGAGGGTCCGAAATACCTGCGTCACCGGAATATGTCCGGCGCCTGGCTGGTGCTGCGACTTAGCGAATGCGGGCAGAAATCCCGACATGGTATGGTTGGAATGATGAACTCGTTTAGCGGCAGGCGTTCCGCGTCCTGATCGGTAAGCGAAATCCAACGCTGCCGTGAAGGATCCGCAATGCTTGTCGAATCGCGTTTCGCCCGAGTCAATGGACTGAACATGCATTTCACCAGCAGTGGGGCAGGGCGGCCCGTGCTGCTGTTGCATGGTTTCCCCGACACCCACGCGATCTGGCGTCACCAGATTCCCGCCCTGGCGGCAGCCGGACTGCAGGTCATCGCGCCTGATTTGCGCGGTTACGGCCAGACCGACGTTCCATCCGCGACGGCGGCGTATTCAATCAATTTCCTGGCTGACGATGTCTTGCGTTTGATGGATGCGCTCGGGATCGAGAAAGCGTCGCTGGTTGGTCATGACTGGGGCGGACTGATCGGCTGGCATCTGGCCATGCATGCGCCGGACCGGTTCGAGCGCTATGTCGCCCTGTCCACCGGACACCCCGCGGCGATCGCCGGCGCCGGCATCGCCCAGTATCTGCGCTTCTGGTACGTGCTGGTTTTCCGGACCCCGGTCCTGGCGGAACAGCTGCTGCGCGCCAATGACTGGTTTCTGTTGCGGCAAATGATCGGGGACCGCGAACAGCAGGAAATCTGGCGCGTCCCGCTCGAGCCGCCAGGACGGCTCACCGCCGCACTCGATTACTACCGTGCAAATTTCAAGACGACCGCGCCGCGCCGCTGGAAGCCGGTCGGGATTCCGGTGATGGGCGTATGGAGCGACGGCGATCCTGCACTCGGCGAAAAGCAGATGGCCGATTCGGCCAGGCACTGCCGCGCGGGTTTTCGTTTCGAACAGTTGAATGGCGCCGACCATTGGATGCAGCTGTCGGCAACCGCGCGCCTGAATGCTTTGCTGGTCGATTTCCTTACCGACGGGAACGGGTAAGGGCGCCCGGATTTTCAGCGGCATCGGCTTGACGGTGCTGCGTCGGTACGGCCGGCTTGCCGTAAAATCTTGCTTCTGCTCTTCCTGAAAGTTTCACCATGATTGACGTTGTGTGGCTTGGCGGCGCCGCGTTCGCTGCCGGCCTGGTCGATGCCGTTGTCGGCGGTGGCGGCCTGATCCAGATCCCCGCCATGTTCTCGCTGCTGCCAAAAGAGGCGCCGGCCACCATTCTCGGCACCAATAAATTCGCTGCTATTTTTGGCACCGGTTCGGCGGCCGTGAATTACGCGCGCCGTGTCCGGGTCGCATGGAGTACCGCGGCGCCCGCAGCGATGGCGGCGTTTGCCTTGTCCTTCGTCGGCGCCTGGACCGTGACGCGGGTGCCGCCGGATTTCGTGCGCGCGCTGCTGCCATTCATCCTGGTCGCAGTGGCGGTGTACACCTTCATGAAAAAAGACCTGGGTTCGGTCCATGCGCCACTGCACAGCGGGATGGCCGAACGTTATTGGGCGATCGCGATCGGCGCCGCGATCGGTTTCTACGATGGCTTTTTCGGCCCCGGTACCGGCAGCTTCCTGATCTTCCTGTTCGTACGCTTTTTCGGCTTCGATTTCCTGAGCGCGTCGGCGGCGGCCAAGATCGTCAATGTCGCCTGCAACTTTTCTGCGCTGCTGTGGTTCGGTTACAGCGGACACTTGCTGTGGCAGCTCGGCCTGCTGATGGCCGGATGCCAGATCGTCGGCTCACTGGTCGGCACCAAGCTCGCGCTCAAGCACGGTAGCGGCTTTGTTCGAAAATTGTTCCTGTTCGTCGTGACTGCGCTGATCGTAAAGACGGCATACGATGCCTTCACAAAATTAGGCTGATCATTTAGCCTGTTCCACGTGAAACATTAATGCCGGGTTCGCCCGGCTTTTTTGTTGCTGTTCCACGTGAAACATGAACACGGCATACCGATGAGCACTGTTCCACGTGAAACAAAATCTGTCGTTTTCCGCCCCATGCCGAGTCCTGCAAGAAAAAAGAATCTATAATCCCCGCTTAGCCTCCTCGCACCATTCCCCATCATGCTATTTCCAACTGAATTCGACGTCATCGTCGTCGGCGGCGGCCATGCCGGTACTGAAGCCGCGCTCGCGTCCGCACGCACCGGTCAGAAGACCCTGCTGCTGACCCACAACATCGAAACCCTGGGCGCCATGTCCTGCAATCCGTCGATCGGCGGCATCGGCAAGGGCCACCTGGTCAAGGAAGTCGACGCCCTCGGCGGCGCCATGGCCATTGCTACGGACGAGTCCGGCATCCAGTTCCGCATCCTGAACTCGTCCAAGGGACCGGCCGTGCGCGCCACCCGCGCCCAGGCCGACCGCGTGCTGTACAAGGCGGCGATCCGCTCGCGCATCGAAAACCAGCCGAACCTGTGGCTGTTCCAGCAGGCGGTGGACGACCTGATGGTGGAGGGCGACCGCGTGGTCGGCGCCGTGACCCAGGTCGGCCTCAAGTTCCGCGCCCGCGCCGTGGTGCTCACCGCCGGTACTTTCCTCGACGGGAAGATTCACGTCGGCCTGCAGAACTACTCCGGCGGCCGCGCCGGCGATCCACCCGCGACCTCGCTGTCCGCGCGCCTGAAGGAACTCAAGCTGCCGCAGGGCCGCCTGAAGACCGGCACGCCGCCGCGCATCGACGGCCGCAGCATCGACTTCTCGGTACTCACCGAACAGCCGGGCGACCTCGATCCCGTTCCGGTGTTTTCATACATGGGCACCACCGCCATGCACCCGCGCCAGGTGCCGTGCTGGGTCACGCACACCAACGAGAAAACGCACGACATCATCCGTTCGGGCCTGGACCGCAGCCCGATGTATACCGGCGTGATCGAAGGTGTCGGCCCGCGCTACTGCCCGTCGATCGAAGACAAGATCCATCGCTTCGCCTCGAAAGAATCGCACCAGATCTTCCTCGAGCCGGAAGGCTTGACTACCAACGAGTTCTACCCGAACGGGATCTCGACCAGCCTGCCGTTCGACGTCCAGTTGGACCTGGTGCGCTCGATGCGCGGCCTCGAGAACGCCTTCATCCTGCGGCCCGGCTACGCCATCGAATATGACTACTTCGACCCGCGCGGCCTGAAGGCGTCGCTCGAGACCAAGGCGATCAAGGGGCTGTTCTTCGCCGGCCAGATCAACGGCACCACCGGCTACGAAGAAGCCGCAGCCCAGGGCCTGCTCGCCGGCCTGAACGCCGCGCTGCAAACCAAAGGCGAAGAAGCCTGGACTCCGGGGCGCTCGGAAGCCTACCTGGGCGTGCTGGTCGACGACCTGACCACGCAGGGTGTGGCCGAACCGTACCGCATGTTCACCAGCCGCGCCGAGTACCGCCTGTCGCTGCGCGAAGACAATGCCGACATGCGCCTGACCGAGACCGGGCGCAAGTTGGGATTGATCGGCGACGCCCAGTGGGCCGCGTTCGAGACCAAGCGCGAATCGGTGGCGCGCGAGCTCGAACGCCTGCGCTCGACCTGGGTCAACCCGCGCATCCTGGCCGCCACTGAATCCGAGCGCGTGGTGGGGCAGGCGATCGAACGCGAATACAACCTGGCCGACCTGCTGCGCCGCCCGGGCGTGACTTACGACACCCTGGTCAGCATGCAGGGCATGGAAGGCCAGCCGCTGGGCGGGCCCGGCGTCGACGATCCGGCAGTGAAGGAGCAGGTCGAGATCCAGCTGAAGTATTCGGGCTACATCGACCGCCAGGCGCGCGAAGTCGAACGCCACGACCACTACGAAAACCTGAAGCTGCCCGAAAACCTCAACTATCTGGAGATCGTCGCACTGTCGATCGAAGTGCGCCAGAAACTGGACAAGCAGCGTCCGGAAACCCTGGGCCAGGCTTCGCGCATCTCGGGCGTCACTCCGGCGGCGATCTCGCTGTTGCTGGTGCACCTGAAAAAGCGTGGCGCCAAGGGATTTACCAGCGCACCGGTGGAGGCAGCTGAATGAAGTACGCCTTCAACCGCGAACAACTGGCACAGGTGCTGAGAGACGGCATCGACGAGATGAAACTCGGCATCGACGCCCAGCAGCAGGACAAGCTGATGGCCTACCTGCAGCTGATGCATAAGTGGAACAGCGTGTACAACCTGACCTCGTTGCGCGACCCGATGCAGATGGTGACCCACCACCTGCTTGATTCGCTGGCGGCGGTGCCGGCCTTTGCTACGGCGCAGAACGTGCTGGACGTGGGCGCCGGCGGCGGCCTGCCGGGGATCGTGCTGGCGATCTGCCGCCCGGACATGAAAGTGTCGATGATCGACACCGTGCACAAGAAAACCGCCTTCCTCACCCAGGTGAAGGCGGAACTGGGCCTGGCCAACGTGACCGTGTACACGATGAAGGTGCAGGACCTGACGGTGCGCGACAAATTCGACGTCATCACCTCGCGTGCTTTCGCCGACCTGTCGGATTTCGTCAACTGGTCCGGACACCTGCTGGCCGAGGGCGGCAAGTTCATCGCCCTGAAAGGCACGGCGCCGAGCGAAGAGCGCGAGCGGGTGCCGCAGGAATGGCGGGTGAGCAGCCTGGAGCCGCTGCAGGTGCCAAGGCTGGGAGCCGAACGCCACCTGGTTCACATCGAGCGCAACGTCAGCGAACGCAATCCCGATGCGAACGGTTAAACAGTATTAATGGTATTAACCGTATAAACAGTTTATATCGTTTATATAGTATGAATCGTTCATATGGTTCGTACGGTATGAACGGTATAACACCTTAGTCCACGGATAAGAATAGATGGCGAAGATTTTTTGCGTTGCGAACCAGAAGGGTGGAGTCGGCAAGACCACCACCACCGTCAACCTGTCGGCGGGCCTGTCGAAACTGAACCAGCGCGTGCTGCTGGTCGACCTCGACCCGCAGGGCAATGCCACCATGGGCGCCGGCATCAACAAGGCGTCGCTGGAAAGCTCGATCTACCAGGTGCTGCTGGGCGAGGCGAGCGTGCCTGAGGCGCGGGTGCGCTCGGAAGCAGGGCGCTTCGACGTGCTGCCCGCGAATCGCGAGCTGGCCGGCGCCGAGGTCGAGATGGTGTCGCTCGAGAACCGCGAGCGGCGCCTGAAGGAGGCGCTGGCCGCGGTCGACGCCGAGTACGACTTCATTCTGGTCGACTGCCCGCCGGCGCTGTCGCTCTTGACCCTGAACGGCCTGTGCGCGGCGCACGGCGTGATCATCCCGATGCAGTGCGAGTACTACGCGCTGGAAGGATTGTCCGACCTGGTCAACACCATCAAGAAGGTGCACGCCAACCTGAACACCGACCTCAAGATCATCGGCCTGCTGCGCGTGATGTTCGATCCGCGCATGACGCTGTCGCAGCAGGTGTCGGGCCAGCTCGAGCAGCACTTCGGCGACAAGGTGTTCCGCACCATCATCCCGCGCAACGTGCGCCTGGCCGAAGCGCCGTCCTACGGCATCCCCGGCGTGACCTTCGATCCGTCGTCGAAAGGGGCGCAGGCGTACATCGCCTTCGGCGCCGAGATGGTCGAACGCATCAAGACAATGTAATCGCCAGGAGAACAAAGAACATGGCAACCAAAAAACTGAAAGGACTCGGCCGCGGCCTCGACGCTCTGCTCGGCGGCGACAGCGCACCGGAAGCAGCCAGCGCGCAACTGCCGTCGACCCTGAAGGTCGACCAGATCCAGGCCGGCAAGTACCAGCCGCGCACGCGCATGGACGAAACCAGCCTGTCCGAGCTGGCCGCCTCGATCAAGACCCAGGGCATCATGCAGCCGGTGCTGGTGCGTCCGCTGGGAAGCAACGGCCCGGTGCCGTACGAGATCATCGCCGGCGAACGGCGCTTCCGCGCCGCGCAGATGGCCGGGCTGGAAGAGATTCCAGTCTTGGTGCGCGAAGTCGACGACCAGGCCGCGGCCGCGATGGCACTGATCGAGAACATCCAGCGTGAAGACCTGAACCCGCTGGAAGAAGCACAGGGTATCCAAAGGTTGATCTCGGATTTCAATTTCACCCACGAACAGGCGGCGCACGCGGTCGGCCGCTCGCGCAGCGCCGTGTCGAACCTGCTGCGCCTGATTAACCTGGCGCAGCCGGTACAGACCATGCTGATGGCGGGCGACATCGACATGGGCCACGCCCGCGCCTTGCTGGCGGTGGACAGCGCGAACCAGATCACGCTGGCCACCCACGTCGTCGCCAAGCGCCTGTCGGTGCGCGAGACCGAAAAGCTGGTGGCGCGCGCGATCGAAGAGCAGAATGCCCCGGCCGCGCCGGCGCGCGCCAGGGACAAGGCGGGCGACATCGTGCGCCTCGAAGAAGAACTGTCCGACCACCTGGCCACCCCGGTCATGTTCAAGATGGGCGCCAAGGGCAAAGGCCAATTGATCATCGACTTCGCCGACCTCGACATCCTCGACGGCGTGCTGGCGCGCCTGCGCGCCTAGCGAATCAGGCAGGCTACCCGATTGCCGGCGGTAGCCTGCCATGTCAGACCCGGTCAGCGCGTACTTACTCCGGCACTGATTGTCAACTCCGCCGCAACGCGGCAACACAGCTTAAGTAACTGAAAATATTACTGATTCAGACCATAACGTGTCACATTTCCGTCATCTTTACGGCACAGTTATAAGTTGGGAATCGTTTGACTCACGTCCGTATAACCACTTATAATTCCGGCGATTCATGTAATTACCACATCGTAGTACGCCCAAAATACGCTGGCCAGACCTAAAAAAACATGCTGCGTATCGTTTCCCTGCAGTTACTCGCAACAGTCGTCGCTGGCGCCATCGCCGCACTTCTGGGGGGCTGGGCTGCGATGTTTTCGGCAATACTGGGCGGTTTGTGTTGTGTAGTGCCCAACAGCATCATGGCAGTTCGCCTGTTTGCCAACGCCCACAAGGCGGGCGGGGCGAGTCCTGCCGCATTCTTCATCTGGGAATTTGTAAAGATTATTCTGACGGTGGCGCTTTTGTTCGTCACCGCCAAGCTGTACCACGATCTGAACTGGCTGGCGCTACTCGCCGGGTTCATCGTGGCGCTGAAGAGTTACATCATCTTATTATTTAGGCACTGACACATGGCGACCCCAATCGAACACGGCGCAGCGCACGCCCCGACCCCGTCCGAGTACATCACTCACCACCTCGGCCACCTGTCGAACAAGCACCAGGACTTCGTGGTGGACTTCAGCGTCTTCAACTACGATACCATCTTCTGGTCGATCGCGATGGGCGTGGTCGGTTCCCTGTTCATGTGGATGGCCGCCCGTAAGGCCACCTCGGGCGTGCCGGGCCGCTTCCAGGCTGCCGTCGAGCTGCTGGTCGAGATGGTCGAAGACCAGTCGAAGTCGATCGTGCACGGCGACCGCAGCTTCATCGCCCCGGCCGCACTGACCGTGTTCGTCTGGGTCGCCCTGATGAACTCGCTGGACTTCCTGCCGGTCGACATGTTCTCGTCGTTCTTCAACGCCGTTGGCCTGGGCGAAGCGATTCCTTACCACCGCGTGGTCCCGACCGCCGACCTGAACGGCACCCTGGGCATTTCCCTCGGCGTGCTGGCCCTGATGCTGTACTACAGCGTCAAGATCAAGGGCCTGGGCGGCTGGATCCACGAACTGTTCGCAGCTCCGTTCGGCATCTGGATGGCGCCGTTCAACCTGCTGTTGAACATCATCGAATACGCAGCAAAAACCGTGTCGCTCGGTATGCGACTGTTCGGCAACATGTACGCCGGTGAGCTGCTGTTCCTCTTGATTGCTCTGCTCGGCTCCATGGCCACCGTCTTCGGTGTGGTTGGTCACATCATCGCGGGTTCGATCTGGGCGATCTTCCACATCCTGATCGTGTTCCTGCAGGCATTCATTTTCATGATGCTGACGCTGGTGTATATCGGTCAGGCCCATGAAGGCCACTGATCGGCGCCGCAAGCATCGAACAAGATAGTGGTTGTAAAGAAGTTGTAGTTTTTAATCTAGTTTTTAATTTAACTTTTGGAGTTTCACATGACTGACCTTTCTTTCGTTGCACTGGCTTGCGGTTTGATCATCGGCCTGGGCGCCATCGGTGCTTGCATCGGTATCGCCATCATGGGCGGTAAATACCTGGAAGCTTCGGCACGTCAGCCAGAACTGATGAACACCCTGCAGACCAAGATGTTCCTGCTGGCTGGTCTGATCGACGCGGCATTCCTGATCGGCGTCGGTATCGCCATGCTGTTCGTGTTCGCACGTCCATTCAGCTAATCAAGCAACGTTTGATCTGAAGCGCCGAACCTTCCTGGTTCGGCATCCGTTTTTGTGAGAAGGAATTTACCGTGAACATCAACGCAACGTTGTTTGTGCAGTTCGGTGTGTTCTTCATCCTGGCGCTGTTCACGATGAAATTCGTGTGGCCGCCGCTGATGAAGGCGCTCGACGAGCGCGCCGCGAAGATTGCAAGTGGTCTGGCAGCTGCCGACCGTGGCAAGGCCGACCTGGCCGCCGCCGAAAAGCGTGTGCAGACCGAACTGGCCGGCGCCCGTGACGAAGTCCAGAAGCGCATCAACGACGCCGAAAAGCGCGCTGCTGCGATCATCGAAGAAGCCAAGCGCACCGCCGCCGAAGAAGGCGCGCGCATCGTTGCCGCTGCCAAGGCCGACGCCGAACAGCAAGTGACGCGCGCGCGCGAAGAACTGCGTGGCCAGGTCGCGACCCTCGCGGTTGCCGGCGCCGAGCAGATCCTGAAGCGTGAAGTGAACGCAGCGGCCCACGCCGACCTGCTGTCGAAACTGTCGACCGAGCTCTGATCATGGCAGAACTCGCAACCGTCGCCCGCCCTTACGCCGAAGCGCTGTTCCGTGTCGCCCAAACCGGCGACATGAACGCGTGGTCGGCCATTGCGTCGGAACTGGGCCAGATCGGCGCCATTCCCGATGTGCAGGCCTTCGCCAGCAATCCGAACGTCAAGCACGCACAACTGGCGGACACGATTGCGTCGCTGGTCAAGGCTCCGCTGAACGCTGAAGCGAAGAACTTCATCGCGATGCTGGCCGAGAACGGCCGCATCAACCTGCTGCCCGAGATCGGCGCCCAGTTCGCCGTCCTCAAGAACGCGAGCGAAGGCGCTGCCGACGCCGCGATCTACAGCGCGTTCGAGATCTCGAGCGAACAGGTCGCAAGCCTGGTCGCCACGCTGGAAAAGAAATTTGGCCGCAAGCTGAACCCAACGGTAACAGTGGATCCTTCGCTGATCGGTGGTGTGCGCGTGGTCGTTGGTGACGAAGTGCTCGATACCTCGGTGCGCGCCAAGCTGCAACAGATGCATGTTGCGCTGGCGTCGTAACCTGAGCCGCATCGCACTCGCAAGCCGGCGTTCCCGCCCTTGCCCTACGCATCAAGAAACTATAATTGGAGTTAGCAAGCATGCAACTTAACCCATCTGAAATCAGCGAGCTGATCAAGAGCCGGATCCAGGGCCTGGAAGGTTCGGCCGACGTCCGCAACCAAGGCACCGTGATCTCGGTCGCCGACGGTATCTGCCGCATCCACGGTCTGTCGGACGTGATGCAGGGCGAGATGCTGGAATTCCCTGGCAACACCTTCGGTCTGGCGATGAACCTCGAGCGCGACTCGGTCGGCGCCGTGATCCTGGGTGCTTACGAGCACATCTCGGAAGGCGACACCGTCAAGACCACCGGCCGCATCCTGGAAGTGCCGATCGGTCCGGAACTGCGTGGCCGCGTCGTCAACGCGCTGGGCCAGCCTATCGACGGCAAGGGCCCGATTGCCACCACCCTGACCGCGCCGATCGAAAAGATCGCGCCGGGCGTCATCGCCCGTGAGTCGGTGTCGCAGCCTATGCAGACCGGCATCAAGTCGATCGACGCGATGGTGCCGATCGGCCGTGGCCAGCGTGAGCTGATCATTGGCGACCGCCAGACCGGTAAATCGGCTGTTGCTGTCGACGCGATCATCAACCAGAAGGGTCAAGGCGTCACCTGCGTGTACGTCGCGATCGGCCAGAAGGCTTCGACCATCAAGAACATCGTGCGTTCGCTGGAACAGCACGGCGCGATGGAATACACGATCGTCGTCGCCGCATCGGCGTCGGAATCGGCAGCAATGCAATACATCTCGGCCTACTCGGGCTGCGCGATGGGCGAATACTTCCGCGACCGCGGCGAAGACGCGCTGATCGTGTACGACGACCTGTCGAAGCAAGCCGTTGCTTACCGCCAGATTTCGCTGCTGCTGCGCCGCCCACCAGGCCGCGAAGCCTACCCAGGCGACGTGTTCTACCTGCACAGCCGTCTGCTGGAACGCGCAGCGCGCGTCAACGCCGACTACGTCGAGAAGTTCACCAACGGCGCCGTCACCGGCAAGACCGGTTCGCTGACCGCACTGCCGATCATCGAAACCCAGGCTGGCGACGTCTCGGCATTCGTGCCGACCAACGTGATTTCGATTACCGACGGCCAGATCTTCCTGGAGACCTCGCTGTTCAACGCCGGTATCCGTCCTGCGATCAACGCCGGTATCTCGGTGTCGCGCGTCGGTG
Source organism: Massilia sp. YIM B02443 (assembly GCF_030411955.1). Classification (GTDB taxonomy): domain Bacteria; phylum Pseudomonadota; class Gammaproteobacteria; order Burkholderiales; family Burkholderiaceae_D; genus Telluria. The sequence goes on from NZ_JASNRA010000006.1 coordinate 193,243, forward strand.
GCGCCGCCCAGACCAAGGTCATCAAGGGCCTGTCGGGCGGTATCCGTACCGACCTGGCGCAGTACCGTGAACTGGCTGCGTTCGCGCAGTTCGCATCGGACCTGGACGAGTCGACCCGCAAGCAGCTGGACCGTGGCGCGCGCGTCACCGAATTGCTGAAGCAGCCGCAGTTCTCGCCGCTGTCGACCTCGGCAATGGCCGCGTCGCTGTTCGCCGTCAACAAGGGCTACCTGGACGATATCGAAGTCAAGAAAGTGCTGCCGTTCGAACATGGCCTGCACGCTTTCCTGAAGTCGGGTCACGCTGCGCTGATGCAGAAGATCGACGACACCAAGCAACTGGACAAGGACAGCGAAGCAGCTCTCGCGGCCGCCGTTGCTGACTTCAAGAAATCCGGCGCATATTAATCGTCAAGCCGGCGTCGTGTGAGCACGACGCCGGTGCGCGCAAGGAGTAAGGACTCATGGCAGCAGGCAAAGAGATTCGTGGCAAGATCAAGAGCGTAGAGAATACGAAGAAGATCACCAAGGCGATGGAAATGGTCGCCGCATCGAAAATGCGCAAGGCGCAGGATCGCATGCGCGCCGCCCGTCCCTATAGTGACAAGGTTCGTAACATCACCGCCAATCTGGCCACTGCAAACCCGGAGTACACGCACGCGTTCATGGCGCAAGCCAAGCACGTGCAGGCAAAGGCTGTGGGCTTCATCGTCGTCACGACCGACAAAGGTCTGTGCGGCGGCATGAACACCAACATCCTGCGTCAGGTAACGCAGAAAGCGCGTGAGCAGGAACTGGCGGGCAACCGCGTCGAGGCAGTTGCGATTGGCAACAAGGGCCTGGGCTTCCTGAACCGCGTCGGCATGAAGCTGGTGTCGCAAGTGACCCAGCTGGGCGATGCGCCGCACCTGGAAAAACTGATCGGCCCGGTGAAAGTGATGCTGGACGCGTACCAGGAAGGCAAGCTGGACGCCGTCTACCTGTGCTACACCAAGTTCATCAACACGATGAAACAGGAACCGATGGTCGAGCAACTGCTCCCGCTGCCAGCCGCCACGCTGAAAGCCGATGCAGGCGCCACCAGCTGGGACTACATCTACGAACCGGAAGCGCAAGTCGTCATCGACGAGCTGCTGGTGCGTTACGTGGAAGCGCTGGTGTACCAGGCAGTTGCCGAAAACCTGGCGTCCGAGCAATCGGCACGCATGGTCGCAATGAAGGCCGCGAGCGATAACGCCGGCAGCGTCATCAGCGACCTTAAGCTGGTCTACAACAAGACCCGCCAGGCTGCGATTACCAAAGAACTCTCCGAGATCGTTTCCGGCGCAGCAGCCGTTTAAACGATCAAGTAAAAGAATCTAACTATATATCTGAAGGAACGAACATGGCTGAAGGCAAAATCGTTCAGTGTATCGGCGCCGTGGTTGACGTGGAATTCCCACGTAACGCCATGCCGAAAGTGTACGACGCACTGAAAATGGAAGGCTCGGACCTGACCCTGGAAGTCCAGCAACAGCTGGGCGACGGCGTGGTCCGCACCATTGCTCTGGGCAGCTCGGACGGCATGCGTCGCGGCATGGTCATCCAGAACACCGGCCGTCCAATCATGGTCCCGGTCGGCACCCCGACCCTGGGCCGCATCATGGACGTGCTGGGCAACCCGATCGACGAATGCGGTCCGGTCAGCCATGAACGCATGGCCTCGATCCACCGTGACGCGCCTGCGTACGACGAACTGTCGCCATCGACCGACCTGCTGGAAACCGGCATCAAGGTCATCGACCTGGTGTGCCCGTTCGCCAAGGGCGGTAAAGTCGGCCTGTTCGGCGGTGCCGGCGTCGGCAAGACCGTCAACATGATGGAACTGATCAACAACATCGCCAAGGCACACTCGGGTCTGTCCGTGTTCGCCGGCGTGGGCGAGCGTACCCGTGAAGGTAACGACTTCTACCACGAAATGGCCGATGCCAAGGTCGTCGACCTGGAAAACCCGGCCAACTCGAAAGTGGCGATGGTCTACGGTCAGATGAACGAACCACCAGGCAACCGTCTGCGCGTCGCGCTGACCGGTCTGACCATGGCGGAAGCGTTCCGTGACGAAGGCAAGGACGTTCTGTTCTTCGTCGACAACATCTACCGCTACACCCTGGCCGGTACCGAAGTCTCGGCACTGCTGGGCCGTATGCCGTCGGCGGTGGGCTACCAGCCGACCCTGGCCGAAGAGATGGGCCGCCTGCAAGAGCGCATCACCTCGACCAAGACCGGTTCGATCACCTCGATCCAGGCCGTGTACGTCCCTGCGGATGACTTGACCGACCCGTCGCCAGCCACCACCTTCGCCCACCTGGACTCGACCGTCGTTCTGTCGCGTGACATCGCTTCGCTGGGTATCTACCCTGCGGTCGACCCGCTCGATTCGACCTCGCGCCAGCTGGATCCGCTGGTCGTCGGCGAAGAGCACTACGCCACCGCGCGCGCCGTGCAGAACACCCTGCAGCGCTACAAGGAACTGCGCGACATCATCGCGATTCTGGGCATGGACGAACTGGCGCCGGAAGACAAGCTGGTCGTCGCACGCGCTCGCAAGATGCAGCGTTTCCTGTCGCAGCCGTTCCACGTCGCCGAAGTCTTCACCGGCGCACCGGGCAAGTACGTTTCGCTGAAAGACACGATCAAGGGCTTCAAGATGATCGCATCGGGCGAACTGGACCACCTGCCGGAACAAGCGTTCTACATGGTCGGCACGATCGAAGAAGCCATCGAGAAAGCCAAGAAACTGGCTGCCTAAGTCGGCGTCTTCTAAAGGACACACATGGCAACTACATTTCAAGTGGACGTGGTCTCGGCCGAAGAGCAGATCTTCTCCGGCCAGGCCGAATTCGTCGCGCTGCCGGGTGAAACGGGTGAGCTGGGTATCTACCCACGCCACACCCCGCTGATCACGCGCATCCGCCCGGGTGCGGTGCGCATCCAGACCGTCAACGGCGGCGAAGAGTTCGTCTTCGTGGCCGGCGGTATCCTGGAAGTGCAGCCGAACGGCGTCACCGTGCTGGCCGACACCGCGATCCGCGGTGGCGACCTGGACGAAGCGAAAGCGACGGCCGCCAAGAAGCAAGCCGAAGAACTGATGCTGAACAAGGATTCGAAGATCGACTACGCGAAAGCCCAGGCCGAAATGGCCGCGGCGATCGCGCAGCTGGCGGCGATCCAGAAGCTGCGTTCGAAAGGCCGTTGAGCTGTACAAGCTCGGCAAACAAAGGGGCAGCCTGCGGGCTGCCTTTTTTTTCATCTGCAGCGCCTGTGGGCACGCTTCCGGGGCGCCGAAAACACCGTCTGTCGGCCTGCCGTGCCGCTCGTCGAAATCTGCTCGCGCTGTCCATACGGCAGAGTTACAGTAACAAGATCACAATGCATACAGAAAGTTGGCCGATCATGTTCAAGCGCTGCGCCGTCGCCGTTGCCGTTCTCTTCCTGTCGCATCCCGCCGCCGCGCAGCCGCTGGCGGCGCAGATCGATGCGCTGTTCAAGCCGCAGTACAAGCCGCACCAGCCGGGCGCCACGGTCATCGTGGTCAAGAACGGCAAGACCATCCTGCGCAAGGCCTACGGCGCCGCCGACCTGGCCGCGAACAGGCCGCTCACGCCCGGCACCGTGCTGCGCCTGGGCTCGATCACCAAGCAGTTCACGGCGGCGGCGATCCTGCTGCTGGCCGACGAAGGCAAGCTGGCCCTGAACGACCCGATCACGCGCTTCTTTCCCGACTATCCGCTGGGCGGCAAGACCGTCACGATCGAGCACCTGCTGACGCACACGTCCGGCATCGTCAGTTTCACCGGCAAGCCATCCTATGGCGCCAACATGGCCACCGACTTCAGCGTGGCCCAGATGATCGACGGCTTCAAGAACGATCCGCTCGAGTTCGAGCCGGGCACGCAGTACCGCTACAACAACAGCGGCTACTTCCTGCTCGGCGCGATCATCGAGAAGGTGTCGGGGCTCACTTACGCCCAGTTCCTGGAGCGGCGCATCTTCACGCCGCTGGGGATGAAGGACACCGCATTCGAAGGCCACGAGCGCTCGCGGGCCCCGCGCGCGGCCGGCTACAGCAAGGAAGAGCAAGGCTTTGTCCCTGCCAAAAAACTGAGCATGACGCAGCCGTACGCTGCCGGTTCGCTGGTGTCGACCGTCGACGACCTGGCGCGCTGGGACGCCGCGATCGGCGCCGGCCGCCTGCTCACGCCCGCGAGCTGGAAGATGGCCTTCAAGCCCTACATGCTCACGCCGCAGAAGTCGACCGATTACGGCTACGGCTGGCACGTCGGCACCTTGCAGGGCGTTCCCGTGATCGACCATGGCGGCGGCATCAATGGCTTCAGCACCTATGCGCTGCGCCTGCCGCAGCAGAAGGTGTTCGTGGCGGTGCTGGCCAATGCCGACAGCGGCGGTCCCGATCCGGAGGTGCTGGCCAAGAAGGCGGCGGCGCTGGCGATCGGCAAGCCGTTCGCCGAGCACAAGGCGATCACGCTGGACGCCAGGGCGCTGCAAGCGTTCGTGGGCGACTATGAGACCGATTCGAACGACAAGCGCAGCTTCACCGTGCGCGACGGGGTGCTGGTGATGCAGCGCGGGCAGGGCAGGGCGCATCCGCTGAAGGCGTTCGCGCCGAATGGGTTCTTCATTCCGGGATCGCTGGCGCAGTTCGAATTCGAGCGCGATGCGGGCGGCAAGGTGACGCACATGACCATGACGCAGGATGATTCGGTGCGGCGCAGCGCGCGCTTGCCGTGAGCCATGCGGATGCAGCGAGCGCTGACTTACGGCTGAGTGAACCTGGTTTGCCGCCTGCGCGGGGACGAGGGTTTCGAGGCTGGCAATTAACGCAATTGTGCAGAACCGCCTGTTTAAAAACCGTCTTCCCCGGGCTAGGCGCCCCCCTTGGCGGGGACCCAAGTCCGTCGCAGATTGATAGCGCTGAACCGGATCAACGGCGCAAACCTGATAAGCTGGGCGTAACGACAACATCCCAAGATGCCCTCATGCGCAGCATTGCCCAAATCCTCCGCGACAGCAAAACCATCGCCATCGTCGGCATGTCCGACAAGCCCGAGCGCGCCAGCAACGAAGTAGGCGCCTACTTGCAGCAAGCCGGCTACCGCATCGTCCCGGTCAACCCCGCCTGCGCCGGCCAGACCATCCACGGCGAGCAGGTCTACGCCACCCTGCAGGAGGCCGCCGACGCCCTGGCCGCCGACGGCCAGCGCATCGACATCGTCGACTGCTTCCGCAAGTCCGAAGACATCCCGCCGATCGCACGCGACGCGATCGCGGTACGTGCCGGTTGCCTGTGGATGCAGCTCGAGATCGAGAACCAGCAGGCGGCCGACCTGGCGCGCGCCGCCGGGCTGGACGTGGTGATGAACCACTGCATCAAGATCGAGCACCGCAGCCTGAACGCCTGAGACCAGGCGGCCGGCGCCGGCGTCCTTACGCTACAATCATGGCCACTCAACCGCCTGTGGATAATTCGCCATGATCAAGACCGCCGCCGCGCTGCTCGCCACGTTTGCTGCCCTCAGCGTCACCCAGCCCGCCCGCGCCCAGGCGGCGCCGGTCGCCGCGCTGACCAAGAGCCCGGCCGCCTGCCCGGCGCTGCTCAAGCACAGCTTCAAGCGCCTGCAGGACGAAGCGCCGCAGGACCTGTGCCAGTACGCCGGCAAGGTGGTGCTGGTGGTGAACACGGCCAGCTACTGCGGCTACACCAAGCAGTACGAAGGCCTGGAAAAGATCTACTCGAAGTACGCCGGCCGCGGTTTCGTGGTGCTGGGCTTCCCGTCGAACGACTTCAACCAGGAGTCGAGCAACGCCAAGGAAATCGCCGACCTGTGCTTCAACACCTACGGCGTCAAGTTCCCGATGTTCGCCACCACCTCGGTCAAGGGACCGCAAGCCAATCCGCTGCACGCCAGCCTGATCAAGCTGACCGGCCAGGAACCGAAGTGGAACTTCAACAAATACCTGATCGGCCGCGACGGCAATGTGATCGAATACTTCCCGAGCAAGGTCGCGCCGGAAGACAAGCAGCTGACCAGCAAGATCGAAGCAGCGCTCTAATCGTAGGGTTGGCGGCTTCGCCGCCGACGCGGTGGTCGTTAGCCGCCAGATCATCCGGCGCGAAGTCGGAGCCGGTAACAATCACCGCGTGAGCGGCATAGCCGCCAACCCTACATAAGCACAACAACTATCTCTTAATAACCCACACTAATAGCGTGGGTATTTTGATCTACATCAACGTTTTTTCATCGTCTCATCAATAAGCTTACCTCTGTCGCATATGACATAGACGAAAGGTAAGAAAAAAATGAAAACGATGATGAAATCCGTGGTGGTGGCCCTGATCGCTGTGGCAGCTTCGCAGGCAATTGCCCAGGAATCCCCGTGGCTGGTGCGCGCCCGCGCCGTCTACATCGACCCGGACAACAAATCGACCCCGGTCGGCGGTGTGGGCGCTTCCGACCGCATCGACGTCGAAACCAAGACCATTCCTGAACTGGACATCAGCTACTTCTTCACGCCGCACATCTCGGCCGAGCTGATCCTGACTTATCCACAGAAGCACAAGGTGCGCCTCGACGGCGCCGAGATCGGCAGCTTCAAGCACCTGCCGCCGACCCTGACCGCCCAGTACCACTTCGCGCCGGGCGCCACCATCAATCCGTACGTCGGCGTGGGCGTGAACTACACCCGCATCTCGAAGGTGCGCCTGCTGGACGGCGCCGGCGACCTGGAAAACGACAGCTGGGGCCTGGCGCTGCAAGCCGGCGTCGACTTCCGCATCAACGAGCGCTGGTCGATCAATGCCGACGTCAAGAAAGTGAACATCCGTAGCGACGTGTATGTGGGCGGCGCCAACGCCAGCCACCTGAAGGTCGATCCGGTGCTGTTCGGCCTGGGCGTCGGCTACCGCTTCTAAGCGGATGTTATATGCGCTGCAGCGCCTGGGACAATCTCAGGCGAGGACGGCGCGCAGCGGGCCGCGCAAGGCGTTACAGACGACGATGTCGTCGGCCCGCTCCAGCATCTCGCGCGTGATCACGCGCTCGCTGGCATTCCACGCCGGCGCATCGAGCAGCACGCCGCGCATCACGCCGGGCAGCAAGCCCGAAGCCAAGGGCGGCGTGAACCAGCATGCACCGAAGCGCACGAACACATTGCTGCGCCCACCTTCCGTCAATTCACCGCGCTCGTTGAAGAACAGGGCGTCGAACGCGCCTTGCGCCTCGGCCGCTTTCCAGGCCGTGTCGTAGCGCGTGCGCACGCTCGTCTTGTGGCGCAGGAAGACATCGCCGCTGTACGTGGTTTCATCGGCCAGCACCAGCACCAGCGCCACCGGTTCCTGCAGGGGCGCCAGCGGGCCCGAGCTCAGCGACAGTTCGCCCGCCGGGGACACGGCCAGGCGCAGGCGATGCACCTGGCCGTGGGGCAGGGCCAGGCAGGCATCGGTAAGCATCGTCCGCGCCGCATCGCGCGCGAATGGCACACCGAAATACGCGCACGAGGCCCCGAGCCGATCGAGATGGCGTTCCAGATGGCGCACGCCGTCGTCCCACGATCCGCGCAGCGTTTCGAATAGCTCGAATTCGTTCTGCAGCCCGGTGAGGAAGCGCGCCTTCAACTGGCACTCGGCGTATTCGGCTTGCGCATCGCTGTCGAACACGATGCCGGCGCCGACGCCCAGTTCCCCGCGCCGCACGCCGTTCGCTTCCGGCGCCAGCGCCAGCGTGCGGATCGGCACCGACAGGCAGAAGTCGCCGAACGCCTTGTTATCCACAGGCGGATCGAACCAGCCGATCGCGCCGGTATAGATACCGCGCGCAGCCGGCTCGAGTTCGTGGATGATTTCCATCGTGCGCCGCTTGGGCGCGCCGGTGATCGAGCCGCACGGGTAGAGCGCGGCGAAGATCTCATCCAATGTCGCATCCTCGCGCAAGCGCGCCTGCACGGTGGACGTCATCTGCAGCACGGCGCCGTAGCGCTGCACGTCGAACAGCGCCGGCACCTGCACGCTGCCGGTCTGCGCCACGCGACCGAGGTCGTTGCGCAGCAGGTCGACGATCATCAGGTTCTCGGCGCGGTTCTTGCCGTCGCCCGCCAGCGCCCATGCGCGTTCTTCGTCGATCGCGGCGTCGCCGCTGCTTGGGGCCGTGCCCTTCATCGGCCGCGCCAGCAGCACGCCCGCATCGTGGCGCACGAACAGCTCGGGAGAAAAGGACAGCAGCGCGCCGCCGTCCGGCAGCGACACCAGCGCGCCATACGGCACCGGCTGGCGTGCGCGCAGGCGCGCATACAGGCCAAACAGCGGACCGAAGGCGTCGAAGCGCAGGCGGTAGGTGTAGTTCACCTGATAGGTGTCGCCGGCCGCGATGTAGTCGCGGATGCGGCCGATGGCGTCGACGAATGCCGCTTCGTCGACGTTGGCCGCGATGCCGGCCACGCCGGCCGGCGCGTCGCCGGGCACGCGCGAGGCCAGCCAGGATTCGACCTGGGGCGCAGTCAAGCGCTCGCACCCCGTGAACAGCAGCACCTGGGCCAGCGGTCCGTCCTGCCGGTGCGCCGGCAAACCGTCCAGATGTGCGCCCAGTTCGTAGCTCAGGAGCGGCACCGCATACAGGCCGCGTCCCAGCGCCTCCTGCATTTGCTCCAGCAGCGACGGCCAGCCGGCGGCGTCCTCGCAGCGCAGCGTGCCCGCGTGTCCGGTGTACAGGCGCGAGCGCGCCTCCCCGGCGGCGCGGGCATCGTCGAGCAATGCGAAGACGTCGCCGGACTGCATGATCGTCAGGCAGCCAGCAGCAATGACAGCTGCAGCGACGTGGCCTCAAGCGGGTTGATCTTGAAACCGCTCTTGGCGTAGCGGTGCCAGCGGCCGGTGACGTAGTTCACCAGCAGGCTGGCGCGTGCGGCGACGTCGGCTTCCTGGCCGTGGCCCTGCGTCACCGCCAGGCGCAGCGCGCCCTTGAAGGCCAGTTCGATCTTGTCGTAGAACGCGTTCATGCGGTGCTGCAGGCGCTCGTCCTCGTTGACCAGCACGTCGCCGATCAGCACCCGCGTCATGCCCGGGTTGCTGGCCGCGAAGCCGAGCAGCATGTTGAGCATGGCGTAGGCCTGCTCCATGCCGCCTTCTTCCTTCTCGGTGATCTGGTTGATGACGCCGAACACCGACGACTCGATGAACTCGATCAGTCCTTCGTACATCTGCGCCTTGCTGGCGAAATGACGGTACAGCGCCGCTTCGGACACCGACAGCCGCGCGGCGAGGGCGGCGGTGGTGATTTTCTCTCCCTTGGGCTGCTCGAGCATCGAGGCCAAGGCCTGGAGGATCTGCAGCTTGCGCTGGCCTGGCTTGGTGCTTGCCATGGAAATCCCTAGTAGTTGTTGTGTGTTGTGCGCAGCCTGGATAGCCGTGCTGGAAGTTGCCGCACGGATTTTACTTTGACATTGACGTAACCGGGGCATTTCAGGGTCCGCGGTAGAGGTGCTTTTCCAATCGGGTCGCTCATCTTGAGGTATTGCGTGACCCAGACCGTGCGCAAGCCGAGCTGGCGCGCGGTGCGCAGATTGGCCAGCGTGTCCTCGACCAGGATGCAGCGCTGGGCCGCCACGCCGTGCTTGCGCAGCAGGCGGCGCAGCATCAGTTTCGACGGTTTCGGGCGCAGTTGCCCGTGCACGTGCATGTGCTCGATCGCCACGTGGTGCGAGAAATGGTTGTGCAGCTTCAGGCGGCGCACGATCTCGGTCGAATAGCTGTTCGGCGCATTGGTCAGCAAGATCTTGCGGCCTGGCAGGCGGCGCAGCAGGCGGCCCAGGCCGCGTTCGGCGCGCAGCAGCGCTTCCAGTGGGCCGATGTCGTGGGTCTGCTTCAGGAAATCGGCTGCGCACACCTGGTGGTGGCGGATCATGCCGAGCAGGGTGGCGCCGTAGCGCTGCCAGTAACCGCGCCGGGCGGCGTCGACCATCTCCTGCGTCACCGGGTCGCCGCCGGCGGCGAGCACGCGCGCGATATACGTGTTCATGTTGGCGCTGATGGCCGGGAAGATCGCGTGCGAGGCGTCGTGCAATGTGTTGTCGAGGTCGAACAGCCAGACCGGCGCGCGGATCGACGAAATGGGAGATGAGCTTGCCACAGCAAGGAGGAAGAATGGATTAGCAAGCTGCGATTATAGCCAGCGGCGCATGACGGCGTCATGGCGTGAACTATGGCATGAACTGCGATGCAAGCGGCGAACGTTGTCCTGCGCGCACATGCGGCAAACAGACAGATCTGGGAGGATACAACGGGAGAGGGGAGATGGTGCCCTTGACGTGGATTGAACACGTGGCCTCTCCCTTACCAAGGGAGTGCTCTACCACTGAGCTACAAGGGCGGGTAGATCCTCGGTGGGCGAAGCCCACCTGAGACTCGATTCTTCGCGGCAGAGTTTCCGCCGCAAAAAATTAGTGAGACCGGATCATAGTGCCAAAAGCCTGTTCCGTCAAGACTTCGAGCAACAAAGAGTGTTCGATGCGGCCGTCGATGATGTGCACGGTGTTCACACCCGACTTGGCGGCGTCCAGCGCCGACGAGATTTTCGGCAGCATGCCGCCCGAAATCGTGCCGTCCGCGAACATTTCGTCGATCTCGCGCGCCGACAGGTCGGTCACCAGGTTGCCGGATTTATCTTGCACGCCGGCGATGTTGGTCATCATGATCAGCTTTTCGGCTTTCAGGATTTCCGCGATCTTGCCGGCGACCACGTCGGCGTTGATGTTGTAGGCCTGGCCGTCGTGGCCGAAGCCGATCGGCGAGATGATCGGGATGAAGGCGTCGTCCTGCAGCGCTTTCACGACCGCCGGGTTGATCGCTTCGATTTCGCCAACAAAACCGATGTCCAGGAACTCGCCTGGTTTTTCCTTGTCAGGCATGGCCATGCGGCGTGCGCGGATCAGGCCGCCGTCCTTGCCGGTCAGGCCCACGGCCTGGCCGCCGTAGTGGTTGATCAGCATGACGATGTCCTGCTGCACTTCGCCGCCCAGCACCCACTCCACCACTTCCATGGTTTCTTCGTCGGTGATGCGCATGCCCTGCACGAAGGTGCCCTGCTTGCCGATCTTCTTCAGCGCGTTGTCGATCTGCGGACCGCCGCCGTGCACCACCACCGGGTTCATGCCCACCAGCTTGAGCAGGATGACGTCGCGCGCGAAGCCGTGCTTCAGGCGTTCGTCGGTCATGGCGTTGCCGCCGTATTTGATGACGATGGTCTTGCCGTGGAAATTGCGGATGTACGGAAGCGCCTCCGCCAGGATCTGCGCCTTGATCGCCGGCGAGACACCGGTCAGGTCGCTGTTCTGGTCGTCGGTCTTCAGGCTGGTCAATTGAGCGTTCATGGAGGGTCCGAAATAAATGTCGCGAGATTTTACAGGCAATGCCATAAAAACAGCGTAAACCTTGTGGAAGATCGGTGGCGTTCTGTTGTATTTTATGGCAGCAATCGCTACTGTACTCCTGCCATGACAATCCCGTTGTTCGCCTCAGGTTTCTGCTCCGCTCCACCGCAGGTGGCGCGGTGAGCATCTGCACCCGCTGCGGCGCCGGATTCGGCTGCTCGATGGCCGATGGCGGCAGCGAGCCGTGCTGGTGCACGGCGCTGCCGCCGGCGGTCGCGGTGCCGCTGGATGCGGCCGGCTGCTGGTGTCCGGACTGCCTGCGCGCATACATCGCGGCACATCCCAAGCCGCCGTCCGAACCGGCGTAAGTTCAACGCCGGGTGCGGAAGAAGCGCATCATCTCGCGGCTGGCGTCCGGCCCGCGGCCGTCGGTATAGCTGCCGCGCGCATTGCCGCCGAACCAGGCGTGGCCGGCGCCGTGCACCAGCCAATGTTCCGCATGCAAGATGCCATCGTCGCCGGGATACACGGTGCGCGTGTAGGCATGCCCGTCCGGTACCCGTCCCGGCTCTGCCGTGCCCGCTTGCGCCAGGTGGCGCACCAGTTCGTCGCCGTTGGCCGGATGCACGGTGGTGTCGCGGTCGCCATGGAACACGATGATCGGCAGCGCCCGTCCCGGCGCCTGGGCGCGCCGGAAATCCCCCTTCATCGCCGCCAGCGCCGACGGCAGGTCGTGCGCCGAGGCAAACGGCAGGCCGGAATGCACGCCCACCGCCGCGTACAGGTCCGGGTACAGCGTGCCCATGATGGTCGCCATCGCGCCGCCGGCGGAGAGGCCGGCCACATAGACCTGGCTTGGGTCGACCGCGTGGTGGTCCATGATCTGCAGCGTCATGCCGGCGATGATCGACGGTTCGCCCTGGTCGCGGCGCTGGTCGACCGCGTTGAACCAGTTCCAGCAGCGCGAAGAATTGGCGCTGCCGCTTTGCGCGGGATATAGCACCAGGCAGCCGATTTCGTCGGCCAGCAGGTTCATGCCGGTGCCCTTGGCAAAGTCGTCCGGATCCTGGCCGCAGCCGTGCAGCATGACCACCAGCGGCACCGGCGAACGGGTATAGCTGGCCGGAACGTATAACTTGTAGTCGCGGCGTCCGGCCGCGTTGGCGTAGCTGCCGTCGATGAAGCGGCCGGCCTGTACCGCGCGCGCAGCCGTTGCCGAACTCGCTCCCGCGAACGCCGCATCCGGTGGCGCGGCAAAGTCGCGCATCTGTTGTTGCATCTGGTAGTTGGCTTCGCGCTGGATGGCGCTGACGTTTTGCATTGCCTGCCGTACCGCGGCGCCGGGGCTGACGCGACCGACATTCCAGAGCGAGCGTGTGGCGCTGCGCATTTGCGCAAGCAGTTTCCGATTGATCTTCATCGCTTCTCCTTTTGTGCACTGCACCATCAGCAATGTCGGGGCAAAAGCTTACACGAACCTTGCACGCGTTGCAGGACTGCCCGTCCGGATTCGCCGGCCGTATGCCCGGATGGGCGATAATGCCGCTTCCAGTGCACCTCAGATTCATCACTCGACCACATGGCACCCGAACTGCAATCCCCCGTTCCTTCTCCCTGCATCAACGTGTGCGAGATGGCGCCGGACACCGGCCTGTGCCGCGGCTGCCTGCGCACGATCGACGAGATCGTAGCCTGGGGCGGGGCCAGCGAGGACGAGAAACGCGCGGTGTGGACCGAGATCCACCGGCGCGAAGCCGCCATCGGGTGGGACTGATGGCGGCATGATGCTTTAGAAGCAAAAATCTAGCACGACCGTTCTTTTCCCGGGCTATCATGCCGGCAGAAGATCCGATCAACCGACCATCGAAAGCCCGCTCCATGACGATGCCCACCGCGCTGCAAAACCTGTCCCTTCCCGTCATCGCTTCGCCGATGTTCATCGCCAGCGGTCCCGCGCTGGTGGCGGCCCAGTGCAAGGCCGGCATCGTCGGCTCGTTCCCGGCCCTGAACGCACGTCCGGCCGAGCAGCTCGATGTCTGGCTCACCGACCTGCAGCGCGAGCTGGCCGACTACGCCGCCGCCAATCCGGGCGCCAGGGTCGGCCCGATCGCGGTCAACCAGATCGTGCATCAGTCGAACGACCGGCTGGCGCATGACGTCGAGGTCTGCGTCAAGCACCAGGTGCCGATCATCATCTCGTCGCTGCGCGCGCCGCCGCAGGAGATGCTGGACGCGGTGCATTCGTACGGCGGCATCGTGCTGCACGACGTGGTCTCGATCCGCCACGCCGAGAAGGCGCTGGAAGCGGGCGTGGACGGCCTGATCCTGGTGGCGGCCGGCGCCGGCGGCCACGCGGGCGCGCTGTCGCCGTTCGCGCTGGTGGGCGAGGTGCGCAAGTTCTTCCAGGGCCCGGTCGCGCTGTCCGGTTCGATCGCCACCGGCGACGCGATCCTGGCGGCGCAGGCGATGGGCGCCGACTTCGCCTACATCGGTTCGCGCTGGCTGGCCACGCAGGAGTCGAACGTCAGCGACGGCTACCGCGAGGCGATCGTCGAATCGAACGCGGCGGACGTGGTGTACACCAACCTGTTCACCGGCGTGCACGGCAACTACCTGAAGAAATCGATCGTGGCGGCGGGGCTGGATCCGGACAACCTGCCGCAGTCGGACAAGAGCAAGATGAGCTTCGGCTCGGGTTCGGCCAAGGCCTGGCGCGACATCTGGGGCGCGGGGCAGGGCGTGGGGCTGATGAACGACGTGCCGACGGTGGCGCAGATGGTCGAGCGCTTGACGCAGGAATACGCGGCGGCGCGCGCGCGGCTGGCGCTGTAAGACAGCGTTCGATTGCGCGGTGGCGCCTCGCACCACCGCGCAAAACGCTTTATTCGTCGCGCTTCAAATCCTCGGGCCGGATCGTCCACAGGCCCGGCAGGTTGCGCCAGTACCCATACACGTCCATCCCGAACCCGACCACGAACTGGTTCGGCAGCGACAATCCTACCAGGTCGGCCTGGATCGGCTTCTTGCGCCCCAGGTCCTTGTCCGCGAACACCGCGATGATCACTTCCGCCGCGCCCATGTCGAGCAGGCGCTGCTTCACGTGGGCCAGGGTCTCGCCTTCGTCCAGGATGTCGTCGACCAGGATGATGATGCGCCCCGCCACGTTCTGGCGCGGCACCACTTTCCACACCAGCTCACCGCCGCGGTCTTCGTCGCCGTAGCGGCTGACGTGGATGTAGTCGAAGTCGAGCGGGAACGACAGTTGCGGCAGCAGATGGCCGGTGAACACCACCGCGCCGCCCATCACCCCCAGCACCAGCGGGAATTCGGTGGAGTCGGCGGCGCCGAAGCGGGCGTTGAGACTGTCGGCGACGCGTGTCACGGCGTCTTGTACTCCCTTGGGATCGACGATCTGGGTGGCGTTGGCCAGCAGCGCGCGGGCGCGCTCGTGATGGAAATCGTGCATGGGGCTTGAAAGGCAGTTGATTGCCAGGCCATTATGCGTCATCCCCGGACAAGGCCGCGTCCCGTTGCCGCGGCTTGTGCTGATACGCGTGATGTCATGGCGCAATGATCGAACGCGCCACAGGCGGGCATTGCGGCGTATCATACGTGGCTTGGAAAACTCAGCGAAGCACCAGGCCATGCCCAATCACGATCTCCAGACCGCCCGCACCAACCGCCTCGCGCAGCTGCGCGCCGCCATGGCGCAGCACGGCGTCGACGCCGTCATCGTCCCGTCGAGCGACCCGCACCTGTCGGAATACCTGCCCGGCCACTGGAAGGGCCGCGAATGGCTGTCCGACTTCACCGGCTCGGTCGGCACCTTCATCGCCACCTTTGACTTCGCCGGCGTCTGGACCGATGGCCGCTACTGGACCCAGGCCGAGAGCGAACTGGCCGGCTCCGAGATCGCGCTGATGAAGATCCCGGGCGCGGCCAGCATGTTGCACGTGGACTGGCTGGCCGCCAACCTGGCCGTCGGCCAGACCGTGGCGGTCGATGCGCGCGTGCTGGGCCTGGCCGGCGCGCGCCTGCTGGAGACTGCCCTCAAGGCCAAAGGCGTGGTGCTGCGCACCGACATCGATGTGCTGGACGCAGTCTGGAGCGAGCGTCCTGCGCTGCCGGCGGACGCCATCTTCGAACACCTGCCGCCGTTCGCCAGCGTGACCCGCGCCGACAAGCTGGCCGCCACCCGCGCCGCGATGGAAGCGCACGGCGCCGGCTTTCACTTCATCTCGACGCTCGACGATATCGCTTACCTGTTCAACCTGCGCGGCGCCGACGTCAGCTTCAACCCGGTGTTCCTGGCGCATGCGCTGATCGGCCGCGCCGACGCCACCCTGTTCGTCGGCGAAGGAAAAGTACCCGAGGATGTGCGCGCACGCCTCGAAGCCGACGGTGTGCACCTGGCGCCGTACGCCAACGCCGTGCATGCGCTGCAGTCGCTGCCCGACGGCGCCACGCTGCTGGTCGATCCACGCCGCATCACCGCCGGCATGCGCGCCGCCGTGCCGTACGGCGTGAACGTGGTCGAGGCGATCAACCCGACCACTTTCGCCAAGTCGAAAAAGCTCGACAGCGAAGCGGTCAACGTGCGCGCCACGATGGAGCAGGACGGCGCCGCGCTGTGCGCATTCTTCGCGGAGCTCGAGCCGCTGCTGCTTGATGCCCAGCGCCAGCCAATCAACGAAGTCGACATCGACACCCGCATCACCGCGGCCCGTGCGCGCCGCCCGAATTTCATCAGCCCGAGCTTCTCGACCATCGCCGGCTTCAACAGTAATGGCGCGATCATGCACTACCGCGCCGTGCCCGAAGGCTGCGCCATCATTGAAGGCGATGGCCTGCTCTTGATCGACTCGGGCGGCCAGTACCTGGGCGGCACCACCGACATCACGCGCGTGATCCCGGTCGGCACGCCGAGCGACGCGCAGAAGCGCGACTACACGCTGGTCTTGAGGGGCCTGATCAACCTGTCGGCCACGCGCTTCCCGCGCGGCACCCGCGCGCCGCTGCTGGACGCGATCGCGCGCGCCCCGATCTGGGCCGCCGGCATCGACTATGGCCACGGCACCGGCCACGGCGTCGGCTACTTCCTGAACGTGCACGAAGGCCCGCAGACCATCTCGCCGGCGGTGCCGCCGGATCCGCACACCGCGATGGAGCCGGGCATGATCACCTCGATCGAGCCGGGCATCTATCGTCCTGGCCGCTGGGGCATCCGCATCGAAAACCTGGTGCTCAACGAATCGGCGGAGACGACCGAATTCGGCGAGTACCTGGCCTTCGAGACGCTGACCCTGTGCCCGATCGACACCCGCCCGATCGACAAGTCGCTGCTGCGCGCGGACGAAATCGCGTGGCTCAACGACTACCACGCCACCGTGCGTGCGCGCCTGACACCGCACGTCGAGGGCGCCGCCTTCGAATGGCTGATGCTGCGCACGGAGGCGATCTGATATGGCCAGCTCGCGTTCCACCCGCGCAAGCAGCGCCGTCGAGCGCCTGAAACGCCGCACCGGCAACGCCCTGTGGTCGATGGCGCGCACCGGCGACGGCCTGTTCTTCCTGTCCGAAGCGCCGGGCAGCCCGGCCCTCTGTGCGCCGCTCGAACT
Organism: Massilia sp. YIM B02443; assembly: GCF_030411955.1. Taxonomy (GTDB): domain Bacteria; phylum Pseudomonadota; class Gammaproteobacteria; order Burkholderiales; family Burkholderiaceae_D; genus Telluria. Next base: position 210,278 of record NZ_JASNRA010000006.1, read on the forward strand.
GGACGACTTCGTCGCCTTCGTGAACGGCCTCGGTCCGCAGGAAGTGCAGCGCATCAGCAAGCACGATGCGGCCTTCGAAAAGCAGCTGGTGCGCAAGAAGCCGTGATCGCACCATGAAGCATGACTGGCCGCGCGCATGAGCGAACTTGACCTGATTGCGAGGTACTGGTCGCCGCGCGAGCTGTTCACCAATGGGCTGATCCTGCTGCACCTGGGCGGCGCGCTGGCGCTCGGCCTGCTGGTCGGCTATGAGCGGGCGTACCACGGCCGCGCGGCCGGCATGCGCACCTATGGCCTGGTGTGCATGGCCTCGTGCGCGCTGACCATCCTGGCCGGCTATCCCGACTCCTGGTACGGCGGCCACGTGAGCATGCTGGCGCCGATCGACCCGACCCGCATCATCCAGGGCGTGGTCACCGGCATCGGCTTCCTCGGCGCCGGCGTGATCATGCGCGAAGGCTTCAACATCAGCGGGCTGACCACGGCGGCCTCGATCTGGGCCTCGTCCGCGATCGGCGTGTTGATCGGCGTCGGCTTCTACCTGGCGGCGATGGGCCTCGCCTTTCTGTCGGCGATGATCATGATCTACCTGAACCGGCTCGAGACCTTCCTGCCGTCGCGCCATGCGGTGGCGGTGCGGATGCGTTTCAAGGGCGGCTTCCTGCCGCGCGAAGAAGCGATCCGGCGCGTGGCGCTCGAGCGCGGCTACGAGATCGCCGGCAGCTCGCTGACCATCAGCAGCGACGATGGACGCCAGGAATGGCGCTTCGTGGCGCTGGCGCTGTCGCGCAAGAACGGCGCCTCGCTGTCGACCCTGGCCGGCGAACTGGCCGCCTTCGACGGCGTCGAGGCGTTCCAGCTTTCGCACGCGCGCAACTGAAGCCGCGCCACGCGACCACACGACACAATAACAATCCAACGGGGTAATCCATGGATGCTCAAGAAGTACTCGATTTCTGGTTCCTGCCAACGACTGACGCCGGCTACGGCAAGCAGCGCATGGAATGGTTCCGCAAGGACGACGGTTTCGACGCCGCGATCCGGACCCGCTTCGGCGCGGCGATCGGCCAAGCCGCGGCGGGCGGCCTGCGCGAATGGGACGAACAAGGTCCGCGCGGGGTGCTGGCGCGCATCCTGGTGCTCGACCAGTTCACCCGCAATGCCCATCGCGGCACGCCGGAATCGTTCGCCGGCGACCCGCTGGCGCTCGCCGCGGCGCGCCAGCTGGTCGACAGCGGCGCCCACCTGGCCTTGAGCCCGGTCGAGCGCCAGTTCGTCTACATGCCGTTCGAGCACGCGGAAGACGCACGCATGCAGGAGCGCGCGGTGGAACTGTTCACCGAGCTGGCGGCCAGCCACGAAGGCTTCAACGAGGCGCTCGACTATGCGCACCGCCACCGCGGCGTGATCGCGCGCTTCGGCCGCTTCCCGCACCGTAACCCGATCCTGGGCCGCGCCTCGACGCCGGAAGAGCAGGACTACCTGAGCCAGCCGGGCGCGGGGTTCTGATGGCATCGAGTCTGAACCTGGTCGGCGCCGGCCACGTCGGCCGCGTGCTGGGGCGCCTGTTCGCGCAGCACGGCGTGTTCGCGCTGCACGACGTGCTGACCCGCTCGCAGTCCAGCGCCCATGCGGCGATCGGCTTCATCGGCGCCGGCCGTGCTGCCGGCAGTGTCGCCGCGATGCGTCCGGCGCGCGTGTGGCTGCTGGCGGTGAGCGACGACCAGATCGCGCCTGCGTGCGCGGCGCTGGCCGAAGCGCATGACCTGCAGGGCGCGGTGGTGCTCCACTGCAGCGGCGCCAGGGCTTCAAACGAACTGCAGGCGGCGCGTGCGCGCGGTGCGCTGGTGGCCAGCGTGCACCCGGTCCGCAGTTTCGCCGACCCGGACGCGGTGGCGCGCGACTTCGGCGGCACCTACTGCGGCATCGAAGGCGACGCCGAGGCGCTGGCGCTGCTCATCCCCGCCTTCGAGGCGATCGGGGCGCGCACGGTGGCGATCGACGCCGCCGCCAAGACGGTCTATCACGCGGCCGCCGTGTTCGCGTCGAACTACCTGGTCACGGTGCTCGACGCCGCGCTGCGCGCCTACCAGGCGGCCGGCGTGCCGGAAGACGTGGCGCGCGAACTGGCGCGCCCGCTCGCCAGCGAAAGCATGGCCAACGTGTTCCGCCTCGGTCCCGCGGCGGCGCTGAGCGGCCCGGTGGCGCGCGGCGACATGGCGACCGTGGCGCGCCAGCAGGACGCGCTGGCGGCCTGGGATGCGCCCACCGGCGCGCTGTACGCGGCGCTGGTGCCGCCGACCGAGGACCTGGCGCGGCGTAAACGCGCGGGCAATTGAGCCCTGGGCTGTCACTGGAGACGCCGGCTGGCATTCTTATTGGGATAAGGAAACGATATGCTGTTGACGGCGTGGACCACCCTGGCGGTACTGGGCGTGTATTTCTGGACCTGGGGCATGGCGGCGCGCGCACGCATTGTGCACCGGGTGCCGGCGCCCTCGATGGAGGGGCCGGAAGGTTTCCTGCGCGCGCACCGGGTGCAGATGAACACGCTCGAGATGCTGCCGTTGGTGCTGGTGCCGTTGTGGCTGTGCGCCATGTTCACCGGCGACCTGTGGGCGGCGGGTGGCGGACTGGTGTGGTGCGTGGCGCGCATCATGTATGCGCTGGGCTATTACCGCGACCCGGCACAGCGCGAAAAAGGCTTCATTTTGGGCATGCTCGCTTGCGCAATGTTAATTGGCGCCACAATGTGTGGTCTATTGGTGCGATAACTCGAAGAAACTGCAGACAATCATCGACAAAGTTCCCGTATGGAAATAAGCTTGAGGGCTGACCAACCAACAAGCATATCGCGCATGGCCCCGAGGGTTACCCGCGCGACAGGAGAACGACATGTTGTTTCTGAAAAGCACGAGTGTGACCAAGGCCCCCGGGGTCTATGAAGTCGACGTCGCGGCCAAACCGCCCGGCAAGACCTTCGGCGTGTTCCTGGCCACCGACCCGGACAATCCACCACACGCCCTGCTCGCCGGCCTGGCCGAACTGGGCTTCGCCACTATCCACCAACAAAGCTATGTCCACCGCGACAAGGGCAAGGTACTCGACCTGCACTTCCAGAAAGACGGCACCGACATGTTCAAGGGCTGGAAAGCGGAAGAATGCAGCGCCAACCTGGCGGCAATCGATTCGCTGTTCGGCAATGTCGGCATCAAGGTCGAGCCGCGTGTGATGAGCCTGGCGGAAGCCTACGCCTGATCCACCGCCACGGTTGAAAGCCTGAGCGGCCGATCTCGTCGAACCACGTCGGTTCACGATAAGTCGTACCATGAGAACGTCGTTCCCGCGAAAGCAGGAGCGACGTTTTGTCGTTCACGGATTTCGTTATCGGAAGCATCTTGGATCTATTCGCCATAGACACCTCTCTGACGCCCATCCCTCTCGAGGACGGCGAACTGGCCTGGCTGGCACAACTCCCGCTCCCCTGGTCCAACGCCGACGTCATGGCGCGCCTGATGCAGGAAACCGACTGGCGCGAAGAAACCATCGTCGTCTACGGCAAGCGCCACCTGCAGCCGCGCCTGAGCGCGTGGTATGGCGACGCCGCGTATACCTATTCCGGCTTGCGCCTTGACCCGGCGCCATTCACGCCGCTGCTGGAAACCCTGCGCACGGCAGTCCAGGACGCTACCGGCCACCGTTTCAACAGCGTCTTGCTGAACCTGTATCGCAACGAACGCGACAGCATGGGCATGCATAGCGACGACGAACCCGAGCTTGGTCCCGCACCGGTGATCGCGTCGCTCAGTTTCGGCGCCGCCCGCACTTTCATCCTGAAGCATAAACACAAAAAAAAAACAGTCCGCCTGGCGCTTACCGATGGCAGTCTGTTGTTGATGTCAGGCTCTACGCAGAGATATTGGTTGCATGGGGTAAATAAAACAACGCGACCGTTACAAGCTCGCCTCAACCTAACTTTCAGGAAAATCGGCTAAAACACGTTTAATTCCTACCATTGCGCTGACAATTTAAGTAACTGACGGGTCAGTAAGTTACACTTTATTACAGTTCTTACCGAATCGGCACGGACTTGCGCTTTTGGCAGTGCTATCTTGGTCACATCGCGATTCGTTGGGAATTGCGAACCAGTTGAACAAGAAGAGGAACATTGAGATGAAAAAGCTGATCATTGCACTGCTCGCAACCACCGCCGCCGTGTCGGCTGTCCAAGCCCAGGAAATCGCACCGCGCGCCTACGTTGGCGTCGGCGTCGTGGGTACCGACTATGAAGACGGCATGCGCGCTGGCGCAACCAACACCGACATCGACACCTACAAGGCGTCCGGCAAGATCTTCGGCGGTTACGAGTTCAATCGTAACTGGGGCGTCGAGATCGGCCACACCGACTTCCGTAGCGCCGACATCCACTACAACTTCGCCGGCGCACCGGGCAATGGCCAGATCAAGGGCCGCTCGAGCTACGTCGCCGCCAAGTTCAGCACCCCTCTGAACGAGCAGGTCGTGGGCTACGCCAAGCTGGGCGCTGCGCACAACAAGAACGAACTGTCGGCGATCAACGCTTCGCTGAGCCAGCGTGAAAGCGACAACACCGCCTACGGCGCCCTGGGCGTGCAGTACAACATCAACCAGGACGTGTCGGTGATCGCCGAATACGAACGTTACGGCAAGAACCGTGACTTCGGCGTCAGCCCGAACAACTTCACCATCGGCGCAAAGTACGCTTTCTAAGCTGAATGCGTAAGGCCGGGCTCGTCGTAGCCCGGTCCTTCACTACGTCATCCCCGCCTGCGCGGGGATGACGTTTTTGGGCTATCAGAATGAAAAACGCCGGCATCTTGCCGGCATTGATCGCGTACTCCGGTCCTCTTCACAGCCGCGCCAGCACCTGCTCCTGTGGCCGCGCCACCCACGGCGGCACGATCAGGCTCGGCGCCGGCATGTCGTGCCCGGCCGAGACGAAGCGGTGCAGCGACGACCAGGGCCAGTCGCGCGCTTCGCGGCAATGGCCGTGGCGCACGGCGTCGGTGTGCACGTAGTCGACCAGGGCGGCGTAATCGTCGTCGTCGCCGACGCGGTAGTGGCGGTAGTGGCGTTCCCATACGGCGCCGTCGTCCACCTCGGGGCGGCCGGTCTTGCGCAGCGCCTTGGAAAACGCGATCTTCACCGCGCGCCAGCGGCTGGAACAGTCGTGGTCGCCCGGCGGCAGGGTCCAGATCGCATGGGCATGGTCGGGCATGACGGCCCAGGCATCGACGTGGAAGGGGCGGCGCGTGCGCGCCAGCCGCATCGCTTCGCCGAATGCGGAAATGTGTTCGGTCAACAGGGTGCTGCCGCGATCGAGCAGGCGCACCGTGAAGAAAAACGTCCCACCCGGGACACGGTTATGACAGTAATCTGGCATGGTCTGGTCAGCACCACGTCCGCACGGCGGCCGTGGTCGACAAACTTCCGGTAGTCCTCATCCACAAAGATTCTACACACGAAGTTGGCGTCACCATGATTCGTTTCCGCAAATAAAAAAGCCCGCCAGATGGCGGGCTTTCCTTTACGAAACAAGCACTTGGCAACGATGCCTTGCGCCCGCCGGCATGGCTCAGGTGGTCAGCGGCTTGTAGCGGATACGCTTCGGCTTGGCGCCTTCTTCGCCCAGGCGCTTCTTCTTGTCGGCTTCGTATTCCTGGTAGTTACCGTCGAAGAAGGTGACTTGCGATTCGCCTTCGAATGCCAGGATGTGGGTCGCGATGCGGTCCAGGAACCAGCGGTCGTGCGAGATCACCATCACGCTGCCGGCGAACTCCAGCAGCGCGTCTTCCAGCGCGCGCAGGGTTTCCACGTCCAGGTCGTTCGACGGTTCGTCCAGCAGCAGCACGTTGCCGCCTTGCAGCAGGGTCTTGGCCAGGTGCAGACGGCCGCGTTCGCCGCCCGACAGGTTGCCGACCACTTTCTGCTGGTCCGAACCCTTGAAGTTGAAGCGGCCCAGGTAGGCGCGCGACGGCATCTCGAAGCGGCCGACGCTGAGCATGTCGGCGCCGCCCGAGACGTCTTCGAACACGGTCTTGCTGTTGGCCAGCTCGTCGCGGTTCTGGTCGACCAGCGAGACCTTGGCGGTCTTGCCGATCACGACTTCGCCGCTGTCCGGCTGTTCTTTGCCGGCGATCATCTTGAACAGGGTCGACTTACCGGCGCCGTTGGGGCCGATGATGCCGACGATCGCGCCCGGCGGCACGGTGAACGACAGGTTGTCGATCAGGAGGCGGTCGCCGAAGGCCTTCGAAACGTTCTTGAACTCGATGACTTCGTTGCCCAGGCGCTCGGCCACCGGGATGAAGATTTCCTGGGTCTCGTTACGCTTCTGGTATTCGAATTCGCTCAGCTCGTTGAAGCGGGCCAGGCGGGCCTTCGACTTGGCCTGGCGTGCCTTCGGATTCTGGCGCGACCACTCGAGTTCTTTCTGCAGCGCTTTCTGGCGCGCCGATTCGGTGGCTTCTTCCTGCTTCAGGCGCGCCTGCTTCTGGTCCAGCCAGGACGAGTAGTTGCCCTTCCATGGAATGCCGTGGCCGCGGTCCAGTTCCAGGATCCATTCGGCGGCGTTGTCGAGGAAGTAGCGGTCGTGGGTGATGCCGACCACGGTGCCCGGGAAGCGCAGCAGGAATTGCTCCAGCCACTCGACCGATTCGGCGTCCAGGTGGTTGGTCGGTTCATCGAGCAGCAGCATGTCGGGCTTGCTCAGCAGCAGCTTGCACAGCGCCACGCGGCGCTTCTCGCCGCCCGACAGCACGCCGATCTTCTGGTCCCACGGCGGCAGGCGCAGCGCGTCGGCCGCCATTTCCATCTGCAGGTTCAGGTTGCCGCCGTCGGCCGCGGCGATGATCGATTCCAGGCGCTCCTGTTCCTTGGCCAGGGCGTCGAAGTCGGCGTCTTCCTCGGCGTAGGCCGCGTACACGGCTTCCAGCTTGGCTTGCGCGTCGAAGGCTTCGCCCAGGCCGCTTTCCACTTCCTGGCGCACGGTTTTTTCAGGATCGAGCTGCGGTTCCTGCGGCAGGTAGCCGATGTTCAGGTTCGGCATCGGGCGCGCTTCGCCCTGGATGTCGGTGTCGATGCCGGCCATGATCTTGAGCAGGGTCGACTTGCCCGAGCCGTTCAGGCCCAGCACGCCGATCTTCGCGCCCGGGAAGAAGGACAGCGAAATATCTTTGAGGATCTGGCGTTTCGGTGGGACGATTTTGCCCACGCGATTCATGGTATAGACGTAATTGGCCATGCTTTAACTCTGGTGTTGTTTAAGGTGCACAGGATACGACAGAACGCGCGCCCGACACAGGACTTCTTGGCCGATGCCTCAGAAAATCCCGTGCCACAATGCGCGCGCGCAGACGTGGTTTACGTTTTTGCGGCGGCGGGCGAACGGCGCAGCAGCCCTTCGCCGGCAAACAGGATCAGCGCGCCCCAGATCAGCGCGAAGCCGACCAGGCGGTCCGCCGTAAATGCTTCCTTGAACAGCAGCACGCCGAGCAGGAACTGCAGCGTCGGCGACAGGTATTGCAGCAGTCCCAGGATCGACAGCGGGATCTTGCGCGCGCCGGTGGCGAACAGCAGCAGCGGAATCGCGGTGAACGGCCCGGCCATCACCAGCAGCCAGCGGGTGGTGTCGGATTCGGTGGTCAGGAACATGTTCTGGCCGTTGACGGTCAGCCAGATCACGTAGCCGGCCGCCAGCGGGAACAGCACCATGGTCTCGAACGACAGGCCTTCCAGCGCGCCCAGCGCCGCGGTCTTGCGCAGCAGGCCATAGGCGCCGAACGAGAACGCCAGGATCAGCGCGATCCACGGCACCGTGCCGGCCTGCCAGGTGAGCCAGCCCACGCCCAGCGCCGCCACCGCGATCGCGGCCCACTGGGCCGGACGCATGCGTTCCTTCAGGATCAGGTAGCCCAGCATGATGTTGACCAGGGGATTGATGAAGTAGCCGAGGCTGGCCTCGATCACGTGGTGGTTGGTGACCGACCAGATGTACACCAGCCAGTTGGCGCTGAGCAGCAGCGCCGACAAGACGAAACTGAAGAACACGCGCGGCCGGCGCACCTGCTCCAGCCATTTCCACTGGCGCCGCAGCACGAGCAGGATCAGCAGGAAGGCGAGCGACCACACCATGCGGTGCGCCAGGATCTGCAGCGGCGGCACCTCGTCCAGGGCGTGGAAATACAGGGGGAACAGGCCCCAGCACAGGAATGCCAGAGCCGCGTAGAGAATGCCAGAGCGCATGGGAATTGTAAGATGTGAGTGAATTGCCAGAGCGGCATTATCCGCCAATCCGCTCGAGGTTGCTGGCGCAGGCAATATTGACGCGGGTGTATGATGCGCCACGAAATGTACTTGCAATTTCTTGACCGGTATTCTATGGTGCGCCGCACCAATACAACAGCAATGGTGCAATCTTGACCCTAGAGAACAAGAAGAGCAGCCTGGCCGCACTGACCCTGGCGGCGGTCGGTATCGTCTACGGCGATATCGGAACCAGCCCGCTGTACACGCTGCGCGCGGTGTTCGACCAGGACCACGGCCTGCCCCTGAATCCGGCCAACATCCTCGGTGTCATTTCTCTGATCTTTTGGGCGCTGACGGTGATCGTCTCGCTCAAGTACGTGACGCTGGTGCTGCGCGCCGACAACCGCGGCGAAGGCGGCATCATGGCATTGATGGCGCTGGCTACCAACTCCGTGACGCGCCATTCGCGCTGGAGCTTCCCCTTGCTCTTCATCGGCGTGATCGGCGCCACCATGTTCTACGGCGACAGCGTGATCACGCCGGCGATCTCGGTGCTGGGCGCGATCGAGGGCCTCGAAGTGGCCGCGCCCGGCATGTCGCACTACGTGGTGCCGCTGGCGGTAGTGGTGCTGGTGGTGCTGTACAGCGTGCAGCGCCACGGCACCGCCGGCATCGGTCGCTTCTTCGGTCCGGTGATGCTGGTGTGGTTCCTGGCACTGGCGGCGATGGGCATCGTGAACATCATCGAAGCGCCGGTGATCCTGAACGCGCTCAATCCCTACCACGCGCTGCACTTCATGCTGGAAAACAAGATGCTGGCCTTCATCGCGCTCGGCGCGGTGGTGCTGGCGATCACCGGCGCCGAAGCGCTGTACGCCGACATGGGCCACTTCGGCCGCAAACCGATCCGCATGGCCTGGTTCCTGATCGCCTATCCGGCGCTGACCCTGAACTACCTGGGCCAGGGCGGCCTGCTGATCGTGCAGCCGGACGCGGTAGAAAACCCGTTCTACCACCAGCTCGGCACCTGGAGCGTGATCCCGCTGGTGATCCTGTCGACCATGGCCGCCGTGATCGCCTCGCAGGCGACCATCTCGGGCACCTATTCGATGACCAAGCAGGCCATCGCGCTCGGCCTGCTGCCGCGCATGCGCATCATGCACACCTCGGAAAGCGAGATCGGCCAGATCTATATCCCGGCCGTGAACTGGCTGCAGCTGGCGGTGGTGCTGATCGCCGTGATCGGCTTCGGTTCGTCGGACGAGCTGGCCGGAGCGTATGGCATCGCGGTCACCGCGACCATGATGATGACCACCATCCTCACCTTCTTCGTCACGCGCTATCGCTGGCATCTGCCGCTGTGGGTGTGCCTGGGCGCGACCGGCTTCTTCCTGACCATCGACGTGCTGCTGTTCTCGGCCACCGCGCTCAAACTGTTCCACGGCGGCTGGTTCCCGCTGCTGATGGGCACCACGCTCCTGATCCTGATGCTGACCTGGAAGCGCGGCCGCGAGCTGGTGTTCCAGAACCTGCAGAAGCACGCGATTCCGCTGGAAGCGTTCATGGAGTCGCTGTTCGTGGCGCCGCCGACGCGGGTGCCCGGCACCGCGATCTTCCTGCGCGGCGAAAGCGACGGCGTGCCGCACGCGATGCTGCACAACCTGTCGCACAACAAGGTGCTGCACGAGCGCGTGGTGTTCCTCACCGTGCACATCCGCGAAGAACCGTGGGTGGCGCCGGACGAGCAGATCCAGATCGTCGACCTGGGCCACAACTGCTACCAGCTGAACATCCACTACGGCTTCAAGGACGAGGCCGACATTCCGGACATCCTGGAGCGCAGCGGCGAACTCGGCCTGCCGTTCGAGATGATGGAAACCTCGTTCTTCATCGCGCGCCAGACCGTGATCTCGGCCCCGGGCGGCGGCATGGCGCCGTGGCGCGAGAACCTGTACGTGGCGATGTCGCGCAATGCGCGCAGCGCGGCGGACTATTACCAGATCCGCACCAACCGGGTGATCGAGCTGGGGACGCAGATCGAGATCTGAACGTGGGGAGCGATGGCGAACGACGGCGTCAGAATTTCCCCACAGAATACAAATCGCGGACAAATTCACCACAGTTTCATGGAACTGCTCGGGTAAGGTTCAAAGTTTCATTTTGCAAACTTTGTTTACCCTACCTTTCAAGAAGGACCTCCCATGAAGCTGAAGTTCCCCGTGATCGCCGCCTTCACCGCCATGATCGCCCTGAGCGCCTGCGGCGGCGGCAGCGACGACAATGGCGGCGGCAAGACTGCGGTCAGCAGCCCGACCACACTGACCAAGACCGACAACACGGTCGGCGCCGGCGCCGAAGCCGTGGCCGGCAAGCAAGCCACCGTCAACTACACCCTGTGGCTGTACGACGCCTCGAAGTCGGACTTCAAGGGCGTGCAGAAGGATGCCGGCACCGGCTTCCGGTTCACGGTCGGCGGCAACGGCGTGATCGCGGGCTTCGACCAGGGCGTGGCCGGCATGAAGGTCGGCGGCAAGCGCACCGTGCTGGTGCCGTCGAGCCTCGGCTACGGCGCCTCGGGTTCGAACGGCATCCCGCCGAACTCGGGCCTGGTGTTCGAAGTGAGCCTGACCGCCGTAAACTAAGCACGGCAGTGGCGCCGGCCGGGCCATGCCCCGGTAGGCGCGCACGACTGATCTGGCGCACGGTCCGCCACCTCGCGACGGGCGATGCTCGTGGCGCCGCAAGGAGCCCCGATCATGCGCCCGTTTTGCTTGTTCCTTTGCCTGCTGCTGATGCTTGCCGTTCCCGTCACCGCGGCAACGGCGGCCGCCGCTGCCGCTACCGAATCTGCAGCCGGCTCTCCCATCTCTCCCGCCTGTAACGTCGTCTCGATCGACCCTGCCGCCTCCGGCGAGCCGCCGGCCTGGCTGTTGCTGGCGTCGGCGGTCGTCTTGCTGGCGGCCGGGCGCCTGGCCGGGTCTCGGTAGGCCCGAGCGACTTCCTGCGCTGGCGCAGAACCACGGCCGACTGTTTGCGCGATGGTTGAGATTCGTCGTGCATACAAGGGATCCGCCATGTTTCTCCGCAAAACTTTCTTAAAAATCTTGCCGCAGCTGATGTTCGCGCTGGCATGCGTGGCGCCGTTGCCGGCGCTGGCCGATCCGCTCTACCGCATGACGCTGCTGCCGCAAGACTTCACCGCCGCCGCGCTGAACCGGGCCGGACTGGTGGTCGGCAGCGCGCAGGGCGGAGCGGCGATCTGGTCGCCCACGGCGACCACCTATCTCGGCGCGCTGCTGCCCGGCAGCCAGGGACTGGCGATCAACGGCAATGGCGCCATCACCGGCATCGCCGGCGACGGCGCCTTCATCTATGCCGACGGCGCGCTCACCACCTTCGGCCTGCCGCCCAGCACCTGGGCCACCGCGATCAACGACGCCGGCCAGGTGGCGGGCTTCACCAGCCAGGCCTTCGGCATCCGGCAAGCCTTCATCTATGCCGACGGCAGCTACACCGACCTGCCCAGCTTCGGCGGCGACATCAGCGTGGCCAACGCGATCAACGCCGGCGGCCAGGTGGCGGGCTACGCCAGCGTGGCGGCGGGTGGCGACGACTGGCCCGATCCGCAGCGCTACGCTGCCCTGTACCGCGACGGCCAGGGGCGCAATCTCGGCTCGCTCGGCGGTCCGATCAGCGAAGCGAACGACGTCAACGACAACGGTTTTGTCACGGGCTGGTCGCTGCTGGCCGACGGCGTCGGCGAGCGTCCCTTCCTGTTCTCGCCGCTTGTCGACGGCTTGCGCGACCTGGGCACGCTGGGCGGCGTGGTCGCGCGCGCCAACGCGCTCAACAATGCCGGCGCCGTGGTCGGTCTGTCCGACATCGGCGGCGCCGACGGCTTCGAGTACCACGCCTTTATCTACGGCGCCGGCGGCATGGCCGACCTGAACGACCTGGTGGGCGGACTGGGCGAGTGGCGCCTGACCAGCGCGGCCGACATCAACGACGCCGGCCAGATCCTGGCCGAGGCCTGCCGCAACGGACTCGACGAGTGCCGCGCGGTGCGGCTCGACCTGCTGACGCCGGTGCCCGAGCCGGGCGCCTGGGTGCTGATGGCCGCCGGGCTGGCGGCGCTGCTGTGGCATGCGCGCCGGCGCGCACGCTGCGCTGCGGCGCCGCTCCCTGCCGGCCGTGGCGCGCCGGCAGCGGCAGCGCTGGCCATGCTGGCCTCGGGAGCGCTGCTGGCCGTACCCCTGCCCGCCGCCGCGGCGGGGCAGGCGGCGGGAGACGAGCCCCGTTTCCGGGTTACCTTCCTGCCGCCGGCGCTGATCGGCAGCGCCATCAACAGCCAGGGCTGGGTGGCCGGCTATAACGGCAGTGCCGCCGTATGGGACGGCAGCACGCTGCGCGATTACGTGGCGCTGGCACCCGGTTCGGCCGCCTATGGCATCAACCGCCAGGGCCAGCTCGCCGGCGTCCACCTGGACGCGGCCCACGTGTTTTCAGACGCCGGACTGCGCAACGTGGGACGCCAGATCCTGCAGGGGGCGAGCTACGCCATCGCCATCAACGACAGCGGTGGCCTGGCCGGCGGTTCCTACTTCGGCGTGGGCGAGCGCTCGCGCGGCTTCGTCCTGATCAGCGGCGTGCTGCGCATGATCCCGAGCCTGGGCGGCGACTGGAGCAGCGCGGCGGCGATCAACCGCAGCGGCCAGGTGGCCGGCACCGCCGCGCGCGAGGGCGATGCGATTCCCGAACCGTTCCGCCGCGCCTTCATCTTCCGCGACAAGACGATACGCGACCTCGGCACGCTGGGCGGACGCAACAGCAACGCCAACGACATCAACGATGGCGGCCAGGTGGTGGGGGGCGCCGAGACCGGCGCGCTGGACGAGTTCGATAACCCGATCCAGCGCCCGTTTCTCTACAGCGGCGGCGCGATGCGCGACCTGAGCGTGCTGGGCGGGGGACCGTATCTGGCGTATGGCGTGGCCAATGGCCTCAACAACCAGGGAACCGTGGTCGGCGATTTCGTGGCCGAGACGCCGGACGGCCCGGCGTCGCGCGCTTTCCTGTATGAGGGCGGCAGGTGGCGCGACCTGAACGAACTGACCACGCTGCCGGCAGGCTGGGTGCTGACCTGGGCGCGCGACATCAACGATGCGCGCCAGGTGCTGGCGCAGGCCTGCGGCCCACAAAGCTGCCTGTACGTGCGGCTCGATCCGGAGCCCTAGCCGGCTTGCGTGGGCCAGGCCGGGCTTGGCGGAGCGCGCGCACCCAGCCGCCTCGAGCCTTGCGCGCGCGTTCAGCGCAGCATGTCGATGTGCATGATGCCGTCTTCGTCGTAGGGCGCCGAGACGGTCTGGAAGCCGAAGCTCGCGTAGAAGCGCTCCAGGTATTGCTGGGCGCCGATGCGGATGCGGTGGCCTGGGTACAGTCGCTCGGCGCAGGCGATGCCCTGGTCGAGCAGGGCGCGGCCGGCGCCGGTGCCGCGCGCGGCGGCGGTGGTGACCACGCGTCCGAGCGACATCTCGTCGTACTTGGCGCCCGGCGCCAGCACGCGCAGGTAGGCGGCCAGCACGCGCTTGCCGTCGACGGTGCGCCAGCCGAGCAGGTGATGGGCCTCGAGGTCGTAGCCGTCGATGTCCGGGTACAGGCAGGTCTGCTCGAGGATGAAGACGTTCTGGCGCTGGGCCAGCACTTCGTACAGGTCGAACGGGGTGAGGTCGGCGAAACGGGAGAATTGCCAGTCGATGAGGCTAGGGGCGGTCATGTGCGGAAAGAAGTTGGTCGAGAAGCGCAGCTATTGTGCCATGTCCGGCGGCAGCTTCATGCGGCAGCGTTCCTGCGCGCCGTTACTCCACGCCGTTACTCTACATCGTCACTCCGCCGCAGTCTCGAAGCCTTCCAGCACATTGACGGCGTGGATGCCCGTCTCCGCGCCGCCGTGGCCGCCCTCGAACACGAAGGCGGTCGGCAGGCCGAGGTGGGCGATGCGCTCGCCCAGGCGCAGGAAGTCGCCGCCCTGCAGGCCGAAGCGCGCCTGCGCGCCATGGGCGCAGGTGTCGACGCCGAGCGACACCACCAGCGCCTGCGGCCGCGCCATCGCGATCTTCACGCAGCCGGTCTCGAGCGCGGCGAACCACGCGGCGCTGCCGCCGCCGGGCGCGAGCGGGACGTTCATGTTGTAGCCGGCGCCGGCGCCATTGCCGGTCTCGTCGGCGTGGCCGGCATAGAACGGCCAGGCGCCGCGCGGGTCGGCGTGCAGCGACACCACCAGCACGTCGTTGCGGCCGTAGAAGATGCTCTGGGTGCCGTTGCCGTGGTGGTAGCCGAGGTCGAGGATGGCGACCCGCTCCAGGCCATCGTCGAGCAGGTGCTGGGCCGCCAGCGCGGCATTGTTCAGGAAGCAGGCGCCGCCGAAGAAGTCAAAGCCGGCGTGGTGGCCCGGCGGGCGCGTCAGGGCGAAGGTGCCGCGCTCGCCGCGGCGCAGCGCATGCGCGGCGTTGACCGCGCAGTCGGCGCCGGTCTTGGCCGCGATCCAGGTGCCGGCGCTGAGCGGCGTGATGGCGTCGGTCGAATACAGGCCGAGGCGGGCGATGAAGGGTTCGGGTTCGAGGTCGGCGCGCAGGGTGCGCACCGGCCAGGCGGCGGGCAGGGCGTCGCGCCCGGCATTGGCCGGGTCGAGCGCGCTCCATTCGCTCCAGGCCGTGCGCAGGAAGTGCAGGTAGCGCGGGCTGTGCACCCGCTCGAGCGTGACCGGCGGCACGCCGTGCGGCGTGACGATCGCGCCCAGGCCGCGCCGCTCGCATTCGCGCAGCACGGCCGTGGCCTGCTCGGGCCGGTCCAGCGGCAGCGCCCCCTCGCCGCGGCGCGGATCGGTGCGGCTGGCATGCTGGACGTGGTGTTCGTTATAAAACGTGAGCAAGGCTTCCTCGCGATGGCGGCGGCGCCGGACGATCCGGCCAGCTTGAATAGCCGGTCGACAGCAGCGCCGGCATTCGCCCCGGCATCCAGCCGCGCCGGCTTGCCCTGCTATCCGGCCCGGCCTAGTTGTTACCGCATAGTGTACTGCTGTTGTAGGCGGCGACGAAGTCGTCGAAGCTGCCGCTGTCGCTCGCTTCGATGCTGGCCTGCTCGGCGCGCGAGGCGGCGGCGGTCTCGTCGAACAGGGCTTCCTCGGCCGGCATCAGCGGGCTTTCGCGCAGCGCGGCGGCGTGCAGCTTGCTCTGCTGCAGGCCGAAGGCGGCGGCCGAGCCGAGCGCGCGGATTTCTTCCAGCACGCGCGCCGACGGGGTCAGGGAAGGATCCTCGACCTTGGCCTTCTGGCGGCCCAGCGCGGCCTGGTGCACGCCGTCCTCGTTGTGGCCTTCGTCCAGCAGGCGCGCCACCGGGCGGATGCGTTCGATCAGTTCCAGCGCCCAGTCCTTGAGCGGCACTTCGGCGCCGTCGCGGGTCAGCGTCAGGTCCGGGCGGCGGCCTTCCTTCACCGTGCGCGCGAAATTGCGCGCGTGCAGGGCGCTGTCGTGGGCGCTGATCAGCGGGCTTTCCTCGAGCGCGCAGAACAGCAGGAAGGCGTCCAGGAAGCGGCCGGTCTCGAGCGCGATGCCGACCGGCTCGAACGGGTCGACGTCCAGGCAGCGCACCTCGATGTATTGCACGCCGCGGTTGCACAGCGCCTGCACCGGACGCTCGCCGGTGCGGATCACGCGCTTGGGACGGATGGTCGAGTAGTACTCGTTCTCGATCTGCAGCACGTTGGTCGACAGCTGCACCCATTCGCCGTTCTTGTGGGTGCCGATTTCCTGGTATGGACCGTAGGGGCGGTTCACCGCATCCATCAGGCTGGTGACATAGCTTTCCAGGCTGTTCTCGTGCGGGCTCAGGCCCGACTGGGCGTCGTTCTGGTAGCCCAGGTCGCTCATGCGCAAGCTGGTCGCGTACGGCAGGTACAGGGTGTCGTCGGACAGGGTTTCCAGATTGTGTTCGCGGCCGCGCAGGAAGCTGGTGGTCAGCGCCGGGGTGGCGCCGAACAGGTACATCAGCAGCCACGAGTAACGCCGGAAATTGCGGATCATCGCAATATAGCTTTCCGACTGGAAGTCGCGCAGCGCGTGGCGGCGCTCTTCGACTATGCCTTCGTCGTGGGCGAATAGCTGCCACATTTTTTCCGGCAGCGAATAGTTGTAGTGGATACCCGCGATGCATTGCATCGCCTTGCCGTAGCGCAGCGCCAAGCCGCGCCGGTAGACGTGCTTGAGCATGCCGATGTTGGAGCTGCCGTAGTTGGCGATCTCGATCTCTTCCTCGGGCGGCAGCTCGCCCGGCATCGACACGCTCCACAGCATTTCGTCGCCCAGCCTGGCGTAGGCATGGCGGTGGATCGCGTCCAGGCGGTGCAGCGCCAGCGCGATATCGTGCTCGGCCGGCGTGATGAATTCGAGCAGCGCTTCGGCATAGTCGGTGGTGACGTGCGGATGCGTGAGGGCCGAACCCAGTGCCGCCGGATGCGGCGTGCGCGCCAGCTGGCCCGCCTGGTCGACACGCAGGGTTTCGCGTTCGATGCCGCGCAGGCCCTGGCCCAGCAGGGCGCGGTGTTCATCGTCGTCGAGCAGGGCCAGGCGGCGGTTGAATTGGTTCGACACAGTGTTTCCTTTCTTATACTGCCAGTTCTCGGTTGGTGCAGAGAGTAACCGAAAAACGGACGACGCGCCCGAGGGCGCCTCATTCCTGCCCGGAAGCGCCGGACGGCGGGGTTGGCGCGGGATCGGATGGCGTTGACGGCGGCTTGGACGGCGTTGCTGCAGGCGCTGGTGCGGCGGGCGCGGCCGGCGCTAGGTCCGGTGCTGCCGATGGCGCCGTCTTCGCTTCCGGCGCCGGCGCCAAAGGCGCCTTCTCGGTCGCGATCCAGCGTCCCATCTGGCGCTCCAGCTCCGGCAGCGGCAGCGCGCCGCCGGCCAGCAGCGCATCGTGGAAACGCCGCAGGTCGAAGCGCGCGCCCAGCGCCGCCCTGGCCTGGGTGCGCAGCGCCAGGATGCGCAGCTGGCCGATCTTGTAGCCCAGCGCCTGGGCCGGACGCGCGATGTAGCGGTCGACCTCGGCCGCGTTATCAAGCGGCGGGTTGGCGGTGTGCGCGTTCAGGTAGTCGATCGCCTGGCGGCGCGACCAGCCCATCGCGTGAATGCCGGTGTCGACCACCAGGCGCGCGGCGCGGAACATCTCTTCGTTCAGATGCCCGAACAGCGAAAACGGGTCCTGGAACAGCCCCAGCTCCGGCCCCAGGCCCTCGGCATAGGTGGCCCAGCCTTCGCCGAAGGCGTCGTACCAGCCGTGGCGGCGAAACGCCGGCAAGCCCTCCAGCTCCTGGGCGCGCGCCACCTGCAGGTGGTGGCCGGGCACCGCTTCGTGCAGGGTCACGGTGTCGACCTGCCAGATCGGGCGCGCCGCCAGCTGGGTGCTGTCGACCACCAGCGCCGCCGTGCGCTCGCGGCTGCCCGCTTCGTAGAAGGCGGCCGGCTGGCCGGGGCCGGGCGCGCTCATCGGCTTGACCACGATGCCGGCGTCCGGCATCACCTCCACCACCCGCCCCAGCCGCGCCTGCACCAGCGCCAGCGTGCGCCGGTAGCGGTCGAGCAGCGCTTCGGACGAGGTGAAGAACAGGCGCCGGTCGCTGCGCGCGAACGCGATGAAGCCGTCGAAGCCGCCGCGGTAGCCGGTGCGCGGGATCACGCGTTCGATCGCGGCGCGCAGGCGCGCCACCTCCTGCAGGCCGAGCGCATGCACCTGGGCCGGCGTGAGCGCGGTGGTGGTGGCGTTGCGCACCAACAAGGCGTACCAGTCGGCGCCGCCCGGCAGCGCGCCGGCGCCGATGCTCTCGCGCGCGGTCGGCACGTATTCCTGGCGCAGGAATCGCTCCAGCCTGGCCAGCGCCGGCGCCACCGTGTCGGCCAGCGTGGCGGCGCCGATGGCGCGCAGCTGCGCGCGCACGTCGGGTGCGATGCTGGCCGGGATGCGCTGGAAGGGCGCGCCGAGCGCGCCGTCGGACAGGTTGTCGCGCAGTGCGCGCAAGGCGTCCGGCACCGGCGCCACCACCACGCGCGGCGTGGTCCACCCGGCCTGGACGCCGGCGCGCAGCTGGGCGATCAGGCCGTCGACGTGCGCCGGCACGGCCTGCAGCCGCGCCAGGTAGTCGAGATAATCGGCGTCGGTCTGGAACGGCATCTGCGCCACCAGCCGCGGCAGGCGTAGCTGCAGGCCGTCGTACGCCGTGATCGGTTGCGGATCGAAGGCGCTCAGCATGGCCGCCGCCAGCGCCTGTTCCTTGGCCGCGACGAACAGGTCGTACGAGACCTGGTCTGGCGCGCTCAGCTGCGCGCGGTCGATGGCGTTGGCGGCGTCCAGCATGCGCCGTTCGTGCTCGCGCGCGGCCTGGCGCGCGGCGAGCGAGGTGTCGGACAGGCGCGCGTTGTAGCGCCGGTCGCCCAGTGCGGTGGCTTTTTCGGGATGGTAGCGCAGCTGCCATTGCCAGTCGCGTTCGTACAGCCCGGCCGCTTGCAGCGCCGGGGTCGCGCCGTCCACACCCGCCTCGACGTTGGCCGAGCAGGCCAAGGGCGTCAGCAGCAGGACGGACGTGACGAGAGAGGCGAACAGGACGCGCATGCAGGCTCCGAAGTCGGGACTGGCCATTTTAGCAATCCCGTCCGAAGCGAAGCGCTCAGGAGCCGAAGCGGCCTCCGCTGACCCGTTCGATATTGCCAAGGTCGCGCCAGCTTTGAATCTCACTGAAGCCCTGCGCCTTGAGCAGCGCACGCACGGCGGCGGCCTGGTCGTAGCCGTGTTCGAGCAGCAGCCAGCCGCCGTCTTGCAGATATTCGGGGGCGCCGGCGACGATGCTGCGCAGGGCCGCCAGGCCGTCGCCGTGGTCGGTCAGGGCGTCGATCGGTTCGAAGCGCAGGTCGCCTTCGTCCAGGTGGCGGTCGCCCGCCACGATGTAGGGCGGGTTGGAGGCGATCACGCCGAAACGTTCTTCATCGGCGGCAAGCGCGCCGAACCAGTCGCTGCGCAGGAAGCGCACGCGCGCGCCGTTGGCGGCGGCGTTCTCGCGCGCGACGCTCAGGGCGGCGTCGCTGACGTCGAGCGCGGTCACGTCGGCGTCCGGCCGGTTGCAGGCCACGGCCACCGCGATCGCGCCGCTACCGGTGCCCATGTCGAGCAGGCGGCCTTGCGGCGCCAGGCGCTCCAGCACCAGTTCAACGATCAGTTCGGTATCCGGACGCGGGATCAGGGTCGCCGGCGTCACCTTGAACGACAGCCCGAAGAATTCGCGTTCGCCGGTGATGTAGGCGATCGGCTCGCCGTCCAGGCGCCGCTGCACCAGCGCCGTCACCAGCGCGATTTCGTCTTCGGTCAGGACCCGTTCGGACTGGGTGATCAGGGCCACGCGCGGCAGGTGCAGCGCATGGCACAGCAGGATGCGGTTTTCGAGCGGGTCGAGCGGCAGGGCCTGGCGCGCCTGCGCGAGCGTGCTGCCGGCGGCGATCATGCCGTGGCGCCGCCCTGGCGCGTCTTGCCGGCGCGGCGCTGGCGCACCAGCACCCAGGCCAGCAGCACGGTCAGGACCACGAACCACACGGCCGACCACTGCGGAATCGCCAGGCCCAATACCTTGTCGACCGCGCCGGTGCACAGGCCGTCGGCGCGGAACAGCCACGGCAGGTATTCGGCGCTCGGGATCTTGTTGAGGAAGGTTTCCATCGGATCGATGCCGCACGAAAAGCCCGGATTGGCGATCACGTACAGGTGCTTGCCGACCGTGTACAGTCCGCCCACGGCGCCCAGCAGCGCGACCAGGGTCCAGACCCGCACCTTGCCGCTGATCGCGCCGACCAGGCTGGCCACGCCGATCGCCAGGAACATGTAGCGCTGGATCACGCACAGCGGGCAGGGCTGCATTTCCAGCGCATGCTGCAGATAGAGGGCGACGCCGATCAGGGCGAAGCAGATCGACGAGATGGCGTACAGGACCTGGCGGTTGGTGGGGAGCATGGCGGTGTTTTCGTAAGATGGGACCGGGAAGGAGCAGGCCATTTTCGCATAAACGCGCAGCGCCGCTCCCGGCTATTTTCAGTCTGACAACTTAACCATGACTTAATGCCAGGATCAATCCCCCAGCGCCGCCAGCTGCTCGGCCTGGTGTTCCGCCGCCAGCGCCGTGGTCAGTTCGCTCAGGTCGCCATCCATGATGAAGTCGAGCTTGTACAGCGTCAGGTTGATGCGGTGGTCGGTCAGGCGTCCCTGCGGGAAGTTGTAGGTGCGGATGCGTTCGCTGCGGTCGCCCGAGCCGATGAGGCTCTTGCGGGTGGCCGCCTCTTTCGATTGCTGCTCGCGCAATTGCGCATCTTTCAGGCGCGCCGCCAGCACCTTCATGGCCGAGGCCTTGTTCTTGTGCTGGCTGCGGTCGTCCTGGCACTCCACCACCAGCCCGGTCGGCAGGTGGGTGATGCGCACCGCCGAGTCGGTTTTATTGATGTGCTGGCCGCCGGCGCCCGACGCGCGATAGGTGTCGATGCGCAGGTCGGCCGGGTTGATGTCGATATCTTCCAGCTCGTCGGCCTCGGGCATCACCGCCACCGTGCAGGCCGAGGTGTGGATGCGGCCCTGCGTTTCGGTGGCCGGCACCCGCTGCACGCGGTGCCCGCCGGATTCGAACTTGAGCTTCGAGTAGGCGCCATTGCCGACGATGCGCACGATCACCTCGCGGTAGCCGCCCAGGTCCGAGGTCGACTCGGACACCATCTCTACCTGCCAGCGGTTGCGCTCGGCGTAGCGGGTGTACATGCGCAGCAGGTCGCCGGCGAACAGGGCCGATTCGTCGCCGCCGGTGCCGGCGCGGATCTCGAGGAAGATGTTGCGCTCGTCGTTGGCGTCCTTCGGCAACAGCATCTTCTGCAGCTCGAGCTCCAGGCCCGCCATGCGCTCCCTGGCGCCGTCGATCTCTTCCTGCGCGAACTCCTTCATGTCCGGATCCGATAGCAGCTCCTGGGCCGCCGCGGTGTCGTCCAATGCGCCCTGGTACTGGCGGTACACCGCCACCAGTGGCGACAGCTCGGCATGCTCGCGCGTCATCTTGCGGTAGTTGTCCATGTTCGCGGTCGCGTCCTGGCTCATCAACAGTTCGTCGAGCTCGACCAGGCGGTTGGCGAGTTGGTCCAGCTTGAACAGCATGGAAGGTTTCATAGGCAATCTCTGGAATTCGGGAATCGACACCGCACGCTGCGGCAGGATGCGCTCGCAGGAAGCGCGGATGGCGCCAGGGCGCCGAAGGGAGGGGACGCTAACGGCGGCCGCGGTACAGCTGCGGCAGCAGGTCGGCCAGGCGCGCGCGTTCGTCGCCCTGGGCCTGGTGCAGGGCCTGTTGCGGGCCGTGCAGGAACTTGGCGGTCAGTCCGCGCGACAGCGCTTCCAGCACCGCCTCGGCATCGTCGCCGCGCGCCAGCATCTTGCGCGCGCGTTCCAGCTCGGCCAGGCGCAAGGCCTCGCTCGACTCGTGCAGCTCGCGGATCACCGGCACCACGGCGCGGTCGCCCACCCAGTGCATGAACGATTCGACCCGGGTCTCGATGATGGCCTCGGCCTGGCGCACGGCGGCCTGGCGGCTTTCCATGCCGGTCTGCACCACTTGCGCCAGGTCGTCGACGGTGTACAGGAACACGTCGTCCAGGCGCGCGACTTCCGGCTCGATGTCGCGCGGCACGGCCAGGTCGACCATGAAGATCGGACGGTGACGCCGCGCTTTCACGGCGCGCTCGACCAGGCCGAGGCCGATCAGCGGCAGCGTCGAGGCGGTGCACGAGATCACGATGTCGAAGCGGTGCAGCTGCTCGGGCAACTCGGCCAGGCGGATCGCGTTGCCTTCGTAGCGGGTCGCCAGCGCCTCGCCGCGTTCCATGGTGCGGTTGGCGATCGTGATCGACTTCGGATTCTGGGCCGCGAAGTGGGCCGCGCACAGCTCGATCATCTCGCCGGCGCCGATGAACAGCACGTGCTGGTCGGCGATGCGGTCGAAAATGCGGTGCGCCAGGCGCACTGCCGCGGCCGCCATCGACACGCTGTGGGCGCCGATCTCGGTGGTGGTGCGCACTTCCTTCGCGACCGCGAAGCTGCGCTGGAACAACTGGTGCAGATAGGTGCCGAGGCCCCCGGCCTGCTCGGCGGTGCGCACCGCGTCCTTCATCTGCCCCAGGATCTGCGGCTCGCCCAGCACCATCGAATCGAGCCCGGAGGCGACGCGGAAGGCGTGGCGCACGGCGTCGTGCTGCGGCAGCAGGTACAGGTGCGGGCGCAGCTCGGCGTAGTTGAGGGCGTGATAGTGCGCCAGAAATTGGGCGGAAGCGTCGAGCGGATTGGGCAGGCTGCTGGCCGCGTACATCTCGGTGCGGTTGCAGGTCGACAGGATCGCCGCTTCCTGGGCATCGCTCACCGCACCCTGGCGCGCGAACCAGCTGCGCGCCGACTGCACCGCCTTGCCGATCTGGTCGGGCGCGAGCGCCAGCTGCTCGCGCAGCGAGACCGGTGCGGTGGTGTGGTTCAGGCCAACGGCAAGCAGTTGCATTCTGGGGGGAGGTCAATGGACTGCGGCCATTATACCCTCTTGCTTTCAGGGTTTCAGGGGATGGCCCCGGTTTTGCCGGCTTGGCAACGCCCGGAGCCGGGGCTCAGGCGCCCAGTTTTTCCAGGCGGTAGCCGTAGCTGTACACCGGCACCAGACGGAAGCCGTTCTCCGGGCGCAGGTGCAGCTTGTTGCGCACGCGCGAAACGTGGGTGTCCATCGTGCGCGACGGGATGTCGGTATCGCGCACCCAGACCGATTCGTGGATGTAGGCGCGCGACAGCGGGCGGCCGATGTTGCGGAAGAACAGCAGCGCCAGCGAGAATTCCTTTTGCGTCACGTCGATCGGCGCACCGTCCTTCAGCAGGCGGCCCGGGCGGGTCTCGAAGGTATAGGGCCCGAACTGCAGCTGCTCGGCGCTGTTCTGCGACGGATAGGCGCGGCGCAGCAGGGCCGAGACGCGTGCCACCAGCTCGCCGCGGCGCAGCGGCTTGATCAGGTAGTCGTCGGCGCCGGCGGTGACGCCGGCGATGATGTCATCTTCCGCATTGCCACCGACCAGGAACATGGTGGGGGCATTAGAGGCCAGCTTTTCCTTGGCGCGGCGTAGTACCTCGGGCGCCCCCATGTCCGGCACGCCCCAGTCCATGACCAGCATGTCTGTGCTTTCCTTGCGCAACTGGGCGAGCAGATCGCGTGCGTTGTCGTAGTGCTGGCAGCTGTGGCCGGCGGCGCTCAGCACCTGGCAGATCAGGTCAGCTTGCTGGCGGTCTTGCTCGAGTACGGCGATCTTCATGATGACACGTTTATAATAAGTTGCCTATGTAGGAAGTCTCCTACAAGGGTTTAAGCAAAATATATCAGACTTTCACAAAACAGTGCTAACGGTAAACATCCAATTTGCATTTGAAGTCACGACCTGTTGTGTTAAGGGGACCACGTAGTATTTTTCCCTATAGACGTACACTGGAAACGTGATGTCATCCAGTTAAGAGAGGGAGAATGAATATGTTGTTTCCACGCAAAAGTGTGACTTTCGATGAGGATCGGGTACCGGTCAGCGGCGCCGAGATCGATACGGTCCGGCAGCGCAGCCTGGCGCTGGTCAAAAAACGCGCCGCGATGTCGGCGGCGGTGGCCGCGGTGCCGGTGCCGGGCCTGGACGTGCTGGCCGATATCACCGGCTTCGCCAAGCTGGTCGACGAAATCAACGCCGAATTCGGCCTCACCCAGCAGCAGATCGAGCGCCTGCATCCGCGCCTGCGCGTGATCGCTTACAAGGCCGCGGCTTCGGTCGGCGGCATGCTGGTGGGCAAGCTGGTGACGCGCGGCGTGGTCGCGCGCATGTTCCGGCGCGTGGCCGGCCGCATGGCGGTCAAGACCACGGCCAAGATGGTGCCGCTGGCGGGGCAGATCGCCTCGGCCGCGATCGGCTACGCCCTGTTCAAGAAAATGGGCGAACAGCACGTCGAGGCCTGCGTGCGCGTGGTGCGCGAGCTCGACAAGGCGGGCGTGGACGACGTCGGCGCCCTGCCGCAGGTGCAGGCCAAGGAAGCGGCCGACGCGGTCGAGGAGACCGTCAAGGACATCCGGCGCGAGGCCGGCAAGGATGCCGCCCAGGCGCCGGGATTGCCGACCTGAGCATGAGGACGTAGAAACGACAATGCCCGCGCGGGCGGGCATTGTCGGGTACGTTTGCTGGCTGCGGATCAGCTGTCCGGCAGCACGACGTTAACGTCGAGCACTTCCAGGTTGCCCTGGCGGTCGAGCGAGATCTTGATGTCGTCCGGGTTGACCTTGGCGTACTTCGAGATCACCGCGATCAGTTCCTGGTGCAGGGCCGGCAGGAAATCGGGCCCGGTGCGGTTGGTCCGTTCGCGCGCGATGATGATCTGCAGGCGTTCCTTGGCGGCCGTCGCGCTCTTCTTTTTTTCTGGGAACAGGAAGGAAAGCAATGCCATCTCACTTGGCTCCGAAAATGCGCTGGAACAGTCCCGGCTTTTCGTAGTTGGTAAAGCGCAGCGGACGGTCTTCGCCCAGGAAGCGTGCGACCACGTCCTCGTAGGCGTCGGCTACATCGGTACCCTTGAAGTGGATCGCCGGGTTGCCCTGGTTCGAGGCGTGCAGCACCGATTCCGATTCCGGAATGATGCCGATCAGCGGAATGCGCAGGATTTCCTGCACGTCCTGGTACGACAGCATCTCATCGGCTTCGACGCGCTTCGGCGAGTAACGAGTAATCAGCAAGTGTTCCTTGACCGGCTCGGTGCCGCTCTGGGCGCGGCGCGACTTGGCCTGCAGGATGCCCAGGATGCGGTCCGAGTCGCGCACCGACGACACTTCCGGATTGGTGACCACGATCGCCTCGTCGGCGAAGGTCAGCGCCATCAGCGCGCCGTGCTCGATGCCGGCCGGCGAATCGCAGACGATGAAATCGAAGTCCATCTTGACCAGGTCGTTGAGCACGCGCTCCACGCCGTCTTCGCTCAAGGCGTCCTTGTCGCGCGTCTGCGAGGCCGGCAGGATGAACAGGTTGTCGCAGTGCTTGTCCTTGATCAGCGCCTGGTTCAGGGTCGCTTCGCCATTGATGACGTTGATCAGGTCGTAGACCACGCGGCGCTCGCAGCCCATGATCAGGTCGAGGTTGCGCAGGCCGACGTCGAAGTCGATCACGGCGGTCTTGTGGCCGCGCATGGCCAGGCCGGTGGAAAAGCTCGCACTGGAGGTCGTTTTACCCACACCGCCCTTGCCGGACGTCACAACAATAATTCGTGCCACAAAAATGTCCTTTATTCAGTCACTGTGAGTTCGGTCAGGCGCGCGGTGACGCGCTCGCCAATGCCTGGATGTCGATGCGGTCGCCGACCAGGCGGATCTGGGTCGGCTGGCGCGCCAGGTCGCTCGGGAAGCCTTCGTCGAAGGTGCGGTACACGCCGGCGATCGAGACCAGTTCGGGCTGCATCGACAGCGCGAAGATGCGTGCTTCGGCGTTGCCGGAAGCGCCGGCCAGCGCGCGGCCGTTCAGCGGCGCATACACGTGGATGCTGCCATCGGCGATCAGTTCGGCGCCGTTGTTGACGGTCGCGGTGACGATCAGGTCGGCGCCGCGCGCATAGATGCGCTGGCCGGCGCGTACCGGGGTGTCGACGATCATGGCCGCGATCGCAGGCGCCAGGGCGGGCGGGGCCGGGATCGGCGCCGGCGCTGGTGTCGGTTCGGGTGCCGGCTCGGGCGCTGCTGCCACCGGCGCGACCGGTGCCGCAGCCGGGGCCGCTTGCGGAGGCGCCGCTTCGGGCGGACGCGCGCCGCTGGTGCCGTCGTCCAGTGCCAGGCCATTGGCGCGGATCGCATCGATCATGGCCGGGCTGGCGCCGCGCACGGCGACCGCGTTCAGGCGGTATTTCTTCAGCAGCTGCACCAGCTTGGGCCAGTCGATCGCCGGCGCTTCGTGGGCGATGGCGGCGACGTCGATCACCGCGAACTCGTCCTCGAAGAAGTCCGAGACGCCGCCGGTCATCTGTTCCAGCGCCGTGTCGATCGCCTGCGGATCGGCCGAATGCAGGATCGTGGAAATGGCGACGACCGTGGAAATCTTGATCTCGATGGGCAGCGTGGTTTTGGGCATAAACAGGGATGGTTGGCGTTGCGCTCGTGCATTCTACTTTGAAAATTGTAGAAAAGGACAGAAGCGCACGCATCATTCCTAACGGAAATTGAACGCGTACACGTTACCAATAATTAAGTTATGCGCTAGGTCAAACCTGCACGCTTGCTTTGTTGTTTGTGATGAATAAACTGCTAAGATTGATGTTGCTTAAACATCAGCCCGGACCGGCTCGCCGCGACTTGCAGTTTTTTTGATGCCTGCAATGTGCGGCGCCGGCCGCGATCCGCGCCTTTGGGCGCCGCGCAAGTCGCGGTTCGCCCGTCCTGGGGAAGTCTGAACAATGCCGGCTGGGGCCGGCTGAACGGAGAATGCACATGGAAGACGTAGTCATCGTGGCCGCCGGCCGCACCGCTGTCGGCAAGTTCGGCGGCACCCTGGCCAAGATCCCCGCCGCCGAACTGGGCGCGCAAGTCATCAAGCACCTGATCGAGAAGACGGGCATCGATCCCGCGGCGGTCAGCGAAGTCATCCTGGGACAGGTGCTCACCGCCGGCGTCGGCCAGAATCCGGCGCGCCAGGCCGTGATCAAGGCCGGCCTGCCCGACATGGTGCCGGCCTACACCATCAATAAAGTCTGCGGCAGCGGCCTCAAGGCCACCCACCTGGCGACCCAGGCGATCCGCTGCGGCGACGCCCAGATCGTGATCGCCGGCGGGCAAGAGAACATGAGCGCCTCGCCGCACGTGCTGACCGGTTCGCGCGACGGCTTCCGCATGGGCGACGCCAAGCTCACCGACACCATGATCGTCGACGGCCTGTGGGACGTCTACAACCAGTACCACATGGGCGTCACTGCCGAAAACGTCGCGCGCAAGTACGAGATTTCGCGCGCCGAGCAGGACGAATTCGCGCTGCAGTCGCAACTGAAGGCCGAAGCTGCTCAAAAAGAAGGCAAGTTCAAGGACGAGATCATCCCGATCGAGATCCCCTCCAAGAAAGGCACCACGATCTTCGACAGCGACGAATATCCGAAACACGGCAGCACGCTCGAAGCCCTGGCCAGCCTGCGCCCGGCGTTCAATAAAGAAGGTTCGGTCACCGCCGGCAACGCCTCGGGCATCAACGACGGCGCCGCCGCCGTGATCATGATGAGCGCCTCCAAGGCCAGGGAGCTGGGGCTGACGCCGCTGGCGCGCATCAAGGCTTATTCGTCGTCCGGCCTGGACCCGTCGGTGATGGGCATGGGCCCGGTCTCGGCCTCGCGCCTGTGCCTGCAGAAGGCGGGCTGGACCCACGAAGACGTCGACCTGATGGAAATCAACGAGGCCTTCGCGGCCCAGGCCATCGCCGTCAACAAGGAAATGGGCTGGGACACCTCGAAGATCAACGTCAACGGCGGCGCGATCGCGCTGGGCCACCCGATCGGCGCCTCCGGCGCGCGCGTGCTGGTGACCCTGCTGCACGAAATGATCCGGCGCGACGCCAAGCGCGGGCTGGCCAGCCTGTGCATCGGCGGCGGCATGGGCGTGGCGCTGGCGGTCGAGCGCGACTGATCACGGCCAAGCGCCGATCAGCGCAAGCACACACGCTGACGTCTGGGCGCAAGCACGCACGAACGACGAGATTGGCTCGCCGGCTGTCGCCTGACGGGGCAGCCGGCGGTTTCAAGCGATGGGCAAAGTAGCACACAATAAAACTGGAGAAGACAATGGCTAGAGTGGCATTAGTAACGGGCGGCATGGGCGGCCTGGGCGAAGCGGTGTGCATCAAGCTGGCCGCGTTGGGCTATAAAGTGGTCACCACGTTCTCTCCGGGGAACACCAAGGCCGACGCCTGGCTGGGCGCGATGCGCGAGCAGGGCTTCGATTTCAAGGCCTACGCCTGCGACGTGGCCGACTACGATTCGGCGCAAGATTGCGTGCGCCAGGTGATGCAGGATGTCGGCCCGATCGACGTGCTGGTGAATAACGCCGGCATCACGCGCGACATGACCTTCAAGAAGATGGACAAGGTCAACTGGGACGCGGTGATGAAGACCAACCTCGATTCCGTGTTCAACATGACCAAGCCGGTCTGCGACGGCATGGTCGAACGTGGCTGGGGCCGCATCATCAACATCTCGTCGGTCAACGGCCAGAAGGGCGCCTTCGGCCAGACCAACTACTCGGCGGCCAAGGCCGGCATGCACGGCTTCACCAAGGCGCTGGCGCTGGAAGTGGCGCGCAAGGGCGTGACCGTCAACACCATCTCGCCGGGCTATATCGGCACCAAGATGGTGATGGACATCCCGAGCGAAGTGCTGGAAACCAAGATCATCCCGCAAATCCCGATGGGCCGCCTGGGCAAGCCGGAAGAAGTCGCCGGCCTGGTTGCTTACCTGTCGTCGGACGAAGCGGCCTTCGTCACTGGCGCGAATATCGCGATCAATGGCGGGCAGCACATGTCCTGATCGTTTAGCCGATCGGCACGAAGCACCGCGATGCGGTGCTTTTTTTTCGCCCTTGCAGGTGTAAAACCGTTCTTCCAAACTTATGCAAATCTAACCGGAATTAGCTTTGCGGTTGGATTCCTGCTTCGCCGGAGCCGGTTTCACCTCGCATTGCTGCAAAGCCAGAGCCTTCTCCTCCACAGGCCGACACGGTGGAACGCACCGCCATGTTTCTCAGGTTGATCGCTGCGTTGACGTCCCGGTCGTGCAATACCCC
>NZ_JASNRA010000060.1 GCF_030411955.1 Massilia sp. YIM B02443
CCGTAGAGCTTGCGGATCACGATCTCGCGCCGCCCGCGCTGTACGGTGTACGCGGACAGCACGTAGATGCCGAACGCCGACAAGGCCAGCGCCACGGTGCTGGCCGCGCCCAGCATCTGCGCCATGCGCAGGTCGGTACTGTAGTTTTCGGCGAACACGCTCGACGCGGTTTGCAGCCGCATTACCTCATCCGGATACACCTGGCGCCATACGGGCCGCACCAGCTCCGCCAGTTTCTGGATCGGGAGTGCGGAGCGCAGCGTGATCACCGAGCCGGTGTCCGCCACCTGGTAGATCAGCGGGCCGGGACGTTCGCGCAGCGACTGGTAGCGCAGGTCCGGCGCCACGCCCAGGATGACGGTATCGGGCGCATCGTCGCGCACGAACGGCATCTGCCCCACCGCCTCCTGCGCGCTGCGATAGCCCAGCGCCTGCGCCGCGGCCATGTTCAGCACCACCGCGCCGCGCCCCGGCCGGTCGCGTCCCGGATCGAACAGCCGTCCGGCCAGCGGCCGCATGCCGTACAGGTCGAAGAAGCCCGGCGCCACCTGCTTGATCTCGACCCGGAAATCCTCGCCCTTGCGCGTCTCGAAGCCGCCGATGATCTTGAGTTCGTCGCGCCCCACTGCTTCCGACGCCACTGCCGCGCCCTGAATCCCCGGCACGCGTTCCAGTGCCCGCGCCAGCGCCTGCACTTGTGCATCGCTCGAATCGGGCAGGCGCAGCAGCGACAGCCTGGCCGGGTCGAAACCCGGATCGGCGTTGCTCGCATACCAGGCCTGCCAGCCCACCGTCACCGTGACCGCGCTCAAGGCCATCGCCACGGCGAACTGCAGCACCGTCAGCAGCCGCCGCAGCCACAGGTTGCCGACCGTCTCGCTGGCGCTGTCGCGCCCGGCCAGCACCGTGGCCGGCCGCACGCGCATCGCGGTCCAGGCCGGGTACAGGCCGGCCGTCACGCCGGCCAGGCCGGCGCATGCCAGGCCGAGTGTTAGCCGCGCCGGCGTAAAGAACCCTTGCAGCGGACGGTCGACCAGCGCCGCGAATGCCGGCAGCAGCAGCCAGGCCAGCACGATGCCGGCCGCCATCGCCACGCCCGCCACCAGCACCGACTCGGCCACGAACTGCGCGGCCACGCGCGCTGCCCCGGCACCGAGCACCTTGCGCATGCCGATCTCGCGCTGTCGGCGCAAGGTGCGCACCGTGCTCAGATTGATCCAGTTGGTCACGGCCAGGCCCAGGATCAGCAGCGCGATGCCGGCCAGCGCCAGCACGCTGTCGCGCCGGCCATGCTGGCGCGCGTCGCTGCCGCTGGCCAAGTCAGGATCGAAATAGGCGTCCGGCAGCGCCACCAGCTTCGCTTCGGTGCCGGGGCGGTCGAACGCGCGACCCACCGCATTGGCGCGCATCCTGCGCTCGAACGGCGAATCGTCGAGCGCCTGCTGCATCAGTGCCGTCAGCGCCTCGAGCTGCTGGCCAGGATGCAGCTTGACCAGCACCTGGCCATGCTGGCTGTCGGTAGGACGTGTCACGCGCTCGGCCGGCGGACGTGCGCGGCTGAGCGGACCGGTCAGCGCGTCCCAGTGCTGGGTGGCGTTGGCCGGCACATCGGGCAGCAGCGCCAGCACCTGCAGCACTTCGCCGCCAACGCGCAGCGTGGCCCCCAGCGCCGCCTCCTTGCCGAACAGGCGCAGCGCGGCAGAGCGCGTGAGCGCCAGGCCGTCCGGCCGCGTCAGCGCGGCATCCAGGTCGCCGGCCAGCGGGACGATGCCGAACATGGTGCCGAAGCCAGGGTCGACCGCCGCCAGCGTCATCTCATGCAGCGCGTCGCCAACGCGTAGCGGCTTGTCGAGCGGATCGAAAATGCTGGCCTGCCCGGCCATGCCGCTGTCGATCGCCGTATTACGCAGGAACAGCATGGCATTGGTGTTCCAGTCCGGCCGCGGGAAGTGGTTGATGCGCTGCTTGACCACGTACACGCGTTCGGCCTGCGGCACGTGGCCGTTGTAGTGCAGGCACCATGCCACGAAGCCGAACAGCAGGTAGCAGGCGGCGCAGGCCAGCGCCAGCCCGAGCACGGTGACGGCGGAGTAGCCCGGCTCGCGCAGCAGCAGGCGCCAGCCGACCAGGAAATCGCGCGCCGTGTACAAACGGCCCCTCATGCCGAGTGCAGCGCCTGCACCGGACTCATGCGCATCGCCAGCCCGGTATGGCGCGCCACGGCCAGCAGCGCCGCCAGTGCTGCCACCGCCAGGCCCGCGACCAGCGGCCACTGCCCGAACGGCGCGTGCTCGACGAAGTCCGCCAGGTAATGCCGGATCGCCAGCGC
>NZ_JASNRA010000061.1 GCF_030411955.1 Massilia sp. YIM B02443
AAGAGAATGGCTCAGAAGAAATTCTGAGCCATTTTTCTTTTGCGGCACCGCTACGCTTCCTGCAACAAGACAACTCAGCAGCTTACCCGCACGCTACCGTCTCCAGTACGTAAATCGATTCCGATCCAGCACCGGTAATGCGAGTTCGCAGGGTTTTCCAGACGCGCAGTGTACGAACAATAGACTCCCTTTTTCTGCCGCACGCGGTTCCCTGCTGTGTCATTGCAAACCTCTTTGGCATCAGGCCCAATCTGGTCGACTATCAGCTTGGCAGCTTCATCCCTGAACACAACCGTCAGTGCGCTGTCATTCTTGGTGGGAAGCTCCGAATAGGCAGTGCCGCCAGAGTGGATCTTGTAGCTTGCCTGCACCGCATTCCACTCGTTCAACTCAGGACGTTTTTTATCGGCCTCATCAGCGCCAGCCGATTGGCAAGCGACGATAAGAATCAACAAAGTAAATTTGCGCATGCTCATCCGATCAGGGCTACGTGGAAATGGTTGTCATGCCCTAGTGCTGGCCTGACAAATGGGATGCTGGCATCGTTAAAATAAATCAGCTTCACCGGAGAGAACGTGCGGAACAGCCCGATCAATCTGGCGGTCGCGTCCCGGTCATACTGCCTGTCCGTCCAAACGACAGGAAGCTCCAGGCCATCTTTACGCACGGGCCGAACATCCACCTGAAGCCCGCCGAGATGCGTGTCGTGGTCATTGTCGTCAAACCGGTCGGCACGGCTGATATTCCCGATCCCGACACGGCGCCGGTCGATACTTTGCCACTCCAGCGCCACGCGAAGAATAGCCTGCATCATGATCGGATGCGGATACTGATAACCACCCCGGTCCGGCTTCTTGTCCATCAGCCCGTAGTTGTAATACCCGGACTCGCTCGGAAAACGCGGCAGCATGAAAAAACCGCGCTTGTCCTGGATCGGCCGTAGCGGATCGTCGCGTTGATTGGCCATGATGCCAGCCCGTCATGCGCACGACTTGTTGCAACCCAGATCCCAGCCGCCGGCGGTATTGCCTCCCATGCCGCCGCCGATCTTCTGCTGCGAATACTTCCATTTCACCTTGGTGAAGTGCAGTGCGATATGGTCGCGCAGGATGCTGCCCTCGCCCACCATCTGCTCCATGCTGCCGACCAGCACGTTCTCCAGTTCGACCTCGTAGTAGCGCACCCGCTTGCCGTCGCCGTCGGCGCGCATGAACTCGAGCTTCGCTTTTGGAATGGTCTTGCCGTTCGAGCAGTGCTGCATCAACAGCGGCGACGCCAGGTCGGCGAACTTGGCCAGCGACAGCGTGCGGTATTCGCTGCGGCCCGTGGTGCGCCCGCCCGTGGCCGAACCCGGCGCGCCGACCGGTTGCGTCATGCCCCACTGCGCCTGGCTGACTTCGATCCAGCCGGCGTGGGTCGAATCGCTCGACTCCCCCTTGATGCCGTCGATCTGCAGATAGACGTCGATTGCCATGTCCCGTACTCCAGATGGTTGATATGTCGACCATTCTTCGCCCACGTCCGACTCAGCGGTTTGGCGATGCACAATGACTTGGACTGACACTGCGCAAGCGCCTGGCACCATTGAATTGTGGAACTGGATTGACAGCAATAGCCGTCACATGCCGACAACCGCTGAAACGCCATTTGCCAATTCGGCACATGCTGCTATAATGCGTGCCTCGGGCGGCTGTAGCTCAGCTGGATA
>NZ_JASNRA010000062.1 GCF_030411955.1 Massilia sp. YIM B02443
GGTAATCCCCCCATTTTTAGAGCACGCTAAAAGTAGAGGTTAAGCGGCAAGTGCCAGTTTCTGTTTTGGCGTGATACCGCCGAGCGCCATGTTGGGCCGATCGTGATTGTAGGTCCACAGCCAGTTGGTGGCAAATTCCTGGATCTCGTAGAGGGTTTCAAACAGATGATGGGCAAGCCAGTCATAGCGAACCGTCCTGTTGTAGCGTTCAACGTAAGCGTTTTGCTGGGGCTGCCCAGGCTGGATGAAATCAATGCGGATGCCGCGCTTGGCTGCCCATGCCAAGGTCACTGCGCTGATGTATTCAGGGCCGTTGTCGCACCGGATTGCTGCCGGCTTGCCGCGCCATTCGATGATCCGGTCAAGCGAGCGTATCACGCGTTCGGACGGCAGCGAGAAGTCGACCTCGATGCCCAGGCCTTCGCGGTTGAAGTCATCGATCACGTTGAACAGACGGATGCTGCGCCCATCAGCGAGCTGGTCGTGCATGAAGTCCATCGACCAGCACTGGTTGATCGCGGTCGGTACCGCCAGCGGCAGCGGTTTTTCGCGCACCAGGCGATGACGCGGCTTGATGCGCAAATTCAGCTCGAGCTCGCGGTAAATCCTGTAGACACGCTTATGGTTCCATTTGAAGCCTTTAACGTTACGCAGATACAGGAAGCACAGCCCGAAGCCCCAGTTGCGCTGGTTGTTCGTCAGTCGCACCAGCCAGTCGGCAATGATGACGTTTTCCGCGTCCAGCTTGGCCTTGTAACGGTAGCAAGTCTCGCTAATGCCAAATGCTTGGCATGCCAGCTTGACTGTGGCTGACCGCTCTAACACGGCCCATTGCGCCATCTCCCGCCGCTGAGATGGCGCTACCATTTTTTTGTGAGCGCCTCCGCGACGATCTCGGCCTTCAGACGCTCTTCCACGTACATCTTCTTGAGGCGCCGGTTTTCCTCCTCCAGCTCCTTCATCCGTGCCATCAACGAGGCGTCCATGCCGCCGAACTTCGAGCGCCACTTGTAGAACGTGGCGTTGCTGATGCCGTGCTCGCGGCACAGCTCTGGTACCGGGCTACCGGCTTCTGCTTGCTTGAGAATGGCGATGATCTGGCTGTCGGTAAAGCGGGACGTCTTCATGTAGAGCTTCCTGTGTCTTAAGTAGAAAATTCTACTTCTGATCGCGCTCTTTTTGTGGGGGGATTACC
>NZ_JASNRA010000063.1 GCF_030411955.1 Massilia sp. YIM B02443
ATCGCATCGCGCAGCGGCGCGCAATTATTTGCGTACAGGCCGATCCTTACCTCAGTTGAAAAGCCGGCTGATGTGAACTACTTGCGGCGCAAGCACGCCCAGGAGCAGGATCAGCAACAGAGCAATGCCAGTTACCGCATCTACATTGTCGAACCCTGCCGCAATCAAACCTACCACCACCAGTGGGGCGACAAAGGGTAATAAAGCGACCGCCGCCTTGACCACGAACATCGCACCGCGCTGTTCGCACAATAAACAACCGTACAGCGCGCGCAATGCGCCGGCCGTGAACGCGCATATTGCGAGTGGCATCAAATCGCTTGGCAGGAGGTTCGAGACATGATTAAAAGCATGTATGGCCCCTCCTGCAAGAAACGGACTTGGAATTAGCAAAACGACGACAACGACAAGTCGTATGTTTCCGTCCCGACCTGCCTCCTCTTCTCTGCCAACTGCGCACCGGCATTTATTGTCGCAAAGCATGATGACGGCAATTTGATACAGGGCACTCGCAGCGAGCGCAAAGCTCTCCCAAAATATGGCGCCGTAAGCGGTCCACGCCAGTGACAGGACACTTGTTCCCCGCACAAGATGCGGCAAAACCACCTCGATCCCACTTGGTGTCAAACGCATAATCGACCTCTCCCTGATGGGCCGAGCGGAGTGCATGGGCGAGCCAAACATGAGTGCATCTGTAGAGGCCGGCACATACCGCTGACTCGCCCCTCGAAAGGCGGTGTGCTGTTCACACCGCCGGGTACACAGCTTTACGCGGGTTTTAGACGGGGGTAACCACGCGTGTCTCACGCAGNAGCGGAGTGCATGGGCGAGCCAAACATGAGTGCATCTGTAGAGGCCGGCACATACCGCTGACTCGCCCCTCGAAAGGCGGTGTGCTGTTCACACCGCCGGGTACACAGCTTTACGCGGGTTTTAGACGGGGGTAACCACGCGTGTCTCACGCAGGGGCCCATCTGGATCCTTACGATGAGCCAGTCGATATAGAAGAGGCAGTACCAGCAACGTTAGCGCCGTAGACGACAGGATGCCGCCGATCACCACCGTCGCCAGCGGGCGCTGTACCTCGGCGCCGGTGCCGGTGGCAATCGCCATTGGCACAAATCCCAAGGACGCGACCAGTGCCGTCATAAGGACCGGCCGCAGACGCGTTAGCGCTCCATG
>NZ_JASNRA010000064.1 GCF_030411955.1 Massilia sp. YIM B02443
ATCGCATCGCGCAGCGGCGCGCAATTATTTGCGTACAGGCCAATCCTTACCTCAGTAGAAAAGCCGCCTGATGTGAACCACTTGCGGCGCAAGCACGGCCAAGAGCAGGATCAGCACCAGTGCAATGCCAGTTACGGCATCTACGTTGTCGAACCCTGCTGCAATCAAACCTACCGCCACCAGTGGGGCGATAAAGGGTAACAAAGCGACCGCTGCCTTGATCACGAACATCGCACCGTGCTGTTCGCACAATAAACAACTGTATAGCGCACGCAATGCGCCGGCCGTGAACGCGCACATTGCAAGCGGCATCAAATCGCTTGGCAAGAGGTTAGAGGCATGGTTAAGAGCATGTATGGCCCCTCCTGCGATAAACGGACTTGGAATTAGCAGAACGACGACAACGGCGAATCGCATATTTTCGTCCCGACCTGCCTCCTCTTCTTTGCCAACTGCGCGCTCGCATTTATTGCTATAAAGCATGATGACGGCAATTTGGTACAGGGCACTCGCAGCGAGCGAAAAGCTCTCCCAAAATATGGCGCCGTAAGCGGTCCACGCCAGTGACAGGACATTCGTTCCCAGCACAAGATGCGGCAAAACCACTTCAATCCCACTTGGTGTCAAACGCATAATCGACCTCTCCCTGATGGGCCGCACGAAGTGCATGGGCGAGCCAAACATGAGTGCCGGCACATACCGCTGACTCGCCCCTCAAGAGGCGGTGTGCTGTTCACACCGCCGGATACACAGCTTCACGCGGGTTTTAGACGGGGGTGACCACGCGCGTCTCACGCAGGGGGCCNCACGAAGTGCATGGGCGAGCCAAACATGAGTGCCGGCACATACCGCTGACTCGCCCCTCAAGAGGCGGTGTGCTGTTCACACCGCCGGATACACAGCTTCACGCGGGTTTTAGACGGGGGTGACCACGCGCGTCTCACGCAGGGGGCCATCTGGATCCTTACGATGCGCCAGTCGATATAGAAGAGGCAGTACCAACAACGTTAGCGCCGTGGACGACAGGATGCCGCCGATAACCACCGTCGCCAGCGGGCGTTGTACCTCGGCGCCGGTGCCAGTGGCAATCGCCATTGGCACAAATCCCAAGGACGCAACTAGCGCCGTCATAAGGACCGGCCGCAGACGCGTTAGCGCTCCATG
>NZ_JASNRA010000065.1 GCF_030411955.1 Massilia sp. YIM B02443
GGGGGCCACGCAAGCTTCAAGGGTTACTTTCTGAGGAAACCGCAAGGCCTCACCCCAACACCATTGCGGCGATCCTGCGTAGACACGGACGACAGGTAATCCTTTCAGGCGATGCTGGGCCTCCAGCGAACAAGCGCTTCGAGCACGAGGCTCCGAATCTGCTGTGGCAAATGGATTTCAAGGGCCACTTCGCATTGACTGACCCAAATGCTGGACGGTGTTATCCGCTGACAGTTTTGGATGATCACTCGCGCTTTGCCATTTGTCTCAAAGCGTGTCCCGGAGAGACAGCTGAGCATGTGAAACATGCGCTGGTAGACGTATTTCGGCAATACGGCCTTCCTCAGCGCTTCACCTGCGACAACGGCAACCCTTGGGGGACGCCAAAGCAAAATGGGCTTACCAAGTTCGAGGTTTGGCTTCTAAGACTCGGCGTACGCGTCGGTCATAGCCGTCCAATGCACCCTCAGACCCAAGGAAAAGATGAGCGATTCCATCGCACGCTCAAACTCGAGTTGTTGGAACGAAGGGGTTTCCACTCGCTCGATGCGTGCCAGTACGCCTTTGACGATTGGCGCGAACAATACAACACCATACGCCCGCATCACGCGTTGAACCAAAGACCACCGGCCAGTCGCTATATCATCAGCGCACGCCGATATCCGGAAGAGCTACCGCTGATTGAATACGACGAAAATGAGGTCGTACGAAAAGTGCGAGGCAATGGCCACATCAGCTACAAGACACATCAACTTTTTGTAGGTGAAGGCCTGGTAGGGGAGCCTGTCGCCATCCGTCCAACGGACACCGATGGGCTCTTAAGCGTCGTGTTTTGTGATCGAGAGGTCGGTAGAATCGACCTCCGGATTACGGGCTAGAATACGAACAACATGTGTAACCCATGTCCCTAGACATGTGTCACCCATGTCTCTGTGCCAAACA
>NZ_JASNRA010000066.1 GCF_030411955.1 Massilia sp. YIM B02443
GCGCCGGCCACCGACATCGATGGCAAGGCGCGCGGCGGCGCAATCGACCTCGGCGCGTATCAACATTAAGCGGAACTAAGCAGCATCAGGCAGCGTTGGAGCAGCAGGAGC
Source organism: Massilia sp. YIM B02443 (assembly GCF_030411955.1). Lineage (GTDB taxonomy): Bacteria > Pseudomonadota > Gammaproteobacteria > Burkholderiales > Burkholderiaceae_D > Telluria. The sequence continues at coordinate 112 of NZ_JASNRA010000066.1, forward strand.
GGCTCCACTCGTTGACGCAGCGCCGGGCAGCAGCACGCGCCCGGCCTGCAGTCCGACGCAATTCCCACAGTCAGCAGCATCGCCGGCATGCAGCGCGCCGGCACTCCCGGCGCACGCCTTGCGCGTATCTTCCAACGGTCTGGCAAGTAGCTGATTTCCAATAGGAAATTTCTTTTGGAAATTTAATACCCCCAAAAAAATTTCCTAAAAAAAGTTGAACTTAGGAAGTTTCCACCGCTCAAAGGATTACATTGTTTAATTGAGGTAAGGACCTTTCAGATGCAGAACACCGTCACCATCGCTTCGAACTTCCGCACCAACCTGACCCGCGGCGCCGCAGCAGCCGTGCTGCTGGCAGCAAGCTTCGCCGGTGCTGCCGCCCACGCCGCCCAATCCACGACCCCGTCCGCAAGCGCTGCCATCAGCAGCGCTACCGCGCAACAGCAGCTCCGCCAACTGTACCTGAGCCTGCTTGGCCGCGAGCCCGATGCCGCTGGCCTGCAGTTCTGGACCCAGGCGATGCTCAACGGCGTGCCGTTGTCGCACATCGAAGCGCAATTCAAGGCCAGTGCTGAGTATCTGAAGCTCCACGGTAACGCGGCCCCGGCTACCCCGAAGATCCCGGCTACCGCCCTCAACTACTACGTCGCCCCGAACGGCTCCGACACCGCCGCCGGCACCAAGGCCGCACCGTTCAAGACCCTGGCGCGCGCCGCCAAGGCCGCCAC
>NZ_JASNRA010000067.1 GCF_030411955.1 Massilia sp. YIM B02443
GGGGCGCCAGGATCGTCCCGCCGGCCAACTCGACCAACAACAGCGCCTGGGATAACCGCGGCAGCTACGTCAGCATCATCGGCTTCGACGTCGACGGCAGCAAGATCGGCAGCGGCACCAAGTGGGTCCACGGCATCTATACCGGCGGCTCGTACAACGTGATCGACGGCAACCACGTGCACCACATGGCCACCACCATCCCGTGCAACAGCGCCGGCGGTTCGGCCATCGGCGTCGACAGCTACTACAAGGGCGTGAAGGGTGACGTGATCAACAACGTCGTCAACGATATCGGCCCGGCCGGCTGCACCTATGTGCAAGGCATCTATCACAGCACCTCGGGCACGATTAAAAACAACGTGGTCTACCGCGTCGGTTCGGCGGCGATCCACCTGTGGCACGACGCCACCGATGTCCAGATCGTCAACAACACGGTGAGCTCGTCGGTGTTCGGCATCATCGTCGGCGGCGGCGACTTCTACTTCACGAAAGCCGGCGCCAACAATGTCCACGTGCACAACAACATCGTCTACGACAACACCTACGGCATCTCGGAGCAGGGCACGACCGGCAAGGGCAACACCTATAAAAACAACCTGGTGACCAGGAACACCAAGTACGCCTTCCAGCTGCGCAATGGCCTGACCCACACAGGCACCATCACGGCGGAACCGCTCCTGGCCGGCTACTCGCGCACTGCGGCGCTGCCGAACTTCAAACCGACGACCAGCTCGCCGGTGATCGGCCGCGGCATCGCGACCTACGCGCCGGCCACCGACATCGATGGCAAGGCGCGCGGCGGCGC
>NZ_JASNRA010000068.1 GCF_030411955.1 Massilia sp. YIM B02443
AGAATCTTGGTTTTCACATCAGCTAAATCGATGCCTTCAGGTACACCTTCGAGCAAGACGTTCAAACTTGCTTTGAGCAGAATCCAAGTGCGCGGCAACACCCACAGTCCAATGGCCACAGCGATCAGCGAATCGACCCAGGTGGCGCCGGTCCAGCGAATCACAAGCGCACCGACGATCACGCCAATCGATCCGAGCATGTCGCTCCATACTTCCAGATAAGCGCCTTTCACGTTCAGGCTAGCATCCTTACCGGCAGAAAGGAGCCGCATACTGATCAAGTTGATCACCAGGCCGAGCACCGCCACGATGAGCATGGCGCCAGAGGCTATCTCGGGCGGATCCTGCAGCCGCTTCCAGGCTTCAACAAGGATGTAAATGGCCACCATGAACAACAGAATCGCGTTGAGGGCTGCTGCCAGGATCTCGAAACGATAGTACCCAAAGCTACGCTTTGCGTCGGCCTGACGTCGCCCGATGTGAATTGCGGCCAGCGATATCGCGAGTGCGGCGGCATCTGTGAACATATGCGCCGCATCGGAAATCAAGGCGAGGCTATTCGTCATGATCCCGGCAATGAGCTCAGCGACCAGAAACGACGATGTCAGCCCTAGTGCTATCCACAGAGGACGAGCGTTCTGTGTAGGTGAAATGGCGTGCGAATGTGAATGCCCTGAACCCATGATATCTCCTCAATATCTTACATTTTTAAGTTGGCACTGGACCGACCGCCGGTCTTTGCATCGCATCGCGCAGCGGCGCGCAATTATTTGCGTACAGGCC
>NZ_JASNRA010000069.1 GCF_030411955.1 Massilia sp. YIM B02443
CACTGGCGAGTTGGTGATCCACATTTTCGAGCCGGTGAGCGAGTAGCCGCCGTCGACCTTGCGCGCGCGCGTCACCATCGAGGCCGGGTCGGAGCCGTGATTCGGTTCGGTCAGTCCGAAGCAGCCGATCCATTCGCCGCTGGCCAGCTTCGGCAGATACTTCTGTCTGGTCTCTTCGTTGCCGAATTCAAAGATCGGCACCATGACCAGTGAAGACTGCACGCTCATCATCGAGCGGTAGCCCGAGTCGACGCGCTCGACTTCGCGCGCGATCAGGCCGTAGGCGACGTAGTTCAGGGCCGGCCCGCCATATTGTTCCGGGATGGTCGGGCCAAGCAGGCCCAGTTCGCCCATCTCGCGGAAGATCGACACGTCCATCGACTCGTGGCGGAAGGCTTCCAGGATGNCCCGCCATATTGTTCCGGGATGGTCGGGCCAAGCAGGCCCAGTTCGCCCATCTCGCGGAAGATCGACACGTCCATCGACTCGTGGCGGAAGGCTTCCAGGATGCGCGGCTTGAGCTTGTCCTGGCAGTAGGCGGCGGCGGCGTCGCGCACCATGCGTTCTTCATCGGTGAGCTGCGCGTCGAGCAGCAGTGGATCGTCCCAGTGGAATGCGGCTTTGGTTTTCATGATGGTCTCGTTATAAAAATAGTCGTTACATGTTCGGGTAATTCGGTCCGCCGCCGCCTTCCGGCGTGACCCAGACGATGTT
>NZ_JASNRA010000007.1 GCF_030411955.1 Massilia sp. YIM B02443
GAAATCACCTCGATCATGAAGCGCAACTCGTGCGGCAAGGCGCTGGACATCGCCCGCACCGCGCGCGACATGCTGGGCGGTAACGGTATCTCGGACGAATTCGGCATCATCCGCCACATGGTCAACCTCGAGGTGGTCAACACCTATGAGGGCACGCACGACATCCACGCCCTGATCCTGGGCCGTGCCCAGACCGGCATCGCCGCGTTCTGAGTCATCTCCCCCGCGCCGCCTGCTCCGGCGGCGCGGATCCAGCAGCACCCATCACACCTCCCACTGCAGCTTGAACGTCAGCGAGCGGCTGCGCTCGTCCACCAACGGCAGCTTGTCGTCGACCACGCCGAACGACACGATGCGTCCATGGCGCCACTGGTAGCGGTACAGCAGCGAGCGGTGGATCTGGCGGTCGTTCCAGGCCGGCAGCTGGGTCACGCCGTCGTCGCGCCGCGCCGCCCAGGTGTTCTGCGCCAGCAGGCGGATCGAATCGCGCGGGCTGAAATGCAGCAGCGCCAGCCAGCGCCAGGCGGTGTCGGAAAACGCCGGTTGGTCCAGGGTTCCGCGTACCCAGGCGCGGTACACATGATGGTCCAGTTCCAGCGCCCAGCCCCGGCGCAGCGGAAAGCGCAGGCCGACATCCAGCGTCGCGTTGCCGCCCGGCCCGACGCGGTCGGCATCGACGTCCAGCTGGCGCCCGAGCGAGACCTCGGCCGCGATGCGCGAGATCCACGGCGCCGGCGTTGTCTCCAGCCCGAAGTGCAGCGCCGGCACCTCGTGCAGCTCGCCGCCGGGCCGCGCGCGCTGGCGGTCGAAGCCGAGCTGGGCCCACACTCCGGTCTGCAGCGGCGCCGCCATCCAGAAGCCAGGACGCAGCTTGCTGTCGATGATCTCTCCGCCGGGCTGGCCGCTGACGCTGTCCGCCAGCGTGCGCGTCTGGTGCAGGCCCAGGTGCGCCTCGAGCTCGTACAGCGGCAACGGGCCCAGCGTGTGGTTGCCCAGTATCCGGTTCAGCTCGGCACTGGCCTTGACGATGCCGGCCTGCGGCACGAAACCGTTGTCGTTGACGAAACCGGGCCCTACCGCCTCGACGACGAACTCGTTCCACCAGCGCTCCGAACTATGGATGAACTTGCCCGACAGGTAACTGCCCGAGCGCCGCGCCTGGCGCATCTGGCGCCCGTCGGCGTCGAAGCCGGCGTCGGTGCGCGAATGCATCGCCACCAGCGTGGCCTGGCGCTGCACGCCGTCCGCGCCTTCACCGCGCCACTGGGCATCGGCCCCGAGCACGTCATTGCTGCCGAAGGCATGGTAGTCGCGCTGCGAGGCGAAGCCGCCGAGCAGCCATCCATCACCGTGCCAGCGCCCGCGCCACAGGCTGGCCACGGTACGCCGCGGCTGCAGGTATTCCAGCGTCCCGTATGGCTGGCCGCGCAGCACCAGGCCGCCCGGCTCGTCGCGCAGGCTCATGGCGGTCGAGTCGGCATGGGCGGCGCGCCAGGTGGCGCGCAGGCCGTACTCGGGATCGTTGATCGTGCGCGAATAGAACGCCGCCAGCGGCAAGCCCAGCACGTCGGCGCTTTCCAGGAAAAAGCCGCGCTTCTCGGGCAGGCTGAAGGCGATGTTGCCGGCGCCCTGAGACACCGGCTCGTCGATCTCGACCTGCGAGTAATCGGGATTCAAGGTGGCGTTGAAGACCCAGTCGGCGCGCGGGCGGGCGTTGATCTCCAGCCCCAGCCCGGCCTGCCGGCCACGCGTGCGCTCGCCCGGGACGCTGGCGCGTTCGCGCCGCACCGTCAGCTCCGGGCGCAACTCCAGGAAGGCGCGGTCACGCACCGCCGCCACCGTGGCTTCCATGTCCTCGACTTGGTGCAGGAAGCTCAGGTGGCTCAGCGCATCGATGCGAAACGGCGCCGACACCAGCAAGGCGCCGTCGGCATGCGGGATGCTGCGCTCGACCATCATCTGCCAGTTGCGCCCGCCCATATAGGGAAAGCGCAGGTTCGACAGTGGCCAGCGCACTTCCATGCTGTAGCCGTCGGGCAGCAGGCGCACCGCGGCCTCGATCGGGAAGTCGGGGCCGAGGTCGGTTTCGTCGTCCTCGGCGCGGTGCATGCCGTCGGTCACCACGCCGGCGGTGTTGATGCGCACGAACTGGGCGCTGCGTCCATGGCCGACCGGGTCGATCCAGATGCCGATGAAATCCTGGTCGAGGCCGACCTTGTCGCGCCGCGCCAGCGTGCCGCGCAGCAGGCCAGGCTGCGGATCGCGCGCGCGGATGCCGAACACCAGCGCGTCATCGTCGACCACCAGCCGTACTTCGGTTGCAAGTCCGATGGGCAGATGGGCGCCGTCGCGCGGGGCATGCTTGTGAAAGGCGGTGAACGCCGGCGCCCGCTGCCAGACGGCATCGTCCAGCATGCCGTCGATGCGCGGCGCCGCGCCGGGGTCGATGCGCAGCGCGCGTAAGCCGTCGCGGCCGGCCAGATCGGTCTGGGACGCGGATGCTAGCGCCGCGGCGCATAGCAGGCAAATCAAGAGAATGCCGTGGAGCAGGATGGGAGTCGTTGCCACGTGGCGTAAGAAATCGTTGGCGCGGCGGCCGGAACCGGAAAGTCTAGCATTCAAGTTTACTAAAAGAACATTTGCAGAACATTTCATGCTGCATGAATAGGTCATGCGATTGTCACGCCTCGCAGATCGAAGGACACCTTCCGTGGTATAGCGATCTCATCTGAACATATTGCATGTCATTTGATCTATCGCATACCGGACATACACCACTTTTGCGCTACCATCGTAAACACCAAGCCTGACTGGCTACCCCAGTCGTAGTAGGCGCCCACTCGCCAGCGAGGCATGATGAGCCCAACGTTGCCTGTACTGGATCCCTCCGCACCTGAGCAGGGCAGCGCGATGTCGCTCGAGCTGCTGCTGCGCAACCTGCCCGGCGCTGCCTATCGCTGTCTCAACGATGGCGAGTGGAGCATGCTGTTCCTGAGCGACGGCATCGAGCAGCTGACCGGCTATTCGGCCGCCGCGTTCACCGCCCGCCCCGGCTTGTCGTTCGCCAGTCTGATCCTGCCCGAGGACCGCGCCCAGGTGGACCATGCGGTCGCCGCCGCGCTCGCGCACGCGCAGCCGTTCCACGTCACCTACCGCATCCGCATCGCCGGCGGCGAGGTGCGCTGGATCTGCGAACAGGGCGCGCTCAACCTGGACGCCGGTGCGCCCGGCGTGCTGGAAGGCTTCATGTCCGATTTCACGCTGCTCAAGCAGGCCGACCAGCTGGTGATGGAGCAGGCCTCGTATCTGCAGCGCGCACGCGACGCCATCATCGCGCTCGACATGGATTCGCGCATTCACTACTGGAACCAGGGCGCCGAGCGCCTGTACGGCTGGAGCGCGGGCGAGGCGCGTGGCAAGCGCTTCTGCGACCTGTTGTGCGACAAACCCGAGTTGTACCACCTGGCCTTCGCGCACACGGTCGCCGACGGCGAGTGGACCGGCGAGCTGGATCACGTGCGGCGCGACGGCAGCACGCTCGACGTCGACACCCGCTGGACCCTGCTGCCGCCGGACGAGGTGCTCGGGGCGGCCCAGAAAATCCTGGTGATCGGCACCGACGTCAGCGAGCGCAAGATCAACGAAGCCAGGATTTTCCGTCTGGCCTTCTTCGATTCGCTGACCGAACTGCCGAACCGCGCCAACCTGCTCGACCACCTGCGCCGCGCCCTGCTCGGCAGCGCGCGCACGCGCAAGTGCGGGGCGCTGATGTTCTGCGACCTGGACAACTTCAAGTACCTCAACGACAGCCAGGGCCACGCCGCCGGCGACCTGCTGCTGCAGGCGGTGGCGCGCCGGCTGGAACACTGCGTGCGCGAATCGGACATGGTGGCGCGCCTGGGCGGCGACGAATTCGTGATCCTGACCCAGCCGGTCGAGGATACGCGCGAGCTGGCGGCGCTGCAGGCCGAGACCGTGACGCGCAAGATCCTGGCGGCGATGGCGGCGCCGTTCCAGCTGGCCGACCTTGGCTACACGCTGTCGGTCAGCGTCGGCGTGGTGACGCTGTGCGGCACGGTCGACACGGTGGAGTCGACGCTGCGCCAGGCCGACGCGGCGATGTACCAGGCCAAGGCGTCGGGGCGCAACACTTTCCGCTTCCACGACCCTGCGGTGCAGGCGGCGTGGTCGGCGCGCGCCCAGCTCGAGAGCGGCCTGCGGCGCGCGCTGCAGCACGACGAATTCGAGCTGCACTACCAGCCGCAGCTGGACCACTCGGGCCACGTGATCGGGGCCGAGGCGCTGCTGCGCTGGCGCCTGCCGAACGGCAAGCTGCTGTATCCGGCCGAGTTCATCCGCGCCGCCGAAGAGAGCGGCATGATCATCGACATCGGCCGCTGGGTGCTGCGCATCGCCTGCGCCGAGCTGGCGCGCTGGCAGCGGGTCAAGGAAACCGCCGGGCTGACGCTGTCGGTGAACGTCAGCGCGCGCCAGTTCACCGAGCCCGACTTTGTCGCCATGCTGCAGCAGATCTTCGAGCACAGCGGGGTCGATCCGGCCGGATTGAAGCTGGAGCTGACCGAGAGCCTGGTGGTGTCGGATTTCTCGACCACGGCGCACACCATGGCCACGCTCAAGCGGCGCGGGCTGAGCTTCTCGCTCGACGACTTCGGCACCGGCTACTCGTCGCTGGCCTACCTGCGCAAACTGCCGCTCGACCAATTGAAGATCGACCACTCCTTCATGCGCGACGTGCTGACCGACCAGAACGATGCCTCGATCGTGCGCTCGATCATCGCGCTGGGAGACAGCCTGGGATTGCAGGTGATCGCGGAAGGAGTGGAGACGCCGGGGCAGCGCCAGTTTTTGTCGGATGCGGGGTGCTTCATCTACCAGGGCTACCTGTACCAGCGGGCGCTGAGCTCGGAGCATTTCACGCAGTATGCGCGCGGCTTGCATTAACGCCGAGCGGACATGAAAAAGCCCGCCGAAGCGGGCTTTCTCTATGCGGCTGGCGCCGCTCAGAACTTGTAGCCGACAGCCACCACCACCGCCACCGGATCCAGTTTCATGAACTGGGTCTGGCCGGTCGAGAAAGTGACGTCGGTGCGCAGGCGCGTCTTGTTGACGGTCACGTCGGCAAACCACTTCTCGGACAGGTTCATCGCCACGCCGACTTGCGCGGTGTAGGTGAATTTGTTGTCGATGCTGAAGGTGGTCGGCACGCCGCTGCCCGGGTTGGTGATCGCGGTCATCTTGGCCGAACCGCGTTCCTTCATGAAGTAGGCGTAGGTGGCGCCGATGCCGACGAAGGGACGGAAGGTCGCGGTCGGCTCGAAGAAGCGGTATTGCAGGAAGGCGGTCGGCGGCAGCGCCTCGACCGTGCCCAGCACGCCGGTGCCTTCGATCGCGCCGGCGCCGAAGATCTTGTGCTTGTACGGGGTGCCCAGCGCCACTTCGGTCGAGATGTTGTCGGTGATGCCGTAGGCGAAGATCAGCACCGGCTGCATGTCGTTGCCGACGTCGGCCTTGGTGCCCGGCAGCGCCGGCGCGGTGATGTCGCCGCTTTCCACTTTCGGGGTCAGCTGGTTGAGGCCGAACTTGGCGGTGAACTGGCCGGCCGACTGCGCCGCGGCGCCATTCGCGAAGGCCAGCGCGGCAGCCACACCCAGCACTTTGATCATGCTGTTGAAACGTACTTTCATGTTTTCTCCTGATTCGTGTGTAAGGGCCCGCTCACCGAGCGGGCCCGCCGCTGCTTACAGCCAGCCTTTGACTGCCATGTCCTTCAGGACATAACGCGCGATGAGGTCGTTCTCGAACGGCGTCGGGTGGATTTCATCGGCGAACATGTAGCGGCTCACATCACCTGCAGCCGTGTTGTTGGCGGTGCAGATCAGGGAGGTCGTGCCCAGCGCGTTCGGGGCGCAGGCCGGGGCGCTGGTGTTGCTCAGGCCGTATGGGGCCGGGTTCTTGACCTGGTCGTTGCTGACCGAGTACAGGTCGGTGTACAGGATGCGCGCATCGTTGACGTTCAGGCCGTTCTTGAGCTGGGTGTTGAACGCATTGACCATGGCGGCAACCAGGGTCTGGATCGCGGCCGGACGGTTCTTGGCGGCCGGGGTGCTGGCGACGTCAGGCAGGTTGGCGACGATCACGTACTTGGCGCCGTTGGCGATCAGCTGGTTGTTGACCAGGGCGGCCATCTGCGCACCGGCGGTGCCCAGTTCGGTCACCATGCGGGTGGCGTTGGTGCTGGCGTAGGTGGCGGCGGCGGCGTTGCCGGCGGCGGTACCTTCGGTTTGCGCACCGGCCACGATCGGGCCCCACACCGACTGCTGGGCGACGGCCTGGTTGCCCGGCTGCTGGGCGGCGGCGGTCACGGCGGCGGTCACGACGCTCTGGTCGGTCTTGCCCGGACGCGCGTTTTCGGTGGCGATCGCCAGGCCGATGGCTTGCGCCGCGGCTTGCGGGTTGGTGGCGCCGGCGGCCAGGCGGGTGGCCAGCAGCTGGGCGAAGGCCTGGGCGCCGGCGGTGGTGCCGGCCTGGGTCACGGCGGCCAGCTGCATCAGCACGTCGTTACCGCCCGACAGCACGGTGACCAGCTCGGTGCCGGTGAACTTGCCGTTGACCTTGGCCAGGTGATTCGCGATCTGGGTGGCCATCGGCACCGTCATTTCGCCGATCGGCGAACCGGTGGCGGCATTGCCCGGCCCGATCGGGTTGGTCACGCGCGAACCGCCCTGGGCGTAGTTGAAGCAATTCGGATGGTTGGTGACGGGCACCGAGAAGCCTTGGGCAGCGTTGCCCTGCAGGCCGGTCTGCGCGGCGCACGGGGCCGGCAGCTTCAGTTGGGCAGCCATGAAGTCGAGCCAGATCTTGCCGCTCAGGTCTTCGTTCTTGGCGGTGCTGTCACCGTTGATGGTGAACTTGCCGCCGCCGGCCGCCGCCACCGCGCCTACGCGGTAGGTACCGACGTCCGACAGGCTGTCGCCGAACGACACCTGGTTGGTGAAGGTGAGCTTGTTGGTCTGGTCGCCGCCTTTCGGGCTGGTGCCGCCGCCGCAGGCGGTCAGCACAGCCGCCGTCAACACGGCGAGCGCGAGTTTGGTATGACGCATTTTGTCTCCTGGGTGAATTATTGTGAAACGAACGCCCGTGCTATTCGCATCCTGATTAATATGCCAGTCTTCAATCCGCTTGTCTAACGAAATCCGTTGCGGAAATGTAAGTTGCTCCCATACCTATCAGAACCGATGGGGGATCAGTCGGGAGCGATTATAGCAATGCCTTTCGCCAAGGAAAAAATGATTTTGTAACGCGTCAAATGTAACTACGGGGCGTCTTGCGCCCCGTCAGTTCAATATCTGATGAAGATCAAATACCAGGCTGTTTGTTGAGCAGCCCGTGGACGATGCCCGTCGATCCGTGGGCAGCACGGCGCAGGCGGTCGTTGACGCCGAGCCAGGCGCCATCCTGCGGCGGAGCTTCGACCAGGATCACGTCGGCGCCGTGGCCGTCCATCGCGCGCAGCGCCGCGTACAGGGCGTGGGCGAAGCCTTCCGGAGTAGCCGGCAGGCGCTGGGCGGCGTGGGTCGGCGGCAAATCGCTGTAGTGGATCAGGGCCACCTTGCGGCTGGCCGCGTGCAGCGCATCCAGGGTCTGCACCAGCACCGCACGCTCCTGCATCGCCACCGGCGTGTGCGGCGCGTAGTGCGATTCCAGCGTGCCCGATGCGCGCGGGGCGGCAGCATCCGGCGCGGCCGGCAACCGGTCGATCACGGCGGCGATCGCTTCGGCGCTGATATGGCCGGGGCGCAGCAGCACCGGGCCGTGAGTGGCCAGGCGCGACAGGTCAACGATGGTCGATTCGATGCCGACCTGGGCCGCGCCGCCGTCGAGCACCATGGCCACGCTGCCCTCATGCTCGAATTCGTCGCGGACGTGCTGGGCCAGGGTCGGGCTGACGTGGCCGAATTTATTCGCCGACGGCGCCGCGACGCCACCCTTGCCGCCCTTGAACGCGCGCAGCAGCGCCAGCGCCACCGGGTGCGACGGGCAGCGCAGGCCGACCGTGTCCTGGCCGCCGCTCACGGCGTCCGGAATGTTCGCGGCGCGTTTCAGGATCATGGTCAATGGGCCGGGCCAGAAGGCCTCGGCCAGCGCATGTGCCTCCTGCGGGATGTCGCAGGCCCAGTAGTCGAGCGATGCTTCCGGCGCCAGGTGCACGATGACAGGGTGGTCTTGCGGGCGGCCCTTGGCGGCGTAGATGGCGGCCACCGCCTGCGGGTTCTCGGCGTCAGCGCCCAGGCCGTAGACGGTCTCGGTCGGAAAAGCGACCAGTTGGCCCGCTTCCAGCGCGCGGGCGGCGGCCTCGATCTGCTGCTGGTCCATCATGCGTCGATTCCCAGGATGGCGCAGGCGGCGCGCAGGCTGTCCTGGGCTTCCTGCAGCGTCGGCGCGACGAAGGTCACGTGGCCCATCTTGCGGCCGCGGCGCGGATCGTTCTTGCCGTACAGGTGCAGGTTGGCGCCGGGCAGCGCCAGCACCTGGTCCCAGGCCGGTTCGCGCACGGTGTCGCCGTCGAACCAGACGTCGCCCAGGATGTTCAGCATCACGCTTGGGGAATGCTGGCGCACGTCGCCCAGCGGCAGGCGCGCCATCGCCCGCACCTGCTGCGCGAACTGGCTGGTGATGCAGGCGTCGATGGTGTAGTGGCCGCTGTTGTGCGGACGCGGCGCCATCTCGTTGACCACCAGGGCGCCGTCTTCGAGCACGAAGAACTCGATGCACAGCACGCCGACGTAGCCCAGCTGGGCCACGATGGCGCGCGCCGCATCCTGTGCCTGCTTGGCACACGCGTCGGACACGTTCGGGCCCGGCACGGTGGTGGTGAACAGGATGCCGTCGCGGTGCACGTTCTCGGCGATCGGGTACACCACCGAGGCGCCGTCATGGCCGCGTGCGGTGAGCACAGATACTTCATACGCCAGCGGCAGCATTTTCTCGAGCAGGCAGGTCACGCCATCCATGCTGTCGAAGGCGGCGCGCACGTCTTCACGCGAGCGCACGCGCACCTGGCCTTTGCCGTCGTAGCCCATGCGCACGGTCTTCAGGATGCCGGGCAGCAGGTCGTCCTTGACGTCGTCGATGTCGGCATGCGAAGCGATGGTCTTGTGCGGGGCCGGCATCACCTTCGAGGTCGGCGCGCATTCGACGAAGAAGGCTTTCTCTGCAATGCGGTCTTGCGCGATCGAGACGCAGGACGCGGCCGGGGCCACGAAGCTGTCGTTGGCCAGCAAGGCCAGGCTGTCGCCCGGCACGTTCTCGAATTCGGTGGTCACGGCCGAGCACAGCGCGGCCAGTTCCTTCAAGGCGGCCTGGTCGCTGTAGCCGCCTTCGACGGTGCGGTCGGCAACCTGCCCGGCCGGGCAATCGGCGCTCGGCTCGAGCACGGCGACTTTGTAGCCCATGGCCTGGGCGGCGTGGGCAAACATGCGGCCGAGCTGGCCGCCGCCCATCACGCCGAGCCAAGTTGCCGGGTCGGCGTTGGGGGGAAACGGAGTCTGGCTCATTGCTTAAACTGGAAGGGTCATTGCCTGGGCGGCCGCGGTCTGGTCGCGGCGGAACTGCTCCAGCTTGTCGGCCAGCGCGTCGTCGCCGGCGGCGATGATCGCCACCGCGGTCAGGGCCGCGTTGGCGGCGCCGGCTTCGCCGATGGCGAAGGTCGACACTGGCACGCCCTTCGGCATCTGCACGATCGACAGCAGCGAATCCTCGCCGCGCAGGTACTTCGACGGCACCGGCACGCCCAGCACCGGCACGATGGTCTTGGCAGCGACCATGCCCGGCAGGTGGGCCGCGCCGCCTGCGCCGGCGATGATCGCGCGCAGGCCGCGCGAACGGGCCTGCTCTGCGTAGGTGAACATCTCGTCCGGCATGCGGTGCGCCGAAATCACCTGCGCTTCGAACGGCACGCCGAACTGTTTCAGAATGTCGACCGCGTTCTTCATCACGTCCCAGTCGCTCGACGAGCCCATGATCACGCCGACGAGCGGTTTTGCTTGTTCAGTCATCGGGTTACGCCTTCAGCTTGTCGCCGGTCAGGCGTTCGATGGCCTCGAAATACTTGGCCTGGGTTTTTTCGATGACGTCCTGCGGCAGGGCCGGGGCCGGCGCGGTCTTGTTCCAGTCGGTCAGGGTTTCCAGGTAGTCGCGCACGAACTGCTTGTCGTACGACGGCGGCGACATGCCCGGCGCGTACGAGTCGGCCGGCCAGAAGCGCGACGAGTCGGCGGTCAGCACTTCGTCCATCAGGTGCAGCACGCCATTCTCATCCAGGCCGAATTCGAACTTGGTGTCGGCGATGATGATGCCCTTGGTTGCCGCGTATTCGGCGGCCGTCGTGTACAGCTGGATGCTGATGTCGCGCATCTTGGCGGCCAGTTCGGCACCGATCTTTTCTTCCATCTGGGCGAACGAGATGTTTTCGTCGTGTTCGCCGATGTCGGCCTTGGCGGCCGGGGTGAACAGCGGTTGCGGCAGCTTGTCGGCCTGGCGCAGGCCGGCCGGCAACTGGATGCCGCAGATGGCGCCGCTTTGCTGATAGTCCTTCCAGCCGGAACCGATGATGTAGCCGCGCACCACGGCTTCGACCAGGATCGGCTTCAGGCGCTTGGCCACGACCGCGCGGCCGCGCACCTGCTCTACTTCGTTCTCGGCGACCACGCTTTCCGGCGCGACGCCGGTCAGGTGGTTCGGCACGATGTGGCCGAGCTTCTCGAACCAGAAATCGCTCATCTGGTTCAGCACCATGCCCTTGCCCGGGATCGGCTCGTTCATGACCACGTCGAAGGCCGACAGGCGGTCGGTGGTGACGATCAGGATCTTGTCGTCGCCGACAGCATAGTTATCGCGCACTTTGCCATGACCGAGCAGTGGCAGGGACTGAATGGAGGATTGGTAGAGGCTGTTCATAGATGGGCTATCAGGAAAGCGGAACCGGCGCAAAGGTGCGCCGGTTGAGAAAGTCAGGTCTTGCGGACCTGGTCAATGCGATATTTTACGTCAATTCCGTCCCTCCCCCGCCATTTCCACGAAGGCGGAAATAGCGGGAAGGGATACGGCGCGGCTTTACTGAACGATCTGCGCCAGCTCGCCGGCCTTGTAGCGCTCGGCCATCTTTTCCAGCGGGATCGGCTTGATCTTGCTTGCCTGGCCGGCGCAGCCGAAGGCTTCGAAACGCGCCTTGCACACTGCCATCGCCGCTTCGCGCGCCGGTTTCAGGTAGTCGCGCGGGTCGAACTTCGACGGGTTCTGGAACAGGTACTGGCGGATCGCAGCCGTCATCGCCAGGCGGATGTCGGTGTCGATGTTGATCTTGCGGACACCGTGCTTGATGCCCTCTTGAATCTCTTCGACCGGCACACCGTAGGTTTCTTTCATATCGCCGCCGAATTCGCGGATGATCGCCAGCAGTTCCTGCGGCACCGACGACGACCCGTGCATCACCAGGTGGGTGTTCGGGATGCGCGCGTGGATTTCCTTGATGCGGTCGATCGCCAGGATGTCGCCGGTCGGCTTGCGCGTGAACTTGTAGGCGCCGTGCGAGGTGCCGATGGCGATCGCCAGTGCGTCGCAACCGGTGCGCTTGACGAAGTCGGCCGCCTGGTCGACGTCGGTCAGCAGCTGCTCGCGGGTCATCGCGCCTTCCGCGCCGTGGCCGTCTTCCTTGTCGCCCTGCATGGTTTCCAGCGAACCCAGCACGCCCAGCTCGGCCTCTACCGTGACGCCGATCGCGTGCGCGAACTTGACCACTTCTTTCGAGACTTCGACGTTGTATTCGTAGCTGGCCACGCTCTTGCCGTCGGCTTCGAGCGAACCGTCCATCATCACCGACGAGAAGCCCGAGCGGATCGCGGCCATGCAGACCGCCGGCGACTGGCCGTGGTCCTGGTGCATGACGACCGGGATGTGCGGGTAGGCTTCGACGGCGGCGTCGATCAGGTGACGCAGGAAGGCTTCGCCGGCGTACTTGCGCGCGCCGGCCGAAGCTTGCATGATCACCGGGCTGTTGGCAGCGTCGGCGGCGGCCATGATGGCTTGCACCTGCTCCAGGTTGTTGACGTTAAATGCGGGCAAGCCGTAGCCGTTTTCGGCGGCGTGGTCCAGCAATTGACGCAGTGATACGAGTGCCATGGTTTACTCCAAACAATAAAGAAACTTGTCCGGAAGCCGCAACCGCCGGGCGCTGCGTGGCGGGCCAGGCCTCACCGCCACGCAGATAAAGCGCCTCGATCCAGTCGCGATCTTCCCTTAATCGAATTCGCCAACGCGCACGATCTTGAGCGCATTGGTGCCGCCGGCCTGGCCCATCGGGGAACCCCAGGTCACGACGATCAGGTCACCTTTACGGACGACACCTTCGTTCATCAGGAGTTCCTCTGCCTTGCGCAGCACGGCGTGGCTGCCGCCTTCCTGCAGCAGATGGAATGCTCGCACGTTCCGGTACAGCGACGCCTTGCGCTGCGTCGGTTGCAGCGGGGTCAGGGCGAAGATCGGGGTGTCGATGCTGTGACGGCTCATCCACAGTGCGGTCGAGCCCGACTCGGTCAGCGCCACGATCGCCTTCACGCGCAGGTGGTGCGCGGTGAACAGGGTGCCGTAGGCAATCGACTGGTCGATGCGGGTGAACTGCACGTTGAGGAAGTCGGCGTCCAGCTTGTTGTATTCGGACTGCTCGGCTTCGACGCAGATCGCGGCCATCATCTCGACCGTCTCGATCGGGTACTTGCCCGATGCGGTCTCGGCCGAGGTCATGACGGCGTCGGTGCCGTCCAGCACGGCGTTTGCCACGTCCGACACTTCGGCGCGGGTCGGCACGGCGTTGACGATCATCGACTCCATCATCTGGGTCGCGGTGATGGTCAGCTTGTTCGAGGCGCGCGCCATGCGGATCATGCGCTTCTGCAGCGCCGGCACCGCGGCGTTGCCGACTTCGACCGCCAGGTCGCCGCGGGCGACCATGATGCCGTCCGACGCGTCCAGGATTTCCTGCAGCAGCGGGATCGCTTCGGCGCGCTCGATCTTGGCGATCATCATCGGCTTGTGGCCGTACGGCTCGCCGGCGATGTTGGCCAGCTGGCGCGCCATTTCCATGTCGGTGGCGTTCTTCGGAAACGAGATCGCCAGGTAGTCGGCCTGGAAGCTCATCGCGGTCTTGATGTCTTCCATGTCCTTCGAGGTCAGCGCCGGCGCGGTCAGGCCGCCGCCCTGGCGGTTGATGCCCTTGTTGTTCGACAGTTCGCCGCCAACCTTGACCGTGGTGCAGATCTCGTGACCCACGACGCGCTCGACCACCAGCACGATCAGGCCGTCGTTGAGCAGCAGCTTGTCGCCCGGCTTGACGTCGCGCGGCAGCGCCTTGTAGTCGAGGCCGACGCGTTCCTGGTTGCCCAGCTCGCCGTTGTCGCCCCACTTGGCGTCCAGGATGAAGCGGTCGCCCTTGTTCAGGAAGATCTTGCCGTCTTCAAACTTGCCGACGCGGATCTTCGGTCCCTGCATGTCCGCCATGATCGCCACTTCCCGGCCGCATTCCGCAGCAGCGCGGCGCACCAGGTCCGCGCGGTCGATATGATCCTGCGCCTTGCCGTGCGAAAAATTCAAGCGCACGACGTCGACGCCGGCGCGGATCATTTTGACGAGGGTATCGAAATCGGTCGACGCTGGGCCGATGGTTGCGACGATCTTGGTGCCACGGTACATGGATTGTCCTTGTAAAAAACAAAGCGCAGCCAGAGGCTGCGCTGGGGTCTCACTTTAAGCGCTGCGTTGCAGCAGGATATCGACCGCTGGCAGGGTTTTGCCTTCCAGGAATTCCAGGAACGCACCGCCACCGGTCGAAATGTAGCCGATCTGGTCGGCAATCTTATATTTTGCGATCGCGGCCAGGGTGTCGCCGCCACCGGCGATCGAGAAGCCCTGGGATTGCGCGATGGCCAGTGCCAGGGTTTCCGTGCCCTTGGCAAACTGGTCGAATTCAAACACACCGACCGGACCGTTCCAGACGATGGTGCCGGCCTTGGCGACCTGCTCGGCCAGCATGGCGGCGGTCTTGGGGCCAATGTCGAGGATCATGTCGTCGTCAGCAACGTCCTTGACGTCCTTGACGGTGGCGGCGGCGGTCGGTGCGAACTCCTTGGCGCACACGACGTCGACCGGGATCGGCACCTGCGCGCCGCGCGCGGCCATCTTCTCGATGATGGCCTTGGCCTCATCGACCAGGTCGTTCTCGACCAGCGACTTGCCGATGTTCAGGCCGACGGCCTTCATGAAGGTATTGGCGATGCCGCCGCCGACCACCAGGTTGTCGACCTTGTCGGCCAGGCTCTGCAGGATGGTCAGCTTGCTCGACACTTTCGAGCCGGCGACGATCGCCAGCAGCGGACGCTGCGGCTGGCCGAGGGCCTTGCCCAGCGCATCCAGCTCGGCTGCGAGCAGCGGACCGGCGGCCACGATCGGCGCGAACTTGGCGATGCCGTGGGTGGTGGCTTCGGCGCGGTGCGCGGTGCCGAACGCGTCGTTGACGTACACGTCGCACAGTTTGGCCATTTTCTGGGCCAGCTCGTCGCTGTTTTTCTTTTCGCCTTTGTTGACGCGGCAGTTTTCCAGCAGCACGACCGAGCCCGGCGCGACATCGACGCCGTCAGTCCAGTTTTGCTTGAGTTCGACCTGTTGGCCGAGCAGCTCCGACAGGCGCTTGGCGACCGGCGCCAGGCTGTCTTCGGGCTTGAATTCGCCCTCGGTCGGACGACCGAGGTGGGAGGTCACCATCACCGCCGCGCCGGCCTTGACGGCGGCCTGGATCGCCGGCACCGAAGCGCGGATGCGCGTGTCTTCGGTGATGTTGCCGGCGTCATCTTGCGGGACGTTCAGGTCAGCGCGGATAAAGACGCGCTTGCCCTGCAGCGCATTCTGGTCGATCAGGTCTTGCAGACGGGTGAAACGGAGAGCGTCCATTGTTCAGCGTGGCAATAGTGAGAAAAACATCATTGTACATGAGGGAGAACAGGAAAAAATGTCCTGCATGGCAATGGTGTCGCATGTGCCGGCGTGACAACATTGGGCGCTATCCCAAGAGGAAATATTGCAGAATATAAAAATGGTTTCACATTGAATGTCATCGAAAATCACGCTCTCCAGACCATTCGCCCATGCCCGAACCTGTCACAACCCGCCTTCTGCGCCATGCTCTGCACTTCGCCTGCTTCCTGATGCTCGGACCAGGCGCCAGCTGCGCCTTGCCCGCTTATGCTGGAACGGCGCCGGCGGCCGTCGTCACGCCCCCTTCTCCACCCCCGCTACCGGAAGACGATGGCATCATCGCGCGCGGCAGTGGGACGCCCTATATAGAAGAAAAAGACAATGCCAACGACCTGCGCACATTGGCGCGAAAAGAACTGGTGCAGCTGGAACGCATGCGGCGTAATGGTGAGCTTGAGAACTTGCCTCCCGAGCGCAAAAAAAGCATCGAGGAGATGCTCGACGGGATGTCCGACACAGTTGCCACATTGGTCGCCGACGACGAGCGCCAGGCCAGAATGGCGCAGGCAAGCTGGATCAATGGGCCGGCACAAGTGGTCCTGGCTAAAGGGATCGTCCTCAACCTGCCCTCCGACGTCAAATATCTTGCGCCCGAAGAGGTGGCAAAGGTGCGGGTGGATGGCGACCCGCGCAGCAGCCCCGGCACGTCGTTCGCCTACCTGCATGACAAGGCCGATCGCTGGTCCGGCAATCTGGTCGTCCAGGAAACCGGATGGATCGATCCCGACCACAGGAGCTTCGACGACCCTGCACGGGCGCTCGAGCGGCTCAAGAACACCTTGCGCCTGAACCGGGGCCGCCTCGACTCGCTGGACCTCGGCGCCAGCCTGGCGCGCTGGGTGATTCCGCCGTCATACGACCCTGCCCTGCCAGGCGTGGACTGGGCGCACACCACCGGGGGCATTGGCGGCATGACCACCGTGTATGTCAATTTCTTGCGGCTGGGACGTGATCGCATCGTCGTGCTGAACGTCGGCTCGAACAACAAGTTCGCCGCGGTGGACCAGATCCTGGCCTATCGCCCGCAATTGGAACGCGTGATGGCTGGACTCGTGATTGCGCCGGGCCAGCGCCATCGCGACCGGACCGAGCGGGACAAACGCAGCCGCAGCACGCTGGACGATTTCGTGTTCGGGCCACCCACCTCGCTGGAACAGCAGGTCACCACAAAGCTGAAGGCGATCGATACACGGCGTCATGAGAAGCTGGTCTGGTTCGGCGCCATTGTTTTCGTCGTGCTGGTCGCGGTGGTGTTGAACCAGTCGCGCCTCCAACGGCAAAAAGGTGCCGGCCAAACCGGCACCGCAGGTGTGGCGCTCTCGGTAAGTAAACTGAAAAACGCCGGCAAGAAGCGCAAGAAATAAGAGCAGGAAGAGAGCGCAATAAACATCTTGCAACCTGATACCGCAGCCAGCGCCCTGCCGGAAAATGATCCCGTATTCGAGCGCGGCAGCGGCAAGCCGTATAACCGCAGAACAATATCAACAAGAATTCGGCCCACCGACCGAATTCGAGAAAACAATGCAGGCGATTGCCGCAACCGAAATCGCGCGACAGGAATATATCAAGGAAGAAAGGAACGAGGTGGTATGGAATCTCGTCGGCCTGGGACTTGTCGGCGCTGTGGTGCTGGTGCCGAGAACCGGATCCGAGCCGATGGGACAGATCCAGGCACCCTACAATCCATCACATGCCGGAGCCGAAGATGTGAAACACGCGCAGCAGCGTGAATACCAGCATGCCGAACACGATGGTCAAGAGCATGTGACGGCGCCATACATAAAATGCGAAGGCGGCAATGCCCGCCAATAACTTTGGATTGGCCAGGGTGAACTGGGTCTCGCCCTGGGTGTCGATCAGCAGGTCGGGCCCGATGATCGCCGCCAGCGCGCACGCCGGCGCATAGCGCAGCATCTCCTGCACCCGTGGCGGAATCGTGACACGGTGGCCGATCATCCAGAACGAGCTGCGGGTGGCGGCGGTGGCCACGCACAGCACACCGATCACGACCCAGATTTCCCAGTCAGCCATGGTCCGCCTTGCGCTTCACGTTACGCCTGTCGCGCGGTTTGAGGATGGTTTCTTCGATCACCATCGCAGTGACCATGCCGACCACCACCGCCACCAGCAAGCCCAGCTTGTACGGCAGATCGTAGGCCAGCACGGAAATGGCGCCCGCCACCAGCACCCCGCACAGGGCGGCGTTATTGATGATCAGCGGCACCGTGATGCACAGGATGGCCAGCGTGCCGGCGAAGCCCAGCCCCCATTCGGCCGGAATGGCGCTGCCGAGGAAGATGCCGATCAGGGAACCGAACTGCCACGCGAACCAGTTCGGGAACATCAATCCCTTCAGGTACGACAGCTTGCCGGCGATCGGCTCCAGCGTCGGATAGCGCTGCAGGAACAGCGCCACGGTCAGGTCACCCGAGATATAGCCGAGCAGGAAACGCTGCTTCCAGGGCAGGTGCGCGAAGTGCGGCCCGAGCAGTGCGGAAAAGATCACGAAGCGCAGGTTGACCACCAGCGCGGTGGCGAAGATCACCCAGATCGGGGCCTGGGCCGCGATCAGCGGCAGCGAGGCCAGCTGGGCCGAGCCGGCGAACACCAGCAGGGTCATGCCGAGCGCCTGCGGCACCGACAGGCCGCTCTTGACCATGGCGATGCCGACCACCATGCCCCAGGCCGCGATGCCGAACAGGGTTGGCAGGCCGGTCTTGAAGCCGGCGCGCCAAGCCTCTTTATTGGGTGCGTCGACCGCGTCGAGCGCCGCCTGGTCTGCCTGAGTGCCTGCGCTCATGCCCGAGTTCATACCCGCGTTCATGTGGCATTCCTGCAACGGCAAGCGCTGCCGGCAGCAGGGACGACGATGGTGGCGGACTTGAAACGGACGGGCATGAAACGCATGTGTAGGTGGACGCCGGGCCAGGCGCTGGCGCAGGCGCGGGTTGCGCCTTGGTCAATATGTTCAACGCATTATTTTACGGTCATTTCGACAATAGAGCGAATCCGTTAAAATCCAGTCTTTGCCTAACTTGCCTGACGGAGACAATCAGATGAACCAAAAGACGATGCCTGTGGTGGAACTCGAGGCCAAGGACCTGCCGGCGTACTGCCCGAATCCGGCAATGCCGCTGTGGTCCTCGCACCCGCGCGTCTTCCTCGATTTCGACCACCACGGCGACGCCAAGTGCCCGTACTGCGGCACCCAGTACCGCCTGGCCCCGGGCACCGTGCTCAAGCACCACTGATCTTCTACGGCGCACCCGGTGCGCCGTTTCCTTATGCGCCGTTCAATTGCCGAATACCGCGCGCCGGCGTGGCTGCCCGGCGGCCACCTGCAGACCATCTATCCGGCCACCTGCATCGCCAGGCCACCGGTGACTTACCGGCGCGAGCGCTGGGCCAGCGCCGATGGCGACTTCATCGACGTCGATTTCGTCGACGGCCAGCCGGGTCGGCCGCTGGTGGTGCTGTTCCATGGCCTGGAAGGCTCTTCCAACAGTCATTACGCGCGCTCCCTGATGGCGGCGCTGCAGGCGCGCGGCTGGAGCGGCGCGGTGCCGCATTTCCGCGGCTGCTCCGGCGAAGCCAACCTGGCGCCGCGCTTCTACCACTCGGGCGACGCCGCCGAAGTCGATTGGGTCGTCCGTACGCTGCGCGCGCGCCATCGAGGCACGCTGTATGCCGCCGGCGTCTCGCTCGGCGGCAACGCCCTGCTACGCTGGCTGGGCGAATCGGGCAACGGCGCGGAGATCGTCGACGCCGCCTGCGCCGTCTCGGCCCCGCTCGACCTGGCGCGCGGCGGCGAAGCGCTCTCTTCCGGTTTCAACATGCTGTACACGCGCATGTTCCTGCAAACCCTGAAACCGAAGTGCCTGGCCAAGCTGGAACAATTTCCCGGCCTGTTCGACCGCGCCGCCCTGCTGCAGGCGCGCGACCTGTACGCCTTCGACAACGTGGTCACCGCGCCGCTGCACGGCTACCGCGACACCGACGACTACTGGCACCGCGCCAGCGCGCGCCACGTGCTGGACGCGATCACGGTGCCGACGCTGGTGCTCAATGCGCGTAACGATCCCTTTTTGCCGGGCGCGCACCTGCCGACGGGCGCATCGAAGGCGGTGACGCTCGAGTATCCCGACCAGGGCGGCCACGTCGGCTTTCCGACCGGTCCGCTGCCGGGCCGGATCGACTGGCTGCCACGCCGCATCCTGGCGTTCTTCGACGATGTGGCGGGCGCCGCGCCGAATAGCCGCGCGCCGGAGGCGGCCGAACTATGCGAAGCTGACTAGCACCATGGACGATATCGTAAAACAGGCAATGGCCAAGTGGCCGAACGTGCCGCACTGCTACGGCTGGCTGGCGCTCGATGCGCGCGGCGGCTGGCGCATGCGCGACGAAGCGGCCCAGCGCGCCGATGCGGCGGGCGACAAGCTGACCAATCCGGCGCTGGTCGGCTTCATCAACCGCAACTACGGGCACGACGAGCGCGGCAACTGGTATTTCCAGAACGGGCCGCAGCGGGTGTACGTGAACCTGGAGGCGACGCCGTTCATCGCGCGCACCGATCCGCAGCAGGGACTGGTGTTGCAGACCGGGCAGGCGCTGGCGCAGATCGAGCACGTGTATCTGAGCGATGCCGGCGCGGTGCTGTTCCAGGCTGGCGAGATCGTGGCGCAGCTGGACGACCGCGACGTGGCGCAGGTGCTGGGCAAGCTGCAATTGGATGGGCAGGCTGCGTCGGACGAGGCGGTGATGGCGTGGCTGGAGAATGGCGCCGGCAAGTTGGCGCTGCCGTGGAATGGCAAGGCCTACGACGTCGAACGCATCGGGTCCAGCGACTTGCCGCAGCGCTTCGGCTTCAACCAGTTGCCAACCCCGTAGGGTTGGCCTAGGCGGCCCCGCGCTTCGCCGCCGACGCGGTGATCGTCAGCAGTTCAGATATCGCACCGGATGATCTTGCGGCCAACTATCGCCGCGTCGGCGGCGGAGCCGCCAACCCTACGGTAACGTTCAGCCCACCCGCGCCGCCGATCAGCGCTCCTTCTCGTCTTCCTTTTCCTGCTCCTGGCGCGCCTTCAACTCGCGCTCGCGCGCATCGATCACGGCCTGGTCGTAGAACGACACGTCGCCGGCCTTCCTCGCCAGTTCCAGCTGCGCCACCGCGGCCGGCAGCGCCCCCGCCAGCACGTACGATTCGGCCAGCGACATGTGCTGCAGCGCGATCTTGCCCTGCTTGGCATAGGTCCGCGCCAGCAGGTCGTGCAGCTTGGTCTCCTCGCGATACTGCTGGCTCTGCTCGCGCAGGTAGCGCGCCGCATCGTCGAGCTTGTTATTCGCGATCAGCGCCTCGGCGTACTGGTGCGCGATGGCGCGCGACAGCGGGAAGCGCTGGCGCGCCGTCTCCGCCTCTTGCAGCGCCTGCGCCTGCACCGCCGCCGGCTGCGCGGTTGCCATCTTGATCTCGATCGACAGCCCGGCGAACATGGTCGCGCCGTCGCCCACCGTGGACGGCGCCGTCGAAAACACGCCCTCCTTCGGCTTGACGGTCTCGCGCGCCTTGTCGAGCCAGCGCTGGGCGCCGGCCAGGTCGCCTTCCTTCAGCGCCAGGTAGGCCAGGCCATACTGTGCCCCGGCCTGCTGCTGGCGGTGGCTTTCCTTGAGCTGGGTCTCGAACGCGGTGCGGACATCGCGCCGGCCCTGCTCGCCCTGGTCCTGCAGCACGCGGATGCGCGCCCGCACCAGGTGGAAATCGAGGGCGTCGACGCGCTGCTTCTTCGGCATCTCGCGGATGCGCGCCTGCATGTCGGTGATGCGCTCCTGGGTCAGCGGGTGGCTGCTCAGGTTGCTCAAGCCGGCCGGCAATTCTCCGTACAGCTTGCTGGCGCTCTGCAGGCGGCGGAAGAATGCGACGATGCCGGTGGTGTCGTAGCCGCCCGCCTCCATGATCTGGAAGCCGACGCGGTCGGCCTCGCGCTCGGCGTCGCGGCTGAAGCTGAGCTGGCGATGGATCGCCAGGCCCTGCCCGCCCATCAGCACGCCCATGGCCGCGTCCGACCCGCCCTTGGCGGCCAGCGCCGCCAGGATCAGCGACGCCAGCGGCAGCAGCACGTCCTGGCGTTGCTGGCCCAGCATGCGCGCGATGTGGCGCTGCGACACGTGGCCGATCTCGTGCGCGATCACGCCGGCCAGTTCCGATTCGGTCTGGGCCGCGATGATCAGGCCCGAGTGCGAGCCGATGAAGCCGCCGGGCAGCGCGAACGCGTTCAGCTGCGCATCGCGCACCGCGAAGAAGGTGAAGTCGGCATTGGTTTCGCCGCGCGCGCCGGGCGCGGCGGCGACCAGGGCGTTGCCGAAATTGTTCAGGTATTCGGCGATCGGCTCGTCGTCGAGATAGTCGCGGTCGCGCCGGATGTCGCGCATGATCTCTTCGCCGAGCTTGCGCTCGACCACCGGCGACAGGTCGGCGCGCGCGGTGTCGCCGAGCGTGGGCAGGTGGGTATGGTCGGGCCGCTTGAGGGTCTGGGCGACACCGGAATCGGAAGCGGCAACGGCGAAAGCGGCCGTCACGCACAGGGCGGCGGCGGACATTGCAGGGCGCCAGCGGCGCGCGGTTGCGGGGCGGACGACGGATTTCACGGTGCTATGATAACCGTATCCGCGCGCAGATTGCTGCTGCCGACTTACTTTGTTACCTCATCATATCGACCTTGCAATGACGACTACCGCTCCAACCGCCGACCATCTGACCCACTTCGACGCCACCGGCCAGGCCCACATGGTCGACGTCGGCGCCAAGCAGGACACCCACCGCGTCGCGGTGGCGGCCGGTACCATCCGCATGAAGCCGGAGACCCTGGCCCTGATTACTTCGGGCAGCGCCAAGAAAGGCGACGTGATCGGCATCGCGCGCATCGCCGCGATCATGGCTTCCAAGCGCACCAGCGACCTGGTGCCGCTGTGCCATCCGCTGCCGATCACGCGCGTGGCGGTGGATTTCGAGATCGACGCGGCGGCCAACAGCGTGCACTGCCGGGCCCAGGTCGAAACCATCGGCAAGACCGGGGTCGAAATGGAAGCGCTGACCGCGGTGCAGGTGGGGCTGCTGACGGTGTACGACATGTGCAAGGCCGTGGACCGCGGCATGGTGATGACGGATGTGCGCGTGATGGAAAAGCACGGCGGCAAGAGCGGCGACTGGACCGCCGACATCGACGCTTGACCCAGCGTCGTCCATTGGACACGCGCCTGTAGACATTCCGGCCACTCCTCTTATACTTGTGGTGCGATGCACAACCTTGCCTCGCTTCCCCCCAGAACCTGCTTGAGAGGATGTGCCATGACCACGACCGCTTACCCGCAGTTCAATCCCGTTCCATTCCAGATGAATACCCGTCCCTACCAGGACGCCGTCGCCAAGATCGCCAACGTCTACGCCGACTCGATGCGCGCCAACGTCGAGCAGATGTGGATCAGCTCGTCGCAGATCATCGTGCAGGAAACCGTCAAGGCGTTCATGGCGGCGTCGCAGTCGTGCATGGAGGCGCTGGCCAAGAACGCGGCTTCGGTGCAGCAGCAATCGTTCGGCCGCATCATCGGCGCCAACCAGAAAGCCTTCGAGATCATGGGCCAGGCGGCGACGGATATGATGTTGTCCGGCCTGAAGCCCGTCCAGTAAGACGCTGCCCGCGCTGCGCCGGACTCCGGCGTAGCAGGCAGTCATGGGCGTCATCACGAATGTGCAACCTCTTGCATTAAAAGCACGCAACAGGAGTGGCAAGCGTTGTCGGTAGTGACACTAAGATACATTTGACGGGCGATCAACTGCTATCATGCCGGGTTTTATTTGCGGCAACAGTCGCATTGCTGCACCCGATATGAAGAGCGTACTAGCCCACGAGCTCAAGCCTCAGGAGTACGAGTTCGAGACGCTGAACATGCAGGTCGGCGTCCGCTTGCAACTCATCACCCACCGGCGCCTCAAGCCGGTCCAGCATTTCTCGACCCTGATCGGCTACGTCCGCGACGAATACCTGATCCTCAAATTGCCGTTCGAAGACGGTGCGCCGATCGGCCTCACCGAAGGCGAGCGGGTCACGGTGCGGGTGTTTTCGGGCGTAAACGTGTGCTCGTTCGCCTGTACCGTACAGCGCGTGTTCGGGCGGCCCTTGTTCTATGTGCACCTGTCGTTCCCGACCTCGATCCAGGGCACCAGCCTGCGCGGCGCGATGCGGGTCCGGGCCGACCTGCCGGTGCGGGTGAGCAGCCTGCGCAATAGCGTGGCGCCGATGCAGTGCCTGCTGGCGAACGTGTCGGTGACGGGCGCCCGCATCGATTCGGCGCAGCCGCTGCCGCAGGATGAAAACGTGGTCGGCCTGCAATTTGCCCTGGTCGCCCCGCCGTCGAACCAGGAAACCCAGGTAAGCACCCGCGCCACGATCAGGAACCTGGCGGTGGCGCGCCCGGCCGACGGCCAGCGCGAACTGTACAGCTATGGCGTCCAGTTCACCGATCTCGACCCGGTGCACTACACGCTGCTGCAGAACATGACCTACGAGGCGCTGCTGGCCGACCGCGCCAAGATCGTCTAGCGCCGGCCAGACCGATCAGACCACGTCAAAGTCAGAGTCAGCGCCAGCCGTCCGGCAGCGGCAGCCCATCCGCGATGGCCAGCTGTTCCATCGCATCTTCCAGCAGCATGCGCGCCCGGCCCGAGGCCAGCGCCAGCTGCGCGTGCAGCGCCGCGTCTTCGGGATTGCGCGACGCGCATTGCTGGCTGTAGCGCTCGAAACTGCCCACCATCAGCAGCACGTCGGTCAGGTGGCGCGGGCATTCGCAGGTGACGTTGGTGCCGGCCGCGGTGATCCGCGCCAGCGCGGTTTCGTCGAAGCGCGGTGGCGCCACGTTCGGCAGCGCGATGCCGTGCAGCGGCGGACGGTGGCCGTCCAGCGCCGACTGGCACAGCAGCGCCAGCTCGGTCAGGTCGGCCGGGATGCGCGCCACCAGGCAGCCCTGGGCGCGCAGCGCGCGGATGGTAGCGCTGGGCGAGAAGCGGTACAGCACCACGGTGGCGCTCACGCCGGTGGCCTGGCGCGCGGCGACGATCGGCGCGATCGCGTTGTCGTCGAGCTCGGACATCTCGATCACCAGCACGTCGGCGCCGGCGTCGGGCGCCAGGCGCGGCGCCTGTTCCAGGTCGTCGCAATGACCGCGCACGTCCAGGCCATAGGCGCCCTGGCCCATGGCCGCGATGCGGCGCGACAGCATGGCGCCCACCAGCAGCACCCGCACCGGGGTCTCCGCCACCGCCTTGGCCTGGCCGTCCAGACCCAGCATCGACTGCAGTTGTTCGTGGCTGAGTCCGGCCAGCACGCCGATCGAGTGGCCCTGGTCGACCAGTTGCTTGAGCAGGCCGAGGCGCGCGACCTGCTCGGCCGAGTACAGGCGCTGGCCGCGCTCGGAGCGCTGCGCTTCCGACAAGCTGTAGCGGCGCTCCCAGACGCGCAGCGTCTCGACCGGCAATCCCGCCAACCGCGCGGCAGCGCCGGTGCGGTACATGATCCGTTCTTGTCCCTTTTTAAAAGCATCCATTATTACGTGTCCCGAATGTGAACCTTGATAGTTAGTCGATAGTGTGTCACACATCTGACATTGATGCATTTCCGTTTGGTAATGTGCCAAGTTTATGCATACGGACTAGCGCTCAGGCGACGATGGCCTTCCAGCCACATTTCATGTCACATGGTAAATTGATGGTCTACGTGCGCCGCATCCTGCCGCGCACCGACATCATCAAGAGGGTGGAATGAAATTTCGTTTGCTGACGATGGCAGCGGCCCTGGCCGCCGTCACGGCCACCGCCACTGCGGCGCCGCGTGGTCTTACCGTGGAAGACCTGGTCAATATGGAGCGGGTCGGCAGCCCGGCAGTGTCGCCGGACGGCACGCGCGTGGTGTACACCGTGCGCAGCACGGACCTGGACAAGAACCGCGGCCATACCGAATTGTGGATGGTCGACCTGCGCGCCGCCAAGCCGGCGCCCAAGCGCCTGACCAGCCATGCGTCGAGCAGCGTCGATCCGGAATGGTCGGCCTCGGGCGACGCCGTGTACTTCCTGTCGACCCGTTCGGGTTCGTCCCAGGTGTGGCGCCTGCCGGCCGCCGGCGGTGAGCCGACCCGGGTCACCGACCTGCCGCTGGACGTCGACAGCTACCGCGTGGCGCCGACCGGCGACCGTATCGCCTTCAGCAGCTCGGTGTTCCGCGACTGCGCCGACCTGGCCTGCACCAAGGATCGTGCCGATGCAAAAGCCAAAGAAAAGGCCACCGGCAAAGTGTATGACCGCCTGTTCGTGCGCCACTGGGACACCTGGAACGATCACCGCAACAACGTGCTGTTCTCGGCGGCGCTGGACGCCAGCGGCAAGCTCAGCGGCGCGCCGGTCAGCCTGTCCGGTTCGCTCGACGGCGATGCGCCCTCGAAGCCGTTCGGCGACCGCGAGGAATACCGCTTCAGCCCGGACGGCAAGACCGTCGTGTTCTCGCTGCGCGTGGCCGGCAAGACCGAGGCCTGGTCGACCAACTTCGACCTGTACAGCGTCCCGGCCGCTGGCGGCGCCGCGCCGCGCAACCTGACCGCCGACAATCCGGCCTGGGACACCAAGGGCGTGTTCTCGCCCGACGGCCGCACCCTGGCCTACCTGGCGATGGCGCGTCCGGGTTTTGAAGCCGACCGCTACCAGATCATGCTGATGGACGTCGCCAGCGGCCAGAAGCGCAAGCTGGCGGCCGACTGGGACCGCTCGGCCGGCAACCTGCAATGGCGCGCCGACGGCAAGGCGCTGGTGGTCGACGCCGAAGACATCGGCCAGCACCGCCTGTTCTCGATCGACGTCGGCAGCGGCAAGGTCACGCCCCTGACCGGCAACGGCGCGGTCGGCGGCTACGACCTGCGCGGCAACACGCTGGCCTACACCCAGGCCAGCCTGACGTCTGGCGCGCAACTGTTCTCGATGAAGCTGGGCAGCAAGCCGCAGCAATTGACCAACGTGAACGCCGAGCTGCTCAAGGACGTGCGCTTCGGCGAACCGGAACAGTTCTCGTTCGCCGGCGCCAATGGCGAAACCGTGTACGGCTACGTGATGAAGCCGTGGAACGCGCAGCCGGGCCAGAAGTATCCGGTGGCCTTCATCGTCCACGGCGGCCCGCAGGGCAGCTTCGGCAACAGCTGGAGCTACCGCTGGAACCCGCAGACCTATGCCGGCGCCGGCTATGCGGCGGTGTTCATCGACTTCCACGGCTCGACCGGCTATGGCCAGAAGTTCACCGACGCGATCAGCAACGACTGGGGCGGCAAGCCGCTCGAGGACCTGCAAAAGGGTTATGACGCGGCGGTGAAGAAGTTCCCATGGCTGGACCGTTCGCGCGACTGCGCGCTGGGCGCGTCCTACGGCGGCTACATGATGAACTGGATCCAGGGTAACTGGCCGGACGAGTTCAAGTGCATCGTCAACCACGATGGCGTGTTCGATACGCGCGGCATGGCGTACTCGACCGAAGAGCAGTGGTTCACCGACTGGGAAAGCGGCGGTCCTTACTTCAAGGTGCCGGACAACCATGAACGCTTCAATCCGGTGCTGCACGTGAACAAGTGGAAGACCCCGATGCTGGTGATCCAGGGCGACCTCGACTTCCGCATCCCGACCGCGCAGGCGCTGGGCACCTTCACCGCGCTGCAACGCAAGGGCATCGACAGCAAGCTGCTGGTGTTCCCGGACGAGAACCACTGGGTGCTCAAGCCGGCCAATTCGCTGCAGTGGCATCACACCGTGATCGATTGGCTGGATGGGTATCTGAAGCGTTGATGCTCGCGGCATTGGCAAACCGCCAGCTGAATTATCACCACTAGCATCAGCCCGTCGTCCCCGGACTAGTCCGGGAACGACGGTCTTTGGGCTAACCAAAACGCTTACTGCGCCGCCACCTCGAAGCTGTTCTTCTCGAACGCCCTCTTCACCGCATCGTTCTCGGTGATGCTCGACGCATCGACCTGCCACGTGAGGCTGGTTTCGGTCAGGTTCGGCGTGAACACCACCATCTTGTCTTCCGTGCCCCTGCCGATATCGGCCAGGGTCAGCGTGATCTCGCCCGCATCGGCCACGGCCACATTCTTGACTTCCTTGGTCGCCGTGAAGGTGGTCGGGAACGCATCCTCGCTCGCGGTCTGGTTGCAATTGACCAGGTCGCCATTCTCCTGCCCGCATAGCGCCACCGCTGTCTTGTACGGGCTCAGCGCTGACAGCGCATTGGCGGCCTTGGCCTTGGAGGTGTATTCGGTATACGCGGGAATCGCCACCGTCGCCAGGATGCCGATGATGGCGACGACGATCATCAGTTCGATCAGGGTGAAGCCGCGTGCTATGTTGCGGTGCTGCTGTCGGTGCAGGTTCATGGTCAGCTCTCCAGTGGGCAATAGAAATCGTGAGCCGTGCGCATGGAGACTGCACGGCGTACCAGTTAGGACGAGGCTGATTGTAGGGAGAGCAAACGGATCAATCCTGTGCGGCCACAAGTGCGCGCAAGAGAGCGGCGGACGAAAAAAACGGGGAGCCGCAGCTCCCCGTTCTATAGGACGATCAGAAGACCGTCAGGATTACAGCATTGCCTTCAGCAGACGCGCCATTTCCGACGGATTCTTGGTGACCTTGATGCCGCAGGCTTCCATGATTTCCAGCTTGGCTTGCGCGGTGTCGGCGCCGCCCGAGATCAGCGCGCCGGCGTGGCCCATGCGCTTGCCCGGAGGCGCGGTGACGCCGGCGATGAAGCCGACCACCGGCTTCTTCATGTTGTCCTTGATCCACTCAGCGGCGTTGGCTTCGTCCGGACCGCCGATTTCGCCGATCATGATGACCGCGTCGGTATCAGGATCGTCGTTGAACATGCGCATCACGTCGATGTGCTTCAGGCCGTTGATCGGGTCGCCGCCGATGCCGACTGCCGACGATTGGCCCAGGCCCAGTGCGGTCAGCTGGCCGACTGCTTCATAGGTCAGGGTGCCCGAACGCGACACGACGCCGATGCGGCCCTTCTTGTGGATGTGGCCCGGCATGATGCCGATCTTGATTTCGTCCGGGGTGATCAGGCCTGGGCAGTTCGGGCCCAGCAGCAGGGTCTTGGAGCCGGCCTTGGCCATGCGATCCTTGACTTCCATCATGTCGCGGACAGGGATGCCTTCGGTGATGCAGATTGCCAGGTCCAGCTCGGCTTCAACGGCTTCCCAGATCGCGGCGGCCGCGCCTGCCGGCGGAACGTAGATCACCGACACGGTGGCGCCGGTTTCCGACTTGGCTTCCTTGACCGATGCGTAGATCGGGATGCCTTCGAAATCTTCGCCGGCTTTCTTCGGGTTCACGCCGGCGACGAAGGCTTCCTTGCCGTTCGCGTAGTCGCGGCACATGCGGGTGTGGAACTGGCCGGTCTTGCCGGTGATGCCCTGGGTGATGACTTTGGTATCTTTGTTGATCAGAATCGACATTTTTATATCCTTCGCGAATTAGGCAGCGTGACCGGCGGCAGCGGCAACGACCTGCTTCGCTGCGTCTTCCATCGTGTCTGCGGAAATGATCGGCAGGCCCGAGTCAGCCAGCATTTTCTTGCCCAGGTCTTCGTTGGTGCCCTTCATGCGCACGACCAGCGGCACTTGCAGCGACACGGCCTTCGAGGCGGTGATCACGCCTTCGGCGATCACGTCGCAACGCATGATGCCGCCGAAGATGTTGACCAGGATGGCCTTCAGGCCCGGGTTCTTCAGCATGATCTTGAATGCTTCGGTTACCTTCTCGGCCGTCGCGCCACCGCCGACGTCCAGGAAGTTGGCCGGCTCGCCGCCGAACAGCTTGATGGTGTCCATGGTGGCCATGGCCAGGCCGGCGCCGTTCACCAGGCAGCCGATGTTGCCGTCGAGCGAGATGTAGGCCAGGTCGAACTTCGATGCTTCGACTTCGGCTGGATCTTCTTCGTCCAGGTCGCGGTAGGCGACGATTTCAGGGTGGCGGAACAGGGCGTTGGCGTCGAAGTTGAACTTCGCGTCCAGGGCGATGACCTTGCCCGAACCGGTCAGGATCAGCGGGTTGATTTCGGCCAGCGATGCGTCGGTTTCCCAGTAGGCTTTGTACAGGCCTTGCAGGTTGGCGCGGGCGTCGGCGATCGACTCGGCCGGCACGCCGATCTTGGCGGCGACGTCGTCAGCCTGCTCGTCGGTCAGGCCGACCTTCGGGTCGATCACGACATTGTGGATTTTTTCCGGGTTGCTGTGCGCGACTTCTTCGATGTCCATGCCGCCTTCCGACGACGCCATCAGCACGACCTTCTGGGTCACGCGGTCGGTGACCAGCGAGACGTACAGTTCTTTTTTGATGTCCGCGCCTTCTTCGATCATCAGGCGACGCACTTTCTGGCCTTCAGGGCTGGTCTGATGCGTGATCAGCTGCATGCCCATGATCTGGTCAGCGTATTCCTTGACTTGCTCGAGCGACTTGGCGACTTTCACGCCACCGCCCTTGCCACGGCCACCAGCGTGGATCTGGGCCTTGACCACCCAGACCGGACCGCCCAGTTGTTCAGCGGCCTTGACGGCCTCTTCCACCGACATGCACGGAATGCCGCGCGGAACCGTCACCCCGAACTTTCGGAGGATTTCTTTGCCCTGATACTCATGGATTTTCATGCTGGCTTCCCTTCTTCTATTACTAATGAATTAGAAATACGGTTGAACTACAAAAAAAACAACGAATGCTAACCCGACACGGCTTTGATGGACCATCGAGGATAGTATTTGGCCACGGCCGGGCCGTCGCTGCGCAGGGCATGGCAACGGTCGAGCTCGAAGGGCCGGTCCGTCGACGTCAAGCCGGCAACGCCAGGGGCGTCGACATTGTCGTCGGCGAAGGCTTGCAGCGCTGCGGTAGGCAGCACCTGGGCCAATTCGGTCAGGTGGGTGCAGCCGAGCACGCCGGTGAGGCGGTCTTTCAGGTGCAGCCTGAAATGGTTCACGAGCGAAAGCCCGATCAGTTTCTTGTAGGCGGGAGCGATCGTATCGCAGAAGCCCGGATACGGGACGGCATCGGATGCGGCTTCGGCATCGACGATGTTCAGGTCGCGGTCGATGGTGACGCGCAGCTTCAGGTCGTGCACCGGAACGCCGCCAGGACGCGCGCCGGAGGCGAGCGTGATGTCACGCGTCTTGACGTCGCGGATATTGGCATCGAGATCCCACAAGCCATCGTCGCGCGCGAAGGCTTCGACGGTGATGGCGCGCGTATGCCGCAGCGTACGCGATACGGGTGGAGACAAAGGCATAAATACCAGTGCCGTCGGAACGGCGGTTAGTGGTGCAGCCGGTGTGCTCAATGCACGTTGCCGCAGCTTCTACGGCAACAACCGCTCATGCGGCGCTGCTTAAACCATGAAAGTTTAGCACAGCGTACAGGCTGTTGTGCCGTCGGAAGGGCCATTTAGAGGGAAGACTGCAAGAGTGGAAGGGTTTTAGCCGGGCCGGCGATGGGGGCTGGAGAGGTGCAATTCACACCGTTGCTCATGAACATAACTGATATTCACCATGCATATGGCAGAGCAGGATGTGGGGCGGGAAATGCAAAACGCCAGCGTGCAGCGCCATCGCCCGTTGAGGAATATGCCGGGGCATATCGGGAATGACGCTCCACGCTGGCGTCTGGACATCCAGCCGGCAGGGGTTTTAGCAGTTAGCTTGGAACTCATTCAAACTTGCGTAGTCTTATCATATGGCGGTGAGTTCCACCGTGTCAGCCTGTGGAGAAGACGGCTCTGGCCCTGCAAAATTGCAGGGTGAAACCAGCTTCGACG
This sequence comes from Massilia sp. YIM B02443, assembly GCF_030411955.1. Classification (GTDB taxonomy): domain Bacteria; phylum Pseudomonadota; class Gammaproteobacteria; order Burkholderiales; family Burkholderiaceae_D; genus Telluria. The sequence continues at coordinate 30,987 of NZ_JASNRA010000007.1, forward strand.
AAGCAGGAATTCAACGGTAAAGCTAGCTGTAAATAGTTTTACGTAAGTTTGAAGGAACGGTGTGGGCTATTCGAATTCGTCGTCCGGATTGCCCTGCATCGCGATCCGGGCCGCACGTTGCGAAAAACCGCGCTGCAGCAGGAAACGCATCTGCTTGGCGCGCGCCGCGGCGTCTTCGGCCACGGTGCCGAACTTGCGGCGCCAGACTTCGACCGCCCGCTCGGTTTCACTGTCGGTCAGGCCAGCCTTGATTTCAGTCAGCGCTTCGCCGCTGACGCCATGGCTCTGCAGCTCGGCCACGACGCGGCTGGCCCCGAAACGGGCCGCTTTCCGGTTGACCAGGGATTCGGCGAACCGTTCCTGCGACAGCCAGTTGTTCTTTTCGAGGAAATCCAGCAAGGCGTCGACGTCGTCGCCCTCCTCGGCATACTTGGACAGCTTGCGCCGCAACTCGAACCGGCTGTGCTCGCGTTGCGACAAGTAGCGCAAGGCGCGGCCTTTGAGGCTGAGTACGGGTTGGCGCATAAGGAATGTGATGGATCATGTAGCGCAGGGAGGGCGGCGGCACGCTGCCACCCTTCCTGCGCCAGGGGGATTACTCGCCGACCGCTTGCAGCTTCGGCTTGTCGTCGCCACCGGCGGCGACCGGCGGCAGTTCGCGCACGCCCAAGGCGGAGCGGACCTTGTTCTCGATTTCACGCGCCAGGGCCGGGCGATCTTTCAGGAACTGGCGGGCGTTATCTTTACCTTGACCGATACGCTCGCCGTTGTAGCTGTACCAGGAACCCGACTTCTCGACGATCTTGTTGTCGGCGCCCAGGTCCAGGATCTCGCCTTCGCGCGAGGTGCCTTCTCCGTACAGGATGTCGAAGTGGGCTTCCTTGAACGGCGGCGCGATCTTGTTCTTGACGACCTTGACCTTGGTTTCGTTACCGATGACTTCGTCGCCCGACTTGATCGAACCGGTACGGCGGATGTCCATACGCACCGAGGCGTAGAACTTCAGCGCGTTACCGCCGGTGGTGGTTTCAGGGCTGCCGAACATGACGCCGATCTTCATGCGGATCTGGTTGATGAAGATCACCAGCGTGTTGGTGCGGTTGATCGAGGCGGTGAGTTTACGCAGCGCCTGCGACATCAGGCGGGCTTGCAGGCCCGGCAGCGAGTCGCCCATGTCGCCTTCGATCTCGGCGCGCGGGGTCAGGGCCGCCACCGAGTCGATCACCACCAGGTCGACCGAACCCGAACGCACCAGGGCGTCGGTGATTTCGAGCGCCTGTTCGCCGGTGTCCGGCTGCGAGATCAGCAGTTCGTCGAGCTTGATGCCCAGCTTTTGCGCATAGCCCACGTCGAGCGCGTGCTCGGCGTCGATGAAGGCGCAGGTGCCGCCCAGCTTTTGCATCTGGGCGATGGTCTGCAGCGTCAGGGTGGTCTTACCCGACGATTCAGGACCGTAGATTTCAACGATACGGCCGCGCGGCAGGCCACCGACGCCGAGCGCGATGTCCAGGCCCAGCGAGCCGGTGGAAACAGTCTGGACTTCTTCGACCGGCGCATTGGCGTCCATGCGCATGACCGAGCCCTTGCCAAACTGCTTTTCGATTTGCGCCAGTGCAGCTGCCAGCGCTTTGCCTTTTTCGGCAACGTTCAATGCGGATTTTTTATCGTCCATGGTGTACTTTCAATCGTGGAGCAGTGAAGGTATGGGCGCGGGTGCGCACTTCAAGGGTCACTACTGTATAAAAATCCAGTGGTTTTGGCAAGCACAAATACGTGGTGTATTTACCAAAATTTGCGAAAGCTCGCATTGTTGCGATAAATCAAACACAATAAGCACTTGACCGTGTCTAACCCACTGACGAGGTATCCCCATGCGTATCCTGCTTGCCGAAGATGATAGCGTACTTGCCGACGGCCTGACGCGCTCACTGCGCCAGTCCGGCTATGCGATCGATTGCGTCAAGAACGGCCAGGACGCCGACACCGCGCTCTCGACCCAGGAGTTCGACCTCCTGATCCTGGACCTCGGATTGCCGAAAATGTCCGGCCTCGAAGTGCTGCGCCGCCTGCGCGCGCGCGCTTCGCTGCTGCCGGTATTGATCCTCACCGCCGCCGACTCGGTCGAGCAGCGCGTCGAGGGCCTCGACCTGGGCGCCGATGACTACATGGCGAAACCGTTTGCCCTGTCCGAGCTCGAGGCGCGGGTGCGCGCCCTCACCCGGCGCGGCGCCGGCGGCGGCCCGGCCGTGGTGCGCCACGGCCCGCTGGTGTATGACCAGGTCGGCCGCAGCGCCTATATCAACGAGCAAATGCTGGACCTGTCGGCGCGCGAGCTCGGCCTGCTCGAAGTGCTGCTGGCACGCAGCGGGCGCCTGGTCTCGAAAGAACAGCTGGTCGACCACCTGTGCGAATGGGGCGAGGAAGTGTCGAACAACGCGATCGAAGTCTACGTGCACCGCCTGCGCAAGAAGATCGAGGTCGGCGGCGTGCGCATCGCCACCGTGCGCGGCCTTGGCTACTGTCTCGAGAAATTCCCTGACGCGGCCAACCGTCCCGCCGCCGTGGCCAACACCGCCAGCGGCAAGTGAACGGGCGCGACGCCGGCCTGGCGCCGGCCGCCGGCAGCCTCGACGCCGGCGCCGACATGGGTGCGCCGCTGTACGTCCCGCCGAATCCCGAGCCGGACGAAAACATCCGCCACTCGCTGTTCGGCGAGATCCTTGACTGGATGCTGGCGCCGCTGCTGCTGCTGTGGCCGATGAGCATCGCGATTACCTACCTGGTGGCGAAGTCGATCGCCAATCAACCGTTCGACGATGCGCTGGAAGACCGCGTCACGGTGCTGGGCCAGCAGATCCGCAGCATCGACGGGCGCGCCGACGACGTCGACAGCGTCTACTTTGTCCTGGCCGGCCCCGACGGCGCCATCCTCGACGGCGACCGCGACCTGCCGCGCCCGCGCCTGAACGACGGCGACGAGCGTGCCCGCAGCGGCGCGGTCGAGTTCCGCAACGACAGCATCCACGGCGTGCCGATCCGGGTCGCCTACACCTACGTCAACCTCGACCCGCTGCACCAGCGCGCCATCCATCCGCCCGAAGCGCCGCCCCTGGCGCTGGTGCAGGTGGCCGAGACGCTCGACAAGCGCGCCCACCTCGCCAACGAAATCATCAAGGGTGTGATCCTGCCCCAGTTCATCATCCTGCCGGTGATCCTGGGCCTGGTCTGGTTCGCGCTGTCGCGCGGCCTGTCGCCGCTGGCCGAGCTGCAGCAGCGCATCCGCGCGCGCCCGCAGGACGACCTGTCGCCGATCGACCCGCGCCAGGTGCCGGAAGAGATCTCGCCGCTGGTCGGCTCGTTCAACGACATGCTCGAGCGTCTCGGCGAAACGGTGGAGATGCAGAAGCGTTTCATCGCCGACGCCGCGCACCAGATGAAGACCCCGCTGGCCGGCATGCGCATGCAGTCCGAGCTGGCGCTGCGCCAGGTCGATCCGCTTGAAATCCACCGTTCGCTCGAGCAGCTGGCCAAGAGCTCGGAATCGGCCACGCGCCTGGTCAACCAGCTGCTGGCGCTGGCGCGCGCCGAGAACCAGCCGCAGGCCGGGCTGGCGTTCGACGCGATCGACTTGGCCGCGCTGGCGCGCGAGACGGTGCAGGACTGGGTGCAGGCCTCGTTCGCGAGCCGCATCGACCTCGGCTTCGAGCCGCCCGAGCCGATTGACGCGCCGATCCTGATCGCCGGCCAGCCGCTGATGCTGCGCGAGATGCTGTCGAACCTGATCGACAATGCGCTGCGCTATACCCCGCCCGAGGGCAGCGTCACGGTGCGGGTGCGGCGCGACGGTGAGCGCGCCCTGCTCGAGGTCGAAGACACCGGCCCCGGCATCGCCCCACTCGAGCGCGAGCGCGTGTTCGAGCGCTTCTACCGCATCCTGGGCAGCAATACCCAGGGCAGCGGCCTGGGGCTGGCCATCGTGCGCGAGATCGCCCAGCAGCACGGCGCCGAGATCGACATCTTCAACAATCCGCGCAGCCATTCGCGGCGCTTTCCCGGCACCTTGTTCCGCCTGACCTTCCCGCCTCCCGTCCGTGAATCCGATGACGCCGATTGAACCTTCTTCCGCTCCTGCCGTAGCCGACGCCGACGCCGACGCCGCCGATAATGCGGCGCGCCGGCGCCTGCTGGCCACGCGCGCCGCGCACTGGGAGCGCACCCGGCGCATGACGTCGATCCTGCTGGTGCTGTGGCTGGTCACCGGCTTCGGCACCGTGTTCTTCGCGCGCGAACTGGCGCGCTTCGAGCTGTTCGGCTGGCCGCTGTCGTTCTACATGGCGGCGCAGGGCGCCTCGCTGGTGTCGCTGGCCATCATCGGCTTCTACGCCTGGCGCATGCGCTGGCTCGACCGCGCCGCTGCGCAGGAGCATGCATGAGCGCGAAGCCCCACTACTTCGGCAAGCTGTCGCGCTACTACCTGTGGTACACCGGCTGCTTCGTACTGTTTCTGGTGGCCCTGGCGATCCTGGAGCAGGAAGGCATGCCGCGCCTGTGGATCGGCCACCTGTTCATGTTCGCCACCATCGCGCTGTACGCCACCATCGGCGTCATCTGCCGCACCTCGAACGTCACCGAGTATTACGTCGCCGGCCGCCGCGTGCCGGCCCTGTTCAACGGCATGGCCACCGCCGCCGACTGGATCTCGGCCGCCAGCTTCATCAGCCTGGCCGGCGGCCTGTATCTGCAGGGCTTCGACGGCCTGGCCTTCATCATGGGCTGGACCGGCGGCTTCGTGCTGGTCGCGCTGCTGATCGCGCCGTATCTGCGCAAGTTCGCGCAGTACACCATCCCCGACTTCCTGGCGGCGCGCTACGCCAGCGGCGGGGGTGGCAACGGCGGTGGGCGCGGCGCCCTGGTGCGCGCGATCGCGGTCGGCGCCACCATCCTGGTCTCGTTCACCTACGTGGTGGCGCAGATCTACGCGGTCGGCCTGATCGCCTCGCGCTTCACCGGGGTCGACTTCTCGGTCGGGATCTTCCTGGGCCTGGCCAGCATCCTGGTGTGCTCGTTCCTGGGCGGGATGCGCGCGATCACCTGGACCCAGGTGGCGCAGTACATCATCCTGCTGGTGGCGTTCCTGATCCCGACCATGTGGCTGTCGGCCAAGCACGCCGACAACCCGATCCCGCAGGTGGCCTACGGCTCGCTGCTCAACAAGCTGACCGAACGCGAAGCGCAGCTGGCACAAGACCCGCGCGAGGAACAGGTGCGCGCCGAGTTCCGGCGCCGCGCCGCCGAATACGCGGCGCGGGTCGACGCCCTGCCCGAATCGTGGGAAGCCGGCAAACTGGAAGCCCAGCGCCAGCTGGCCGAAGCGCGCGCCCGCAACGCCTCGCTGGGCGAAGTGCGCCAGGCCGAACGCGCGCTGGCCACCTACCCGAATTCAAGCGACGAGGCGCAGGCGCTGTGGATCGAACGGCGCGACGCCAACCTGGAGCGCGCGCGCCCGCCCGAGCCGCACGCCACGCCCTTCCCCGGCCCCACGCAGGAAGCATCGGATGCGCGCCGCAACAACTTCCTGGCGGTGGTGTTCTGCCTGATGTTCGGCACCGCCGCCCTGCCCCACATCCTGATGCGCGCCTACACCACGCCCTCGGTGCACGAGACCCGGGTGTCGGTGTTCTGGACCCTGTTCTTCATCCTGCTGGTGTACCTCACCATTCCTGCCCTGGCGGTGCTGGTCAAGTACGATTTATACACCTCGCTGATCGGCAGCGACTTCACCGCGCTGCCGACCTGGATCTCGTACTGGGCCAACGTCGACAAGGCCAATCCTTTGGTGAGCGTGGCCGACATCAACGGCGACGGCATCGTGCAGCTGGCCGAGTTCGCGATCGACGCCGACGTGCTGGTGCTGGCCACGCCCGAGATCGGCGGCCTGCCCTACGTGATCTCGGGCCTGGTGGCGGCCGGCGGCCTGGCGGCGGCGCTGTCCACCGCCGACGGCCTGCTGCTGGCGATCTCCAACGCGCTGTCGCACGACGTCTACTACAAGATCGTGCAGCCGAATGCTTCGACCCAGAAGCGGGTGACGATCTCGAAGCTGCTGCTGCTGGCGGTGGCCTTCATCGCCGCCTACGCGGCGTCGCAGAAGCCGGCCGACATCCTGTCCTTGGTGGCGGCGGCGTTCTCGCTCGCCGGTTCCACCTTGTTCCCGGTGCTGGTGCTGGGGGTGTTCTGGAAGCGCGCCAACCACCAGGGCGCGCTCGCCGGCATGGTGGTGGGATTTGCCGTGTGCCTGTTCTACATGCTGCGCGCCAGTCCCGGCCTGGGCGGCAACGCACTGGATGCCTGGTTCGGCATCCTGCCAATGGCGGCCGGGGTGTTCGGGATGCCGGCCGGGCTGCTGACGGTGGTCGTGGTCAGCCTCTTGAGCGCGCCGCCGCCGCGCACGGGCGACGCCATGGTCGATTACATCCGCGCGCCCGAATGAAAGCTTGAACAGCTCCGGTGAATATTGGAGAGTATCCGGCGTCAATACGACTGCTATGCTCGTTCCTCTCGACCCGATGGGAAATACCATGATGTCCTTGCTGTTCCGGTGCTGCGCCGCCTTGTCCTTCCTGCTGCTGGCCCTGGTGGCTGCCGCGCCGTCATCGGCTGCGGCCGGCGCCACCGCTGCGCCGCCGCCGATCGAGGCTTTCTTCGCCGATCCGCAGCTCAGCGGCGCCGTGCTGTCGCCCAACGGCCGCTTCCTGGCAGCGATCTCGGGCGCCCCCGAGCGGCGCGACATGCTGGCCGTGATCGACCTGCAGACCAAGGCGACCAAGCTGATCGGCTACGAGCGGGTCGACGTGGACGACTTCCAGTGGGTCAACGACGAGCGCCTGGTGTTCGACGTCATCGACAAGCGGCTCGGCCCGGGCCATACCAACGTGGCCGGCGGCCTGTACGGCGTCGACCGCGACGGCGCCAACCTGCGCCAGCTGGTTGCGCGGCGCGAAGAGATCATCGAGACCTCGCTCAACAATTCCACGGCCTCGCGCCGGCTGCCCTGGCATACCTTCATGCTGGGCCAGCGCGGCGCCCAGGATTCGGACTGGATCTATGTGCGCAGCCTCGATTTCGACAGCCGCGGCGAAGTGCGCCACGTCGACCTGCTGCACCTGAACACACGCACCGGCGCCAACCGCCTGGTGCCGCGCCCGAACGGCATCGTCGAGAGCTGGATGCTCGACAACGCTGGCCAGCCGCGCCTGGCGCTGGCGTCGGAAGACGGCAAGACCACGGTCCACTACCGCGATCCGGCCAGCTCGCAGTGGCGCGTGATCGCCACCTTCGACTCGTATGCCGGCGACGACAACGCGTTCTCGCCACTCGGCTTCGGCGACGACGGCGCCCTGTACGTCAGCAAGTACAACGGCAAGGACACGGCCTCGCTGTACATCTTCGACTTCGCCACCGGCAAGGTACGGCCGCAGCCGGTGATTACGGCCGACGGCTACGACTTCGAAGGCGCCCTGGTCAGCCGCAACGGCAAGCTGCTCGGCGTGCGGGTGCTGACCGATGCCTACGACAGCGTCTGGTTCGATCCCGGCATGAAAGCGCTGCAGGCCAGGATCGACGCGCTGTTGCCCGGCACCGTCAACCTGCTGTCGGTGGCGTCCAGGGCCGACACGCCATGGGCGCTGGTGCACGCCTATTCCGACCGCGAGCCGCTCAGCTACATCCTGTTCGATACCGAGAGCGGCAAGCTGACCCGGATCGGCGACACCTATCCCGACATCGATCCGGCGCGCATGGGGCGCCAGGACGACGTCAAGTACGCGGCGCGCGACGGCCGCACCATCCCGGCGCTGCTGACCTTGCCGCCCGGCGGCGGCAAGAACCTGCCGCTGGTGGTGCTGGTGCACGGCGGGCCGTACGTTCGCGGCAGCACCTGGGGCTGGGATTCCGATTCGCAGTTCCTGGCCTCGCGCGGCTATGCGGTGCTGGAACCGTCCTACCGCGGCACCACCGGCTTCGGCGAGGCCCACTTCCGCGCCGGCTGGAAGCAGTGGGGACTGGCGATGCAGGACGATATCGCCGACGGCGCGCGCTGGGCCATCGCCCAGGGCATCGCCGACCCGAAACGCATCTGCATCGCCGGCGCCAGCTACGGCGGATACGCCACCCTGATGGGGCTGGTGCGCGACCACGACCTGTACCAGTGCGGCGTCAACTGGCTCGGCGTCAGCGACATCAACCTGATGTACACCGGCTCCTGGCGCCTGGCGTCCGACCTGGGCAAGGAGTGGAAGAAATACGGCATGCCCCTGCTGATCGGCGACCAGGTCAAGGATGCGGCCCAGCTCAAGGCGACCTCGCCGATCGAGCAGGCGGCCCGCATCCAGCGCCCGCTGCTGATGGCCTATGGCGGCGCCGACCGCCGCGTGCCGCTGTACCACGGCACCAAGCTGCGCGACGCCGTGGGCCGCACCAACGGCCAGGTGGAGTGGATCGAGTACGAGGAAGAAGCGCACGGCTGGTCGCTGCCGAAGAACCGGGTCGATTTCTGGGGACGGGTGGAGAAGTTTCTGGATAAGCACATCGGCAAGAACGCCGCGAAAGCAGCGCCGTGAACCGCTTGCGCCATGCGCTTTGCGCCATTGCCGCCGTGCTGTCGAGCGGCGCCGTACCTGCTGTCGCAAGCGCCGCGGACACCGCCTCCAGCCGCGCGCCGATCGAACAATTCTTCGCCAATCCGCAATTCGCCCGTACCGCGCTGTCGCCCGACGGCCGCTTCCTGGCCGCGATCTCGGGCGCACCCGGGCGGCGCGACGTGCTGGCGGTGGTGGACCTGCAGAGCAAGGCGCTGAAGATCGTGGCCGGTTATTCCAACGTCGACGTGCTCGCCTTCGAGTGGGTCAGCGCGGGGCGCCTGCTGTTTTCGGTCAGCGACAAGCAGGTCGGCCCGGACGGCGCCTACCTGGCCGGCGGCCTGTATGCGGTGGACCGCGACGGCGCCGACCTGCGCCAGCTGGCGGCGCAGAACGGCAACAGCGGCGCCCCGGTCGTCGGCAGCCGCCTGCAGACCCAGCGCCTGCTGCCCTGGTATGCCGGCATGCTGGGCCAGCGCGGCGCCCAGGATTCCGATTGGGCCTACGTGGAACTGCCGGACATCGGCAGCGCCGGAACCATGCAGGCGGTCGACCTGCTGCATCTGAACACGCGCACCGGCCAGACGCGCAAGGTGCCGCGTCCCGGCCCGGTCTACCGCTGGCTGCTCGACGACGCCGGCGAGCCGCGCCTGGCGCTGGCGGCGCAGGACGGCGTCACCAGGGTGCACTACCGCGATCCCGCCAATGGCCAGTGGCGTGTGCTCGCCAGCTTCGATTCCTACACCGGCGGGCCGCAGGCGTTCGAGCCGCTCGGCTTCGGCAGCGACGGCGTGCTGTATGTCGGCAAGAACGACGGCCGCGACACCATGGCCCTGCACACCTTCGACTTCGCCACCGGCAAGGTCAACCCGCAGCCGCTGATCGTCACCGACGGCTACGACTTCGACGGCGTGCCGGTCGGCCATCGCGGCAAGCTGCTCGGCTTCACGCTGCTGACCGATGCTTACAGCAGCGTGTGGTTCGACAAGGACATGGCGGCGCTGCAGAAGAAGGTCGATGCCCTGCTGCCCGGCACCAACAACCTGCTGTCGGTGGCCAGCCGCAGCGACGCGCCCTGGGTGCTGGTGCGCGCCTACTCCGACCGCCAGCCCTCGACCTGGCTGGCGTACCACGTCGCCAGCGGCGCCCTGAGCCCGGTCGGCGGCGCCCATCCCGCCATCGATCCGGCGCGCATGGGCCGCCAGCAGCCGGTGAAGTACAAGGCGCGCGACGGCCGCGAGATTCCGGGATTGCTGACGCTGCCCCCAGGCGGCGGCAAGGGATTGCCGCTGGTGCTGCTGGTGCATGGCGGCCCCTACGTGCGCGGCAGCAGCTGGGGCTGGGATGCCGAATCGCAGTTCCTCGCTTCGCGCGGCTATGCGGTGCTGGAGCCGGCCTTCAGGGGCAGCACCGGCTTCGGCCGCGCCCACTTCGAGGCCGGCTGGAAGCAGTGGGGCCTGGCGATGCAGGACGACATCGCCGACGGCGCGCGCTGGGCAGTCGCCCAGGGCCACGCCGATCCGAAGCGCATCTGCATCATGGGCGCCAGCTACGGCGGCTATGCCACGCTGATGGGACTGGTGCGCGATCCCGACCTGTACCGCTGCGGGGTCAACTGGGTCGGCGTCAGCGACATCAACCTGCTCTACAGCGGCCACTGGAGCTTCGAATCCGACCTCGGCGCGGCATGGAAGAAGTTCGGCATGCCAGTGCTGGTGGGCGACCCGGTCAAGGATGCGGCTCAGCTGAAAGCGACCTCGCCGATCGAGCAGGCGGCGCGCATCACCCAGCCCTTGTTGCTGGCCTACGGCGGGGCCGACCTGCGGGTGCCGATCGTGCACGGCACGCGCCTGCGCGACGCGGTCACGCGCACCAACAAGGCGGTGGAATGGGTCGAGTACCCGCGCGAAGGGCATGGCTGGTCGCTGCCGCAGAACCGGGTCGATTTCTGGGGCCGGGTGGAGCGCTTCCTGGACCGGCACATCGGGAAGGATGCGGTGCGCTGAACGCGACCCGCCACGAAAAACGGGCGCCCGCGGGCGCCCGTTTTTCATCCGGCAGCAGCCAGTTTATTCGACCACGGTCTGCGCCTGCCCTTCGGCACGGGCACGGATCTCGCCGATGCGGTACACGGTCTCGCCCGCCGCCTGCAGCTGGGCAAACGCCGCATCCGCATTCTCTTTCGACACGATCACGGTCATGCCGATACCGCAGTTGAACACGCGGTGCATCTCTGCATCGGCCACACCGCCGTGCTGCTGCAGCCACTGGAACAGCGGCGGCATGGTCCACGAGGAACCATCCAGCACTGCGGTCAGGTTGTCGGCCAGCACGCGCGGAATGTTCTCGACCAGGCCGCCCCCGGTGATGTGCACCAGGCCCTTGACTTCCATCGACTGCATCAGCGCCAGCAGCGGCTTGACGTACAGGCGGGTCGGCGCCATCAGCACGTCGGCCAGCTTGCGGCCGTGGAAGTCGGCTTCCAGGTCGGGCTTGGCGACCTGGATGATCTTGCGCACCAGCGAGTAGCCGTTCGAGTGGATGCCCGACGACGCCAGGCCCAGCACCACGTCGCCCGGCACGATTTTTGAGCCGTCGATGATCTGCGACTTCTCGACCGCGCCGACCGCGAAGCCGGCCAGGTCGTATTCGCCGTCCGGGTACATGCCCGGCATCTCGGCGGTCTCTCCGCCCAGCAGCGCGCAGCCCGATTCCTCGCAGCCCTTGGCGATGCCCGACACCACGGCAGTGGCGGTGGCCACGTCCAGCTTGCCGCAAGCAAAGTAATCGAGGAAGAACAGCGGCTCGGCGCCCTGCACCAGGATGTCGTTGACGCTCATCGCCACCAGGTCGATGCCGACCGTGTCATGACGGTTCAGCTCGAAAGCCAGTTTCAGCTTGGTGCCGACGCCGTCGGTGCCCGATACCAGGACCGGTTCCTTGAACTTCTTGCTGATCTCGAACAGACCGCCGAAGCCGCCGATGCCGCCCAGCACGCCTTCGCGCATGGTGCGCTTGGCCATGGGCTTGATGGCTTCGACCAGGGCGTCGCCGGCATCGATATCGACACCCGCGTCGCGGTAGGAGAGAGAAACATTAGATGGTTGGTTCATGGTATTTGGCAGCGGAGGCGGTAAAATAGGAGGCGACCGGCGAAACTGGTCAATCCACTATTTTAGCAAAACGGTTCTCTCCATAACCCGTTTAACGAATATAACAACCAAGCGCATGCCATTTACCCGCCTGCCCGGCATGATCCGAGTGACGCCATGAAACAGCTGGTGCTCGATTTAGGCGCCGAGCCGGCGCAGAGTCTCGACACCTTCCAGGTGGGCGAGAATGCCGAACTGGCGCACCTGATGCACCTGTTCGCCGAACGCGCGTCGCGCGAGCATTTCGCCTACCTGTGGGGCGACACCGGCGCCGGCAAGACCCACCTGCTGCAGGCCCTGGCCGCCAGCCCGGCCTCGCGCTACATCGCCTTCGACGCGCCGAAAGCCGACTTCGTGCACGCGCCCGCGATCACCCTGTACCTGCTCGACGATTGCCACCTGCTGAGCAAACAGCGCCAGATCGACGCCTTCGCCCTGTTCAACCAGATCCGCGAGCACGGCGCCTACATGGTCTGCACCGGCCCGGTGCCGCCGGCGCTGCTGGGGGTGCGCGAAGACCTGCGCACGCGCATGGGCTGGGGCCTGGTGTACCAGATCAAGGGCCTGTCGGACGACCAGAAGATCGAAGCCCTGACGCACGCCGCCGAAGCGCGCGGTTTGACGCTGTCGGCCAGCGTGTTACCCTATTTGTTGTCTCATTTCAAACGCGACATGCGTTCCCTGTCGACCATGCTGGACGCCCTCGACCAGTATTCGCTCGAAACCCAGCGCCCGGTCACGCTGCCTTTGCTGCGCGACCTGTTGCTCCAAGAGAACCTGCCGCTCGAACCAAAAGAATGAAAAACCTTGCCCTGTTTGACCTCGACCACACGCTGCTGCCGATCGATTCGGACCATGAATGGGGCGAATTCCTGGCGCGCGTCGGGGCGGTCGACGGGGACGCCTACCGCGCCCGCAACGACGCCTTCTTCGCCCAGTACAACGCCGGCGTGCTCGACCCGGTCGAGTACCTCGAGTTCGCGCTCGGCACCCTGGCGAGTTTTTCGCGCCTGGAGCTTGAAGCCCTTCACGCCCAGTACATGCGCGAAGTGATCGAGCCGGCCATCCAGCCGCAGGCTTTGAGGCTGGTGCGCGAGCACCAGGACGCCGGCGACCTGGTGGCGATCATCACCGCCACCAACCACGTCATCACGGCGCCGATCGCGGCCGCCTTCGGCGTCGAGCACCACATCGCGGCGATGCCCGAATTCGACGCCGCCGGCAAGCTGACCGGGCGCCTGGCGGGCACCCCGACCTCGGGGCCGGGCAAGATCGTGCACATGCACGCCTGGCTCGCGCGCCTGGGCCGGCCGTTCGAGAGCTTCGAGCGCAGCCACTTCTACAGCGATTCGCACAACGACATTCCGCTGCTTTCGATCGTGTCCCACCCGGTCGCCACCAACCCGAGCAAAGCGCTTGCAAGCCACGCGGCGCAGCAGGGCTGGCCAACCATCCGTTTATTCAATGATTAAAAAATTCATCCGCAAGATCCTGGGTGTGAAAGACCAGCGCGACGCCTCCGAACCCGTGATCCTCGGCCCCGAGGAACACGGCATCGACCCGAAAAACGTCTCGTCGAACGCGATCCGCGTCACGCAGACCCTGCAGGAAGCCGGCTTCAAGGCCTTCGTGGTCGGCGGCGCCGTGCGCGACCTGCTGCTGGGCGTGAAACCCAAGGACTTCGACATCGCCACCGACGCCACGCCCGAGCAGGTGAAAAAACTGTTCCGGCGCGCCTTCATCATCGGCCGCCGCTTCCAGATCGTGCACGTGATGTTCGGCCAGGACCTGCTGGAAGTGACCACCTTCCGCGGCAACGGCAGCGACAACGCGCCGAAGGACGAACACGGCCGCGTCCTGCGCGACAACAACTTCGGTCCGCAGCACGAAGACGCCGCGCGGCGCGACTTCACCATCAACGCCATGTACTACGATCCGGCCACGCAGAGCGTGCTCGATTACCACGGCGGCATCGAGGACATCCGCGCCAAGCTGCTGCGCATCATCGGCATGCCGGAAGCGCGCTACCGCGAAGACCCGGTGCGCATGCTGCGCGTGGTGCGCTTCGCTGCAAAGCTGGGCTTCACCATCGAGCCGACCACGCGCGCGCCGATCCCCGTGATGGCGCCGCTGATCGACAACGTGCCGGCGGCGCGCGTGTTCGACGAGATGTTGAAACTCCTGCTGTCGGGCCACGCGCTGGCCTGCCTCAAGGAGTTGCGTTCGGCCGGCCTGCACCACGGGCTGCTGCCGCTGCTGGACGTGGTGCTGGAGCAGCCGATCGGCATGAAGTTCGTGACCCTGGCGCTGGAGTCGACCGACAACCGGGTGAAAGCCGGCAAGGGCGTCTCGCCCGGCTTCCTGTTCGCCTCGCTCCTGTGGCACCAGGTGCTGGAAAAGTGGACCGCCTACCGCGCCGCTGGCGAGTCGCCGATCCCGGCCCTGCACCTGGCCGCCGACGCCGTGCTGGAAACCCAGACCGAAAACCTGGCCCTGCAGCGCCGCATCGCCACCGACATGCGCGACATCTGGGCCATGCAACCGCGCTTCGAGCGCCGCGCCGGCCGCGCGCCGTACAAGCTGCTGGAACACCCGCGCTTCCGCGCCGGCTACGACTTCCTGCTGCTGCGCTGCCAGTCGGGAGAACTGCCTGCCGAGGTGGGCGAATGGTGGACCGAGTTCTACGCGGCCGAAGGCGGCGAGCGCGAACGCCTGGTAGCGGCAGCCCACACGCGCGAGCGTGAAGGCGGCGCCAACGGCGCGCCAAAAAAACGCCGTCCGCGCCGCGGTCCGCGCAAGAACACTGGCGAAGGTGGTGAAGGCGGCGCACCCGCTCCAGCCGCCGCCGGCGACGAATGATCGCCTACGTCGGCGTCGGCGCCAACCTGGGCGACGCCCGCGCCAACGTGCTCGATGCGCTGGCGCGGCTGGCGGCCTTGCCGGGCGGCGCACTGCTGCATACCTCGGGCCTGTACCGCACGGCGCCGATCGACTCCAGCGGCGACCATTACATCAACGCCGTCGCCTGCCTGGAGACCAGCCTGGACGCGCACGCGCTCCTGGGGGCGCTGCAGGAAATCGAACAGGCCCACGGCCGCGAACGGCCCTACCGCAACGCGCCGCGCACGCTCGACCTCGACCTGCTGCTGTACGGCGACGAGAGCATCGAGACCCCGACCTTGAGCGTGCCGCATCCGCGCATGCACGAACGCGCCTTCGTGCTGGTGCCGCTGTACGAGATCGCGCCCGACGCCGTCATCCCGGGCCTCGGCCTGGCAAGCAGTTTCGGGCCGCGGGTGGCCGCACAATCCATCTACCGGATCGACTGACGATGAATCTTCCTGTCTGGGCCCAGACCACGGGCTTGCTGGTGCTGTCCAACATCTTCATGACCTTCGCCTGGTACGGCCACCTGAAGGGCTTGCAGAACCGCGCCTGGTACGTGGCGGCGCTGATCAGCTGGGGCATCGCCCTGTTCGAATACCTGCTGCAGGTGCCGGCCAACCGCATCGGCCACACCCAGTTCTCGCTGGCGCAACTCAAGATCATGCAGGAAGCGATCACCCTGACCGTGTTCGTGCCGTTCGCGATGTTCTACATGAACGAGCCGTTCAAGCTCGATTACGTGTGGGCCGGCCTGTGCCTGGTCGGCGCGGTGTACTTCATCTTCCGTTCCTAGACGCTTTACGCCCACCGCCAGCAGGTTCGCGGGCGCCGCATTACACTACGCGCTCTGAACGTTCTGTTTTTCCAAAGGATTCATTGTATGAGCGGATATTTGCAGGGTAACGACATGGCCGGCGCTGCCGGCGCACCCTCCCCCGCGCCGGCCCCGAAGCCGGTCCCCAAGGCCGTGACCGTACCTTCGCTGCACGCCATGCGCGCGGCCGGCAACAAGATCGCGATGCTGACCTGCTACGACGCCAGCTTCGCCTCACTGATGGACCGCTGCGGCGTCGAGATCCTCTTGATCGGCGATTCGCTGGGCATGGTCTGCTCGGGCTACGACTCGACGCTGCCGGTGACGGTGGCCGACATGGTGTATCACACCGCCGCCGTCGCGCGCGGCAACAAGAACGCGCTGGTGCTGGCCGACATGCCCTTCGGCAGTTACGGCAACCCGCAGCAAGCCTACGACAGCGCCGTGCAGCTGATGCGCGCCGGCGCCCAGATGGTCAAGATAGAAGGCGGCGCCTGGCTGGCCGATACCGTGCGCCTGCTGGTCGAACGCGGCATTCCGGTGTGCGCCCACATCGGCCTGACCCCGCAGTTCGTGCACCAGCTGGGCGGCTTCAAGGTGCAGGGCAAGACCGGCGAAGGCGCCGAGCGCCTGAAGGCAGACGCGCTGGCGCTGCAGGCGGCCGGCGCCGCCGTGGTGCTGCTGGAAGCGGTGCCGGCGGCGCTGGGCAAGGAAGTCACCGAGCTGCTCACCGTGCCGACCATCGGCATCGGCGCCGGTCCCGACTGCTCGGGCCAGGTGCTGGTGATGCACGACCTGCTGGGCGTGTTCCCGGGCCGCAAGGCGCGCTTCGTGAAGAACTTCATGGACGGGCAGACCAGCATCGACGCCGCCGTCTCGAGCTATGTGGCGGCAGTGAAGGACGGCAGCTTCCCGGCGCCGGAGCACTGCTTCTAAGGCCATGGACGCGCAGCCTGCGACCTCGCGTCTGTTCCTGGCCCTGTGGCCGGAGCCGGCCGTGCGCCACCAGCTGCGCGAGGCGCGCGATGCCTGGCAATGGCCGCGCGGCGCCGGGCCGGTGCATGCCGACAAGCTGCACGTGACCCTGCACTTTTTGGGCAGAGTGCCGACGGTGCGCCTGCCCGAGCTGCTGGAAGGATTCAGCGTGCCGTTCGAACCGTTCCGGCTCGACCTCGGCCAGCCGGTCCTGTGGCCGCACGGGATCGCGGTGCTCGAGCCACTCTCCGAACCGCCTGAATTGCTGGCCCTGCACGCGCGCTTGCGTGACGCGCTGCCCGCACTCGGCCTGCAGCCGGAAGCGCGCACCTACCGTCCGCACGTGACGATGGCGCGCCGCGCCGCCGGCGCCGGCATTCCCGAACATGGTCCCGCGATCGGGTGGGACGTGCGCGGCTACGCGCTGGTCGAATCCAGGACCGGCGACGGCGGCGCCTACACGGTCCTGCGCGAATACAGCTGACGCTTCACGACATGGCCGGCGCCGGCGGCGCCGGTTCATCCGGCAGCGGAATGAATTCGGCGTCGTCCGCATCGGGCAGCTTCATGCGCCCGGCCTTCCAGTCGGCCGCCGCCTGCGCCAGCCGGTCCTTGGACGACGACACGAAGTTCCAGTACAGGTGACGCTCGCCCACCGGCTCCCCGCCCAGCACCATCACCGTCGCCCGTTCCAGCGCCCGCACCCGCGAAGCATTCGCGCCCAGCACCAGCATGCGCCCGCTCTCGTGGCGCATGCCGTCGAGTTCCACCGCGCCGGTGGCGATGTACAGCGCGCGTTCGCTGTAGTCGGCCGGTATCTCGGCGGTGGAACCGGGCGCCATGTCGAGATGCGCGTAAAACAGCGGCGAGTGGGTCGCGGCGCCGGCCGTGAGGCCGTAGGCGCTGCCGGCGATCAGCTGGCCGGCCACGCCTGCGTCGTGCCACTGCGGCAAGTCGGCGCCAGCGTGGTGCGAAAAGCTTGGGGCGATTTCTTCCATCCCGTCCGGCAGCGCGACCCAGGCCTGGATGCCGTGCAGGCGGTCGCCGTGCGCGCGCGCGTGCTCGAAGCGCTCGCTGTGGGTGATGCCACGGCCCGCCGTCATCCAATTGACTTCCTGCGGCCGGATCGGCTGCTCGACGCCCAGGCTGTCGCGGTGCATGATCTCGCCCGAGAACAGATAGGTCACCGTCGCCAGGCCGATGTGCGGATGCGGGCGCACGTCGACGCTGCGCTCGATCCCGGCCGGCAGGTCGACCGGCCCGATGTGGTCGAAGAAGATGAAGGGCCCGACCATGCGCCGTTTGGCGAACGGCAGCACGCGGCCGACTTCGAAACCGCCGCCCAGTTTGCGGCGGCGCTGCTCGATGATCATGTCAATCATGGTGTCGTTTCTCCAGTTGTCAGGCGGATGCGGGGTTGCCGGCAGCGCTATTGCGCCAGCGGCGTCGCGTGGACCAGGAATACCTGCAGCGCCGTCAGGGTCTGATAGTGCAGGTTTTCCAGGCGCTCGTCCTTGTCGGCGTCACCGATCATGGCGCCGCTGTCGTCCAATGCGTACGGTTCGCCGAGCACGCGTGCCATGTCGATCTGAAAGTAGCTGCATTCGCCGTAAGGATATTTACCATCCACATAGGGCATCGGCCAGGTCTCGGTATCCTCTTCCAGCACGTATTCCACCATCGAAGCATCCACGCTGATCCAGTTGAACCCCTTGAGCAAGGCCGCATGTTGCGCAGTGAAGTCAAACTGGCCGTCGGGCGTGATGCCGGCCTCGGCCGATGCGAGCTCGGCGGCCACATCGGCAGGCAGCGCGTAACGGCCAGGCGCCAGCCCGGCGCCGGCGCCGACATACGGCGCCACCAGCAAGCCTAGTTCTGCCACCAGGCGCGCAGCAAGCGCTTCGTCGTTCAGCTCCAGGATGGCCATCGCGGTGGCGAGCGTTGGATTGCCCTCGCCGAAGGGCTGCGAGAAATCGATCCCCGGGCCACCGCTTTCGATCGGTAACCAGATCACCCGCAAGCGCCGCATCAGTGCGCAATGCTGCGCCGTCAGCACCGGCGCAGCATTGCCCGTGAAGACGTCCCGAATCGTTTCACGGTGCTTGATGGTTGGTACGACGTTCGAATCCATGCGTGCATTCTCCTATGGTGTGTGCTGCTTCACTTGTGCTTCAGTATCCGCGCATTCAGTGCGATCACCAACCCCGACAGCGACAGCATCCCGAGCGCCATCGTCACGCTCGAGTGCATCGCCACCCAGCCCAGCACCGGCGGCGCCAGCAGCAGTCCGCCGTAGCCCAGCGTCGCCACCGCCGCCACGCCGGCGCCCGGGCTCATGCCGGGAATGCGGCCGCCGGCGCCGATCAGGAGCGGCACCACGTTCGCCGCGCCCAGGCCGATCAGCGCGAAGCCGCAGGCCGACAGGGCGAAATGGGTGCTGGTGGTGGCCAGCGCCAGCCCGGCGAACATGGCCAGGCCGCCCAGCACCATCAC
Source organism: Massilia sp. YIM B02443 (assembly GCF_030411955.1). Classification (GTDB taxonomy): domain Bacteria; phylum Pseudomonadota; class Gammaproteobacteria; order Burkholderiales; family Burkholderiaceae_D; genus Telluria. The sequence continues at coordinate 49,943 of NZ_JASNRA010000007.1, forward strand.
GCGCACCGCGCCGAAGCGCACGATCAGCCGGTCGCCGGCAAAGCGGCAGGCCGCCATCGCGATCGAGAACGCCGAGAAGCCCAGCGCCGCCGACGCTTCCGAGGCGCCGGTGCGCTCGCGCATCAGCAGCGCGCTCCAGTCGACCAGCGCGCCTTCCACCGCGAAGCACAGCAGCGCCAGCAAGCCTAACCCAACAGCGGCGCCGCGCGGCAGCGCGAAGTGGCTGGCGCCGTCGGCATGGGGCGCAAAGCCCATCACGCGCGGCGTCACCAGGGCCAGGATCACGGCGCAGGCCAGCGCCATGCCCAGCGCGCCCTGGCCGTGGCCCCAGCCCTGGCCGATCAGCACCCCGCCGATGGCCGCGCCGAACAGGCCGCCCAGGCTGAAGAAGCCGTGGAACGAGGACATGGTCGGCAGGCCGCGCGCCGTTTCGACCTCGCTGGCGTTGGCGTTCATCGCCACGTCCAGCGCACCGTTGCTGACGCCGAACAGGAAGGCCGCGCCGAACAGCAGCTGCAGGTTCGGCACCATCATGATCACGCCCAGCATCAGCGCGAAGGCAAAGCCCGAGACGAGCACCATGCGGCGCGTGCCCCAGCGTCCCGTCAGCCCGCCCATCAGCGGCATCGCCAGCAGCGCGCCGGCGGCGATGGTGAGCAGCACCATGCTCAGCATGCCGGTATTGATGCCCATGCGCGCCTGCACCGTCGGCACGTGCGCCGCCCACAGGCCGATGCCGACGCCGTTGAGCAGGAAAATGGTGGAGATGGCCCAGCGGCCGGCGTCGATGAAGCGTGAAGCCGTGGCGGCGGAGTGGGTGGTGGTGTCGTTCATGCGGTGGTCTTATTCATGGAGGGTAGCCGGGCCAGCCGGCGGCGTCGGGACCTACTCTACCCAAGCGACCGCGCCCAGGCAAGGCGCAATCCGGCGCATCCGATCCGCACTTCGCGCCGCACGCCCGCATTCCGGCGCATGGATCGTCACAAGAGCGCGGTTCTGCGCGATACTCAGCGCATGAGCATTCCCGCCACCCGTACCATTTCGTTCTTGCCGACGCCGGCGCGCCTGCCGCTGATGTGGCGCATCTATATCGGCCTGTGGCTGGCCTACGTGCTGCTGGTGGCGCTGGTGGTACAGGCCGACCAGATCATGGCCGGCCGCTTCGACCCGTCGATGGTCTTCTATTCGCTCTGCACCACGGGGCCGCCCGGCGTGGTGCTTGCGCTGCTGTGGCCCCTGACCGGCTGGATGGACGCGCGCGGCCTGCGTGGCGCGGCGCGCTTCGGCCTGCACCTGGCGCTGGCGCTCGGCTTCGGCCTGTGCACCCACCTGCTGCTGGTGGCGACGATGGGCGGCAAGGCGCGTCCGCTGTCGTGGCATGCCTGGCCGCTGATGTACAGCCTGATGATCTATGCGCTGGTGGCCGGCACCTTCCAGACCGTGCGCGCGAATGCCGCCGCCCAGCGCCAGGCGCTGGCCGCGCAGCAGGCGCGCACCATGCTGGTGGCGGCCGAACTGGGGGCGCTGCGCAGCAAGCTCAATCCGCACTTCCTGTTCAATACCCTGCATTCGATCATCGCCCTCACCGGGCGCAATCCGGCGGCCGCCGAGACGGCGCTGTTCCAGTTCTCCGACATGCTGCGCTACGTGCTCGACACCGAGCGCGCCGGCGTGGACCGGGTGACGCTCGACGCCGAACTCGATTTCGTGCGCGACTACCTGGAGCTGGAAGCGCTGCGCCTGGGCGAGCGGCTGCAGGTCGCATGGGATCTCGATCCGGACGCCGGTGACCATCTGCTGCCGGCATTGACGCTGCAGCCGCTGGTCGAGAACAGCATCAAGCACGCCTTCAATCCGCACAGCCGTCCCGGCCTGCTGCGCATCGCCAGCCGGCGCGACGTCGATCAAGGGGTGCTGCGCCTGAGCGTCAGCGACGTCGGTCCCGGCGCCGCCCGGGCCGCGGTCGACGCTTCGCCCGGCCTCGGCCTGCGCACCATCGGGCGCCGGCTCGAACTCGACTATGCCGGCCGCGCTGCATTGACGGTGAATACCCGGCCCGGCGCCGGTTTTACCGTCACCGTCACCCTGCCCCTCGCCAACCCATGACCAGGACCGTATTCTTCGCCGAAGACGAACCGCTGGCGCGCGACGTGCTGCGCGACGCCATCTACGCCCACCCCGGGCTGCGCCTGGTGGGCGAAGCCGCCGACGGGGCGACTGCCTTGCAACGCATCCTGCAGCTGCGCCCCGAAGTGGTGTTCATGGACATCCAGATGCCCGAGATGACCGGCCTCGAGGTGCTGCGCCGGCTCGACTATCTGCCGCGCATCGTGTTCACCACAGCCTACGACCAGTACGCGGTGACGGCGTTCGAGCTGCATGCGGTCGACTACCTGCTCAAGCCTTTTACGCGCGAGCGCTTCGGCGCCGCCGTGGCGCGCCTGCTGGACGCGCCGGAGCCGGGCCGCGATGCGCTCGACGGCGCGCTGGTGCGGGCGGCCGGCGGCCCGGCGCGGCTGGAACGCATCCTGGTGCGCGACCGCGGCCGCATCTTCCCGCTCGCGGTCAACGAGATCGAATACATGAAGGCCGACTCGAAGTACACCGTGATCGCGGCGCGCGGCCAGCACTTCCTGGTGCGGATCGGGATTTCGGAACTGGAGGCCCAGCTCGACCCGGCGCGCTTCATCCGCATCCACCGCTCGGCGCTGGTCAACCTCGATTTCGTCGACTCGATGCGCGCCGACGACCAATCGCAGTTGCAGATCCTGATGCGCGACGGAACCAGCCTCGGGGCCAACCGCGAGGCGTCGAAACTGCTGCGCGACATGGCAATCTAGCGCTGACGGCAAAGTTGATCCTCCCGCCGGGTTCTGCCTTTATAATCGCGGATTTTCCGCCCATTATTATCCTGGCCCTGGGAGCTGCCCTGCATGAACACCACTCTGATCGTTTTCGTCGTGCTTTACCTGCTCGGTACGCTCGCTCTCGGGATGTGGGCCGGCACGCGCATCAAGAACACCAGCGACTTCGCCGTCGCCGGCCGCAGCCTGCCGCTGATCATGGTGATCACCACCACGTTTGCCACCTGGTTCGGCGCCGAGACCGTGATGGGCATTCCGGCCAAGTTCGTGCAGGGCGGCCTGAATGCGGTGATCGAGGACCCGTTCGGGGCCGGCATGTGCCTGATCCTGGTCGGCGTGTTCTTCGCCTCGAAACTGTATAAACTGAACCTGCTTACCATCGGCGACTACTACCGCCAGCGCTACGGCAAGGGCATCGAGATCTTCTGCTCGGTGGCGATCATCTTCAGCTACCTGGGCTGGGTCGCGGCCCAGATCACGGCGCTGGGACTGGTGTTCTCGGTGCTGACCGGCGGCGCGATGGCGCCGGCCACCGGCATGATCGTCGGCACCCTGACGGTGCTGATCTACGTGGTGGTGGGCGGCTTCCTGGCGGTGGCCGTGACCGACTTCATCCAGATGATCGTGCTGGTGGTGGGCATGAGCGTGATCGCCTATTTCGCCGCCGACCTGGCCGGCGGCGCCGGCAACGTGCTGGCGATGGCGCAGCAGGCCGATTTGTGGCGCCTGTGGCCCGAGCCGACCTTCACCGACATGATGTTCTTCATCGGCGCCGCCGTCACCATGATGTTCGGCTCGATCCCGCAGCAGGACGTGTTCCAGCGCGTGATGTCGGCCAAGGACGCGCCGACCGCGCGCACCGGCGCCGTGATCGGCGGCGCCAGCTACATCCTGTTCGCGTTTGTTCCGATGTTCATCGTCGCCGCTGCGGTGGTGGTGATGGGCACGCAGGCGATGGAGCTGGCCCAGAACGACTACCAGCGCCTGCTGCCGACGTTCGTCATGACCAAGATGCCGCTGGTGATGCAGATCCTGTTCTTCGGCGCCCTGCTGTCGGCGATCAAGAGCACCTCGTCGGCCACGCTGCTGGCGCCGTCGACCAGCTTTGTCGAGAACATCCTCAAGAACTTCAAGCCGGGCATGAGCGACCGCCAGCAACTGCTGGCGATGCGGGTGACCATCGTGATTTTTGCCGCGCTGGTGCTCACGTATGCGATCGCGATGGAAGGCACCTCGATCTACGAGCTGGTGTCGGGCGCGTACCAGGTGCCGCTGGTGGGGGCGTTCATTCCGCTGGTGATGGGGCTGTACTGGAAGCGCGCGACCACGCAGGGGGCGGTGCTGTCGATTGCGGCCGGCCTGACTACCTGGATCCTGTTCATGGAAGGCGTGACCGGCTGGGGCGAGCACTTCCCGGGGCAGCTGGCGGGCTTGATCGCGGCGTTTGTCGGGATGGTGCTGGGGTCGCTGGCGCCGCAGGTGGTGGCCAATAGCGGTACGGGGCATCCGGCGGCTGCGGCCAAGGCTTGATGCGCGGTTGTTCTCAAGCTGGTTGAACGCGTCGGCGGGGGACCCGCCAACCCTACGGGAGTGGGCGGTTCAACCAGCATTTAATATCACGTAGGGTTGGCGGCTTCGCCGCCGACGCGTTCAACCGGCGCCGGCACATCCCTCACATCACACGTGCAGCAGCAAATGCTCACGCTCCCACGGGCTGATCACCCGCATGAATTCCTGGTGCTCCAGGTCCTTCACCGCCGTGTAGACATCGATGAAACGCTCGCCCAGGATGTCGCGCAGCCGGTCTTCGCGCCGCAGCTGGGTGATCGCCTCGGACAGGCCCTGTGGCAGCTCGACCGGCATGTCGTAGGCGCTGCCCTCCACCATCGGCGACGGATCGATCTGCTCGGTCATGCCCAGGTAACCGCAGGCCAGCGTGATCGCCAGCGCCAGGTAGGGATTGGCGTCGGCCCCGATCACGCGGTTTTCCACGCGCCGGTCCTGCGAGCCGGACACCGGCACCCGGAAGCCCACCGTGCGGTTGTCGATCCCCCATTGCAGGTTGATCGGCGCCGCCGTGTGGCGCACGATGCGGCGGTACGAGTTCACGTACGGCGCCACGATCGCCATCGCCGACGGCATGTAGCGCTGCAGCCCGCCGATGTAGTGCTGGAACAGCGGCGACGGCGAGCCGTCGTCGTTGCTGAAGATGTTCTTGCCGGTATCAAGATCGACCACGCTCTGGTGCACGTGCATGGCCGAACCCGGCTCGTCCGCCATCGGCTTGGCCATGAAGGTGGCGTACATGTCGTGCTTGAGCGCCGCTTCGCGCAAGGTGCGCTTGAAGAAGAACACCTTGTCGGCCAGGCCAAGCGGGTCGCCGTGCTGGAAGTTGATCTCCATCTGGCCGGCGCCGATCTCGTGGATCAGGGTGTCGACGTCCAGGTTCATCAGCTCGCAGTAATCGTAGATGTCTTCGAACAGCGGATCGAATTCGTTCACCGCGTCGATGCTGTACACCTGGCGGCTGGTCTCGGCGCGGCCGCTGCGGCCGATCGGCGCGGCCAGCGGCAGGTCGGGGTCGATGTTCTTGGCGGTGAGATAAAACTCGAGCTCGGGCGCCACCAGCGGCTTCCAGCCACGCTGGGCATACAGCTTGAGCACGCGGCGCAGCACGCTGCGCGGCGCGAAGTCGACCAGGCGGCCATCGGCGTAGTAGCAGTCGTGGATGACTTGCGCGGTGGGGTCGACCGCCCACGGCACCATGGTGATGGTGGTGGGGTCGGCTTTCAGCACCATGTCGCGGTCGGTGGAGGCGATGGCACGGCCGTAGGCGTCGTCGCGCTCGGGCGTGTTGCCGGTGACGGTCATGCCCAGCACCACCTCGGGCAGGCGCATGCCGCGGTCTTCGGTGAATTTCACGCGCGGCAAAATCTTTCCACGCGCGACCCCGGTCAGGTCGGGGACCAGGCATTCGATTTCGGTGACCCGCTTTGCGTCGAGCCACTCTTCCATGTCGGTGTAACTGAAGTTGTTGCGGATTGCCATAGTTGTCTCACTGTCGTTGATCGAAGGTGCGCAGAGCGGCGCGCCGGATGCGTGCGGCAGGAGAGCCGGTTCTCGAGAGGATCATGCGCCGCTCCGGCGCTGTTCGCGGTAGGCGCGGCAAGCGTCGCCGAACGCGCGGAACATCTTCATCGAATACGGATTGTGCTGGATACGCCATTCGGGATGCCACTGCACCGCCAGCGTGAAGCCCGGCGAGGTCGACACGGTGAAAGCTTCGACCAGGCCATCTTCGGCCAATGCTTCGACCGTGAGCCCGGGCGCCAGTTCGTTCACGCCCTGGCCGTGCAGCGAATTGACCGGGATTTCCTTCACGCCGAGGATGGATTCCAGCATGCCGCCGGGACACAGGGTGACGTTGTGGGCGTCGCCATACTGCTCGTCCATGCCCAGCTCGGGATTCTCGCGATGGTCGAACTTGCCCTGCACCGCCTGCACCGCCTGGTGCAGGCTGCCGCCCAGCGCCACGTTCATCTCCTGGAAGCCGCGGCAGATCGCGATGATCGGCACGCCACGGCGCACCGCTTCGCGGATCAGCGGCAAGGTGGTCTGGTCGCGCCACGGGTCTTGCGGCAATGACGGGTCCAGCACTTCTTCGGAGTAGTAACTTGGGTGCACGTTCGACGCCGAACCGGTCAGCATGATGCCGTCGATGGTGCCGAAAATGGTTTCCAGGTCGAGCGACTCGCCGAACGACGGCAGGATCAAGGAGGTGCAGTCGGCGCCGAGGGTGACGGCGTCGACATACTTGTGCTGGGCGGCGTGATACGGGTGTTCGCCGAAATCACGGGTGCAGGCGGGAACGATGACGATGGGGCGCATGGGCAGTGTCCTTCCGATGAGGCGGCGGGACCCTCATGCGAATAATCCAGGTCCCGGCGCGAATGGCCTTTAATCCAGACCGAACCGGGCGCACCACTTTTCAGGTGCCGCGCGCCGCTCCTGCCGGTCTGTTTTATAAATACGATTCCATGTCAAAATTTTAACGGAACCCGCAAGAAGTGCCCACACGACTGCACGCCATCGTGAAATTTCCTCTCTTCAATCAGGTTTCCGTGAAACAAAATTTCACGAAATAAATTATTTGCGCAAGTGAACGAGCGCCGTTTCCAGCACGGTGTCACGCCCCTGCCGGACATCAGACACCGTCGGCGTTGCGACCACGTCCGGCGCAATGCCCTTGCCGACCCAGCGCCTGCCGTCGGCGTAGGTGTCGGCCTTGGTGCAGATGCGTGCGATACCGCCGCCCGGCAGCGCCACCTTGAGTGGCTGGCCGGTGCTGCCACCGGTGGCGCCGCCGACCAGGATGCCGCGCCGCATGGCGTCGAATGCCACCGCGAAGTCTTCGGCCGCCGAATAGGTGGCGCCCGAGGTCAGCACCGCCACCGGCTTGCCGAAGTGGTGCGCGGGGTCGGGCGCGCGTGCTTCGCCCACCTGTTCATGATCGGGCAGCGGGCGCTGCCAGGCGCGGTAGGCCGGCAGGTACTGGCGCGTCGCCCATTTGCCGGGCTGGAACGGCTTGTCGGCCAGGGTCTGCAGCACGCGGTAGCCGACCGAGGAATTGCCGCCGCTGTTGGCACGCACGTCGATCACCAGCGCCGAGGCGCCCTTGATGCGGTCGAACGCGGCCAGGAAAGCGTCGGCCGCCCGATCGTCGCGGAAGCTGTTCAGGGCCACGTAGGCGACGTTCCCGGGCAGCATGCGCAGCTCGAACGGTTCGGCTCGCCCGCGCGCGGCGACGAAGCGTTCCCAGCTCGCCCGTGGCACGGCGCGCTCGAAGGTATTGCCGGCCGCGTCGCGCAGGGTCAGGCGCGGCGCCGCATCCTTGAGCGAGCCCATCAAAAATTCGAGGCCGTAGATGCGGTTGTCCAGGTCTTGCGGGGTCGACGCGCTCACGCCCGGCGCCAGCACCCGGCCGGCATAGGCGCGCGCCGGTTCGCCGTCGACCGCCACGATCTCGACACCCGGCGCCAGGCCTTGCTTGATCAGGGCCGGGTCGAACACCTGGCGCAGCAGCACCCGGTCTTCGACCAGCCAGGTGCTCAACAGCGGCCGCGCCATCGTCTCGTCGTCCAGCTGCGCGGGCGCATAGACGTTGGTGTGGCCATCCTGCAGCTTCGCGCACAGCTCGGCCAGCACGCGGTAGTACTCGGCGGTGCTGGCGGTAGCGCGCACCTTGGGCAGGTATTCCAGGTACAGGCGGTCCCAGTCGAGCTGCTTGAGTTTGTCGACGTAGACGAAGTTGTACTTCACCTCGGACCAGAACTTCGACAGGCCGGCCACCTTTTCGTCGTCGCTCAGGTTGTCGCGGTAGGGCGTGGCCAGCGCGGGCGAATCGAACAGGCGGGCGTCGAAGTCGCTCGCCTTGCCTGGCGTTTGCGCAAGACTGCTTGCGGCCGTGCCGGTCAGGGCGGCCGCCAATACGGCCCGGGAAATGATACGGTTTGCCATGCGCAGATCTCCTCTCGTATTGATGAGTTCAGTGTAAACGGACGCCCGCGCCGGCCCGGCCGCTCTGCGACAGGGCGGCGTTTTCGCGGTACAGGCTGCACCGGCAAACCGGGGCCGCCCTGCACGCGCTTCGGCAAAAAGGTCTACCATGGACTTCTCACCCCTTCCCCTATCTCACGGACAAGGAGTCCCATGCCTGACCTGAAAGACCCCTCCCTGCTGCGCCAGCAGGCCTATATCGACGGCGCCTGGATCGACGCCGACAATGGCGAAACGGTCGCCGTCCTCAACCCCGCCACCGGCGAGACCATTGCCCGCGTGCCGCACATGGGCGCAGCCGAGACTCGGCGCGCGATCGAGGCCGCGAACGCCGCCTGGCCGGCCTGGCGCAAGAAAACCGCCAAGGAACGCGCCGCCATCCTGCGCAAGTGGTCCGACCTGATGCTGGAAAACGCCGACGACCTGGCGCTGTTGATGACGCTCGAGCAGGGCAAGCCGCTCAAGGAAGCGAAAGGCGAGATCCAGTATGCCGCCTCGTTCTTCGAGTGGTTCGCCGAGGAAGCCAAGCGCATCGCCGGCGAGACCCTGGCCTCGCCCTGGGCCCACAGCCGCATGATCGTCACCAAGGAGCCGATCGGCGTGTGCGCCGCGATCACGCCGTGGAACTTCCCGGCCGCGATGATCACCCGCAAGGTCGCCCCGGCGCTGGCCGCCGGCTGCCCGATCGTGCTGAAACCCGCCGAGCTGACGCCATTGTCGGCGCTGGCCCTGGCCGAACTGGCCGAGCGCGCCGGCGTACCGCCCGGCGTGTTCAGCGTGGTGATCGGCGACGCGAAAGCGATCGGCGGCGAGATGACCTCCAACCCCACTGTGCGCAAACTGAGCTTCACCGGCTCCACGCCGGTCGGACGGCTGTTGATGGAACAGTCGGCGCCGACGGTCAAGAAGCTGTCGCTGGAACTGGGCGGGAACGCCTCGTTCATCGTGTTCGACGACGCCGACATCGACGCCGCGGTCGAAGGCGCGATCGCATCCAAGTACCGCAATGCCGGCCAGACCTGCGTCTGCGCCAACCGCCTGTACGTGCAGGACGGCGTGTACGACGAATTCGCGCGCAAGCTGGCCGCCGCGGTGGGCAAGCTGAAGGTCGGCAACGGCGTCGAGGACGGCGTGACCACCGGGCCGCTGATCGAAGAAAAGGCGGTGGTAAAGGTCGAGCAGCACATCGAGGACGCACTGGGCAAGGGCGCGCGCGTGCTGGTGGGCGGCAAGCGTCACGCGCTGGGACACAGCTTCTTCGAGCCGACCGTGCTGGCGGACGTGACCACCGACATGGTGGTGGCGCGCGAGGAAACCTTCGGGCCGCTGGCGCCGCTGTTCCGCTTCAAGACCGAGGAAGAGGTGATCAAGCTGGCCAACGATACCGAGTTCGGGCTGGCCTCGTACTTCTATGCGCGCGATATCGGACGCGTGTGGCGCGTGGCCGAGGCGATCGAGACCGGGATGGTGGGCGTGAACACGGGGCTGATCTCGAGCGAGGTGGCGCCGTTTGGCGGGGTCAAGCAGTCGGGGCTGGGGCGCGAAGGATCGACCTATGGGATGGACGATTACCTGGTGGTGAAGTACATCTGCATGGGCGGGATCTGAGCCGGGTGCGCGCCTGACGACTGGGCTGGAGCGGTTGGACGCGTGGACGGGAAACCCGGCTGCGCGCCCCGGTCCACCCTACCTTCTGCCTTACTTCTTGTACTCGTAATACTTGCGCGCATCGCCGCGCACCAGCTCGGCCGGATACTTGGCGCGGTTGAGCACCATCTTCTCTTCCACCGCCGCGAACAGGTCGACGTCGAGCTTGTCGGCGATGCGCACCAGGTAGACCAGCACGTCGGCCATCTCGTGCCGCACCTCGGCCAGCTTGTCCGGACCGAGTTCCTCGACCCGGCCGGACTGCAGCCACTGGAAATGCTCCAGCAGCTCCGCCGCCTCGACCGTCAGGGCCGACGCCAGGTTCTTGGGCGTATGGAACTGGTCCCAATCGCGCTCGTCCACGAATTCGCGGACCAGCGCGCGCAGGCGCGCCAGGTCACTGGCCACGGCGTTCCTCGCGCACCTGTCCGTTGTCCAGGTAGCCATTCAGCACGCGGTCGAGCTTGGGCGCGATCTCGTCGAAGCTGCTGACCGTGATGCCCAGGTCGCGCAGCAGGCCGTCGTGCACGCCGTACACCCAGCTGTGGATGGTCAAGGGCTGGCCGCGTTCCCAGGCGTCGCGCACGATGGTGGTGTGGGCGGTGTTGATCACCTGCTCGGCCACGTTCAGTTCGACCAGGCGGTTGGTGGCGGCGCGGCCGCTGACGTTGCCCAGGTACTGGCCGTGCTTTTCGCGCACGTCGCGCACGTGGCCGAGCCAGTTGTCGGCCAGGCCGACGCGGATGTCGGTCAGCGCCGCGTGCACGCCCGAGCAGCCGTAGTGGCCGCAGATGATGATGTGCTTGACCTTCAGGACGTCGATCGCGAACTGCAGCACCGACAGGCAATTCAGATCCGAATGGACGACCACGTTGGCGATGTTACGGTGCACGAACAGTTCGCCTGGCGCCATGCCCAGCAGTTCGTTGGCCGGCACGCGGCTGTCGGAGCAGCCGATCCAGAGGTATTCCGGGGCTTGCTGTTCGGACAGCGCCTTGAAGAAGTTCGGGTCTTCGGCCACCATGCCGGCAGCCCAGTTGCGGTTACGCTCGAACAGTTCTTCCGCAGTCAAACCCGTGGTCTTGTGTTGGTCCATCGTGATTCCTTTGTATTTGATGTTGCCGTCCGCAGGCGGACGTTGCCCTGCCCGTCTGATGCGGGCGTGATGGCGCTGATGCTGGAATGCGCTTGAAAACGCGCTGAAAAATTCCGGAAAGACGTGAAGTGTAACAGCGTTCGCGGGCGCAGGCTGATGGCAAGGTCACGACGACTGCCGGCCGCCGTCATTCACCGCGCATGCCCGCCACCGCACGCCGGACGAAAAAAAACCGCCGAGGGCTGGCGCCGTCGGCGGTTCGGTATGGCGACTTACTCGAAGAAGTCCTTGACCTTGTCCATGAAGCTCTTGCTCTGCGGGCTGTGCTTGGCGCCGCCTTCGACCGTCAGGCGGTCGAGCTCGCGCAGCAGGTCTTTCTGCTTGTCGGTCAGCTTGACCGGGGTCTCGACCACCACGTGGCAGAACAGGTCGCCGACGTAGCCCGAGCGCACGCCCTTGATGCCCTTGCCTTTCAGGCGGAAGGTCTTGCCGGTCTGGGTGCCTTCGGGCACCGTGAACGACACCTTGCCGGTGAGCGTTGGCACCTCGATCTCGCCACCCAGCGCGGCCTTGCTGAACGAGATCGGCATCTCGCAATGCAGGTCGTCGCCTTCGCGCTGGAACACCGCGTGCTGCTTGATGTGGATCTCGACGTACAGGTCGCCCGGCGGCCCGCCGTTGGTGCCCGGTTCGCCGTTGCCCGACGAGCGGATGCGCATGCCGTTGTCGATGCCGGCCGGGATCTTCACTTCCAGCGTCTTGTTGCGCTTGATGCGTCCGGCGCCGCCGCAGGCTGCGCACGGTTCCGGGATGATCTTGCCGCTGCCGTGGCACTTCGGGCAGGTCTGCTGGATGCTGAAGAAGCCCTGCTGCATGCGCACCTGGCCGTGGCCGGCGCAGGTGGTGCAAGTCACCGGCTGGGTGCCCGGCTTGGCGCCGCTGCCGTGGCAGGTGTCGCATTTGTCCCAGCTCGGCACGCGGATGGTGGTGTCGAAGCCGTGCGCCGCCTGCTCCAGCGTGATCTCGAGGTTGTAGCGCAGGTCGGCGCCGCGGTACACCTGCGGACCGCCGCCGCCGCGGCCACCGCGCCCGCCGCCGAAGATGTCGCCGAAGATGTCGCCGAACGCGTCGCCGAAGCCGCCCGCGCCGCCGCCGAAGCCGCCGCCCATGCCGCTGTTCGGATCGACGCCGGCGTGACCGTAGCGGTCATACGCTTCGCGCTTCTCCGGATTGGTCAGCATCTCGTAGGCTTCCTTCACCTCCTTGAACTTCTCTTCCGCTTCCTTGTTGTCCGGATTGCGGTCAGGGTGGTACTTCATCGCGAGCTTGCGATACGACTTCTTGATCTCGTCTTCCGACGCACCCTTCGCGACCCCGAGGATCTCGTAAAAATCACGCTTTGCCATGGTCGGCACCTAAAGTTATCTACTAACGGAATTCTTTAAACCAAAAAAACCGAGCCGATGAACCGGTGAAGGTCTCGGCTCGGCCCGTGCGCGGAAGTGATTCACTTCCGCGCCAAAGACGCTTACTTGGCGTCCTTCACTTCCTTGAAGTCGGCGTCGACCACGTCGTCGTCCTGCTTGGCCGATTGCTCGCCCGCGCCCGGACCACCTGCCGCGCCGGCCGCACCTGCGCCGCCTGCCTGCTGCGCCTGCATGTCGGCATACATCTTCTCACCCAGCTTCTGGGCCGCTTCCGACAGGGCCGCGGTCTTGGCGTCGATGTCCGACTTGTCGCCCGACTTGATCGCGCCTTCCAGGTCGGTGATCGCCGCTTCGATCTTTTCCTTCTCGCCGGCTTCCAGCTTGTCGCCGTACTCGCCCAGCGACTTGCGGGTCGAGTGCACCAGGGCGTCGCCCTGGTTGCGCGCTTCGGCCAGTTCCTTGACCTTCTTGTCTTCTTCCGCGTTCAGCTCGGCGTCCTTCACCATCTTCTGGATTTCTTCTTCCGACAGGCCCGAGTTGGCCTTGATGGTGATCTTGTTTTCCTTGCCGGTGGCCTTGTCCTTGGCGCCGACGTGCAGGATGCCGTTGGCGTCGATGTCGAAGGTCACTTCGATCTGCGGGGTGCCGCGTGCTGCCGGCGGGATGCCTTCCAGGTTGAATTCGCCCAGGCCCTTGTTGCCGGCCGCGATTTCACGCTCGCCCTGGTACACCTTGATGGTCACGGCCGGCTGGTTGTCGTCGGCGGTCGAGAACACCTGCGAGAACTTGGTCGGGATCGTGGTGTTCTTGTGGATCATCTTGGTCATCACGCCGCCCAGGGTCTCGATGCCCAGCGACAGCGGGGTCACGTCCAGCAGCAGCAGGTCCTTGCGCTCGCCCGACAGGACCGAACCCTGGATCGCGGCGCCAACGGCGACGGCTTCGTCCGGGTTGACGTCACGGCGTGGATCCTTGCCGAAGAATTCCTTGACCTTGTCCATCACCATCGGCATGCGGGTCATGCCGCCCACCAGGATGATGTCGTCGATGTCCGAGACCTTGACGCCGGCGTCCTTGATGGCGACGCGGCATGGCTCGATGGTCTTGGTGATCAGCTCTTCGACCAGCGCTTCCAGCTTGGCGCGGGTGATCTTCAGGTTCAGGTGGACCGGCGCGCCGTTCGCCATGGCGATGTACGGCTCGTTGATCTCGGTCTGCTGCGACGACGACAGTTCGATCTTGGCGCGCTCGGCCGAGGCCTTGATGCGCTGCAGGGCGATCGGGTCTTTCGACAGGTCGAGGCCGTTGATCTTCTTGAATTCGTCGATGATGTAGTCGATCACGCGCTGGTCGAAGTCTTCGCCGCCCAGGAAGGTGTCGCCGTTGGTCGACAGCACTTCGAACTGCTTCTCGCCGTCCACGTCCGCGATTTCGATGATCGAGACGTCGAAGGTGCCGCCGCCCAGGTCATACACGGCGATCTTGCGGTCGCCCTTGTCGGTCTTGTCCAGGCCGAATGCCAGCGCGGCCGCGGTCGGCTCGTTGATGATGCGCTTGACGTCCAGGCCCGCGATGCGGCCGGCGTCCTTGGTCGCCTGGCGCTGCGAGTCGTTGAAGTAGGCCGGCACGGTGATCACGGCTTCGGTGACTTCTTCGCCCAGGTAGTCCTCGGCGGTCTTCTTCATCTTGCGCAGGACTTCGGCCGAGATCTGCGGCGGCGCCAGCTTCTTGTCGCGCACGCCGACCCAGGCGTCGCCGTTGTCGGCCTTGGTGATCGCGTAAGGCATCAGGGAAATATCCTTCTGCACTTCTTTTTCTTCGAACTTACGGCCGATCAGGCGCTTGACGGCGAACAGGGTGTTCTTCGGGTTGGTGACGGCCTGGCGCTTGGCCGGTGCGCCGACCAGGATCTCGCCATCTTCCTGATAAGCGATGATCGACGGCGTGGTGCGCGCGCCTTCGGCGTTCTCGATCACCTTCGGGGTACCGTTTTCCATGATGGCGACGCAGGAGTTGGTGGTGCCCAGGTCGATACCGATGATTTTGCCCATGATGTGTTCCTTTTAGTATTTGTGGATTTCTGATGGATTCAATATTGGGAAGCGGGAGCGCGGTTTCAAGTGCGGTTCAGTTAAATCACGCACCGAAGGGCTGAATGCCCCGCATTCGTCCTGATTACTTCGGCGCTGCCGCGGTCACGATGGCCGGACGCAGCAGGCGGTCGGCGATCATGTAGCCCTTCTGCAGCACGGCAACCACGGTGTTGGCTTCCTGCTCGGACGGCACCACGGCCACGGCCTGGTGCTTGTTCGGGTCGAGCTTGTCGCCCGCTTGCGGCATCACTTCGACCAGGCGGTTCTTCTCGAACGCGCTGGTGAGCTGCTTGAGGGTCATTTCGACGCCTTCCTTGATCGACTCCACCGTCGGGGCTTCGACCTTCAGCGCCATTTCCAGGCTGTCGCGCACCGGCACCATCGCTTCGGCAAAGCTTTCGATGGCGAACTTGTGGGCCTTGCTGACGTCTTCCTGGGCGCGGCGGCGGATGTTTTCCGCGTCGGCCTTGGCGCGCATGAAGGCGTCGTGCATTTCGGCCAGCTTGGCTTCGGTGGCGCTCAGCTGTTCTTCGAGGCCGGGTTCGGCGGCAGCAGCCTGCGCGGCGGCTTGCGGAGCAGCGTCAGCAGCAGTGTCAGCGGCTGGTTGCACGCCTTCCTGCTGGTTGATCACCTCTTCGTTTTTTTGGTCTTGCATCGAAAATACTCCTGGAATCAAGGACTTGGCTGAGTTGGAAACGTATCCTGACTGATACACAGCGCCCCAGATGGGGCGATCTCCTACAATTTCAAGGGGAATTGCAAGAAAGCCATATGCAGCATGGGAAAGCCTGCCAACCCTGCATTGACAGCAGGGTATTTTAGCAGGTTGTCAACGAGCAAGGATCAGGCGCCCAGGCGTGCGGCATTGGCGGCGCCGATCTGCGCGTCCTGGCGACGCGCCTCGACCTGGGCCGGGGTCAGGATGGTCGGCCAGCCGATCAGGTGCTGCTCGGCGATCTCGGCCATGCCAACGATCCAGGCCGGCGAAGCGTTCAGGCAAGGGATGTAGTGGAATTCCTTGCCGCCGGCGGTCTCGAAATCGTGCCGCACTTCCATCGAGATCTCTTCCAACGTTTCCAGGCAGTCGCTGGTAAAGCCCGGGCACATCACGTCGATGCGTTCGACGCCGGCGCGGGCCAGCTCCTGCACCGTCGGCGCGGTATACGGCTGCAGCCATTCGGCCTTGCCGAAACGCGACTGGAACGTCACCAGGTACTCGTCCGGCCCCAGGCCCAGAGCGGCGGCCAGCAGGCGGCCGGTCTTCTGGCATTCGCAGAAATACGGATCGCCCAGCTCCAGGGTGCGCTTGGGGGTGCCGTGGAAGCTCAGCACCAGCTTCTGGCCGCGGCCGTGCGCATCCCAGTGCGCCTGCACGTTGGCGCGCAGCGCCTCGATATAGGCTTCGTGGTCGTGGTAGTGCTTCACCAGGCGCAGCTCGGGAATGTTGCGCACGTGCTTGTAGTGATTGAAGACGGCGTCCCAGATCGAGGCGGTGGTGGTGCCGGAATACTGCGGGTAGGACGGCAGGATCGCGATGCGGTCGACGCCCTCTTCCTTCAGCCGGTCGAGCACGTCGGGCAGCGCGGGCGAGCCGTAGCGCATCGCCATCGCCACCTGCACATCGTGGTGGCCGCGCTCGGCCAGCATCGCTTGCAGCTTGACCGCCTGCTGCGCCGTGAATACGCGCAGGGGCGAACCTTCGCGGGTCCAGATGGTGCGGTACTTGGCGGCCGACTGGCCGGAACGGAACGGCAGGATGAACAGGTTCAGGATGAACCACCAGATGCGCGCCGGGATCTCGACCACGCGCGGATCGGACAGGAACTGCTTCAGGTAGGTGTGCACCTTGGCGCGGGTCGGTTCGTCGGGCGTACCGAGGTTGACCAGCACGATCGCGCTGCGCGATACGGCGCCGTGGGTATGGGGAGGTTCTTTACGAAATGGCATGAGGAGATGATCGCTGACAAGACTCATGCATTATATGTGGGGGCTGCGCGGCACGCAGGCCGGTGGCCGCGCGCACGCCATCCTGGCGCCGCAACCGTGGCGGTGCCGCCACGGCGCGCGCCGATTTTGACGAATCAGGTGCTCACGTGCAGGCGCACGTCGATGTTGTTGCGGGTGGCGTTCGAGTACGGGCACACGACGTGGGCCTTGTCGACCAGCTCCTGCAGCTGGGCCTGGTCCATGCCGGGGGCCTTGATGGTGAGGTCGACTTCGATCGCGAAGCCGGTCGGCACCGGGCCGATGCCGACGTCGCCAGTCACGCTCAGGTCTTGCGGCAGCGCCACCTTGGCCTGGCCGGCGACGAACTTCAGGGCGCCGATGAAGCAGGCCGAGTAGCCGGCCGCGAACAGCTGCTCCGGGTTGGTGCCGGAACCGCCGCCTCCGCCTAGTTCCTTGGGGGTCGACAGTTTCAGGTCAAGTACGCCGTCGGAACTTTTCGAGGTGCCTTCACGGCCGCCTTGCGAGGTGGCCTGGGCGCGGTAGATAACTTTGTCGATGCTCATGCGGATGTCCTTTCCATGGATTGTCAGGGATCGACGCCGGCTGGACCGGCTGACCGATGACGACTCTGCCACAGAATGGCGAACGGTGGATGACGCTTGCATGACCACGGCATGCGCGCCCGCGCGCTTACGACGCCAGCAACTCCCTTGCGTGCTTGCGCGTGGTCTCGGTAATCTCGATCCCGCCCAGCATGCGCGCCACCTCTTCCACCCGCGCCCGGCTGTCGAGCACGTCGATGCGCGACACGGTGCGCCCTTCGCCGGTGGTGCCCTTGGCCACCTGGAAGTGCTGGTTGGCCTGGCTTGCCACCTGCGGCAAGTGGGTCACGCACAGCACCTGGCGCTGCTGGCCCAGGCGCCGCAACAGGCGTCCCACCACCTCGGCCACGCCGCCGCCGATGCCGGTGTCGACTTCGTCGAAGATCAGGGTCGGCACCGTGGTCGCATTCGAGGTGATCACCGAAATGGCCAGCGAGATGCGCGCCAGTTCGCCGCCCGAGGCCACCTTGGCCAGCGCACGCGGCGCCACGCCGGCGTGCCCCGCCACCAGGAATTCGACCTGCTCGAGACCATGCGCGCCCGGCTCGCCGCCGACCAGGGCCACGGCGAAACTGCCGCCGCTCATGCTCAGTTCCTGCATCGCCGCCGTCACCTGCGTGCCGAGTTCGGCCGCGGCTTTGGTGCGCCGCGCCGACAGCTTCGCCGCCACCTCCATGTAGGCGGCGCGCGCCTTGTCTTCCTGCTTGCGCAAGCCGTCGATGTCGGTGGCGTCGGCCAGCTGGCGCAGCTTGGCCGCCAGCGCCGCGTGTTCGTCGGGCAGCTCCTCGGGCGTGACGCGGTACTTGCGCGCGGCGCTGTGCAGCGCTTCCATGCGGGCGTCGACTTCGCGCAGGCGGCCCGGGTCGAGCTCGACCTTGTCGATGTAGTTGTTCAGCTCGGACACGGCTTCCTGCAGCTGGATGCGCGCCGGCTCCATGCAGTCGAGCACACCCTGCAGCTGGGCGTCGATGTCGACCAGCTTGCCGAGTTTGGCGTTGAGCGAGGACAGCTGCGACAGGATCGGATGGTCCGATTCCGAGATCGCGCCCAACGCTTCCTGCGCGCCTTCGAGCAGGCTGGCGGCGTGCGACAGACGGCTGTGCTCATTGCTGATCTCGACCCATTCGCCGGCCTTCGGCGCGAGTTTATCCAGTTCGCTCACCTGCCACTCCAGGCGCTCGCGCTCGATCAGCACGTTCTTGGCGTTGGTCTCGTATTCCTCGCGCTGGCGCACCAGCGCGCGCCAGCTGCGCCAGGAGTGCGAGACTTGCTGGGCTTCGGCACGCGCGGCCGGGTCGCGCACCGCGATCTGGTTGTCGAGCAGCGCGCGCTGGGCGTCGGGTTTCAACAGTGACTGGTGCGCGTGCTGGCCGTGGATGTCGACCAGCATGTCGCCCAGCTCGCGCAACTGCGCCGCGGTGGCGGCCACGCCGTTGATGTAGGCCTTGGAGCGGCCGGCGTTGTCGATCACGCGGCGCAGCAGCGCGCCGCCTTCGTCGGTATTGAATTCATGCTCCTGCAGCCATTGCGTTGCCGCCTCGGTCAGGGCGAAGTCGGCCGTGATGTCGGCCTTGGCCGCGCCCTCGCGCACCATGCTGGCGTCGCCGCGCCCGCCCAGCGCCAGTTGCAGCGCGTCGATCAGGATCGACTTGCCGGCGCCGGTCTCGCCTGTGAACACCGAAAAGCCGTGCGAGAACTCCAGTTCGATGGTGTCGACGATGACGAAGTCGCGGATGGTAAGTGTGCGCAGCATGAAAAATCGGGTCTCCGGGGTTGGCGGTCTTGTGACGATCTGTTGGCAACTGAGCGAGGTGCGGGTGCTTACTTGAGCCTGCCGTCGCCCGTCGGGTATTCGTTCCAGTGCAGCTTCTGGCGCAGCGTGTGGTAGTAGCTCCAGTCGAGCGGATGCAGGAAGGTGATCGTGTGCGGCGAACGCGAGATCACGATGCGGTCGCCCAGCTGCAGGCTGGTAAACGTCTGCATGTCGAAGTTGACGCTGATGTCGCGTCCGCTGACCAGCTCGACCACGATCTCGCTGGTGTCGGGCACCACGATCGGGCGGTTCGACAGCGCATGCGGCGCGATCGGCACCAGCACCGTTCCACCCAGGCTCGGATGCAGCAGCGGGCCGCCGGCCGACAGCGCGTACGCGGTGGAGCCGGTCGGGGTCGAGACGATCAGGCCATCCGAACGCTGGTTGTACATGAACTGGCCGTCGACGGTGAGCTTGAGTTCGACCATGCCGGCGCCGGTGCCGCGCGCCACCACCACGTCGTTGACGGCGACGCTGCAGAACATCTGCTCGCCGCCGCGCATCACGCGCGCTTCGAGCAAGGTGCGTTCTTCGGCGCGCGAGCGGCCCTGCAGGATCTCGCCCAGCGCCGGCAGCATGTTGTCGAGCGGGATGTCGGTGATGAAGCCGAGCCGGCCCTGGTTGATGCCGATCAGGGCGATATCGTATTCGGCCAGCTGGCGCGCGATGCCGAGCATGGTGCCGTCGCCGCCGACCACGATCGCGATCTTGGCTTGCTGGCCGATCTCGGCCACGGTCATCGACTCCAGGCCTTTCATCTGCAGGTGCGCCGCCGTGTCCTGCTCGAACACCACGCGGTAACCGGCCTCCTCGAGGAAAGCCTGGATGCGGCCGACCGGCTCTTCGACGCCGGCCGTGTTGTGCCGCACCACGAGCGCGATGATCTGTTGCGTGTTCTGTGGCGAAGCAGGCGAAGCGGGCATAACGGTCTCGGCGGTTGAGGGTTAACGACAC
Organism: Massilia sp. YIM B02443; assembly: GCF_030411955.1. Classification (GTDB taxonomy): domain Bacteria; phylum Pseudomonadota; class Gammaproteobacteria; order Burkholderiales; family Burkholderiaceae_D; genus Telluria. Next base: position 69,942 of record NZ_JASNRA010000007.1, read on the forward strand.
GCTGGAGATTAACCGATAATCCCTGCGGCTGCCATAACGGCGCTCTGCAATTACTGTATGGATGAACAGTATACTTGGCGCCGCCCTCACCCTGCAAGTTCAGGCCAGCAGCACCTGGCCCATCACCGTCATGACTGCCGAGCTCAGGGAGATGACATGCGCGAAGATCAGCACCAGCCAGCGCAGCCAGGTCTTCAAGCGGCTGCCGCCATACACGCGACGCATCGCGATCGGCAGGTAGAACAGCAGCCACAACGTCAGGATGAAGCGCACGAAATCCCAGCCGGTGGGAAGCAGCACCATGACCGACAGCATCAGGAAGGCAAAAGCGTTGGTGTGCAGGCCGAACAGGAAATGCTCGCCATAGCGCCGTCCGCTGCCCAAGTACAAGATCTTCAGGTACAGCGCGAACAGCGGCAGCATGGCGAAGATCGCGTACGGCGTGTAGCTGTAGAAAGCCTGCTTGAATGCGGCGCGCTGCGCTGCCGGCGTCAGCGCGGCGAATTGCGCCACCTTGTCGCCCAGCACCGGATGCATCCCCCTCGCCTTTTCCACCACTTGCTGCATGGCCCGCTCCATATTGGCCGCCTGCTTGGGCGAAGCCGGGCCGAACAAGGTGTCCTTCAGGCGTCCCTCGGCCAGCGCGGCGGCGCGGGCCGGCGTGCCATCTTCGAACTGCACCACCTCGACATTGCTCAGCTTGAAGATCGCAAAGAAGATGATGCTGAAGGTGAGATACAGGCGCAGCGGCTCGAGGTAGCGCACGCGCCGGCCCTCGATGTATTCGCGCGTCAGGAAGCCGGGCCTGGCGATCAGCTTGCCTAGCGACTTCCACAGCTTGCCCTCCAGCGCCACGTAATGGGCGATGAATTCGTGCAGGAATTCGCGCGCGCTCGGCACGTGCAGGTGGGTGGCCTGGCCGCAGTGCTGGCAATAATTGCCGGCGGTGGCGGCGCCGCAGTTGCGGCAGGCCGCGCAAGCATCATGGTGGGACAAGGTCTCGGAAGTCACGGGGCAAGTTGCGTCAAGACAGTGAAGCAGCCATGGTAGCGATTTAATTGCAAGAAAGCATCACCAATAGTCACTGTGTTGCTTCTCATTCAATTGCGCGACCGTTTCATGCGCACCCGGTTACGATGAAACCGACAGAAACATAGGAGGAGCGCAACATGGTGACCGAAACCAAAGACCGGTTCGTCAATACCAAGGAACCGATGAGCAATGACGGCGTCAAACGACAGCCGCACGAACGCGACGAGTCGCCCGACGCCCAGGACCAGGCGCCGCGCGGCATCATCAAGCAGGCCGCCAAGGACCTGGAACAGGGCCTGGTGGATACCGAAGCGCGTGGCACGCCGGGCATTTCGCAGGCGGTGAATCCGAACCCGGAAGCGGCCGGCCAGGCCAAGCCGCAGCCGGACCGCCATCAGGCAATGCGCGATCACGATTCGGTCGATTCCGAACCGGGTCAAAACCGATAAGAAAGGACAACGCATGACGATCAAACGCAATGGCAGCGCCGTCTGGAGCGGCGGCATCAAGGATGGCAAGGGCCAGGTCTCGACCGGCAGCGGCGCGCTGAAGGACCAGCCTTACGGCTTCAACACCCGCTTCGAAGATGCGCCCGGTACCAACCCCGAAGAACTGATCGGCGCCGCACACGCCGGCTGCTTCACGATGGCGCTGTCCGGCCAGCTGGGCCAGGCCGGCCTCACCGCCGACGAGCTGCGCACCACGGCCACCGTGTCGATGGAAAAGGTCGAAGGCGGCTTCTCGATCACCGCCGTCCACCTCGACCTGGTGGCGAAGATCCCGGGCGCCAGCCAGGAAGCCTTCGACAAGGCAGCCACCACGGCCAAGGAAAACTGCCCGGTGTCGAAGCTGCTGAACGCCAGGATCACGCTCGACGCCAGGCTGGAAAGCTGAGCGCCGGCTGCGCTGTACGCCGCCACGGGCGCCCTGCCCGCGGCGGCATGCAGCCGCCGAACCTTCCCGGTCCGGTTTGCCGGTCGCCTTCGGCACGCTTTGCGCTGAACGCATAAAATGGCGTTTTCCGAAACACCAATAGGACAACACCAATGCGCATCCTGCATACCATGTTGAGGGTCGGCGACCTGCAACGTTCCATCGACTTCTACACCAAGGTGCTGGGCATGAAACTGCTGCGCACCAGCGAGAATCCCGAGTACAAGTACAGCCTGGCCTTCCTCGGCTACGGCAGCAACCCGGACCACGCCGAGCTCGAGCTGACCTACAACTGGGGCACCGACAGCTACGACATGGGCACCGCCTACGGCCACATCGCGATCTCGGCCGAAGACATCTACGCCACCTGCGAACAGGTGCGCGCCGCCGGCGGCAACATCACGCGCGAGCCGGGCCCGGTCAAGGGCGGCACCACCGTGATCGCCTTCATCACCGATCCGGACGGCTACAAGGTCGAGCTGATCGAGCGCGCCGACAACGCCAGCGGTAGCGGGCTGAGCAACTAACCCGCATCACCCGACGACTGCCTGCAAATCCGGTCGATGGTTTGCAGGCTGGTCTTCTCCATCAGAAAGTGGCCCGCTCCCGGCAAGGATGGCGATGCGCTGCTACAATCCCTTCCGCCTGTCCAACAGGCAACCACAATGTAATGACGTCTTCGGGGCGGGGTGCGATTCCCCACCGGCGGTATGACCGGCAACGGTCGAGCCCGCGAGCGCCTGCTTGTCATGAGCAGGGTCAGCAGACCTGGTGAGATGCCAGGGCCGACGGTATAGTCCGGATGAAAGAAGATGTGCGCTGTCCTTGTGCCCTGCCGCGGCTGCTTAGTTATCGCTTAGCTGCCGCATGGGCGCATGGTTTTCGCTTGCCCTGATGCGTTTTTCGCCAACTTTCGCGAGGAGCGTCTCACATGTTAGTCCCCACCCATACCCTTCACAGCAATGACCTGGAAGGCCGCATCGCCGCCGCCCTGAGCGCCATGCGCGCCGGCGTGCCGGTAATCCTGCTCGACGATTTCGACCGCGAGAACGAGGCCGACCTGATCGTCGCCGCCGAGAAGCTGACCGTCGAAACCATGGCCCTGATGATCCGCGAATGCAGCGGCATCGTCTGCCTGTGCCTGTCCGACGACAAGGTGCGCGCGCTGGAGCTGCCGCCGATGGCGGCCGATAACGGCAGCCGCTACGGCACCCCGTTCACGGTGTCGATCGAGGCCCGCCATGGCGTGACCACCGGCGTCTCTGCGCTTGATCGCGTATCGACCATCCAGGCCGCGATCGCGCGCAACGCCCAGCCGCACGACCTGGTGCGTCCGGGCCACGTGTTCCCGCTGCGCGCCACCCCGGGCGGCGTGCTGGCGCGCGCCGGCCACACCGAAGGCTCGGTCGACCTGGCCAAGCTGGCCGGCCTGCAGCCGGCCGCCGTGCTGTGCGAACTGATGAATCCGGACGGCACCATGATGCGCGGCGAGCAGATCGAACGCTTCGCCGAAGAACGCGCCTTCCCGATCCTCACCATCGCCGAACTGATCCAGTGGCGCCGCACCCGCGCCCTGTAAGCATCGACGCAGGAACATAAAAAGCCCGGAGCCAGCATGCTGGTTCCGGGCTTTTTGCCATCCATTCACGGCGCACTGCCGCGATAGAACTAAAACTTATTCGCCCAGCAGGCTGTTCACCGGCACCAGATCCGCCTCGCGCAGCGAACCGGCCGCGGCCTTCAGGCGCAGGCCGTTGAGGATGGTGTCGTAGCGCGCGCGCGCCAGGTCAGTACGGGTCTGGAACAGCTGGCGCTGCGCGTTCAGCACGTCGATGTTGATACGCACGCCCACCTGATAGCCCAGCTTGTTCGATTCCAGCGCCGACTGGCTCGACACCTCGGCCGCTTCCAGCGCCTTGACCCGGGCCAGGCCGCTGCTCACGCCGAGGAAGGCCTGGCGCGCCTGCAGCGCCGAGTTGCGGCGGGTCGCCTCCAGGTCGTTGCGCGCCTTGTCTTCCAGCGCGATCGCTTCGCGCACGCGGCTGGTGACGGCATAGCCGCTGAAGATCGGCACGCTCCACTGCAGGCCGATGGCGTTGTTCTTGGTCACGCCCGAGCTGCTGCTCTGGCCGTTCAGGTCGCGGCGGGTCGAGCTGGCTACGAAGTCGAGCGTCGGGTGGTGGCCGGCGCGGTTGCGCGAGATGTCGCGGCGCGCGTATTCCACCTGCAGCTCGCTGACGGTGACGCCATAGTTCTGGTTCTCGGCCGACGACACCCATGGATCGACGTTGGCCGGCTGCGGCACCGCCAGCGTCACGCCCGCCTTGAGCGAGGCCAGGTTGGCCGGCGCGGCGCCGATGATCGCCTGCAGCGCGTTGCGCTTGTTGTCCAGGTCGTTGACGGCGGCGAACTCCTGCGCCAGCGTCAGGTCGTACTGGGCCTGGGCTTCATGGGTGTCGGTGATGGTCTGGGTGCCGACCTCGAAATTGCGCTTGGCCGAGGCCAGCTGCTCGGTGGTGGCGTCCTTCTGGGCGCGGATCGATTCCAGCGCGTCCTGCGCCGCCAGCACGTCGAAATAGGCTTGCGCCACGCGCGTGATCAGGTCTTGCTGGGCCTGGGCAAACTGCGCTTCGGCGATCGCCTGCTGCAGCTTGCTCTGCTGGTAAGTCTGCCAGCGGTCCCAGCGGTACAGCGGCTGCTGCAGCGCCAGCGTGTATTCGTTGGTGCGCAGGTTCGAGCCGCTGGCGCCGATCACGCCCGGCTGGCCGTTCGGCAGGGTCCCGATGGCGCCCAGGTTCCACGGGTCGAAGTCGCTGTCGTTCTTGGTGATCGCCCCGCTGATGCCCACGGTCGGGAGCAAGCCCGCACGCCCCTGCACGATCCGCTCGCGGCCGGCGGCCAGCGACGCGCGCGCGCTCGCATAGGTCGCGTCGTTGGCCAATGCCTGCTGGTAGACCTGGATCAGGTCGGCCGCAGCGGCGTTGAGCGAGAAGCACGCGCTGGCGAGCAGCACGGCGATAAGGGGTTTCTGCATTGCGGTCTCCACAGGAGTCATCAAGAGTTGAGGATCAGATCAATACTTCGGCATCGAAGGATCGACTTGTACTGCCCAGGCGTGTACCCCGCCCGTTAGATTGGTGACGTTACTGAATCCATTTCGCTCGAGGAACGCAGCCACCTGCATGCTGCGCGCCCCGTGGTGGCAGATGCACACGATCTCGCGGTCGTCGTCGATCTCGCTCACGCGGACCGGGATCAGGTGCATCGGGATCGGGGTCGAGCCTGCGATATGGCAGGTCTCGAATTCCCAGTTTTCGCGCACGTCGAGCAGCAGCGGCTGCTCGCGTGCCGGGTCGGCCAGCCAGGCGGCCAACTCGGGAGCGGTCATCTGTTGCATCGCCCGCTCCCGTCGATCAGAAGGTGAAGCGCGACGGAGTCTGCGCGCCCGTCAACGGCTTGGCGATGGTCTCGAACACCTTGACCGCGTCATGGCCGGTTTCCGAGGTGCGCTTGATCAGCTGGCAGGTCATGGCCGGCGCTTCGCCCAGGATGGCGATCATGCGGCCGCCCACTTTCAGGTTCTTGACCAGCGACTCCGGCAGCACCGGCAGCGCGCCCGAGACCACGATCACGTCGAACGGCGCGCCCTTGGCCCAGCCTTCGGCGCCGTTGCCGGTTTCCACGGTCACGTTGGTGACGCCGGCCTTGGCCAGGTTCTGCTGGGCCAGTGCTGCGGTTTCCGGCAGAATCTCGACCGTGGTCACGTGTTGTGCGGTGTGCGCCAGCAGCGCCGCCATATAGCCCGAGCCGGTGCCGATCTCGAGCACGTTTTCGTGCTTCTTGACCGCCACTTCCTGCACGATGCGCGCTTCCACCTTCGGATTGAACATCGCCTCGCCGCCCGGCAGCGGGATCTCGACGTCCGCGAAGGCCAGGTTTTCATAGGCTTGCGGCACGAACTGCTCGCGCTTGACCACGTGCAGCAGGTCGAGCACGTCCTGGTCCAGCACGTTCCAAGGGCGGATTTGCTGTTCGATCATGTTGAAGCGGGCTTGTTCGATATTCATTTGCATTCTCGGTGGAAAAATAAATAATCCGATATTTTATCGTTGAACGGCCTCGGGTTTAAATAGTTAGCCTGGAACTCATTCAAATTTGTGTAGTCTTACAAATACGGCGGTGAGTTCCACCGTGTCAGCCTGTGGAGAAGAAGGCTCTGGCCCTACAACATTGAAGGGTGAAACCAGCTTCGATGAAGCAGGAATTCAACGGTAAAGCTGATTGTGAATAGTTTTACGTAAGTTTGAAGGAACAGAAGCACATCTTAACGATGCGCATCCGAGCCGGAGGGAAATTGCGACAGTCTGCAATTTGGAGGGGATGAACGCCGGAATTCGGCGTCTGGCGCGATTCGGTGCTGGAAAGAACGGTATCGCGCCCTATTTTTGGGCAGGCAGCAGGCCGTGCAGGGTGATGTCGAGGAAGGCTTCGAGGAAGGCTTCGGGCTGCAATTCGCAGCGCTCGCACGGGGCGATGGTGTGCTTCCAGGTGGACAGCATCAGGGTCGGCGCGATCAGCACCTGGGTCGCCTGCGGGATGTCGAGCGCGCGAAATTCGCCGCGCCGCACGCCGCGCTCGAGCAGGTTCGAGATCATGCGCGTGCCGCGGTTCATGACTTCTTCTTGATAAAAACGCGCCAGCTCGGGGAAATTGTCGGCTTCGGCCAGGATCAGCTTGCTGATGCCGGACGCCTTGGTCGCGCCCAGCCGGCGCCACCAGGCCAGGATCAGCTCGCGCAGCAGGTCGGCGCTGTGGCCTTCGAACTCGGCCACCGAGGTCTCGGCGTCGCCCAGCACCGGCACGATGCTCTGGCGCACCACGGCCTTGAACAAGTCTTCCTTGTTGGCGTAATACAGGTACAGGGTGCCTTTCGACACCCCGGCGCGGCGCGCCACGTCTTCCAGGCGGGTGGCGGCGAAACCGCGCTCGACGAACAGGTCGATCGCGGCGGCCAGCAATTCCTGGGGACGCGCCTGCTTGCGCCGCTCCCAGCGTGGTTTGCTGTCGAGTTGGCAGTCCATCTTCCGGCCCAGAAATTATCTAAGGAACAACCAATATAGACTGGGCGACATGGCCCAGTCAAGCCATCGTTGTGCAAACGAAACTACCAGGCCGTGTGACAATGATATGCATTTTCACGCACTGCCCGGCCCATAAATACGCCCGTCGGCGCGCGAACGGTACAGGCTGCCTTCGGGATTGCGCGGCGGACCATCGGCCTGCTGGCGCGGCACCTGCATTACCGACACCCGGTCGGCCAGGCCCGGCAGCAGCTTTTCGACCGCGGTGTCGATGCCGGCCATCAGGCCGACGCGCACGGAACGCATCGGCATCACCGCCGCGTGCAGGATGGCGGCCGCGACCTGGTGCGGGTCGATCTGCGGCGACGGCAGCTTCGGCTCGCGCTCCATGTAGTTGCGCGCGTGCTGCGGCAGCGGTGTGTCGACCGCGGTCGGCTCGATCAGGGTGATCGACACCGGCGCCTGGTCGACCTGCTCGACCTCGATGCGCAGCGCGTCGGTAAACCCTTTCACCGCATGCTTGCTGGCCGAATACATGCCCTGCAGCGGGATTGCCAGTTCCGACGCTTCGCTGCCAACATTGATCAATGCCCCGCCCTGGCGCTTGAGGTGCGGCAGCGCCACCAGCGATCCGTGCACCATGCCCCAGAAATTGATGTCGAACAGGCGCCGGCTGTCGTCTTCCGACACCTCGTCCAGGCGACCGTAGATGGTGCTGCCGGCGTTGTTGACCCAGCTGTCGATGCGGCCGAAACGCCCCACCGCGGCCTGGGCGATGGCCTCGACGTCGGCGCGCTGCGACACGTCGGCCACCACGCCGATCACTTGCGCGCCCTTGGCGTGCAGGCCGCTCACCACCGCGTCCAGCACGTCGCCGCCACGCGCGGCCAGCACCAGGCAGGCGCCCTGGCGCGCCGCGTCGTGGGCGGTGGCCAGCCCGATCCCGCTGGTGGCGCCGGTGATCACCAGCACCTGGCGGTTCAGGGGTTTGAGCGGACTGGACATGGAGACTCCGTTGCGTGCATCGTCGATGGACACAACTTAGCAGGATCGGGGGTGGCGAAGCGCCCGCTTAAGATGCTGCGTTCACCTGTATACTGTGGCCGCTTCCATCCGCCCACGCCATGACCTCCACGCACGACTCCTTCGACTGCCGCCCGCAGTGCGGCGCCTGCTGCACCGCGCCTTCGATCACCACCCCGATTCCCGGTATGCCGAATGGCAAGCCGGCGGGCGTGCGCTGCGTGCAGCTGGGGGAAGACGAGCGCTGCCGCATTTTCGGCAAGCCGGAGCGCCCGGCGTTTTGTGGCGGGCTGCAGCCGTCGCGCGAGATGTGCGGGGAAAACCGCGAGCAGGCGATCCAGTGGTTGGGAGAACTGGAACGGGCGACGGCGCCGTAAGGTCGCCTGCGCCTCGGCCAACGCTCAGAGCGCCGGCCGGCCGCGCGCCTGCTGCACCCGCTGGAACAGTCCGCCCAGGGTCAGCCCGTCGTGCCAGATGTCGTCCAGCAGCACGCCATAGCGCTCGCGCAGGGCGCGCGCCAGCGGCTCGACGTGCGAGGCTTCGGGCTGCCAGCGCGAAGGACGGCCGGCGCGCACCACACCCAGCACCTGGTCGTCGGGACGCAGGTGCAGGCGGTCGCAGTCGCCGAAGGCGCAGGCCGAGCCGAATACGGACAGGAAATCGCGGATGTCTTTACGGGAAGCGGAAGGGAAGGAAGAGCGCCAGACCCGGCCCTGGAACGGGCGGTAGCGCAAGGCATTGGGAAGTTGCCAGTCATGAAATGCTGCCCAGGCAAGTGCAGCAAGGATGATGACTAAGATAAGACTCATTGCGTGAGTGTCGTCGTGCTCATGAATTGAGTGTAGCACGCGTTTTCGTCTCATGCGCAAGCCCAAAAATGTAACGAAGCGGGGCCGCCAAGGTCATGCGCGGCTCCAGCGCCTGTCTTAAAATCTTGCACAACTCAGAGTTACGGCTCAGTTTGCAGCCGTGCTCATGGTAAGCTTCGAGCCCGCACCGTACGCTGCTGTGCAGTTCGCCGTGCAGTTTGCTGTACGGTCATTGCACAGTCCGCCTCCACAGATCACTTCCACATCACATAGTTTTCATGGATATTGTTCTCGCCATCAAGGCGATCATCATGGGCCTGGTCGAGGGCTTCACGGAATTCCTGCCGATTTCGTCCACCGGACACCTGATCCTGGCCGGCGACCTGCTCGACTTCACCGGCACCAAGGCAACCGTGTTCAAGATCGTGATCCAGCTCGGCGCCGTGCTGGCGGTGGTGTGGGAATACCGGGCGCGCATCGCGCGCGTGGTGCGCGGCCTGGGATCGGACCCGGTGCAGCAGCGCTTCGCGCGCAATGTAATCGCGGCATTTTTCCCGGCGGCGATTGCCGGCGTGCTGTTCAGCGCCACCATCACCGAGGTGCTGTTCCACCCGATCCCGGTGGCGATCGCGCTGGTGGTCGGCGGCGTGATCATCCTGCTGGTCGAGCGCCATCACCGCCGCTACCCGACCGCGGCGCGGGTCGAGACGGCCGAAGACATGACCCTGCTCGATGCGGTCAAGGTCGGCTTTGCCCAGTGCTTCGCGCTGATTCCGGGCACCAGCCGCTCGGGCTCGACCATCATCGGCGGCATGCTGTTCGGCCTGTCGCGCAAGGCGGCCACCGAATTCTCGTTCTTCCTGGCGATGCCCACGATGCTGGGCGCCACGGTATACTCCGTCTACAAGGAACGCGAGCTGCTGTCGCTGAACGACGTGCCGCTGTTCGGCCTCGGCTTCGTCTCGGCCTTCATCGCCGGCTTCCTGTGCGTGCGCTGGCTGCTGCGTTACATCAGTTCGCACGACTTCACGATCTTCGCCTGGTACCGTATCGTATTCGGTATCCTGGTGCTCGTGACCGGCCATTTCGGCCTGGTCCTCTGGAAAGAATGATCCGGGCGCCCTATCCCATTAGAATTGAAAGTATGAATCCCGTAGTATGAATCCCGACCTCGGCGCCGACCTCGGCGCCCGCGCCCTCCATGTGCTCGAGACCGTCTTCGGCTACCCCGCCTTCCGCGGGCAGCAGGGAGAGATCGTCGAGCACGTGGCCAGTGGCGGCGACGCCCTGGTCCTGATGCCGACCGGCGGCGGCAAGTCGCTGTGCTACCAAATCCCGGCCCTGCTGCGCGACGGCGTCGGGGTCGTCGTCTCGCCCCTGATCGCGCTGATGCAGGACCAGGTCGATGCGCTGGAAGAGGTCGGCGTGCGCGCCGCCTTCCTGAATTCGACCCAGAGCTTCGAGGAAACCCTGCGCATCGAACGCCTGGTGCGCAGCGGAGAAATCGACCTGGTGTACGTGGCGCCCGAGCGCCTGATGACGCCGCGCTGCCTGGAGCTGTTCGAGGCCTCGCGCATCTCGCTGTTCGCCATCGACGAGGCGCACTGCGTGTCGCAATGGGGCCACGATTTCCGGCCCGAATACATCCGCCTGTCGATCCTGCACGAGCGCTTTCCCAACGTGCCGCGCATCGCGCTCACGGCAACCGCCGACCAGCAGACCCGGGCCGAGATCGCGCACCGCCTGCAGCTGGAAGACGCGCGCCAGTTCGTGTCGTCGTTCGACCGTCCCAATATCCGCTATTCGATCGTCGAGAAGACCAATGGCCGCAAGCAGCTGATCGATTTCATCAGCGCCGAACACGCCCAGGATTCCGGCATCGTCTACTGCCTGTCGCGCAAAAAAGTCGAGGAAACCGCCGACTTCCTGAACGAAAACGGCATCCGCGCCATGGCCTACCACGCCGGCATGGAGCACACGGTGCGCGCCGCCAACCAGGCGCGCTTCCTGCGCGAAGAGAACATCGTGATGGTCGCCACCATCGCCTTCGGCATGGGCATCGACAAGCCGGACGTGCGTTTCGTCTGCCACCTGGATCTGCCGAAAAGCATCGAGGGCTACTACCAGGAGACCGGCCGTGCCGGCCGCGACGGCGCGCCTGCCAGCGCCTGGATGGCGTATGGCTTGCAGGACGTGGTGCTGCAGCGGCGCATGATCGACGAATCCGACGCCGACGACGGCTTCAAGCGCGTGCTGTCGATGAAGCTCGACGCCATGCTGGGACTGTGCGAAACATTGTCCTGCAGGCGCATGCGCCTGCTCGACTACTTCGGCGAGCGTTCCGGTCCGTGCGGCAATTGCGATACCTGCCTGATTCCGCCGGTCAGCTTCGACGGCACGGTGCCGGTGCAAAAGCTGCTTTCCACCGTGTACCGGGTCGACCAGCGCTTTGCCGCCGGCCACGTGATCGACGTGCTGCGCGGCGCCCAGACCGAGCGCATCAGCCAGTGGCACCACGACAAGCTGACGGTATATGGCGTCGGCGCCGACCGCAGCGAGCAGGAGTGGCGTGCGATCGCGCGCCAGGCCATTGCGCTGGGGCTGTTGACGGTCGACCACGACGCCTTCAGCTCGCTCAAGCTGACCGATGCCGCGCGGCCGGTGCTCAAGGGCGAGCAGAAGGTGCAATTGCGCCAGTACCAAAAACCGGTCAAGCCCAAGCGCCAGAGCACCTCGCGCTCGAACTACGAAGAGATGGAACTGTCGCGCTCCGAGCAAGCCATCTTCGACCGCCTGCGCTCGTGGCGCATGGGCACCGCGCGCGAGCATGGCGTGCCGGCCTATGTCGTGTTCCAGGACGCGACCTTGCGCGAGATCGCCAAGGTCAAGCCGACCTCGATCGACGCCTTGCGCGGCGTGTCGGGCGTGGGCGAGAAAAAACTGGTGTCGTACGGCGACGAGATCGTGGCCCTGATCGGCGAGATGATGTGAGCGCGCTGTTTTACTCGCGGAACAGGTAAGTAAAACTGCGGCTGACCGGCAACACTTCGCTACTGCCGCGCAGCAGCACCTGCATGCGTTCGGCGTCGATCCGTTCGGCGGCGCGGATCGCGGTCACGTTGACCAGCGTGCCGCGGTGGATCTGCCAGAAGCGTTCCGGGTCGAGGCCGCCGGTCAGTTCTTTCAGGGGAATGCGCACCAGCGCTTCGGAACCCTCCAGCACCACGCGCGTGTACTTGCTGTCGGCCTGGAAGAACAGCACCTCGTTCACGTCGATCAGGCGGATCTGTTTTCCCACCGTCGCCTTCAGCCATTTCAGCCGCTCGGGCTTGCGCTCGCCGGCGCGCAATTGCCGCACCACGTCGCTCACATCGTCCGGACGCGCGTCGAGCTTGTCGCGCAGGCGCGCCAGCGCCTTGTCCAGCCGGCCCGGCTGCAAGGGTTTGAGCAGGTAGTCGACCGCGCCGGCGTCGAACGCGTCCACCGCGTACTGGTCGTACGCCGTGACAAACACCACGTGCGCCGCGCGCCCGATGCGCGCCGCCACCTCCAGGCCCGACATGCCGGGCATGCGGATGTCGAGGAACACCACCTGCGGCGCGTGTTCGAGAAAGGCGTCCCAGGCGTCGATGCCGTTTTCCGCCACCGCCACCACCTGCGCCCCGGGCCAGGCCGTGGCCAGCATGCCGAGCAGGCGCTCGCGCATCAGCGGTTCGTCTTCGGCGATCAACACTGTCACGCTCATTGCGCCTCCTTCGCCGGGATGACGATCTCGGCCAGCAGCCCCGGTTCGGCTTCGCTGAGCAGCAGGAAGGCCGCGTCGCCGTAGGTCAGGCGCAGGCGGTGGCGCAGGTTCTCCAGGCCGGTGCCGTTGCCCGGCGTGTCGCTCATGCCGACACCGCTGTCGCGTACGCCGATGCGGACGCTGCCGTCCTCTTCCCGCACCGCGACCGCGATCTCGCCGCCGCGCAGGGACGGTTCGATGCCGTGCTTGATGGCGTTCTCGGCCAGGGTCAGCACGAGCATGCTGGGCACGTGCGTGTCGGCCAGAGAAGGCGGCAGGTCGATGCTGAAGCGCAGGCGCTCGCCCAAGCGGATCTGCATCACGCCCAGGTACGATGCGACCAGTCCCAGCTCGGTATCCAGCGACACCTGTTCACAGCGCATGTCGCTGGTGCTGGCACGCAGGAAGTCGATCAGGTGCGCGGTCAGTTCGGCGGCTTTCGGCGCGCCCTTCTGCGCCAGCTGTTGCACCGCGCCCAAGGTATTGAACAGGAAGTGCGGCTCGATCTGGGCGCGTAGCAGGCGCAATTGCGTTTCGCTCAGCTCGCGCGCCAGGCGCGCCTGTTCGGCTTCCTGGGTCAGCTGGGCGGTGAGCAGCTCGTGGTGACGGCTGCGGATCATGGCCAGGGCGGTGCCGGGGATGAGCAGCATCAGCATGCCGAAGACGACGCCGATCATGGTGCTGGGCAGCCTGTCGGCCAGGTCGGACCATGAGCCGCCGCCGCGCAACATCACGACCAGTGCACCGCCGAACAGGCCGCCGAGTGCGGCCATGCCGATCTGTTTGGCGAGCGTGATCTTGCCAAGACGGACGTATTTTGTGTGATTGAACCATATCATCACCAGGCCCATGCACGTCGTGAAGCCGAGCGCATTGGCGGCGACCATCACCCGCCACAAGGGCATGTCGGGCTTTGCCCCGAACTTGTACAGCACGCCAAGCACCGTGAAGGCCAGGCACAACTTGGCAACGAGCCGCACCATGGCCCATCCGCGGTAGGTCGTGCAGAAGCGATACAGCTCCTGGCGTTCGATCGGCGTCAGCGTACCGACCTTGCAGGCCATGTTACGCCGCCAGCCCGGCCGCACTGCGGATGCAAGGTTGGGCTGCTGAAGCAGCGCCAGCATTTCGTCGTCCCACTCGTTCCACCATGCCGCGATGCGCTTGAACATGCTCTCCTCCGTACCCGTTAATGTATAGCAACAGGTTCAGTGTAGGAACAGCAACAGGAAGAAAACAGCGGCGGGTGACGAACGACGAAGCCGGAGGCGCGAACGACGAGACGCTATGACGCCCACGATGTGCGGCGCTCCGGGCGGAGCGCCGGCAGAAGAGCTTACTTGCGGGTGAACACCAGGTCCCATACGCCGTGGCCAAGCTTGATGCCGCGGTTCTCGAACTTGGTCAGCGGACGGTAGGCGGGCTGCGGCGCGTAGCCCTCGGCAGTGTTGGTCAATTCCGGCTCGGCGCTCAATACTTCCAGCATTTGCACCGCGTAGTCTTCCCAGTCGGTGGCCAGGTGGATATAGCCGCCCGGAGCGATCTTCTGGCACAGCAGCTTGACGAAGGCGGGCTGGATCAGGCGCCGCTTGTTGTGGCGCGCCTTGTGCCACGGATCCGGGAAGAACACGTGCACGCCGGCCAGGGTGGCGTCGCCGATCATGTGGTTCAGCACCTCGAACACGTCGTGCTGGATCAGGCGCAGGTTCTGGATGTCCTGCTCGCCGATCTGCTTGAGCAGGCTGCCCACGCCCGGGGTGTGCACTTCGACGCCCAGGAAATTCTTCTCAGGCATCAGGCGCGCGATGTGGGCCGTGGTGTCGCCCATGCCGAAGCCGATCTCGAGGATGGTCGGCGCCTGGCGGCCGAAGGCCTGGGCCAGGTCGAGCGGCTCCTTCTTGTATTCGACCAGGAACTTGTCGCCGAACTCTTCGAACGCCCGCGCCTGCCCGGTCGACAGCCGCCCCGCGCGGGTGACGAAACTGCGGATGCGGTGTTCGGTAGGATCGTACAGCATCGACCGCGCCGGGCCGTTGGTGGGCTTTTCTGAAGACATGGGAAGTTGAGGTGTGCAGGAAAAAACGGCTGTCATTATATCCCAGCGGCGGGGCCAGCAACCGGGGCGCCCGGCCGTGCGAAGTCTGTTGGCGGAATCGGCCATAATCTCCCTTTACCAGTCCGCCGGAGCCGCCAGCCATGCATTCGACGAAACACCAGATCGCCATCGACGACAACGTCGCTACCCTGCACCTGAATTCCTTCCACTACGGCATCGCTGGCAGCGGAAAGAAGGTCTATATCCAGGCGGCGATCCACGCCGACGAAGTGCCGGCGATGTTGGTGGCGCACGTGCTGCGCGGCGAACTGGCGCGTCTGGAGGCGGAGGGCAAGGTCAAAGGCGAAATCATCCTGGTGCCGGCCGCCAATCCGCTCGGCCTGTCGCAGGTGGTGCACGGCGCGCCGTTCGGCCGCTACGACCTGTCCACCGGCACCAACTTCAACCGCGCCTACCGCCACGTGGCCGACGCGCTCAAGCAGTCGCTGGCCGGCAAGCTGGGCCAGGATGCCGGCGCCAACGTCGCCCTGATCCGCGCCGAGGCGCGCCGTGTCGTGTCCGAATGGGAACCGCAGGACAACGCCGCCACGCTCAAGAAGACCCTGCTCGCAATGGCGATCGACGCCGACATCGTGCTCGACCTGCACTGCGATAACGAAGCCGTGCTGCACATGTACACCGGCACGCCGCTGACCGAGGCGGTGCAGCCGCTGGCCGACCTGATGGGCGCGCGCGTGCTGCTGGTGGCCAAGGAATCGGGCGGCGAAGCCTTCGACGAAGCCTGCAGCCGGGTCTGGTGGGATCTGCAGGACCATTTCCTCGATGCGAACATCCCGCCGTCCTGCGTCGCCGTCACCGTCGAGCTGCGCGGCGAGAACGACGTGCGCTACGACTACGCGCGCCAGGACGCCGATGCGATCCTGCAATACCTGGCGCGCGCCGGCGTGCTCGACATCGAGCAGCGTCCGCTGCCGGCGCCGCAGTGCCAGCCGCTGCCGCTGGACGCGGTCGAACCCTTGGTGGCGCCGCATGCGGGCGTGCTGGTGTTCCATAAACGGCTGGGCGAGCAGGTGGCGGCGGGCGAGCCGATCGCCGACATCGTCAATCCGGTCAGCGGCAAGGTGACGCCGGTCGCCGCCACGCGGCCCGGCCTGCTGTTCGCCAGCACCGCGCACCGCCACTTGCTGCGCGGCATGCACGTGTGCAAGGTGGCCGGCGCGGATTCGTTCAGGTCGGGGAACCTGCTGTCGAGCTGAGCGCGCGTCCTTGCCGGCGCGCGGCCAGTCCGGCCGTGATTGCCAGCACCGCGCATGCCGCCGGCACCCACGCCTGCCAGAGGCGCAGCTCCATCAAGGTGGCGCTGCTGGTGGCGCACCAGGCGAGCGGAACGATCCAGGCCAGCCAGTGTGCACGCAGCGCCAGCAGCGCGCCGAGCGTGGCGACGGCAGTCGGGTCCGGCACGATGGCGAAGACTTCGGCCCGGCTCCAGCCGTGGCCATCGACGGGCGCCAGCAAGGGATAGGCGAGCACGCCGGCGCCGCCGACAAGCAGTCCGCTCCATCTGCGCAGGCGCGACGCCGCCACGATGCGCGGACGCAGCGCACACAGCCACAGCAGCAACGCCTGCAGCGCGAACGCGGCCGCGAAATACGGCGCGCCGGTGTTGATGTCGGCATAGCGCTGCAAGTGATACGCCCATCCAACCCAGGCCCAGCCGGCGCCCAGCAACAGGTAGGCAATGCGCTGCGCCCGGGCGTCCGCGCGCGCCATGCAGCCGAGCACGACAATGCCGGCAGCCAGCGCCACCAGCTGGGCCGGCCACAGGTCGCGGTTGGTCAGTTCGGTCAGGCGCCAGTAGCTGCGCGCCGAGAACATCAGGAAGTCGCTCAGCGAATAGGTCCACCACTCGCTCATGCCAGCCTTCCGGCGTCGAGCGCGATGCGCTTGCGCAGCGCTTCGTCGGCAGGCGGCCGGTGCCGGCCAGCAGGTTCTCGCGCACGTGCGCCACGCTCGAGGTCGCAGGAATGGCGCAGGTGACGGCCGGATGCGCCACGATGAACTTCAGCAGCGCCTGGGCCCAGGTGGTGCAGCCGATCTCGGCGCCCCATCCCGGCAGCGGCTTGCCGGCCAGCGCCCCGGTCAGGTCGCCCTGGCGGAACGGCCGGTTGACGATTACGCCGATGCGCCGCTCGCGCGCCAGCGGCAGGATGCGCTGCTCGACTTCGCGGTCGAGCGCGTTGTACGACACTTGCACGAAGTCGATCGGCTGCGACGCCACGATCTTTTCGATCTCGCCATGGCGCCGTCCTTCGGAAGTGGTGATGCCGACGTAGCGCAGGCGTCCTTCCTTCTTCATCGCCAGCAGTTGCGGCAAGTGCTCTTCCCACGACAGCAGGTTATGCACCTGCAGCAGGTCGAAGCGCGGCACGCGCCACAGGCGGCGCGACGTCTCGATCTGGCCCGGCCCACGCGCCCCGCCGCTGATCCACACCTTGTCGGCCGAGAACAGCCGCGCCGGCTTGATGGCTTGTAGCGCCTCGCCGATCACGTCCTGGGCCGAGCCGTACATCGGCGAAGAATCGATCAGCCGCCCACCGCCGGCGAAGAAGGCGCGCATCACATCGGCGCACTCGGCGCGTGCCTGCGGATCGCGGCCGACGTTGAAGGTGATCCAGCTGCCCAGGCCGATGACGGGAATCGCCTCGCCCGAGGATGGAATCGGGCGCGTGATCAGGGGCGCCGGCGCGGCGTGCAGCGGCGGCAGCAACAGGCTGCCGGCCACGCCGGCAAAGGCCGCCAGCAGGCGGCGGCGCTGTAAATGCAAATGAGGAGGCGATCCGGGCGACATGGCGTTTCCTTGCTCGGCGAAGCGGAACACTCAGCATACCGTGCCCGCATCGGACACGGCGCAGTTCAGCGGCGTCAATACCTATGCTAAACCATGATTTATATCAAGCTGAAAGAGCCGCAAAACCGGAAAAACCACACCCTGATTGCGCACTGGAAATTTATACTCTACTCTGTCGATCTTCACTCTTGACCAACATTGTATGAGCTACGGCGCGGTTCTCCATTCGTTATTCCTGCCTCTGCGGAGGATCTTCCCGTCCGCGCACGCGTGGCATTACGACGACGCGAATGGCAAGCGCACGTGCTCGATCTGCAGCCAGCATGAAGAACTGGAGACGGATATCCTCAGCAGCAACTGGGTCGTGCTCAGGGATGGCAACAGGGAAGCGCATACGCGCTGAGTTCGGCTGGAGTTCGGCTGGATTGCGCCGAGGGCGGCATGCGTCGATCAACGGTCCTGGTTCGGCGCCTGGCGTGGTGACCAGAGCGAGTGAAGGCAATCGAACCCTCGTCCTAGCTTGGGAAGCTGTCTAAGGAAGCGCATAACCATGCGCATTTGAGGGTGTTCTCCGCTCCACAAAAATGTGTTTTTCGGCCCGCTACAGCCCACTGTTCATGCGGCACCCAAGATTTTTGTGGAGCGGTTTTTTGTCGTCCAAGGGCGGCAATCGCAAAAGAAAAACGGCGCCGAAGCGCCGCTAAAATCATCTATTGCGGTGACCGAATTTCGCGGTCAGAAGTCCTCAGGACGCGCTGATGGTCTCGGCGAAAGCTCCGGTAATCCCCCCACAAAAAGAGCGCGATCCTACAGTTCGAGGCGGTGTCCCAATTTCCGGAAGAAGAGCGCAAGATCGTCAAGGCGCTGCTTGAGGAAATGATCATCAAGTTCCAGACTAAGCAAATGGTGAGCAACTTGAGCAGCTAAACCGAACCGCTTTTTAGCAGCTAAAAAAGAAGAAGCCACTCGCATCCGGGACACCGGAGGGAGTGGCTTTTTTTGTTTAAAAAGAAGGGGAAATCTCTACCGTCCACGGTAGGGGTCTCGGCGCATGCCCTGAGTTCCAGGAAAAACTGCGCAGCGTGATGGGGGCTGTGCCACCGAACGCTGCGCGGCGCCGTATCGCCACGACTGGTCGTGGCGATACGTTTCTCATCCTGTCCTGAAGATACTAACCCTGACAGTGGACGTTGGAGTGGACGTTGTGGTGGACGTCACAGTGAACTGTAGCGTTCACCTACCGCTAAAAAAAGGTAAAACCCTTGGCATTGACATCCACATCTTTGGGATCTACGGTTTCGATGCCATCAACCTTAAGTACAAGTCCATTCCAAGGTCCACAACTTTGCGGCAGTGATTCAATAAGGTCATTCTTAATAGATAAACTTACGAGCTCGATTGCGGTATCAGCGTCGACGGCCTCCACATAACGGGTTGCATAAAATCCAGTAATGCCGAGTTTCCTCTTAACCGTGAATAGACCCCAGAGTACAGGTTGCTTGCCATCAATTTTCACTTCTCCCCCCTCACCCTCTATACGAATCATGAACCAAGTCATGGCTGGCAACTACTTGTCTTGTGGCTGCTTGGGCATTTCTTCTTCCTTCTGCTTACCTTCATCATCTTTTTCCCTCATGGCCTTGTCGTATTCCGCTGAATTCTTGTATGGGGTGCCTGGGCATCAAACGCACTCAGTGCGCCAATCGAAACGTAGCAAATTTTCGAGATCCCCGGCCAACCTTTTTTCGAGTACTTGACGGCCCTCGGTACTCACCACCCGCCTTTCCCGCTCGGACAAAGGAATTATTTGAATGATTTCCAAAGACGATGAAGAGTTTTCACAATTGCCAAACCCTTCTGGAAAACCTAGCGGCTTCGAAAGAAATAAGTGTTCAAAAATGGGATTCCCCCTTGATAGTACTGCCCCACTGCCAGGCATCACAGAATAAATTTTCTGTGTCACATGATTATCTAAAGAGTCCATGCTGACAGCTATCAACAATGCCGCCAGAGCATTTATATCGTTTCCATTATCAGCGCAAATAAGAAATTCTCGCTCTACCCGCTTTAGCGGCTCATCAGCTAACGACAGACGGTGAGCGGACAGACCACAAGTAATAAGGACATGAGAATTTAATGAAAATGGACAGGGGTACTTCAGCACATAAAACTGGATTCTCCCCCTCTTCTCCTACTTCCAACTACTCTCCCCTACGCCCAGGTATTTCTCAAAATAACCCAACAGCAGATCAGCAACGTTATTATTCATTGGCACCCTATAATGACTCTTCCAAAAATCTGTCGAAATGTGGGAAAGCGCTCGCTACTGTTCAAAGCTGGGAAGGCGCGGGCGGAGGCTCCTTAGTCCAACAACATTCCGATTCGTACTGACTCACCTCTGTGGAATGCGGCCACGCTGCCAATTGAGAGGTTGCTCATGGCACATAAACATTAACGACTTCGTACGTATAACTCGGCCCTTCCTCATAAACCCGCATGTGCAATACTAAATCGCTAGCCCCTTCTTCCATGGTATATAGATCAACCAACACTTCCCAATAATCTAGCATCCATATACATACTGAAGTTTGCCACGTGTTCTCCGGCAGGCTGACCAATCGCGCTCCATACTCAACGATGTTGTCAGTCATTGCTTTAGCACGTTTTTCGGAAACGGGACGGACGGTTTTTACACCTCGTATCAGATTGAAATCACCGTCTTTGAACGCCTCGACTATTTCAACAAAGATAGGCCTCCATG
The DNA here is from genome assembly GCF_030411955.1 of Massilia sp. YIM B02443. Classification (GTDB taxonomy): domain Bacteria; phylum Pseudomonadota; class Gammaproteobacteria; order Burkholderiales; family Burkholderiaceae_D; genus Telluria. The sequence goes on from NZ_JASNRA010000007.1 coordinate 90,269, forward strand.
CAGAAGGAACCGGCTGTTGATTATGCTCGTCTTTTGAAATAGGTATCATATCGCTCATTTTCACTCATGTAATTTATCATGACAATCCCTGCAAACCTCAGCATGATTTTCAGAAACAGTACGCCCCCCATCTGCATGGCGTTCAATGTGATGGCCCGCTGAGTTCCCTCTGTCGATTTCCGTGCCGCAACCGTTAGCGCATTCATGATTTTGTTCCGCTCGTTTAGCCTCGCGCTCGTTAGGGGAAAAATAACGTTTTGGATCCCGGTCTTCCTTCGGAACACTTCCCGGTCCTTTACCTGGCTTTGGCAAGCTTACTTTTTCAAGAAGATTTTTGGCGGCCTTTACATCTTTGACGTCAACTGGCGAAAGTAAGGAAATTGCAGCCTCAACTCGCTCTCCCATGGTTGAGGACGGGGATACAACCGTAACGACATCCGAGGCAACATCTGCGACAGCTTGAATCGCGTCCCCACGGTGTTTGATGGTTTGCTTAATGAACTTTGTTACCGCGTTGCGTCCGTCCGGATCGATGTACTTGTAAGGGCTGTTGTTAGCGTACGCATAACGATTGAAGCTGCCCCCGGTATTCGCATCCGTGGTCACCGGATCAATGCTCAAAAACCTTCCCGCCACCGGATCATAATACCGCTGCTGCATGTATGTCAGCCCGGTATCCACATCATTGACGTGGCCAGTGAACCCGATGGTCGGCTGTGTCCCAGCAGCAACATACCCATACGGCTCGTAACGCGTCCGACTGATTACTTGCTTCGATGCGTTTGTGCGCGCCACCGGACTGCCGAGTCCATCCGTATGGATGTACGTGACATTCCCGCCAGCATTGGACGTCGTGGTCATCGTCTCCGCATAGGTCGTGGTCCCGCCCGCGCCGCTTGCCGTCCAGCTGCACGTGGACGGATTTGCAGCCCATCCCACGACCGCTGTTTCAGTCCGGGAACCGGTAACTGCAAGCGATTCGTTGACTTTATAACCGGCTCCCGACGCCGTGCACACTCGCGACAATGCCGTTGCGTTTGTCGTGCTCCAGGTCGTCGTGAACGACTGGCCTTCCACTGGCGCAGGCGTACGTGCCACACTGATCGTCGGCTTCGGCGTCGATGTCGGTGCCGGGTCGGTTCGCATGGTCTCGGTACGCACCGTCGTTCCCGATGGCCCGACAGCGGTCCATGTGCAGGACGACGGATAGCCAACCCAGGCGGCCAGAGCAGTCTGGCTGCGCTGACCGTTGACTGGTAGCGATTCATTGACCTTGAAACCGGTTCCGCCTGCAGTACACACCCGAGTCAGCGATGTTGCGTTGGTCGTGCTCCACGATGTCGTGAAGGTGCTTCCTGCAACCAGGGATGGTGAGTGCGCGGTACTGAGTGTCGGCAATGGCACTGCTGCGACAACTGCCACCGTAGCACGTGTAGTTGGGCCGAAGCGAAGATTATGCTCCCACAGCATTCCCCAGTCGAACGCGTAATTACCTGTTGCGCTCGGCGCCTTTACCTGGAAATTGAACGTAGCGGACTGGCCAGGCGCCACGCTCGCTACATTCAGTCCGACACGGTTGGGGCCGAAAATCTGATTATCGTACGGGCTACTCGTGCCGATCAGATACCCTGGTTGTGTCCAGGTGACATTACCGGTGTTTTTAAACGTCAGCGAAACGTTATACGTGCCTCCTGCTGACATTTGTGCCGGAATTGTCGCGTTCGTGATCTGCGCGTCATACACCGGTGGAGGGGCTGTGACCGTCACGGTGCGCGACAAGATCTGGCCAAACCAGTGCAGGTCCTCACGCAACATTTGCCAGGCAAAGGTGTAGGTACCCGGTGTGGAGGGAGCCTTGATATTCAGAGTAAAGGTTATCGTGGAGCCGAAGGGAACGTACGACTGCACATTCACACGGCCGACACCCCATACCTGGTTATCGGCAGGAAGCGCCGAGCCAAGCCTGTAGGGATAGGGGCTGGCAGACGACCAGGTCGTTGATCCCAAGTTTTTTGCGGTCACCGTCACAGTGGCCGTGCTGCCCGCTTCGATCGTGGACGGCATTGACGTATAGGTGATGTTCGAATCATCGATCACCTCTTCCTCAGGGGGCGGAGGTGGCACGAAATCCGTCGAAGGAGGTTGTGCACCAGGACCTGATTTCGGCAAAGTCTGGCCAATTGCACTACCCGTGCAAAGAAGAACACACAAGACCAACGTCAGCAGCACGCTCCAATGGATCGAGAGAACGCGATCGGGCGCCTTGAGGACAAAATTTAAGAATCCGGGCGCGCGCATTATTTCACCTCCGCGATGACGTGGTTATGCAGATAGATATAGCTGGTCGATGCACTCGCACCGGCCGTGTCATATAGAAGCTGGCCGGCCTGGCTATACACCTGGATGCGATTTACGCCATCGGTGCCCACCACACTCACCCGACGACCATGGCCGTCATACTCATAGGTCGCCAGGCCGGTTGCGGCCGACATGCGGTTGCCGATATCGAAGACATAGCTGCGATTGCCGCGCCGGGTGATGTTGCCCTGCACGTCGTAGCCATATGCAAAACTGAAAGCTGCGTTGCCGCTAGTAACGTTCTCGAGACGGTTAGTGGAACGGTTGATCGCGTGCGCGCTGTTGCGCGCATTGCTGCCCGCACTGATCGTGGTGGAAATCAGGTTGTCCTGGCCGTCATAGGAATAGCTGGCCAGTCCCCACAGGCCTGGCGCCGAGACGCTTTTGAGCCGGTCCAGTCCATCGTAGGTCATGCCGCGGGTGGTGACGCCCTCCTGCACATCCTGGATAGCCTGGACATTGGCTTGCTGGTCGTAAGTGTATTTGTCGCTCAGCACACCGGCATCATTCGCCGACATCGGCAAGCCCCGCGCGTTCTGCGCCATGCTGTGCACGATGCCGTTGCCATAAGTGAACTGGGCCACTGCGCCATTAGGATGGTAGCTGATGCCGGTCGCGTAGGAACCGATCTGCTGCGGCTCGCCGAGTGCATTCGGCGCCAGAGTCACGGCCAGTCCTCGGCCCGGATACGTCAATGTCGCCGCCGATCCATTGGCGTCGTAGCCGCGATCGATGTTGTACGGCGTAGTGCCATACACCAGGCTTTCGCGTTCCAGAAGACGGCGTTTGTTATAGGTGTAGGTCCACTTGGAGTTCTTGGACGTGGTGGTGGCAAGCAAGCCGTCCGGCGTATAAGTGCGGTCGATCGCGGGGCTCGCATCGCCGAACGTGGTCGTCTTCAACCGGTTGCGCGCATCGTAGCTGTACGAGATCTTCCTGCCCGCTCCAACGGTCGAGGAATTGCAGGACAGGACTGTCGACAAATCGGTCCCGGACGCGCGCCACAGAATATTGTCGGCGGCATCGTACTCCTGGAAGCTTGTGCCGGTTTCCGGTTCGATGGTCTTGCATAGCCGCTCCTTGCTGTCGTAGACATAACGGCGTGTCACGGCAGCTTCATTCCCGGCGCGGGTGATCGACGTCGGTTTGCCGAATACGTCGCGCTGAATCGACACGCTTACCGCTTCAGGCATGGCGATGCTCGTGATTGCGTTTTCGCTCGGCTCATCGAACGCCTGGTAGCCGTAGGTCGATCGGTTATTCCGAGCATCGGACACCGTCGTGGTAAATCCGCTGTCGTAAGAACGGCTCGTGTACAGATTTCCGATCTCGCTGGATGCGATCGTGCCGGTGATTCTTCCAAGCGCATCGTAAGAAGTGCTCACGCCATCGCCAAGTTGCGCATAACCGCGTTTCGGATACGACTCGTACGTCGTATGGCCGTTGAAGTCGTAGCTGCGCTTGACAATGCGGGTGGTCGTAGACGGGCTCGCGCTATCGTACTGTTCGGTGTAGACCGGCCGAAGAAGTTCGTCGTAATAATTGATGTTGTAGCCGGTGCCGGTCGAAATTTGCTGGCGCCAGTGCCCGGCAGGAAGATCGAATTTTGAGCTGGAAGAGCGCGATACCTCGACCACGGTGGGATTCCATACCCGGGAATCACTTGTGGGGTAAGTGATTTTTGCCAGCCGGCCCATCGCGTCGTATTCGAAGCCAGTGGTATACCCGTTCTCATCGGTCAGTGCCGTGATGCGACCGACGTTATTGACCGTAGCACTCTGGCTTTCTCCCGTTGCAAAGCGGATGAGTCTGGGCACGCCACGCATGTAGCTGGAATAGCTCGTCGCCTGATTTTTGCCGTCGCTGACCGAGCTGATCGTGCCATCGGCGTTATACAGCATCGAGCGCTTCAGGTTGCCGAATTCGGTCACACTGGTCAGTGTGCTGGTCGAGGCGTTGTAGGCGTTGGATACACTTACTTTGCCCGAATCGGTGTCCGTGATCTGCTTGAGTTGGCCAATCACCCATTTACCGAAGTTGTTGTCATAGCTGATCGTCTCGCGGCGCTGGAATCCCAGCGAGCTCGATTTCGTAACCTGTGCTGGACGAGCGAAGCTATCGAAAGCACTGGCCTCCCAAGTGAAGGTGGCTCCCTGTTGCGTAATCTGGCGGCGCGACACTTCCGTGATCTTGGCGGAAATGAGTCCATCCCCGCGCGGCTGCAGGCTGGCGCCGAATTGATTGATCGGGGTGACATAATCGACCGCGGTCGAACGCAATAACAAGCCACTGCTGCTACTTACATCGGTCCGCTGCAGCTGGCCCTCGGTTTCACGCCACACGGTACCGAAGGTGTACGAGGTCACGTCGCCGGCCGGGTCGGTAACGCTTACCGTTTTGCTCTTTGCGCAGCCGGGGCAATCGCTCCAGCTCGGTTCAGCCTGGGGATAGCTCGTGCTTCAGGCAAGGGTACCGATCGTCGAACCGATCAGCTCTTTTCTCGTCAACGCGTAGGTATCGAAGAGATACGGATATCTGATCAGCTCACTTTCCGTCGCTATCTCGTAACGGCAATCCTTTTCGACCTGAGAACGTGCATGGCGGGTAGGCGTCAACGTGAACCGGCCAATTGCGCCGGAAGGATGCGTTATGGTACCGACCCGATCGTCAGGAAATAGAATTCCTGGGTTCTCGCACGATCCTGCACCGGGGTATTGAATGCTTTTTAAAAGACTCGATACTTGTCCGACGGACCAGGACGACTGATCCGGCAAAGTGATGGACTGAAGTTGAGCGGCGTACGACGACGGATTGTCATAAGTGTAGCGCCAGGTGCGCGTTCCATCCGAGACGCTGGCTACTAGATTTGAGGCAGTGGAACCAAGCGTTACATAAGTTAGCAATATGGTGCGCGGGCTGCCGGAGGCATCGCTTCCTGTGGCTTCGATGGTCAGCTGGGCCGGCCACAGGTCACGGTTGGTCAGCTCGGTCAGACGCCAGTAGCTGCGCACCGAGAACATCAGAAAGTCGCTCAGCGAATAGGTCCACCACTCGTTCATGCCAGCCTTCCGGCATCCTGGGCGATACGCCTGCGCAGCGCTTCGTCGGGCAAGCGGCCGGTACCGGCACAATCTGCAGCCAGCATGAAGAGCTGGAGACGGATATCGTCAGCAGCAATTGGGTCGTGCTCAGGGATGGCAACAGGGAAGCGCATACGCGCTGAGTTCGGCTGAAGTTTGGCTGGATCGCGCCGAGGGCGGCATGCGTCGATGAAGCGTTCTGGTTCGGCGCCTGCCGTAGTGACTGGAGCGGGTGAAGGGAATCGAACCCTCGTCTTAAGCTTGGGAAGCTCCTGCTCTACCATTGAGCTACACCCGCGTGTGCCAGCATTCTACGCGTCTTTGCGAAGTTTTGACAAATTCTCAAGCTGCAATTCGCGCACGGCATCCCTGCCCTGCGCGCTGCCGCATCACTCCGGCTGTTCGACGCTGTAGCCTTTCGCTGCCAGCGCCGCGATCACGCCTTTCGGATCGAGGATGGCGCCAATCGGCAGCATGGCGAAGGTCGACGCATTCGATGCCAGCGCCTTTTCGGCCGACACGATCCACTTGGCATTGGCGCGGTCCTTCATGTTCCTGAATTCCGGCTCGGCGTCGAAGGCGGCGCTGTTCATCATGGCGCCGAAGCAGGCTTCTTCGCGGCTCGAGAAGTCGAGCTTGCGCATTTCTTCCATGTCGCCCTTGGCCCAGGCATTGGCGCGCGCGCTGGCGGCGGCGATGTCGCTCTCCAGCGTCGCCATCGTCCGCGCCAGGCAGGCGGCGTCGCCGATGGTCGACTTCTTGAAGTTCTTCAGCACCGTGCGCGCATTGTCCATCGGGATCTCGAAGGTCGAGGTCGTTTCCTTGAGTTTGTTCTTCTTGATCAGCGCGACCATCTGCTCGCGCACGGCCTTGTCGCTCCACAGCCCGGCCTGCCGGCGCGCGGCATCCGTCAGGGCTTGGGCCGCGAAGATCGGGCGCTCGCGTTCGATGTCGTCGTTGTCGGGCAGGTATTTCGCCTTGAGCCCACTCCAGCGGGTGTAGTCGTCGGCCGGCATCACGTCGCGCAGCGTGGCGCCGTCCGGATTCTTGCGCATGCCGATCATCGACGGCAACAGCGTGACGTACTTGAAGAAACCCGGCTTGGCCAAGGCTTGCGGCGGCGCCAGGTATTCCTGCGCATTGCGGATCACGGCCTCGACCTGCGCCGAGCGCCATTGCATGTCCTTCGGCAGCGGTGCATAGGTACCGAACACCCATAGCACGTGCTCGCCCTTCGACACTTTCCACATGCCCGGGCCGGGGCGCTGGGCGACGACGCGGATCTGTTCCGGGACTGCTTCGGCGGTGTCAAGCGCGGCACTTGCGGTGCCGGCGCCGGGCGCCGTCGATGGCTGGGCGGCGGGCGGGCCGACAGCAGCGCCATCGGTCGACTGCGCCGCGGCGGGAATGGACAGCAGGCACAGGCAAAGTGCCGGTACGACGAGTGTGCGCATGGAGACATCCTGTTGTTGTGGTGACGGCAAGCTTAAGGCGATTCAGCGCCGGCACAAGCCAGACGTAACAAGATGTTGCAAATCAATTAGTGTTGCATATTATGCATATTTTATGCGTATGTCATTCTGCCGGCGGCTCTGGCAGATCTGGACGATCCAGCAATTCCTGCGCCATCCGCAAGCCTTTGACCATGACCGAAAATGCTTCATGCTTGCTCGCTTCATCCGGCACGCGCAGCACGTACGACGGGTGGTAGATCGTCACCACCCAGCTGTCGCCGTGGCGCACCGGCCGGCCGAGCTTGTCCTTGAGCGTGACGCTGCCGGTCTGCAGCACTGACTTGAGCGCAGTGGCGCCCATGGCCACGATCACCTTCGGTTTACGGCTGGCGATTTCTTTCTCGAGCCAGTAGTGGCAGGCTTCGATTTCCTTCTGCGCCGGGGTCTTGTGCAGGCGCCGCTTGCCGCGCGGCTCCCATTTGAAATGCTTGACGGCGTTGGTGATGTAGACGCCCTTGCGCTCGACGCCGGCCTGCTCGAACACGCGGTCGAGCAGCTTGCCGGCCGGGCCGACGAAGGGCTGGCCGGCCAGGTCCTCCTGGTCGCCCGGCTGCTCGCCGACGATCATGATTTTTGCACTTTTCGGCCCTTCGCCGCCGACCGCCTGGGTGGCGTGTTCCCACAGGTCGCAGCGCCGGCATTCGTCCAGTTGCGACGGCTGCTGGCGCTCGGGCTGCGCCTTCTCGGCCGTGATCGGGATCGTGGTGCCGCTGCGCCGTCCGACGGTCTGCACCTGGCCGATGCGGCGCGCGCCCAGGCCGGCCTGGCTGACCAGGGACGGCACCAGCGCGCCCTCGGGCAGGTTCTTCCAGAAGCGCGACGGGATATGGCTGTTCATCACCTGCGTGTTCAGGCGCGCCGGGTTGAAGATGCTGCGGTAATAGGTCAGCCACAGGGCTTCGCCGGCATCGTCGAGGTCGGCCGCGCTCGACATCAGGGGGCCGGTGTTGTGCAGGGTTCGGCCGTCCCACAGCACGCTGGCGTCGGGTGTGGCGATCATCCAGCTGACCTTGCCCATGCGGGCGACGAAGTGTTCGGCCACCTGCGGCAGCACGTCGTGGGCCGGCTCGAACCAGGCCACGAAATGCGGCGGGCCGGCTTCGATCGGCCGTTCGCGGAATCGGATGTAGGCATGCATATCGTGTACCTCGCGCCGCACCGCCTTGACCATCGTGTGCAAGCGCTGCCCGTCCGCATCGGCGGGCGATTGCACGTCGTGCTCGCCCTGCTGCCAGCGCCAGACCACGCGGTACAGGAAAGCCCAGCGGTCATGGTCGCGGTAGCAGGCGGCGGTCTGCAGCATGTCCATCAGCGAACGCGGCACTTGCGGCCGCGGCGCCGTCGGGTTGGAAGGCTCCTGGCGCTGCGCCGGTGGCGGGGTGGACAGGAGGTCTGCCCCATTATGCGCAGCCGGCGCGGGAGCCGGCGCACCCGAGAACAGGTCGGCGCCGGGCGCGCCCCAGGTCACCGCTTCGGGCGGCACGCCGGCGCGCAGCAGTTCGCGCGCCACCGCGCGCCATTCGGTGAAGTTCGAGACCAGCAGCGGCCGGCCGGCGCGGGCGTCGGCGGCGGCCGTGGCGGCAAGCGCGGCGGCGGTGTTGGCGCTGCCGGCCTCACTGGCGCCGTTGGCCGTATTGCCCCCTGCGCCCCGGTCGGGTCTCATGCCGCCTGCAATTCCGGCCACAGGTTCATCTGCTGCGGCGCATCGGCCATGTGCTTGCGCAGCAGTTCGGAACTGGTCCCTCCCTGGGCCGGCTTGTAGTCGGCGGTGACGACGAACGGCGCCAGCTTCTTGAGGCTGCAGCGCAGGCGCGACAGGTCTTCCCAGCGGATGCGGCGCAGCCGGCGCAGGTCGGCCAGGCGCTTGGCGTTGCGGATGCCGATGCCGGGAATGCGCGGGATCAGGGATGCATCGACCCGGTTCAGGTCCATCGGGAAGTGCTCGCGATTGGCCAGCGCCCAGGCCAGCTTGGGATCGACGTCCAGCGCCAGGTTGCCGGTCTGCGGCATCAATTCGCCCGCCGTAAATCCATAGCCGCGCAGCAGAAAGTCGGCCTGGTACAGGCGGTGCTCGCGCAGCAGCGGAGGCGGCGCCAGCGGCACGCTTTTGGGGCTTTGCGGGATCGGGCTGAAGGCCGAGTAGTACACGCGCTTGAGTTTATAGCTGCCGTACAGCGTCTCGGCCGTGTTCAGGATGGTGTGATCGTCGCTGCTGTCGGCGCCGACGATCATCTGGGTGCTCTGGCCGGCCGGCGCGAAGCTCGGCGCCTTCGGCTCCTCGGCCTTTTCGTCGAGCTTGCGGCGGATCGAGCCCATCGCCAGCTTGATCGTGTGCACGTTCTTTTCGGGCGCCAGACGGGTCACGCTGTCGTGGGTCGGCAGCTCGATGTTCACCGACAGGCGATCGGCCCAGCGCCCGGCTTCCTCGATCAGTTTCGGGTCGGCGTCGGGAATGGTCTTGAGGTGGATGTAGCCGCGGAATTGGTGCACCTCGCGCAGCTGGCGCGCCACCGCCACCAGTTGCTCCATGGTGTAGTCGGCCGACTGGATGATGCCCGAGCTCAGGAACAGGCCGTCGATGTAGTTGCGCAGGTAAAAATCCTGCGTCAGCTTGACCACCTCGTCGACCGCGAAGCGGGCGCGCGGCACGTTCGAGCTGCGCCGGTTGATGCAGTACTGGCAGTCGTAGATGCAGAAATTGGTGAGCAGGATCTTGAGCAGCGAGACGCAGCGGCCGTCGGGCGTGTAGCTGTGGCAGATGCCCATGCCGGTGGTGGCGCCCAGGCCATCCTTGCCCTCCGAGCCGCGCTTGGGCGCGCCGCTGCTGGCGCAGGAGGCATCGTACTTGGCCGCGTCGGCCAGGATTTCGAGCTTGTCGGTAAGTTCCATCATGCGCACGTGACTGTATGGACATACAGTATAACGCGATGGACACCAGCGCTTCGTGTGAAGCCGCACTCGTGCACCGCTGGCGACGGTTCAAATGTGAGACATCAAGGAATGTGTTGGTTTACTGAACTGATGCTGAACTGGATGACCGTCACTTTGATCGCGAGGATGACAGGCCGGCATGCGCCGGCCCCCGTCAGCGATCAGCGGATCGGCTTGCCATCCGCATCGACCACGGTGACCTCGCCCCATCCTAGCGCGCGCACCCCGGCTTCGATCCGGCGCAGGTCGCCGATCACCACCCACACCACTTCGTCCGGCCGCACGAACTTGCCCGCCGCCGCCCCCAGCTGCTGCTCGGACAGGCCGCGCACGCCGGCCGCATAGCGGTTCCAGTAATCGTCCGCCAGCCCCAGGTTCACGGTCGACAGCGCCGCGCCTTCCAGCGCATCGAGCGTGCCGAAGCGCCCCGGCAGGCGCGCCGTCATATTGCGCATGATGCTCTGGTATTCGGCGCCGACCAGCGGCCGTTCGCCCGCCACCCCGCGCACTTCCTTCGCCACTTCACGCATCGCTTCCACCGTCTTGTCGGTCTGCACCGGCGCCAGCACGTAGAACGGACGCTGGCCGCGCACTTCCGGCAGGCGCGCGCTGGTGCCGTAGCTCCAGTGCTTGTCCAGGCGCAGGTTGCGGTTCAGGCGCGAGGTGGCGATGCCGCCGAAGTTCTGCATCACCGGCTCGATCGCCAGGTCTTCCGGCTGGCCGTAGGCTTGCGAGACGTGCGCCGCGACGACCGTCGATTGCGGCGCGTCCGGCTTGTCGACCAGGATCACGCGCTTGCCGGCGGTGGCCGGCACCGTGGCCATCTGCTTGGCCGGCGCGCTGCCGCCCTGCCAGCGCCCAAAACTCGCTTCCAGCGCCGGCAGCAGCTGGTCCATGGTGGTGTCGCCGGCGACCACGATCGTGGCACTCGCGGGACGGAACCAGGCCGCGTGCCACGCCGCCAGGTCGTCGCGCCCGACGCCCTGTACCGTCGTTTCGAAACCCGACGCCGGCTTGCCGTAGGCGTGTTGCGGACCATACAGCAGGCCCGGCATCAGGCGCAGCGCCAGACTGTTTGGCTGCGCCTTTTCCTGCCCGATCTGGGCCAGGCGGCGCGCCTTCTGCAGCGCGAACTGGTCCGGCGCGAAGGCGGGATTCAATGCCGCGTCGGCCATCACGCCGAGCGACGGCGCCAGGTTGGCGCTGGTGGCTTGCAGGCGCACCAGCGACAGGTCCGGCGTGGTCGACGTCGACAGGCGCGCGCCCAGGTTCTCCAGCGCGTCGGACAACGCGAACGCGTCGCGCGTCTTGCTGCCTTTGTCGAGCAGGTCGAGCGCCAGCGAGGCGGCGCCGGCTTTTGCCGCGCTGTCCGACGCGGCGCCGGCGTCGACGGCGAGGGCCGCGTTGACGATCGGCGCCGAGTGGCGTTCGAGCAGCACCACCTTGACGCCGTTCTTCAGCTGCGCGCGCTGCAGCGCCGGGAACTTCACGTCGGGCGCCTCGCCCAAGGCCGGCAGTTGCTTGCGGTCGATGGTGGAGGCGCTGGCGGCCAGTTTCGGCGCCGGGCGCACCGTCATCGTGTAGTGGTGGCCGCGCAGCCAGCGCTTGCCGGCGTCCTGCACCTGCGTCGGCGTGGAGTTGGCGAACAGCTCCAGGCGATCCAGATAGGCGTCCGGCTTGCCGCCGTAGGTCATGCTTTCGGCCAGCACGTCCGAGCGGCCGCCGAAACCGCCCAGGCGTTCCAGGCTGCGCGAGAAGTCGGCCAGCTCGCGCGTTTTTACACGCGACAGCTCGGCCGGCGTCGGCCCCTTGGCCAGCAGCTCGGCCAGCACGCGTTCGATCTCGCGCTCCACCGCGAGCGGGTCGGCGCCCGGTTTCAGGGTGGCGACGATGTCGAAGGTGCCGCCCAGTTCGCGGTCGTTGACGTAGGCCGCGACGCTGGTCGCCAGGCCCTTCTCGTAGACCAGGCTGCGGTCCAGGCGCGCGCTCTTGGAGCCGGCCAGCACGCCCGCCAGCAGGTTCAGACGCTGGCTGTCGGCGTCACGCCAGCCCGCCACGTGCCAGCTGCGGTAGATGCGCACCTGCGGCACGTGGTCTTCCATCTCGTCGCGGATGTCGCGTTCGAGTTCGGGAATCCATGCTTCGGTGCGCGGCAGCGGCGGACCCGGAGGGATCGCGCCGAAGTACTTGTTGACCAATTCATAGGCGTGTTCCGGCGTGATGTCGCCGGCCAGCGAGATCACCGCGTTGTTCGGGCCGTAATAGGTGCGGTACCACTCCTTGATGTCGTCCAGCGAGGCCGCCGCCAGGTCTTCCATGCTGCCGATGGTCGACCACGAATACGGGTGCGAGTATGGGAACATCTTGGCCGCGACTTCGAGGCGCACGCGCCCATAAGGCTGGTTCTCGCCCTGGCGCTTCTCGTTCTGCACCACGCCGCGTTCGCGCTCGAGCATCTCCTTCGAGATGTAGTTGCCGAGGAAGCCCATGCGGTCCGATTCCAGGAACAGCGTGCGCTCCAGGGCGGACGCCGGTACGTCCTCGAAGAAGTTGGTGCGGTCGGTGTTGGTGGTGCCGTTGCGGTTGTTGGCGCCCAGGTCGTCCATCGCTTCGCGGAAGCCGTGCGGGTAGTTCTCGGACCCGTTGAAGAAGAAGTGCTCGAACAGGTGGGCAAAGCCGGTCTTGCCGCGCTTCTCGTTGCGCGAGCCGACGTGGTACCACATATTCACGCCCACCACCGGCACGCTGTGGTCGGTGTGCACCAGCAGCGTCAGGCCGTTGGGCAGGACGAACTTCTTGTAGTCGATGGCGTAGGCCTTGCGGTCGAACGCGACGGGTTTGGAGACGGGCGCGGCGTGCGCCGGATTGGCCGCGGCAAAGGCCAGGCCGAGCATGAGAGGGAGGATCAGCTTTTTCATTGAGGCGTAGGGTTGGCGGGTTCCCCGCCGACGCGGTGATGGTTGGCTTGGGAATCGCCACGCCAACAAATCGGCACCGGTTCTGACGTTTGCTGTATAGCTGCAAACAGTTGCAAACAGCTGCAAAAACCCGCCTCCGCTTTCGTGCGCGACTACGCCCAAGCCAACCATCACCGCGTCGGCGGCATAGCCGCCAACCCTACAGCAAACGCCGCGCCTGCGCCAGTAGCTGTGGATCCATCCGCGCCGCGATCCTGTCCAGGTAGCCGGCCGCGGGGCCGACACCGGCGCCGCCGGCGCGGTGCAGCCAGGCATACGCCTCGGCCAGGTCGCGTTGCGCGCCCTGCCCCGTCGCGTACATCACGCCGAGGTTGAACTGGGCGCGCGCATGATTCTGGCGTGCCGCGCACAGGTACCAGAAATGCGCCGCCTCGTAATCGCGCTCGACGCCCTTGCCGCAATCGTAGCGCAGCCCCAGCTCGAACTGGGCCAGCGCATGGCCCCCCTCGGCCGCCTTGTGGAACCAGTCGGCGGCTTCGCCCGGCGAGCCGGCGTCGAGCCGGTCGATCAGGGCGCCGACCATGTACTGGGCCGGCGCATAGCCCTGCGCCGCCGCGCGCCGGTACCAGCCCAGCGCCTGCCTGGCGTCCGGCTCCACGCCGACGCCGTTTTCGTAGCGCAGGCCGAGGTCGAACTGGGCGCGCAGGTGGCCCTGCTCGGCCGCCTGGCGGTACCAGGCCGTGGCCTGCGCCTGGTCTTGCGTCACGCCGTTGCCGGCGTCGAGCAGTTGGCCCAGGTGGTACTGGGCAGCCGGGAAACCCTGCTCGGCGGCGCGCCGGTACCAGAGCGCCGCCTGGGCCGGGTCGCGCGCCACGCCCTGGCCGTGCTCATGGCGCATGCCCAGGCTGTCCTGGGCGCCGGCGTGGCCCTGTTCGGCCGCGCGCCGGTACCAGGCCAGGGCCAGCGCTTCGTCGCGCGCCACGCCGTGGCCAGCGTCGTGGATCAGCGCCAGGTTGAACTGCGAGCTGGCGTGGCCTTGGCTTGCCGCGCGGCCGTACCACAGCAGCGCCTGGGCGCTGTCCTGGGCCACGTCCTGGCCCTTGTCGTAGCGCAGGCCGAGGTTGAACTGGGCCGGCGCGTGGCCCTGGCTTGCCGCCTTGCGCAGCCAATTCAGCGCCTGCGCCGGATCGCGCGGCACGCCCTGTCCGCCGTCGTAGCGCAGCGCCAGGCTGAATTGCGAGCGCGCATAACCCTGTTCGGCGGCGCGCCGGTACCAGCCGAGGGCCGCCTCCGGATCGCGCGCGACGCCCTTGCCGGTGTCCAGCATCATGCCCAGGTTGTGCTGCGCGCCCGGTTCGCCCTGCGCCGCGGCCTGGGCGAACCAGTGCAGCGCGCGCCCCACGTCGCCCGGCACGCCCTGGCCCTTGGCGTACAGCCAGCCCAGGTTGTACTGCGCCGGCGCGTAGCCTTGCGCCGCCGCGCGCTCGTACCAGTGCAGCGCCTGCTTCAGGTCCTGCCCCTTCTGGGCCATCACTCCCAGGTTGTACTGAGCTTGCGCGCCGGCCGGCGCAGCAGCGTGCAGCGCCGCGCCATCGGCGTCATCGGCCTGGGGAGGAAGATCGAGCATCGCAGGGCCTAGGCTTGCGCCGCCTGCCAGTTCAGGCCCGGCTGGGTGCGCAGCGCCACCATGAAGTCGGATAGCGCGATCGGGCGATAGAACAGGTAGCCCTGCATCGTCAGGCAGCCGTTGGCGGTCAGGTAGCGCGCCTGCTCCTCGGTCTCGACGCCTTCGGCGATCAGGTTCAGGCCCAGTCCGCGCGCGATCGAGATGATCGCCAGGATCACCGGATAGTGGCCGTTCTCTTCATGGATCTCGTTGACGAAGGACTGGTCGATCTTGACGGTGTGGATCGGGAAGCGGTGCAGGTACGAGAGCGACGAGTAGCCGGTGCCGAAGTCGTCGATCGCGATCGACACCCCGAGCTGGCACAGTTTATTGAGCTGCTCGATCGCGTACTGCGGATTGCGGATGCAGATGTTCTCGGTGATCTCGACTTCGATCTGGTTCGGCGCCAGGCCGTAGCGCACCAGCGCGCCGCGCATCTTTTCGAAGAAGTCGCCGCGGTCCAGGTATTGCGGCGACAGGTTCAGCGACAGGCGCACGTCGCTGGCGCCGACCGCGTTCCACTTGAGCATGTCGCGGCACAGCGCGCCGATCATCCAGTCCGAGATCGGCAGCATCAGGCCGTTCTCTTCGGCGAACGGCAGGAATTCGCCGGCCGCCAGCCGCCCGCGGGTCGGATGGTTCCAGCGCATCAGCGCCTCGGCGCCGACGATACGGCCACTGAGGGCGTCGATCTGCGGCTGGTAGTACATCTCCAGCTCGTCGTGCTCGAGCGCGCGGCGCAACGCCTGCTCGAGCGCGATCTTCTGGTGCGACACTTCCAGCATCGAGTCGTGGTAGAAGCTGTGGCCGTTCTTGCCCAGCGCTTTCACCTGGTACATGGCAATGTCGGCGTGGCGCAGCAGCTCGTCGATCGACTCGCCATCCTTGGGGTAGATCGCGATGCCGATCGAGGCCGAGATGTGCACTTCGTGGCCATCGAGGTCGAACGGCGCCTGCAGCACTTCGAGAAACTTGTCGGCCACCATGCGCGCGTCGTCGCGGTCGCGCAGTTCGGGCAGCACGATGGTGAATTCGTCGCCGCCCTGGCGCGCCAGCGTGTCGCCCTTGCGCAGGCATTCCTTCAGTCTTGCCGCGGCCTGCTGCAGCAGTTCGTCGCCCTTCACGTGGCCGAGCGTGTCGTTGACCAGCTTGAACCGGTCCAGGTCGATGAACATCACCGCGAGCTCGGTCTGCTTGCGCTTGGCCTGGATCACGGCCAGGCCCAGGCGGTCCTTGAACAGGATCCGGTTCGGCAGGTCGGTCAGGATGTCGTGGTAGGCCTGGTAGGAGATGACTTCTTCGGCGCGCTTGCGGTCGGTGATGTCGCGCGCCACGCCATAGGTGCCGAAGAATTCGAGCTTTTTCACTTCATGGTCCGGCACGTGCATGCCGATCGCGTTGAGCGAGATCGTCATCAGGGTGGTGTTGAAGGTGCGGTCGCTGTTGCCGTGGCCATTCCTGCATTTCAGGCGCAGTTCGACGTTGCGCGAGGCGCGTTCGTCCACCCGCCGTTCGTTGAACACATAGCGCGCGCGCTCGCTGTCTTCCTCGTGCACCACGATCGAGTAGTGCTGGCCGATCAGCTCTTCGCGCGTGTAGCCGAGCAGCTGGTAGGCGCGGTCGTTCACGAACGTGAAGCGTCCTTCGTGGTTGAGCGTATAGATGATGTCCGGCGACGAGTCGACCAGGTAGCGGTACATCTTCTCGGAGTTCTCGAGCTGGTTGGCGATGCGCGCGTTTTCCGCCGCCAGCCGGCGCCGCTGCAACGCGTTGCTGACGGTGCTCAGCAGCTCTTCGCGGCCGTAGGGTTTGCGCAGGTAGCTGTAGGCGCCGCGTTTCAGGGCGCCGATGGCGGCGTCGATCCCGACCTCGCCGCTCATCACGATCACGTCGGCGTCGATGTTGCGCTCGTTGATGAAGTCCATGATCTGGTGGCCGCCGATGTCGGGCAGGCGCAGGTCGAGCAGGACCAGGTCGAAGCGCTGGCGCGACAGATGATCCAGGGCGTCTGAGCCCGACGGCGCGGTGGTGAGGCGGTAGCCGCGGCCCTGCAGCAGTTCGTACAGCGACGACAGCAGGCGCGGTTCGTCGTCTACCAGCAGCAGGCGCGGCTGGCTATCGGTCTCCATGTGCTGGGAGAACGGAGCGGGTGCGCCGGAAAACAGATCGGCGGCCGGGTTGGCGTTGTTCGCGGGATGCGCAGGCATGGTGAAGTCGGACGTGGGTCAGGCGGAGCCGAGCGCGCGCGCCGGCAGGGCGAGCGCCGTGCCTGCGCCGGACCACGCCGGCAGGAGGATTTCAAAGGCGGTGCCGGCGGCGGAGCTGCGGCAGTCGATGTGGCCGCCCAGCTTCTTGACCAGGCCGTGCACGATGGACAGGCCGATGCCGCGCGGGACGCTGCCGTTGCCGTCGGTCGCTGCCTTGGTGCTGCGCACCGGCGCGAACAGGTTGGCCAGCACTTCGCGCGACAGGCCGGGGCCATTGTCGCTGACGACCAGCTCCAGGTACAGCTGGCGCTCGCGGTTGACGTGGCCGCGGTTGACGATCTCGATCCGGCCGGCGCCGCCGTGATTGCCCGCGCCCTGGCCCAGCGCTTCGACCGCGTTCTTGACCAGGTTGACCAGGATCTGCTTGAGCACGTCCGGGTCGCCTTCGATCGCGGCGTCGCCGGCCATGCGCGCCACGATCTCGATCGAGGACGGCACGAAGCTGCTGGCGCGGAACAGGCGCAGCACCTCGTCGACCACCCTGGCGGCATCGGTGGGCCGTGCCGCGCCCCAGCGTTCGTCTTCCTGCGCGCCGCCGTCGGCCAGGCTGCCGATCAGCTGGCCCACGCGGTCGATCTCTTCGTTCAGGATCGACAGCTCGCCGCCCACCGGTTCCTGGCGCGCCAGCTTGCTGTCCAATACGCTCAGGTAGTTCTTGATGATCGACAGCGGATTGTTCACTTCGTGCACCACGCGGCGCGACGCTTCGCGGAACTCTTCGGCGGCATGGGCCAGCTGACGGCGCGCCTGGCCGCGTTCGGCCAGCAGGGCTTCGAGCGCGCCGGCGGCCTGGACCCCGAAGGCCTGCATGAAGCGCTCGCGCCGCTGGCAATGCGGCAGCTGCCAGGCGGCGACGCCGCCCACCAGCACGCCCAGGCAGCGCGCTCCCGCCACCAGCGGCACCACCACCATGCTCTCGCTGCCCAGCATGCGCAGCAGCTGTTCCTCGGCCAGGCCGAGCGGCTGGCGCTCGCGCTGTACAAAAGCGGGACGGCGATCGAGCGCGCTTTGCGCCACCGGTCCGCCCCTGGCCAGCGACACGCTGAATCCGGCGATGCGCTGCACGCCGGCCAGCGGCGCCCCGGCCAGCGCCTGGCCGGTCGGGTTCTCGAGCAGCACCACGGCGCTCTCGAAGTCGAACAGGATGCGCGCGGTGCGCGTCATCGCCTCGACCAGGCCCGTTTCTCCCTGCTGGCGCGCCAGGCTCTGGCCCACTTCGGACACCAGCACCATATTGCGCATCTCTTCGTTGAGGCGCTGCTGCACCGGGTCGGCGGGCGGCGGCGCCCAGGCCGGCGGCGCCGCGATGTCGTCGGCCCCGTTCAGGTCGATGCCCAGGTGGGCGGCCGCCTGCTCGACCTGGCGCCCGGCGCCGTCGCGCATCTGCGTCGCGCGTTCGACGGGAATCGCGCACAAGGCGCAGGCGTCCAGGACCTGCGCCGCGTCGTCCGCGTGCGCCGCCAGCACGTGCGCCAGGCGCACGATGCGGATCAATGGATGGCTCGCTTCCAGCCGTTCGCTCGGCTCGTGGTGGTACAGCACCGCGTCGGCCAGGAACGAGTCCAGGCGCCAGCGCTCGATCAGCCAGGCGCCGGCCTCGGTGTGGGTGATCTGCAGCGTGCGCTGCTCGACCGCGCACAGGTCTTCGTCGTCGCGCGCGGTGAAATTGAAGCCGTATTCCTTGGGCGCGGCGGCCAGCAGCGCCAGCCGGCCGACGTTGTGCAGCAGGCCGGCAAGATAGGCTTCTTCGGGATGCGGGTAGTCGAGCATGCGCGCCGCGTCGCGCGCGATTACCGCCGCGCCGAGGGCGTTCTTCCAGAACGCGCGCAGGTCGACGCTGCCGGCATGGGGGAAGCTGTTGAAGGTCTGGAACACCGAGTCGCTGATCACCAGCGTCTTGATCATGTCGGTGCCGAGCGCCACCAGCGACTGCTCGAGATTGGCGCTGCGCGTGGTGCGGTGGTAGGCGGAGCTGTTGGCCACCGCCAGCAGCTTGGCGGTCATGCCGGCATCCTTGCCGATCAGGGCGGCGAGTTCGGGCATGCCGAGGTCGTCGGCCTGCAGGTGCTCGATCAGCTTGACCAGGATCTGCGGCATGGCCGGCAGTCGGGCAATCAGGAGGCGATTGCGGATGTCCTGGTCGGATTGGTGCATGTTTTCAAACACGGCCGCCACTTGTCGAAGGTATTTACCTGGTGGCGGGCCCGGGTGGCTTGCCACAACGTCTAGCGCTTCATTCCATGGAACAGGCGCGCGTTGTGCCCTCTGCTCCCGATGCTAAAGTAAAAACGCATCTTAGCATATATATATTTCTGATCTGGAACAATAGTTACGCTGGAAACTCTTGCCGAGTAATTGCTCTAATGCTAGGGGCGCATTGTACAGCAACTTGTGGTAAATGGTTAAATTTTACCCAAGAGACTTGTCGCAATTGCAATTACACAACGTTACCCGGGCTGCATGATACACCCGGGTAGTGGCATGCTCAAGGGACGTGGTGGCCGCTGGCGCGCAGCTTGCGCCGGTGCCGGCGCGCGGTTACCCAGCAGGCCAGCGACAGCAGCACGAAGCCGGCCTGGCCCAGCGCCAGCGCCAGCACCGAATGCGACAGCGCCGGCGCCACCGCCCCCGCCACCACCGCGCCCAGCAGGGTCGAGACGAACGACTGGCACGAGGCCACGGTGCCGCGGATGTGCGGAAACAAATCCAGCGCCAGCAGCGTGGCGCCGGGCGCGATCAGCGAGCTGCCAAAGGTGAAGAAGAACATCGGCGCCACGCTCCACGGCAGCGCCGGCGGCAGGAACACGTGGTAGCTCACGTTGAACGCCACGGCGCCGAGCATGAAGAAAAAGCCCATGCGGATCTGGCGCGCGAAGTCCATCGTGCCGGCCAGGCGGTTGGCCATCAGCGAGCCGAGGAAGATGCCGCTCACGGTCGGCACGAACAGCCAGGCGAATTGCGACGGACCCAGGCCCAGGCTTTCGGGCAGCATCACCGGGGCCGCCGCGATGTACAGGAACAGGCCGGCGAAGTTGAGGGCCGTGACGCCGGCCTTCATGTGGAACAGGAAGGAGCTGAAGATGGCGCCGTAGCTCTGCGCCAAAAAGCGCGGATTGAACGGCTGGCGTTTCGGCAGCGGCACCGTCTCGGGCAGGTGCTTCCAGCAGAACCAGCCCAGCAGCACGGTGTACAGACACAGCGCGATAAAGATGCTGCGCCAGTCGAACAGGGTCACGATCCAGCCGCCCACCACCGGCGCGATGGCCGGCGCGATCGAGAAGATCATGGTCACCATCGACAGCAGCCGCGCGGCGGCGGTATCGGAATACAGGTCGCGGATGATGGCGCGCCCCACCACCACCCCGGCCCCGGCCGACACCCCCTGCATGATGCGGAACACCCACAGGTAGTGCACCGAGGACGCCGCGGCGCAGCCGAAGGTGCCGATCGCGAACACCACCAGCGCCACCAGGATCACGTTGCGCCGGCCGAAGGCGTCGGACAGCGCGCCATGCCACAGCACCATGGCGGCGAAGGCCAGCATGTAGGCGGTCAGGGTTTGCTGCACCTCCAGCGGGGTGGCGCGCAGCTCGGCCTGGATCTGCGGGAAGGCCGGCAGGTAAGCGTCGATCGAGAACGGCCCCAGCATCGACAGGGCCGCCAGCAGCGTGGCCAGGCCGCCGGCCGTGAGCATCGCGATCTTGTGCGGCGGGGGAAGCGGCACCGGGGTGACCGGGTCCTTGGGCAGATCGGATGGTTCTGTGGGCGGCAGCATGGGTTCTCGTCAGTCTTGTTTCGGTTTTGCTTCCTCGCGGCGGTTGAAGCCGGCCACCATGTCGAAGCGGAACAGGCGGCATTCGAGCGCGCCGTTGAAGAACGGCGTCTTGCGCGATTCCTTCAGGCGCAAGAGCTTGGGCAGGCCCAGGTCCGCAGTGAACAGGTAAGCGGTCCAGCCGGCGAAGCGCTGCTTGAGCGTGGTGCTGAAGGCGGAATAGAAGCCGCTCGCCATGTCGTCCTGCGGGATGGTGCTGTCGCCGCGCACGCCGATCCGCTCGCCGTACGGCGGGTTGGTCAAGAGGATGCCCGGCTGTTCGGTCGGCGCCACCACGTGTTGGGCTTCGATCTGCTTGAGCGGCACGTCGAACAGGATGCCGGCCACCTTCAGGTTATGGCGCGTCATGGCGACCATGTCGCCCGAGATGTCGGAGCCGAAGATGGTCGGCTGGTCCGGTAGCGGGTTCGGCTTGATGGCCGACTTCATCGCGGCCCAGGCCTGGCGGTCATGGTCGCGGAATTTTTCAAAAGCGAACTTGCGGCGCGCGCCGGGCGGAATGCCCTGCACCATCTGGGCCGCCTCGACCAGGATCGTGCCCGAACCGCACATCGGATCGAACAGCGGCACGCCCGGCTTCCAGCCCGACACGCGCAGCAGGCCCGCGGCCAGGTTCTCGCGCAGCGGCGCGTCGCCCGTCTCTTCGCGCCAGCCGCGCTTGAACAGCGCCTCGCCCGAGGTATCCAGATAGATGATGAAGTTGCGCTGGTCGAGGAAACCGGCGATGCGCATGTCCGGCTCGCGCGTGTTGACCGACGGGCGCTTGTTGAACTGGTCGCGGAAGCGGTCGCAGACGGCGTCCTTGATCTTGAGCGTGGTGAACTCGAGGCTCTTCAAAGGCGATTTCACCGCGGTGACGTCGACCCGGATGGTGTGCTCGGGGCCGAACCAGTCTTCCCAGGGCTGCTCGAGCACCAGGTCGTAGATGTCGTTTTCGTTGCTGTAGCTGCGCTGGCCCATGCGCATCAATACGCGCGAGGCGATGCGCGAGTGCAGGTTGACCAGCCAGGCGTCTTGCAGGGAACCGGAGCAGTGCACGCCGCCGGGAACCTGGTTGTGCACCTTGAAGGTGGTGCTCAGCTGGGCGATCTCGCCCAGTTCTTCGGCCAGCGCCGCTTCCATGCCGCGCGGGCATGGGCAAAAATAAGATGCCATTACAGGGGTACCTTTTGTCCGTTGATGAAACTGTGAAGCCATGGAGATAACGCGTCAGCCGGGGAATCGGCTGACCGTAAAATGCGGTTTATTACTGTGCTGCTTAGAACGGCTTGACCACCACCAGCACCACGATCGCCAGCAGCAATACCACCGGCACTTCGTTGAACCAGCGATACCAGGTATGGCTGCGCGTATTGACGCCGCGTTCGAATTTCTTGAGGATGGCGCCGCACATATGATGGTAGCCGATGGTCACCAGCACCAGCGCGAGCTTGGCGTGCAGCCAGCCGCCCTGGATGCCGAAGCCCATCCACAGGTACAGGCCGAGCAGCACCGCCGGCACCGAGATGATCATCGAGAAGCGGTACAGGCGGCGCGCCATGCCCAGCAGGCGGGCGGTCGCCTCCGGATTGGTTTCCTGGGCCAGGTTGACAAAAATGCGCGGCAGGTAGAACAGGCCGGCGAACCATGAGGCGATGAAGACGATGTGCAGGGCTTTGGTCCAGAGATACAGCATGCGGTTCCTTGTTGAGTTTATTGACGGATTTCGCCGTGGCCGAACACGACGTACTTGAGCGAAGTGAGCCCTTCCAGCCCGACCGGCCCGCGCGCGTGCAGCTTGTCGTTCGAGATCCCGATCTCGGCGCCCAGGCCGTACTCGAAGCCGTCGGCGAAACGGGTCGAGGCATTCACCATCACCGAGGCCGAATCGACTTCGCGCAGGAAGCGCATGGCGGCGCTGTAGTCTTCGGTGACGATGGCTTCGGTGTGCTTCGACGAATACATCTCGATGTGGTCCATCGCCTCGTCGATGCCGGCGACGACCTTGACCGCCAGGATCGGTGCCAGGTATTCAGTCGACCAGTCTTCTTCGACGGCTGCGACCAGGTGCGGGTAGCCGGCCAGGATTGCCTGCGCTTCGGGATCGGCGCGCAGTTCGACCTGCTTGTCGGCATACAGCGTGGCCAGGCGCGGCAGCACGCTCGGCGCGATCGCGCTTGATACCAGCAGCGTCTCCATCGTGTTGCAGGTGCCGTAGCGGTGGCACTTGGCGTTGAACGCGATCGCCAGCGCCTTGTCGACGTCGGCCCTGGCGTCGATGTAGACGTGGCAGATGCCGTCCAGGTGCTTGATCATCGGCACCGTGCTCTCGGCCATCAGGCGCGCGATCAGGCCCTTGCCGCCGCGCGGCACGATCACGTCGACGTACTGCGGCATCGTGATCAGGGCGCCGACGGCGGCGCGGTCGACCGTGTCGACCACCTGCACCGCATCAAGCGGCAGGCCGGCCTTGCCGAGGCCTTCGGCCACCAGCTTGGCCAGCGCGCGGTTGCAGTGGATCGCTTCCGAGCCGCCGCGCAGGATCGCGGCATTGCCGCTCTTGATGCACAGGCCGGCCGCATCGACCGTCACGTTGGGCCGCGCTTCATAGATGATGCCGATCACGCCCAGCGGCACGCGCATCTGGCCGACCTGGATGCCGCTCGGGCGCACCTTCATGTTCGAGATCTCGCCCACAGGATCGGGCAGCGCGGCGATCTGGCGCAGGCCGGCGACCATGGTGGCGATGGCCGCATCGGACAAGGCCAGGCGGTCCATCAGGGCCGGGGCCAGGCCGGCGGCTTGCGCGGTCTCGAGATCTTTTTCATTCGCGGCGCGCAGCTCGGACGCGTCGCGCTCGATGGCGTCCGCAATCAGGTGCAACGCGCGGTTGCGGGTGGCGGTGTCGGCGCGCGCCATCGCGCGCGAAGCGGCGCGCGCCTGGCGGCCGAGCAGGTGCATGTGTGCGGTGATGTCCATCATTGTCCCGTTGCGTTGTAATCGGTGGCATGGGATGCGTGCCTGGTTTGAACGCGTGGACGGGAAACCCGTCCGCCCTACCGCGCCACCCGCAACGCCAGCTGCAACATCGCATCCCACGCGTCGCCGGCGAACGCCTTGGAGCGCAAGCCCTTGACCATGCGGTCGACCTGCGCCGCGTCCTGCAGCGCCGCTTCCAGGGTGGCGAGCGACACGCGGCGCAGCGCCGGTTCCATCATCCGCTCGCGCGGACCCCAGATCCGGTATTCCTTGAGCAGCGCGCCCAGCGGCCTTCCCTGCCCCATCCCGGATTTCAATTTTAGCAGCGTGCGGATTTCTTCGGTGACCGCCCACAGCACCAGCGGCAGCGCCTCGCCCTCGCCTTTCAGGCCTTCGAGCATGCGCGCCAATCGTGTGGCATCCCCCAACAGCATCGCTTCGGACAGCTTGAACACGTCGTAGCGCGCCACATTGAGCACCGCGTCGTGCACCTGCTCGAACGTCAGGCGGCCCGGCTCGTACAACAGGCCCAGCTTCTGGATTTCCTGGTGCGCCGCCAGCAGGTTGCCCTCGACCCGGTCGGCGATGAAGTCCAGGCTCTGGCGCTCGGCGCTCTGGCCCTGGCTTGATAAGCGCATGCCGATCCACTGCGGCAGCTGCGCCCGCTCCACGTTCGGGATCTCGATATACACCGCGGCCTGCTGCAGCGTCGTTACCCAGGCCGCCTTGGCGGTCTGCCAGTCCAGCTTGGGCAGGGTAATCAGGGTCAGGTTGTCGGGGCTGAGGTCCTTGGCGTAGCTTTGCAATGCGGCGCTGCCGTCCTTGCCTGGTTTACCGGTCGGGATGCGCAATTCGATCAGCTTCTTGTCGCCGAACAGCGATAAGGCCTGGTTGGCCGCCAGCAGCTCGCCCCACTTGAAGGTGCGCTCCACCGTCAGCACGTCGCGCTCGGTGTAGCCTTGCGCGCGCGCCGTCTTGCGAATGCGGTCGGCCGCTTCCAGCGCGAGCAGGTGCTCGTCGCTGGTGATCACGTACAACGGCGCCAATCCCTTGGCCAGCTGGCCGTCGAGCGCCTCGAGCCGTAACTGCATCGCGGGGTCAGGCTCCCACCGGTTTGATCGCCACCAGGCGGCGCAGGATCTGCTGCACCAGGTCGGTCTGCATGTCGCGGTACAGCAGCGCTTCTTCCGATTCCTTGGCCAGCACCTGCGATTCGTCGAAGGCGATGTTGCGGCGCAGGGTGATCTCGGTCGGCGCCAACAGCTGGCGGTTGTTCGCATCGCGCACCTGGAACACCAGCGTGTAGCTGAGCGAATATTCGCGCACCCGGCCCAGGCTGTTGAGCGACTGGATCGCCTTGCCGCGCGTTTCGCTGATCACGTCGAACAGCGCTTCGGCCTTCGAGGCATCATTGACGACGCGCACGGCATCGCCCGCGCGCAGGTTGCGCTTGAGTTCAGTACCCAGCGGCGACGACTCGTTGAACGACAGCCAGATCGACTGGAACGGCATGTTGTACTGACCGTTGCTGCCGCGCAGCTGGAAGCCACAGCCCGCCAGGACCGCCGCCGCCAGCAGCGCGCACAGGGCGCGCACCAGGTGTTTGCTCGGCGCGCTCATGATCACACCACGATGTTGACGAGTTTACCGGGGACGACGATGACCTTCTTCGGCGTGCCTTCGATGAACTTCTGCACCGCTTCCGATGCCAGCGCAGCGGCTTCGATGCTGGCCTTGTCGGCGTCCTTGGCCACCTTGACCGAGCCGCGCAGCTTGCCGTTCACCTGGATCATCATCTCGATCTCGGACTGCTCCAGCGCGGCCGGGTCGACCTGCGGCCACTGCACGTTCAGGATGTCGCCGTGCGCGTCGGCGTAGCCCAGGCCTTGCCACAGCGCGTGGGTGATGTGCGGCGCAACCGGGTTCAGCAGGCGCAGGAAGATCGAGAAGCCTTCGGCGACAACGGCGTTCGATGCAGCCGAGTCATCCAGCTTCGCGGATTCGAGCGTGTTGAGCATCTTCATGCAGGCCGACACCACGGTGTTGTACTGGATGCGCTTCAGGTCGTAGTCGGCCTGCTGCAGCACCTTGTGCACTTCGCGGCGCAGCGTCTTCTGTTCGTCGCTCAGGGTGCCTTGCGCTTCGCCGTTGAAGCTGGCAGCGATGCGTTCGCGCTGGGCGTAACCGAAGGCCCACACGCGGCGCAGGAAGCGGCTGGCGCCTTCGACGCCGCTGTTCGACCATTCCAGGGTCTGTTCCGGCGGCGACGCGAACATGGTGAACAGGCGCGCGGTATCGGCGCCGTACTGTTCGATCTGCGCTTGCGGGTCGATGCCGTTGTTCTTCGACTTCGACATCTTCTCGGTGCCGCCGATTTCGACCGGCTGGCCGTCGGCCTTGAGTACCGCGCTTTGCGGGCGGCCCTTGTCGTCCAAGATGAGCTCGACGTCGGCCGGATTGAACCAAAGCTTCTTGTTTGGTTCAGGTTCGCGATAATAGGTTTCGTTCAGCACCATGCCCTGAGTGAGCAGGTTGACGAACGGCTCGTCGAACTTCACCAGGCCGAAGTCGCGCATCACCTTGGTCCAGAAGCGCGCATACAGCAGGTGCATGACGGCGTGTTCGATGCCGCCGATGTACTGGTCCATCGGCATCCAGTAATCGTTGCGGGCGTCGACCATGGCGTCGTTCGAACCCGGCGAGGTATACCGCATGTAGTACCACGACGAATCGATGAAGGTGTCCATCGTGTCGGTCTCGCGGCGCGCCGGCTTGCCGCATTGCGGGCAGTCGCACTTGAGGAAGGCTTCGTCCTTGTTCAGCGGGTTGCCGGTGCCGTCCGGGACCAGGTGCTCGGGCAGCACGACCGGCAGGTCGGCTTCGGGCACCGGCACCGCGCCGCAGTCGCCGCAGTGGATCATCGGGATCGGGGTGCCCCAGTAGCGCTGGCGCGAGATGCCCCAGTCGCGCAGGCGGAAGGTGGTCTTCTTCTCGCCCAGGCCCTGAGCTTCCAGTTCGCCGGCCACGGCATTGACGGCCGAGGTGTAATCGAGGCCGTCGTACTTGCCCGAGTTGACGGTGCGGCCGTTTTCCTTGTCGCCGTACCACTCCTGCCAGCCTTCCAGCGAGAATTCCTGGCCTTCGACTGCGACGACCTGCTTGATCGGCAGGTTGTATTTCTTGGCGAACGCGAAGTCGCGCTCGTCGTGGCCCGGCACGCCCATCACGGCGCCGTCGCCGTAGGTGATCAGGACGTAGTTGCCGACCCAGACCGGGATCTGTTCCTGGGTGACCGGATGGGTGACGAACAGGCCGGTCGGCATGCCCTTCTTCTCCATGGTCGCCATGTCGGCTTCGATCACGGAGCCCTTCTTGCACTCGGCGATAAATTCCTGCAGGGCCGGGTTGTTGCGCGCGGCGTGCTGCGCCAGCGCGTGTTCCGGCGCCACGGCGCAGAAGGTCACGCCCATGATGGTGTCGGCGCGGGTGGTGAACACGTACAGCTTGCCGTCATTGATGGCGGCGCCGCTGTCGTCCGTCACATTGTGCGGGAAGGCGAAGCGCACGCCGGTCGACTTGCCGATCCAGTTGGCCTGCATGGTGCGCACGCGCTCCGGCCAGCCCGGCAGCTTGTTGTCGACGTGGTCGAGCAGCTCGTCGGCGTAGTCGGTGATGCGCACGTAGTACATCGGGATCTCGCGCTTTTCGATCAGCGCGCCCGAACGCCAGCCGCGGCCGTCGACCACCTGCTCGTTGGCCAGCACGGTCTGGTCGACCGGGTCCCAGTTCACGGTGCCGGTCTTCTGGTAGATGATGCCTTTTTCCAGCATCTTGAGGAACATCCACTGGTTCCACTTGTAGTAGTCTGGTTTACACGCGGTCATCTCGCGCGACCAGTCGATCGCCAAGCCCATCGACTCCATCTGGCCGCGCATGTGGGCGATGTTCGAATAGGTCCATTCCGCAGGCGGCACGTTGTTGGCCATCGCCGCGTTTTCCGCCGGCATGCCGAACGCGTCCCAGCCCATCGGCATCAGGACGTTGTAGCCGTTCATGCGCAGGTAGCGGTACATCACGTCGTTGATCGTATAGTTGCGCACGTGACCCATGTGCAGCTTGCCCGATGGGTAAGGCAGCATCGAGCAGGCGTAGTACTTGCCCTTCGGGAAACGCGGGTCGTGTTCGACGGCTTTATAGGCGTCGATCGACTTCCAGTAGGCCTGGGCGGCCTGTTCGACTTCGGCTGGACTATATTTTTCTTGCATGATGGCTGCAGATGAAGTGTGGGATGTAGAACCGGACATTATAACGGGTCTGGAAGCCGGTTCGATGTGTGGCGCGGCCCGGCAAGCCGCGGCAGATGGAAAATGTAAAAAGGCAGCGTCTTGCAACGCTGCCTTCGGGATTCATCGCAGGACCAGTTCCAGCGCCGGCTTCTCGCCGTAATCCTCGTAGCGCTCGTTGATGCCGCCGATGCAGAACGTCAGTTCTTCGAGCAGGTCCGGCGCCTGCGCTTTCATCTTCTCGGCATCGGTAATCACGATTTCGAGGACCTCATTGGCTTTCAACCGGAATTTGGTCATGTTCTCGTCGTCGCGCAGATAGCTCATGCAGTCGACCCAGGCGTCGATGCTGTCGGCGTACGTCTCCGGGAAACCGAACGCTTCCCGGCTCTGCTGGTGGAAGGACGCCTCGTCGACGATCGCGGCGCCGTTCAGTTCAGCCACTGCCATGAATCAAACCTTCAAGCCAAGGACGTCCTGCATGTCGAACAGGCCGTTGGCCTTGTCCGCCAGGAAGCGCGCGGCGCGCAGCGAACCGTGGGCATAGGTCACGCGGCTGCTCGACTTGTGGCTGATCTCGATCCGCTCGCCGGTGCCGAGGAACATCACGGTGTGGTCGCCCACCACGTCGCCGCCGCGCACGGTGGCGAAACCGATGGTCGACGGATCGCGCTCGCCGGTCACGCCTTCACGGCCGTAGACGGCGCATTCCTTCAGGTCGCGGCCGATGGCGTCGGCAATCACTTCGCCCATCTTGAGCGCGGTGCCGGACGGCGCATCGACCTTGTGGCGGTGGTGCGCCTCGACGATCTCGATGTCGTAACCTTCGGCAAAGCTCCTGGCCGCCATTTCCAGCAGCTTGAGGGTGACGTTCACGCCCACGCTCATGTTCGGAGCGAACACCACGCCCACCTTTTCTGCCGCGGCGGCGATCGCGGCCTTGCCGGCGTCGTCGAAGCCGGTGGTGCCGATCACCATCTGCTTGCCGTTGGCGGCGCAGTATTCCAGGTGCGCCAGCGTGCCTTCCGGACGGGTGAAGTCGATCAGGATGTCGGCATTGTGCAGGCCGTGCTTGAGGCTGTCCTCGATCATCACGCCGGTCAGGAAGCCGCCGAAGGCGCCCGCGTCCTGGCCGATGAACGGCGAACCCGGCAGGTCCAGGGCGCCGGCCAGGCGCGCGTCCGGCGCGTACTGGATGGCTTCGATCAGCATGCGGCCCATGCGGCCGCTGGCGCCGGCAACGGCGATATTCAGCATCGTCATCGTGCGCTCCTTATGGCTGGATGGCGGCCGGGGCGTCGCCGGCGCGCACCGGGGCGACCGGACGGGCTTCCGGCTTGTTCTTCGGCACCTTGGTCGGGCCGGCGATACGGTCGATGTAGTCGCGCTCGCTCGGCAGGTTGCCGCCTTCGAAGCGTTCGACCACATTGTCCTTGAAGAAGATGGTGACGCGGCTGGTGGTCAGTTCGCCATTGCCGCGCGCCAGGTAGAACGGATAGTCCCAGCGGTCGGCATGGAAGGCGTCGGTCAGCAGCGGCGAGCCGAGCAGGAAGCGCACCTGGTCGCGGGTCTGGCCCACCTTCAGCCCGTTCAGCATTTCCTGCGAGACGAAGTTACCCTGCTGGATGTCCGGGCGGTACGGCGAGAAGATCCACAGGAAGCGCTGCAGCTTCGATGCCTGGACGGTCTGCGCGCCGGCATTGGCGATCGCGGCCTGCTTCTCGGCGTCGGCCGCGGTCGCGCCGGCGTCGGTGCTCACCGGCGCCGCGGATTGGCTGCGCCAGCTGGCGCAGCCGGACAGCACGAGGGTGCAGGCCAGGCCGGCCGCGAGCGCCGCCCGGGCGGAGAATCGATGAAGACCGTAATGGCTAACGGCTGGTTTGACGCGCATAGGTAACCTCAAAACGTTCGAGCGGGAGCTTTCAAAACGCTATATCATAAAGCACTCCGCCCATATTAGAGTAACAAACATGAGTAACAATCCGACTGACCTGAAGGCCAGCGGCCTGAAGGCCACCCTGCCGCGCCTGAAAATCCTGGAAATTTTCCAGAACAGCGCCGTGCGGCACCTGACGGCGGAAGACGTCTACAAGATCCTGCTGGCCGACAATATGGACGTGGGCCTGGCAACCGTCTATCGCGTCCTGACCCAGTTCGAGCAGGCCGGCCTGCTCAACCGTAACCATTTCGAGACCGGCAAGGCCATTTACGAGCTCAATGCCGGTTCGCACCACGATCACCTGGTGTGCCTCGATTGCGGCCACGTCGAAGAGTTCTACGACGACCAGATCGAACAGCGCCAGCATGCGATCGCCGAAGAGCGCGGCTACAATATCGCCGAGCATGCGCTGGCGATTTATGGCAATTGCGTCAAGGTAGGTTGCCCGCGCAAGCCGGGCTGATCGGCTGCAGCCAGTCAGCAAAAGAAAGCACGCCGAGCGCGTGCTTTTTTCATGGCTGAGCTTATTGGCTGGCTTATTGGCTGACTTACGGCTGGCTGAGCGCATTCGACAGCAGCTTGGCCGTCACGTCCACGATCGGAATCACCCGTTCATACGCCATGCGCGTCGGCCCGATCACGCCCAGCGTGCCGACGATGCGCCCGTTCACCGCATACGGCGCCGTGACCACGCTCATCTCATCCATCGGCACCAGGTGCGATTCGCCGCCAATGAAGATCTGCACCCCGCCGGCCTTGCTCGACACGTCCAGCAGCTGCATCAGCCCGGTCTTCTGCTCGAACATCTCGAACATCTGGCGCAGCGAGCTCATGTTGGATGACAAATCGGTCACCGACAGCAGGTTGCGCTCGCCCGCGATGACCATGTCGTCGCCTTCGGCCATCGCCTCGCTGCCGGCCTCCACCGCCGCCTGCATCAGGCGCCCCATGTCGTCACGCAGCTGGCGCAGTTCGCCGGTCAGGCGGTTGCGCACGTCGTCGAACGACAGGCCGGCGAAGTTCTGGTTCAGGTAGTTGGCCGACTGCGTCAGTTGGGCCGGGGAATAGTCGACGTCGGTCAGCAGCAGGCGGTTCTGGACGTCGCCGCGCGGATCGACGATCACCAAGAGGATGCGCTTCTCGCCCAGGCGCAGGAATTCGATCTGCTGGAACACCGATTCGCGGCGCGGGCTTTGCACCACGCCGGCGAACTGGGTCAGCGAGGACAGCATCTGGGCCGCGTTGGCGATGATCTTCTGCGGCTGCTGGATCGGCAGGCGCATATTGTTCGCCCCCACTGCGCCCTCGTCGAGCTGCTGCACCGTCAGCAGCGTATCGACGAACAGGCGATAGCCGCGCGGCGTCGGCACGCGGCCGGCCGAGGTGTGCGGACTGGCAACAAAGCCCATCTCCTCGAGATCCGCCATGATGTTGCGGATCGTGGCCGGCGACAATTCCAGGCCGGAAATCTTGGACAGCGCCCGCGAGCCTACCGGCTGGCCGTCGGCGATGTAGCGTTCGACGAGCGCTTTGAGCAGGGTTTGGGCACGGTGATCGAGTTGCATGGTTCGGAGTGAATAAGCGAAAGGCGCTGGCGCCAACGGTGGCTATCCTATTATAGGCAGGTTGGGACGCAACGCGGCAGTACAAGGGCGCGTCCCCGTACCTCTCTATATGTGTGCGCTTTCCAGCCAGCCGATCAGTTCCAGCAGGCTGCTTACCTCGACATCAGGCCGTACCTCGTGCGCAAGGTCATTGACCTTGCCCGTCCGGTTCATCCAGGCCGCGCGCAGCCCGGCGCGCTGCGCGCCCTGGACGTCGAGCAGCAGGTCGTCGCCGACGTACAGCGCCTCGTGCGGCGCCACGCCCAGTGCCGCGCAGCCGGCCAGGAAGATGCCGGGGTCGGGCTTGGCGCGGCCGTACTCGCGCGCCGAGATCGAGGCGCGGAAGTGGTGCGCCAGGCCGATCGTCTGCAGGTCGGCCACGCCGTTGGTGACCGAGCCGACCAGCACCCGGCTCTTCAGGCGCAGCAGGCCCGGCACCACGTCGTCATACGGCGTGACGGCGTTCCTGGCGGCAAAGAACTCGGTCATCGCCAGCTCGACCTTGGCCGGGTCTTCGCCGACCTGCTCGAAAGCCGCCACCAGGCCGGCGTGGCGCAGCGCGCCGAGGTCGATCTCGAACTCGGGGCGGCGCGCCAGCAGTTCCAGCCGGGCCTGGCGCAGGCTGGCGATGGTGAAGCGCTCGACCACGCGCGGCGCGTGCCGGGCCAGCCAGGCGAACAGGATCTTCTCGGCTTCCAGGATCACGGGCGCGATCGGCCACAGGGTATCGTCGAGATCGAACAGTACGGCCTTCGGCCAGGGTTGACGGCTTGTCATCATGCGTAAATACGGAATATCGCAGAAACATCGGGCGCCCCAGCATAGCGAGGCGACCACCACATTGCAATCGCGCTTCGCCGGATAAAAAGGTGTTACGCCACGGTTACACCGTGATACAACAGCAAATGGACCAGCTGCTTGGCAAATGCACTAAAATGTTGAGCTAATTTTCCACCCAACCGCGCAGCTGCGCTGTTTCCGCTAGATATTTGGAGAAATGATGAAGAGTTCTTACCTGCGCGCCGGCGCCGCGCTCGCATGCGCAGCTGCCCTGTCCGCCTGCGGCGGCAGCGACGGCGAGTTGCTGCTGGGCGGTTCGTACAGCGGCGTGACCAAGGCCGGCCTGGTGCTGCTCAACAACGGCGGCAACCGCCTCGAAATTCCGGCATCGACCGCCGGCAACGGCACCGGCACCTTCTGGTTCAATGACCTGGTCTCGACCGATGACGAATACAACGTTACCGTCGACGGCAAGCCGGACAACGTGGAAGACTGCGAAGTCATCAACGGCAAGGGCCGCGCCGCGTTCAACATCTCCACCGTGCGCGTGATCTGCGAGTTCAAGCGGCATGAGCTGAAGGGTTCGATCAACAACCTGCAAGGCAGCGGCCTGGTGCTGGTCAATGGCTCGGACCGCGTCGAAATCGGCGCCGGCGCCACCTCGTTCGCCATGGCCACGGTGCCCGAGGACGGCGTGTATGGCATTGCCATCCTGCATCCCCCAGCCAACCAGACCTGCACCATCGCCAATGGCAGCGGCACGATGGGCAAGGCCGACATCACCAACGTGAGCGTCACTTGCGCACCTTAATTCTCTTGGAGCGAATGCAATGAAGTCTTTCCTGATCCGTCCGGCGCTCGCGCTGGCGCTGGCCGCGGGCCTGGCCGGCTGCGGCGGTAGCGACAAAGCCGAGTTCACCGTCGCCGGCACGATCTATACCCTGGCCTACGACGGCTTGAAGCTGACCAACAACGGCGGCGACGAGATTTCCGTCTCCCCGCCGGCCAAGGCCGGCGATCCGGTAAACTACTCCTTCCCTGGCAGGATCGAATACGGCGACGTGTACAACGTGATCGTCTCCAAGCAGCCCGACCACCAGACCTGCCGGCTGAACACCAGCTATCCGGTCAATTCCGACACCGCCGGTCGCCTGGCGCAGATCAGCATCCCTTACATCTGTACCATCAACACCGCGACCATCGGCGGCAAGGTCAGCGGCCTCACCGTCGAAGGATTGCAACTGGCCAACGGCAGCACCGGCGGCGTGGTCACGCTGGCCAAGGATGCGACTACGTACATTTTCCCGCTGGAGGTCGAGTACAACCAGACCTATGGCGTGACCGTGCTCAAGAATCCGGCCGGCCTGAACTGCACCGTGTCGAATCCGACCGGCACCATGGGCGACAATGCGGTCACGAATATCGACGTGGCCTGCGTTCCGGCCACCTGATCGCTCAAGACATACGAATTCTTTATGTCGAGTATGTGAAAGGAGAATTGGACTTATATGCTGTCGTGCAGCATACTAACTCCTGTCTCCTCCAACTCTCCTCAGAAAAGAATTGGATTTAGCCCGCTCTCGTAGCGGGCTTTTTTTTACCTGCGCGATGCAAATATCCGCGCGTTAACGCAAAAGCCGCGTTGCCTGTCGCTAAACAGACACCGCGGCTTGTATCAGATTGCGATTTTACTGGGGCAGATTCGCCAAGGCCACATACTGCTCCAGGGTGACCGCTTCCGGCCGCAGGCCCGGATCGATCCCGGCCTCGACCAGCTGGGCTTCGGTGAACATCCCCGCCACGCAATTGCGGATCACCTTGCGCCGCTGCGAGAAGGCCTTGGCCACCACCGCCTCCAGCCGCTTGGCGTCGCAAGGCAGCTGGCGCCGCGTCGGCACCATGCGCACGATGGCCGAATCGACCTGCGGCGGCGGATCGAAGGCGGTCGGCGGCACGATGAACAGCATCGCCATGTCGTAGCGCCATTGCAACATCACCGACAGGCGGCTGTAGGCCTTGGTGCCCGGCTCGGCCACCATGCGCTCGACTACTTCCTTCTGCAGCATGAAGTGCTGGTCCTCCACCAGGTGCGCGAACTCGGCCAGGTGGAACAGCAGCGGGCTGGAAATGTTGTACGGCAGGTTGCCGACCACGCGCAGTTTTTGTCCCTCTGGCACCGGAATCGATCCGAAGTCGAACTTCAGCGCATCGCCCGAATGCACGGTCAGATGTTCGCGCGGATAGGCTTTTTCCAGGCGCGCCACCAGGTCACGGTCGAGCTCGACGACGTGCATGTGGTCGAGCTGCTTGAGCAGCAGCGCGGTCATGGCCGCCAGGCCCGGACCGATCTCGACCATCGCCTGGCCGCGGCGCGGGCCGATGGCGTCGATGATGTCGCTCAGGACGTGATTATCGGTCAGGAAGTTCTGGCCGAAGCGCTTGCGTGCTACGTGTTTCATGAATGCTTTCTTATTGATTCGGGGCGGAGCGCCGCGCGGCCACCATCTGCATGGCGGCGCGGATCGCCTCTTCCATGCTGCCGCAGTCGGCCAGGCCCAGTCCCTGGGCGGCGAGGTCGAGCGCGGTGCCATGGTCGACCGAGGTGCGGATCAGCGGCAGGCCGAGGGTGACGTTGATGCCGCGTCCGAAGGTGGCGTGCTTGAGCACTGGCAGCCCCTGGTCGTGGTACATCGCCAGCACGCAGTCGGCGTCCTTCAGGTATTTCGGCTGGAACAGGGTGTCGGCCGGGTACGGGCCGCGTGCATCGATGCCGCGTGCGCGGGCATTTTCCAGCACCGGCGTGATGACGTCGATCTCTTCGCGGCCGAGGTAGCCGTTCTCGCCTGCATGCGGGTTCAGGCCGGTGACCAGGATCACGGGCTCGGGAATACCGAACTTGTCCTTCAGGTCGGCGTGCAGGATGTCCAGCACCTGGGTCAGGTTCTCGACCGTCAGGGCGGCGGAAACATCTTTCAACGGCAAGTGCGTGGTGGCCAGCGCCACCCGCAGGTAAGGCTGCTCGCCGGAAGGCTGCCCCGCCAGCATCATCACCACTTTCGGCGTATTCGTCTTTTCGGCCAGGTATTCGGTATGCCCGGAAAACGCGATGCCGGCGTCGTTGATCGTGCTTTTCTGCAGCGGCGCGGTGACGATGGCGTCGAACCAGCCTGCAGAACAACCTTCGATCGCCAGGTCGAGCGTGGCCAGCACGGCGCGCCCATTCTCGGCGTCCAATGTCCCCGGCACCACGTGCGCCGCCAGCGGCACGTCGACCACCGCCAGGCGCTCGGAACCGAAGTGCGGCAGGCCGCCGTTGCGCAACGCTTGCGTGGACAATGCCGACAGGCGGATCGCCGGATCGATCAGGCCGGCGGTGAGCGCCAGGAAGGCGGCGTCGCCCACCAGCACGCAGTTGGCCTGCGCGCGCAGCGCCCAGGCGGCGCGGATGGCGATTTCGGGACCGATGCCGGCCGGTTCGCCGACCGTGATCGCCAGGACCGGCCTCTGGTGCGCCAACGGGCGCCCTGGCGCCTGTGGCGCTGCCATGGATTACTGCTCCTCGCGGAACTCGACGTAGGCGCGGTCGCGCACTTCGCGCACCCAGCTTTCCATCGCTTCCTGCATCTTGCGCTCGCGGATGACCTGGCGCGCCACGTTGCGTTCTTTCTGCTGGGTCACGTCTTCGCTCTTGCGCTCGATGACCTGGATCAGGTGGAAGCCGAACGGCGACTGGATCACGTCCGACACCTGGCCCGGTTTCAGCAGGTTCATCGCCTGCTCGAATTCAGGCACCGTGTCGCCCGGGTACAGCCAGCCCAGGTCGCCGCCCTTGCTGGCCGAACCGTCCTGCGAGTGCAGGCGCGCCAGTTCCTCGAAGGTGCCGGCGTTGTTGTCCATCTTTTCCTTCAGTTCCAGCAGTTTGCGCTTGACCTCGCCCTCGGTCATGGTCGGGGTGACCTTGATCAGGATGTGGCGCGCGTGGGTCTGCTCGACCACGGTCTTGTCGGCGGCGTTGCCGTCGGCCAGCGAGCGCTTGCCGGCCATCTTGAGGATGTGGAAGCCGACGTTGGTCTTGATGATCGGCGTCACCTGGCCCGGCTGCAGCTTGCGCAGCTCGGTCGAGAACACCGGCGGCAGGCGGTCGGCGTCGCGCCAGCCGATCTCGCCGCCCTTGAGCGCGTCCGGCGCGTCCGAATAGGTGGCCGCCATCTTGGCGAAGTCGGCGCCGGTGCGCAGCTGGCGCAGCACTTCGTCGGCGCGCGCGGCGCGTGCCGAAATCTGTTCCGGCGACGCATTCTCGGGCACCCGCACCAGGATCTGCGAGATGTCGGCTTCGAAGCGGTCGGCGGCGGCGGCCTTGCTGGCGGCCATATAGGTGTCGACCTCGGCTTCCGAGATCTGGATCTTGCTGTCGACCTCGTGCTCGCGCAGGCGCTGCATCATGATCTCGTTGCGGATGTCCTCGCGGAACTGGGCAAACGGCATGCCCTCTTTTTCCATCTGGTTGCGCAGGTCCTGCACCGACAGCTTCTGGTTCTCGGCGATGCGGCCGATGGTGGCGTCCAGGGTGCGGTCGTCGACGCGCACGCCCATTTCCTTGGCCAGCTGCAGCTGGGCGCGTTCCACGATCATCGCTTCCAGTACCTGGCGCTGCATGACGGAGGCGTCCGGCAGCTGGGCTTGCGGGTTGCGCGCCTTCATGTTCTGGGTGACCTGCACCAGGCGGTTGGCGACTTCGTTCCTGGTGATCACTTCGTCGTTGACCACCACCTGGATCGAGTCGACCACCTTGGCGTTGGCGGACGCCGGCGGCAGGAAGCCGCCGGCCTGGGCCGCGGGAGCGGCTGGGGCGGCGGCGGGAGCGGCGGCGGCCGGCGCGGCCTGGGACTGCGCCAGCGCCTGGCCGGTGGTGAGCGCGCACAGCAGCGCGGCTGCGAGCCCGATGGCTCGCGAGTTCTTGAGACGGGTAGTACGCATCATCTGGGAAGCACTCATTTCAGGATTGTTCAAATCGTGGGCCGCCGCCTTGGACGGCCTTTAGTGGACTGCTGGTCAAAGCCTATCACCATTAACTTATTGGAAAATTATGGTCGGCCGACGCCGGTATTCAACTGAGTATAGCCCGGAATGCTCCTGTTGAATGTATCCAGCGGGTTGCCCAGGCCCAGGCGCGACAGGCCATTGAGCTCGAGCTGGAAGAAGGACTGCGTCGAGGTGGTCTGCGCGGCGGTCACGAAACGCTGCGCGCCCATTCGGAACACCCAGCAATCGGCCTGGTATTCCAGGCCCACCAGGCTCTCGATCAGCTTGCTGCCGGTGGACGGATTGACCGCCTGCCCCACGCCATACGAGCGCAGCGCATAGCTGACCCGGCCGACGCCGTACCAGCGCTTCGAGATCGGCCACTGCGCCGACAGGTCGATGTTGCGGAAGCTGTCGCGCTGATAACGGTATTCGGCGTTCAACACCTTCATCTGCCCGGGGCGCCACTGCACACCCGCATTCGAGCTGTACAGACTGCTGCCGTTGGCGTCGTATTGTACGCCGCTATCGAAGCTCCAGGTCTCGGAAATACGGCCCGCGGCCGCCAGCAGCAGGTCGGAGCGGCTCTGGTGCAGGGTTTCGCCCGGCAGGCGCACGCGCGGCTCTTCGAAATACAGGCGCTGGCCGAACGCCAGGCGCAGTCGTTCGGCGCCGTCGGCCTGGATGTAGCGCGACACCAGGGCTGCGGTCAGCTGGTTGGCGTCCGACACCCGGTCGAGGCCGACGTAGCGGTTCTCGCTGAACAATTGCGCGTAGTTGAAGCCGGCGCGGCCGGTGTCGAACACCGGGATGTCGTCCTGGTTTTCGTACGGCGTGTAGACGTAGAACAGGCGCGGTTCCAGGGTCTGGGTGGCGGCGTTGCCAAACAGCGAAGTCTGGCGCTCGAACACCATCCCGCTGTCGAGCGAGAAGGTCGGTACCGTGCGGCTGACCTTGTTCGACAGGCCGGGACGCAGCTCGACCCCGCGCACGTTGGAATCGATGTCGTACTTGGCCGCGTTGTACATCAGCTTGGGCGTGACGAACCAGCCCGGACGCACGATCGGATAGCTGACCTGGCCGTTGATCACGGCGCGGTTGCCGCGCACCAGGTCCGGATGCCAGAAGCGGGTCGCCTCGGCGTCGATCGCCCAGTCGAAGCCGGCGACGTCATAGCGGCCGGCATGGAAATTAATCTGCGGCAGGCGGTCGTAGGGACGCGGCACCGTCAGGCTCGGGTTCTCGGCGGCGGCCGGGTCTTGCAGCACCTGGTAGTTCTGGGCGCGCGCGTTCAGGCTCCAGTACTGGCCATAGTAGTCGGTGCGCACCTCGCGCAGCAGCTGGCGCTCGGCGCTGGCCGAGACCGTGCGCGAGAAGTCGGCCGGGTATTCGTCGTCCGAGGCGCCGTGCAGGTTCCAGCCGTACGACCAGTTCGGCCTGATGGCCTGGCTGTGCAGCGAGTCGGCGCGCCAGCGCGTGGTGTTGGTCTTGCGGTCGTCCGGCAGCACCTCGACGTGGGTCTCGCCGTTGTAGGCGCCACCGTCGGTGACGCCCAGGTAGCGCCCGGTGGCGCCGAGCTGGAAGCCGCGGTCGAACATCATGCGCGGGTACAAAGTCAGGTCACGGTTCGGGGCGATGTTGACGTAGTACGGCACCATCACCTCGGCCTTGCCCTGCGAGCCGAAGCCGATCGACGGCGGCAGCCAGCCGGAACGGCGCTGGCCCGACAGCGAGAACGACATCGCCGGGGTGCCGATGATCGGCACGTCCTTGAAATAGATGATGGTCTTGCCGGCGGTGCCGACCTCGCGCCCGGTGTCCAGGCGCAGCGTGCTCGATTTCAGGTACCAGTCCGGATCCGGGCCCTGGCAGGTGCTGTAGGTGCCGTCGCGCACCACGGCCTGCTGCTCGCCCAGGAAGTCGATCCGCGACGCCTGGCCCTGGCCGTTGTTCGCGGCCAGGAAATAAGTCGGGTTCAGGACGTAGCCCTTGCCGGTCTCGAGATTCAGTTGCAGCTCGTCGCCTTTGTAGCGGTCGCCGAAGCGCCACATGTTGACGTTGCCGGTGGCGGTCACTTCATCCTCGACCCGCAGGTAGCAGGCGGTGTCGGCGGTGATGCCGGTCTGGCCGCGCGTGATCTCGACGTTGCGGTTCAGGTCCATGCGGCGGTCGGGACGGCCGCCGATCTCCTCGGCACGGATGGTGAGCGGGAGTTCTTCTTCATTCTGGGGCGCGGGCGGGACGTTCTGCGCGTATGCCGGCGCGGCGGCAGCCAGGGCATAGAGCGCGAGGACGTGGCGCGGCGGGAAGGGTTTGGCCGAGGACCAGCTCATAGTTCGCAGATCATGGGAAATCGGCGTACGCCATGGGCGTGCGCCATATTAAGGGCGGTTTTTTTCAAATGAATCCCTTATTATATGAGAATTAGCTCAACCAACCGGATTCACCAGGCCGCTTCATGTCTTCTTCGTATCAAAATTCCCCCACTTCGATTGACAACGCTGCTGAACCGGGCACTCATGGTGATGCACGCGATGCGCGCCTGGCGCAACTGAACGACTGGCTGGCCGCGACCGGCCTGGTGGACGTGGCCAGCGGCCGCCCGGCCTCGAGCGACGCCAGCTTCCGCCGCTATTTCCGCTACGACGTGGTACCAAGCCTGCAAGACAAGCTGGGCGCGACGCTGGTGGCGATGGACGCCCCGCCCGAGCGCGAGAACGTGCCGGCCTTCGTCCAGGTCCAGGGCTTGCTGATGGAAGCCGGCGTGACGGTGCCGGCGATCGCCGCGCGCGACGTCGAACGCGGCTTCCTGCTGCTGTCCGACCTGGGTTCCACCACCTACCTGGCGCGCCTGGACAGCGACAACGCCGCCTTCATGTACTCGGATGCGGTCGACGCCCTGCTCAAGTTCCAGATGGCCAGCCAGCCGGGCGTGCTGCCCGAGTTCGACCGCGCCTTCGTGCTGCGCGAACTGAACCTGTTCCCGGAGTGGTACCTGGGGCGCCACCTGAAGGCGACGCTGGACGAGAAGCAGCAGGCGCAACTCGACAAGGTCTTCGAGGCGATCGCCTCCAACGTGCTGGCCCAGCAGCAGGTCTTCATGCACCGCGATTTCCATTCGCGCAACCTGATGCATCTGGACCAGGGTAATCCCGGCGTGCTCGATTTCCAGGACGCGGTCTACGGCCCGATCACCTACGACCTGGCGTCGCTGCTGCGCGACGCCTATATCCAGTGGGACGAAGAGATCGTGCTGGACTGGGTGGTGCGCTACTGGCAGAGCGCCAAGGGGGTCGGCCTGCCGGTCAATCCGGACATCGACGCCTTCTACCGCGACTTCGAGTTCATGGCCCTGCAGCGCCACCTGAAGATCCTCGGCATCTTCTGCCGCCTGAACTACCGCGACGGCAAACCGGTGTACATGGACGACCTGCCGACGGTGCTCGACTACGTGCGCAAGACCGCCAACCGCTATACCGAACTGAAACCCTTGCTGCGCCTGCTCGACGCGGTCGACGCCTTCGGCGACAAGGGCGCGCCGCAAGTCGGCTACACCTTCTGAAAGAGGCCCGCATGAAAGCGATGATTTTCGCCGCCGGCCGCGGCGAGCGCATGCGTCCACTGACGGACAGCACCCCGAAACCCCTGCTCAAGGTGCGCGGCCGGCCGCTGATCGTCTGGCACGTGCTGAACCTGGTGCGCGCCGGGATCAGCGACATCGTGATCAACCACTCCTGGCTCGGCCACATGATCGAGCAGGAGCTGGGCGACGGCAGCCGCTACGGCGCGCGCATCGTGTATTCGCACGAACCGGCGCCGCTGGAAACGGCGGGCGGCGTCGCCAACGCGCTGCACCTGCTGGGCGACGAACCATTCCTTGCCCTGTCGGCGGACATCTATGCGCCCTACTTCGATTTCTCGGACGCGCTCGACGCGCTGAAGGACACCGACGCGCTGGGCCAGGCCATCCCGATGGAGAAACGCGACATCGCCTGGCTGTGGCTGACGCCCAATCCGTGGCACAACCCGGAAGGCGACTTCGCGTTCGACATGTACACGCTCAAGAACGAGGGTGCGCCGAAGTGGAACTTCGCCAATATCGGCGTGTATCGTCCCGAGATGTTCGACGGCATCCAGCCCGGCGAATTCGTCAAGCTCGGTCCCCTGATGCGCAAGTACATCGACCAGGGCCGCGTCGGCGGCGAAGTGTATCAAGGCCAGTGGGTCAACGTCGGCACCGCGGCCCAGCTGGAAGAACTGAACGCGCCGCTGCGCGCGCCCAGGCCGGCGCCATGATGGCGGGCGCTGTCGCTTCTGCTGCTCCTTCTGCTCCGTACGCCGAACGGCGCGCGCGCCTGGCGGCGCGGATGCAGCCGGGCGCGGTCGCGGTGCTGGCCACGGCGCCGGAAGTCGTGCGCAACGGCGACAGCGAGTACCCCTACCGCCACGACAGCTACTTCTATTACCTGACCGGGTTCGCGGAACCGGACAGCGTGCTGGTGATCGTCGCCGCCCATGGCGAACGGCCGGCGCGCGCGATCCTGTTCTGCCGCGAGAAGAACCTGGAACGCGAGATATGGGACGGCTTCCGCTACGGTCCCGAAGCGGCGCGCACGTCTTTCGGCGTCGATGAAGCGTACCCGATCGGCGAACTCGATGCGCGCATGACCGGCCTGCTGGCCGACGCGCCGGCGCTGTACTACGCGCTCGGCCACGGCGCCGCGCTCGACGCGCAGGTGGCCGGCTGGCTGAAGGCGGTGCGCGCGCGGGCCCGCACCGGCGTCACCGCGCCGTCGACGACCCACCACCTGCT
Organism: Massilia sp. YIM B02443; assembly: GCF_030411955.1. GTDB lineage: Bacteria > Pseudomonadota > Gammaproteobacteria > Burkholderiales > Burkholderiaceae_D > Telluria. The sequence goes on from NZ_JASNRA010000007.1 coordinate 132,234, forward strand.
CGGCATGATCGACGAGATGCGCCTGCTGAAGGACGGGCACGAAGCGGCGCTGATGGCGCGCGCCGGCCTGATCTCGGGCCAGGCCCACCTGCGCGCGATGCGCGCCACCCGGCCCGGCATGTTCGAGTACGAGATCGAGGCCGAGCTGCTGCACGAATTTCGCCGCAACGGCGCCCAGTTCCCGGCTTACACGCCGATCGTGGCCTCGGGACCGAACGCCTGCGTGCTGCACTACAACGCCAACAACCGGCGCGTACTCGATGGCGAGCTGGTACTGATCGACGCCGGCTGCGAATTCGACGGCTACGCCGGCGACATCACGCGCACTTATCCGGCAGGCGGCGTCTTCACGCCGGCGCAGCGCACGCTGTACGAACTGGCGCTGCGCGCGCAGGAGGCGGCGCTGGCGGCCGTCGTGCCGGGCAATCCGTACAGCGCGATCCATGACGCTGCGGTGCGGGTGCTGACCGAGGGCATGCTGGACCTGAAGCTGCTCGACCGCCAGAAGGTCGGTTCGCTCGACGACGCCATCGGCACGCGCGCCTATACCCAGTTCTACATGCACGGCACCGGGCACTGGCTCGGGATGGACGTGCACGACGTCGGCGCCTACCGCGACGCGACGCAACCCGAAAAACCGTCGCGGCCCCTGCTGGCCGGGATGGCGCTGACGGTGGAGCCGGGCATCTACGTGCGTCCGGCCGAAGGCGTGCCGGAACAGTTCTGGCACATCGGCATCCGCATCGAGGACGACGTGCTCGTCACCGAGGCAGGTTGCCGTATCCTGACCGGCAGCGCGCCGAAGGGCGTGGCGGAGATCGAAACCCTGATGCAGGAATCACGATGACCCAGGAAGCACTCCAACACTCCGAACCGCGCGACGTGGACGTCGCGATCTGCGGCGCCGGCCCGGTCGGCCTGGCGCTGGCCGCCTTCCTGGTGCGGCGCGGCGTCGCCGGCAAGCGCATCGCCCTGGTCGACGGCAAGTCGCTGGGCCAGGCGATCTCGGACCCGCGCTCGATCGCGCTGTCCTGGGGCAGCGTGGGGCTGCTGCAGGAAGTCGGCGCCTGGCCGCTGGCGGCCACGCCGATCCACGAGATCCACGTCTCGCGCCGCGGCCAGCTGGGACGCAGCCTGATGGACCGCAGCGAACACGACGTGCCGGCGCTGGGCTACGTGACGCGCTATGGCGCCGTGGTCGATGCGCTGGCGCGCGGCTGCGACGCCGCCGGGGTCGAGGTGCTGCGTCCGGCGCGCGTGCAGGCGCTCGAGGAGCGCGCCGATGGCGCCCTGCTCACGCTGGACGACGGCCGCGCCCTGCGCGCCCAGGTCGCGGTGCAGGCCGAGGGCGGCATCTTCGGCGAACAGGAAGGTCGCGCGCGCAGCCGCGACTACGAGCAGACCGCGATCATCGCGCGCGTCAGCGCCGCGCTGCCGATCCCGCACCGCGCCTTCGAGCGCTTCACCGACGAAGGCCCGCTGGCGCTGTTGCCGGAAGACGGCGCCGACGGCCATCAATATGCCTTGGTCTGGTGCGTGCGCCCCGAGCGCGCGCCTGACATCCTGGCGCTGGGCGACGCCGGCTTCCTGGCGCAGCTGGGCGACGCCTTCGGTAGCCGCCTGGGCGCCTTCACGGCGGTGTCGCCGCGGGTCTCGTTCCCGCTCGGCCTGAACGCCGAGCCGCGCGCCACGGTGCGCACGGTCGCCATCGGCAACGCCGCCCAGACACTGCACCCGGTCGCCGGCCAGGGCCTGAACCTGGGCCTGCGCGACGCCGCCGTGCTGGCGCGCCAGCTGGCCCGCAGCGTCGACTCGGCCGCCCTCGGCCGCTTCCTCGAAGAGCGCGACGGGGACCGGCGCCTGACCATCGGCCTGACCGATACCATGGCGCGCGCGTTTACCGGCACCGGCCCCTTGCAGTCGCTGCTCGGCCTGGGCCTGGCCACGCTCGACCTGGCCAGGCCGGCGCGCATGCTGCTGGCCGACCTGATGATGTTCGGCCGCCGCTGACCTGCGTCACGTAGGGTTGGCCTCGGCGGCCCCGCGCTCCGCCGCCAACCCTGCCGATCCAATCAGTCGACGGCCTTGAGCATCGACTCGATGACCTTCTTGGCGTCGCCGAACACCATCATCGTGTTGGGCTGGTAGAACAGGTCGTTGTCCAGCCCCGCGTAGCCGGACGCCATCGAGCGCTTGTTGACGATGATGCTGCGCGCTTTATACGCCTCGAGGATCGGCATGCCGGCGATCGGCGATTTCGGATCCTTGGCCGCCGGGTTGACCACGTCGTTGGCGCCCAGCACCAGCACCACGTCGGTCTGGCCGAATTCGCCGTTGATGTCTTCCATCTCGGCCACCTGGTCGTACGGCACCTCGGCCTCGGCCAGCAGCACGTTCATATGGCCCGGCATGCGTCCGGCCACCGGGTGGATCGCGTAGCGCACCGTGACGCCGTGCTCGGTCAGCTTGTCGACCAGTTCCTTGACCGTATGCTGGGCGCGCGCCACCGCCAGGCCGTAGCCGGGGACGATGATCACCGACTCGGCGTTCTGCAGGATGAAGGCGGCGTCTTCGGCCGATCCCGACTTGACCGGACGCTGCTCCTGCGCCCCGCCCGCCGGCGCGCCGGCCTCGCCGCCGAAGCCGCCCAGGATCACGTTGAAGAACGAGCGGTTCATCGCCTTGCACATGATGTACGACAGGATCGCGCCGCTCGAACCGACCAGCGAACCGGCGATGATCAGCATCGCGTTATTCAGCGAGAAGCCGATGCCGGCCGCCGCCCAGCCCGAGTACGAGTTCAGCATCGACACCACCACCGGCATGTCGGCGCCGCCGATCGGGATGATGATCAGCACGCCCAGCACGAAGGCCAGCAGCGCCATCGCCACGAACGGCGTCCAGGCCGGCGCCACGCCGTCGGCGAAGCAGAACATCAGGCCCAGCACCACGATGGCGATCGCCAGCACCAGGTTCAGGATGTGCTGCCCGCCAAAGCGCACCGGCGCGCCCTGGAACAGGCGGAATGTATATTTGCCCGACAGCTTGCCGAACGCGATCACTGAACCGGAGAACGTCACCGCGCCCACGAAGGTGCCGATGAACAGTTCGAGCCGGTTCCCGAACGGCAGCGGCGTAGTGCGGGTGGCGATATTGAAGGCCCACGGCTCGGACACCGCCGCCACCGCGATGCACACCGCGGCCAGCCCGATCAGCGAGTGCATCGCCGCCACCAGTTCCGGCATCTTGGTCATCTCGACCTTCTTCGCGGCATAGGCGCCGATCGCGCCGCCGACCACCACGCCCAGCAGCACCAGCGGGAAGCCGACGCCGCGCGCAGTTTCCATCTCGGCCTGCAACTTGAAGATCAGGGCCGCCGTGGTCAGCACCGCGATCGCCATCCCGGCCATGCCGAAGCTGTTGCCGATGCGCGCCGTCGACGGCGACGACAGGCCCTTGAGCGCCTGGATGAAGCACACCGAGGCGACCAGGTAGCACAGCGTCACCAGATTCATGCTGATCATGTTCATGCCTGCTTCTCCCCACCAGGCAGGGCCGCCGCCGGCTTGGCGGCTTTCGGCTCCTTCTTGCGGAACATCTCCAGCATGCGCTGCGTGACCAGGAAGCCGCCGAACACGTTCACCGCCGCCAGCGCCACCGCCACTGTGCCGGCCACCTGCCCGGTCCAGCCTTCGGTCAGCGCGGCGGCCAGCATGGCGCCGACGATCACGATCGCCGAGATGGCGTTGGTCACCGCCATCAGCGGCGTGTGCAGCGCGGGCGTGACCGTCCACACCACGTGGTAGCCGACGTAGATCGCCAGCACGAAGATGATCAGGTTGATGATGGTGTGGCTGATGTCCATGCTTGTCTCCTGTCGTTCTTGTCAACGAGGCTTAAGTACGCAGCTTAAGTACGCAGCTTAAGTACGCAACACTTCGCCGTCGGCGCACACCAGCGTGGCGCGCACGATCTCGTCCTCGCGGTCGATGTGGAACTGCTCGTCCTTGTCGAACACCAGCTTGAGGAAGTCGAGCACGTTGCGCGCATACAGCGCCGAGGCGTCGGCCGGCACCAGCGCCGCCAGGTTCGGTTCGCCGATGATGTGCACCCCGTGCTTGACCACGGTCTTGCCGATCTCGGTGAGCGGACAGTTGCCGCCCTGCGCGATCGCCATGTCGACGATCACCGAGCCGGGCTTCATGGCCTGCACCGTCTCTTCGCCGATCAGGATCGGCGCCTTGCGTCCCGGGATCAGGGCGGTGGTGATCACGATGTCGGCCAGCTTCGCCCGTTCATGCACCAGTGCGGCCTGGCGCCGCATCCAGTCGGCCGGCATCGGGCGCGCGTAGCCGCCGCTGCCCTGGGCGATCTTGCGCTCCTCGTCGGTGACATACGGCACGTCGATGAATTTGGCGCCGAGCGATTCCACCTGTTCCTTGACCGGCGGACGCACGTCGGAGGCCTCGATCACCGCGCCCAGGCGCTTGGCGGTGGCGATCGCCTGCAGCCCGGCCACGCCGACGCCCATGATCAGCACCCGCGCCGCCTTGACCGTGCCGGCCGCCGTCATCAGCATCGGCATGAAGCGTCCATAGGTGTTGGCCGCCAGCAGCACCGCCTTGTAGCCGGCGATGTTGGCCTGCGACGACAGCACGTCGAGCGACTGGGCGCGCGTGATGCGCGGCGCCGCTTCCAGGGCGAAGGCGGTGAGCCGGGCCTGGGCCAGCGCCTGCACACCTTCGGCGTCGAAGGGGTCGAGCATGCCGACCAGGATCGTCCCGGCGCGCATGCGTGCACGTTCTTCAATGTCGGGCGGGCGTACCTTGAGCACCATGTCGGCGCCGAAGGCGGCAGATGTGTCGACGATGGCGGCGCCGGCGGCCTGGTAGGCCCCGTCCGGGGCGGCGGCGTGCAGGCCCGCGCCGCTTTCGACCAGCACTTCGTGGCGCGCCGCCAACTTTTTGACGGTTTCGGGAGTTGCTGCAACGCGGGTCTCGCCCGGCCTTGTCTCGACCGGTATTCCTATCCTCATGGATTCCTCCACAGCTTGGACGGCATTGTCGGATAACAGCCCAGCCAATCTAGCACGTCTTTACAACACTTGTCGAAACATAAATTTCAATTGGCGAATTTGCCATTGTGCTGAGGCAGAACAGGGATTACCGTACTGATGTCATCTTTTTTGCGACAGATCAAGCTCAATTAACGACAGGCAAGCGTCACGCGACAGGCATGGCTGAGCAGACCAGGCCCGGGCCGAGGTAGAATACCGGCTCATTTTCAAGGACAGGCATGAGCGACATCTTCAAACCATCGGTTACCGTGGCCGCCATCATCGAGCACGAAGGCCGTTTCCTGCTGATCGAGGAAGAGACCAGCGAGGGCGTGAAGCTGAACCAGCCGGCCGGCCACCTGGACCCGCACGAATCGCTGGAACAGGCGGTCGTGCGCGAGGCGCTGGAAGAGACCGCGCACGAGTTCATCCCGCGCGCGCTGGTGGGCATGTACATGTCGCGCTACCATTCCAAGTCGCGCAATGCCGACGTCACTTACCTGCGCTTCACCTTCTGCGGCAGCGTGGGCCGCAAGTTCGACCAGCCGCTGGACGAAGGCATCCTGCGCACGCTGTGGATGACGCGCGACGAAATCGCCGCCACCGCCGACCGCCACCGCAGCCCGATCGTGCTCAAGTGCGTGGACGACTACCTGGCCGGCCAGAGCACGCCATTGGCGCTGCTGCACACCCACCCTTCGGTGTTCGAAGGCGGGATCTAAGTTTCAAGATACGGACGTAACATGAGCAAGAAAAAAGTCGTGATCGGGATGTCGGGCGGAGTCGACTCGTCGGTCGCGGCATGGATGCTGAAGGAACAGGGCTACGACGTGGTCGGCCTGTTCATGAAGAACTGGGAAGACGACGACGATTCGGAATACTGCTCGACGCGCCAGGACTGGATCGACGCGGCCAGCGTGGCCGACGTGGTCGGCGTCGACATCGAGGCGGTGAATTTCGCCTCCGAATACAAGGACCGCGTGTTCGCCGAGTTCCTGCGCGAATACCAGGCCGGCCGCACCCCGAACCCGGACGTGCTGTGCAACGCCGAGATCAAGTTCAAGGCCTTCCTCGACCACGCGATGAAGCTGGGCGCCGACCTGATCGCGACCGGCCACTATGCGCGCGTGCGCCAGAACACGGGTAGCGGCAAGTTCGAGCTGCTGAAAGCCTTCGATGCAACCAAGGACCAGAGTTACTTTTTGCACCGCCTGAACCAGGCGCAGCTCTCGAAGTCGCTGTTCCCGCTGGGCGAGATCCCGAAGACCGAAGTGCGCAAGATCGCCGAGAAGCTGCAGCTGCCGAACGCGGCGAAAAAGGATTCGACCGGCATCTGCTTCATCGGCGAGCGTCCGTTCCGCGACTTCCTGAACCGCTACCTGTCGTACAAGCCTGGTCCGATCCGGCTCGACGACGGCACCAAAGTCGGTGAGCACGTCGGCCTGTCGTTCTACACGCTGGGCCAGCGCAAGGGCATCGGCATCGGCGGTCTCAAATCCCGCAAGAACCCGGACGGCACGAGCGAGCCGTGGTTCGTGGCGCGCAAGGACATCGAGGCCAACACCCTGTACATCGTGCAGGGGCATGACCATCCGTGGCTGCTGTCGAACCGGCTGGAAGCAGGCCAGGCCAGCTGGATCGCGGGCGAAGCGCCGGATGCGCGCGCATTGTCGGCCAAGACCCGTTATCGCCAGGCGGACGTGGAATGCCGCGTGCAGGCCGACGGGCTGGATCGCTTTGCGCTCGATTTCACGGACCCGCAATGGGCGGTGACGCCGGGGCAGTCGGCGGTGCTGTATGACGGCGACGTGTGCCTGGGTGGCGGCATCATCGATGCCCGCTCGGGCGGCTGATTTTTAAATTTGCCAAGAACAATGCGTATTGGCGCAGCGTGCGCTAATTCGCAGCGCGCCCCGCCAGCCACTCCACCAGCGCCTCCGCCCCCAGCGGCCGCGCATACAGATACCCCTGCACCTCGTCGCACCCCGCGGCGCGCAGGAAGGTTTCGACCTCCACCGTCTCCACCCCTTCCGCCACCACCTTGTGCCCCAGGTCGTGCGACAGCTTGATCATGGTCTGCACCAGCGCGCGCCGGCGTTCGTCCTGGCCCAGGTTGCGGATGAAGCTCTGGTCGATCTTGACCACGTTGGCCGGCAGGCTTTGCAGGTAGGCCAGGCTGCTGTAGCCGGTGCCGAAATCGTCGATCGCCAGTTGCACGCCGGCGTGCGCCAGACGCTCCAGCGTGGCCTGCGCCACTTTCGCGTTGCGCATCAGCGCGCTCTCGGTCAGTTCCAGCGCCAGGCATGACGGCGCCAGGCCGTGCTGCTCGAGCAGCGCCAGCACGCGGCCGCAGAAGTCCGGCTCTTCCAGGTTCACCGCCGAGACGTTGACCGCCACCTGCAGCGTCAGGCCGGCGTCGCGCCAGGCCGCCATCTGGCGCAGCGCGGCGTCCAGTACCCATTCGGTGGTGGCGCGCGCCAGCGAGGTGGCTTCGATCAGGGGAATGAATTCGCCGGGCGAGATGTCGCCCTGCTCGGGATGGGTCCAGCGCAGCAGCGCTTCCACGCCCACGCATGCGCCGCCCGTCATCGACACCTTGGGCTGGAACACCAGGTGCAGCTGGCCGGGACTGGACAGCGCGGCGCCGAAGGCGCTCACCAGCCAGAAGCGGCGCTGCAGGATCGCGTCGTGCTCGGCCGAGAACACCCGCACCCGGCGCTCGGCCAGGGCGTCGTGCGCCGCGCTGTGCATGTTGCGCAGCAGGTCCAGGCCTTCGGTCTCGCCCACCGTGAACGGCGCGATGCCGATCGTGGTGGTGGTGAGAAAACGCGCCTGGCCATAACTGGCGTGGGCGTCGAGCCACGATTGCATCTGCAGGCGGAAGGTCTCGAGCGCGGCGCCGCGCGGCGCCATGAAGGCGAACTGGGTGGTCGCGACATGGTAGATCTTGCCGGCGCCGGCCAGGCGCAGCTGGGGCACGGCGTCGCGCACCATCTCGTCGACGTAGCCCGAGCCCATCACGCGCTGGGCGTCGCTGAGCTGCTGCGGCGTGGCCAGGCTGACCAGCGCCGCCAGGCGCAGTTCGCCGGCCGGCTCGGCCAGCTCGATGTCGGTGAAGTCGCTGATGAACTGGTTGCGGTTCGGCAGGCGGCTGATCGGATCGACCCGGCCCAGCGCATGCTGCAGCTCGATCTGCGCCATCACCATCGTCGCCATATCCCGCAATGCCTGGCTCTCGGCCGGCGTGACCTGGCGCGGCTCGGTGCCGAGCACGCACATCGCGCCAAGGGTATGGCCGTCGCTGGTGGTCAGCGGCGCGCCGGCGTAGAAGCGGATCCCGGCCGCGGCCAGGCCGCTGTCGCACAGGTGGCCGTGCGCGAGCAGGTCGGACACGATCAGCATGCCGTTGCTGTCGGCCACCATCCCGCACGGCGCCTTGAAGCGCGGGATCGAATCGTGCTCGATGCCGTACTTCGACTTGAACCACTGGCGATCGCTGTCGGTCAGCGACACCGCGGCGATCGGCAGGTCGAACAGGTGGGCCGCCATGCGCGTGATGCGGTCGAATGCTTCGCTTGGCGGCGTATCGAGCAGGTCCAGGCGGCGCAGCGCGTCGAGACGAGCCGCCTCAGTGGACAGCGGGGCAAATAGCGCAGGATCGGTCAGTGTGTTCATGACAGCTTGGGCAAGCACGCACATGCGCGCAAAGTGACGAAATTGACGGAATAGAACTCATTGTTGCCAAGAAAAAACTTTAAGTCAACAATAATCTCCAATTCTATCGTCAAATTCGTCATTTTTACTTGATTCGTGTAAAATTGGATGACTCAAGCAACACGATAGCTTCATGAAAGCAAGTCCAGACAACGACGATCCGATCCTGACCACGCGCGAGGCGGCCCACCTGCTGGGGGTCGCGGTGAGCACGGCGCAGCTGTGGATGGAAAGCGGCGCGCTGCCGGCATGGAAGACGCCGGGCGGCCACCGCCGCGTGCACCTGAGCGCGGTCAACCGGCTGCTGGCGCAGCAGGCCGGCATCGTGCGCGCCGCCGCTGCCGCGCCGCCGCAAGGCGAATTCCTGCCTGACTCTTCCCCCGCCTATCCGGTCGCACCGGACGAGGCGCGCCGGCTGGCAGCACTGGGCAAGACCGGCCTGCTCGACACCCCGGCGGAAGAAGTCTTCGACCGCATCACCTGGCTCGCGACCCACGCCACCGAATGCCCGATGGCGCTGCTCACGCTGCTGTCGGCGCGGCGCCAGTGGTTCAAGTCGCGCATCGGCCTCGAAACGCGCGAAACCCCGCGCGCGCAGGCCTTCTGCAGCCACACGATCATGCAGGACGAGCTGTTCGTGGTCGAGGACGCGCGCGAGGATGCGCGCTTTGCCGACAACCCGCTGGTGCTGGGCGCGCCGCACATCCGCTTCTATGCAGGCTTCCCGCTGCGCGACGCCGACGGGCTGGCGCTGGGCGCGCTGTGCGTGCTCGACACCGAGCCGCGCCGCCTGCGCGAACGCGAACGGCGCGCGCTGGGCGAACTGGCCGCCATCGTGGCCGACGAGATCCGGCGCCGCGCCTGAAGCGGCAAGGATGGTATGGCGTCGTGCCAGCATGGCGCGATGCCGCCGCCGGCGGCGCCTGCCAGGGGGGCACATGCCGTCACCGCTTCGCGTTCGCACCTGCTTCCTCGTTGTCCTCCCATCCATGGCGCTGCCCGCCGCCGCGCTCGACATGAAGGCCTGCGCCGAACGCCCGGTACAGTGGGGCTGCATCGGGCACGTCGAGATGCGTTCGGCGAAGGCACGCGTCGAGATGACGGGCTGCGAGAAGCGCGAGGTGCTGATGGAGGTCGAGCAGGAAGGCGTGCGGCGGCGCATGCTGGTCACTAACAAGGGCGCGTTCGTCGCCCCCGGTGACGACATCGGGGCCAACAGGGGTGCATACGCTTTCTGGGGTTACGCGCTGGCGCCGGTCCTGATGGTGCTACCCATGCTTTTCCCTGACGGTCCGGACTCGGTCCCGGTTGAACCGCTGACACGCACCATCCAGGTCGAATCGAACACCACCGCCACAGTCACCGCGTCGCGCGGCGCCGATGGCGCGATACGCTTCCGCATGGCGGGCGACCGATTCGGCCGGTTCGAGGGCAGCTATCGTTCCGGCCTGCGGCCGGCGCTGCCGGGCGACTTCGACATGCGCGGCTGGTACCACGCTCCCGGGCCGAGCCGCATTGGCGAGCCGCCGCCGGCGCCAGAGCCGGCGCCGGGCGAGCGGCTGGAGCAGCTGCGTTAGGACGGTCCGGACAACGGTGACGGGCGTGCCGCCTGCGCAAACGCGAACAGCGTGCCAGGCGAACTGGCGGCCATTGCGGCCATTGCGGCCGACGATATCCCACGCCGCGCCGGAAGCGGCAAGGACGCCTGCGCATCGTGCTAGCATGGAACAAAGCCGTCGTCGACGGCGCCTGCCGGAGGTCACCATGCCGTTGCCACTGAGCGTCCCGGTTCCCGTTCGTGTTGTCCGATCCCTGCCACTCCTGCTTGCCATGGCGCTGAATGCCACCGCCGGCGCCACGGTCCTGACCGGCGACTGTTCCGCGCGCGAGATGCAGTGGCTCTGCGCCGGCCATATCGAGGTACATTCCCCGCATCGGACGCTCAGGGTCTTCAGTTACCAGAACCGGGAAACGCTGGTGGAAAGCGAACAGCGCGGCGACCACTGGCGCCTGATCATGACCCGCAAAGGAAGCTTCGTCGACCGCCCGGTCGACGCCGACAGCGCTAGCCGTTACTCGCCCGCCGTGTGGGGCAAGGTGCAAACGCCGATCTTTCTGACCCTCCCGATCGCCTTCCCGGACGGACCGGAATCGGTGCCGGCCGAACCGGTGACGCAGACTGTCCGGATCGATAACAACAACACGGGGACAGTGAGCACGTCACGCGGCGCCGATGGCGTGATCCGGTTCCAAATCAGGATCGTAGGCGAGGACATGGCGCCGGTCGAAGGCAGCTACCGCGACGGATTGCTGCCGCCGCTGCCCGGCGACTTCGACTTGCGCGGATGGCACCGCGTACCCAATGCCTGGTTCGAAAAGACATCGCCGACGCCGGCGCCGGCGCCTGAACGGCTGGAGCAGCTGCGTTAATCCGGCTTGGCCGCCTGCTGCTGTTTCTTCACGAACGCGATCACGGTATTGCGGATCGTCTTGAGCACGGTGTCGGCCTTGAACGGCTTGACGATGAAGCCGTGCACGCCGCGCGCCACGGCTGCCTGCACCGCCTGGGCGTCGAGCGTGCCGGAGACCATGAAGATCAGGGTCTTGGGCAGTTCGGCGCGCAGCTGCTCGACCACGTTGTTGCCGTCCTCGACCTGCTCACGCGCGATGCACAGCACGTGCGGGTGGTGCTTGAGCGCGAGCGCATAGGCCCCTGAGCTGGTATGGGTTGCGCCCACCACGTCATAGCTGCCGTCGGTCAGCACGGTGCCCAGCATCGAGCGCGAGACTGCGTTTCCATCCACGATTACTGCCTTGAGCATCGCTTGTCCATCCCTTCGTTTGCCGTCTGCGCGACGTTCCTTGTAGTGTGCATTTTCAGTGTGACTCGTAGGCCAGCATGTTCCAGCTCACGCCCAGGCGCACGTCCAGCTTGAGCGACACCAGGCAGCGCGAGACCTCGAGTATCTCACGCTCGGCGCGCAGCCTCTCGCCGAGCGGGGTCTTGAGGATGCCGGCGCCCGCCACCACCGCGTCCAGGTCGCCGTAGGCATTGAGCAGGCGCGCCGCCGTCTTCATGCCGATCTTCGACACCCCCGGAACGCCATCGGTCGGGTCGCCCATCAGCGCCAGCAGGTCGTGCAGCCGTTCCGGCGCCACGCCGAAGCGCTTGCGCACCCAGGCGTCGTCGTGCCACTCGTTCTTGAAGTGGTCCCACACCAGCGCGCCGTGCGCGATCAGCGGATGCAGGTCCTTGTCGGTGGTGGCGACGACCGCGTCGCCGCGGCCCTCGGACAGCCAGCGCATCACGCCGGTGGCGATCACGTCGTCGGCCTCGACGCCCGGGATGCACAGCACGTGCAGGCCGGCGCCGCGCAGGCGCTCGTGGAATTCGGGCAGCGCCGCGCGCAGTTCCGCCGGCATCGCCGCCCGGCCCTCGCGGTAGCGCGGATACAGCGCGTGGCGCCAGGTCTCGCCGCCATGGTCGAAGGCGGCCAGCACGTGGGTCGGCGCGTGCGTCTCGAGCACGTTGCGAAACGACGAGAACGCGTGGCGCAGCGCGATGCTGGCCTTCAGGTCCGAATCCGGTTCGGGACTGGCCTCGTACACCCGGCGCACGATGTTCAGGCCGTCGATAGCGAGCAGCTTGGCCATGCCTCAGCGTACTCCTGGCTCAGGCCTTGCCGATCTCATACTTGCCGCCGCGTTCCAGCGCGCGCTGGTACGCAGGACGCGCATGGATGCGCTTCAGGAAGTCCGACAGGTTCGGATACTTCGCATCCAGCCCGCCGCGCGCGGCCGCGGCTTCCAGCGGGAAGCTGAGCGCGATGTCGGCGGCGGTGAATTCCTCGCCGGTGAACCAGGGGCGCTGCGCCAGTTCGCCTTCCAGGTAGTTCAGGTGCAGCGCGATCTGCGGCAGCACGAAGCTGCCCTTGACCTTCTGCGCGATGCCGCGCGCGATCGGCTTGACGAAGAACGGCAGCGGGCTGTGCTCGATCTTGTCGAACACCAGTTTCAGCAGCAGCGGCGGCATCGCCGAGCCTTCCGCGTAATGCAGGAAGTGGGTGTAGCGCAGGCGCGCCGGCGTGCCGACGGCCGGAGCGAAACGTCCGCCGCCGTGGCGCTCGACCAGGTAGTCGATGATGGCGCCCGACTCGGCCACCACGGTGTCGCCGTCGCCAATCACCGGCGACTTGCCGAGCGGGTGCACGGCTTTCAGTTCGGGCGGGGCCAGCATGGTCTTCGGATCGCGCTGGTAATGCTTGATCTCGTACTCCAGTCCCAGCTCTTCGAGCAGCCACAGGATGCGCTGCGAGCGCGAATTGTTCAGGTGATGGACGACGATCATGGCGGCGGAGTGAATGACAATGAGTGACGATGGGCGCTAGCTTAGCATTGTTGCGCCTTTGCCAAAAGAGACCGGCGGGGACCGACCTCCTGCCCGCTTCCCCGGCTGGGTGCGCCAGCGCACTGCCGCGACCACACCCGCGGCGTATCGTGCCCCCATGATCGGCGCAACCTACATCGGCATCTCCGGCTGGCGCTACGCGCCGTGGCGCGGCAAGTTCTATCCGCCCGGCCTGGCCCAGGCGCGCGAACTCGATTACGCCGCGCGCCAGCTGCCCAGCATCGAGATCAACGGCTCGTTCTATGCGCTGCAGCGCCCCACCAGCTACGCGGCCTGGTACGCGGCCACCCCGCCCGGCTTCGTGTTCGCCGTCAAGGGCAACCGCTTCCTGACCCACATGCTGCGCCTGCGCGACGTCGAAAAACCCTTGGCCAACGTGCTGGCCTCGGGCGTGTTCGAACTGCGCGAAAAGCTCGGTCCCTTCCTGTGGCAGTTCCCGCCCAACTTCGCCTTCGAGCCGGAACGCTTCGAAGCCTTCCTTCGCCTGCTGCCGCACGATACCGACGCCGCGCTGGCGCTGGCGCGCGGCTTCGAGGAACGCATGCAAGGCCGGGTGTCGCTCGACGCGGGACCCAAGCGCCCGCTGCGGCACGCGGTCGAGATCCGCCACGAGAGCTTTCGCGACGCGGCCTTCATTGCGCTGCTGAGGAAGTACAAGGTGGCGCTGGTGGTGGCCGATACGGCCGGGCGCTGGCCGCAGGTGGAAGACGTGACCGCGGACTTCGTCTACGTGCGCCTGCACGGCGACAAGGAGCTGTATGCGAGCGGCTACGAGGATGAAGCGATCGCGCGCTGGGCCGACAGGATCGACGCCTGGCGCCGCGGCGGGCAGCCGCGGGATGCGCGGCTGGCGTCAAGCAAGGCGCCGCCCAGGCGCAAGGCGCGCGACGTCTACTGCTACTTCGACAACGACATCAAGGTGCACGCCCCGTACGATGCGCAGCGCCTGATCGCGGCGCTGGCGGAAAAGCTTAGTGACGCTGGTGCAGCTTGATCACGCGGTGCTTGGTGGGCGAGCTCGGGGTGCCGGTCGAGGCGCAGCCGGTACCGCAACTGCCGCCGCCGCAGGCGCCCCCGCCCTGCTTGCCCAGCCAGTCGGCCAGCCTGGAACGGCGGCCGTCGCGGCTTAAACGTTGCACCAGGCGTGCGCGCAAAGCGGCCGGCATGTACTTCGCGCCCAGGTACAGCGCGGCGAGCGAGACGATGACGACGACGCTAAGCTCTTGCATGATTTACGCTCCGGTGATGGCCAGGGTGACGCGGTAGACGATGAAGGCGGCGGCGTAGGCCAGCGCGAACATGTAGCCGGCCATGATCCAGGCGTACTTGCGGCTGCCGGTCTCGCGCGCCACCGTGGCCAGGGTCGGCAGGCAGTGCGGCGCGTACACGTACCACGCCAGCAGCGCCAGGCCGGTGGCCAGCGACCACGATTGCGCGATCAGCGGCGCCAGCATGTCGCCGACATTGTCGCCGCCCGACAGCGCGTACACGGTGCCGAGCGCGCCCACCGCCACTTCGCGCGCGGCCATGCCCGGCACCAGCGCGATCGCGATCTGCCAGTTGAAGCCGACCGGCGCCAGGATCACTTCCAGCGCGCGCCCGATCATGCCGGCCACGCTGTAGTAGATCGGCGGCTCGGTGGCGCCCGCGGGCGCGCCCGGGAAGCTCGACAGCAGCCAGAGCAGGATGATCATGGACAGGATCAGGGTGCCGACGCGCATCAGGAAGATCTTGGCGCGCTCCAGCAGGCCCGAGGCCAGCGCGCGCGGCTGCGGCCAGTGGTAAGCCGGCAGCTCCATCATCAGCGCGTGCTGCTTGTATTCGCTGCGCCGCTTCATGAACCAGGCCACCGCCATCGCCGACAGGATGCCGGCCATGTACAGCACGAACAGCACCAGGCCCTGCAGGTTGAAGACGCCGACCGCGCGCTCCGGGATGAAGGCCGCGATCAAGAGCGCATACACCGGCAGGCGCGCCGAACACGTCATCAGGGGCGCGATCATGATCGTCACCAGGCGGTCGCGCGGGTTCTGGATGGTGCGCGCCGCCATCACGCCGGGAATCGCGCAGGCGAACGACGACAGCAATGGCAGGAAGGCGCGGCCCGACAGGCCGACACTGCCCATGATGCGATCTAACAGGAAGGCGGCGCGCGGCAGGTAGCCGACGTCTTCCAGCAACAGGATGAAGAAGAACAGGATCAGGATCTGCGGCAGGAACACCAGCACGCCGCCGACACCGGCGATGATGCCGTCCACCAGCAGGCTGCGCAGCAGGCCGTCTCCCATCCAGGAGCCGACCAGTTCGCCCAGCGCGCCGACACCGGTCTCGATCAGTTCGATCGGCGTGTCGCCCCAGCTGAACACGGCCTGGAAGATCAGGAACATCAGCGCGGCCAGGATCAGCGGCCCCACGACCGGGTGCAGCACCACGTTGTCGATCTTTTCGCTCAGGTTGCCGGTGTCCCTGGCGGTGGAGACGGCGGCATCGAGGATGCGGCGCACTTCGCGCTGCGTTTCCTCGACCGGCACTTCGTCGATCGCAGTCAGCGGCTTCGGCTTGACCGGGGTGTCGAACGCCATACGGTCGAGCTGCGCCAGCAGCGCCTGCTCGCCGCCGGGCTGGATCGCGACCGTCTCGACCACCGGCATGCCCAGTTCCTGCGACAGCTTGGCGGTGTCGATCTCGATGCCGCGTTTCTTGGCGACGTCGACCATGTTCAGGGCCAGCACCATCGGCAGCCCAAGGCGGCGCAGCTCGAGCACCAGGCGCAGGTTCAGGCGCAGATTGGTCGCGTTGACCACGCACAGGATCGCGTCGAGCGGGGCTTCGCCCTTGCGCAGGCCGGCCACCACGTCGCGCGTGATGCCTTCGTCCGGGGTCTGGGCATTCAGGCTGTACGCGCCCGGCAGGTCGAGCACACGGAACGGCCGGCCGCCTGGCGACGTGAAGCTGCCTTCCTTGCGTTCGATGGTGACGCCGGCATAGTTGGCAACCTTCTGGCGCGAACCGGTGAGGCGGTTGAAGAGCGCGGTCTTGCCGCAGTTCGGATTGCCGAGCAGCGCGATCACGGGCGTGCGCGCCGCCGCCTGCGACGGCGCCTGTTGTTCCATGACACCCATCGTTTATTCCGGCTTGATCGAGATCATGGCCGCTTCGAAGCGGCGCAGGGCGAAAGTCGACTCGCCCACCTTCACCGCCAGCGGGCCCTTCAGCACGCGCTTCAGTACGCGGATGCGCTCGCCCGGCACGAAGCCCAGCTCCATCAGGCGGCGCTGGACGTCGATGCCGCCCTGCGCATGCGGCGCCAGGTGAATCACGGTGGCACTCTGGCCCGCTTTCAGCGAGTCGAGGGTGGTCAGGGAGGGGGCTTGGGTCATGGCGGCTTCCGGAAAGTGGGACTGTAGCGCTGATGAGACAGATTCCGACATGATAGCCCTAAATGCGAATTATTTCTATTTGCAGCTTGTCATGCCGACTTCGCAATGACCCGAAAAAGTGCACATAGTTGATGAAATCCGCTTGCTTTTGCTGCCGGGTTTACAGAAAATAGCAACGCAAATGAGAATGATTCGCATTTTTATAGTGTAATTAGCAAGGTATAGTGTTTTAGCAAAGGCTTGTTAGAAATGATCGTCTGCGTCTGCAACAACATCTCCGACCGTGAAATCCGTCAGGCTGTCGACCTCGGCATTTCGTCGATTGCCGAACTGCGCAAGGAACTCGGCGTCGGCACCATGTGCGGCACCTGCGTCAGCTACGCCCGCGAAGTGCTGCACGACCACATCGACAGCAAGACCACTATTACCGAACTGCGCCGTACCACGGTCGTAGCCTGATTCACGGCCCGATCCGCGGCCTGATCCCTTTATCGGCGCCACGCTTGCGGCGCCGATTTGCCGTAACCAGCATCGTTTCGCCGAGTAGTGAGAAGCGTTATCACGATGAACTGAGAAGCGTTTTCATTCATCGCTGTTTTTGTCGTTTTACGGCATTTTTCTGCCATTTTCCCCCGCTTTTTCTCCGCTTTTCACCGGCGATCGCCCGGCATGTTTGCTATCATTGAGCCCATTCAAACACCATCCTAGGGCACTCCAATGAAGGGCGATCCAAACGTCATCCGGCTGCTGAACGCGCAGCTCACCAACGAACTCACCGCGATCAACCAGTACTTCCTGCACGCGCGCATGTACCGCCACTGGGGCCTGGAAAAGCTGGGCAAGAAGGAATACGAAGAATCGATCGGCGAGATGAAGCACGCCGACAAGCTGATCGACCGCATCCTGATGCTCGACGCGCTGCCGAACCTGCAGGCGCTGCACAAGCTGATGATCGGCGAATCGACCCAGGAAATGCTGGAATGCGACCTGAAGCTGGAACGTGCGGCGCAGGTGACGGTCAAGGAAGGCATCGCGGCCTGCGAAGCGGCGGCCGACTACGTGTCGCGCGACCTGTTCCTGATGATCCTGGAAGATACCGAAGAGCACATCGAGTGGCTCGAGACCCAGCTCGACCTGATCGTCAAGGTCGGCATCCAGAACTACCTGCAGAGCCAGATCTCGGCTTGATGCCATGCATGGCCGGCGCCTTGCGCTGCCGGCCACGCTGTCAGTCATACCGCGGGGTTCGCTCGAACCCCGGACCGATTCAGCGCCAGCGCGCCATCCACCGGTCGTAGAACCCCAACTCCCCCGGCACCGCCCCCGGTATCGCGCAGATCGCCCCCGCGAACTCGTTGGCGCGCGCCAGCGCCACCTCGAGCGGCCAGCCGCGCACCTTCCCCAGCAGAAAAATCGCCGCGAACGCATCGCCCGCCCCCACCGTGTCGATCACGAACGGCGGCGCCGGCGTGTCGCGCGTGCTCACCACCTGGCCGTCGGCGCCGAAGTAGACCGAACCGCGGTGTCCCAGCGTGACGATCAGCGCATCGAGCGAGAACATGCGCAACAGCGCCTGGCACGAGGCGTGCACCTGGTCGGCCGCCAGCGGCGGATCCTCGGGCTTCATCTGGAAGTACCATCCGAATAGCACCTGCAGCTCTTCCTCGTTGACCTTGGCGATATTCGCCGCCTGCAGCGAGCGCGTGACACTGCGCTCGTCGACCTGGCCGTCGCGCAGGTTCAGGTCCAGGAAGCGCACGGCGTGGACCGTTTCCAGCAGGCCGGTCAGGGCGTCGCGCGAACGCTCGTGGCGCTGGGCCAGGGTGCCGAAGTACAGCAGCCCCGGTTCGCGCTGCGCCGCCAGCGCCGCCATCGCCTGCGCGCGGTCGATGAAGTCGTAGGCCTGGTTGGGCAGGATCGTGAAGCGGTGGCCCTTGGGCGTGCGCTCGACCAGCACGCGGCCGGTTTCCTCGAGCGGATCGACCTGCAGCCCGGCTTCGCTCATGGCGAAGCGCTCGAACTCGGCGCGCACCAGGCTGCCGGCGCGGTCGGCGCCGACGCGGGTGATCATGAGTTGCGGCGCCATGAAGGCGGCCAGGTGGCGCGCCACGTTGAAGGGCGCGCCGCCGACGATCTGTTCGCCATGGAAGTCGTCGACCAGCGCCTCGCCGAAGACGACGACGCCCGGCTGCGCAGAGGTGCCCGTGGCGCCGGCCCGGTTCATGCCTGATAGGGGACGGTGTCCTTGAACGACTGGCGTTCGGACAGCTTGTCGAACAGGCGCGCCAGGTTCGGGTAATCGGTGCGCCAGTCGATGTGCGGGAAGCGGAACGCGATCCAGCCCAGCGCGCAGCCGACGGCGACGTCGGCCAGCGTGTAGTGGATGCCGGTGCAGAAGGCGTTGTCGCCCAGCTGCTCGGACATGGTGCGCAGGCCGGCGTGGACCTTGCTCCATTGGCGCTCGATCCACTCCTGGCTCTGCTGCTCGGGCGCGCGCAGGGTCTGCTCCAGGCGCACCAGCACCGCGGCGTCGAGCACGCCGTCGGCCAGCGCTTCCCACATCTTGACCTCGGCGCGGTCGCGGCCGTTGCCGTTGGGCGGCAGCAGCTTGCAGACCGGGGTCAGGGTGTCGAGGTATTCGGCGATCACGCGCGAATCGTAGAGCGTGCTGCCGTCTTCCATCACCAGGCAAGGCACCTTGCCCAGCGGATTGGTCTGCCCGATGGTGGTGTCGGCGGCCCACACGTTTTCCAGGACAAAAGCGTAGTCGAGCTTTTTATCCGCCATCACGACGCGGACCTTGCGGACGTAGGGGCTGGCGGAAGAACCGATGAGTTTCATGGAAGGTCGGAGTAATGAATCGACGCCTAGTATAACATCGGCCCCGGCGGCACTTATGGCCCCCGCGTTGACGCCGACCGGGTGCGCGGACCGTGCGCCGGCGTGTCACGCCAGGATTTACGCAAGAAGCGCGGCCCGGCCGGTGGTAAAATCCGCGTTTTTGCCCGGACCGCTCGCCATGACCTCCACCGCCTCGACTCCCGCAATTTCGCCCACCCTCTCGGCCCTGTCCCCGCTCGACGGCCGCTACGCGTCGAAAACCGACAAGCTGCGCCCGATCCTGTCCGAGACCGGCTTCATGCACCACCGCGTGAAGGTCGAGATCGCGTGGCTGCAGGCGCTGTCGCAGGCCGGCTTCGCCGAGATCAAGCCGTTCTCGCTTGAGGCGAACGCTCACCTCGAGCGCATGGCCGCGGATTTCAGCGAGCAGCACGCGGCGCGCATCAAGGAAATCGAAGCGGTCACCAACCACGACGTCAAGGCGGTCGAGTACTGGCTCAAGGAGCAGGTCAAGGACGTGCCGGAACTGGTCGCCGCGAGCGAGTTCATCCACTTCGCCTGCACCTCGGAAGACATCAACAACACCTCGCACGGCATGATGCTGAAAGCCGCGCGCGACGGCGTGCTGCTGCCGGCGCTGCAAGCGATCATCGCCAAGCTGACCGAGATCGCCCACACCAACGCCGCGCTGCCGATGCTGTCGCGCACCCACGGCCAGACCGCCAGCCCGACCACCCTGGGCAAGGAATTCGCCAACGTGGTCGCGCGCCTGCAACGCGCCGTCAAGCGCATCGCCGACGTCGAGATCCTGGGCAAGATGAACGGCGCCGTGGGCAACTACAACGCCCACCTGTCGGCCTACCCGGAATTCGACTGGCCAACGTTCTCGAAGAACGTGATCGAACAGCGCCTGGGCCTGACCTTCAATCCGTACACGATCCAGATCGAGCCGCACGACTACATGGCCGAGATGTTCGACGCCATCGCCCGCACCAACACGATTTTGCTCGACCTGAACCGCGACATCTGGACCTACGTCTCGCTGGGCTACTTCAAGCAGAAGCTGAAGGCCGGCGAGATCGGTTCGTCGACCATGCCGCACAAGGTCAACCCGATCGACTTCGAGAACTCGGAAGGCAATCTGGGCCTGGCCAATTCGGTGCTGCGCCACATGGCGGACAAGCTGCCGGTGTCGCGCATGCAGCGCGACCTGACCGACTCGACCGTGCTGCGCAATATCGGCGTCGGCTTCGGCTACGCCCTGCTGGCCTACGACAGCTGCCTGCGCGGCCTGAACAAGCTGGAAGTCAACGCCGCGCGCCTGGAGCAGGACCTGGACGCCAACTGGGAAGTGCTGGCCGAGCCGGTGCAGACCGTGATGCGCCGCTATGGCGTCGCGAATCCGTACGAGCAGCTGAAGGAACTGACCCGCGGCAAGGGCATCACCCGTGAAGCGCTGCGCGAGTTCATCGGCACGCTGGCGGTGCCGCAGGAAGCCAAGGACTTGATGCTGGCGATGACGCCGGCAAACTACACGGGTCTGGCGGCGAAGCTGGCTGCGGAGATCTGATGCGGTTGGTGGGGTTCGCGCACACGCCGCCAACCCCACAAGCACCGCTAGCCCAGAGACCGTCATTCCCGCGCAGGCGGGAATCCAAGCCCTTTGCGTAAACTTACGTCAAACGCAGTGGGCGCTCAAGCAAACTTGGATTCCCGCCTGCGCGGGAATGACGGTTTTTCATTTAACGAAGGAATGAGGTCGATCGGTGCAATGACGTACTGCCCACCTCAATAATCCCACCTTACCTTCACCCCCACCCTGCGCTCGAACACTGTCCGGTACATCGCCGTCCCGAACTCCGTATGCCCGCCAGTCAGGTTCTCCCCGAACACCGACAACGCCAGCCCCGGCCTTAAGCGCCAGCCGAAGCGCGCATCGAGCGCTGTGTACGAATCCACGCCGGACGCCGGCATCTCTCCCACCCGCCGCAGCGTGACATCCACCTCGCGCGCATCGTCGATGTTATAGCTCGAACGCAGCTGCCAGGTGTGCGACGGATCGCGCCGTGACGCCGCGGAGCCGTCGGGATCGGTGCTGCCCGGTTTCAGCCACAGGCGCTGGTGCAGCGCGGTCAATCCGGCCGACAGGCGCCAGCGCGGCAGCGGCTGCCAGCTACCCCAGGCTTCGATGCCGCTGGCGCTGCCTTCCATCAGGCTGCCGAACACCAGGTAGCTGCGCGTCGGATCGAGCTCGTCGGTGCGCAGGTGGTCGTAGTCGTGATGGAACAGCGTGACCGAATACGACAGCGCCGCCGCCGGCTGGCCGCGATAGCCGAGCTCGACCACACGCGCCACCTCGCCCTGCACCTGCGGCCCGCCGCGCAATATATAAGGCGGCTGGCCCGGCACCCAGGCGTCGACGTCGAGCCGCGCCGGCGCGCGCACCGTGCGCGCGGCCGAGGCCCACAGGGCGTGCTGGGGCGAGACGCGCCACGACAGGCGCGCGCTGGGCAGCCATTCGACGCCGGTGTAGTGGTTGTACTCGGCGCGTCCGCCCAGCACCAGGCGCCAGTCGTCGCGCAGCGCGATCTCGTCCTGCACGAACAGGCTGGCCCAGCGCTGGGTGGTGTCGGCCGGCAGGAAGGCGACGAAGGGACTGTTGTCGACCCGGTCGCGGCTGACCCGCGCGTTCGCGCCCCACACCACGGCATGGCGGCCAACCGCGGGCAGCGTGTGCTGCAGCTGGACGTCGGCCGTGCTCAAGCGCTCGGCGAACAGCGGCGGCGCCTTGCGCAGCGTGTGGTCGAGGTAAGCCTGCACCGCGACGGCGCCGCCGTCGCCCAGCGCGCGCTGCCAGCGCAAGGTGGCGTTGGCGCCGTCGGAATGCACGCGTCCGAACAGCGACGGCCCGCCCGGCGTGGCGATCTCGCCCGGCGCCGGCTGGTCCATGCGGCCTTGATAAACATTGCCCTGCAGCGTGAAGCGGTCGGCGCCGCTTTCCCAGTCGGCGCGCGCCCCGGCCAGCGTACGGCGCCAGCGGTCGTCGATGCGCCCGCCGCCCATCGCATCGCTGTCGCCATCACTGTCACTACGGCGTCCATATTGGCCGAAGGCGCGCCAGGCCACGCCGCCCTCCGTCGTGCCGCCCTGGCGGAAAGCGGCGCCGGCGCTGCCGTCGTTGGCGCCGTGCAGCGCCAGCATGCTGCCCTGGGTGTCTTTCGCCGAGCGGCTGATGATGTTGATGACGCCGTTGACCGCATTCAGGCCCCACAGCACCCCGCCCGGACCGCTGACCACTTCGATCCGCTCGATGTCTTCCAGCACCACGTCCTGGGCGTCCCAGAACACGCCCGAGAACAGCGGCGTGTACACCGGGCGGCCGTCGATCAGCACCAGCAGCTTGTTGGACAGCACGCTACCGCCGCTGTTCAGGCCGCGCGCGCTGATCGAATAGCCGTAGCCGTTGATGCGCGCCACGTGCAGGTTGGGCGCCAGGCGCAGCGCTTCCGGCAGGGTGTCGGCGCCGGAACGGCGGATGTCCTCCGCCCCGATGACGAACACCGCCGCCGGCGCATCCTGCAGCCGCTCGGGACGCTTCGAGACCGAGGTCACCTGGATATTGGCCAGCTCTTCGATCGACAGGTCGGCCAGGTCTTGCCCGTCCTGAGCCTGCGCCCCCATGGCCGCCGCCAGCAGCGGCAAGGCCAGGCCGGCCGCCAGAATGCGCTTCCCGGCCCGGCCCATGCGGCCGTCCCGACCGCAGGAACGGCCGCGGTGTTCATTGATAAATGTGCTCATGCGCCGATTTTACATTCGGCCCAGCAGGATGGTGCACGTTTCACAACACCATGCTACTGTTCAAGGCGAAATGAGGGCGAAAAGACACTCGGCAGCACGGTCATGGCTTTTTTGATATAGTTGGTTAGTTCTAACTCGTACAAGTTTCCAAACTACAATCATGCGCCGCTATACGCTCCCTGCGATCGTGCTGCACTGGCTGATCGCCATCGCGATCATCGGGACCTTCACGCTCGGCCTGGTGATGACCGACATCCCCGGCATCACGCCGGCCAAGCTGCGCTACTACAACTGGCACAAATGGGCCGGCGTGACGGTGCTGCTGCTCGCCGCGTTGCGCCTGCTGTGGCGCCTGGCGAATCATCCGCCGCAGTACGCCGACGAGATGCCGGCCTGGCAGCGCGGCGCCGCCCACGGCCTGCACTGGCTGTTATACCTGTTGATGTTCGCGGTGCCGGTATCCGGCTACCTGTACAGCCTGGCGGCCGGTTTCCCGATCGTGTACTTCGGCGTGCTCGAACTGCCGGTACTGATGGGACCCGACCCGGCGCTCAAGGTCACGCTGCTGGCCGTCCATTACTGGCTCAACATGCTGCTCGCCGCCCTGGTCGGCCTGCACGTGCTGGCCGCCTTCAAGCACCTGCTGGTCGACCGCGACGGCGTCATGCAGCGCATGCTTCCCATTTCCATTCGTAAGGAGAATCCATGAAACCGTTCAAGTCCCTGCTGCTGGCCGGGCTGGTCCTGGCCAGCGCAGCTGCCAATGCAGCCGTGCTCAAGACCGACCCGGCGCGTAGCAGTGTCGCGGCCGTGTTCAAGCAGATGAACGTGCCGGTCGAGGCGCCGTTCCGCACCTTCACGGCCCAGATCGACTACGACGCCGCCAAGCCGGCCGCCTCGAAAGCCAGCGTCGAGATCAACACCGCCAGCTTCGACATCGGCGACGCCATGTACAACAAGGAAGTGGCCAAGAAGGAATGGTTCAACTCGGCCCAGTTCCCGAAAGCGACGTTTGTCTCGACCGCCATCGCGCCCGCCGGCGCCGGCAAGCTGAACGTGTCCGGCAAGCTCACCCTCAAGGGCAAGAGCGCGAATGTCACTTTCCCGCTGACGGTCAAGGCCGAAGGCGGCAAGCAGGTCTTCGAGGGCCAGTTGCCGATCAAGCGGCTGGCGTTCAATATCGGCGAAGGCGAATGGAAGGACACCAGCATGGTCGCCGATGAAGTCGTGATCAAGTTCCGCATCACCGCAGCACCGTAATCCGTTCAACTCCAACCCACAGGGATAGTACCTATGAAAATCAAGCACATGATCGCGGCCGCCGCCGCCCTGGCCGCCAGCACCGCCTTCGCCGCCCCGGTCACCTACGACATCGAGCCGAACCACACCTACCCGAGCTTCGAAGCCGACCACATGGGCCTGTCGGTCTGGCGCGGCAAGTTCAACAAGTCGAGCGGTAGCGTGACCATCGACCGCGAAGCCAAGACCGGCTCGCTCGACATCACCGTCGACATCAACAGCATCGACTTCGGCCACGACAAGATGAACGAGCACGCCAAGAAGCCGGACATCTTCGATGCCGCCAAGTACCCGACCGCGACCTTCAAGTCGACCAAGTTCAACTACACCGGCGACGTGCCGACCTCGGTCGACGGCCAGCTGACCCTGCACGGCGTGACCAAGCCGCTGACCCTGAAGATCGACAAGTTCAAGTGCATCATGCACCCGATGCTGAAGAAGGAAGTCTGCGGCGCCGACGTGAGCGGCACCTTCAAGCGCGACGACTTCGGCATCAGCTTCGGCCTGCCGAACTTCTCGCCGGAAGTGAAGCTGGCGATCCAGGTGGAAGCGGTCAAGCGCTGATCGTTTGCGCGCACGCCGCAACAATAAAAAAACCCCTGCCGGTATCAGCCGGCAGGGGTTTTTTTCATCGTTGGCGCAAACGCAAGGCGGACGGACGAATCGCCCGCCCGCCTTCCGTCTTTAACGGCCGTCGCGGTCGAAGTCGCCCGGAATCGCGCGCTCGACGCGGTGCCAGCCGGCGCGGGTTGCGAACTTGGCCTGCTCCCAGTTCAGGCGCGACTTGCCTTTCACGCGATCCCACTCGTTCGACAGGCTGCTTTCATTGGCGTCGTAGCCGCCCTGGTACTTGCCGGCGTTGTTGTAGCCCAGCGCATACGCCGGCTCGTAGTCGTCATAGGTGTAGCCCGGCGAGTAGTACGGCTGGGTCTGGTACGAATTGCGCCAGTACTCGTTCTCTTCGTGCGGGTTGACCATGTGGCCGACGCCCTTGCCGGCGGCGCCGCCGACCATGCCGCCGATCGCCGCGCCGGCCGCCACACCCAGCGGACCGGCCGCCGCGCCAACCACCGCGCCCACGGTGGCGCCGGCGCCGCCGCCGACACCTTGTGCCAGGTTATGGTCGTGCAGTTCGTCGGTGGCTTTCGGATTGACCACTTCTCCCGCGCCACGGCCGGCCGCGCCGCCCGCCAGGCCGCCGATCACGGCGCCGGCCGCCATGCCGATCGGACCGCCGACCGCGCCGACCGTCGCACCGGCGACCGCGCCGCCGCCGGCGCCCACGCCCTTGGCCAGGTGGTGTTCGGCCAGGTCGTCGCCGGCCTTCGGATTGACCACTTCGCCCACGCCCTTGCCGGCGATGCCGCCCGCGATGCCGCCGACCACGGCGCCGGTCACGGTGCCGATCGGGCCCGCCGCAGCGGTGCCGATCGCGGCGCCGGTGGCCGCGCCGCCCAGCACGCCGACGCCGGCGCCGATCACGTGCGAGCCGCCCTGCTCGGTCCACGATTTGTGGATGTGGGCCGCGTCTTCGTCGTTGCGGGCGTTCACGCCCATCACGATGCCGCCGTTCTTGATGCCTTCTTCATAGTGCGCTGCGCGTTCCTCCGGAATGCCGGCGCCGATCAGCGCGCCGATCAGGCCGCCGGTGATGCCGCCCGCGCCGGCGCCGGCCAGCGCTGCCGCCAGCGGACCGGCGACGACCACGCCCAGGCCCGGCAGAACAAGCGTGGTACCCACGGCCGCGATACCGGCCAGCACCGCGCCGATGGTGCCGCCGATACCGGCGCCGATGCCGGCGCCTTCGGCCGCCTTGCTGCCCAGTTCCGTATCTTTGTCGGCAAAGTGCGTGGTGCGGGTGCTGTCCGACATCAGCAGGTTGACGTCGTCACGGGTGTAACCGCGGTCGTGCACAGTGCCGTAAGCGCGCTCGGCGCTGGCGCGATCCTGGAACAGGCCGGTGACCATGCGCGGGTTGCCGGTCTGGGTGCCGTAGTTTTGCTTGTTCTCGTAGCTGCTCATGACGAATCCTTTCAAATGGTTTCGGCCGGCGTCCGCTCGCGGTCGCCGCCTGGGACATTCACGATATGCCCCGTGTCCAGATGGCTCTGTTCGATGACGCACCCAGCCCGTGGATTGCAATCAAGTCATGCTGAGGCCGAGAACAGCGATGCAAATTCGGCATCTAACGTTCGTTGCCGCACCGACCTGAAGAGGACCGGTATCTAGACTTTTCTCCATGGCCACGGCAATCAATCGGCCTGGGGTATGTTTTCAAACTTATGGAGGAAGAACCATGTTATTCATTATCTGGATCGTCGTCGGCGGTATCCTGGGCTGGCTTGCCAGCATGGTCATGAAGACCGACGCAGAGCAAGGCATCATCCTTAACGTCGTGGTTGGTATCGTCGGCGCCTTCCTGGGCGGCTGGCTGCTGTCGCCGCTGTTCGGCACCGGCACCATCAATTCGGACGATTTCAGCGTCGCTTCGCTGCTGGTCTCGTTCCTCGGCGCCGTCATCCTGCTGGCTATCGTGAACCTGCTGCGTCGCGGTCGCGTTCGTTAATGAGAGCGGATCTTCACCTTTAAAAAAACCAACGCCGCGTGCGTTGGTTTTTTTTCCTCCACGGTTTTACTGATGAGCTCAAAAATGTTCTGGACAGTGCTGGTCACCGTCGCCGCCACGCTGGTACTGGGCGTCCTGGCACTGAATTTCATGCCGGGCGAAAAACAGATCGAACGGCAACTGATCAGGCAATACGACACCCACGACCCGCAATTCCGGCGCTCGCTCGGCGTCCTGCTGGGCCCCCCCATCCTTGAAGGCAACAAGGTCGAGGCGCTGATCAACGGCGACCAGATCTTCCCCGCCATGCTGGCCGCGATCCGCGAAGCCAAGGAAACCATCACCTTCGAGACCTACATCTACTGGTCCGAATCGATCGGCAACGAATTCTCCGCCGCGCTGGCCGAACGTGCCCGCGCCGGCGTCAAGGTGCACCTGATGCTCGACTTCATGGGCAGCATGAAGATGGACAACAAGCAGGTCGACGAGATGAAGAAGGCCGGCGTGCAGGTGCAGCGCTACCACAAGCCGGTGTGGTGGAAACTGGCGCGCATGAACAACCGCACCCACCGCAAGCTGCTCGTCATCGACGGCAAGATCGGCTTCACCGGCGGTGTCGGCATCGCCGACCAGTGGCGCGGCAATGCCCAAGACGAGAATCACTGGCGCGACAGCCATTTCCGCGTCGAAGGCCCGGTGGTCGGCCAGATCCAGGCCGTGTTCAACGACAACTGGACCAAGGCCACCGGCGTCGTGCTCGACGGTCCCGGCTACTTCCCGGAACTGACGCCGAAAGGCACCATGCCGGCCCAGATGTTTTCCAGCTCGCCGACCGGCGGCAGCGAGTCGATGCACCTGATGTACCTGATGGCGATCACCGCCGCGCGCCACACCATCGACCTGTCGGCCGCCTATTTCGTGCCGGACGACCTGACCATCCGCACCCTGATCGCGGCCGCCAAACGCGGCGTGCGGGTGCGCCTGATCACGCCGGGCCCGATCATCGATTCCGACCTGGTCAAGGCCGCCTCGCGCGACCGCTGGCCCGAACTGCTCGACGCCGGCGTCCACATCGCCGAGTACAAGCCGACCATGTACCACGTCAAGACGCTGATCGTCGACAACCTGCTGGTGTCGGTCGGCTCGACCAACTTCGACAACCGCTCGTTCAGCATCAACGATGAAGCCAACCTGAACGTGATGGACGAAGGGTTCGCGCAACAGATGACCGACATCTACGAAGAAGACTGGTCGCACGCCACCCCGGTCACCGAGCACAAGTTCGCGCAGCGCCCGTGGTACCAGCGCGTCAGCACCTGGGCGGTATCGCTGATCGACGAGCAGTTGTAATGGGGTTTTAACAGTTAGACAAAAAACTGGTCGAAGCTGCGCGAAAAACTTCATGGTGATGAAGTCTGTTTCGCTTGATGGTCGAGCCGGGCATCAGCGCTGACTTCGAACCATTCATCGCCAGATGCAGTACCGGCACACGCTCGGTATGAAAGGCCGAGTCTCGGTTCATGGTTGATGCAAGCTGGATGCAAGGCACATTTGACTACATTACAGTGGGAACCACGAGCCGTTTGCCCAGTCTGACAAAAAACAGCTTCTGCGCCCCGAGCCATCTGTATCGTGGACTAAGCCATCGGGAATCTGCCATGTTCCTGGCCCATCGCTTTCAGCTCGACCCAAATAATGTTCAAGAGACCTACTTGTCCCGCGCAGCGGGCACGGCCCGGTTTGCCTATAACTGGGCACTGGCCGAGTGGGGGCGGCGATATGCGGCGTGCAAGGCCGACCCCAGCCTGCCGCTTCCAAACGAAGGAGCACTGCGGCGCCAGCTGAATGCAATCAAGCGCGACTGCTTCCCCTGGATGCTCGAAGTAAGCAAGAATGCGCCGCAGATGGCGATCATGCAATTGGGCCGAGCATTCCAGAACTTCTTTGAAGGACGCGCACGCTATCCAACTTTCCGGCGCAAGGGGCGTGATGATCGGTTTACATTGACGAACGATCAGTTTCGCATTGAAGGTCATCGTATCCGTATCCCGAAGCTGGGATGGGTCAGGATGCGCGAATCGCTGCGCTTTGCGGGACGCATCGTGTCCGCATCCATTTCACGCATTGCAGAGCGCTGGTATGCCAGCATCACCGTCGAGACAGCAAATCCGATCCTGCCGTATTCCGATAGCCAAGGGGCGGTAGGAGTGGACTTCGGCGTCACGACACTGGCAACGCTATCGACCGGTGAAACGGTGACCGGACCCAAGGCATTGCGTACCTTGCTTGATCGCTTGCGGCGCCTGTCACGCGGCTTGTCGCGCAAGGTCAAGGGTTCACGCAACCGGGCCAAGGCGAAGGTGGCACTGGCGAAGCTGCATGCAAGAATTGCCAACCTCCGGCGCGACAGCCTTCATAAGCTCAGCAGCATCATCACGCGCCGCTTCGATACCATTGGCATCGAAGACCTGAACGTCAAGGGCATGCTTGGCAACCGCAGGCTGTCACGCGCCATCGCCGATATGGGGTTTAGTGAGTTGCGCCGCCAGCTGGCGTACAAGGCGGCGCAACGCGGAAGACAAGTAGTGGTGGTGGATCGCTGGTACCCGAGCAGCAAGACATGTTCATGCTGTGGCTATCTGCTCAAAGAACTCGACTTGGGTGCACGCCACTGGACGTGCCAGGGTTGCGGGACGCAGCATGACCGTGATGTGAATGCCGCGGTCAACCTGAGGAATATGGCGGTCAGTTCGACCGTATCGGCCTGTGGAGGGGAAGGCGCTGGCCCTGTGCATCAGGCACAGGGTGAAACCGGCCCCGGCAAAGCAGGAATCCAACAGCAAGCTAGTGTCGCTTAAGGATGGTTAGCGATGTTTCGCTTTGCGTAAGTTTGGAGGAACGGTGATGTTGTATTTGCGCGCTCGAAATACTGGTTGACGATCCGACACAGGATTAACGATACTCATGGATGCTCTTTGACTCCATGAGTCCCCTTCCCAACCAAGATTGATGCGCATGAAAAAGACCCTTCTCTCGCTCGCCATCCTGAGCAGCTTCGCCGCCCACGCGGACGAAGGCATGTGGATGCCGCAACAGCTGCCACAAGTAGCCAAGCAACTCAAAGCCGCCGGCCTCAAACTGGACCCGGCAAGCCTGACCAAACTGACCGAGTTCCCGATGGGCGCGATCGTGAGCCTGGGCGGCTGCTCGGCTTCGTTCGTGTCGCCGCAAGGCCTGGTGGTGACCAACCACCACTGCGTGTACAACAGCGTGGCGGTCAACTCGACGCCGGAACGCGACCTGCTGAAAAACGGTTTCCTGGCCAAGACCATGGCGGAGGAACTGCCGGCCGCGCCGGGCAGCCGCGTCTACGTGACCGAGGAAGTGGCGAACGTCACCGACCAGGTCATCACCCCGGAAGTCGCCAAGCTGAACGGCAAGGCGCGCATCGACGCCATCGAGAAGAACCAGAAGACCCTGGTGTCGGGCTGCGAAAAAGACGCCGGCTACCGCTGCACCGTGGCCAGCTACTACGGGGGCCTCGAGTTCTACCGCCTGAAGCAGCTGGAAATCCGCGACGTGCGCCTGGTGCACGCGCCGGCAGCCGGCATCGGCAAGTTCGGCGGCGACACCGACAACTGGATGTGGCCGCGCCACACCGGCGACTACGGTTTCTACCGCGCCTACGTGAGCAAGGATGGCAAGGCCGCCGAGTTCTCGAAAGATAACGTTCCCTACCAGCCAAAACACGTGATCAAGATCGCGAAAGAAGGCTCGAAGGAAGGCGACTTCGTGATGGTGCTGGGCTACCCGGGCCGCACCAACCGCCACCGCCTGCCATCCGAAGTCGCGTTCACCTTCGACTGGAACTACCCGGCCTTCGTGCAGGCGTCGGGCGAGACCCTGGCGATCATCGACCGCGAGACCAAGAACGACCCGGCCGCCAAGCTGAAGTACGCCGGCCAGATCGCGGGCGTGAACAACTACTACAAGAACCGCAAGGGCATGCTGACCTCGTACGGCGACAGCGACTTCCTGCAGCGCAAGACCGCCGAGCACAATGCAATGAAGGCCTGGGTCAACGCCGATCCGAAACGCAAGGCGCAGTACGCCGCCGACATCGAAGCGGCCGAACAGCTGATCGCCCAGCGCGACGCCGGCACCAAGAAAGGTTTCTACCTGACCTACGCCCAGCCGCGCTTCCTGAGCTCGGCGCGCAGCCTGTACCGCCAGGCCAACGAACGCGCCAAGCCGGACACCGAGCGCAAGACCGGCTACCAGGAACGCGACCTGCCGCGCCTGACCTCGGTCGTCACCGGCCAGGACCGCACCTACGACGAAAAAGTCGACAAGGCCATCGTCCTGAACTTCCTGACCAAGTACAACGCGCAGCCGGCCGCCGAGCACGACGCCGCCTTCGACGCCGCACTGGGCATCCGCGCCGGCATGAGCGAAGCCGAACTGAAGGCCGCACTGGACCGCATCTACGCCGGCTCCAAGCTGGCCGACAAGGAAACCCGCACCGCGTGGCTGAACAAATCGCCGGCCGAGTTCAAGGCCTCGAACGACAGCTTCATCAAGGCTGCCGTGGCGATGTATGACGCCGACATGAAGGACGAAGCCAAGGAAGAAGAACTGGCAGGCAAGATCCAGCAGGCGTATGGCAACTACATGCGCGCCAAGATCGCCTACATGTCTAGCCGCGGTCAAGCGGTCTATCCGGACGCCAACTCGACGCTGCGCGTGACCTTCGGCAAGATCGCCGGCCGCGACCATGGCGCCGACGGCACCGGTTCGTGGACCGCGTTCACCACCATCAAGGGCGTGGTCGCCAAGCACACTGGCGAAGGCGAATTCGATGCCCCTGCCGCCCAGCTGGCCGCGATCAAGACCAAAAACTTCGGCAAGTATGCCGATCCGAAGCTGAAGACCCTGCCGGTGAACTTCCTGGCGACGCTGGACATCACCGGCGGCAACTCGGGCTCGGCCGCGCTGAACTCGAAGGGCGAGCTGATCGGCCTGGCCTTCGACGGCACCCTGGACTCGATCATCTCGGACTGGGACTTCAACGTCGCCAACACCCGCTCGATCCAGGTCGACACCCGCTACATGCTGTGGAATATGAAAGAAGTGGACAAGGCGGATAACCTGCTGAAGGAAATGAACGCGCTGTAATCGCAGGCGCTGTCGCTTCCGGCAAAGGCCGCGCTACCGCAAGGTGCGCGGCCTTTTTCTTTTTATCGTGATGATGAGGAGGAGACCATGAAGAAGATGATCGCAGCCATCCTGACCGGGCTGCTCATGCTCGGCGCCAACGCACAGGGGCAGGAGAAAGACAAGGAGAAGGATGCGGCACTGTACGCCGACGCCCGCGCCGCGGTCGCCGACCTGCAGCGCATCGTCGCGCCCGGCGGCGTGCAGGACAGCTACAAGACCCGCATCGGCGGCATCGACCAGTGGCTCAACGTGCGCGGCCAGGACCGGGCCAATCCGATGATCCTGTTCGTGCACGGCGGCCCGGCCGCGCCCATCACGCCGACCATGTGGCAATTCCAGCGCCCGATCGAGGAATACTTCACGGTGGCCCACTACGACCAGCGCGGCGCCGGCAAGACCTATGGCGAAGCCGACCCGGCAACGGTCGCCAAGACTATCCGCATTGCCCGCTACGTCGACGACCTGATCGAGGTGGCCGAACACCTGCGCCGGCGTTACGGCCAGCAGAAACTGGTGCTGATGGCGCACAGCTGGGGCACCATCCCGGCGCTGGCGGCGGCGCGCAAGCGCCCCGGGCTGTTTTACGCCTACGTCGGCATCGGCCAGGTGATCAGCGTGCGCGAGAACGAGCGCCTCGGCTTCGACTACGCGCTGGCGCAAGCCCGGCAGCACGGCAACCGGGAGGCGCTGCGCGAGCTGCAGTCGATCGCGCCCTACCCCGGCACCCGGCCGATCACACGCGAGCGCATCATCGTGGCGCGCAAGTGGCCGCAGCACTACGGTGGCCTGAGCGCCTTTCGCAGCACCTCAACTTACTATTTCAACGGTCCGCTGCTGTCGCCCGATTATGATGCGCACCAGGTCAAGGCGATCGACGCCGGCAGCCTTCTGACGCTGGGCCGGCTGTTACCAGAGTTTGTACAAGTCGATTATTCGAAGGTGGACACCTTCCCGATCCCGATCGTGATGTTCCTGGGACGGCATGACTACACGACGCCGACCGCGCCAACCGAAGCCTGGCTGCAACAGCTCAAGGCGCCGTCGAAACAGGCGGTGTGGTTCGAACGGTCGGCGCACATGGCGCCGTGGGAAGAGCCAGGCAAGACCCTGGTCAGCCTGCTGCAGTACGTGCGCCCGCTGGCGCAGTGATCAGCGCCGTTAGCTCGGCGTCGATCTGCCGCCCGAGCCGGTGGATGTGGAAGCCGTCGACAAAGCCGTGGTGGGCCTGCACCGAGAACGGCAGCTGCAGTCGCCCTGCGCCGGCGTCGCGGAAACGTCCCCAGGCCAGCGACGGAATGTCGGGATTAGCCAGTGTCGCGGTCGGATGCTGGATCGAGGTGAAGTCGAGCCACGGGATGCAGGTGACGAATACCTGTTCCTTGCCCTGGCGCGGCGTGAGCAGCGCGTACTTCGCGTTCAGCCCCGTCATGTTCACCGCCTCGTCGCGCGCCGCGCGGCCGCGTGCGACGAATTCGCGCACGTCGTCGCTCCACTCGAACATCGCGAAATTCAGGTCGTCGTGCAGATTGGTCACCGTGAACGACGGGATCAGCTGCTCGACGCGGATCACTTCGCCGTCCAGCACGCGGTAGCAGAAATTCTCGATGCTCAGGACCGAACGCAGCGCCGCGTACAGCAGCACGTGGAACGGCGCCAGGCCCTGCTCCTTGCACCAGGGCCGGAAGTCCGGCAGCTCCAGGGTGAAGCAGATGTTGACCGCCGGGCTGTCCATGCGGTCGAACAGGGCGAAGCGATCGCGCCGAAGCTCGAACTTTTGCAGCGCAAACTTTTCCATCTGCTGTTCAGTGCGGCTTGTTCAAACGGCTGTTGCGCATGCCGTACACGAAGTAGGCCAGCACCGCCACCGCCATCCAGATGAAGAATACGCGGAAGGTGGTGCCAGAGAGATCCTTCATGATGTACAGGCAGGCCAGCACCGACAGGCCCGGGATCACGTAGGGGCCGAACGGCACGCGGAAGCCTTTCGGCGCATTCGCGCCCTGCTTGTGGCGGATCACCGGCACCGCGATCGACACCACCATGAAGGCGGTCAGCGTGCCCATGCTCACCATGTCCCACAGGAAGGTGGCGTCCACCGTCCCGGCCACCAGGCCGACCACGATGCACACGATGATGGTGTTGCTGACCGGGGCGCCGGTGCGCGCGTTGACCTTGCGGAAGGTTTGCGGAATCAGGCCGTCGCGGCTGATCGCGTACAGGATGCGGGTCTGGCCGTAGATCGTCACCAGCGTCACCGAGAACACGGAGACCACGGCGCCGGCCGACAGCACCAGCGCCGGCCAGGCTTGTCCGGTGACGTTCTGCAGGATCACCGACAGGCCGGCCTGCTGACCTTCGAACATGTGGGCCGGCTGGGCGCCCATCGCGGCCACCGCCACCAGCATGTAGAACACGGTCACGATGAGAAGCGCAGCCAGGATCCCGATCGGCACGTTGCGGCGCGGGTCCTTGACCTCTTCGCCGGCGGTGGCGATGGTGTCCAGGCCGATGAACGAAAAGAACACGGTGCCGGCGGCCGCGGTCACGCCGGCCATGCCGGCATAGCCCTTGCTCTCATCCATATTGAAGAAGGGCTGGAAGTTGTTGGCGTCGAAGCCGGTGAAGGCGATCGCGGCGAAGAACACCAGGATCGCCAGCTTGACCAGCACCATGATGGCGTTGGTGGTGGCCGATTCCTTGGCGCCGCGCACCAGCAGGAAGCCGCACATGATCACCAGGAGGATCGGCGGCAGGTTGATGTGGCCCGGATTGAAATGCACGTTATGGTGGTCCGACACGAACATCGGCGAGCGCAGTTCGGCCGGAATCTCCCAGCCGAAGGCATTCATCAAAAAGTTGTTCAGGTAGTCGGACCAGCCGATCGAGGTGGCGCTGGCCGCCAGCCCGTATTCGAGCAGCAGGCAGGCGGCGACCACGAAGGCCGCGAATTCGCCCACGGTGGCGTAGGCGAAGGAATACGAGGAGCCCGACGCCGGCACCCGCCCCGCCAGTTCGGCGTAGCACAGCGCGGTCAGGCCGGCGGTAATCGCCGCGATCAGGAACGACAGCACCACCGCGGGGCCGGCTTTCGGCACCGCTTCGACCATGGTGAAGAAAATGCCGGTGCCGATGGTGGCGCCGACGCCGATCATGGTCAGCGGGAACAGGCCGAGCGAGCGTTGCAACCCGGGTGCGCCAGCATGCGTACTGGAACCCGCCCCGTCTTGATGGCGTTCTGCCGGTTTGGTACGAAGCAGTTTTTGGCCCAGGGTCAGATTCACGGCGAGTCCTTCGCAGGTTGAACGGCGGCTCGGCAGCCGCAGGAAAGCTGCGATTATAGGGGCATATGCCATCACGCAATAAAATAGTTTATTTAAATGAGTATTCCATATGTCTCTTTGCTAGAATGGCTGTGCTGAATCACTGATGAGCACAAGTTACTGCTCACAAACCCTCGCCGCCCTTGCCCATTCCTGGGCATTTTTTAAACGATTAAACATGCACATCATGTGCATCTATAAGAGGAAAACCATGATCTCCGCCACTTCCCGCCCCTACATCGATGCCTCGGTCCCGGTCCTGCGCCAGCACGGCCAGGCTATCACCACGACCTTTTATCGCAATATGTTCGCGGCGCACCCGGAGCTCACGAACCTCTTCAACATGGGCAACCAGGCCAGCGGCGTGCAGCAGCAGTCGCTGGCATCGGCGCTGTTCGCCTACGCGGCGAATATCGACAATATGGCGGCGCTGGCGCCGGTGGCCAGCCGCATCGCGCACAAGCATGCGTCGGTAGGGCTGCGCGCCGACCACTATCCAATCGTGGGCTTCCATTTGCTGGGCGCGATCCGCGAAGTGCTGGGCGAGGCCGCCACCGAGCCGCTGCTGAAAGCGTGGGAAGAAGCATACGGCTCGCTGGCGCGGGTGTTGATCGATGCAGAAGCGAAGATGTACCTGGACGCCGGCATCGAACCGGGCCAGCTGCGGCCGATGCGCGTGGTCGAGGTGACGCGCGAGAGCGAGAACGTGATCGCGATCCGCATGATCGCCGCTGATGGCGGTGCGCTGCCGCCGTTCAGCGCCGGGCAGTACGTGAGCGTGGAAGCGATCTTCGACGATGGCCGGCGCCAGCTGCGCCAGTACAGCGTGTCCGATGCGCCAGGCAAGGACAGCCTGCGCATCTCGGTGAAGCGCGAAGATGCGCGCGAGGATGAACGCAACGCGGCGCCGGCCGGCGCGGTGTCGAACTGGCTGCACCGGAACGTGGAGGTGGGATCGGTGCTGCAGGTCAGCCACCCGTTCGGCGACTTCCAGCCGGACACCGAATCGGAATCGCCGATCGTGCTGCTGTCGGCCGGCGTCGGCATCACGCCGATGATCGCGGCGCTGAACCGCATCGCGCGCGTGCATCCGGACCGGCGCGTGATCTTCGCGCACGCGGCGCGCAGCAGCGCCCATCATCCGCACCAGGAAGACATCGCCGCGGCGCAGGCGCGCATGCCGCACCTGGTGGTGGCGACCTTCTACGAGGACGCTGCCGGCGCCGGCGCCCTGCCCGGCCAGATGGCACTGTCACGCCTGCCGTCCTGGCCGCGTGGCGAGACCGACGTCTACCTGTGCGGCCCGCTACCGTTCATGCAGGCGCAGTGGCAGGCGCTGCTGGCAGCAGGCGTGCCGGCCGCGCGCCTGCACCGCGAGGTGTTCGGTCCGGACCTGCTGGACCACCTGCTGTAAGCAGCTGCCGCGGGATCAGCGCTGGCCGAGACGGGTGTTGCCGAACAGCGTCTTGTATTCGTGCGGCTGCGAGCGCCAGTACTGGGGCGGCGCGAACACCTGGTCGCCCAGCTCGGCCGCCGCATGCCACGGCCAGCGTGGATCGTACAGCATGGCGCGCGCCAGGCCGATCATGTCGGCCTGCCCACTCTGCAGGATCTCCTCGGCCTGCTGCGCCTCGGTGATCAGGCCGACGCCGATGGTCGGCAGGCCGGTCTCTTTCCTGATCCGCTCGGCGAATTCGATCTGGTAGCCCGGGCCCACGGGAATCTGCTGGGCCGGCGACAGGCCGCCGCTCGAGACGTGGATGAAGTCGCAGCCCAGGCGCTTGAGCTCATGGCCGAAGCGCACGCTCTGTTCGATGTCCCAGCCGCCCTCGACCCAGTCGGTGGCCGAGATGCGCACGCCCACCGTCATCTCGCGCGGCACGGCGGCGCGCACGGCGTTGAAGACTTCGAGCGGATAACGCATGCGGTTCTCGAGCGAACCGCCGTAGTCGTCTTCGCGCCGGTTGGCCAGTGGCGACAGGAACTGGTGCAGCAGGTAGCCATGGGCGGCGTGCAGCTCGATCGCGTCCAGGCCCAGGGCGTGCGCGCGGCGTCGACGAAACCGTCCTTGATGCGCTGCAGGCCTTCGTGGTCGAGCGCCAGCGGCACGGTTTCGCCGTCGGCGTGCGGCAGCGCCGAGGGAGCCACGGTCTGCCAGCCGCGCGGCTGGTCCGGCGCGATATTCGCGCCGCCTTCCCATGGCACCTGGCTCGAGGCCTTGCGGCCCGCGTGGGCCAGCTGCACCGCGACCTTGATCGGCGAGTGGCGGCGGATGGCCGCGATCACCGGCCGTAGGGCCTGGAAGTGGGCGTCCGACCACAGGCCCAGGTCGTCCGGGGTAATGCGGCCTTCGGGGGTGACGGCGCTGGCTTCGATGATCAGGAGCGCGGCGCCGGACAGGGCCAGGTTGCCGAGGTGAATGGTGTGCCAGTCGGTGGGCAGGCCGTCGACGGCGGAGTATTGACACATCGGGGCGATGGCGATGCGGTTCGATAGCTCGAGTGAGCCGATCGAATAGGGAGAAAAGAGTTGACTCATGGTGCCTCCAGAACAAGGAGGTCCAGTCTAACGACAACGGGAAGAACGTGCAGCGCACGTGCCTCCCGCGCCCATCGTCAGGCGGTGCGCACCACCATGATGCCGGCGCGCAGGCCGACACGCACGTCGGGATTCGGGAACACCACCAGCTCCTCGTCGTGCTTGACGGTGTACACCGTTGCGCCATCCGACGCGATCACGTCGCCCTTCTTGAGCGCCGTGAAATTCCACGTCTCGCGCCCGACCGTCATGCTGAACGCGTCGGACAGCTTGATGATCGACTGCGCCGTGTCGAACACGTGCGGCGCGCTTGCCGCGGGTTGCGCGGGCGCGCCGCGCAGCAAACGGTCCAGCGCACGTGCGGCGGCGGCGAACTGCGCCAGGTCGTTCTGCCCCAGCACGCCGACTTTCCCCAGCTCGACCGTGCTGCCGGCCGCGCCCAGGTGCTCGGACGTGAAGTAGCTGTACGTGCCCGCCGATTCCGGATTCATGATGATGGCCCCGATCGCGGCCTCGCCCAGCCACGCAATCAACTCGTCGCGCTGCGAGCGCGCGATCAGCTCCGGCACGATCGCGAACATCGGATAGTGCGACGGCCGGATCGCCGTGTGCAGGTCGAAGTGCCAGCGCGCCGGTCCGCTACCCTCGAAGAAGGCGCGCGTGGCGTCGATCAGCACGTCGGCCCGTCCCGCTTCGAAAGTCCCGGCCAGCGCACCGCGCTGGGCGCGGAACATCCGGTTCAGGTCCGCGTCGACGAAACGCTTGCCGGCACGGATGGCGTCGATGTTTCCGACGCACAGCATCAGGTCCACCGCCAGCGCCGCAGGCGACTGCGACAAGGCTTCCACCAGGTGCGCGACCATCTCGATCGGCCCGGTCTCGTCGCCATGCACGCCGACCGACACCAGCACGCTCGGGCGGGTGGGATCCGAAGCAACAGACTTGACGGTCAGGATGCCGGACGCCGGCAGCCCGACCGCGAAGCCGGCGTCGCGGAAGCGCTGCGCGACCGCGCCGAAATCGGCTTCGGCCAGCGCGCGCACCGCTTCCGGCAGCGCGCTTTCTTCAACCTTCGCGGCGCTCATGGCTTACGCCGCCAGACGTTCCGGGCTCAGGCCCTCGGACAGCGCCCACACGTCCAGCATCGCCTGTTCCAGGTCGGCCGGTTGCGTAAAGCCCGTCAGGCCGCGCGCCGCCATCACATCCTTCACCGCTGCTTCCATGTCGCCGCTGGCGCCGGCCTGCTCGATCACCTGCAGCAGCAAACGCTGCTGGGCGCGACGCAGCGACTGCAGCGCGTAGTTGCGCAGCTGTTCCTGCGACTTGCTCTGCGCCGGCAGCTTCAGGCCGCGTTCCAGCGTGTCGATGCCGACCTGCTGGCGCAGCACGGTGCCGACCTGCAGGAACTGCAGCAGGGTCATGCCGTTCGGACGCTGCACCGACACGGCTGCGAACAGGAAGGATGCCTGCGATTCGATGATCTCGACCGCTTTCCAGGCCGCGGCGAAGCCGCTCGGCAGGCCGGTGTGGCCGTCCGCTTCCGAGCGGAACTGCTGCGCCGCGCTTCCATCGGCTTCGGCAAACAGCGTCGACAGCTCGCTCATGCCGTTGGAGCCGGCCGGCAGCGACAGCACGCCTTCGATCAGCGCGCGCAGCATGGCGCGGGTGCGGTTGTCGGCCGACACCGACACGTCGCGCGGCACCACCAGGGCATCGGCGTCGAGCGCGTCGAACACCGGCGCCAGGTGCAGCGAAGCCCAGGCCTGCGCCCATGCCTTGACCACTTCGGTCTCGTCGATGCGGTGTTCCAGCGCCAGGTCGCGCAGCATCAATGGACCGCAGCGGTTCACCGCTTCGTTGGCCAGCACGGTGGCCAGGATGGCGTTGGCCAGCGGGTGGTCGAGCGGATCGCGGGTGGCGACCAGCTGCGCCGGGAAGTAAGGACGCAGCAGCGAATCGGCCCACGATTCGCGGGTCAGGTCCAGCGCCGACAAGGTGCGCTTGAAACGGTTCTTGACGTTGGCGATCACCACCGCCAGTTCCGGCGCGCTCAAGCCCAGGCCCAGCGTCTTGCGGCGCTGCAGTTCGGCATCGTTCGGCAGCTGCTCCAGCTCGCGCGATACCGCGCCTTCGCTTTCCAGGTTGGTGATCAGGGCGGCATAGCCATCCACCACCGCACTGTTGGCCTGCGCCTGCACTTCGCGCGTCAGGAGGTGGGTCTGCAGCTCGTTGTCGCGCAGGACCAGGCGCTCGATCTCGCCGGTCATCTCGTTCAGGATGCGGTTACGGTCGGTTTCAGGCAGCTGGCCGGCGTTGACTTCGGTGTCGAGCCAGATCTTGACGTTGACTTCGTGGTCCGAGCAATCCACGCCGGCCGAGTTGTCGATCGCATCGGTGAAGATGCGGCCGCCGGCCAGCGCGAATTCGATGCGGCCGGCCTGGGTCGCGCCCAGGTTGCCGCCCTCGGCCACCACCTTGCAGCGCAGTTCGCTGCCGTCGACGCGGATCGCGTCGTTGGCGCGGTCCTTCACCTGCGCGTGGGTTTCGGTCGAGGCCTTGATGTAGGTGCCGATGCCGCCGTTGTAGAACAGGTCGACCGGCGCCTTGACGATGCGGTGCATCAGTTCCTGCGGGCTCAAGGAGGTTTCCTGGATGTCCAGCGCCTGGCGGATTTCCGGCGACAGCTCGATCGAGCGCGCGTTACGCGGGAACACGCCGCCGCCCTGCGAGATCAGGCTCTTGTCGTAGTCTTCCCACGACGAGCGTGGCAGTGCGAACATGCGCTCGCGCTCCTTGAACGACACTTCGACGTCCGGGGTCGGATCGAGGAAGATGTGACGGTGGTCGAACGCCGCCAGCAGTTTCAGCTGGCGCGACAGCAGCACGCCGTTGCCGAACACGTCGCCCGACATGTCGCCCACGCCGACCACGGTGATCGGGTTGTTGGCCATGTCGTGGCCCAGTTCGTAGAAGTGGCGCTTGACCGCTTCGAACGCGCCCTTGGCGGTGATGCCCATTTTCTTGTGGTCGTAGCCGTTCGAGCCGCCCGACGCGAACGCGTCGCCCAGCCAGAAGCCGCGCTCGACGGCGATGCTGTTGGCGATGTCGGAGAAGGTCGCGGTGCCCTTGTCGGCCGCCACCACCAGGTACGGGTCGTCCTGGTCATAGCGCGCGGTGTTTTCCGGCGCCACGATCTCGCCGCGCACGCGGTTGTCGGTCACTTCCAGCAGGCTGGCGATGAACAGGCGATACACTGCTTCGCCCTCGGCCGCCACCACTTCGCGGGCGGCGCCGGTCGGCATCTGCTTGCAAACAAAGCCGCCCTTCGAGCCGGCCGGGACGATGACGGCGTTCTTGACCATCTGCGCCTTCACCAGGCCCAGC
Organism: Massilia sp. YIM B02443; assembly: GCF_030411955.1. Lineage (GTDB taxonomy): Bacteria > Pseudomonadota > Gammaproteobacteria > Burkholderiales > Burkholderiaceae_D > Telluria. The sequence continues at coordinate 173,755 of NZ_JASNRA010000007.1, forward strand.
ACCTCGGTGCGGTAGTCTTCCATGCGGTCCGACCAGCGCAGGCCGCCGCGCGCCACCGGGCCGCCGCGCAGGTGCACGCCCTCGAAGCGGCGCGAGAACACGTAGATCTCGCGGTACGGACGCGGTTCCGGCGCCAGCACCAGGTTGCTGGTGTCGAACTTGAAGATGATCTTCTCGCCGCTGTTCTGGAAGTAGTTGGTGCGCATGGTCGCCAGCGCCAGCTCGACCAGGGCAGCCATGATCTCTTCGGTGTCGGCGTGGTTCACGCCCGGCAGTTTCGCTTTCAGCGCGGCCAGCTTGGCGGTGCCTTCTTCGCGCTCGGATTCGCTGCGCTTCGGGTCGAAGCGGTGCAGGAAGCCTTCCACGAATTCGCTCACCAGTTGCGGCTGGGTGCGCAGAGTCTCGGCCATGTAGCGCACCGAGAATTTCGAACCCAGCTGGCGCCAGTAGCTGATGTAGGCGCGCACCAGCTGCACTTCGCGCACCGACAGGCCGCCTTCGAGGCTCAGGCCGTTCATGCGGCCGTCTTCGGCTTCGTCGTTGAACAGCGCGGTGAACAGTTCTTCGGCGACGTGTGCGATGCCCGGCTTGGCCAGCTTGGCCGCGCTCTCGGCGTCCACGCTCAGCGCGGTGACGTAGCGGCGCACGCCGTCCATGCCGGTGTGGCCGAAGGTCTGCTCGCGGTCGACCGCGATGCCGGCGTTCTGCAGCGCCGGCAGGATGCGCGACAGCGACGGCACGGTCTCGCTCGAATACAGGCGGATCGACGGGCCGGACGGGTCGTCCAGTTCGATGCGCGCGGTCACGCGGCCGGCGCCCGACTTGTTCAGCAGCGCGTGCACGTCGCGGAACGCGGTTTCAGGCGCGGTGGTGGTGACGAAGTTGACCGGCAGGCGCGGCACGATCTTGCGCAGCAGGCTGCGTTCGCGGCTGTCGTCGATCGAATTGATCAGGCCCGCGAAGCGGTCGTGCCAGCCATCGAGCACGCCGATCAGCGGGCGCTGGATATCGGTTTCCAGGTCGAGCGGGTAGCGCGCGGCGTGCGCGATCAGGTACACACGCGCCAGCGGGCCGTCGGCCACCAGGGTCTGGACGTCGACGTCGGTCGCGCCCGAGCTCTCTTTCAGGGCCTGGGCCAGGCTGGCGGCGACGGCTGCGCTGAAGCGCTCGCGCGGCAGATACACCAGCACGTTCAGGTGGCGGCGATACACGTCGCGGCGTGCGAACACCTTGGCGCGCGGCTGCTTGTACAGCGAGACCACGGCGCTGCAGACTTCGGCCAGCCATTCCGGCTCGGCTTCCAGCGCTTCGGTGCGCGGCAGCGACTCCAGGATCTCGATGAACTTCTCGGCGCGGAAGCCTTCCTGGCGCACGCCGGCGATGCCCAGCACCTTGGCCACGCGGCCGCGCGCGAACGGCAGGCGCGCCAGCGGGGTCGAGGTGGCGGCGCGGGTGAACAGGCCGATGAAGCAGTGTTCGCCCAGGATGCGGCCCTGGGCGTCGGTGTCGCGCACGCCGATGAAGTCGAGCGGCTGGTCGCGATGCAGCGTGCCGCGCACGTCGGCCTTGACGATGGTGAGGGTCTCGCCGCGGCGCGACAGGGTCTCGCAGTCGCCCGGGATGCTGGCCAGGCAGGTGCCGTAGACCGGGTGCGAAGTATCCTGCAGCACGCCGATGCGGCTCGGGATGTCGCGTTCGAGTTCAGTGGCGCCCGGCTTCGAATGATAGTAGGCGTAGCCGAACGGCTCGAAGCCTTCGTTCTTGGCCCATTCGAGGAAGGCGGCCGCTTCCTGGCCTTCCGGGGTGCCGTTGGCGGCCACCGCCGCGGCCACCGCGGTCAGGCGGTCGCCCATGGCGACGGCGTCGCGCTGCACGATGGCGGCGTCGTTGGCCACCATGCGCAGGCGCGCGGTGAGCTTATCCAGTTCTTCGTATTGCAGTTCGTCGTTCAGCAGGCACAGGACGATCGACTCCAGCGGGCTGCCGGCTTCGCCGACCGCCGCCACCATGCCGCTCGCGTCGCGGCGCACCGGCAGCACGGCGTTCATCACGCCGGCGGCCTGGATGCGCTCCATGCGCAGCGCCATGACGAAGGAGTCGACCAGGTAGGGACGGTCGTCGTTCAGGATCAGCAAGGCGGTTGCCACGCCGCCGCGGCCATCGGAATAGCGCGTGGTAACGATCTGCGCGGCCGGGCCGGTGCGCTGCGCCAGCTGGGCGAAGCCTTCCTGCAGCACCGGGGCCAGGCTTTGCGGCGCGGTGCCGGCCAGGTCTTCGTCGTCGAGCGCGCCGAGCCAGGCGCCGATCAGGGCATTGACCGGGGAACCGGCCTGGCCGCCGGCGGCGGACTGGTTGGCATTGATCAGGGCGAGCGTCTGTTCGCGCAGATCGTTGGGCATGTCTTTCATCTCTTGCTTCTCCAAAGTTTGTATGCCTGGCGCGCCTGGGCTCGTGGCCCGGCGCTGCCCTGCTTCTTATGGGCGGGGGTGACCCGCCCGGGTACTACAGCAAATGAACCAACAAAAAACCAATCTACTTCGTTACAAGTCGTACAGGCCGGGCAGGCCGAGAATCCGGGTCAATTCTTCCAGCGCGGCGGCGCATTCGATCGCCAGCTGCGGGTCGGCCAGGTCCTTCGGCTCGACGCGGTCGCGGTAATGGCGCTCGACCCAGGCCACCAGCTGCGCATACAGCGCCTCGGTCATGATCACGCCCTGGTGCATCGCCGCTGCCTGGTCGTCGGTCAGCACCACGCGCAGGCGCAGGCAGGCCGGGCCGCCGCCGTTGCGCATGCTCTGGCGCAGGTCGAATTCGACCAGCTCGTCGATCGGGCCGCCGCCAGCCACCAGGCCGGCCAGGTAGCGCGACACGGCCGCGTTCTCGCGGCATTCGTGCGGCACCACCAGCGCCATGCGGCCATCGGGTTTGGACAGCAGCTGGCTGTTGAACAGGTAGCTAGCCACCGCGTCGGCCACCGGCACCTGGCCGCTGGCCACGCGCACCGCCTGCAGCTCGGCGCCGACGCCGCCCAGCGAACGGCGCAGCGCCTCGATCGTCTCGGCTTCGTCGAAGAAGGCCTGGTCGTGGTAGAACAGCACGTTGCCGTTGCCGACCGCGATCACGTCGTTGTGGAACACGCCCTGGTCGATCACGTCCGGATTCTGGGCCGCGAACACGGTGCGCGCCGGGTCCAGGCCGTGCAGGCGCGCCACCGCCTGCGACGCTTCCAGGGTCTGGCGCGCCGGGTATTTTTTCGGGCTCGGCGCGGCAGGATCGAACTCGACCCGGCCGTACACGAAGAACTCGACGCCGGCCGCGCCGTAGCTGGACGCGAAGCGGGTGTGATTGGCCGCACCTTCGTCGCCGAAGGCCGGCACCGGCGGCAGCGGATCGTGCACCATGAAGTGGCTGCCGTCATGGAAGATCGCGCGCAGCGTGCGCGTGGCCTGCACGTGTTCTTCCGAGCGGTGCAGCTTGTTGTTCAGGTTGGCGGCGGTGAAGTGCACGCGGCCGTCGTGCGAGTCGGCCGAGGGGCTGACGGTGGCCGCGTTGGCGGTCCACATCGGCGCCGCCGAATACGCGCAGGCCAGGATCACCGGCGCTTCGCGGTAGGCATGCGCCAGCACGTCGGCGTCGCTGCCCGAAAAACCGAGGCGGCGCAGCAGGCGGAAGTTCGGCCGCCCCTGCGGCGGCATCACCGCCTGAGCGAAGCCGCGCGCGGCCAGCTCGCGCATCTTGGCCAGGCCCTGCAGCGCGGCCTGGCGCGGGTTGGCGGCGCTCCTCACATTGTTGAACGAGGCAACGTTGCCGAACGAGAGGCCGGCGTAGTTGTGCGACGGGCCGACCAGGCCGTCGAAGTTGAATTCACGGGCGTTCAACATGGTCAGGCTCCTGCTCGTGGCGTCAACGACAGGCCCGGCGACAGCTTGGCCGGCATTTCCAGTTCCGACGTTTCGATCGAGGCCACCGGATAGGCGCAGTAGTCGGCCGCGTAATAGGCGCTGGGGCGATGGTTGCCCGACTTGCCGACGCCGCCGAACGGCGCCGAGCTGGCCGCGCCGGTGGTCGGGCGATTCCAGTTGACGATGCCGGCGCGGGCGCGCACGGCGAAGCGCTGCCACAGCTCTTCGCTCGGCGACAGCAATGCCGCGGCCAGGCCGAATTCGGTGGCGTTGGCCACGCGCAGGGCCTGGTCGAAGTCTTGCACCCGAATCACCTGTAGCAGCGGGCCGAACCACTCTTCGTCCGCGATGCCTTGGGCATCGGTGGTGTCGACGATGCCGGCGGTGACGAAGCCGGCGTTGGGGTCGAGCTGGCGCATCTGCAGCAGCACCTTGCCGCCCTTCTGTTCCATCTCGGCCTGGGCCTGCACCAGGCGCGCGGCGACGGCGCTCGAGACCACCGGGCCCATGAACGGCTGCGGTTCGGCGTTCGAGGCGCCGACCTGCAGGCCGGCCGCCACTTCGACCAGGCGCTTCAGGAAAGCCTGGCCAGCGTCGTTGTCCTGGATGACCAGGCGGCGCGCACAGGTGCAGCGCTGGCCGGCCGAGATGAAGGCCGACATCACGGTGTGGTGCACGGCAGCGTCGATATCCTGGACGTCCCAGACGACCAGCGGATTATTGCCGCCCATTTCCAGCGCCAGCATCTTGCCCGGCTGGCCGCCGAACTGCTTGTGCAGCGCGGCGCCGGTCTGGCTGCTGCCGGTGAACAGCACGCCGTCGATGTCGGCGTTCTGGCCGAGGGCGACGCCGGTGTCGCGGCCGCCGTTGACCAGGTTCAGCACGCCCTGCGGCAGGCCGGCACGTTCCCACAGCTGCACGGTTTTCACCGCGGTGCGCGGTGCGTATTCGCTCGGCTTGAACACGATCGTGTTGCCGGCGATCAGGGCCGGCACGATGTGGCCATTCGGCAGGTGGCCGGGGAAGTTATAGGGACCATAGACGGCGAACACGCCGTGCGGACGGTGGCGCAGCACGGCGTTGCCGTCGGCGACCTTGTTGACGTTCTCGCCGGTGCGCGCGCCGTAGGACTGGACCGAGATGTCGACCTTGGCGGCCATGGTGGTCACCTCAGTGCGCGCTTCCCACAGTGGTTTGCCGACTTCTTCGGCGATGGTCGCGGCCAGTTCCTCGGCGTTTTCCTTGAGCAGATCGCGAAAGCGCGTGCAGACGGCGATGCGCTCGTCCAGCGGCGCCAGCGCCCAGGCTTCGAAGGCGTCACGTGCGGCCTTGGCGGCGCGCGCCACGTCGTCGGCGTTGGAGGCGTTGCTGGTCCAGGTCTGGCGTCCGGTGGACGGGTCGATGGTCGCCAGTTCGGGACCGCTGCCGGCGAGCCATTCGCCGGCGATGAAATTGGACAATGCGTTGGACAGATTAGCCATGGGCGCTTTTCCTTGTAATCAGAGTCAGGGTCCGCACGTCGTCGCCCGGCTCGCAATGCAGCTGGTCCAGCTCTGCGCGGGTGAGCGCGACGCGGGTGGCGCCGGCCACGGCGCGGGTGAGGATCATCCTGAAGTCGTCGAGGCGGGTGTTCGAGATCAGCACGTGTTCGGTCTCTTCATGTTCGGCGCCTTCTTCAGCCAGCACCGCGGTCGCCAGCACGCTGTCGCGCACCGCGCGCAGCTCGGACGCGCGGCCCTGCAGCACCGGGCCGGCATCGAAGATGTCGACGTAACCTTCGTAGTGCATGCCTTCCTGCTCCAGCAGGCGGCGCGCCGGCTGGGTCGAGGTGTGCACCTGGCCGATCACGTCGATCGCCTCTTGCGGCAGGTAATCAACGTAGAGCGGCTGGCGCGGCATCAGTTCGGCGATGAAGGACTTCTTGCCGATCGCGGTCAGGCCGTCGACGTGGTTGAAGTCCATCTTGAAGAAGTGGCGCCCCAGGCCTTCGTAGAACGGTGACGTGCCATCATCAAGCTGGTAGCCGCGCATCTCGGCGATGATCTTTTCGGTGAACAGGTGCTGGAACTGGGCGATGAACAGGAAGCGGCTCTTGGACAGCCACTTGCCGTTGAAGCCGGCGCGGTATTGCGGCAGCAGGAACAGCGAGCACAGTTCGGTGGAGCCGGTCAGGTCGTTCGACAGGTACAGCGTCTCCATCCGGGTGAACACGTCCAGCTCGCGGCTGCAGTGCACCAGGGTGCCGATGCGGTAGTTGTAGAACGGCTCGGTCAGGCCGACCGCGCTCTTGATCGCGCACACGCCGGCGATGCTGCGGTCTTCCGTATGCTCGAGCACGAACATGTAGTCGCGCGCTTCGGGCGCGATGGTCTCGGCGAACGAGGCCTCGGACGTGGCCAGGCGCTGGCCCAGCATCTCGGGATCGGGCTTGAGCGTGGTCATGCCGCTGCCGGCCTGGCGCGCCATCTCGATCAGGGCGTCCAGGTCGGACAATTTGGCGGCGCGGATTACAAGCATGCTGCATCTCCCTCGTTGGAACCGATGCGCAGGCACACCACCTCGTCGCCCGGCGCCACGCCCAGCGCCTGCTGCGCTTCGCGCGGCAGGTGGATCTGCTGCGCGCATTCGAGCGGCGCGCAGCGCACGGTGATGGCGCGGAAGGTGCCGTCGACGCCGGCGACGGCATAGTCGACCAGTTCCTGTGCATCCTCAAGCGGTGCGCCGGCATTGGCCACCTTCAGCCGCTGCGAAGCGCAAAACGAGCGCAGCGCGTTCCTGTGCGCCTGCAGGATCGGGCCGCCGTCGAAGATGTCGATGTATTCGTCGGCCTCGAAGCCTTCTTGCGTGAGCAGGTCGAAGGCCAGCTGGCCGCTCGGGTGGATCTGGCCCAGCGCGGCCTGGGCGTCGCCCGGCAGCAGCGGCACGTAGACCGGATAGTGCGGCATCAGCTCGACGATCAGGGTGCGGTTGCGCGCGCCCTCGATCAGGCGCTCGGCCTCGAGGAAGTCCATCTTGAAGAACTTGCGGCCCAGCGCATTCCAGAACGGCGACTGGCCGTCCTGGTCGAGGCGTCCGGCCAGCGGCACGAAGAAGCGGTCGCCGAAGCGGTGCGGCGCCAGCATCGCGTACAGCAAGCGCGCGCGCGACAGCAGCGCGGCCTCGACGCCGGCGCGTTCACGGTGGGTCAGGAAAAAGCCCGACAGCTGGGAATACGCGGTGAGTTCGGAGCACAGCGTCAGCGCGTGCACGCTGTGGCTGATGTTCAGGTCGCGCGAGACCTGCTGGATGACGTCGTTGCGGAAAGCGAAATAGGTGCCGTTGGAGCCGGCCGACGCGTGGATGATGGCGGTGCCGACCACTTCGCGCGCGCGCAGGTCTTCCAGCACGAACAGATACGATTCTTCGCTCGGAATGTCGACTTGCGCCGCGAACGAGGCGATCGAGCGCTCGACCGCCGCGTGCACGCCTTCGCGCGTGCGCGGCAGCGTGTGCACGCCCGGCATCGATACCGCAGCCATGGCCTCGAGCGCGCCGATATCCGCGCGCTCCACCGGACGGACTACATACATGGAAACCCCCTGGATGCAGTCGCGCGCTCGGCGCCCGGGTGGGCGGGCCGGACGCGCAACCGGGTTGGATCAGGCGTTGGCGAATTGCGCCACGGCGGCGCGCATCAGGCGGTCGGCTTCGACGATCTGTTCGTCCGAGACGACCAGCGCCGGCGCCAGGCGCACCACGTCGGGGCCCGCGATCAGCAGCATCAGGCCGAGCTTTTCGCAGGCCTTGGTGAAGTCCTTGGCGCGGCCCTTGAAGCCGTCCGCCATCGGCAGGCCGATCAACAGGCCCATGCCGCGCGCCTGGCCGAACACTTGCGGGTAGTCGGCCGCGAGCTTGTTCAGGTTGGCGAAGATCTTGCCACTGGCTTCGCGCACGCGCTCGAGGAAGGCCGGCTGGTTGATGGTCTCGACCACGGTCAGGCCGATGGTGGCGGCCAGCGGGTTGCCGCCGTAGGTGGTGCCGTGGGCGCCGACGTTGAAGTGCTGGGCGATCTCGGTCGTGGTGAGCATGGCGCCGATCGGGTAGCCGTTACCCAGCGCCTTGGCCGAGGTCAGGATGTCCGGCTGCACGCCCATCTGCTCGTAGGCGTACAGGGTGCCGGTGCGGCCCACGCCCGACTGCACTTCGTCGAACACCAGCAGCGCGCCGGTCTGGTCGCAGATCTCGCGCAGCGCCTTCAGGTAGTCAGGGTTGCCCGGGATGACGCCGCCCTCGCCCTGGATCGGTTCGACGATCACGGCGGCGACATCATCGGTAATCGCGGCGCGCGCGGCCTCGATGTCGTTGTACGGGATGTGGTTCAGGCCCGGCGGCAGCGGCTCGAAGCCTTCGGTGTACTTCGGCTGGCCGCCGACCGACACCGTGAACAGGGTGCGGCCGTGGAACGACGACAGGCACGAGACGATGCGCGACTTGTGCGGGCCGAACTTGGTGTGCGCATACTTGCGCGCCAGCTTCAGCGCCGCCTCGTTGGCTTCGGCGCCCGAATTGCAGAAGAAGGCGCGTTCGGCGAAGGTGGCGTCGATCAGGGCCGACGCCAGGCGCAGCACCGGCTCGTTGGTGTAGCCGTTACCCAGGTGCCAGACGGTGTTGGCCTGCTCGGTGAGCGCCGCGACCAGCTTCGGGTTGGCGTGGCCCAGGCTCGAGACCGCGATGCCGGAAGTGAAATCGAGGTAATGCTTGCCCTGCTGGTCCCACACGTCGAGGCCGGATGCTCGGACGGGGATCATCTCGGCCGGGGCGTAGGTCGGCACCAGGACCTCGTCGAAGGTCTGGCGAGTGACAGGCCGCGTGGTGACACCCGAATCAAGCTTTGCGTTCATGGCTTCTTCCTCATCAAAAACAGTGTGAGCGACAGTGTAAAGGCGTGCGGACATGGACCCGGCACGATTGGCCATTATAGAAACGCTGACTGACAAGTTCTTTTAGAAGTGCGACGGGGTTTTTCATTTTTGGACGGACGCGAAGCGCGTAAATACACTGGTCCGCGCCCGTCAGGCCGTTACCTCCCCTGCCCCGACATCGAGGGCGGCGCCTGGCGCGGATCGGCGCCCCAGGCCTGGTTCGGCCGCGAGCCCATGGTGAACTCGAAAGTGCCGCCAGCCGCGATGTCGGCCTGGCTGAACCACGGCTTATTCCATGGCTTGCCGTTGAACGTTGCCGACTGGATGTACATATTCTGGGCCGAATTGTTGCGCGCGACGATCTCGAACAGTTTTCCGTTGCCCAGGCGCAGCCGCACGCGGTCGAACAGCGGGCTGCCCAGGATGTAGTCGGCCGACGACGGATCGACCGGATAGAAGCCCATCGCGCTCAGCACGTACCAGGACGAGGTCGAGCCCTGGTCGTCCATGCCGGGATAGGCGTAGCCGCTGGCGTCGCTGCCGTACATCTGCTCAAGGATGCGGCGCACCAGCGCCTGGGTCTTCCACGGCTGGCCGCTCCAGGCGTACAGGTAAGGCGCCTGCTGGTCGGGCTGGTTGCCCTGCACGTATTGGCCGATCAGGCCGGTGCAGTCGCGGCAGATGCCCTTGGGCGTGTATGGCGTGGCGAAGAAGGCGTCGAGCTTGGCGTTGAACGCGTTGCGCCCACCCAGCAGGCCGAGCAAGCCCTGCACGTCGTGCGGCACCAGCCACAACGTCGACCAGCCCGAAGCTTCCTTCATCATGAAGTTGTAATAGGGTTCCCCCGGGTCGAACGGAGATATCCACTTGCCGTCTGCGGTGCGGCCACGCATGAAGCCGAGCGAGGCATCGAACACGTTGCGGTAGTTGGCGGCGCGGCGCTGGAACATACGCGCATCCTCTAGCTTGCCGAGCCGGCGCGCCATGTCGGCCAGCACGTAGTCGTCCCAGGCGTATTCCAGTGTCTTGGCCACGCCGGCCTTGCCGCCGGCGTAGGGCGGGCTCGGATTGCCCGGTGGGACGATGTCGGCGATCCAGCCTTGTTGCAGGTACTCGGCCAGGTAGCCGCGCGGGCCGTTCGGATCGGTGGCGTTCTTGCGCAGGTAGTCGTAGGCGGCGGCATAGTCGAACGGGATGCCGCGCCGCATGGCGCCGTTGTACAGCAGCACCGCGTGGTCGCCGTGGAACGAGGTGTGCATGTAGCCGTGTTCGCGCGCCCGGTCGAGTTCGGAGCGCATGATGTCCTGCACCACTTCCGGTTCGAGCAGCATCAGCAGCGCGATCTGGTTGCGGCCGGTATCCCAGAACGGCACCGGGCCATAGCGGTCGTAGGCGGCCGGCGCCGCCTGTCCATCGGCGCCGGTGAAGGGCTGGCCCTTGCGCGCCAGCAGCCACGGGCTGGAGAAGGCGTGGTACAGCGTCGAATAGAACAGCATGCGCTGCTTCGGCGTGCCGCCGCTGACCTCGACCCGCTCGAACAGCTGCGCCCAGGCGGCGCGCGCTTGCGCATGCACGCGTTCGAAATCCCAGTCCGGCGCCTCGGCGCGCAGGCGTGCCTCGGCTTCGGCAGCGCTGTGGCCGTGGGCCATGCGCATCAGGACCTGTTCGCCCTTCTGCGTTGCAAACGTGACGTAGGCGCCGGCGTTGCTGCCCGATACCGTGCGCCGGCCAGCCTGGACGTTGGTGCCGCTGCGTGATCCCGGCTGGCTGCTGTGCACCGCGTGGAAGGTACCGAATCCGGCGAACGGACGCGAGAATTCAGCCACGAACCAGGGGCCCTCCGCGGCGACGCTCTTGCTCTTGCTTGCGGCGACACCGACGATTGTGCGGTCACCGATCACTTCCACGTTGCCGCCGATACGGCGCAGGTCGAGCACGACGTTGGCGCGCCGGCTCTCGGGAAAAGTGAAGCGCATCAGGCTGGTCGACTGGGTCACCGTCAGCTCGACTTTGGTGCGGAAGGTGGCCAGGTCGACCGCGTAATAGCCCGGCGACGCTTTCTCGGTGGCCTTGTCGTAGGCGGACTGCGTGTAGTTCGGCGGCACGGTCCAGTCACCCACCACCGGCATGACGATCGGTGCGGATTCGGCCGGATAGGCCGAGCCGCCGCCGGTGAAACCGATCATGGTCGGGTTGGCGTGCGCATACGAGATGTCGACACCCATCGGATAGCTGAGGTCGACGTTGAAATTGACCGGCGCCGCGATGGTCTGGCTGTGCGGCAGCCGTGCGCCGGGCGAGGTCTGGCCGGAATACAGGATCTCTCCCGCCGGGGGCGAGTTGCCGATCAATGCCGGCTGGTCGAGGGTGGCGGTGCCGACCAGGGGATTGGCGAGATCAACCGCCGCCTGCGCGGACGCGGCTGCGGCGCCCGGTTGCGCATGGGCGGCGCCGAGGCCGGCAAATGCCGCCATGGCGGCAGCCTGGATGGCACGACGGCAAAGACGGGTGAGCAATGTACTCATGGCCTTCCCCCAATGTTAACTAGAGGTAATTTATACAAAGAAAGGCCATCAGCGCGATAACGCGCCGGATCGTGAATCTGTTTATGTTCGTTTACTAAAAATCACGCAGCGCCGGCCTTATTGCGCCAGTTTGCGCTGCCGCTCCTCGCGCGGCGTATTCCCGAACAGCGCCCCGAATGCCGTCGAAAAATGCGAACCCGACGAAAACCCGCACATCAGCCCCACCTGCACGATCGAGTGATTGGTATCGAGCAGCAATTGCCTTGCCCGACGCAGGCGCAGCTCGAGGTAGTAGCGCGACGGCAGGCTGCCCAGGTATTGCTTGAACAGCCGCTCCAGCTGGCGCCGCGAGATGCCGGCCAGCTGCGCGATGTCGTCGGTCGAGAGCGGCTCTTCGATATTCGCTTCCATCAGCGCCACCGCCTCGGTCAGCTTGGGCTGGAGCACGCCGAAGCGCGCCTGCAGCGCCACCCGCTGCCGTTCGTCCGGGCCGCGCACCCGATCCACGCACAGGATTTCCTTCACCTGCGCCTGGGCGGTGGCGCCGAACAGCAGGTCGACCAGGGTCAGCGCGAAGTCGACGCTGGCGGCGCCGCCGCAGCAGGTCAGGCGGTTGGCGTCGATCTCGTATAGATGCGGACTGAGCAGCGCCTGCTCGGCCTGGGCATTCACGTCCGGATACAGCGCCCATGGCAGCGCGGCGCGCACGCCCTGCAGCACGCCGGCGTCGGCCAGCCACAGCACGCCGGCGCCGATGCCGCCCCAGAACGGCGCGGCGCGGCAGCGCTCGATCAGGGCGCGGCTGTTGGCGGGGCGCAGGCCGGCTTCGGATTCGTCGGCCGCCAGCAGCACCAGGTGCCAGTGGCGTCCGGGGTCGCCGGTGAATTTGTCGGGGCTGCGCACGTCGACGTGCAGCCGTTCCGGCCCCAGCACCTTGGCCGCCAGCCGCAGCGGCTGGTACAGGCCGGACCAGGTCAGGGTGTCCGGCTCGCCGGCGTTGACCAGCACCATGCGCAGCGGCCGTTCCTGTGCCAGAGTGGCGAGGTCAGCGTGCATCGGCGGCGGTCGGCATCATGGCGGCAAAGCGGGGCGGCGGCCCACGGAATCGAGGTGGTCCGCCATCATACCGGAGAACAACCCCGGGCAGTCCGGCATGCCGCCAACGGCCGGCTACGCTTCTTGCGAGGCTAGCAACGCACGATGCAACGGACAGCTATAATCCACGCCCATGGGAGAACGATATCTAAAAAGCGTGCGGCTGCTGGCCGAGTGCATGCAGGGCTTCGAGCGCGTCTCCGGCAATGCCGTGCGCCATAACGGCCTGACCCATGCACAATTCGATATCATCGCCACGCTGGGCAATACCAGCGGCATGAGCTATAAGGAACTGGGCGAACGCACCCTGATCACCAAGGGCACCCTGACCGGCGTCATCGAGCGTCTGGAACAGAAAGGCCTGGTGCTGCGCGAACGCAGCCTGGACGACAAGCGCTCGTTCTTCGTACGCCTGACGCCCGAGGGCGACCAGGTGTTCCGCGACGTGTTTCCAAAAGTGATTGCGCAGGGAAAGAAAATATTCACCGCCTACAGCGACGCCGATTTCGACACCCTGGAAGCGGCGCTGGCCCTGCTACGCGGCCGCATCGCCAGCCACGACCGCGCCGGACAGCCGGACGGCCAGGACAGCGCCGGAACTCCATTACCATCCACCTGAAGGAACCATCTTGAAAACATCCCTGATCGACGGCCTGAAGCCGGCCCATTTCGACAAGCACATCACCGGCAACATCCTGCTCGACGTCGCTCCGCTGGCGGAAGTCAAGGAAGAGCCGATGCTGATCGGCGTGCGCAACGAAGACGGCGAGATCTACCGCCTGATCGGCGCCACCAAGCTCAACAGCTTCATGAACGCGGTCGAAGAACTGGCCGACCTGGGCCTGGTCGACGAACTGGAAGAGCTGGAAGAGCAAAAGGAAGGCTGCGACGCCATCTTCGGCGAGCCGTAATGCACCGTTCGGCGGCGCCCTGTAAAGTCGCCGTTCAGCCACAACCGCAGCTGATTAATGCTGTATAGCAATTTTTTTGGCGGTTGACTGTTGTGTTGAAGGTATAATTTTTCCATGGACCAACTCTCCGCTCTCGACACCGTCGCTGCCGAAGCCGGCCGCGGCGAGCTTGCCTTCCCGACCAGCGTGCACGCCACGCTCACGCTGCAGCGTGCCCTGGGCCAACCCGATTGCCACATCGACGCCGCCGCGCGCCTGGTCCAGGCCGAGCCGCTGCTGGCCGCGCGCACGGTGGCGATCGCCAACTCGGTGGCCTACAACCGCACCGGCAACGACGTCACCAACGTGCGCGCCGCGGTGCAGCGTGTCGGTTTCCGCACCCTGGGCGCGCTGGCGGCGGCGGTGGCGGTGCGCCAGCTGGCCAGCGAGATCCGCGATCCCGGCCTGCGCCAGAAGGCCGACGCGCTGTGGGCGCACTCGGCCCACGTGGCGGCGCTGGCGCAGGTGATCGCGCGCCGCGTGTCGTTTGTCGATCCCGAGACCGCGCTGTTCGCCGGCATCGTGCACGAAGTGGGCGGCTTCTACCTGCTGTCGCGCGCCGAATCGATGCCGGGCCTGCTGGACGACAACCTGGACGCCTGGCTCGACCATGGCGAAGCGGCGATCGGCCGCGGCGTGCTGCACAAGCTGGGCGTGCCCGGTCCGGTGATGGATGCGATCGAAGCCATGTGGAAAGGCATCCGCGCCTTGCCGCCGGAAACCCTGGGCGACACGCTGCTGCTGGCCAACGACCTGGCGCCGTTCCCGTCGCCGCTGTTCACGCCGCCGGGCGCCACCACGCAGAATGCCGCCGCCACGATCGACTTCGTGATCGGCGCAGGCACCCTGACCCAGGTGCTGGAAGAGTCGGGCGAGGAAGTGAAGAGCCTGAGCTCGGCGCTGATGTAAGCGCGGGCCTGCGCACGCTACAAAAAAAATGGCGCTGTCACTGCTTGGTGTTGAAAACACCGATCGCCGCTCGCAGCAAGTCATCCGCCGAACCAATACGGTCGCCGTCCAGGGCCCAGCGCCAGCCGAGATAATTCGGCAGGTAGCGCGAGGCCACGCCATTGAAGCGCGCCAGCCATTGCCGGAACCGCCTGTGATAACCGTTCACGTTCTGCACGTGGACGGCGCCGCGTACCCGCTCGCCCTGGCGCAGGTTAACGGCCTCATGAGAAATGCCGGCTTCGCGGGCAAACGCGCGGTAGGCGCCATGGCTATCGGTCACCAGCAGCACGCTGGCATCGAGCACCGGCAGCAGGTGCTGGTGCAGTTGCGCCGCCGTGACGGCGCCGCGCCCGGGCACGAAATCGAAGGTTCGCCCCTCGCGGTCGCGCGCCACCAGCACGCAGTCGTGCTCCTTGCTGATGCCGCGGCGACCGGCGACTCCGCCGCGCTTGCGTGCCGGACGCGTCAGCTGGCGCGCGCCCTTTTGTGACTCGAGCAGGAACATCTCATCGGCTTCGGCNTCGCCCCTCGCGGTCGCGCGCCACCAGCACGCAGTCGTGCTCCTTGCTGATGCCGCGGCGACCGGCGACTCCGCCGCGCTTGCGTGCCGGACGCGTCAGCTGGCGCGCGCCCTTTTGTGACTCGAGCAGGAACATCTCATCGGCTTCGGCAATGCCGCGCAAGCCGTCGGGTCGATCGTGCTTGCCAAGATGAAGGAAGCGGTGGCGCCAGCGAAAGCTGGTGTTGCGGTGCACGCCGACCGCCTTGGCGCCGGCGCGGACCGACGCCGAGTCGAGCATCTTGCCGAGGTAGTCGAGCCACTTGGAACGATGCCGCAGCCTGGCCAGCGGCGTGCCGGTCAACGCCGTGAAGGTCTTGCCGCAAGCGCGGCAGCGATAGCGCTGCAGGCCACGATGCACGCCATGCCGGTAGCATTTGGCGGCGCCGCAGTAACCGCAGACGCAGCAGGCTGCGCGAGTGGCGTTGCTCATTGTGCAGACGCGGTCGAGGCCGACCGCCGGCTGGATCAGAGCCAGCAAATGCGCCCGCAGCTGCCTGCTCAGTTGCGACAATTGCGCCGACCATCGTTTGAAGGCTGCCGCTTTCATCATCGCTCCATCGGGTCTCGATACTCGTCAGACCACTTGGCCCCTCAGCAGTTCAATCAATTCAACACACAACGGTGACAGCGCCAAAAAAATGCCCGCTCAAGGAGCGGGCAAAGTCCAAAACTAGGGATGTCCTGAAAGAGACAGGTCCATCTTACGTGCCGCGCACGCCGCATTCGGTGCGTTGCTTCACATAGAATTCCATTCTTCCACTTCTCTTTTTCATCAGTAGCGGCGGCCGCCGGCGCGCCCGCCTACTGTGCCGTTCCCATCCGGCTTTCATGTTAACGTCCTTCCATCGAGGCCGCGATCGCACGCCTGCGCGTGCTTGCGGCGCCACAGTCATGGAAGGAAACAACATGCAGCTGAACCTCAACGACCGGGTCGCGCTGGTGACCGGAGGCGACTCCGGCATCGGACGCGCCGTCAGCATCGCCTATGCCCGCGCCGGTGCGCGCGTGGTGGTCAACTACAACAGCAACCAGGAAAAAGCCGACGAGGTCGTGGCGGCGATCGCCGCCGCCGGTGGCCAGGCGCGCGCCATACAGGGCAATACGGCGGATGAAGACGACGTCCGGCGCCTGTTCGCAGAGACGGCCGACGCCTTCGGCGGCATCGACATCCTGGTCGCCAACGCCGGCGTGCAGAAGGATGCGCCGATTGCCGAGATGTCGCTGGCCGACTGGCAGAAGGTGATCGACGTCAACCTGACCGGCCAGTTCCTGTGCGCGCGCGAAGCGGTTCGGCGCTTCCGCCAGCAGGGCAACCGCGGCCAGATGCGCGCCAACGGCGTCATCCTGTGCATGAGCTCGGTCCACGAAATCATCCCCTGGGCCGGCCACGCCAACTACGCCGCCTCCAAGGGCGGCATCGCGATGCTGATGCGCACCCTGGCGCAGGAAGTGGCGGCCGACCGCATCCGCGTCAACGGCATCGCGCCGGGCGCCATCCGCACCCCGATCAACGAGGACGCCACCGAGGGCGAGGCCGGCAAGAAACTGCTCGAGCTGATTCCGTACGGCCGCATCGGCGATCCCGAGGACGTCGCCGCGCTGGCGCTGTTCATGGCCTCGGACGCGGCCGACTACATGACCGGCGCCTCGGTGCTGATCGACGGCGGCATGTCGCTGTATCCGGGATTCGAAAACAATGGCTGAACGTTCCAACGGTGCGCCGGCATCCACCCCGGCTCCGACGCCGCCGCCACCACCGCGCACCATCGCTGAACATGGTGTCATCGGCAACCTGGCCACCATGGCGCTGGTGGCGGTGGACGGCGCGATCGACTTCCTGTGCTGGCCCGATTTCGACAGCCCGAGCGTGTTCGCCGCCCTGCTCGACCCCGAGCATGGCGGCCACTTCACGCTGGCGCCCGAGATCGAGAATGCACGCGTGATCCAGAGCTATGTGCCGGATACGAACGTCCTGCAGACGCACTGGCTGGGCGACGCAGCCGGCGCCGAAATCACCGACCTGATGAGCGGCCCCGAGGAACTCGGCCATGGCCGGCCGCGCCTGCTGCGCCGGGTGCGCGTCACGCGCGGCAGCGTGCGCCTCACGCTGGATTGCCAGCCGCGCTTCGACTATGCGCGCCAGTTGCCGCAGGTCGAAGTCGGTGACGGATACGTCGTGTTCTCGGCCCCGGACGCGCCGCGCCTGCGCCTGAGCGGGCCGGTCGATTTCAGCGCCACCAAAGGCGGCGCCCGCGCCAGTTTCGCGCTGCAGGCGGGCCAGGTACTGGACATCGTGCTCGACGAAGATGGCGACGACCAGCCCGACCAGCAGGGACGCGACGCGCTGGTCGCCGACGTGATCAGGCGCTGGCAATCCTGGGCCGCGCGCTCGACCTACACCGGGCGCTGGCGCGGCGCGGTGACGCGCTCGGCGCTGGTGCTCAAGATGATGACCTCGTGCCGGCACGGCTCGATCGTGGCCGCGGCCACCTTCGGCCTGCCCGAAGTGCCCGGCGGCTCGCGCAACTGGGACTACCGCGCCACCTGGATCCGCGACGCCTCGTTCACGGTGTACGCCCTGATCCGGCTCGGCTATACCGACGAGGCCAAGGCGTTTACCCGCTGGGCGTCCGACCTGGCCAGCTGCGGCGCCGAGGAAGACGGCCACCTGCGCATCATGTACGCGCTCGACGGCAGCCCGGCCATGGAAGAGACCGACCTCGGGCACATGGCCGGCTATGCCGACTCCAGGCCGGTGCGGATCGGCAACGCCGCCTCGACCCAGCTGCAGCTGGACATCTTCGGCGCCCTGCTCGATTCGATTTACCTGAGCAATAAGTATGGCGAAGCGATCTCGCACGCCGACTGGGTGGGCGTGTGCCGCGTGGTCGACTTCGTGTGCGAGAACTGGCAGCGGCCCGACGCCGGCATCTGGGAGGGCCGCGAAGAACCGAAGGAACACCTGCATTCGCGCCTGATGTGCTGGGTGGCGGTCGATCGCGCGATCCGGCTGGCCGGCAAGCGTTCGCTGGCGGCGCCGTTCGAGCGCTGGATCGCGGTCCGCAACGCGATCTCCACCGACATCTGGGACAACTTCTGGAACGAGGACTGCGGCCACTTCGTGCGCAGCAAGGGTTCGACCGAGCTGGACGGCGCGATGCTGATGATGCCGCTGGTGCGCTTCGTCGGCTCCACCGATCCGGCCTGGATCAAGACGCTGGACGCCATCGGCGCCGAGCTCAGCGATGACGCGCTGGTGATGCGCTACGATCGCGACGACGGGCTGGAGGGGCGCGAAGGCGCGTTCGCGGCCTGCTCGTTCTGGTACGTCGAGTGCCTGGCGCGCGCCGGGCGCATCGAGCAGGCGCGCAGCCACATGGAAAAGCTGCTGTCCTACGGCAATCACGTGGGGCTGTATGCGGAAGAGTTCACCAGCAAGGCCGAGCTGCTCGGGAACTTCCCGCAGGCGTTTACCCACCTGGCATTGATCAGCGCCACCTTCTACCTGGACGGGGCCATCGACGGCGACCGCAATCACCCCTGGCGCATGTAGGCCTCACGGCGCAGCGGGCAAAAAAAACCCGCTCCGTTGCGGGAGCGGGTGAAGTCCAAAACTAGGGATGTCCTGAAAGAGACGCATCCATCTTATGCCCGGCGTGACAGGCGCTCCGTGCGCCAGTTCACAGTGTCGAAGGTTTCTTGCGCGTTGCTTGATCTGGCTCGATAGGCGAAAAAAAACCCGCTCCCTTGGGGGGAACGGGTGAAGTCCAAAACTAGGGATGTCCTGAAAGAGACGGTTCCACTATAGGGGCCGCCATAGTTGCTCTCTGTACGTTGCCACACACAAGTTGCTCAAATCGCCATTGCCGCTGACAGGTTCTCTTTTCGCCAACAAAAATGCCGCCGCGGCAGGACCGGGGCGGCATGTTCAGAGGGGGGAAACCCTGCGTCGCTTACACCACGGCGCCGTCGGTCTCGTCCTTCTCCTTGACCGGCTTGATCAGGTCTTCGCGCTTGACGCCCAGCCACATCGCCATCGCCGCCGCCACGAACACCGACGAATAGATGCCGAAGCAGATGCCGATGGTCAGCGCGATCGCGAAGTAGTGCAGCGCATAGCCGCCGAAGAACAGCATCGACAGCACCATCATCTGGGTCGAACCGTGGGTGATGATGGTACGCGAGATGGTGCTGGTGATCGCATGGTCGATCACCTGCGGCACCGTCATCTTGCGCTGCTTGCGGAACATTTCGCGGATACGGTCGAAGATCACCACCGATTCGTTGACCGAGTAGCCCAGCACCGCCAGGATCGCCGCCAGCACCGTCAGCGAGAATTCCCACTGGAAGAAGGCGAAGAAGCCCAGGATGATGACCACGTCGTGCAGGTTGGCGACGATCGCCGCCACCGCGAATTTCCACTCGAAGCGGATCGCCAGGTAGATCACGACGCCGACCACCACCATGATCAGGGCGTTCAGGCCGTTCTGCTGCAGCTCGTCGCCGACCGACGGGCCGACGAATTCGACCCGTTGCAGGCTCAGCAGTTCCTTGTCGCCGGCGGCGACGCAGCTGCTGCGGTTGACGATTTCGCCCTTGGCGGTGGTCACCTGGGTGACCTTCGGCGTGCCGCTTTCCGAGGCGCAGATCGCGTTGAACACGGCGCCCGAGGCGCTCGCCGCCGGGGTGCCCTGCACGATCGGCAGGCGCAGCATGATGTCCTGGGCGGTGCCGAAGCTGGCCACCTCAGGGTGCGAATAGCCCATGCCGCGCAGCGTGGTGCGGATCTTTTCCTGGTCTGCCGGATGCGGGTAGTGCAGCTCCATCACGGTGCCGCCGGTAAATTCCACCGAGAAGTTCAATCCCTTGTGGAACAGGAAGAACACCGCGGCGACGAAGGTCAGCACCGAGATCGCGTTGAGGATCAACGCGTGGCGCATGAACGGGATGTCCCGTTTGATCTTGAAAAATTCCATCTTACTGTCCCGATGCTGGTTTCTTGGTAGGCGACATGCCCGGTTGCCACACGGTGCCGATCGAAATCTTGGTCAGCTTCTTCTTGCGGCCGTACCACAGGTTGGCGAAGCCACGGGCCACGAACACCGCCGAGAACATCGAGGTCAGGATGCCCAGGCAGTGCACCACGGCGAAGCCGCGCACCGGACCGGAACCGAAGATCAGCAGCGCCAGGCCGACGATCAGGGTGGTCACGTTGGAGTCGACGATGGTGTCCCACGCGTGTTTGAAACCGGCGGAGATGGCCGCCTGCGGCGCCGCGCCGGCGCGCAGTTCTTCGCGGATGCGCTCGTTGACCAGCACGTTGGAGTCGATCGCGATACCGAGGGCCAGCGCGATTGCCGCGATACCTGGCAGGGTCAGGGTGATCTGCAGCATCGACAGCAGGGCCAGCAGGAACAGCACGTTGGCCGCCAGCGCCAGCGCCGAGAACACGCCGAACAGGTGGTAGTAGATGATCATGAAGATGGCGATCGCCACGAAGCCCCACACGGTCGAGTGGATGCCGCGCGAGATGTTCTCGGCGCCCAGCTGCGGGCCGATCACGCGTTCTTCGACGAACTCCATCGGCGCCGACAGCGCGCCCGAGCGCAGCAGCAGCGCCAGTTCGTTGGCGTCCTGCGAGGTGCCCATATTGGTGATCTGGAAGTTCGAACCGAATTCGCTCTGGATCACCGGCGCCGACAGCACGCTGTACTTGCCCTTCTCTTTCAGCAGGATGGCCATGCGCTTGCCGATGTTGTCGCGCGTGGTCAGGCGCATGCGGCGGCCGCCATCGCCGTTCAGGTCGAGCGAGACGGCAGGCTGCTGGTTCGAGTCGAAGCTGGCGACCGCGCTCGAGATGTATTCGCCGGTCAGGACGATGTCTTTCGAGACCACGATCGGAGCGCCGCGGCCTTCGGTGAACAGTTCCGAGTTCAGCGGAATGGCGGCCGACAGTTCGGTGCCCGGGGTTACGCTGTTGTCGACCATGCGCAGTTCGAGCGTCGCGGTGCGACCGATGATGTCCTTGGCGCGCGCCACGTCCTGCACGCCCGGCAGCTGCACCACGATGCGGTCGGCGCCCTGCTGCTGGATGATCGGTTCGGTAGTGCCCAGCTCGTTGATACGCTTGGACAGGGTGACGATGTTCTGCTTCACGCCGTCTTCGACGGTGCGCTTGAGCGCTTCCGGCTTGAGGGTGATGACCAGTTTCTGGTCGGCGCCGTCGGCGGCGTCGGCAAAGGCCAGCTCTTGCGACTGGGCCGCCAGCACGTTGCGCGCGGCAGTGCGGGTGGCGGCGTCGCGGAAGCGCACTTCGAGGGTGTCGCCCACGCGTTCGATGCCGGCGTGGCGCACGTCCTTCTCGCGCAGGTTGCTGCGCACGGCCGCTTGCAGCGCCTTGATCTTGTTCTCGAACACGGCCTTGGTGTCGACCTGCAGCAGGAAGTGCACGCCGCCGCGCAAGTCCAGGCCCAGGCTCATCGGGTCGGCGCCGATCTTCTGCATCCAGTCCGGGGTATTGGTCACCAGGTTGACGGTGACGATGTAGTCGGGGTTGCTCGGGTCGCGGTTCAGTTCGCGCTCGAGGGCGGTCTTGGCCTTGAACTGCTCTTCGGTACCGGCGAAGCGGGCGCTCACGGACGTGCTGTGGCCGCTGCCTTGCAGGCTGACGCCGGTGGACGGAACGCCGGCACGCTTGAGCGCATCCTCGACCATGGTGGTGGTGGCACCGGTGACGTTGATGGTCGACCGACCCGAGGTCACCTGCAACGCCGGCGTTTCGCCGAAGTAGTTAGGCGCCGTGTACAACGCGCCGATCAGGAGCGCGAAGACGATCAGTAAGTATTTCCAGACGGGATAGCGATTCATAGTGTTCCGGCGTTCGGGTTACGCGATGCGGCGCATGCGCGCCGCACGGCTGGCTTACAGGGCTTTCAGCGTGCCTTTCGGCAGCAGGGTGGTCACGGCGTTCTTCTGGACCGTGATTTCGGTGCCAGCTGCGATTTCCAGGGTCACGTAGCTGTCGGTCACACGGTTGACACGGCCGACGATGCCGCCGGCGGTGACGACTTCGTCGCCCTTGGTCAGTGCGTCCATCATCGCTTTCAGCTCGCGCTGGCGCTTCTGCTGCGGGCGGATCATGAGGAAGTACATGACCACGAACATCAGGATCAGCGGCAGGAAAGTAGTCAGGCTGCCCATCAGGCCAGGATCGGCTGCAGCGGCAGTTTGCGCGTACGCATTGGAAATGAACACAAGAACTCCGATTGTGAAGTTAAAAAAAGAAGCGGTGTATTCTAGCATCGGCAAGTCGCCGCAAACCAAATCCGGACCCAGGTTTGTCTTGCTGATTGGAATTACAAGACGCTGGTGAACATTTCATGCCGGGCGCGTAAAGACGCTCGATGGGCCGGGCTGACGGTTAGCGAGTGCCAACCGCATTTGACACCACTACCTTCAAAACGCCATCCCCGCGCAGGCGGGGATCCAAGCTTGCCCGCGCGGCGCCATCATTGACGGTAGTGGCAGCGCAACGAACCTGGATCCCCGCCTGCGCGGGGATGACGAATCAACCTGTAACGGTGAAGATTAGCGGCTCGGCCGATCAGCAGGCACTTACACCCCGCGCGAGCGGTCCGCGGCGAACTTGATGCGGAATTCGTTAAAGCCATCCGCATCGATCGCATCGCGCATCTCCTGCATCAGCTTCAGGTAGTAATGCAGGTTGTGGATCGTGTTCAGGCGCGCACCCAGGATCTCGTTCGAGCGGTGCAGGTGGTGCAAGTAGGCGCGCGAGAAGTTCTTGCAGCAGTAGCAGTCGCAGCTCTCGTCCAGCGGCGCCTGGTCTTCCTTGTAGCGCGCGTTCTTGATCTTGACGTCGCCGAAGCGCGTGAACAGCCAGCCGTTGCGCGCGTTCCGGGTCGGCATCACGCAGTCGAACATGTCGACGCCATTCGCCACGCCATCGACCAGGTCTTCCGGCGTGCCGACGCCCATCAGGTAGTGCGGCTTGTTCTCGGGCAGGCGCGGGCCGACGTGGGCCAGGATGCGCTTCATGTCTTCTTTCGGCTCGCCCACCGACAGGCCGCCGATCGCCAGGCCCGGGAAATCGATGTCTTCCAGGCCGGCCAGCGACTCGTCGCGCAGGTGCTCGTACATGCCGCCCTGGACGATGCCGAACAGCGCGTTCGGATTCTCGCCGCCTTTGAATTCGTTCATCGAGCGCTGGGCCCAGCGCAGCGACATGCGCATCGACTTGGCCGCTTCTTCGGCGGTGGCCGGGCGGCCATCGATCTCGTACGGCGTGCATTCGTCGAACTGCATCACGATGTCCGAGTTCAGCGCGCGCTGGATCTGCATCGAGATCTCGGGCGACAGGAACTGGCGCGAACCGTCGATCGGCGAGGCGAACTTGACGCCTTCCTCGGTGATCTTGCGCATCGCGCCCAGCGAGAACACCTGGAAGCCGCCCGAGTCGGTCAGGATCGGCTTGTCCCAGCCCATGAACTGGTGCAGGCCGCCGAACTTGTTCATCACGTCCACGCCCGGACGCAGCCACAGGTGGAAGGTGTTGCCCAGGATGATCTGGGAGCCGACTTCCTTCAGCTCGACCGGGTCCATCGCCTTGACCGAGCCGTAGGTCCCGACCGGCATGAAG
This sequence comes from Massilia sp. YIM B02443, assembly GCF_030411955.1. Classification (GTDB taxonomy): domain Bacteria; phylum Pseudomonadota; class Gammaproteobacteria; order Burkholderiales; family Burkholderiaceae_D; genus Telluria. The sequence goes on from NZ_JASNRA010000007.1 coordinate 197,297, forward strand.
ATCGGGGTTTCGATGGTGCCGTGGTTCAGTTTGAGGCGGCCGCGACGCGCGTGCGACAGGCCGCTGGTGTCTTTTTTGAGGAGGGTAAATTCCAACATGTATTACTTACTTAGCTCTCGTTTAGTTTGAGAAAAATAGATTCGTTTTGAGCGAGCCACTCCTTACACAGCTTTCTGAACGAGCGGCTCTTTTCATGTACTGCTTCCAGATCAATCAATGCAGCAAATGCCGGCTGATCCGTAACCTCATGATATTTACCATCAGGGATATGTTTACTGATCCACTCTTTGCCGCCCCTGATTGTCTCTGCGTCAGGAACGATAGTTTTTCCAAGCGTGAATCCGCGCCTTCCGTTTAACGAATCAACCGAGGCAATAAACCAAGCTTCAAATTCCCTGTTCGCCAGCACGACAGAAATACGCCGGTGTGGAACAATGACAGCAGCCCTCTGCAATATCTGTGGTGCGAGCTCTTTAGGACAGTCGTCATCAGCATCAAGCACAATTAACACCCATCCATCATCTTCAGCCAATGCAGCTGCTATCTGCAGCTGCTTGTTGAATACGTCCTCACGATTGAGAAACTGGTCACGACGGACACGGATAGGGCGCAGAATATTGCAAAAAACATCCGGATTTTTCCACTCATTGACTCGGCGCAGAAGTACTGGCAGTGCTGCGACCTCGCCATCGCCTTCGACGATAGAAACGACGTTGATCATGTCCTGAACTCGCCAAAAAGATCCGCCTGCTTTGGTGCAGGTTTTCCGGGCACCGTCGGCTCTGCATTCAACTGATTCATACGAAGAAGCTCTCCAGCCGAACACAAGTGATCGCGGATCGCTGCCTTTGAACCATCTGCAAGAGGGACAATGCGCGTGGCGCCCTCTTCAGAAGCGACCACAAGAATCTCTTCTGGAGTGATCTTCGCGTCATCCAGCAAATCGGGACTATGACTGGTGACAATAATTTGCGTATGCTCCGATGCGCGCTCCAGTGCCTCGCGTAGGGCTGCAGAGGCCGCAGGGTGAAGTGCAGTCTCAGGTTCTTCAATGCCGATAATCGAGGGAGAATGATCGGCGTTGCCTTGAAATAGCGCAGTAAGTACGCCTAGCGCGCGAAGCGTACCATCTGACATGTTCTGCGCACTAAAACTCCATGGATGTTTAGCACCCGCCATATCTTGTCTGAAATTCAAAGTTTCCATCGGCCCGACGACTTCACGTTTTACACCCTGTACCGACGGTACAACTGCGTGAAGATACTCCTCGATGATTTTGACCGCATCTGAATTTGTCCGGCAAAGGTGACCGATGACGCTTGCCAAATTTTCCCCTGCCGGCTTCAATAAACGTCCATCCTGCGGCTTCTGGAGTTCGCGAATAATTTTCGGATTCAGATTATAAAAACCCATCGAAACCAGAGCATCGAATGCCGGACGAAATGCTGCAAGACCCGAAGCACTAACGAGGGCCAGTCGATCTGGTGTCACGGCAGGGAAAGTCGTCTCACTAGACTTAATGAGCTGGCCTTTTTCCAGTCGAAAATAAGGGCCTTTTCCAGCCCCACCAATACTGCACTCCTCTTGCTGTACTTGGTAACCACCACTAGGCATGGCACCGACCGCAAACGCATAATGACCATCCTGCCCATCTGGAAGCCGAAATTCCAGTCGAATACCAAAGTGCGTTGGATGACCACTGGACTTGCGTCGCACCTCGGATAAACCTCCGCGCTCGTTCATCGCATTGTCGAGTGATCCATTCAACGCGTCACGGACGAGATGCAAAGCATCCAAGAAATTACTTTTCCCTGAGCCATTTGCACCAACTAGATAGGTCAATGGCAAAAGCTTGACGTCGCAGTCAGCAATACTCTTGTAGTTCCGCAGTATGACGCGCTTCAAAAACATTGGATATCCCATGATGTCGTCCCATTCGCAGATCGCCGGTAAGGAGAAAGAGTGCGAGAAGACTTTAGCACACGACCTATCGTGTCTGATTACTCAACAGCATGGCGTCGCCATAGCTGAAGAAGCGGTATTCGTTGGCGATCGCGTGGGCGTAGGCCTTGCGGATCGGTGCATAACCGGCGAAGGCCGACACCAGCATCAGCAGCGTCGACTTGGGCAGGTGGAAGTTGGTGATCAGGCGCGAGACCGTCTTGAAGGTGTAGCCCGGCGTGATGAAGAGGGCCGTGTCGGCGCTGCCGGCCACCAGCTCGCCCGACTGCGACGCCGATTCCAATGCGCGCAGGCTCGTGGTGCCGACCGCGATCACGTCGCGTCCCGCCGCTTTCGCCGCGCGCACCGCGTCCACCGTCTCTTGCGCGATGGTGTACCACTCGGTGTGCATCTTGTGCTCAGAGAGAATCTCGACCCGCACCGGCTGGAAGGTGCCGGCGCCGACGTGCAGCGTCACGTAGGCGAAGTTGACGCCCTTGGCCGCCAGCTTGTCCAGCAGCGGCTGGTCGAAGTGCAGGCCGGCGGTCGGCGCGGCGACCGCGCCCGGCTCTTTCGAATACACGGTCTGGTAGCGCTGCTCGTCGAATTCGTCGGCCGTGTGCTCGATGTAGGGCGGTAGCGGCAGGCGGCCGTGGGCTTCGATCAGCTCGAACACGTCGCCCTCGAAATGCAGCGTGAAGAACTCGCCGGCGCGCTCGCCGGTGGTCACGTCGAAAGCATCGGCCAGACGGATGCGGTTGCCGGGCTTGGGCGACTTGGAAGCGCGCACCTGGGCCAGCACGGTGCGGTCGTCGAGCACGCGCTCGACCAGCACCTCGACCTGGCCGCCGGTCTCCTTGACGCCGAAGAAGCGCGCCTTGAGCACGCGCGTGTTGTTCATCACCAGCAGGTCGCCCGGCTGGAGCTGGTCGACGATGTCGGCGAAATGGCGGTCGGTGATGGTGTCACCGTCGAGTTGCAGGAGGCGCGAGGCGCTGCGGTTCGGCAGCGGCAGTTGCGCAATGCGCTCGGGCGGCAGCTCGAAGTCGAAATCGGAAAGCGAGTACATGATTTTCAATTGGTGGGCAAAAGAGCGCTGCCAGCTTTACAATACAGGCTCCAGCGCATACGGCGAACCCTCTATTTTACGTCAGCAAGCGCCTTTTTGCCGCGATATGCCCGCCTCCAAGACCACAAACCCACCCAAGACCCTCGAAAGCAAGCTCGCCCGCATCGGACTGCGCAGCGACATGGACCTGGTATTGCACCTGCCGATGCGCTACGAGGACGAGACCCGCATCGTCACCATCCGCGAAGCCTGCATGCGCGGCGGCCAGACCTGGCAGGTCGAAGGCGTGGTGGTCAAGAACGAGATCAGCTACAAGCCACGGCGTCAGTTATTGGTGACGATCCAGGACGACTCCGGCGACCTGCTGCTGCGCTTCATGAATTTCTACGGCAGCCAGACCAAGCAGATGGCGGAAGGCGTACGCATCCGCGCGCGGGGCGAACTCAAGCACGGCTTCTTCGGCGCCGAGATGGTCCACCCGACCTATAAAGTTGTCAACGAAGGCGCTCCGCTACCCTCTTCGCTGACGCCGGTGTACCCGGCCGGCGAAGGCCTGTCGCAAACCATCCTGCGCAAGGCGATCGCCGACGCCATGAAGCGCATCGACTGGAGCGACACCGTGCCGCCCGGGATCCGCAAGCGCCTGGAACTGATCGACTTCGAGCCGGCGGTGAAGCTGCTGCACTATCCGCCGGCCGACGTCGACGAATACGCGCTGAGCGAAAAGTCGCATCCGGCGTGGGAGCGCATGAAGTTCGACGAGCTGCTGGCGCAGCAGCTGTCGTTGAAACGGGCGCAGCGCGCGCGGCGCGAAAAGGGCGCGCCGCATCTGCGCGCGGTGGGCGCATTGTCCGAAGCCTTCCTGGCCGGGCTGCCGTTCAAGCTCACCGGCGCCCAGCAGCGCGTGGTGGAAGAAATCCGCGCCGACCTGCGCGAAGGGTATCCGATGCAGCGCCTGCTGCAGGGCGACGTCGGCAGCGGCAAGACCGTGGTGTCGGCGCTGGCCGCCGCCCAGGCGATCGACAGCGGCTACCAGGCCGCGCTGATGGCGCCGACCGAGATCCTGGCCGAGCAGCACTTCAGGAAGATCGCGGCCTGGATGGAGCCGCTCGGCGTCAAGGTCGCCTGGCTCACGGGCAGCCTGAAAAAAAAGGAAAAGACCGCATCGAACGAAATGATCGAGTCGGGCGAAGCGCACCTGGTGATCGGCACCCACGCGCTGATCCAGGACACGGTGCAGTTCGCGAAACTGGGCCTTGTGATCGTCGACGAACAGCACCGCTTCGGCGTCGGCCAGCGTCTCACGCTGCGCAACAAGGGCAGCGACGGCCTGGTGCCGCACCAGTTGATGATGTCGGCCACGCCGATCCCGCGCACGCTGGCGATGACGTATTACGCCGACCTCGAAGTCTCGGTGATCGACGAACTGCCGCCGGGCCGCAGCCCGATCGTCACGCGCGCCATCGACCAGATGCGGCGCGACGAAGTGATCGAGCGCGTCTACGCGGCGGCGCTGGAAGGACGCCAGGTGTACTGGGTCTGCCCGCTGATCGAGGAATCCGAAGCGCTGCAATTGCAGACCGCCACCGAGACCTACGAGACGCTGGCCGAATCGCTGCCCGACCTGCAGGTCGGCCTGGTGCACGGCCGCATGAAGCCGGCCGAGAAACAGGAAGTGATGGACGCCTTCATCGCGGGCCAGGTGCACGTGCTGGTGGCCACCACCGTGATCGAGGTCGGCGTCGACGTGCCGAATGCGTCGCTGATGGTGATCGAGCATGCCGAGCGTTTCGGTTTGTCGCAGCTGCACCAGCTGCGCGGGCGCGTCGGCCGCGGCACGGCCGCTTCGGTGTGCCTGCTGCTGTACCAGTCGCCGCTGGGCCAGGTCGCCAAGCAGCGCCTGATGACGATGCGCGAAACCACCGACGGCTTCGAGATCGCGCGGCGCGATTTGGAGATCCGCGGTCCCGGCGAATTCCTCGGCGCGCGCCAGTCGGGCCAGGCGATGCTGCGTTTCGCCGACCTGGAGACCGACCAGTGGCTGGTCGACCGCGCGCGCGACGTCGCGCAGTATCTGCTGGACGGCGAGACGCCGGAACGGATGGCGGTGGTCGATGCGCACCTGGCGCGCTGGCTGGGCGGGCGCGAAGAATTCCTGAAAGTCTGACGATTTGATAACGACAAGCGCGACATGACACCTGAGCCCAAGCTGGATCTCGACCAACTGACCGCGCTGGCCGCCGCCTCGGCGCAGGTGACGCAGGCATGCGACTGCGGCATCGACGCGTATCGCGAATGGACCCGCGTGCCGGCTGCGTTCCCGCAGGCGCAGCTACGTTCAATCGGCACCCTGGCCGGCGATCCCTACGCCGATCCGACCTTTGCCGAATACCACCCGCACGGCACCAATTACTGGTCGCCCGACGCCCCGGTCGCCCTGCAGCATTTTCCGTACAACCGCTGCGCGGTCCAGCAATGCAGCGTGTGCCAGCGCTGCTGCCTCACCTACGTGGAAGCCGGCGGCTACTACGTCGAACCGCGCATTCGCGCGCTGGCGGGACAAACGATCGTGGACGTGGCCGCGCCTGACTGAACAAGCAGACCTGCAAGTGACAATTCAATAGAAATCCCGCCCCCGATTAACGGTATCGTTGCGCCCAATGCGGCCCCGGCTGGCCGCTTCCCGACAACAACGCACCTCGATCGCCATGCCCTTCATCGGACTCGGACTTCACTTCCTCTTCGCCATCCTTTTCGCCATCCACGCACTGCGCACTGGCCGCCAGATGTACTGGCTGCTGATCCTGTTCTCGTTCCCGATCCTGGGCAGCGTGGTGTACTTCGTGGCCGAGTACCTGCCGGCGTCGCGCCTCGAGCGGCGCGGGCGCATCGCGGCGCGCGCCATCCACAAGAACCTGGACCCGGGCCGCGACGTGCGCGCGGCCCGGCGCGAATTCGACCTGGCCCCGACCGCCCATAACCAGATGCGCCTGGCCGGCGCCCTGCTCGAAAGCGGCGATGCGGCGCAGGCGGTGCAGCAGTACGAAGCCTGCCTGAACGGCCCGTTCGCCGGCGACCCGGACGTGATCCTGGGCGCCGCGCGCGCCCATGCCGCCAACGGCGCGCCGGAAAAGGCCATCGCCCTGTTGGCGCCCCTGCAGGTGAAGCAGCCAGGTTTCCGCAGCGACGAAGTCGGGCTGGCGCTGGCCGGCGCGTATGCAGCCGCCGGCCGCCACGACGACGCCGAAGCACAGTACGAGGCGGTGGTGGAGCGCTTCGGCGGCATCGAGGCGCGGGTGGAAATGGCGCTGTGGGCGCTGGCCAACGGCAGGCAGGCACTGGCGCAGCGCGAACTGAAGGAGATCGAGCACGCGCGGCGCCACATGACGGCGCACACGCGCAGCCTGCATCAGGCGCTGTTCAAGCGCCTCGATGCGGCCGTGAACAGCAAATAAACAGCGCGCGGGTCGCCCTTGTACTGCCGGCAGTCTGCAACAGACTACCTGGACGCCACCCGGTCCAGCGTCGCCGTCACCCGCTGCAGCCTCGCCTCCTGCAATTCGCGCAGGCGCGCCACGATCTGCGGCCCGGCGCCCTGCGGCGACCCGGCATCGAACGGAGGCTGCGGATCGTATTCCAGCGCCAGCTGGATGGTGCGCGCCACATCCTCGCCCGCCAGTTCCGCGGCCAGCGCGAAACCGAAGTCGATGCCGGCGGTGACGCCGCCGCCCGAGATCCGGTTGCGGTCGCGCACGATGCGCTCGGCCACCGGCTCGGCGCCGAAGCGTTCCAATAGCGGCAGCCACATCCAGTGGCAGGCGGAGCGATAGCCGCGCAGCAGCCCGGCCACGCCCAGCACCAGCGAACCGTTGCAGACCGAGGTCACGTAGCGCGCGTGCTCCGCCTGGCGGCGCAGGAAGTCGAGCGTCTCGTCATCCTCGAACAGCGCTTCGACGCCGAAGCCGCCGGGCACGCACAGCACGTCGAGCTGCGGACAATCGGAGAAGGTGGTGGTCGGGTTGATGCTGAAGCCGACGTCGGTCGGCACCGCATCCAGTGTCTTCCAGACCAGGTGCGTTTTAGCGCCGGGCACGCGGCTGAGCACCTGGGCCGGGCCGGTGAGGTCAAGCTGGGTCACATTCGGGAACAGCAGGAATCCGATGTGCAGGGTGGTGTCCATCGTCGCCTCCTCGGGTGGGGATGACGTCATTCTAGGAAGGTCCGTCATTGGCGGCAATGCCATCCTTCAGTCACATCCTGCCATGACTCACCTCGCGGGCGGCGGCGGTCCAGGACCGGCTATTCAGGTGCCGCGTCCGCCTGGGTGAACGTCAGCCGGTTCCCGAAGGGATCCTTCACGCTCAGCTCGCGCGATCCCCACGGCGTGTCGTCGATCCCCGGCCGCGCGTAGCCATACTGCTTGCCAGCCAGCTCGGCGTGCAGGCCGTCGATGTCGTCGACGTCGATGCGCAGCGCGGCGCCGGGGCAGCAATCGCCGTGGTGCTCGCTCAGGTGCAGCACGCAAGCGCCGCGCGATACCTGCAGATACAGAGGAAGCCCCGGCTCGAAACGATGTTCCCAGTCGGCCCTGAAGCCGAGAAAGCCGAGGTAGAACTCCCTGGCCTTGGCTTCGTCGAAGATGCGCAGGATCGGTGTCACGGTTCCCAGCTTCATGGCCTGCTCCCTATTATTAACGTGGGCGGTCTGCCTCGTACGTCAAGCCGATCTGGCGCCGGATCTCGTCCATCACGCCCATCAGCGCCAGCGTTTCTTCCAGCGGCATGGCCGGGCTTTCCAGTTGTCCTTCGCGCCAGCAGCGCTGGGCCTCAATGATCTCGTGCACGTAGCCGTTGCCGAGGTACGGCGTCTCGACCGTGCGCTCACTGCCGTCGGCCAGTTTCACCGTCACCGAGGTGGCGCGGTGGAACATGGTGTTCATGCGCACCTGGCCCAGTTCTCCCGACACGGTCAATTCGGCCGGCGAGCGCGCCAGGAACGAACAGCTGCACACCGACATGCCGCCGCCTGCATGCTTGAGCATGAAGCCGGTCTGCACGTCGACACCGGTCGGTCCCATCTGCGCCTGGGCGCGCACTTCGAGCACGGGGCCGAGCAGGCCGGCCGCGACCGACAGCGGGTAGATGCCCAGGTCGAGCAGCGCGCCGCCGCCCAGCGCCGGATTGAACACACGGTGTTCGGGACCGAAATTGGCGGCGAAGCCGAAATCGGCCACGATCTGGCGCGGCGTGCCGATCTCGCCCGAGGCCAGGATGCGCTTGACCTCGAGGTAGGCCGGCAGGTAGCGCGTCCACATCGCCTCCATCAGGAACAGGCGCTTCGAGCGCGCCAGCGTCACCACCTGCTCGGCTTCGCGCAGGTTCATGGTGAACGGTTTTTCGCACAGCACGCCCTTGCCGGCGCGCAGCGCCATCAAAGCGTTGTCCGCGTGCTGCGGGTGCGGCGTGCCGACGTACACCAAGTCGATGTCCGCTGCCTGCGCCAGCGCTTCGTACGAACCGTAGCTGGCGCGCGCGCCGAATTCGGCGCCGAAAGCATCGGCCTTGTCCTGGCTGCGCGACGCCACGCCGGCCAGCACCGCACCCGGCACTTCCTTGAGCGCATTGGCGAAGGCGCGGGCGATCTTGCCCGTGCCGATGATCCCCCAGCGTACCGCTTCAGCCATCCATTTCTCCCATCAAGCCGTCCGCTTGGGACGGAACACAGTCGTATCCAGATAAAAGTCTTCGTCCTGCCCCGGCCACCATCCCGGCACGCCCAGCACCTGCAGCGGCGTCACGGCCGTGGCCTGCAGGCCTTCGTCCGCCAGGGTGTCCGCCACCGTGCGATCGAGCCAGGCAAGGCGCGCGTCGTGCGCCAGGGCGAAGTAGTCGTCGTTGGCGAACACCACCCGCGTATGCGCGGTGATCGCCTTGCGCGGCGCCACCAGCTTTTCCATCAGCGCGTGGCCGAACAGCCAGACCTCAAGGTCGCGGCCGAACATCGCGCGCTTCTCGTACAGCGCCGGCAGCCAGCGGTGCGCGCGCAGGTCTTCCACCAGCGCCCGGCCGGCGTCGCTGTCGCGCACCACCAGCAGCGCGCCGTTCTCGTCGAGGATGGTGGCGGCGTCGCGCGCCGGTCCGCGCGACTTGCCGATGCCGTCCTGCGCGATCTGCGCCGCCTGCAGCGCGTTCAGCGAGCGCTTGATCAGCGGGTAGCTTTGCCAGACCAGAGCGTTGAAGAAGTCGTGCAGATTATCGCGGGTCGGGACGTTTCCAGTCGCACTGATGAAGGCCTCGTAGGCCATCCCTTCCGGCAGCGCATCCTGCGGCACGAAGCGCAGCGGCGCGCCCAGGTGGTTGCGCAGGTCGAGCTGCGCTGCCGCCACATTGAAGGCGTCGATAAAATCGTCTTCAGGAGACCCCGCGCGCTCGAAGGCCGGGCGCACCGCGTCGTACCACGGCTGCGCCCAGTCGATGTGCGGCAAAGGATTGGGCAACTGCGCCTCGATCAGACCATCTTCCAGTTGATGGTCTCGCCGGCGTTGAGCGGCACCAGCTGGTGTTCGCCCATCGGCACAGATTCCGGCAGCGTCCAGGACTGACGCTTCAGCGTGATGGTGCCCTCGTTGCGCGGCAGGTTGTAGAACGCCGGGCCGTTGAAGCTGGCGAAGGCTTCCAGCTTGTCCAGCGCGCCCGCCTGCGCGAACGCTTCGGTATACATCTCCATCGCGTGCAGCGCGGTGTAGCAGCCGGCGCAGCCGCAGGCGGCGTACTTGGTGTGCACAGCGTGCGGCGCCGAGTCGGTGCCGAGGAAAAAGCGCTCGTCGCCACTGGTGGCGGCGGTGACCAGCGCCAAACGGTGTTCTTCGCGCTTGAGCACCGGCAGGCAGTAGAAGTGCGGGCGGATGCCGCCGCGGAAGATCTCGTTGCGGTTGTACAGCAGGTGGTGAGCGGTGATGGTGGCCGCGATCGGGCCTTCCGCTTCGGCCACGTACTGGGCCGCGTCCTTGGTGGTGATGTGCTCGAACACCACGTTCAGGGCCGGCATGTCCTTACGCAGCGGGCGCATCACGCGCTCGATGAACACCGCTTCGCGGTCGAACAGGTCGATGTCGTTATCGGTCACTTCGCCGTGCACCAGCAGCGGCATGCCGACTTCCTGCATCACTTCCAGCGTCTTGTAGCACTTTTTCAGGTCGGTCACGCCGGCATCCGAATTGGTGGTGGCGCCGGCCGGGTACAGTTTCACGGCATGGATGAAACCCGTGTCCTGGGCGCGGCGGATCTCGTCCGGATCGGTGTTGTCGGTCAGGTACAGCGTCATCAGCGGCTCAAAGCTCATCCCTTCCGGCAGCGCGGCCAGGATGCGCTCGCGGTAGGCCTGCGCCATGGCGGCGGTGGTGACCGGGGGTTTCAGGTTCGGCATCACGATCGCGCGGCCGAACTGGCGCGCGCTGTGCGGCAGCACGCTGGCCATCGCCGCGCCGTCGCGCAGGTGCAGGTGCCAGTCGTCGGGGCGGGTGATGGTGATGGTGTCTGGGGTCTCGATGATGGACATGGCGGCTCTCGAAAAACGAATGCGCCATTTTACCCGCGAGCCGCCCCGAGAGGGCGCCGGAACGGCCGTAACGACACCGCCACGGCTGACTTGTAAGCATGCTTGACAGCACTAACACTGCCTAGGATACTGCGAAACTTGCCATAATCTTCAGAATGAACTGGCCGCGAACCGCCACGAATGACTCCCTTCGTGCCGCTTCGGTCCCACCAAGAGCCAGCTGATTTGCCCATATAACCTGTCAGCGACAGCGCCATCCGTTGCCGCTGGCTCTGCACAGGTCCACGAGACAGGAAGCAGTTATGAACAATCGAAATCGCCTGACCACCTACATCATGATCGCGCTGGTGATCGGCATCGTGGTCGGCTACCTGGTCAACGCCAACAGCGACACCGCCGGCGCCCAGAGCTTCTCGGACGCGATGTCCCTGATCACTACCCTGTTCCTCCGCCTGATCAAGATGATCATCGCGCCGCTGGTGTTCGCGACCCTGGTGGTCGGCATCGCCAAGATGGGCGACGCCAAGGAAGTGGGCCGCATCGGCGTCAAGGCGCTGGGCTGGTTCGTGATCGCGTCGATCATCTCGCTGTCGCTGGGCCTGGTGCTGGTCAACATCTTCCGTCCGGGCGATGCGCTGTTCGCGGCCGGCATGATGCCGCCGATCGGCGCCGAATCGGGCATCACCACCACCAGCCTGACGATGAAGGACTTCATCACCCACCTGGTGCCGGTCTCGATCGCCGACGGCATGGCCAAGAACGAGATCCTGCAGATCGTGGTGTTCTCGGTGTTCTTCGGCACCGCCGCCGCCGCAGTGGGCGCGCGCGCCACGCCGCTGATCGACGCCATCGACGGCGTCGCCCACGTCATGCTCAAACTGACCGGCTACGTGATGAACTTCGCGCCGATCGCCGTGTTCGCGGCGGTGGCCGGCATCATCGCCAAGAGCGGCCTGGGCGTGCTGTCGACCTACGGCATCTTCATGGCCCAGTTCTATTTCGGCATCGCGCTGCTGTGGGTGGTCCTGATCGGCATCGGCATGGCCTTCATCGGCCCGCGCATCATGCGCCTGATTTCCGAGCTGCGCGGCCCGACCCTGCTGGCCTTCTCGACCGCGTCGTCGGAAGCGGCGTTCCCGAAAACCCTGGAAGCGCTGGAGCGCTTCGGCGTCAAGAACCGCCTGGCTTCGTTCGTGCTGCCGATCGGCTACTCGTTCAACCTCGACGGCTCGATGATGTACTGCACCTTCGCCGCCGTATTCATCGCACAGGCCTACGGCATCGAGCTGTCGATGTCGACCCAGATCACCATGATGCTGGTCCTGATGCTGACCTCCAAGGGCATGGCCGGCGTGCCGCGCGCTTCGTTGGTGGTGATCGCCGCCACCCTGTCGCAGTTCAAGATTCCGGAAGCGGGCCTGCTGCTGCTGCTGGCGATCGACCACTTCCTGGACATGGCGCGTTCGGCCACCAACGTCATCGGCAACGGCATCGCCACCGCGGTCGTCGCCAAGTGGGAAGGCGACCTGGGAGAACCGAACAAGGAACCGTCCGTCGCCCCGCTGCGCTAAAGCGCGGCGGCGCCTGCAAGACCCCAAGGCCTTCCCATGGTGGAAGGCCTTTTTTTTATCACGACAACAAGGAGCGAGAGATGAAACAGATGGTTGCCGCCAGTGTCCTGCTGGCCCTGAACAGTGCCCACGCCGCCACCCAGACGGTCGATTGCGGCCGCCTGCTGGACGTGCAGACCGGCGCCTGGCGCGAACGCGTCAGCATCGTGATCGAGGACGGCAGCATCAAATCCGTCGGGCCCACGCAGTCAAGCCCGACCTCCGGGGCCGCAGGCAACATCGACCTCTCGCGCCACACCTGCCTGCCGGGCCTGATCGACATGCACGTGCACCTGACCAGCGAAACCCAGCCGGTGGTGGCCTCGTACCGCGACCGCCTCACCGCCGACCCGGCCGACATGGCGTACCGCTCGGTCAAGTACGCCGAGCGCACCCTGATGGCCGGCTTCACCACGGTGCGCGACCTGGGCGCGGCCGATGGGCTGAACATCGCCTTGAAACGCGCGATCGCCGCCGGCGAGGTGCCGGGACCGCGCATGTTCACCGCCGGTAAATCGATCGCCACCACCGGCGGGCACGCCGATCCGACCAACAACCTGTCGCACTTCCTGAGCGAGAAGATCGGGCCGCCCGGCCCGCAGGAAGGCGTGGTCGACAGCCCGGAAGAAGCGCGCCAGGCCGTGCGCGCACGCTACAAGGAAGGCGCGGACCTGATCAAGATCACCGCTACCGGCGGGGTGCTGAGCCAGGCGGCGAATGGCCAGAACTCGCAGTACACCGAGGACGAGCTGCGCGCGGTGGTGGAGACCGCGAAGGACTACGGTTTCCGCGTCGCCGCCCACGCCCACGGCGCCGAAGGCATGAAGCGCGCGCTGCGCGCCGGCGTCGACTCGATCGAGCACGGCACCATGATGGACGACGAGGTGCTGGCGCTGTTCAAGAAGACCGGCCACTGGTACGTGCCGACCATCTCGGCCGGCCGCTACGTGGCCGACAAGGCGAAGGATCCGAATTATTATTCCGCCTTGGTGCGCCCGAAAGCGGCGGCGATCGGGCCGCAGCTGCAGGCCACGGCGGGCCGCGCGTACAAGGCCGGGGTGAAGATCGCGTTCGGCACCGACGCCGGCGTATTCCCGCACGGCGAGAACGCGAAAGAGTTCGGCTACATGGTGGAAGCCGGCATGAAACCGCTCGACGCGATCCGCGCCGCCACGGTCAATGCCGCGCTGCTGCTCGACCAGCCGAAACGCCTGGGCGCTATCGCTCCGGGCTTCGCAGCGGATATCATTGCGGTCGATAGCGATCCGCTGGCTGACATCAAGCAGCTGGAAGCCGTGAAGTTTGTGATGAAGGACGGCGTGGTGTACAAGAAACCATAAGGCGACTATAGATCCGCCGATTTTAGAGAAGTTCGAGGAGACGTTTCATGTTGTTCCAGAAGTCGGTCCAACTGCGCGCAGCGCTGTTTGGATTCCTGTTGTTGTGCGCAGCCGCCGTCCAGGCGCAAACCGCCAAATTGCCGAATGTGACCATCCTGGCCACCGGCGGCACCATCGCCGGCACCGGCGCCACCAGCACCACCACGGTCGGCTACACCGCCGCGACCGTGGGCGTGCAGGCGCTGATCAACGCGGTGCCCGAGATCTCGAAGGTGGCCAATGTCACCGGCGAGCAGGTGTTCCAGATCGCCAGCGAGAACATCAGCAACGAAGAGTGGTTGAAACTGGCCAAGCGCGTCAACGTGCTGCTGGCCCAATCGAACGTGGACGGCATCGTGATCACCCACGGCACCGACACGCTGGAAGAGACGGCGTACTTCCTCAACCTGGTGGTCAAGAGCAAAAAGCCGGTGGTGGTGGTCGGCTCGATGCGGCCGTCCACCGCACTGTCGGCGGACGGTCCGATCAACCTGTACAACGCGGTGCGGCTGGCGGGCGACCCTGCAGCGGCGGGACGCGGCGTGCTGGTGGCGATGAATGACCAGATCCATGCGGCGCGCGACGTGACCAAGGCGAACACCACCACGGCGGATACTTTCCGTACCGCGGAACTGGGCATGATCGGCGTGATCCAGGGCGGCAAGCCGTTCTTCTATCGCGACGTGACGCGCAAGCATACAGTCGATACCGAGTTCGATATTGCGAAGCTCGATGCGTTGCCGCAGGTGGACGTGGCGTATGCCTATGCCAACGTTGGCGCGGTGCAGGTTAATGCGCTGGTGGCGGCCGGGGCCAAGGGGCTGGTGCACGCTGGCGTCGGCAATGGCAGCTTGCCGGCTAAAACGAAGCCGGCGCTGATTGCCGCGCGTGAAAAGGGCGTGGTGATTGTGCGTTCGAGCCGCGTCGGCCAGGGCATCGTGGCGCGCAATGGCGAAGCGAATGACGACCAGCTCGATTTCGTAGTGGCCGATACGCTCAGCCCACAGAAAGCGCGAATCCTGTTGATGCTGGCGTTGACCAAAACGAACAGCACCAAAGAGATTCAACGAATGTTCAGTACTTACTGATACCCCGCGTTACGTTGGCGTCGCATTCAACTCGATTGGCGGCGACGCCACTTCTTCATCCGGCCGCGCCAGCTGCCGTTCCCACATCTGCGCATACAGCCCACGCTCGGCCAAGAGCGATGCGTGCGTGCCGCGCTCCACGATGCGGCCGTGATCGAGCACGATGATCTGCTGCGCGTCGGCGATGGTCGACAAGCGGTGCGCGATCACCAGCGTGGTGCGGTTCTTCGCAATCTCCTTCAACTCGGCCTGGATCGCCTGCTCCGAGCGTGAATCCAGCGCCGACGTGGCTTCGTCGAAGATCAGGATCGCCGGATTCTTGAGCAGCGTGCGCGCGATCGCCACGCGCTGCTTCTCGCCGCCCGACAGCTTCAGCCCACGCTCGCCCACCATGCTCTGATACCCATCCGGCAGGCTCTCGATGAAATCGTGGATCGAGGCCGCGCGCGCCGCCGCCACGATGTCCTCGCGGCTGGCGCCCGGCCGGCCATACGCGATGTTGTACTCGATGGTGTCGTTGAACAGCACCGTATCCTGCGGCACGATGCCGATCGCCGCGCGCAGCGACTGCTGGGTGACGTCGCGCAGGTCCTGGCCGTCGATGCGGATCGCGCCGCCGTTCACGTCATAGAAACGGAACAGCAGGCGCGACAAGGTCGACTTGCCCGAGCCGCTGTGGCCAACAACGGCGGTGGTGGTCCCGGCGGGAATGGTGAAGTCGACGTCGAACAGGATCTGGCGCTTCGATTCGTAGCTGAACTCGACGTGCGAGAACGCGACCTCGGCCCCGCGCGTCGCCAAGGGCTGCGCCTTGTCGCTGTCCGCCACCTCGCGGTTCTGATCGAGCAATCCGAACAGGCGCTCCATGTCGGCCAGGCTTTGCTTGATCTCGCGGTAGATCACGCCCAGGAAGTTCAGCGGCAGGTACAGCTGGATCATGAAGGTGTTCACCAGCACCAGGTCGCCCAAGCTCATGGTGCCGTTGATGACGCCTTCGGTGGCGCGCCACAGGATCAGCGTCACGGCGGTGGCGATGATCAGCGACTGGCCGGTGTTGAGCACCGACAGCGAGGTCTGCGAGCGTACGCCGGCGTTCTCGTAGTTCTTCAGGCCTTCGTCGTAGCGGCGCGCCTCGTAGTCTTCGTTGCCGAAGTATTTCACGGTCTCGTAGTTGAGCAGCGAGTCGATCGCCTTGGTGGACGCCTTCGACTCCAGTTCGTTCATGGTGCGCCGGAAGTGGGTGCGCCATTCGGTCACCACCACCGTGAAGGTGATGTACGACACCAGCGCCACCGCCGTGATGATGCTGAACCAGATGTCGTAGTTGATCACCAGGTAGGTCAGCACCAGCGTGATCTCGACCAGCGTCGGCAGGATGTTGAACAGCGAGTACGAGATCAGGGAATTCACGCCGCGCGTGCCGCGCTCGATGTCGCGCGTCATGCCGCCGGTCTGGCGGTTCAGGTGGAAGCGCAGCGACAGCGCGTGCAGGTGGCGGAACACCTTCAATGCAATCGTGCGCACCGCGCGCTGCGTCACGCGCGCGAACAAAAATTCGCGCAGCTCGGTGAAGACGGTCGTGGACAGGCGCAGCAGGCCGTAGGCGACCAGCACGCCGACCGGCAGCACCAGCAAGGCATGTGGATGGGCGGGGTCGATCGCCAACTGGTCGATCAGCTTTTTCAGCACCAGCGGCACGCCGACGTTGGCCAGCTTGGCGCCGACCAGCGCCGCCATCGCGGCCAGCACACGCCATTTGTAGACCCAAAGATAAGGGAACAGGGTCTTGAGTGTGGCCCAGTCGTTGCGGGGGACGTTCTTGCTGTCGGGTGGAAGTGGTACTGAGCTGGAGTTGCGGCGCATGACGGAGGTTCTTGATTTATGGTTCAATTCGGGTCGATTGTAGCTTTTACCGAGATTTCACGATGACCATGCCAGAAAACGAAGCAACCTCCCCGTCCACCGTCCGCCTCCCGGCAGGCAAGATGCCCGAGCTGCGCGTCATGCCGGCGCCATCCGACGCCAACGTCTACGGCGACGTGTTCGGCGGCTGGATCATGGCCCAGGTCGACCTGGCCGGCTCGCTGCCGGCCACCCGCCGCGCGAATGGCCGCGTGGCGACCATCGCCGTCAACTCCTTCCTGTTCAAAAACCCGGTGTTCGTCGGCGACCTGTTGTCGTTCTACGCCGACATCACCAAGGTCGGCAACACCTCGATCACCGTGTTCGTCGAGGTCTACGCCGAGCGCAACCGCCTGGCCGCCGACGTGGTCAAGGTGACCGAAGCGACCCTGACCTACGTCGCCACCGGCCCGGACCGCAAGCCGCGCCAGCTGCCGCCGCTCGAATCGCTGGTCGCGCACCGTTAAGCATGAGTGACGCGTCGCGCCGGCTGTTCCTGCTGCAGGGCGCGCGTCTGTCGGCCGCGCTGGCCGGCGCTTCGCTCACACATCACGCCGTCGCCGGCTCTACGTATCCGTTCAGTCTGGGCGTGGCATCCGGCTCTCCCCTGCCCGATTCGGTGATCCTGTGGACGCGCATTTTGGCCGATCCGCTCGACGCCGCGCCACCGTCGGCACTGGCCTTGTCGGTGCGCTGGGAAGTGGCCGAGGACGAAGCCTTCCGCCGCATCGCCGCCAAAGGCACGGCCAGCGCCGTGCCCGCGCTGGCGCACAGCGTGCACGTCGACGTCAAGGGATTGCAGCCGGATCGCTGGTACTGGTACCGCTTCATGCTGGGCGATGCGGTCAGTCCCGTCGGCCGCACGCGCACCGCGCCGCAAGCCGACGCGCAGCCGCAGCGCCTGCGCATGGCGGTGGCCTCGTGCCAGCACTGGGAGTTCGGCAGCTATGGCGCGCACCGCCACATCGCCGCCAGCGCACCCGACCTGGTCGCCTTTTTGGGCGACTACATCTACGAATGGGGACCGTACCAGCTGCGCCATCCGGCGCGCGCCGTGCGCAGCCACGAATCGTTCACGCTGGACGAGTACCGGCGCCGCTACGCGCAGTACAAGAGCGATCCCGACCTGCAGGCCGCGCACCATGCGGCGCCGTGGATCGTGACCTGGGACGACCATGAGGTGGCCAACGATTACGCGAATCTGCGCGACGAGCGCCTGGCCGGCGACTTCGCGGCGCGCCGTGCAGCGGCGTACCAGGCCTTCTACGAACACATGCCGCTGCGGCTGCCGAACGTCCGGCGCGACGGCTTCGCGGCGATGCGGCTGCATCAGCGCTACGACTGGGGGCGGCTGGCGCGCATCCACGTGCTGGACGACCGCCAGTACCGCGCGGTGCAGGCTTGCAGCAAGCAGGGGCGCGGCGGCTCGAACGCGTTCTATGCGCGCGACTGCAAGGCGCTGCGCGACCCTGGCCGCAGCATGCTGGGCCGCGAACAGGAAACGTGGCTCGATGCCGGCCTGAAGTCGTCGCGCGTGCAGTGGAACATCCTGGCCCAGCAGACCTTGATGGCGCAGTCGAGCAGCACGAAGGTCGTCAAGGAAGGCGACAACCGCGTGTGGAGCGATGGCTGGGACGGCTATCCGCTGGCGCGCAGGAAGCTGCTCGAATCCTTGCAAGCCTCGCAGGCGCGCAATCCGCTGGTGCTGGGCGGCGACGTGCACACCTTCTATGCGTGCGAGCTGCGGCCCGATTTCGCGCGGCCGGTATCGAAGCGCAATCCGGTGGTGGCGAGCGAATTTTGCGGCACCTCGATTACGTCGAGCTCACGCCCGCAGGAACGCACGCTGGCGCACGTCGCCAACAATCCGCACATGCTGTACGGCCGCAGCGACAAGCGCGGCTACATGCTGCTGGAGGTGACGCCGCAGAAAACGGTGACACAGTTCCTGGGCCTGGACGACGTGCGCGACCCACGTTCGAAGATCGCGACGCTGGCTGCGTTCAACGTCACGAACGGCAAGGCCGGACCGCAACGCATGTAAAAAGGCCGCCTGTCAGGCGGCCCTTCGTGCTGCGTCAAGCAGGCTTTTTCTCGTCGCGCAGCTCACGCCGCAGGATCTTGCCCACGTTCGTCTTCGGCAGCGTCTCGCGGAACTCCACGAACTTCGGCCGCTTGTAGCCGGTGAGCTGCTCCTTGCAGAACGCCTTGACCTGGTCCGCCGTCAGCGCCGCATCCTTCTTGACGATGTACAGCTTCACCGCCTCGCCCGAGTTCTGGTCCGGCACGCCCACGCATGCCACTTCCAGCACGCCCGGCAAGGCCGCGACCACGTTCTCGACCTCGTTCGGGTACACGTTGAAGCCCGACACCAGGATCATGTCCTTCTTGCGGTCGACGATTTTCGTGTAGCCGCGTTGGTCCATGATGCCGATGTCGCCGGTCTTGAAGAAGCCGTCCGGCGTCATGACCTTGGCGGTCTCGTCGTCGCGCTGCCAGTAGCCGGCCATCACCTGCGGCCCGCGTACGGCGATCTCGCCGGCGGTGCCGAACGGGACGCCGTTGCCGGCTTCGTCCAGGATGCGGATCTCGGTCGACGGCAGCGGCAAGCCGATGGTGCCGGTGAATTCGGTGATGTCGCAGCGGTTGGCGGTGACCACCGGCGAGGTCTCGGACAGGCCATAGCCTTCGACGATCGGGATGCCGGTGGTGGCCAGCCACTTGTCGGCCACCGCCTTCTGCACCGCCATGCCGCCGCCCGGGCACACCATCAGGCCCGAGAAATCGAGCCTGGCGAAATCGGCGTTGTTGAGCAGGCCGTTGTAGAGCGTGTTCACGGCCGGGAAGATGTTAATGCGGTAGTTGCCCAGTTCCTTGACGAAGCCGGGGATGTCGCGCGGGTTCGGGATCAGCAGGTTCATGCCGCCCACGCGCAGTCCCAGCAGCGCACATACGGTCAGCGCATAGATGTGGTACAGCGGCAGCGCGCAGGCGAACTGCGGCTGTTCGCCGGCCTTCATGCGGCTGAGCGTGGGGCCGAACCAGGCCTCGTTCTGCAGCACGTTGGCGATCACATGGCGGTGCAGCAGCACCGCGCCCTTCGAGACGCCGGTGGTGCCGCCGGTGTACTGCAGGAAGGCGATGTCGTCATGGCCGATCGACACCGGCTTGAGCGTCTCGCGCGCGCCTTCGGACAGCACGGCGTTGAAGCCGATCGAACCGGGCAGCGACCACGCCGGCACCAGCTTCTTGATCTTGCGCACCACCAGGTTGACCAGCGTGCCTTTCACGGCGCCGAGCAGGTCGCCCATGGCCGCAACGACGATGTGCTTGACCTGGGTGTGGCCCACCACCTGCTCCAGCGTGTGCGCGAAGTTCTCCAGCACCACGATCGCCTCGGCGCCCGAGTCGACCAATTGATGCTGCAGTTCGCGCGGCGTGTACAGCGGGTTGACGTTGACGATCACGTAGCCGGCGCGCAGCACGGCGGCCAGCGCCACCGGATACTGCAGCACGTTGGGCAGCATGATCGCCACGCGCGCCCCGGGCTTCAGGCCGCGGCTTTGCAGCCAGGCCGCCATCTTCTGCGACATCGCATCGAGCTCGGCGAAGGTGATGGACTTGCCCATGCAGGCGTAGGCCTTGCGGTCGGCGTACTTGCGGAACGCCTCTTCCAGCAGATGCGTCAGCGAGCGGTACTGGGTCGGGTCGATGTCGGCCGCAACGCCATTCTCGTACGACGTGAGCCAAAATTTGTCCATCTGTTCCATTGTCTTCCTTGTTGGTCCAATAAAACGCGAAAGCCGCCCGGCGGGCGGCTTTCGCCGTCGAAGCCACCGTGTTCCTATGCCGCCTGCGATGCCGCCTGCTTTTCGTCGCGCAGCGCGCGCCGCAGGATCTTGCCGACATTGGTCTTCGGCAGCTCGTCGCGGAATTCGATGTACTTCGGTTTCTTGTAGCCGGTGAACTGCTCCTTGCAGTAGCCCATCAGCTGTTCGGCGGTGAGGCTCGGGTCCTTCTTGACCACGAACACCTTGACCGCTTCGCCTGAGTGCTCGTCGGGCACGCCCACCACGGCGCATTCGAGCACGCCCGGGTGGCCGGCGATCACGCCTTCGAGTTCGTTCGGGTACACGTTAAAGCCCGACACCAGGATCATGTCCTTCTTGCGGTCGACGATCTTCACGTAGCCTTGCGCGTCCATCACGCCGACGTCGCCCGAGCGGAAGTAACCGTCGGCGGTCATCACCCTGGCCGTTTCGTCGGGACGGTTCCAGTAGCCGGCCATCACCTGCGGGCCGCGGATCGCGATCTCGCCGACCTGGCCCAGGCCAAGCTGGCGGCCTTCGTCGTCGACGATGGCGATCTCGGTCGAGGGCAGCGGCAGGCCGATGCTGCCGGTGAAGTCCTGCACGTCGCAGCGGTTGCAGGTGGCCACCGGCGAAGTCTCGGACAGGCCGTAGCCCTCGATGATCGCCGTCCCCGTGACTTGCCGCCACTTGTCGGCCACCGGCTTTTGCACCGCCATGCCGCCGCCGTTGCACACGCGCAGGCTGGAAAAATCGAGGTGGGCGAAATCGGGGTTGTTGACCAGCGCGTTGTACAGCGTGTTCACCGCCGGCAGCATGTTGACGCGGTACTTGGCCAGTTCCTTGACGAAGCCCGGGATGTCGCGCGGATTGACGATCAGGACGTTCAGCGCGCCGATGCGCATGCCGAAGATGGCGCAGGCCGTGAGCGCGAAGATGTGGTACAGCGGCAGCGCGCAGACGATGGTGGTCTGTTCGCCGCCGGCCCCGCCCAGCGCCGGCTTGGACCACTCCTCGGTCTGCAGCGCATTGGCGATCACGTTGCGGTGGGTGAGCGTGGCGCCTTTCGAGACGCCCGTGGTGCCGCCGGTGTACTGCAGGAAGGCGACGTCGCCGGCGGTGATCTCGACCGGCTTGAACGGCATGCGCGCGCCCTGCGCCAGCGCATCCTTGAAGGTGACCATGTTCTGCAGCGAGAACTCGGGCACCATCTTCTTGACGTTGCGGACCACGAAGTTGACCACCATGCCCTTCACGGCGCCCAGCATCTCGCCCATGCTGGCCACCACCACGTGGCGCAGCGGGGTCTTGCCCATCACCTGCTGCACGGTATGGGCAAAATTTTCCAGCACGACGATGGCTTCGGCGCCCGAGTCCTTGAGCTGGTGTTCCAGTTCGCGCGCGGTGTACAGCGGGTTGACGTTGACCACGGTGTAGCCGGCGCGCAGCACGGCGGCCAGCGCCACCGGGTACTGCAGCACGTTCGGCATCATGAGCGCCACGCGCGCGCCGGGCGCCATGCCGCGGCTTTGCAGCCAGGCCGCCAGGCGCTTCGAACAGGTGTCCAGTTCGCCGTAGGTGAGGAACTTGTCCATGCACACATAGGCATTGCGATCCGCAAACTTGCTGAAGGATTCTTCCAGCAGATGCACCAGGGAGCGGTATTGATCCGGATTGATCTCCGCAGGCACGCCTGGGGGATACGACTGCAGCCAAGTTTTGTCCATCGGTCGCCTCTGTCTCGAATTCGCTTGTCGCTGACGCGCTGCTGCCGGCGTCACCCTTATCGTCGCGCGGATCGCTGCACGATCGGTGCAGATCGTGCAACTTGGCCGCGCGCGCGGAGATGATTTCTCCGCTATCGCTGGGTGTGATGCTATCGGGCAGCGCTGTTGCATGCAAGCGCTTTCGCGGCGATTGGAACGCGGCCTCTACGGGGCGGCGCCGATGCTGCGCTGCACCACAAGCGTGCCCGGCAGGGTGACCGCGCCCAGGCGCTTGAGCGCATCGTGACGGGCCTCTTTGTCCAGTTTGGCAAGGCGACTCACCGCTTTGTAGAAACCGTCCCAGCTCTTTTCGCGGCGCAACAAATTGCGGAAAGCGGGCACGAAATCGTTATAGGTGGCGATCGAGGCCAGGTGGGCGTTGGAGAGCGGCTCGGCGAAGAAGCGGTCGTAACCGGCATAGCCGCCCCAGTTCGCCTTCAGTAGCTGGTAGTCGTCCTTGAGGGCGAGGAACAGGCGCGCCTTGCTCGCGCGCTTCTCTTCATCCGGCCTCATGCTCTTGTAAGTACGCTCCAGTTCGCCGCGATAGCGCACCAGCAGCGCCAGGAAGTCGGCCTTGCGCGTCTTGTAGCGCTCATAGGCATCGCTCATGGCCGGATTGCCGAAGCGTTCCAGCCAGGCTTCGACGCCGGCCTGCTCCACCGCGCTGGCGAACGATTCGTTGAACTGCGAGTCGCCGGCCACGTACACCACCTGGTGCGCCAGTTCGTGGAAGATCAGGCGCGCCAGCTCGGCGTCGGGATAGTTGATGAAGGTCGACACCAGCGGGTCGCTGAACCAGCCGAGCGTCGAATAGGCACTCACGCCGCCGACTTCGACGTCGTGGCCCTGGGCGCGCAACTGCCGGGCATAGGCCTGGGCCGCGTCCTTGCTGTAGTAGCCGCGGTAGTTCACGCAGCCGGCCACCGGGAAGCACCACTGCATGGGTTTCAGCGACAGCTCGGGCGTGGCGACCACGTTCCACAGCACGTAGGGGCGCTTCAGGTTGGTGTAGTTGGTGTAGCTGCCATTGTTCGGCAGCTTCATTTCCTGGATCGCGTAGCGCCGGATCTGGCGCGCCGCCTCGAGGCGGTGGCGCAGCTTGACGTTGGTATTGGCATCGGCGATCCAGTCGTCGATCGGGCGCGCATCGGCCAGCAATTCGAGCTGGCCTTGTGCGGCTTGGGTGTAGTAGGACAGGGATGAGCAGCTTGACAACATCAGGGCCGCAGCTGCGGCGGCCATGACTGGCCGGAAGGCTTGGGAAAATCTAGAGGGTTTCATCTCGCGTCAAGGGTGCGGCTCTTTCGACCTGCACCAGGGTGTCGTAGAAAGTGGGCGCCCGGCCCATGTCGGTCAAACGCTGGCTGGTGACTTCATTGGCGTTCTTGCCGTCGCTGGCGAGCTTCTTCCACCAGATCGACAAGCCCACCACCAATCCAGCACGCGCCTTGTCGGTCACGCGTGCGCGGGCGAGGAACGAACCGCGGTCGTTATAAATGCGCGCCATGTCGCCGTGATGAATGCCGCGCGCGGCCGCATCGTCAGGGTGGATGTCGAGGTGCGGTTCGCCCTCAGTTGCACGCAAGCTCTGTACATTGACAAACGTTGAGTTGAGGAAGTTCCGTGCCGGCGGAGAAATCATCGCCAGCGGGTATTTCTTTGCCAATTCGGGATTCGAGGCCACCGATTCGTACGGCGCGATATAGGCCGGCACCGGGTCCAGGCCGTCGGCCAGCATCTGCTCGGAATAGAATTCGCACTTGCCGGATGGGGTGGTGAAGCCGCCTTCGGCGAACGGCGCCGCCGGCATGTTCAGCTTTTTCCAGCCGCTGCGCTTGAGCGAGTCCCAGTCGAAGTGGATGGCGCGCGTGTCCCTGGCGTTGAAGGCCTGGGCCGCGATCTCGTCGTCGCTCTCCTGGAAGCAGGGATCGGTGTAGCCCATGCGCGCCGCCAGCAGGCGGAAGAATTCGGTGTTCGGCTTCGATTCGCCGACCGGAGCAATGGCGGCGTTATTCGCCATCATGTACAGGTGGCCGTAGGCCAGGTGCGCATCGACGTGCTCGAGCTGGGTGGTGGCCGGCAGCAGGATGTCGGCATAGTCGGCGCTGTCGGTGTGGAAGTGTTCCAGCACCACAGTGAACAGGTCTTCGCGCTCGAAGCCCTGCTGCACCTTGGCGGAATCGGGCGCGATCGCCAGCGGGTTGGCGTTGTACACGATCACGGCCTCGATCTTCGGGCCGAAGTTGGGCGAGGCGTCCTTCAGCAGGTCGTCGCCGATGGTGGTCATGTTGATGGTGCGCGGAGTGCGGTCGGCCAGCAGGTCCGGGCGCTGCAGCGCCGGGCGGTTGGTCGGGAACGATGCCGAGGTCGACAGCTGGACGCCGCCGGCGGGAAAGCGCCAGGCGCCCACCAGCGCCGGCAGACACGTGATGTTGCGCACGCCCATGCCGCCGCCGCGCACGCGCTGCATGCCGTAGTTGACGCGGATCGCGGCCGCCTCGCCATTCCTGGCGGTCTGGCCGTACAGGCGCGCCAGGTTGACCACTTCGTCGGCCGTGATGCCGCAGATTTCTGCAGTCTTTTCCGGCGTCCACTCGAGGGCGCGCGCCTTGAGCGGCTCGAAGCCGAGCGTGTACTTGTCGATGTAGTCGTGGTCGAGCAGGTCTTCGGTGATCAACACGTGCATCATGCCCAGCGCCAGCGCGGCGTCGGTACCCGGCAGCAGCGCGATGTGCTGGTGGCATTTCTCGGCCGTCAGCGAGCGGTAGGGGTCGATCGCGATCAGGGTGGCGCCGCGGCGCTTGGCCTCTTGCGCGCGCATCCAGAAATGCAGGTTGGAAGCGATCGGATTACCGCCCCAGATCAGGATCAGCTTGGCGTCCTGGAACTCTTCCAGGTCGGTGCCGATCGAACTACCGACGGTGTAGCGATAGCCGGTGGCGCCGGCGGTGGCGCAGATGGTGCGGTCCAGCAGGGAGGCGCCGAGTTTATTGAAGAAGCGCAGCGACATCGACTCGCCCTGCACCAGGCCCATGGTGCCGCAATAGCTGTACGGCAGGATCGCCTCGGGATCGCGCGCGGCGATGCTGCCCAGGCGCGAGGCGATCTCGTCCAGCGCTTGGTCCCAGCTGATGCGTTCGAATTTTCCCTCGCCCTTGCGGCCGACGCGGCGCATCGGGTACAGCACGCGGTCCGGGTGGTAAGTGCGGTCGATGTAGCGCGAAACCTTGGTGCACAGCACGCCCGCCGTGGTCGGATGCTCCGGATCGCCCTTCACTTCCGTGGCGACGCCGTTGTCGACTTTGACGAGCAGCGCGCAGGTATCGGGGCAATCATGGGGACAGGTCGCACGGACGAGAGTAGTGGTCATGTTCTTATGGCTAGTGCTGCGGAAAAGCTGAGGGAAAAACTGCGGGAATCCAATACTTTATACGATTCCTGCGGGGTCCGTACCCTCCTCTGTCAAGACTGTTAGAGGCAGGCTACAATAATTAAAAACATGCCATGCAACGGTGGCAATACTAGCCCAGTAACCTCGGGGAGAAGACGATGAAACTAGTGGAACCTATCCTGACGTCACAAGCCGAAATACAGACCATCCGGCGCGACCTGCACGCCCATCCTGAGCTGTGCTACGAAGAACACCGCACCGCCGAGATCGTGGCCGAGCGCCTCACGGCATGGGGCATCCCCGTGGTGCGCGGCCTGGGCGTGACTGGCGTGGTGGGCATCATCAAGAACGGCAATTCGTCCCGCGCGATCGGCCTGCGCGCCGACATGGATGCGCTGCCGATGCAGGAACTGAACGGCTTCGCGCACGCCTCCACCCACGCCGGCAAGATGCACGCTTGCGGCCATGACGGCCACACGGCGATGCTGCTCGGCGCCGCCCATTACCTGTCGCAACATCGCAACTTCGACGGCACCGTTTACCTGATCTTCCAGCCGGCCGAGGAAGGCGGCGGCGGCGCGAAGCGCATGATCGAGGACGGCCTGTTCGAGCGCTTCCCGATGGACGCGGTGTACGGCATGCACAACTGGCCCGGCATTGCCGAGGGCAATTTCGGCGTGGTGGCCGGGCCGATGATGGCGTCCAGTAACGAGTTCCGCGTGACGGTGCACGGCAAGGGCGCGCATGCGGCCCAGCCGCACCGCGGCATCGACCCGGTGATGGTGGCGGTGCAGATCGCGCAAGCGTGGCAGACCATCATTTCGCGCGAAAAGAATCCGCTCGAGACGGCCGTGCTGTCGATCACCCAGATCCACGCCGGCAGCGCCACCAACATCATTCCCGACGATGCGGAGCTGGTCGGCACCGTGCGCACTTTCTCGACCGGCGTGCTGGACCTGATCGAACGGCGCATGCGCGAGATGGCCGAGGGCATCGCGGCCGGCTTCGGCGCGACGGTCGAGTTCGGCTTCAAGCGCAACTATCCGCCGCTGGTGAATCATCCGGAGCAGACCGCGTTCGCGATCGAGGCGATGCGCGCGGTGGTGGGGGCGGCGCGGGTCGATACCGATGTCGAGCCGACCATGGGCGCCGAGGATTTCGCCTTCATGCTGCAGGCCAAGCCGGGCTGCTATGTGTTTATCGGCAATGGCGAAGGCGAGCATCGCGCCGGTGGGCATGGGCTGGGGCCGTGCCAGCTGCACAATGCCAGCTATGATTTCAATGACAATCTGTTGCCGATCGGGGCCAGCTATTGGGTGCGCCTGGTGGAGATGAGCCTGCCTGTGGCCTGATGTTGTTGCTTGGATTGGCAGCCGGGCCAATGCGCCCGGCTGCCGTGCTTCGACTCAGAACAGGCCGAGGAATTTCTTCTTGACCGTATTCTTGCGCGCCGGGTCGGCCACGTCGGTCACGTCCTTCTCATTGAAGCAATCGAGCAGCTCGGCAAAACCGCGCCGGCGCGCCAGGTCCAGCTCTTGCTGGAACAGCGGCACCACGCAGTGGAAATAAATGTCCTTGCCGTCGACCGTCAGCGAGTGGAACGGTTCCGGCGCCGACACCGGCGGCAGCACGATGGCGCCGCTGAAACCCACGCTGGCGGTGTACGGCTTGGCCGGATGGCCGTTCGGCACCGAGTGGCCCAGGCCGAGCCAGGTCGACTGCTTGTGCGGATAGTGCGCCAGGTGGCGCAGCAGGGCCACCGGCCAGTACCAGCGCTCGTCCTGCACCGAGGTCTCGTCCAGCTTCCAACCGGCCGGCAAGCTCATCATCAGTTCGGCGTATGGCGGCGCGCCTTCGGGGGTCGTCATCGCCTTCTGGCTCATGCCCGAAGTCACCAGGCGCACGAAGGGGTAACTGTCGCTCGGCGCGATCACGTGGATGTCGACCTGGATCTCGTCCTGCGCGGTTTCGTGGAACACCAGCGCCGGCTTGCCCAGGTGGGCGGCGATGTGCTCGGCGACCGGGTCGTGCGGCAAGACGGCAGGTTCCGCCTGGCGCTGCATGGGGGCGGTAAGCGGGTACAGCGGGGTGATGGTTGGTTCGGCCATTGTTGTTGATTGTTCGGTGAGATTCGGTTGCGGCGGGCGACTATGATACCTGTGTCGCACAGTTGGGGGGGCGCCAGCGAAGCTTTGTTCACACTTGTACAATGGCGCATTGCACAAGATGTTTTGACAAGACTGCTGCAACCTCACCCCAAGGTCAACCATGATTACTACGAAAAAAATGAGCGCGCTGGCCGCGCTGTGCGCCGCCCTGTGCGCGCCATCGGCGTTCGCCCAATCCAACTTCGCCAACGGCTACATCGACTCGTTCTCGGTCGAAGTCGGCTCGGGCCCGCAACAGCGCATGGGCCGTATCGCCTTCCAGTCCGACTGGGACAAGCAGTGGTTCGCCGGCAATGGCCGCCACCTGTCGGGCTACTGGGAAGGCAACCTGGCCCTGTGGCGACTGAATTCGTACGAGAACGTGCGCGGCCGTAACAAGAACATCGGCGTGATCGGCTTCACCCCGGTGTTCCGCTACCAGAACGACAACAAGCTCGGCTGGTACGGCGAGATCGGCATCGGCGTCAACCTGTTCTCGACCCTGTACAAGAACGAAGACAAGGAACTGTCGACCGCGTTCCAGTTCGGCGACCACCTGGGCATCGGCTACACCACCGCCAAGTGGGACTTCGGCCTGAAGTACCAGCACTACTCGAACGCCAGCATCAAGAGCCCGAACGCGGGCGCCAACTGGCTGATCGCCAAGGCGGCTTACCGCTTCTAAGCGCGGGTTTCAAGCTCGCTGTCGACGTCGCCTCCGGAGCGGCGTTCGATGAGATGTCCGCGCGAGCCGCGCCTGCGCGGGTTCGCTGGCGCGGGCATCTTATAATTTATGACACAATCGGGTCTCGCGCCGCCTTGCGGCGCGCTGTTTTGAAGAGGCCCGATTGACCCCGTCCCCCACGCTCAAGCGCTACCTTCCCTGGCTCGTCGCCACTGCCCTGTTCATGGAGCAGCTGGACGCGACCATCGTCAATACCGCCATCCCCAGCATCGCAGCCAGCCTCGGCGTTACCCCGCTGAGCCTGAAATCGGTGGTCACCAGCTACATCCTCGGCCTGGCGGTCGGGATCCCGGTCAGCGGCTGGATGGCCGACCGCTACGGCACCAAGCGCGTGTTCTTCATCGCGATCGCGATCTTCACCCTGTCCTCAGTGCTGTGCGGGCTGTCGCTGAATGCCCAGATGATGACGGCGGCGCGCCTGCTGCAGGGCCTGGGCGGGGCGATGATGATGCCGGTCGGACGGCTGGCGATCGTGCGCACCTTCCCCAAGAACGAGTTGCTGGGGGCAATGAATTTCGTGATCATCCCGGCCCTGATCGGTCCGCTGCTGGGACCGACCATCGGCGGCCTGATCGTGCACTGGGCCTCGTGGCGCGTGATCTTCTTCGTCAATATCCCGTTCGGATTGGCCGCGATGTACTTTGTCTGGCGCCATATGCCGGACTACCGCTCAGACGAGCGCCGTCCGCTCGACGTGCTGGGACTGATCCTGTTCAGCAGCGGCACCGCCCTGCTGTCCTGGGTGCTGGAAGTGTTCGGCGAGCACACGCTGGACGGCATGACCGCCGGCCTCCTGTTGCTGCTCTCGATCGGCCTGCTGGCGACCTATGCCTGGCATGCATGCCGCACCAAGTTTCCGCTGCTGCGCCTGACGCTGCTCAAGGTGCGCACCTTCCGCATCTCGGTGCTGGGCGGTTTTGTTACCCGCCTGGGTGTCGGCGGCCTGCCTTTCCTGCTGCCCTTGCTGTATCAGCTGGGCATGGGTTTGCCGGCATGGCAGTCGGGTCTGTTGATGATGCCGTCGGCGCTGGGCGCGATGGGCATGAAATTTTTCGCGCCCAAGCTGCTGAACCGCTTCGGTTATCGCCAGGTGCTGGTGATGAACACGATCTGCATCGGCATCACGATCGCGCTGTTCACCCTGGTGAGCGCGAGCACGCCGCTGCCGCTGGTGGTGGCGATCAGCCTGATGCAGGGGCTGTTCAACTCGCTGCAATTCTCGAGCATGAATACGCTGGCCTATGCCGACATCGAAGGACCCGATTCCAGCATGGCCAGCACGATCTCGAGTTCGTTCCAGCAATTGTCGATGAGCTTCGGCCTGGCGGCCGGTTCGATCGTCACCGCCTGGTTCCTGGGCGGCGTGTCGCAGACCAACCAGGGCCAGGTGACGCAGGCGCTGCATCACGGCTTTGCGGTACTGGCCGGGCTGACGGTGCTGTCGTCGCTGATTTTCTGGCGCCTGCGCCGCAACGATGGCGACAGCATCAGCCGCGGGCAGATCAAGGCGCAGCAGGCGGCTGAGCCGGTGACGACGTCGCCCTAGCATGGCTCACTCCGGGCTCAATGCCAGGCGACGTACGGGAGCACGTCCCACCAGGCCAGCACCAGCAGCAATTGCAGCGCCGACAGTAAGGCAAGCAGGTCGGCGTCGATCCGCCACGGCCGGGTTTGCCTGAACCACAGCAACGTTCCGGCCTGCATTGCGAACGGCATCAGGCAGGTCGCCACGGCCAGCAGGATATTGCCTGGCGTCGGGTCTCCCAGCTGCATGAACGATTGCGAGAACAGGAAAGGCAGCGCCGCAACCATCATCATCAATGGCGCAGCGGCAACCGCGAGCGGCGCTCTGCTGCGCGGTCCCTTCACCAGCAGGCGCAAAGTGCCCATCACTAGCACGTACGACAGGCCGGCCAGGCCCAGTAGCAGGCTGATCCACAACCCGACGAAGGCAGGCAGCGGCATCTGGCGATGACTGCGAACGCCATTGTTGAACATGCGGCTGCCGTCTTCCGACACGAACAGCACGTGCGAGGCGCGCATGCGGTCGGCGGCGCGCAACAGCGCGGGTCCCACCGGACTGAGCGTGATCGGGTCGGCCTGAAGCGTGCGCAGTAGCAAGCCGTTAGCGGCGGCGCCGACGTGCGTGGCATTGAAGACCACGTCGATCCAGGCCAGCGAGGCGACGCCGCTCGTGATCGGCACATAGATGCCGTGCCATGGCGCCAGGTCGGAAGCTGTCGCTACCGTCGGGACCGGAGTTGCCGGCGGCATGGCGAGCCGCGCGATCAGTATGCGGTTGAAGCGCTCGTAGTCGGCCGTCTCGCTATCGGTGTTGAACGCCACGAAGAAACCTGCACCAGACTGCGGATAGATGCACAGCATGCTGCGGAAACCCACGGTGCCGCCGGGATGGCAGGCGCCGACGACGCCGTTGCGGTCGCGCACTGCCAATGCCAGTCCGTGGCCGGCTTCGAGGCCGTGGTTGGCGGCTTCGGTGCCTTGTGGCGGCGCCAGCGCGGCCAGCAGTTTCGGATCGACGAAGACCTGACCATTAACCTTGCCATCGCCCAGCAGGAATTGCATGAAGCGGCCCATGTCGCCGGCCGTGGTCGCGAACTGCTCGACCGGGCGCATGAAGCTGGGCGTGACGGGATACGGCCGCTGACCGTCGAGGTGTCCCATGGCCAGTGCCGGATCGGCATTGCTTCCCTGCTGGGTGCGGTAGACGAAGGTACTGTCGCGCATGCCGAGCGGGGCTAGGACGAACTGGTCCATGTAGCGCTCGTAGGGCTGGCCGGTGACGGCCTCGATCACCATTGCCAGCAGGATGTAGCCGGTATTCGAATAGGCGTAGTTGCGGCCCGGACGCATGCGCACGCGCAACAGGCCATCGTGCGCCAGGATGTTGTCGGCGAGCGGCGCCATTGGACTGGCGCGCTGGCTGAAGAGTTGCGACAGGCGGAAGTTTTCGAGGCCGGCAGTGTGGTCCAGCAAATGGCGCACCGTCACCGGATGGCTAACGGTCCAGGGATTGTCGAACGCGAGCTGCGGCAACAGCTTGGCGACGTCGGCATCGAGCCGCAGCCTGCCTTTCGTGACCAGGTGCAGCACGCCGATGGCGACGACGACTTTGGTCACCGAACCGGTTTGCGTTCGCGTGGCATTCGTCATGCGCTCGCCGGTGGCGGCGTGTTTGATTCCCGCTGCGCCGGTTTCGATGCCGCGTTCCGGCGTGATGGTCGACCATACGGCGCCACTCAATCCCTGTTCTCCCAATGCTTTTGCGAACCGGTCGTCGATTGATGCGGTGGCTTCGGCATGGAGAGCGATAAGCAGTGGATACAGCAACAGCGCTGTGAGAAAGCGGGACTTGTACATCCTTGGAATCGACGTCATCGAGCGGCTCCTGATCAGGTTAACCGCATCGAGCTTATCGGCTGATGAATGGCTTGTCGCCTTGTCAGCGACGAATGGCAGCACCAACCGATGAGCTGTCGGCAGGCACGATAAACGCTGCAGGAATCGTGCTCTTACACGCGCCCTTTTTCCGCGAGCGCGTCTTGTCGCCGGTGTCGATATGCACCGTAAGTAATTATCGGGTTATGGGAGCGAAATCCAACGTTTCGCCGCGAATTCCAATGATGATGGAAGCGCCAAAACTGTCCGAAGGAGAATATTCCCATGATGAGTATGAATCTGGCCATCCTCGAACTCGCGAAGCGACAGCGCCTCGCACCGGGTGCGTATGCGGCGTTGGTACGTCTTGCGAGAGCTGCCGATTCGCCGCCGGTCACTGCTGCTATCCTGCGGCGCGGTGTTCAGGTATTGGCGATGCTGCTGCTGGGGCTGGGCGTCATCTTCTTCATTGCGG
This sequence comes from Massilia sp. YIM B02443, assembly GCF_030411955.1. Taxonomy (GTDB): domain Bacteria; phylum Pseudomonadota; class Gammaproteobacteria; order Burkholderiales; family Burkholderiaceae_D; genus Telluria. The sequence continues at coordinate 229,575 of NZ_JASNRA010000007.1, forward strand.
CGAACTGGCTGACGCAAAGTCCGCTTCCCATGTTTGCCGGACTCCAGACAGCATTGCTCGGCGCATGCGTGGGCGCCGCACGTTGGCCACGCCTGCGCGTCCCGCTGGCGTTACTGGGCTTCCTTGCGACCGGCGCCTTGATGGCATTCTTCGGCCAGTATTACCAGTCCGGCGCCGATCCGTGGCAGATGTTCGCGCTATGGGCCGGGCTGTTGATTCCGCTCGCATTCGCAAGCCGTTCCGACATCATCTGGAGCGCCTGGGCGATCATCGCCATGACGGCGATTTCGCTTTGGCTGAAGGGTTTTAGCGGGAATTTCGGCTTCAGGTCCGGAATACTGCATGCACAGATCGTCGCGACGCTGCTGGCATTCGGTTTATGTGCGCTGCTGTCGCGCCCACTGCAGCGCTTTACCGGCGCCGGCGATTGGGCCCTGAATCTGGCCATTTTGTTCACCGTGATCCTTGCCAGCACCTGCGGCTTGTGGGCGCTGTTCTCGCGTGATCCGAGTTTCTATCCGATGGTGCTGATTGCCTTATGCGGCGCAGTGGCTTATTTCGCACAGGCCAGGGCATTCGACATTCGCGTCCTGAGCATGTGCGCCCTGGGTATCGATGCGCTGGTCATTGGCGGCTCGATCAAGATGGTATCGAACAGCGATTCTTTCCTCGCCGTCATGTTCATTGTCGGTCTCACGATTTTGATCATGCTGCATGTGACGGTGAGCGCGATTGTCGGAATGCACTGTCGCCACGCGCCGAAGGAGTAGATCATGACGAACCGGATCGAGAAGATTATTGATGAAGCTGTCGCCCAGGGCATCGTGGAGGGGAGCCTGGTCGAGGCGGAGCGAAGCGAACACCCATGGCCGGTAGTGATCATGACTGCGGCCATGACGGTACTCGCTTCGATACCGATTACAGGAGTGCTGTATGTGCTTGTAGAAGATGGCATCGGCACGACCAGCGCCGTGATCCTGGGTCTGATCGTCGTGGGCTGTGCCGTCGGCATGCTGCGCATGGAGCCCTCGCTGTTCGTGGAATACCTGAGCGTCTCTCTCATTGGCGGCGGACTGTGCATGGTCATTATCAATCATCACGCTGCCGGCCCGATCGCGGCGACAGGTTTGCTTGCCCTCGCGCTTAGCGCCGTCGTCACGCAAACGTGGATTCGCGCCCTGCTGGCAGCGGTCTCGGTCCAGTTGCTGCTGTATGCCGCCACGGGGATGGAACGATTTGATTGGATGGAGTCGCTGGGTTGGTACGATGATGGTCGCTTGATGATCTGGTTGGGCTGTCATGTTGCGGTGCTGTTCTGGCTGGGGGCGAACCTGTTGATGCAGCAGGCTGCGCGCGCCGGGCAGTTTGCCAGGGCGGCCTGGCTTGAGTCGACAATGATTGGCTCGGCGATCGCGCTGTTTGGAGATCTGGCCTACCTGTCCGGCTCGACGTTCCTGGTCAGTGGCCTGCTGAACGATGCTTCGGTTGGGCACATATCCGTCGACTCGCTGCAGCCGTTGATTTCTGCCATCAGCGCAATTGTCGCATTGATCTGGCTGGCGTCGCGGCCCGAGGCGGCCGCATATCGGTTCTGGATACTGGCCGCTATGCCGGTTGCCGTGGTTGTAAGCTGGCTCGCCGTGTCGCTTGGCGCGACGCTTCTGCTGGGGGTGGCATGTTTCATCTCGCGCCGTACCAGGCTGGCCATGCTGGCAGGCGTGGCGGCGTTGTGGACGGTCGGCGCTTTGTATTACGCGATCGACTGGCCGTTACTGCACAAATCGATAGTGATGGCCGGCGCCGGTGCACTCCTGTTTGCAAGCACGGCGCTGATCAAGACTACTGAAATAGAAACGTCACGGGTCCTGCAGGAGAGCGAACAGGCAACACCGCGCTGGACCAGGTGGGGACTCATTACGCCGGCCGTTCTCGTGATGGTCATCATCAATCATGGAATCTGGCAAAAGGAGCAGGTCCTGCAGCAGGGTTCGACCGTGTTTGTCGAACTGGCGCCTGTCGATCCGCGCTCGCTCATGCAGGGAGACTATATGACGCTGTCATTCGCGCTCCCGCCCACGACCGGCAGCGACGCCACGGAAGCTGCATTCGTTGTTGCACAGCGCGCTGAAAACGGTGTCACCGTGCTGGACAGGTTCTATGACGGGAAAGGCGAACTTGGGCCAAACGAGTTGCTTATCGAAGTCAAACGGCAAGGAACCGATCATGTGCTGGTCACCGATGCCTGGTTCTTCAAGGAAGGCGAAGGAGCCCGATGGAGCGACGCGAAGTTTGGCGAATTCCGTGTCAATCGCGATGGCAAAGCCGTTTTGGTTGCCTTGCGCGGGCCGAGCCTGGAGAAGCTCTAGATTCGGACCGCCGGAATGCAAAAAAGCCCGCTCAAGATCTACTTGAGCGGGCTTTTTCTTTATAACTAGCCTGACGATAACCTACTTTCACACTGGTTGC
>NZ_JASNRA010000070.1 GCF_030411955.1 Massilia sp. YIM B02443
ATCAAGGGTTCGGCACGTATGGCGCTGGAAGGCCAGCCGGGCGAAATGGGCGAAGAGTGCATCACCCGCCTGGCAGAAGCCCTGGATTCGTACATCCCGACCCCGGAACGTGCTGTTGACGGCGCCTTCCTGATGCCAGTCGAAGACGTGTTCTCGATCTCGGGCCGCGGCACCGTCGTGACCGGTCGTGTCGAGCGCGGCATCATCAAAGTCGGCGAAGAAATCGAAATCGTCGGCATCATCGACACCGTCAAGACCACCTGCACCGGCGTGGAAATGTTCCGCAAGCTGCTGGACCAGGGTCAAGCTGGCGACAACGTCGGCCTGCTGCTGCGCGGTACCAAGCGTGAAGACGTCCAGCGTGGTCAGGTTCTGGCAAAGCCAGGCTCGATCAAGCCGCACAACCACTTCACCGGTGAGATCTACGTCCTGTCGAAAGACGAAGGCGGCCGTCACACCCCGTTCTTCAACAACTATCGTCCTCAGTTCTACTTCCGTACGACTGACGTGACCGGTTCGATCGAACTGCCAGCAGACAAAGAAATGGTCATGCCAGGCGACAACGTGTCGATCACCGTCAAGCTGATCGCTCCGATCGCGATGGAAGAAGGTCTGCGCTTCGCAATCCGCGAAGGCGGCCGTACCGTCGGCGCCGGCGT
>NZ_JASNRA010000071.1 GCF_030411955.1 Massilia sp. YIM B02443
ACCAGCACCGTACGGTCATACACGGGGACGGCCTTGACGCCAGCAGGCAAAGTCTTGTTGATCTCGACCATCTTCTCTGCAACGAGCTGCGAGACCTGCCGGCTGTTTTCGCCGATGAGCATGAATACGGTACCGAGTACAACTTCGGCACCGTTGTCGGTCGCGGCGCCTGTGCGCAGTTCGCGGCCGACGGCGACGTCCGCGACATCACGAATCCGAACCGCGACGCCATCGGTATTTTTCAGGACGGTATTTTGAATGTCTTCGATGGTTCGCACCTGCCCCGGCGCGCGGATCAGAAGCTGTTCGCCCGAGCGCTCGATGTAGCCTGCCCCGGTGTTATCGTTATTGCGCTCAACCGCAGTGACGACGTCGGCCAGGGTCAGACCATAGGAACTGAGCCGGTTCGGATTCGGCGTGATGTGGTATTCCTTNGTTATCGTTATTGCGCTCAACCGCAGTGACGACGTCGGCCAGGGTCAGACCATAGGAACTGAGCCGGTTCGGATTCGGCGTGATGTGGTATTCCTTAGCGAAGCCACCGATTGAATTGATTTCGGTCACGCCCGGGACCTGACGCAACTGCGGCTTGATGATCCAGTCCTGCACTTCGCGCAAGTCAGTTGGCGTATAGGCTGTCCCGTCAGGCTTCTT
>NZ_JASNRA010000072.1 GCF_030411955.1 Massilia sp. YIM B02443
ACGTAGTTAGCCGGTGCTTATTCTTCAGGTACCGTCATTAGGACTGGATATTAGCCAATCCCGTTTCTTCCCTGACAAAAGAGCTTTACAACCCGAAGGCCTTCTTCACTCACGCGGCATTGCTGGATCAGGCTTGCGCCCATTGTCCAAAATTCCCCACTGCTGCCTCCCGTAGGAGTCTGGACCGTGTCTCAGTTCCAGTGTNTTCTTCACTCACGCGGCATTGCTGGATCAGGCTTGCGCCCATTGTCCAAAATTCCCCACTGCTGCCTCCCGTAGGAGTCTGGACCGTGTCTCAGTTCCAGTGTGGCTGGTCGTCCTCTCAGACCAGCTACTGATCGTCGCCTTGGTGAGCCTTTACCTCACCAACTAGCTAATCAGATATCGGCCGCTCCAGGAGCACAAGGTCCGAAGATCCCCTGCTTTCATCCATAGATCGTATGCGGTATTAGCGTAACTTTCGCTACGTTATCCCCCACTCTTGGGTACGTTCCGATATATTACTCACCCGTTCGCCACTCGTCAGCGGAGCAAGCTCCCTGTTACCGTTCGACTTGCATGTGTAAAGCATGCCGCCAGCGTTCAATCTGAGCCAGGATCAAACTCTTCAGTT
>NZ_JASNRA010000073.1 GCF_030411955.1 Massilia sp. YIM B02443
TTGCCGCGGAAGACGATCTGGTCGATGCCGGTCATGATCGTGCCCAGTACCAGGCCCTTGCTCATCCACGGCTTGAAGTTGCGGGCGATGTACAGTTCTTCGTGCAGCCAGGACTGCTTGAACGCTTCCGGATACGCCGTCAGTTCGTCGCCCTGGCGGCCCGCGCCCAGCGCCGCAAACGCCGCTTCCGCCGCCAGCATGCCGGTCTTGATCGCGCCGTGGCTGCCCTTGATGCGCGACGTGTTCAGGAAGCCGGCGTCGCAGCCGACGAGAACACCGCCCGGGAACACGGTCTTCGGCAGCGATTGCAGGCCGCCCGAGGCAATGGCGCGGGCGCCATACGAGATGCGCTTGCCGCCTTCGAAGAAGCCGCGGATNCGACGTGTTCAGGAAGCCGGCGTCGCAGCCGACGAGAACACCGCCCGGGAACACGGTCTTCGGCAGCGATTGCAGGCCGCCCGAGGCAATGGCGCGGGCGCCATACGAGATGCGCTTGCCGCCTTCGAAGAAGCCGCGGATCGCCGGGTGCGTCTTGTAACGCTGGAATTCCTCGTACGGCGACAGGTAGGGGTTCTGGTACGACAGCCCGACCACGTA
>NZ_JASNRA010000074.1 GCF_030411955.1 Massilia sp. YIM B02443
GCCAACCCTTGTATCTTGCTCATATTGGTGGTTAGCTACTGCCAATAGAGGTGAAGACCAGCTTGGGCCAACCCTTAAGGCTCGACCTTGGAAGGTAGATCAAGCCCTTCACCTCGTTCCCACACCATACCAAACACTGGACGGTAGCCAAGGGCTCTGACCCTGCATGCACAAGGAGAGTGGGTGTGATGATCGAGAACGCAAGGAGAGCCCATGTTTTACCTCGGTGTAGACGTCTCAAAAAAGAAGCTTGATTGCATGTTGCGCAATGCATCGAACGGAAAAGTGAAGTCGAAGGCAGTTACAAATACGCCTGCTGGCTTTACCGAACTGTTGGAATGGCTGTTCAAACAGGATTCAACTCAACCCCACGTCATCATGGAGCCAACTGGCACGTACCATGAAGCCGCTGCACTGGCGCTAGCCGATGCCGGGCTGGTTGTTTCGCTGGTCAACCCCGCACAGCTGCGGGCTTTCGCCGATGGCATTGGCGTCAAGAACAAGACCGACAAGGAAGACAGCGCGGTGCTGGCACGCTATGGCGAAGT
>NZ_JASNRA010000075.1 GCF_030411955.1 Massilia sp. YIM B02443
GAAATGGCAAAAGGTAAATTCGAACGGACCAAGCCGCACGTCAACGTCGGCACCATCGGTCACGTTGACCACGGTAAAACCACCCTGACGGCAGCTATCGCAACCGTCCTGTCGAAGAAATTCGGCGGCGAAGCCAAGGCCTACGACCAGATCGACGCGGCACCAGAAGAAAAAGCACGCGGCATCACCATCAACACCGCGCACGTCGAGTACGAAACCGAAAACCGTCACTACGCACACGTTGACTGCCCAGGCCACGCCGACTACATCAAGAACATGATTACCGGTGCAGCGCAGATGGACGGCGCGATCCTGGTGTGCTCGGCCGCTGACGGCCCGATGCCACAGACCCGTGAGCACATCCTGCTGGCGCGTCAGGTTGGCGTTCCATACATCATCGTGTTCCTGAACAAGTGCGACCTGGTCGACGACGCAGAACTGCTGGAACTGGTCGAAATGGAAGTCCG
>NZ_JASNRA010000076.1 GCF_030411955.1 Massilia sp. YIM B02443
CTGGGCGTGGAAATCTTCCCCGGCTTCCCGGCGGCCGAAGTGCTGTACAACGAAGACGGCTCCGTCAAAGGCGTCGCCACCGGCAATATGGGTGTCAAGCGCGACGGCGAGCCGGGTCCGGACTTCCAGCTCGGCATGGAACTGCACGCCAAGTACACCTTCTTCGCCGAAGGCGCGCGCGGCCACCTGGGCCGCCAGCTGATGGCCAAGTACGACCTGCAGAAGGACAGCGATCCGCAGACCTACGGCATCGGCATCAAGGAACTGTGGGAGATCGATCCGGCCAAGCACCAGCCGGGCCTGGTGATCCACACGGCCGGCTGGCCGCTCGACAACGACGTCTATGGCGGCTCGTTCCTGTACCACCTGGAGAACAACCAGGTCGCGGTCGGCTACGTGGTCGGGCTGTCGTACCAGAACCCCTACCTGTCGCC
>NZ_JASNRA010000077.1 GCF_030411955.1 Massilia sp. YIM B02443
TTAGGCGAGTTAAGTACGCATCTAACTTTTTTAAGATGGCCAGCTCCTGCTGGGCGCTTGCCAGATCACGACGTAGTTGCTCGACCTCGCTAAGCTCACCGGCTCCGGGGCGGCCAGGCGAGCGAAATTGCTCGCCTGGCGATTGCTCGTCGAGCTTTTTTGCCCACTTATAAAGCTGGTTACGTCGTATGCCCAGCTCAAGCGCAATATCAGTAGCGGTTTGATCACCAGCGCGCAAGCGTGCTACGGCTTCACGTTTGAACTCGTCGGTAAAGACTGTTCGCGTCTTGGGAGCTGCATCAGTTGATGCGGGAACGAGCTCTCTTTTCGAGGGCAGCTGCGTCTTTTTCATGTATATCCTCCGGGGCGCTATTGTCCCCTATTTGGATGTCCATGAAACCCGGACCATCTCA
>NZ_JASNRA010000078.1 GCF_030411955.1 Massilia sp. YIM B02443
TCGCAAATTTGGGATCGTAGGGCTTGCCGGAGTTAATGACGCCAAAGCACAAATGAGCCAGCTTACGCATGGCTGCGCCAATGATCGACATCTTTGACTTGCCTTTGGCAAGCAAACGATCGTTCAGTGCTTTGATGTGTGGATTCCAGCGCCTGGCTGTCACAGCCGGCATATAGAGAACTTTTCTTAAGTAAGCTGGCCCGGCCTTGGACATGCGAGGGCGAGCGCGTACTGACGAGCCAGACTCTCGCTGAACTGGAACCAGGCCAAGGTAGGCTGCCAGTTGCTCGGCGCGTTCAAACGTTCGGCCAGCAAACAAAGCTGTCATGTGGCATGCCACACGCGGTCCAACACCAGGGATCGTCTCGAGCAGTTTTTTCTTATCTCGCAGGTCCGGATC
>NZ_JASNRA010000008.1 GCF_030411955.1 Massilia sp. YIM B02443
ACCAGTGTGAAAGTAGGTTATCGTCAGGCTAGTTATAAGAAGAAGCCCGCTCAGTGATCTGAGCGGGCTTTTTTGCGTTCTGTCGCCGAACACCAGCAGCTGAAATGTCTGGCAGATCGGCACTTAATCAGCTGCTTGGACGCGTGGACGGCGCAGCCGTCCACCCTACGATGACGTCATTGGTGAAGCTCACGTCGCAGCGTCAAACACCCCAAAGAATATCGGTCTTGTTGTCGCGGGCCGAGCGCAGCATTTCGAGCAGGGGATACATGCGGGTCGAGAAGCTGACGACTTCGATTGGCCCGTGGTCATGATCGTCGGCGTCGCGATCGTGGGCATGGATGTCTTGCGCCACCTGTTCGGACGCCTGGTGCCTGCGGCTTTCTTCGATCTCCGGTTCGATCAGGTCGATCGCGCGCGCGGCTTCAGCCGACGTGATGACGCCGCGTTCCGGTTCTTTGTCCAGCAGGTCGAAGATGCGTTTGGCGTGTTCCTGATACATCAGGACTTCGGGGTACGACTTGCATTTAAATGTGATCAACATAGCTATCTCTTGGTTTTGTTAGTGATTAAACGATAGCACGTATGGCGCACCGTGATCGTGCGCGAGCGCTCACACGGCGCGATCCCGCGGCTGCCTCATCAGCCAGGCCGAAGCGAGCGTGAGCAGCGCCACCCCAAAGGCAGCGCCAGCCCGGAGTGCGGCATTGCCGGACGGTGGCGCCAGTGCTGCGGCGGCCAGCAGCCAGGCCAGGCCTCCCCATGCCAGACTGTTCAGCAACTGCAGCAGGTTCATCACGAAGCCGCGCTTGCCGCTTGCCGGGAAGTTGCTGCGTACCCCCGGCCGGCCGCACCAGAACACGATCATCCCGGCGCCCAGTACGGCGGCGCTGGCGGTGAAGCACAGCACCAGTCCGCCCAGCGGCGAGCGCACCACCAGCCACAACAGCGGCAGGCCGACCAGTACCAGCACCGGCATCACCGCCGCCGCCAGCTTGGCGCGCCGCAGAGCGCCGGGCGACGCCGGCGATACCAGCAGCAGGTCGGGCGCATCCTCGGCCGACAGCGCGATCCATGCCAGCGACCCGGCCAGCGAGCTGGCCAGCAAGGTCAGGCCGGCGCCGATCGCCGGTACGTGCAAGCCGTCGTCACGAAACACCACGAAGCACATCGGCACCAGGTACAGCAGCTGCAGCAGCACCTGCGAGATCAGCTGCGGATCGCGCACGATCAGGCGCCACTCCTTGATCACCACGGTATCGAACAGGCTGCGCCCGAAGCGCAGACGCACCGGCGCGGCTTTCCGGCGCGCCGACGAAGAACCGGTGGAAGCCGACAGCTGCAGCCCGACTGCGAAGAAGCGGTGCGTATGGCGCGCCGTCAGCGCGAACGCGGCGACGGCAAGCGCCGCCAGCGCCAGCATCGGGCCGGGATCCCCCAGCAGCGCACGCGCCGGCAGCCACACCGGGCTGTCCTCGGCCAGCACGCCATCGGGGCCCAGCATGCCGCCCAGCAGCTCGCGCATGCGGCCCTGCCACTGGCGCTCGAACAGCGAATACGTCTGCGATGCGATCACCAGCAGGGCCCCGGCAAGCGCGCCGATCACCTGCGCTACCACCCGCGTGCGGCGCGCGCCGATCAGGCGCACCAGGCCGAGCGTCAGTAACATGGCCGCACAGGCGCACAGCACCGCAATGCCGACCAGCGCCGGATACACGCCCAGCCAGCGCCACTGACCATGCAGCAGTGCGCCGTGCGCGAACGGCGCCAGGACAAACAGGTGGATGCCGGCGGTAGAGGCCACCACGCCGGCCAGGCGCACGCTGAAGATGCTGCGCGAGGACAAGGGCGAGGACAGCAGCAGATCCAGGTCGCCGCGCTCGAACAGCGCCAGCACGCTCGACTTGATGGCAGTGGACAGCATGAAGGTGCCGCTCACCGCCAGCAGCGCCGTCACCGCGAGCAGGATGCGCGGATCGCCGACCGGGATGCCCGCCAGATTGCACATCGCAAGCCAACCGGCCGCGTGCAGCGCCAGCCACACCAGCGCCACCGTCGCGATCGTGCCCATGCCCGGCCGTCGCCCGGCGCCATGGCCCTTGCCGCTGCCGGCGCCATACCAGAACAGGCGCAGCTCGTGCCGCAGCAGCCACAGCCCACTCCCGGCGGCAAACCTCATGACGCCGCGGTCAGCTGCAGGAACACCTCTTCCAGGCTGCCTCCTTGCGTGCGCTCGCGCAACTGGTCCAGCGTGCCTTCGGCGATCAGGCGTCCTTCGCGGATGATGCCGATGCGCTGCGCCAGCCGCTCGGCTACTTCGAGGATGTGGGTGGTCAGGATCACGCTGCCGCCGCCCGCCACGTGCGACAGCAGCAGGTCCTTCACCTGGCGCGCCGCGGCCGCGTCGAGCCCGGTGAGCGGCTCGTCCAAAATCAGCAATTGCGGCTGATGGATCAGCGCACCGGCCAGGGCCAGCTTCTGCTTCATCCCGCGCGAGAAGCCCTCGGTGAGCTCGTGCGCGTGGCGGCTCAGGTCGAGCCAGTCGAGCAGCTCCTGGGCGCGCGGCGCCGCCTCGTCGGCGCGCACGCCCCACAGGCCGGCAACGAACTCGAGGTATTCGTAGGGCTTGAGCTTCCCGTACAAGAGCGGCTCGTCCGGCAGGTAGGCCATCTGCATCTTGGCCGCCGCCGGCTCGCGGGCGAGGTCGACGCCGAGCACCTCGATCGTGCCGGCGTCCGGCGCCAGCAGGCCGGTCACCAGGCGCAGCGTGGTGGTCTTGCCGGCGCCGTTGGGGCCCAGCAGCGCGTACAGCTCGCCGCGCCGTACGTTCAGGTCGAGACCGTCGACGGCGGGCCGGCCGAATTGCTTGCGCAGGCCTTCGATGCGCAGCGCGGGCGCGCTGTCGTTGATACTGTCGTCCATGGTCGTCCCTATTGCGCGGTGAACGAAGTCATGAACTGCTCGACCTGCTCCGGCGGCGCGCCATCTGGCTTGCCCAGCACGATCACCTGAAACACACGCACGCCGCGCGCCACGAAGCGCCCCTGCAGACGCACCGGCTGGCCGTTGCTGCTGCCGGTCGCGTCGACCTGCAAGCCGTCCCGTGCGGCCGGTGCAGCAGATACGACGTCATCGTCCTTGCCGATATTGCGCAGCAGTGCGCGCCGCATCGCCGGCAGCGCCGCCTGTGCCCGGGCGCCATCGGGCGCGCTCGCACTGCCGACGGCGAAGGTAACACCGTTGACCTCGGCCGCCGTCATCGTCATCTCCACCTGCAGGCCGTCGAGGTCGACGCTGCGGGCGAAGGTGGCGGGTTTGGCCGGGAACAGCACCTTCCAGGCGCCATCCGGGCTGGCGTGGTCGCGCCAGTTATAGGTCGGGTTGCAGCCGGCCAGCAGCGATGCCGCCAGCACGGCCGCGGCCATCAGGGCGCCGCGCGCCGGGAACAGGATGTGTGGTCGCATGGGACGATGGTAGCAGTCCCGGCGCGGCCACTCACCGGTTTTTTGCGCCGCCGCCGCGCGCTTGACGTATGATCTGCAATCACGCGCGCCATCAAGCGGCCACCATCGAGGACCCATCATGAAACGCAGAATCGGCTTCCTGCTACCCCCGGGCTTCCAGGCGCTCGATCTGATGGCCACCACCGTGTTCGAGATCGCCAACAGCCTGGACGGCGGCCCGTTCTACGACGTGACCCTGTTGTCCGAACAGGGCGGAGTGCTGGGCAGCTCGTCCGGCGTCGGCGTGTTCACCGAAGCCTTCGGGCGCCACGACTACGACACCCTGATCGTGGCCGGCATCATGCATCCGATCGGCATGCGCTCGACCGGGCCCTTCCTGGACTTCCTGCGCGCCGCCAGTCACGCCTCGCGCCGCACCGCCAGCATCTGCACCGGCGCCTTCATCCTGGCCGAAGCCGGCCTGCTCGAAGGCCGGCGCGCCACCACCCACTGGGCGCTGGCGCGCGACCTGCAGCGCGCCTATCCCAGGACCCGGGTCGAGGAAGACCGCATCTTCATCAACGACGGGCGCATCTGGACCTCGGCCGGCATGACCGCCTGCATCGACCTGTGCCTGGCGATGGTCGAAGCCGACCTGGGCAAGGACGCCTCGAAGCACATCGCGCGCCAGATGGTGGTGTACCACCGCCGTAGCGGCGGCCAGTCGCAGTTCTCGGCCCTGCTCGAGCTGGAGCCGAAGTCTGACCGCATCCAGCAGGCGCTCAGCTACGCCAAGCGCCACCTGCGCAAACCCTTGTCGGTGGACGAGCTGGCCGAAGCGGCCAACTTGAGCACGCGCCAGTTCAGCCGTACCTTCCGCCTCGAGACCGGACAATCGCCGGCGCGCGCGATCGAGGTGCTGCGGGTGGAGGCGGCGCGCGCCCTGATCGAAAGCAGCAACCATTCGATCGACGTGGTGGCGCGCGAGACCGGCTTCGCCGATCCGGAACGCATGCGGCGCGCCTTCCTGCGCGCCTTCGGCCAGCCGCCGCAGGCGATCAAGCGCGCGGCGCGCGAGCAGGCCGCCACGCCCGCCTGAGCCGGCGCGCCCGCCTTCCATCCATAATCAATCCTCGCGCAGTGCGCGGCGGTAGCCGATCGCCTCGGCCACGTGGTTCGCCGCTACATGTTCGGCGCCGGCCAGGTCGGCCACCGTGCGCGCCACCTTGAGCACGCGGTGATAGGCGCGCGCCGACCAGTGCAGATGCTGGGCTGCGCTGTGCAGCAGGCGCCGGCCGGCGTCGTCCGGCGCGCAGTGCAGGTCGACCTCGCTTGGCGCCAGCTGGCTGTTGGCATGGCCCTGGCGCTGCAGCTGGCACGCATACGCCTGCGCCACCCGCGCCGCCACGGCGCTGCTCGGCTCTCCTTCGGCCTGGGCGCCCATGCTGTCGGGCGGCAGCGCCGCCACCGGCAGCTGGATGTCGATACGGTCCAGCAACGGCCCCGAGATGCGGCCCTGGTAGCGCAGCACCGCTTCGCCGGTGCAGCGGCACTTGCCGCTGGCGTGGCCCAGCCAGCCGCAAGGGCAGGGATTCATCGCCGCGATCAGCTGGAAGCGGGCCGGAAAGTCGGCCTGGTGCGCCGCGCGCGAGATCGTGATCTGGCCCGACTCGAGCGGCTCGCGCAGCACTTCCAGTACCCGGCGGTCGAACTCGGGCAGTTCATCAAGGAACAGCACCCCATGATGCGCCAGCGAGACTTCACCGGGACGCGGCAGGTTGCCGCCACCCACCAGCGCCACGCCCGACGTCGTGTGATGCGGACTGCGAAACGGCCGCCGGCGCCAGCGCTCGGGCGAGAAGCCGCCGGCCAGCGACTGCACCGCCGCCGATTCCAGCGCCTCGCGCTCGCTCATCGGCGGCAGCAGGCCGGGAAAGCGCGCCGCCAGCATGCTCTTGCCCGCGCCGGGCGGCCCGATCAGGATCGCCGAGTGTGCCCCGGCCGCCGCCACTTCGAGCGCGCGCTTGGCGTGCTGCTGGCCCTTGACCTCGGCGAAGTCGGGATACACCGGCGCCAGCGGCAGGGCTGGACGCCCGTAGCGCGCCAGGCGGGGCGCATCCGGCGTGTTGGCGAAATGCGCGCAGACCTCGAGCAGCGTGCGCGCCGGGTGGATCGCGGCGGCGTCCACCAGCGCCGCCTCGTCGGCATTGGCCAGCGGCAGGATGAAGGCGCGCGCACTGCCTTCGTGCTCGTTCTGGCGGATCATGGCGAAGGCCATCGCCAGCGCGCCGCGGATCGGGCGCAGCTCGCCCGACAGCGACAGCTCGCCTGCAAATTCGTACCCTTCCAACGTATCGCCGCGGATCTGGCGCGACGCCGCCAGGATGCCAAGCGCGATCGGCAGGTCGAAGCGCCCCGACTCTTTCGGCAAATCGGCCGGCGCCAGGTTGATCGTGATGCGGCGTGCCGGAATATCGAAGCCGGAATTCTGCAGCGCCGCGCGCACCCGGTCCTTGGCTTCGCGCACTTCGGTGTCGGGCAGGCCGACGATCGCCATACCCGGCAACCCGTTGGCGAGGTGGACTTCGACGCTGACGGCGGGCGCTTCCATGCCGGCGAGGGCGCGGCTTCTGAGGACGGCAAGGCTCATCGGATTCCTTGTGCTGGCGAGTAGGGTGGCCCTTATCCTAAGACGCTCGCATGGCCACCTGTTGAGAGCGGACAGGGGTGCGCATGCGATGTGCATATACCTGCAAATTCGTCGCCCATTCCCGGATTTCCACCGCCTGTCACAAAAAGCTGACATTGCAAATCATTAACGCTACATTATCTTGGAGGCAATAATAATTCTCGCGTCAAGTTCTCGCGCGGGGCAGAACATCATCAACGGAACTCGGGAGAAGCAAGCGATGTTATCGATCCAGCAGCTCAACAAGACCTATGCCAACGGCGTCAAGGCCATCAACAACGTCAGTCTCGACATCCCGAACGGCATGTTCGGCCTGCTCGGGCCCAACGGCGCCGGCAAGTCCTCGCTGATGCGCACCATCGCGACGCTGCAGGATCCCGACAGCGGCAGCATCCACTTCCACGGTCTCGACGTCCTGCAGGACAAGGAGGCGCTGCGGCGCCGGCTCGGCTACCTGCCGCAGGACTTCGGCGTGTATCCGAAGGTCAGCGCCGAGAAGCTGCTGAACCACTTCGCGGTCCTGAAAGGCATCACCCACAAGGGCGAGCGCAAGGAAATCGTCGAAGCCTTGCTGAACCAGACCAACCTGTGGGAAGCAAGAAAGCGCGGCCTCGGCACCTATTCCGGCGGCATGCGCCAGCGCTTCGGCATCGCCCAGGCGCTGCTCGGCGCGCCGCGCCTGGTGATCGTCGACGAGCCGACCGCCGGTCTCGATCCCGATGAGCGCAACCGTTTCCTCAATCTACTGGCCAAGATCGGCGAACAGGTGGTGGTGATCCTGTCGACCCACATCGTCGAGGACGTGACCGACCTGTGCCCGCGCATGGCGATGATCGCCAGGGGCACGGTGCTGCTGCAGGGCGAGCCCCAGGCGGCGATCGACACGCTCAAGAACCGCGTCTGGCGTCGCACCGTGAGCCAGGAAGCGCTGCCGGAATACCAGCAGCGCTTCAACGTGCTGTCCACGCGCCTGGTGGCGGGCCGGCCGCAGATCAACGTGTACGCCGAGTCGCAACCGGACGACGGCTTTACCAGCGTCGAGCCGGACCTGGAAGACGTCTACTTCCTGCAGGTGCGCAGCGCCGGCCGGGCGGCCGATGTCGCCACGACCGTCACGCCGGGCGCTACGGTTCCGGTGACGGCAGCGGGTACCCAATAAGGGAGCGGGCATGCTGAGAGAATTCTTCAAGTTCGAGCTGGACTTCCAGCTGCGCCAGCCGCTGCTGTGGGTGTGCGCGCTGATCTTCGGCGCGCTGGCCTTCGGCGCCACCACCACCGACGCGATCCAGGTCGGCGGCAGCATCGGCAACGTCAACCGCAACGCGCCGGTCGTGGTGGCGCAGCTGCTGGGCGTGTTCAGCCTGATGTCGATGTTCGTGGTCACCATCTTCATCGCCGGCAGCGTGCTGCGCGACGGCGAAGTCGGCATCGCCGACATGCTGTTCGCCACCCCGATGAAGAAGCGCGACTACCTGGTCGGGCGCTTCGGCGCCGGCCTGGTGGCCTGCCTGTTCATCTTCGTCCTGATCGTGCTCGGGATGATGCTCGGGCCGCTGATGCCGTGGATCGATCCGCAGCGCGTCGGCCCGTTCCCGGGCGCGGCCTACCTGTGGGCGCTGGGCGTAATCGTGGTGCCCAACCTGTTCTTCATCGGCGCGCTCCTGATGCTGCTGGCCGCCACCACGCGCTCGATCATGATGGTGTACGTCGGCGTGATGGCCTTCTTCGTGCTGTGGATCGTGGCCGGCAGCTTCACCTCGAACATCGACAACGAGTGGATCGCGGTGCTGGCCGACCCGTTCGGCGTGCGCGCCCTTGGCCGCGCCACGCGTTATTTCTCGACCGCCGAATCGAACGCCGGCCTGCCCGACATCCGCGGCTACATGCTGGGCAACCGCCTGCTGTGGAGCGCGGTCGCGCTGGCGCTGCTCGGCCTGACGCTGGCCCTGTTCAAGCCGCAGCGCGCCGGCACCGGCAAGCGCCTGTTCGGCAAGGCCAAAGCGGTTGCTGCGGCGCCGGCCGCACCGACCCAGGCGGCGCTGCCGCGCATCGAGCCGCGCTTCGGCGCCGCCACGCGCTGGATCCAGTGCTGGCACATCCTCAAGTTCGACGCCGTCTCGGTGTTCAGGAGCGTGCCGTTCCTGGTCATGCTGCTGTTCGGGATGCTCAATATGGTCGGCAGCTCGAGCCAATTGGACAAGATGTTCGGCACCGACGTCTATCCGCGCACCCACCTGATGATCGACCTGCTCAACGGCAGCTTCAGCTTCTTCCTGATCATCATCGTCACCTTCTATGCCGGCGAGCTGATTTTCCGCGAGCGCCAGGCCAGGATCGCCGACGTCAGCGACGCCATGCCGATGCCGAACTGGGCGCCGCTGGTGGCCAAGAGCCTGGCGCTGGTGGGTGTGGTGCTGGCCTTCCTCGGCGCCGGCATCCTGACCGCGATCGCGATCCAGCTGTACCGCGGCGGGGCGCCGGTCGAACTCGGTGTCTACATCAAAGGCGTGTTCATGGCCGGCTTGCCGTACGTCCTGATGGCGCTGATCGCGATCGTGCTGCAGGTGGTGACCAACAATAAATTCATCGGCTACCTGTTGATGATCGTGTTGATGATCGCGCAGATCGTGCTGAGCGTGATGCACTTCGATCACAACCTCTACAACATCGGGCTGCTGCCGGAAACGCCGTACTCGGACATGAACGGCTTCGGCCACTTCCTCACCGGGTGGGCCTGGTTCGCGCTGTACTGGACCCTGTTCTGCGTGGCGGCGCTGATCGTGGCCCAGGCCTTCTGGGTGCGCGGCCTGTCGGCCGGATGGCGTCCGCGCCTGCGCGCGGCGCTGCGCCGCCTGAGCGGCAGCAGCGGCGCCGCGCTGGCGCTGTGCACGGTGGCGTTCGCGCTGGTGGGCGGCTGGATTTTCCACAACACCGTCACCCTGGACCGCTACGAAGCCAAGGACGTCACCATGGACAAGCAGGCGCGCTACGAAAAGGCGTATCGCCGGTACAAGGACCTGCCGCATCCGAAGGTCACCGACGTGCGCGCCGCGGTCGACATCTATCCCGAGCAGCGCCGCGTGCTGGTCAGCGGCAGCTACGTCCTGCAGAACAAGACGAATGGACCGCTCGACACCCTGCGCCTGCAGCGCAACGCCGACGTGGTCACCACGCTGGGCCAGTTGCCGCCGCACCGGGTGATCCTGGACGACAGGGAGTCGGGCTTCCTGATCCTGAAGCTGGACCAGCCGCTGGCGCCGGGAGCGAGCATGCCATTGCGCTTCACGGTTGACGTGCGCCGCCCGGGCTACTCGAACTCGGGCACGCCCGACACCATCAACCTGAACGGCACCTTCTTCAACAACCAGGAATTCTTCCCGCTGATCGGCTACCAGCCGGACTTCGAACTGACCGACCGCAACGAACGCCGCAAGCGCGGCCTGGGCGAACCGCAGCGCATGGCCAAGCTCGAGGACGTGGCGGCGCGCGCCAATTCGATGTTCGGCGCCGGCGCCGACTGGATCAGTTTCGAGACCACGGTCTCGACGGGCGGCGATCAGATCGCGCTGGCGCCGGGCTACCTGCAGAAGTCGTGGAAGGAGAACGGCCGCAACTTCTACCACTACAAGATGGACCGGAAGATGATGCCGTTCTTTGCCTACCTGTCGGCGAACTGGCAAGTGAAGAAGGGCGAGTGGAACGGCATCCCGATCGAGGTCTATCACGATCCCAAGCACGGCTACAACGTGGAGCGGATGATCGAGGCGACTCGCAAGTCGCTCGACTATTACACTACCCAGTTCACGCCTTACCAGCACAAGCAGGTACGGATCCTGGAGTTCCCCAACTACCAGAGCTTCGCCCAGTCGTTCGCCAACACGATCCCGTTCTCGGAGTCGATCGGCTTCATCGCCGACTTGCGCAAGAAGGAAGACATCGACTATGTGTTCTACGTCACGGCGCACGAGATGGCGCACCAGTGGTGGGGCCACCAGGTGACCGCGGCCGACGTGCAGGGCGCGAGCATGCTGATCGAATCGCTGTCGCAGTATTCGGCGCTGATGGTGATGGAGAAGGAATACGGCCGCCACCAGATGCGCCGCTTCCTGCGCTACGAACTGGATCGCTACCTGCAATCGCGCGGCAGCGAGAAGATCGAGGAACTGCCGCTGGCGCGCGTGGAAAACCAGGACTACATCCACTACCGCAAGGGCAGCCTGATCTTCTATCGCCTGCGCGACGAGATCGGCGAAGAGGCGCTGAACCGCGCACTGAAGCGCTTCCTGACCGACAAGGGCTACCAGGAGTCGCCGTTCACCACGTCCAGCGAGCTGCTCGATTACATCCGCGCCGAAGCGCCTGCGTCCAAACATGCCCTGATCGCGGACATGTTCGAGAAAATCGTGTTCTACGATAACCGGGTGCTCGAGGCCAGCGCCAGCAAGCGCAGCGACGGCCAATGGGACGTGACCATGAAGCTGCACCTGGCCAAGATGCAGGCCGATGGCATGGGCCAGGAAACGGCGCGCGCCTACGACGAGCCGGTGGAGATCGGCGTGTTCGCGCGCGCCAAGGGCGCTTCGGAGGCCGACGAGCGCGTGCTGTTGCTGGACAAGCGCGCGCTGTCGGGCGCCAATCCGGTGGTCACGGTCACGGTCAAGGAGCAGCCGTTCGAGGTCGGCGTCGACCCGTACAACAAGATGATCGACCGCGTCTCGCGCGACAACCGCAAGGAAGTCGCGATCGAGTAAGAAGGAGCTGGCGTTGCCGCCGGTGCAATCCGGCAGTGGCCCATCCTTCGTCAGTTGCGCCTGCCCTGGCTTCAGGTGACAGGAACATGCGATGCATGCACTGCGGTTGACGTGGCCGCGCGGCGTGGCGCCAGGACGGCGCACACGCCGCGCGCAAACGGGCATACTGGCGCTGTCCGCCTTTTCGCCGCCTCCAGATGAAACCGATCCTGCTTGCCCTTGCCGCCGCGCTGTCCCTGTCTTCGACCCTGGCGCAGGCCGCGCCCACGCCGGCCGCGCGCGCCGAGATCGCGCACCTGGTCGGCTACCTGAACGCGTCCGGCTGCAGCTTCCACCGCAACGGCAGCTGGCACGAGGCCGGCAAGGCGGCCCAGCACCTGGAGCGCAAGTATGAGTATCTGGTCAAGCGCGACCTGATCGCGACGAGCGAGGATTTCATTGACCGCGCCGCCAGCGAAAGCAGCATGACCGGCAAACCCTACCAGGTCCGCTGCGGAAGCGCGGCGCCGGTCGACAGCGCCGCCTGGCTCAAGGCCGAGCTGGCGAAATACCGCGCCGCGCAGCGCGCATCCCCATCCCGTTAAACACAACGTCATTCCGGCAAGCGCAACGCCTGTCCCTGTGCGCACATTGCTGGCCAATTTGGTGATGCTGCGCAACGTGTCGAATTTGCCGACTTCCGCAAAAATTTCATGCTTCCGGTGGCTTTTGCGTATTGACGAACAGTTACCAGTGTGTGACGATTTGTTTTCAATCAATAAAGACAACGCTTATCCAGAGTGCATGACGTGAGGCGGCCGCGACGACGGCCAGCCCGCGCGACGGGAGGGGAAAGCGATGCTTGCGAACGCGTGGTCGTGGTGGAAAACGTTGGCGCCGCTGGCGCTGCTTGCCTTGGCGGGTGCGCCGGCGCAGGCAGGCCAGGCCGACCCGCTGGCGCAGATGGTGCAGCACAAGCGCTACGTCGAGGCCGACCGCGCCATCGCCGAGCGGCTGGCAGGCAATGCGAATGACGCGGCGGCGCTGGCCGGCAGCGTCGACCTGGCGCTGGCGCGCGGCCATGGCGGCCATCTGCAGGAAGCCCGCACCCTGGCCACGCGCTGCGTGCGCGCCAATCCCGAGGCCAGCCTGTGCGCCGAGGCGCTCGCCAACGTGCAGGCGGCGCAGGCGCGCGCCGGCGGCTTGTTCGGACTGGTGCGCCAGGCGCGGCCGATCCGCGACAACTTCGAGCGCGCGCTCAACCTCGATCCCAAGAATTACCGCGCGCGCGTGGCGCTGCTGCGCTTTTACCTGTCCACGCCGTTCTTCCTGGGCGGCAGCGAGAGCCGCGCGCGCGAACTGGCGAGCGAAGCGCAGCGCACCGACCCCGACCTGACGCGCCTGATGCGCGCCCTGTACGCGCTGGAAGAGGGCCGGCCGGGCGACGCCGAGCAGTACATCCTGGCGGCCGACCTGTCCGAATACGAATTGGTGCAGGACAGCCAGCGCGACCTGCTGCAGGAACTGGCCAGCGCCCACCTCAACGCCGGCCGCTACGCCGAGAGCGCGCGCCTGTTTCAGGAACTGGGACGGCGCGCGCCGGCCAGCGAACTCGGACCCTACGGCCTGGCGCTGGTGGCGCGCGCTCAGGGCAAGCTGACCGAGGCCGCCGCGCAGCTGGAACGGGCGGCGCTGGTCGCGCCCAGGCCCTACGTGTACAAGATGCTGGGCGAGGTGGCCGAAGCGCGGCGCGACAAGCGGCGCGCGATCTCGGCCTACCGCGCCGCGCTGACCGGTCACCCGCCGCTCGACCCGTGCGAGCAGGAAGAAGCCAAGGCCCGGCTGGCGTCGCTGAAGGGGCGCTGAACCGCTCACGTCACGATGAGCGGCTCCTTGGCAAGCGCCACCGCGACGATGTAGCCGAAGCACGCCAGCGCCGCCGCGAAGGCGAAATGGTCAGCCGCACTCGCCGACGTAGTGGCAGGATGCGCAGCGGGTGCAGCCGTCGACCTTGCGCAGCGCGCGGGCGCCGCATTCCGGGCACTTGGCGCCGTTGGTGGAAGACAGAGCGGGCAGGGCGTCTTCGGTATTCGCAACCGCGGCCGGCTGCGGCGCCGGCTTTCCCACATCCGCGCCCATGCCCGAGCGTGCGGCGAAGGCGCGCGCCAGCTGCGGCACCGGCGCCTGGTTGCCCTGTTCGTCGAGGAAGCCGCGCCGGATCAGGATCCGCTGCAGCATGAAGGCGATCGCGGCGACCTCGGAGTCGTGGTACACCGGCACCGCCACGCCGTCCTCGCGCAGCAGGTGGCCGCAGCGTACCGGGCCTTTTTCCCATACCACGTCGCGCATGTCGGCCAGGGCGCGCGCGATCGGCCCGCCGGCGCGCGCCACCATCGACAGCAGCCGCATCGAGGCGGTGATCCACTGGTGTCCGCCGGTGCGCTGGTTGGCCGGCATGAAGAATTCGAACGGGCGCTCGATGGCGACCGGCCTGCCTTCCCACACGCCCTCGGTGCGCAGGAAGCTCACCGTCAGGTAGGCGCTCTTGCGGCCTTCCTGGGTCGAATATTCGATCTTCGAGGTCACCGATTCCAGCTCGCCCAGCGGACGCCGTTCGAAGCGCTTGCGCAGCGGATCGTCGTCGGGCAGCGCTACCGGCTGCTCCGGATCCGCGGCCGGCACGGTGTTCGATTGCGCATCCGGCCGCGGCGCGATCGACAGCACGCTACCCAGTACCGTGTTCGGGCGATAGGTCGCCAGCCCTTTCAGGCCGGCGCGCCAGGCTTCCAGGTACAGGCCGCGGAAGTCGTCGTAGGGATAATCCTCCGGCACGTTGACGGTCTTCGAGATCGCCGTGTCGATGAAGGGCTGCACCGCCTGCACCATGCGCAAGTGGTCGAGCGCGCGCATCTCGAGCGCGGTGACGAACGACGGCGGCAACTCCTCCATGTCGTTGCCGGCCTGGCGGTACAGGCGCCAGGCGTGATCCGCCACCTCGTAGCTGCGCGTGCCGCCGTCCGCGGTGCGCTTCTTGCGCAGGTAGGTCCAGGCGTACGGCGGCTCGATGCCGTTCGAGGCATTGTCGGCGAAGGCCAGCGAGATGGTGCCGGTGGGCGCGATCGACAGCAGGTGCGAGTTGCGGATGCCGTGCTCGCGGATGGCGTCGCGCAGCGCCTGCGGCAGGCGCGCGACGAATTGGCCGCGCAGGTACTGGTCGGCGTCGAACAGAGGGAAGGCGCCTTTTTCGCGCGCCAGGTCGATCGAGGCGGCGTAGGCGCTGTCGCGCAGTTCTTCGGCGATGCGCGCCGCCATGGCGCGGCCGGCTTCGCTGTCGTAGCGCAGTCCCAGCATGACCAGCGCGCTGCCCAGGCCCAGGAAGCCGAGGCCGATGCGGCGCTTCTGGTGGGCCTCGAGCTTTTGCTGCGCCAGCGGCCACTCGGTGGCGTCCAGCACCAGGTCGAGCATGCGCACCGCCACCGTCGCGACTTCACGCAGGCGTTCGAAGTCGAGGCGCGCGTCCGGCGTGAACGGCGCATCGACGAAGGCGGTCAGGTTCAGGGAACCGAGGTCGCAGCAGCCGTAGGCCGGCAGCGGTTGCTCGCCACAGGGATTGGTGGCGGCCAGCCGCTCGCAGTACCACAGGTTGTTCTCGAGGTTCATGCGGTCGATAAACAGCACGCCCGGCTCGGCGTGGTCGTAGGTCGAGAGCATGATGCTTTCCCACAGCATGCGCGCGCGCACCGTGCGATAGACCCACAGGCCATCCTCGCGCCGGTGGCTGCCTGCGGCAAGCAATTCATCTCCCGGTTCGGCGCGGTGCACCAGCTCGAAGCCGGCGTCGTTTTCCACCGCGCGCATGAAGGCGTCGGTGACGCCGACCGAGATATTGAAGTTGGTGAGCGCGCCCCCGTCCTTGGCGGCGATGAAGCGCTCGATGTCGGGATGGTCGACCCGCAGCACGCCCATCTGGGCGCCGCGCCGGGCGCCGGCCGATTCCACCGTGCGGCACGAGGCGTCGAACACTTCCATGTACGACACCGGGCCGGAGGCTTGCGAGGCGGTGCCGTGCACCTTGCTGCCGTGCGGGCGGATGGCGCTGAAGTCGTAGCCGACGCCGCCGCCGCGGCGCAGTGTCTCGGCCGCTTCGGCCAGGGCGGTATAGATGCCGGGCAGGCCGTCGTCACTGCCGGTGATGGCGTCGCCCACCGGCTGCACGAAGCAGTTGATCAGGGTGGCGCGCAGCTGGCGGCCGGCGGCGGCATTGATGCGCCCGGCCGGCACGAAGCCTTGTTGCTGGGCCCGGACGAAGCGCGCCTCGTGTTCGGCGCGCACCGATTCGGGTTCGAGCGCGGCCAGGGCGTGCGCCACGCGCCGGCGCACGTCGCCGATGCTGCGCTCGCTGCCGTGCGCATACTTCTCGCGCAGCACGTCCAGGGAGACTTCCTGCGGCGCCAGGCCGCCGGCAAGTCCGTCGATCGCATTCATGTTCGTCGCGCCGTCCATGAATGCGGCCGGCTTACTTCTTGTCGAGGGTCGGGCTGGAATGCAGGCCGGACTGCTGCGGCTCGGCCACGGTCGGGTCTTCCGGCGCGGCCGGGAAGGCCGCGTCGGAGCGCGCACCCGCTGCCGCGGTGGCTGCCGCTTCGGCGCGGGTAGCGGCTGCGCTGGCTGCGGCCGGCTGGCCGGACAGGCGCGCTTCCAGTTCGATCACGCGCAGCTCGAGCGCTTCCAGCTTGGCGCGGGTCTTGGCCAGCACCTGGGCCTGGATATCGAATTCCTCGCGGGTCACCAGGTCGAGCTTGGCGAAGCCCTGGGTCATCGCCGCCTTGACGTTGCGTTCGATGTCCTTGGCCGGACCGCTTTCCAGTGCCTGGTTGATCTTGCCTTGAATATCGCTGAAGAAGTTGCTGTTCATATCCCTGTATCCCTTTATGCCGGGGCCGCACGCACCACGAGAGTGCAATACGGCCTGATTTGGTGCGCCATGCCGCGCGCTGGACGCACCGCGCGGTCGCTTGTGTTGAAGCAATGTCGATATGGGGTGTGTTTACCAAAAAAACAAGGCATTTTTTCCCCCCATTCTGGGCTGGCACACATCCTGCTAAATCAAACCTTGAATGCGTAACCAGAAGAGGATTTTAAACCGCAACAGCTTTACCGTTCATCAAGGGGGTTTGTCATGAAGTGCAAAGCAACACGTGCAGCAGCCAGCCTGGCCATCCTGGCCTTTACCAGCATCCCGGGCATGGCTCAGGAACAACCCGCCGAACATCAGGTGAGCTACAACGCCAGCATCACCAGCGACTACCGTTATCGCGGCCTGTCGCAAACCCGCCTCGACCCGGCCCTGCAGGGCGGCGTCGACTACGTGCATGGCCCGACCGGCCTGTACGTCGGCACCTGGTTGTCCACTATCAAGTGGACGAAAGACCTGGGCGGAGACGGCAATATCGAATGGGATTTGTACGCCGGCAAGCGCGGCCAACTGACCGAGACGGTCAGCTACGACGTCGGCGGACTGTATTACTACTATCCGGACAATGGGCTGAGCCCGAGTGCGAACACCTTCGAACTGTACGGCAAGCTCGGCTTCGGCCCGGCCTATGCCAAGTACTCGCACTCGACCACCAACCTGTTCGGCACCGCCGACAGCAAGCGCAGCGGCTACCTGGACCTGGGCGCCGACATCGACGTCGGCAACGGCTTCCTGCTCAACCTGCACGTCGGCCGCCAGCGCGTGAAGAACAACAGCGCGTTCTCGTACACCGACTACAAGGTCGGCGTGACCAAGGACTTCGGCGTGGCGACCTTGTCGCTGGCCTGGATCAAGGCCAATACCGACGGCTACCTGAGCCCATCCGGTGAAAACCTGGGCAAGTCGGCTGCGGTGCTCAGTGTTTCAAAAACTTTTTGATAGCAAAAGAGGCAATACCATGAAAATGATTACCGCCATCATCAAGCCCTTCAAGCTCGACGAGGTGCGCGAAGCGCTGTCGGAAATCAACGTGCAAGGCATGACGGTGACCGAAGTGAAGGGCTTCGGCCGCCAGAAGGGCCACACCGAGCTGTACCGTGGCGCCGAGTACGTGGTCGACTTCCTGCCCAAGATCAAGATCGAAGCCGCCGTCGACGATGCCGTCGTCGACCAGGTGATCGACGCGATCCAGGGCGCTGCCCGCACCGGCAAGATCGGCGACGGCAAGATCTTCGTGGCCGACCTGAACCAGGTCATCCGTATCCGCACCGGCGAGACCGGCAACGACGCACTGTAAGAGGGAAAGTTCCATATGAAGCGTATAACTACAATGATTCTTGCCGCCATGCTGGGCCTTGGCACGGCCCTTCCGGCCATGGCGGCGCAGTCCATCAACAAAGGGGATACCGCGTGGATGTTTGTCGCCACGCTGCTGGTGGTCATGATGGTGATTCCGGGCCTGGCGCTGTTCTACGGCGGCCTGGTGCGCGCCAAGAACATGCTGTCGGTCCTGATGCAAGTCATGATGGTGTTTTCGCTGATCATCGTGCTGTGGTGCCTGTATGGCTACTCGCTGGCGTTCACGCAAGGCAACGCCTTCATCGGCGGCTTCGACCGCCTGTTCCTGAACGGCATCTGGGACCCGGCGACCGGCAAATTCGGCATGGCCGCCACCTTCACCAAAGAGGCGATGATTCCTGAGTTCATCTTCGTCGCCTTCCAGGGCACCTTCGCCGCCATCACCTGCGCCCTGATCGTGGGCGCCTTCGCCGAGCGTGCGCGTTTCGCGGCGGTGCTGGCTTTCGTGGTGATCTGGTTCACCTTCGCCTACCTGCCGATGGCGCACATGGTCTGGTTCTGGGCCGGCCCTGACGCGATCACCGACGCCGCTTCGCTGGCCAGCGTCACGGCGGGCGCCGGCTACCTGTGGCAGCAGGGCGCGCTCGACTTCGCCGGCGGCACCGTGGTGCACATCAACTCGGCCGTGGCCGGCCTGGTGGGCGCCTATGTGATCGGCAAGCGCATCGGCTACGGCCGCGAATCGATGGCGCCGCACTCGCTGCCGCTGACCATGGTCGGCGCCTCGATGCTGTGGGTCGGCTGGTTCGGCTTTAACGCCGGTTCGGCACTGGAAGCGGGCGATGTCGCCGCGCTGGCCTTCATCAACACTCTGTTGGCAACCGCCGCCGCCACGGTATCGTGGGCCTTCGCCGAGTGGATCTTCAAGCGCAAGCCGTCGATGCTGGGCGCCGCTTCCGGCGCCATCTCGGGCCTGGTGGCAATCACCCCGGGCGCCGGCTTCGTAGGTCCGATGGGCGCCCTGATCATGGGCCTGCTGGCAGGCGTTGTCTGTCTGTGGGGCGTGACCGGCCTGAAGCGCCTGCTGCGCGCCGACGATTCGCTCGACGTGTTCGGCGTGCACGGCGTGGGCGGTATCCTGGGCGCGTTGCTGACCGGCGTGTTCGCATCTCCATCGCTGGGCGGCCAGGGCGTGTGGGATTACACCACCAATGCCATGGACACCGCTTATTCGATCGCGGACAAGGTCCTGGTGCAGGCGCACGGGGTGGTCGTTACCGTCGTCTGGTCGGCCGTGGTGGCGTTTATTGCCTTCAAGCTGGTCGACATCGTGATCGGCCTGCGCGTGCCGGAAGACGAAGAGCGTGAAGGGCTGGACGTGACCAGCCACGGCGAGTCGGCTTACCGCTACTGATCGCTTCATCGTCGGTCTTTACAACGCCATCCCTGCGCGAGCAGGGGTGGCGTTTTTGCGTTCTCGGGCTTTCCCTTTAAAATGAATTGCGCACCCCCATATGCAATTGCCGACTTAAATTAACAACAAGAAGCGCACAACAAGGAAGTCCTCATTCATGGTTCCGCACCTCGCCACCGCCCAGACCGGTCCTTTGCTGGACCTGGAAAAGAAAATTCTCGAAGCCACCCCGGCGATCGAACGCTGGTTCCGCCTCGAGTGGCAGGAACATACGCCGCCGTTCTACAGCTCGGTCGACCTGCGCAATGCCGGCTACAAGCTGGCGCCGGTCGACACCAACCTGTTCCCGGGCGGCTTCAACAACCTGGCCGCCGAGATGCTGCCGCTGACGGTGCAGGCCGCGATGGCGGCGATCGACAAGTATTGCCCCGACGCGCGCAACCTGGTGCTGGTGCCGGAAACCCACACCCGCAACCCGATGTACCTGCAGAACGTGGCGCGCCTGATGCAGATCTTCCGCCAGACCGGCCTGCACGTGCGCCTGGGCTCGTTCTCGCCCGACATCACCGAACCGACCCCGCTGGCGCTGCCGGACGGGAACATGCTGGTGCTGGAGCCGCTGGTGCGCTCGCCCAACGGCCGCCGCCTGGGCCTGGCCGACTTCGACCCGTGCACCATCCTGCTCAACAACGACCTGTCCGGCGGCATCCCGCCGATCCTGGAAAACGTCTACGAGCAGGCGCTGTTGCCGCCGCTGCACGCCGGCTGGGCGCTGCGCCGCAAGAGCAACCACCTGAAGGCGTTCGATGAAGTTGCCAAGAAGTTCGGCAAGCTGATCGACATCGACCCGTGGCTGGTCAATCCGCTGCACAGCAAGTGCGGCGAAGTCGACCTGCGCGAGAACGTCGGCACCGAAGAGCTGGCCGACAGCGTGGCGGCGCTGTTCTCCAAGATCAAGAAGAAGTACAAGGAATACGGCATGAAGGAGCAGAAGCCCTTCGTGATCCTCAAACCCGACGCTGGCACCTACGGCATGGGCGTGATGACGATCAAGGACGCCAGCGAAGTGCGCGACCTGACCCCCGCCCAGCGCGCACGCATGTCGGTGATCAAGGACGGCGTCGCCGTGACCGACCTGATCATCCAGGAAGGCGTGCCGACCCACGAGTCGATCGACGACGCCGTGGCCGAGCCGGTGGTGTACATGATCGACCGCTACGTGGTGGGCGGCTTCTACCGCGTGCACGCCGAACGCGGCATCGACCAGAACCTGAATTCGCCCGGTTCGCAGTACGTGCCGCTGGCGTTTGCCCAGCAGCATGCGATGCCGGACCTGAAGGCCAAGCCGGGCACGGCGGCGCCGAACCGCTTCTACGTGTATGGCGTGGTGGCGCGCCTGGGCATGCTGGCGGCGTCGATCGAGCTGGAGCGTACCGATCCGGATCCGGAAGTGTATTGATCGGATATTGATACATAACGTAGGGTGGACGGCTTCGCCGTCCACGCGTCCAGCCATCGCATGAATTACCATACGGCCGGCGCCATCATTCTTCCTTGCGCACCACGTACATGAAATGCGATCGCAGTACCGGCGCGATCGCCGTCAGCAGTTCGCACGCCAGCCACGGCGCCCCCGCCAGCACGCGGTGGATCGGCGGCGCCAGCACCAGGCTGCGGTAGCGCTGGCCGCTGCCGGGCCACCATTCCTGCAACTCGGCGCGCGTGACCTTGCGCACGTTGCGGTTACGGGGATTGTCATACCTGAAATCGAACACCAGGCACCAGCCGCCGGGGCGCAGCGCATGCCACATCTGCGCTGCCAGCTCGCGCCGCAGGACCGGATCGAGCACCGAGGAAAACACCGTCTGCGCCGTCACCAGGTCATACCCGGCCTGCGGCAGCGCCTCGAGCGTGCCCAGGTGCCACCGGACCCCGGGCGCGGTGCAGCGCCGGGCGTGGTCGAGCCGGTCTTTCTGCAATTCGGTGCCGGTAAGTTTGGCCGGGGTCGCGCCCCAGTCGATCAGCTGGCGCAGGAAGCCGCCGGTGCCGCAGCCGACGTCCAGCACCTCGACCGACGCCAGGTCGGAGCCGACCGTGCTGGACAGCAGATCGGCGAAGCCGCGCGCGCGCGCCGCCACCTGCTGCAGGATCTCGGGGCGGTTCCAGGCGTAGCGCGCCAGCGCGGCGCCGCCGTGCCAGGCGCGGTAGACGTGGCGGATGCGTTCCTGTTCGGCTTGGCTGTTGGATGGTGGTTCCATGACCCTATGGTGACCCGTGTCCAGCGCAGCGCGATTGAGGCTGCTCACGTGGAAACCCTGTGAGCTCGCAAATTGCTGAAGTGCATTTCCTTGTCTGACATGAATGAGGCAAGGCAGAAACCGGAAGTGGGGCCTCGGCCGCGAGATTTGCCGTTTCGGGCTAAAATCAGGTCATCACCTCAACTGGATGCCCCATGAAAATCGCTTTTCTCGCCGACCCGCTGTCCGGCTTCAAGACCTACAAGGACTCGACTTTCGCGATGATGCGCGAGGCGGCGCGGCGCGGCCATGCCGTGTACGCGTTCGAACAGCGCGACATGGTGCTGGAAGAAGGCGTGGTCAGCGCCCGGGTGGCGCGCATCCACCTGACCGGCGATGCAACTGATTGGTACCGCGCCGACCCGGCCGAAGAGGTGTCGCTGTCGACGTTCGACGCCATCATCGAGCGCAAGGATCCGCCGTTCGACATGGAATATGTCTACGGCACCTATCTGCTGGAACTGGCCGAGCGCCAGGGCGCGCGCGTGTTCAACCGCCCATCGGCGATCCGCGACCATAACGAAAAGCTGGCGATCGGCCAGTTCAGCGACTACACCTCGCCGACCCTGGTCACCTCGAGCGAAGAGCGCCTGCGCGCCTTCCACGCCAAGCACGGCGACGTGATCTTCAAGCCGCTGGACGGCATGGGCGGCGCCGGCATCTTCCGCGTCAAAAGCGATGGCCTGAACCTGGGCTCGATCATCGAGACCCTCACCGCCAATGGCCGCCATACCATCATGGCGCAGAAATTCATCCCCGCCATCGAGAAGGGCGACAAGCGCGTACTGGTCATCGGCGGCAAGCCGGTGCCGTTCGTGCTGGCGCGCATCCCGCAGGGCGGCGAAGTGCGCGGCAACCTGGCCGCCGGCGGCCTGGGCGTGGCGCAGCCGATCAGCGAGCGCGAACGCGCCATCGCCGAGGCCCTGGGCCCGGTGCTGGCCGAGCGTGGCCTGTTGCTGGTAGGATTAGATGTGATCGGCGATTTTCTGACTGAGGTCAACGTCACCAGCCCGACCTGCTTCCAGGAGATCTTCGACCAGACCGGCTTCGACGTGGCCGCGATGTTCATCGACGCCGTCGAAGCGCAGGCCCAGCAACAACATTAAGCTGTAAATACCGGGCGAGAGCCCAAGCAACGAGCGAATATTTGACATGGTAGGCATCCTGCTCCTGACCCACGCACCGCTGGGCCAGGCATTCATCGCCGCGGTGGCGCACGTCTTCCGCGGCCCCACCGAGCGCTTCGAAGCGATCGACGTGGTAGCCGACCAGGACCCGCACGAGGTCAACTGCCTGGCCAAGGCCGCGATCGGGCGCCTGGACGAGGGCGACGGCGTGCTGGTGATCACCGACATCAAGGGCGGCACGCCGTCCAACTGCTGCAACGCGCTGTCGAACAGCGACAACGTGCAGATCATCGCCGGCATCAGCCTGCCGATGCTGCTGCGCGCGATCACCTACCGGCGCGACACGCTCGACGTGGTGGTCGAGATGGCGCTGGCCGGCGCCCAGAACGGGGCGGTGCGGGTCGACAACCGGATCCGGGTCGGCTCCGGCTGACACAGGCAATACCATGGCGTGATGGCGATACAGATTCGACAAATACAACGATAAAGCGAACATGATTCAACAAGAACTCGAGATCATCAACAAGCTGGGCCTGCACGCCCGCGCTTCCGCCAAGTTCACCCAGCTGGCCGCGAAATACCAGAGCGACGTCTGGCTCACCCGCAACGGGCGCCGGATCAACGCCAAGTCGATCATGGGCGTCATGATGCTGGCCGCCGGCAAGGGCGCCAAGGTGACCCTGGAAGCCGAGGGCAAGGACGAGGAAGCAGCGGTGGCCGCCCTGGCCGCCCTGGTCAACGACAAGTTCGGCGAAGGCGAGTAATGCCGCCGCCCGCCTCCGGGTTCGACACGGCGGCGGTGGCGTCTCGCTCCACAGGGTCCAGCATGGCCTCCTTCCTCCTTCACGGCATTCCGGTCTCGCGCGGGATCGCGATCGGGCGCGCGCACCTGCTCACGCCGGCCGCGCTCGACGTCAAGCACTACCTGGTGCCGGAAGAGCAGGTCGAGGCCGAGGTGCGGCGCCTGCAGGACGCGATCGCCGCCGTGCACCGCAACCTCGAAGAGCTGTGGACCGACCTGCCGAAGGACGCCCCGACCGAACTGGGCGCCTTCATCGATGTCCATGCGCTGATCCTGTCCGACCCGCTGATCTCGGAAGCGCCGCTCGACATCATCCGCGCGCGCCGCTACAACGCCGAATGGGCGCTGGTGACCCAGATCGACGAGCTGTCGAGCCAGTTCGACGAGATCGAAGACGAGTACCTGCGCGAGCGCAAGCACGACATCCAGCAGGTGGCCGAGCGGGTGCTGAAGGTCCTCACCGGCACCGCGCTGAGCGTGCCGCCGATCGAGATCGACCCCGACCAGCCGCCGCCGCAGATGATCGTGGTGGCGCACGACATCTCGCCGGCCGACATGCTGGCCTTCCGCGACCGCCCCGGCGTGCCGCGCTCCTTCATCGGCTTCGTCACCGACGTCGGCGGCCAGAACTCGCACACGGCAATCGTGGCGCGCAGCCTGGACATCCCGGCGGTGGTCGGCATGAGCCAGGCCTCGCGCCTGGTGGAGCAGGACGACTGGGTGATCGTCGACGGCGACGCCGGCGTGGTGATCTGCAATCCGGGCCAGCTGGTGCTGGAACAGTACCGCGCGCGCCAGCAGGCCATGATCAAGGCGCGCAAGCGCCTGCTCAAGCTGAAGAAGACACCGGCCGTGACGCGCGACGGCGCCGCGATCACGCTGCTGGCGAATATCGAACTGCCCGACGACTGCCCGGCGGCGCTGGAAGCGGGCGCCAACGGCGTCGGCCTGTTCCGCTCCGAATTCCTGTTCATGGGCAGCGGCGCGCAGGCGCTGCGCATCCCCAACGAGGACGAGCAGTTCGAGCAGTACCGCAAGGCGGTGCTGGCGATGAAGGGGCGCCCGGTGACGATCCGCACGCTCGACGTCGGCGCCGACAAGCCGCTCGACCAGACCGAGCACACGGCGCTCAATCCCGCGCTCGGCCTGCGCGCGATCCGCTATTGCCTGGCCGAGCCGCAGATGTTCCTCACGCAGCTTCGTGCCATCTTGCGCGCCTCCGCGTTTGGCAAGGTGCGCATCCTGATCCCGATGCTGGCGCACGCCTTCGAGATCGACCAGACCCTGAACATGATCGAGCAGGCCAAGGCCCAGCTGCGCGAAGAGAGCGTCAAGTACGACGAAGGGATCGAGGTCGGCGCCATGATCGAGATCCCGGCCGCGGCGCTGGCGCTGCCGCTGTTCGTGCGGCGCATGGATTTCCTGTCGATCGGCACGAATGACCTGATCCAGTATCTGCTGGCGATCGACCGGGTCGATTACGAGGTGGCGCACCTGTATAATCCGCTGCATCCGGCGGTGCTGCAGCTGATCGCCTCGACCATCGCCACCGGCCACAAGGCCGGCCTGGACGTGGCGGTGTGCGGCGAGATGGCGGGCGACGTCAAGCTTACCCGCCTGTTGCTGGGCATGGGCTTGCGCGAATTCTCGATGCACCCGGCGCAGCTGCTGGCGGTGAAGCAGGAAATCCTGAACACGGACCTGTCCGCGGTTACCACCCGCACCCGGCGCATCCTGCGCGCGATGGAGCCGGGCGAAATCGCCACCGCGGTCGAGTCGCTGCAGGCCCTGTAATGCAAGGGCCGGCGCGCGCCGGCCCGGCTTGCAGTACCGCTTCGCACACACATTCAGTACCAATCACCCGTACCAATCTACAGTAGCCACACCTTCATGGGATCTCTTGGAATAGTCACACCGCAGGCGATGCACTTCGCCGAGCCGCTGCGCCTGCAAAGCGGGGCCGAACTCGGCGACTACACGCTGATGTATGAAACCTATGGCACGCTCAACGCCGACAAGTCGAACGCGGTGCTGATCTGCCACGCGCTCAATGCCTCGCACCACGTGGCGGGCCACTACGCCACCCCGAAAAGCACGGGCTGGTGGGACAATATGGTCGGCCCGGGCAAGCCGGTCGACACCGACCGCTTCTTCGTCATCGGCGTCAACAACCTCGGTTCCTGCTTCGGCTCGACCGGCCCGATGCACGTCAACCCGGCCACCGGTAAACCCTACGGCGCCGCCTTCCCGCTGGTGACGGTGGAAGACTGGGTGGCGGCGCAGGCGCGCCTGGCCGACCGCCTCGGCATCGAACAATTCGCCGCCGTGATGGGCGGCTCGCTGGGCGGCATGCAGGCGCTGTCGTGGAGCATCATGTATCCCGAACGCCTGCGCCACTGCATCGTGATCGCGTCCACGCCCAAGCTGTCGGCGCAGAACATCGCCTTCAACGACGTGGCGCGCCAGGCGATCCTGACCGACCCGGACTACCGCGGCGGCGACTTTTATGAACACGACGTGGTGCCGAAAAATGGGCTGAAGGTCGCCCGCATGGTCGGCCACATCACGTATCTGTCGAACGACGACATGGCCGAGAAGTTCGGCCGCAAGCTGCGCAACGCGGCCGAGACCAACGACTACAACTTCGACTTCGGCATCGACTTCGAAATCGAATCCTACCTGCGCTACCAGGGCGACAAGTTCTCGGAATACTTCGACGCCAACACCTACCTGTTGATCACCAAGGCGCTGGACTACTTCGATCCGGCGCGCGAGCATGACGGCGACCTGGTGAAGGCGCTGTCGGGAACCAAGGCCCAATTCCTGATCGCCTCGTTCACCACCGATTGGCGCTTCTCGCCCGAGCGCAGCCGCGAGATCGTCGAAGCATTGATCAGCAACCGGCGCCGCGTCACCTACGCCGAGATCGACGCGCCGCACGGTCACGACGCCTTCCTGCTCGAGGACGAGCGCTACATGAACGTGGTGCGCGCCTACTACGACCGGATCGCGCTCGACCTGGCGATCGCGCCGGTGGCTACCATTGCTGCCACTGCCGGCAAGGAGGCCGCATGAACTTCAACGACCTCAATACCCTGCGTCCCGACCTGGCCTTCATCGCGCACTGGGTGGGCGAACGCGCCCACGTGCTGGACGTCGGCTGCGGCGACGGCGCCATGCTGCGCTATCTGGAATCCGGCAAGCGCTGCACCGGTTATGGCATCGAGATCGCCGACGACAAGGTGCTGGAAAGCACCCGCCGCGGCGTCAGCGTGATCCAGCACGACATGGAGCAGGGACTGGGCCTGTTTGGCGACAACACCTTCGACACGGTGCTGTGCCTGAATTCCCTGCAGATGATGCAGCACGTCGAAGCGCTGCTGCGCGACATCGTGCGCGTCGGCCATGAGGCGATCGTCTCGTTCCCCAACTTCGCGCACTGGCCACACCGGCTGGCGCTGCTCAAGGGCCGCATGCCGGTTTCGCGGTCGCTGCCGTACCAGTGGTACGACACGCCCAACGTGCGCTGCGCCACGATCTACGATTTCCAGGAACTGGCCGAGGAATGCGGCCTCGAAGTGCTGGAATGCGTGGCGCTGGCCGATGGCAAGGTGATCAACTTCCTGCCGAATCTGCGCGGTAGCCTGGCGGTGTTTCGTTTGCGCAAGAAAGTTCGTCCGGCCGGCTGACCAGGCGCTGCGCTATGTGCGTTGGCGGCTAGTACGTACGCGCCGCTTGCCGCATCATCGCAGCTGAGCTGCGTCCCGACGCGGATCCTGCCGACTAAACCTTGAGAGGAGGGGCCGCCAACCACGGCCCGATGCCGATACGATGAAAAAACTGAAAACATTGGCCCTTTGCCTGTCCTTGTGCGCCGTCACCGGCCTGGCGCCGGCCCAGGACACCGTGGTCCAGGACGGCATCGCCGTCAAGCCGCTGTCGCGCATGCGCGTGCTGGCGCCGGAAGAAACGGTCAACGAGGCCGCGCGCACCCAGTACACGCAGATGATGAGCGAAGCCCAGCAGAAAGGCGTGCTGGTGCCGGCGTCCGATCCCCAGGTCAAGCGCCTGCGTTCGATCGCCCAGCGCATCATCCCGTTTACGCCGCGCTGGAACCAGGCCGCCACCAAGTGGGAATGGCAGGTCAACCTGATCCAGTCGAACGAGGTCAATGCCTTCTGCATGCCGGGTGGCCGCATCGGTTTCTACACCGGCATCATCAGCCAGTTGAAACTCAACGACGACGAGATCGCGGCCGTGATGGGCCACGAAATCGCCCACGCGCTGCGCGAGCACGGGCGCGAGCGGATGGCCAAGTCGAACGTCACCTCGATCGGCGCGCGCGTCGGGGGCGCGCTGGTGTCGGGCATCTTCGGGGTCGATCCCAACATCACCGGCACCATCGCCAACATGGGCGGCCAGATGCTGGTGCTGAAATTCTCGCGCGACGAAGAGCGCGAGGCCGACCTGGTCGGCCTGGACATCTCCTCGCGCGCCGGCTACGACCCGCGCGCCGGCATCGCCCTGTGGCGCAAGATGGCGCAGCTGAACCAGGGCGCGCCGCTCGAGCTGCTGTCGACCCACCCGGGCGGCGAGACCCGCATCCAGGACATGGAAAAGCACATGAACGTGCTGCTGCCGCTGTACGCGCGCGCGAAAAACACGACGGTGGCGAAGCTGCCGTCGTACCAGAGCACCGCGCTGCGCTGATGGCTCGCGCATGGCACGAGTAATAAAAGGCCATCAAGCCGAAGCCAATGCGTTCGTGCCGCTGCCGCTGCGCGACGGTGTCGCGCCCAGCTACCTGTGGCTGACCGAGACCCGCGCCGGCGGCATGCTGCGCTTCCTGTGCGAGCGCTTTCCGGACGTGAGCGCGGCGGCGTGGGCGGCAAGGCTGGCGCGCGGCGAGATTGTCGACGCCAGGGGTGTGGCGCTGAACGCCGACAGCCACGTGCGGCAAGGCATGCGCATCTGGTACTACCGCGAACTGGAACACGAAGAGACGCCGATCCCGTTCCAGGAACGGGTGCTGTTCCAGGACGAGCACCTGCTGGTGGCCGACAAGCCGCATTTTTTGCCGACCATCCCGACCGGACGCTTTCTGAAAGAGACGCTGCTGGTGCGCCTGAAGCGGCAATACGACCTGCCGCACCTGGTGCCGATCCACCGGCTCGATCGCGAGACCGCCGGCGTGGTGATCTTTTCGCACAATCCGGATTCGCGCGGCGCCTACCAGTCGATGTTCCAGAAGCGCGTGGTGCAGAAGACCTACGAGGCGCTGGCCGGCAGCATGCAAGGAAGAGATTTCCCGTTCACCTACCGTAGCCGCATGCAGGATGCCGAGCAGTTCTTCGTGAGCGAAGAGGTGGAAGGCGAGCCGAACTCCGAGACCGTGATCGAACTGCTGGAGCGGCGCGGCGACCTGGCGCGCTACCGCCTGCATCCGCATACGGGACGCAAGCACCAGCTGCGCCTGCACCTGTCGCAACTGGGCGCGCCGATCGTCAACGACACCTTCTATCCGGTGGCGCTGCCGTGCAAGGGCGACGACTATAGCGCGCCGCTCAAGCTGCTGGCGCGCTCGATCGCCTTCGACGATCCCTTGACGGGCCAGCCGCGCAGCTTCAGCAGCGCCTTCACGCTCGACTGGCCGGCGTAGGTTTTACAGCTCGTAATCGATGATCAGGGGCGCGTGGTCCGAGAACTTCACGTCCTTGTAGACCGACACGGTTTTCGCGCAGGCGGCAATGCCCGGGGTGGCGACGTGATAGTCGATGCGCCAGCCGACGTTCTTGGCATAAGCCTGGCCGCGGTTGCTCCACCAGGTGTACTGTTCGGGCCGCGGATCCAGGCCGCGGTGCACGTCGACCAGGCCCAGTTCGTCGAAGATGCGCGTCATCCAGGCCCGTTCTTCGGGCAGGAAGCCCGAATTCTTGAGGTTGCCCTTCCAGTTCTTGAGGTCGATCTCCTTGTGCGCGATGTTCCAGTCGCCGCAGATCACCACTTCGCGGCCCTCGGCCTTCAATTCCATCAGGTGCGGCAGGAACACTTCCATGAAGCGGAACTTGGCCAGCTGGCGCTCGGGCGACGAAGAACCGGACGGCGCGTACAGCGAAATGACGGTCAGGTTGCCGAAGTCGCAGCGGGTGTAGCGGCCTTCGGCGTCGAATTCGCCGCAGCCGAAGCCGATGCGGTGCTGGTCCGGTTCGCTCTTGCTGTACACGCCGGTGCCCGAGTAGCCCTTCTTTTCGGCATAGTGGAAACGGCCGTGGTAGCCGTGCGGGCGCAGGAAGTCCTCGGTCATGTCGGCTTCCTGCGCCTTCAGCTCCTGGACGCAGATGTAGTCGGCCTGCTGGGTGGCCAGCCAGTCGAAGAAACCCTTCTTGTGTGCCGAGCGGATGCCGTTCAGGTTGGCGGAAATAATTCGTGGCATGGTGATATCGGAAAGCAGTGGGGGGACTGCCGGCTTTCAATGATGTCCGGCAACTTCAGGCGTCAGTGTAACGCTTTTGTCCCGCCGCGGTCACCTGGCCCTCTGTTGCGGAAATGCCGCCAGGCACATGTTTAACGGAAACGATCTGTTACACTGGTCAATCCTTCCGCGCGCTAGACTCCGTGTTTGTCCTTTGCCGCGCCACACGAATCCCTATCCATGAAAAACGACAAATCGTTCGACGCCGGACCCGGCGTGCGCATGCATGACGATGCATCGGTCACGGAACTGGCCGACTTCGTCGAGAAGGCCGTTGAAGGCCTGCACCGCGTCGGCCCCGACGGCACCATCCTGTGGGCCAACCGCGCCGAGCTGCAGATGCTCGGCTACCGCTGGGAAGAATACGTCGGCCGCCACATCGCCGAATTCCACGCCGACCCGTCGACCATCGACCACATCCTGACCACGCTGCTGTCCGGCGGGGCGCTGTACGACCAGCCGGCGCGCCTGCGCTGCAAGGACGGCTCGATCAAGCGCGTGCTGATCCACTCCAACGGCCACTTCGAAGATGGCGAATTGCGTTACACGCGCTGCTTCACGCGCGACGCCACCGAGCGCCACGAGCGCGATGTCGCCCTGGCCCAGCGCGATGCCATGCTGCTTAACGCGCCGGTGGCGGCGGCCCTGCTGGTGGGGCCGGAGCTGCGCTTCCACCTGGCCAACCGCCGCTATTGCGAACTGGTCGACTGCTCGGACCTGAAGGGCAAGACCTTCGTCGAGGCTTTCCCGCAGGTGCAAGGCAGCGCCGTGGCCGAGGCCATCGCGCGCGTCTACCGCAGCGGCGAAGCGTTCAACGAGGAAGAGCTGGCGCTGACGGTGGCCGGCGCCGACGGCGTGGCGCAGGAGCGCTTCTTCCGTCTGAGCCTCGAACCGCTGCTGGGCGCCGATGGTCGCCCGGAAGGCGTGATCCTGGTGCAGGTCGAGGTGACCGAACACGTGCGCAACCGCCAGGCGATCGAGCGCGCGCAGCGCGAACGCGAACAGCTGCTGGTCGATCTCAGCGCGGCGAGCCAGGCCAAGGACGAGTTCCTGGCCATGCTCGGCCACGAGCTGCGCAACCCGCTGTCGCCGATCGTCACCGCGCTGCAGCTGATGCGCATGCGCGGCGACGGTTCGCACGGGCGCGAGGGCGAGATCATCGGGCGCCAGGTGGATCACCTGGTGCGCCTGGTGGACGATCTGCTGGACGTGTCGAAGGTCACGCGCGGCAAGATCGAACTCAAGATCGAGCGGGTCGAGCTGGCGCAGGCGCTGGGCAAGGCGGTCGAGATGGCCAGCCTGCTGATCGAGCAGCGCCGCCACCGGCTGGAGGTCGAGATCGCGCCGGGCGTGCTGTGGGAAGGCGATCCGGTGCGGCTGGCGCAGGTGGTGTCGAATTTGCTGACCAACGCGGCGCGCTACACCGAGCCGGGCGGGCAGATCCGGCTGCAGGCGCGGCGCGACGGCAACGACGCCGTGGTCAGCGTGCGCGACACCGGCATCGGCCTGGCGCCGGAAGTGCGCGGCCAGGTGTTCGACCTGTTCTTCCAGGGGAAACGCAGCATCGACCGCGCCGAAGGCGGGCTCGGGATCGGGCTGGCGCTGGTGAAGAACATCGTCGAGCTGCACGGCGGCCGGGTCGAAGCGCGCAGCGAGGGCCGCGGCCTGGGCAGCGAATTCGTGGTGCGGCTGCCGCTGCAGCGCGGCGCGGGCATGCTGGCGCCTGCTCTTGCTGCGGCGCCGCTGCTGCCGGCTGCGCAGGTGGCGCCGCAGCGCGTGCTGCTGGTCGACGACAACGCAGACGGCGCCGACACGCTGGGGCGGCTGCTGCGCGCGCACGGCCACCAGGTCGAGGTGTATTACGACCCGGTGACGGCGCTGGCGGCGCTCGAGCGCCTGCGCCCGACCGTGGCGCTGCTCGACATCGGCCTGCCGGTGCTGGACGGCTACCAGCTGGCCGCGCGCATCCGCGCCACCGACGCGGGGCGCGACTGCCGGCTGGTGGCGCTGAGCGGTTATGGCCAGGAAGCGGACCGTGAACGCAGCCGCGCGTGCGGCTTCGAGCGCCATCTGGTCAAGCCGATCAGTCCTGACGATGCGGCGCGGGTGGTCGCGGGCGGCGAGCGGAGCGCGTAAAATAGCCGCTTTCGACATTCAGGGGGAAGCACGTGAGCGATCTGCGCCAGCAATTCATTGGATTTTCGGTCGAGGCCGAGGTATTGAAGTTCGGTCAATTCACGACCAAGGCCGGGCGCCTGTCGCCGTACTTCTTCAACGCCGGCCTGTTCCACGACGGCGCCACCCTCGGTAAGGTGGCCGAGTTCTACGCCCAGACCCTGCTCGACTCGGGCGTCGAATTCGACATGCTGTTCGGCCCGGCCTATAAAGGCATCACCCTGGCCAGCGCCACCGCCGTGGCCCTGGCCGCGAAGGGCCGCAACACGTCGTACGCCTACAACCGCAAAGAGGCAAAAGACCACGGCGAAGGCGGCACCATCGTCGGCGCCAAGCTGCAGGGCAAGGTCGTGATCGTCGATGACGTGATCTCGGCCGGCACCTCGGTGCGCGAATCGGTGACGATGATCCGCGCTGCCGGCGCCGAACCGGCCGCCGTGCTGATCGCGCTGGACCGCATGGAGCGCTCGGGCAAGGACGACGCGCTGTCCGAGCTGTCGGCAGTGCAGGAAGTGGCGCGCGAGTTCGGCATCCCGGTGATTTCGATCGCCAATCTGGCCGATCTGTTCAGCTATCTGGACACCCATACCGCTGATGCGCGCCTGTCCCAACACAAAGACGCCGTCGCCGCCTACCGCACCCGCTACGGCATCTAACCCTTTCAAATAGGGTCAGAGTCGAATTGTTTGACAACTTTCGCTAGTTGTCATTTAAATCGACTCTGACCCTCATTATCTTGCAATTGTTTCTCCAGGAACGAATTAGGGTCAGAGTCGAATTGTTTGGCAGTTTTGAGAAATTGCTCAACAATTTGACTCTGACCCTAATTTTTTTTGGGGTATCTTGTTGCTGGGGATAACTTTTATCCACGGGCGTTACAGCGTCTTCTGAAGCCGTTCAGAATTGCTTTCAAATTCAATTGTCTACTGCAACTTTCGATCCCAAAATAATTAGGGTCAGAGTCGAATTATTGAGCAATTGCTCGAGGTCGGACGATAAATGGGGACAAGGTGCGCGAGCTGGGAAATTGCACGCAGCGAAAGTAAATCAGGGTCAGTGTCGAATCGCCAAGCAACGTGAGAAATTGCTCAATAATTCGACTCTGACCCTAATTGTCGGGGCGAAGCGGGAGGGCTTAGCCGGCGAGTTTTTTCTTCAGCAGTTCGGTGACCTGGGCCGGGTTGGCCTTGCCTTTCGAGGCCTTCATCGTCTGGCCGATCAGGGCATTGATGGCAGCTTCCTTGCCGGCGCGGTATTGTTCGACCGATTTGGCGTTGGCGGCCAGGACTTCGTCGACGATCGCTTCCAGCGCGCCCGTATCCGAGATCTGCTTCAGGCCTTTCTGGTCGATGACGGTGTCGGCCAGCGCTTCATCGGTCGACTTGGCGTCCCACATGGCGGCGAAGACTTCTTTCGCGGCCTTGTTCGAGATGGTGCCGTCGGCGATGCGCTTCAGGAGCAGGGCCAGCTGGGCCGCGCTCACCGGCGCGTCCAGCAGCTCGACGCCTTCGCGGTTCAGGGTCGACGAAACGTCGCCCATCATCCAGTTGGCGGCCGCTTTCGCGTTTTCCTTGCCGGCCTTGGCCACCACGGCTTCGTAGTAGTTGGCCATCGCCTGCGACGAGGTCAGGACCAGGCTGTCGTATTCCGGCAGGCCGTAGTCGCCGGTGAAGCGCTGGCGCATGGCTTCCGGCAGTTCCGGCATCTCGGCCTTCACGCGCTCGATCCAGTCCTGGCCGATGATCAGGGGCGGCAGGTCCGGGTCGGGGAAGTAGCGGTAATCCTGCGCGTCTTCCTTGGTGCGCATCGAGCGGGTTTCCTTGCGGTC
Organism: Massilia sp. YIM B02443; assembly: GCF_030411955.1. GTDB lineage: Bacteria > Pseudomonadota > Gammaproteobacteria > Burkholderiales > Burkholderiaceae_D > Telluria. The sequence goes on from NZ_JASNRA010000008.1 coordinate 33,252, forward strand.
CGGGTCCCACAGGCGGGTCGCCTGGATCACCTTGCCGCCGTCTTCGATCAGCTCGATCTGGCGCCGCACTTCATAGTGGATCGCTTCTTCCATGAAGCGGAACGAGTTCAGGTTCTTGATCTCGCAGCGGGTGCCGAATTCCTTCTGGCCGAGCGGGCGCACCGAGACGTTGACGTCGCAGCGGAAGGACCCCTCTTGCATATTCCCGTCGCAGACACCCAGCCACATCACCAGCGAGTGCAGCGCCTTGGCATACGCCACCGCTTCTGCAGCGCTGCGCATCTCCGGCTCGGACACGATCTCGAGCAGCGGCGTGCCGGCGCGATTCAGGTCGATGCCGCTCATGCCCGCGTAATCTTCGTGCAGCGACTTGCCGGCGTCTTCCTCGAGGTGGGCGCGGGTCAGGTTGACGGTCTTGGTCTCCAGCTTGCCGTCCTTCTCGTAGGCGAAGCTGATGGTGCCGCCCTGGACCACCGGATCGTCCATCTGGCTGATCTGGTAACCCTTCGGCAGGTCGGGATAAAAATAGTTCTTGCGCGCGAAGACCGACTGCGGCGCGATCTTTGCGCCGACCGCCAGGCCGAAGCGGATCGCGCGTTCGACCGCGCCGCGGTTCAGCACCGGCAGCACGCCCGGCAGCGCCAGGTCGACCGGGCTGGCCTGGGTGTTCGGCTCGGCGCCGAAGCGGATCGAGCTGCCGCTGAAGATTTTCGATTGGGTCGTGAGCTGGACGTGGTTCTCAAGACCGATGACGACTTCCCATTGCATAGTGTTCTCTCTTTGTTCAGTGTCGACGGACTTACACGCCTTCCGGCGCGCGGGTGTGCCAGTCGGTCGCCTGCTGGTACTGGTGCGCGATGTTCAGCAACTTGGCTTCGGCGAAGTAGTTGCCGATGATTTGCAGGCCGACCGGGCGCTTGCCGTTCTTCTCGCCTGCGCCGAAACCGCAAGGGATCGACATGCCCGGCAGACCGGCCAGGCTGGTCGACAGCGTGAAGATGTCGGCCAGGTAGTTGGCGACCGGGTCATTCGACTTCGAGCCCAGGTCCCACGCCACCGTCGGCGCCACCGGTCCCATGATCACGTCGCATTTATCCGCGAACGCGGCCTGGAAGTCGTCGGCGATCAGGCGCCGGATCTTCTGCGCCTGCACGTAATACGCGTCGTAGTAGCCGTGGCACAGCACATAGGTGCCGACCATGATGCGGCGCTTGACTTCGGAACCGAAACCTTCGGCGCGCGTCTTGCGGTACATGTCCTGCAAATCCTTGTACTCGCTGGCGCGGTGGCCGTAGCGCACGCCGTCAAAGCGCGACAGGTTGGACGAAGCCTCGGCCGGGGCGATGATGTAGTAGGTCGGGATCGACAGCGCCGTCTTCGGCAACGAGATGTCCACCAGGGTCGCGCCCAGTTTCACGAACTGCTCCAGCGCCGTGCGCACCGCGCTTTCGACGTCAGGCGCCAGGCCTTCGCCGAAGTACTCGCTCGGCACGCCGATTCGCAGGCCATTCAATGGCTGGTTCAGGTCGCGGGTGAAGTCTTCACGCCCGTTGCCCTGTTCCGGCGTGAGGCTGGTCGAATCGCGCTCGTCGAAGCCGATCATGTCGTTCAGCAGCAGCGCGCAATCCTCGGCGGTCTGGGCGATCGGGCCGCCCTGGTCCAGCGACGAGGCGAACGCGATCATGCCGAAGCGCGACACGCGGCCATAGGTCGGCTTGATGCCGGTGACGCCGCAGAAGGCGGCCGGCTGGCGGATCGAGCCGCCGGTGTCGGTGGCGGTGGCGGCCGGCGCCAGGCGCGCGGCGATCGCGGCGGCCGAGCCGCCCGAGGAGCCGCCCGGCACGGCCGTCGCGTCCCATGGATTCTTCACCGCGCCGTAGGCCGAGTTCTCATTGGCCGAACCCATCGCGAATTCGTCCAGGTTGACCTTGCCGAGGGTGACCATGCCGGCGGCGCCGAGGCGCTCGACCACGGTGGCGTCGAACGGGCTGACGTAACCTTGCAGCATCCTGGAGCCGGCGGTGGTGCGCCAGCCACGCGTGACGAAGATGTCCTTGTGCGCGATCGGCACGCCGGTCAGCGCTCCCGCGGTGCCGGCGGCGATGCGCGCGTCGGCCGCGGCGGCCTGCGCCAGCGACAGTTCGCGGTCGACGTGCAGGAAGGCGTTGTGGCCGCTGGCGTCGATGCGGTCCAGGTAATGGCGCGTCAGTTCGGTGCTCGAGACCTGCTTCGATTGCAGGAGCGCGGACAGCTCTTTGAGGGTCTTGTTATGCATATGCGGTTCGATTCAAAAACGATTCAAGAGAGCAGGGCGATTACTCGATGACCTTCGGCACCAGGTACAGGCCGTCCTGGGCTTTCGGGGCCGGCGCCTGGTAGTCCTCGCGGCGATTCTGTTCGGTGACCACGTCGTCGCGCAGGCGCAGCGGCAGGGCCAGGATGGCCTCCAGTGGCTGGGCCAGCGGCGCTACGCCGGAGGTGTCGACCGCCGCCATCTGTTCGGCCAGGGCGAAGATGCCGTTCAGCTCGGCCAGCGCGGTCTCGGCATGGGTGTCATCCATGTCGAGCTGGGCCAGGTTGGCGATGCGTTTTACGTCTGAAAGAGTCAGGGACATGGCAAATAGGCGCGCATCGGCACGCGCAAAATATGATTGGGCGAATAATGAATGTTAGCAAGTTGTCAGCGAACGGCGTTTTACGGTCGATAAAACCCTGCAAACACCCCCGAATTCGCTTGCTAATCGGCAGGGAAAACCGCCGGTATTCAGCATGTAAACGCCAAATTATAAGGTAGAATGGCGGGCTAATGCGTTGTCGTGCCGAAAGCCGCGCAACCACGCAGCGAAGCCCGCGCCGCCCTCGGTTGGCAGGCGCGGCACAGAATTCCCGATCAATGTTTAGGCGCACATTGATGCGCATCAGGACACCCATGTTTGGTTTTTTACGCAGCTACTTCTCGAACGACCTGGCGATTGACCTCGGCACCGCCAATACGCTGATCTACGTCCGCGGCCTGGGCATCGTGCTGGATGAACCGTCGGTGGTGGCGATCCGCCAGGAAGGCGGCCCGAATGGCAAGAAGACGATCCAGGCGGTCGGCAAGGAAGCCAAGCAGATGCTGGGCAAGGTGCCGGGCAATATAGAGGCGATCCGCCCGATGAAGGATGGCGTGATCGCCGACTTCACCGTCACCGAGCAGATGCTCAAGCAGTTCATCCGCATGGTGCACGACTCGAAATTCTTCCGTCCGTCGCCGCGCATCATCATCTGCGTGCCGTGCGGCTCGACCCAGGTCGAGCGCCGCGCGATCCGCGAATCGGCGCTCGGCGCCGGCGCCTCGCAGGTGTACCTGATCGAAGAGCCGATGGCGGCCGCGATCGGCGCCGGCCTGCCGGTGTCGGATGCGACCGGCTCGATGGTGGTCGACATCGGCGGCGGCACCACCGAGGTGGGCATCATCTCGCTCGGCGGCATGGTCTATAAAGGTTCGGTGCGCGTCGGCGGCGACAAGTTCGACGAAGCGATCGTCAACTACATCCGCCGCAACTACGGCATGCTGATCGGCGAACAGACCGCGGAAGCGATCAAGAAGGCGATCGGCTCGGCGTTCCCGGGGTCGGAAGTCAAGGAAATGGAAGTCAAGGGCCGTAACCTGTCCGAAGGCATCCCGCGCTCGTTCACCATCTCGAGCAACGAGATCCTGGAAGCGCTGACCGACCCGCTCAACAACATCGTCTCGGCGGTCAAGAATGCGCTGGAACAGGCGCCGCCGGAACTGGGCGCCGACATCGCCGAGAAGGGCATGATGCTGACCGGCGGCGGCGCGCTGCTGCGTGACCTCGATCGCCTGCTGATGGAAGAAACCGGCCTGCCGGTGCTGGTGGCCGAAGATCCGCTGACCTGCGTGGTGCGCGGTTCGGGCATGGCGCTGGAACGCATGGACAAGCTGGGATCGATCTTCTCGTACGAATAAAAACACGGACCGGCACGCATCAAGGCTACATGAGCGCGACATGAAGGCACAGGGCGGGCAGTACGCACGGCGGACAAGCGCGTGCGGCTGCCCGCCTTGACGTATCTTCCGCCCTTTTCGTCATCGCGCGCCGGCATCCCGTTCCACCATCACCAACGTCATGGAATACAGTCCTCCGCCGCTGTTCAAACAAGGCGCGCCCGCGCGCGTCAAGGTGACGGTGTTCGCGCTGATCGCGATCGTGCTGCTGGTGCTGGACGCGCGCATGAACCTGCTGGGCGGGGTGCGCAGCGTGGCCGCCACCGTGCTGTACCCGGTGCAGATGGCGGCCCTGATGCCGCGCGAAGCGCTGTCCAATATGGGCGGTTATTTCTCGTCGGTGTCGACGCTGCAGCGCGAAGTGCAGGCGCTCAAGGAACAGCAGTTGCAGCAGGCGACCCTGCTGCAGCAGGCCCAGTTGCAGATGGCCGAGAACGCCCAGCTGCGGCGCCTGATGGAAGGCAAGGCGCAGCTGCCGGTGCAGTCGCAGATGGCCGAGATCCTGTACGACGCGCGCGACCCGTCCACCCGCCGCGTGGTGATCGACCGCGGCTCGCGCGCCGGCGTCACGCTCGGCCTGCCGGTGATCGACAATGCCGGCGTGGTCGGCCAGGTCACGCGCGTGTTTCCCTTTACTTCCGAAGTCACGCTGCTGACCGACAAGGACCAGGCGATTCCGGTGCAGGTGCTGCGCAGCGGCTTGCGCAGCATCGTGTACGGCCGCGGCCATTCGGGCCTGCTCGACCTGCGCTTCGTGGCCCAGGACGCCGACATCCAGGTCGGCGACGTGCTGGTGACCTCGGGCCTGGACGGGATGTATCCGGCCGGCCTGGCGGTGGCGCGCGTGACCCAGGTCGAGAAGGCGGCCGGCTCGTTCGGACGCGTGGTCGGCCAGCCGCTGGCCGGCATCGACCGCAACCGCCAGGTGCTGGTGATCATGTCGCACAACGCGCTGCCGGAACGCCCGCAGCCGGCCCAGGCGCACGAAGGCAGCCGCCGCAAGCTGCCGAAGATGGAACCGGTGCCGCAGCCGCCGCTGCCGGCGGCGCCGTTGCCTGCAGCCGGCACGCCGGCCGCCGCGGCGCAGGCCGCAGGGGCGCCTGCCGCAGGAGCGCCTGCCGCAGGAGCGCCTGCCGCAACCACCAACACCGCACCGGGCGCAGCGCAAGCGACCGCGCCGGCCGCGCGCCAGGCAACCACGCCAGCCGCAGCGGCCGCGCCCAACGGAGTCAATCCCAATGTCCGCTAACCGCCCGCATTACATCCTGCTGCCCGTCAGCCCGCTGTTCATCGCGTTCAGCCTGGTGTGCGCCTTCATGCTCAACCTGCTGCCCTGGGGCCGCTGGATCGGCGCGCCGGATTTCGTCGCGCTGGTGCTGGTGTTCTGGGGCATCCACCAGCCGCGCAAGGTCGGCATCGGCATCGCCTTCGGCATGGGCCTCCTGATGGACGTGCACGACGCCAGCCTGCTGGGCGAGAACGCGCTGGCCTATACGCTGCTGTCCTACCTGGCGATCATGATCCACCGCCGCGTGCTGTGGTTCCCGGTGCTGACCCAGGCCATGCACGTGTTCCCGCTGCTGCTGCTGGCCCAGGCCATCCAGCTGGTGGTCCATTTCGCCGTCTCGGGACGCTTCCCGGGCCTGCTGCAATTCATCGAAAGCGTGGTGGCGGTGGCCCTGTGGCCGGCGATCACCTGGCTGCTGCTGGCGCCCCAGCGGCGCGCCGTCGACCGCGACCACACCCGCCCCATCTGACCAGGCATTATTGCGAATGACCGAGTTCAAGGACAGCGACCGCGAGATCCACCAGTTCCGCACGCGCCTGACGGCGCTGGTGATCCTGGTCTTCATCTGCTTCGGCCTCTTGGTCGCGCGCGTGGTCTGGCTGCAGGTGCTGCACCACGACCAGTACGCGGCCCAGGCCGAGGACAACCGCATCGCGCTGGTGCCGATCGTGCCCAACCGCGGCCTGATCGTCGACCGCAACGGCGTGGTCCTGGCGCGTAACTATTCGGCCTACACGCTCGAGATCACGCCGTCGAAGCTGCAGGCCGACCTCGAGTCGGTGATCGACGAATTGGCCAAGCTGGTCGAGATCGACGCGCGCGACCGGCGCCGCTTCAAGCGCCTGCGCGAAGAGTCGCGCAGTTTCGCCAGCGTGCCGCTGCGCACCCGCCTGACCGACGACGAGGTGGCGCGCTTCACCGCCCAGCGCTTCCGCTTCCCCGGGGTCGAGGTGCAGGCGCGCCTGTTCCGCCAGTATCCGATGGGCGAGGTGGCCTCGCACGTGATCGGCTACATCGGCCGCATCAACGCCAAGGAGGCGAACGCGCTGGAAGAAAGCGACGACGCCGCCAACTACAACGGCACCGACCATATCGGCAAGGAAGGCGTCGAGAAGCGCTACGAGCGCCAGCTGCACGGCGTCACCGGCTACGAGCAGGTCGAGCGCTCGGCCGGCGGGCGCGCGATCCGCACCCTGCGCCGCACGGCGCCGACCCCGGGCAGCAACCTGATCCTGTCGATCGACATCGAGCTGCAGAAGGTGGCCGAGGAAGCCTTCGGCGACTACCGCGGCGCGCTGGTGGCGATCGAGCCGTCCACCGGCGACGTGCTGGCCTATGTCTCGCGCCCGGGGTTCGACCCCAACCTGTTCGTCGACGGCATCGACACCCAGAGCTGGAACGAGTTGAACACCTCGCTCGACCGCCCGCTGATGAACCGTCCGCTGTCGGGCACCTATCCGCCCGGCTCGACCTTCAAGCCCTTCATGTCGCTGGCGGCGCTCGAGATGGGCTTCCGCCGTCCGCACGACGCGATCCGCGACCCCGGCTTCTTCATGCTGGGCGGGCACCGCTTCAACGACGACAAGCCGGGCGGCCACGGCATCGTCAACATGTACCACTCGATCGCCCACTCCTGCGACACCTATTACTACCAGCTCGGCAACGAGATGGGGATCGATAACATCTCCAACTTCATGCGCGAATTCGGCTTCGGCCAGCCGACCGGGATCGATCTCGATCACGAAAAGACCGGCGTGCTGCCGTCCAAGGAATGGAAGGCCGAACGCTTCAAGCGCAACCGCGCGGCCCAGAAATGGGTGGGCGGCGACACCATCTCGATCTCGATCGGGCAGGGCTTCAACAACTACACCATGCTGCAGCTGGCGCATGCGACCGCGATCCTGGCCAATAACGGCGTGGTGATGAAGCCGCACCTGGTCAAGATGGTCGAGGACGGATCGACCCGCCAGCGCACCCTGACCGTGCCCAAGGAAACCCGGCGCCTGGCGTTGAAGCAGGAGCACATCGACTTCATCAAGGATGCGATGGCGGGCGTGATCCGCGAAGGCACCGGCCAGCGCGCTTTCGCCAGCGCCGCCTATACCGCGGGCGGCAAGACCGGCACCGCGCAGGTGATCGGCCTGCGCGGCAAGAAGTACGACGCCAATGCGATCGACGAACGCCATCGCGACAACGCCCTGTTCACCGCCTTCGCGCCGGCCGACCAGCCACGCATCGCGATCGCGATGGTGGTCGAGAATGCCGGCTTCGGCGGCGTGGTGGCGGCGCCGATCGCGCGCAAGGTGCTCGACTACGCCATCCTCGGCAAGCGTCCGGCGCCGCCGCCGGAACCGAAGGACGGCGCCGCGCCGGGCAGCGCCCGCAAACCTGCGCCTGCACCGGCTCCCGCGCCGGCACCCGCAGTCAATCCCGTCGTCGCCAGCGCCGCCGCCACCACCCGAACCCAGTAACCATGGCCCATATTCCAGAACGCCGCTCGCTGCGGCGCCGCCTGCGTCCCTATTTCACGGTGTTCGACCTGCCGCTGACCCTGATCCTGGGGATCCTGGTCACGATCAGCATGGTCACCATGATGTCGGCCGGCGCCGACTTCCCGGACCGGGTCGAGCACCAGATCCGCAACTTCCTGCTGTCGTTCGCCGTCATGTGGATCGCCGCGAACATCGCGCCGCAGACGCTGATGCGGCTGGCCGTGCCGATCTACACGGTCGGCGTGGCGCTGCTGCTGGCGGTGGCCATGTTCGGCCTGATCAAGAAGGGCGCGCGGCGCTGGCTGCACATCGGCGTGATCGACATCCAGCCGTCCGAGATCATGAAGATCGGGGTGCCGCTGATGCTGGCCTGGTACTTCCAGACCCGGGCCCAGGTGGCGGGCTGGAAGCACTACGTCATCGCCGCCGTGATCCTGATGATCCCGGTCGCCTTCATCATGAAGCAGCCCGACCTCGGCACCTCGCTGCTGGTGGCGTCGTCGGGGCTGTACGTGATCTTCCTGGCCGGCCTGTCGTGGAAGGCGATCATCGCGCTGGCCGTGGCCGGCCTGGCCTCGTTGCCGCTGGGCTGGTCGATGATGCACGACTATCAGCGCGAGCGCGTGATGACGCTGATCGACCCGACCTCGGACCCGCTGGGCAAGGGCTTCCACATCATCCAGTCGATCATTGCGATCGGCTCGGGCGGCGTCACCGGCAAGGGCTATATGCAGGGCACCCAGGGCTACCTCGAATTCGTCCCGGAACGCACCACCGACTTCGTGTTCTCGGTGTATTCGGAAGAATTTGGCCTGGTCGGAAACCTGGTGCTGTTGTTCGTTTATCTATTGTTGATCGGGCGCGGACTGATGATCGCGGCCAATGCCCCGAACGCCTTCGGGCGCCTGCTGGCCGGTTCGATTTCCATGATTTTCTTCACCTATGCATTCGTGAACATGGGCATGGTGGCCGGGATTCTGCCGGTGGTGGGGGTGCCGCTGCCCTTCATGAGCTACGGCGGCACCGCATTTATCACGCTCGGCCTTGGCGCCGGCATATTGATGAGTATTCAAAGACATCGTAAACTGGTGCAGACGTAATAGATGGAGGACGACCCATGGCCGTTCGAAGAAACATCCCGGCGGCTCTGGTTACCGGATTTGCAGTACTACTGGCCGGCTGCAGCACCACCGGCGAACATAAACCACTGATCCCGCTGCCCTGGCCGCACAAGCCGGCCGCCAAGCACGGCCCGGCACCGAAGCTGCCCGCGGCCAACTCCGGCCGCGGCGGCTACTACAAGGACGACGGCCCGGGCGACGACATCCCCGACGGCCTGCTCGACGTGCCGGACGCGATCGTCAAGGATGAGCCGTATGCCAAGTGGGCCAACCGCCCGTACTCGGTGTTCGGCAAGACCTATACGCCGATCCTGCACCAGGACGCCTTTACCCAGCGCGGCGTCGCCACCTGGTACGGCGTCAAGTTCCACGGCCAGCGCACCTCGTCGGGCGAAGCCTACGACATGTACAAGATGACGGCCGCCCACCCGACGCTGCCGATTCCCTCGTACGTGCGCGTGACCAGCGTCGATTCGGGCAAGTCGGTGGTGGTGCGCATCAACGACCGCGGCCCGTTCCACTCCAGCCGCATCATCGACGTCTCGTACACGGCGGCGCTGAAACTCGGCCTGTTGGGCAAGGGCAGCCATGAAGTCGAGATCGAGCGCCTGTTCCCGAACGACCCGACCCGCATCGCCACCGTGCGCCGCGAAGCCGTGTCGAAAGAACAATCGGCGCCGCCGGACATCGCGGCCCTGATGCTGGAAGACCGGGTCGAAGCGAAGGCGCTGGCGGCGCAGATGGAGCCGGTGATCACCGACATGCCGGCCGCGGCCAACGCGTCGGGCGTGTCCGCGCCCGCATCCCCGGCCGGCGGCTACTACATCCAGCTCGGCGCCTACGGCCGTGCCGGCACCGCGGAGGCGCTGAGCGACAAGCTGGCGCGCGCCGGCGTCGACCTGGGCACGCTGGAAGTGGTGAAGGTAGGGGCGCTCAATCGCCTGTACGGCGGGCCGTTCGCGACAAGGGCCGATGCGGCGGAAGCGGCGCGGGCGGTGCCGGTCGATTTTGGCTTGAAGCCGATCGTCGTGCGGCGCTGAGGCACCTCAGTTTCTTGCTGGTTCAGGGCGCTATCAAGCAGGCTGGCGACGCCGGCAAGCCTGCGTTGACGTTTTCGTCTACTTTCCATTCCTGAGCTGGGTACGCTTGCACGTTTCGCCGTCGGCACGATGTCCATCCAATCCGGACCCCAATGCAGGGGTATAATCTACGCAAAATTTGCGTATAAACGGAGGTATCATTATGGCAACTTCATTCAATATTGATAGTCGGCTGGATGCCAAGCTGGAGGAATTGAAGAAGCACTTTGGCGCTTCTTCGAAAAGCGAAGTTTTGCGTAAGGCAATTGCACTCTTGGATGTTGCTGCGCGCCATGAAAACGCTGATGGAAGCCTCTCGATCGTCCAGAACAAGACAGACGAAACGAAGATCATTCTCCGATGAGCGGGCATAACGAGAGTGTCGTCAATCTCGGCGCTCATGCAAGCAGGCTCGGAAGTGCCAGGGCCAACAGTATCTATGTCGACATCGTTCTTCGATTTCTGATGGTTGTGGTCGTGTCAGGAATTTTCATTTGGCTCAACCATGGAGTGCTGGATATCGTTGCCGAGGTCATGAAAAGCGACAAGGAGATGCTCGTTGCCAGACAGATCACCGCATCGGACAGGCTCATTACATCCAATGTGATCATGGCCCTGGTCGGCGCCACTGTCGTGCAGACCGGTATTGGCTTCATCGCGATTTGTACCTACCTCTTTCCGAAGCGGGCGGCAGAAACCGTCGCGGATACTGACGAGTAATCCGGCACTGCTGCGGCTCTGCGGGCAGCAGCCGTCAGTCGTGATCAGTCACAGTTGCGCACCGCCGCGCCGCTGAAATCGTCGGCGATGCCGGCAATGCGCGTGCGCGCTCCAGCGTCGATGCGCCGGAACTGGAACGCGGTGCGCGTGGTCTGCGGGCCGCGCGGCAGGATGCGCACGCCGCGCACGCCCTGGCGTCCGAGGTCGGCGGCCAGTTTCTGGGCCGCGCCGTCGGTCTTGAACACGCCCAGCGAGATCGCGTAGCGCAGCGGCGAGTCGCCTTGCATGATGAAGAAGTTGGCCACGCCGCGTTCCTTCAGTTCGGCGGCGCGGCGCTGGGCGCCTTCGCGGCCGCCGTTCGGCGGCAGGTAGACCAGGCGGCTTGTGACTTCCTGGAATGGGGTGTCGACGCGCGACGCGCGCGCGGCCAGGTCGAGGCGGTTGATGCGCGATTCGAAGCGGCGCGCGTCGGCGGTCGAGAACGGGCCGGCCTGGACGCAGGCGATCAGCTGCACTGTGGGAGCAGGAACCGGGGCAGGCGGGGCGGCCGGCGCTTCCGGCTCCCTGGCTTCTTCTTCGGCGACGTTGTCGGAGGCGTCGGTGCTCGTGGCGGCGGCTGTCGCTTCGCCTTCCGTGAGCAGCACCAGGCGCTCGCCGGCCAACTGGTTTTTCAGGCGCGCCGGTTCGTGCTCCTCGGCGCCGGCCGGGCCCAGGTAGCCCTGGCGGAAGGCGAACAGGGCGGCGTTCACTGCCACCAAAGCCCAGAATACGAATTTCAGCACCGCGGTTCTCCTCCTTGTCAGCGTGCGGCCGCCTGCAGGCCGACCAGCACGATGTTATCGACCGCCCGGTAATCGACCTTGAGCGCCGGCGCGATGCTGGGCGCGGCGCCGCCCGAGACGATGCAGACCCGCGCGCCGTGACCGGCGACGGCGCGCTCGATCGCCCCGGCCTGCGCCGACAGGCAGCCGGCGACGATGGCATCATCGGTATTGTCGCCGAACAGGGGCGGTATCGCGCGCCCGGCTGCCACTTGCGGCAGCTGGGCGGTGTTGCGCGCCAGCGAGGACGCCATCAGCGCCAGGCCGGGCAGGATCATGCCGCCGATGAACACGCCGTCGGCGCTCACCGCGTCGACCGTGGTGGCGGTGCCGCAGGTGGCCACGATCAGGTCCTGGCCAGGAGCCAGCGCGCGCGCGCCGATGGCGGCGGCGAAGCGGTCGCACCCGAGGCGGGCCGGTTCGCGGTAGCCGTTGCGCAGGCCGGCGCGTTCCGGTGTCGAGGCGAACCACTCGACCGCGATCCCAGCCGGCAGCGCGGCGGCGATGCGTTCGCGCAGCAGCGGGCCGGCCACGTTCGAGATCAGCGCCCGCGTGCATCCAATCCATCCGGGCGCCATGCGATCCAGCTCCGCATGCAGTCCGGCGCCATGCGCGCGCCAGCTACCGGGCGCAGCATCATCGTCCACCAGCGCCCACTTGACGCGGGTATTGCCGGCGTCGACCAGCAGCATCATGCCTTGACCCGCAGCGAGACGTCACCGGCCAGGATCGGCACGCGGCCGGCGTCGGTGTCGAGCAGTAAGCGCCCGCTGTCGTCGACGCCCGCCGCCCGGCCTTCGTGCAGCACGGCGCCGTTGTCGAGCAGGACCACGGTTTGGCCCTGCCAGGCGTGATGCAGGTTCCAGCGCGCGCTGAAGGCGGCGAAGCCGCGCGCGGCGAATTCGCGCAGGGCGCCGGCCAGGCCGTCGAGCAGGGCGGCCATCAGCACGTCGCGCTCCATGCGCGCCAGCCACGGCACGCCGGCCGCGCTGCGGCCCAGCTGCGCCTCCATCTCGTCCGGCATCAGGAGATTCAGGCCGATGCCGATCACGGTCCAGGTGCCGCCGCCCGGCGCCGACTGGGTCTCGATCAGGATGCCGGCCAGCTTGTCACCGTCCTTGAGCAGGTCGTTCGGCCACTTCAGTTGCACCTGCTGGCCGAGCGCGCCCAGGGTCTCGGCCAGCGCTACGCCGACCGCCAGCGGCAGGCCGGAGAGCGCTTGCGGGCCACCGTCGAACTTCCACGCCAGCGAGAAGGTCAGCGAGCCTTCGGGCGACGACAGCCAGCTGCGCCCGGCGCGTCCGCGACCGGCGCTCTGGTGCTCGGCGATCAACAGCAGCGGCGCATCGAGCGTAGGGGCGCGCACCAGGAGATCGGCGTTGGTGGAGCCGGTCTCGCGCACCACTTCGACGGCGACGCCGGATGTGGACAGGCTGGCGATAGCGTCGGCGTTCATGCGTCCCCCTTGCGCTGCTTGGTCGGCGCGCGCGAAAACGCGAAGTCGAATACGACATTGGGCAGCAGCCGCAGCAGCTTGGCCACGAGGCCCATCTGCCAGGGCAGCACGCGGTAGCCGGCGCCGCGCGCGATGACGTCAACCGCCTGCGCCGCAAAACGCTCGGCGGGCATCAGGAAGGGCATGGGAAAACGGTTCTTGCTGGTCATGGGTGTGGCAATGTAGCCGGGGGCGATGGTCACCACCCGGATGTTGGTGTTGCGCAGTTCGACGCGCAGCGATTCGCAGTAGCTGTGCACCGCCGCCTTGCTGGCGCAATAGGCGCCGGCGCCGCGCATGCCGCGGATGCCCGCCACGCTGCCGATGCCGACCAGGCGGCATGGATTGCTCTGCGCGCGCATGGCGTCGATGAACGGCGCGAAGGTGGCGACGGTGGCGTTGACGTTGGTGGCGAAGACGGCGTCGAACACGGACAGGTCGGCCGCGCGCTCGGTCAGGGTGCCGTGCGAGATGCCGGCGCTGGCGATGACGATGTCGGCGCCGCCGTTGGCCGCGATGAAGTCGTGCGCCGCCGCCTGCAGGGCAGGGCGGTCGAGCACATCGACGACATAGATGCGATGGCGTTTGGAATCGGGCAGGGAAGCAGCCAGCGCCTCGAGCGCGTCGCGACGCCGTCCCAGCAGGCCAAGGCTGGCGTCGCGCGCCGCGTACTCGCGCGCCAGCGCGGCGCCGATGCCGCTCGAGGCGCCGGTGATGAAGACCCGGTCCCCTGTGCGCGGCGCGTGCATGGTCGGCGGGTTGAAGCTTAGCGCTGGTTGCGCACGATGGCGACGTCGATGCCGCTGTCGAGCAGCTTGGCGCGCGCCTTGTTGACGGCTTCGACCTGGTTGTACGGGCCGACGCGCACGCGGTGCAGCACGCCGCTGTCGGTGCTGCGGTCGGTGATCGCGGCTTCGAAGCCGAGCAGGGCCAGCTTGGCGCGGGTGTTCTCGGCGTCCGACATTTCGCGGAAGGCGCCGGCCTGCAGGTAATAGATGTAGCCGTCGGTGACGGCGGCGGCAGCGCCGGCCGGGGCCGCGGTGTTGACCGGCGCGGCAGGAGCGGCAGGGGCCGCGCTGGCGAGCTTCGGCTGCTCCTGCATGCCGGCGATCGCCGCGCCGAGCGGGTCGGAATCGGCGGCAGCGGCCGGCGCGCGCGCAGGTGCCGCGGGCGCAGCCGGTGCAGCAGGGGCTGCCCGTTCGGCCAGCGCGCGATTCGCTTCGCGCGCGGCGTCGCGGTTGCCGTACAGCGGCTTGTTCGGGTCGGTGGCCTGGCTCGGCTCGAGGTCGGCCGGGCGGCCCATCTTGTTGGAACGCTCGGTGAACGGCGACGCGCCCTTGGTAATCATGAGCGCGACCGCTACCGCGATGCCCAGCCCGATGATCAGGCCGATGATGATGCCGGTCAGGGTGCTGCCGCGCTGGCTGCGCTTCGAGAAGGAACGGATGGCGGTCATGTTGCTTTCGATTGGTCGGAGAGGGGAAGTGATGGTCCGGCAATGCAGCGCGAAGCAGCGCAGCGCCGGGACCATCACATCGTTACATTACATCTTGTCGGGCGCGGAGACGCCGATCAAGGCCAGGCCGTTGCGCAGCACCTGGCGGGTGGCGGTGGCCAGCGCCAGGCGCGCCAGCTTGAGCGGCTCGTCGTCGTCCAGCAGCCACTTGTTGGCGAAGTAGTAGCTGTGCAGTTCGCCGGCCAGTTCGCGCAGGTAGAACGCCACCTGGTGCGGGCCGAGTTCGGCCTGGGCGCGCTGCAGCATTTCCGGATAGGCGGCCAGCTTCGCCAGCAGGCTGGCTTCGTGCGGCGTGGTCAGCACCGACAGGTCGGCGTTCACCAGCGCTGCTTCGTCCCCGCCCCAGTTGTTCAGGGCCGAGCAGATGCGCGCGTGGGCGTACTGCACGTAGTACACCGGGTTCTCGTCCGAGGTCTTCAGCGCGACGTCGACGTCGAACACGAACTCGGTGTCGGCCTTGCGCGAGATGAGGAAGAAGCGCACCGCGTCGCGGCCGCGCGTGATGTCGCCGTTGCCCGACCATTCGATCAGGTCGCGCACGGTCACGTAGGAGCCGGCGCGCTTCGAGATCTTGACCTCTTCGCCGTTCTTCATGACGGTGACCATCTTGTGCAGCACGTAGTCCGGGTAGCCCTGCGGGATGCCGATGTTCACCGCCTGCAGGCCGGCGCGCACGCGCGCGATGGTGCCGTGGTGGTCGCTGCCCTGGATGTTGATGGCCTGGTCGAAGCCGCGGCGGAACTTCTGCATGTGGTACGCGACGTCCGGCACGAAGTAGGTGAAGCCGCCTTCGGACTTGCGCATCACGCGGTCCTTGTCGTCGCCATAATCCGTGGTCTTGAGCCACAGGGCGCCGTCCTGTTCGTAGGTGACGCCGGCGTCGATCAGGGCCTGCACCGCCTGCTCGACCTTGCCGTCGGCGTACAGCGACGACTCGAGGTAGTAGTTGTCGAACTTGACGCCGAAGGCCTGCAGGTCGATGTCCTGCTCGTTGCGCAGGTAAGTCACGGCGAAGCGGCGGATCGATTCGATGTCTTCCACATCGCCGCTGGCGGTGGCGGGTTCGCCGTCGCTGGCCGAGACGGTGGCCTTGGCCAGGAAGCCGTCGGCGATGTCCTGGATGTAGTCGCCGTTGTAGGCCGACTCGGGCCATTCGGCGTCGCCCGGCTTGAAGCCGCGCGCGCGCGCCTGCACCGAGCTCGCCAGCGTGGCGATCTGGACGCCGGCGTCGTTGTAGTAGAACTCGCGCGTCACCTGGTGGCCCTGGGCTTCGAACAGCGACGACAGCGCGTCGCCCAGCGCAGCCTGGCGGCCGTGGCCGACGTGCAGCGGGCCGGTCGGATTGGCCGAGACGAATTCGATGATCGCATGGTGGCCGTTGCCTGAGGTGCCGCGCCCGAATGCCTGGCCTTGTTCGAGGATGGTGCGCACCACCGACTGCTTGGCGGCGTTGGCCAGGCGCAGGTTGATGAAGCCGGGGCCGGCGATGTCGACCGATTCGACCAGGCCTTGCGCGCCCGGCTCGGCCTGCAGCGCGGCGACCAGGCGGGTGGCCAGTTCGCGCGGGTTGGTCTTGAGCGGCTTGGCCAGCTGCATGGCGATGTTGCAGGCGATGTCGCCGTGCGACGGGTCGCGCGGACGCTCGAGCACGACGTTGGGGACGAGGTCGGTACCGGCGACGATCGGCGCCAGGGCTGCCTGGAACAGGGCAACGATTTGTTGTTTTTGTTGGGCGAGCATGGGAATGGTCGAAAGAGTAAGGGGATGCGGTGACGCTGGCGCCTGTGGTCAGGCAAACAGCTGCCATTATACTAGTTTGGGAAAGCGGATTGGCGGCAGGCGGCGCGGCCATTGGTACTCAGGTAACGGCATTGCAACGCTATTAAGCGTCGCCAAAGGCATAACCGTTACAATGGACGCCCTTTTTCGCAACATTGTATTCGCCATGACCGACAAGCGCCCGACGCTCACCCTGAAACCCAAGGCCAAGGCCGCCGGCGGCGCGTCGCGGCCTGGCGCGGTCGGCCGCGGACCGGCCCAGGCCGGTTCCAGTTCCAGTGCGGGGCGACCGGCCCAGGGCGGCGGCAAGCCGGGGCCGTCCAGCACCGGCCAGCCGCGTCCGTTCGACAAGGATGCGCGCCCGGTCGGCAAGCCGCCGCGGGTGCAGGGTGGCGACTTCCCCGGCGCGGTAAAGCATCGCAGTGAACCGGTGCGCCACGAGCGTCCGCGCGACGAAGCGCCGCGCCTGCGCCAGAGCCACGAGGTCAAGGTCCAGCCGCAGCGCGACTACCGTCCCGATTTGAAAGGCGATTCGCTGGCGCTGGCCCTGCTGGGCGCGGCCAATGCCGTGTCGCGGGTGCGCGCCGGCACCGCGCTGCCGCAGGCGCTGGCGGCCGTGTTCGCCGCCTACGATGCGGCGCCGCAGGCGCGCGGCGCGATCCAGGACATCGCCTACCGCACCATGCGCCAGCTGGGCCGCGGCGAAACCCTGCTCGGCCTGATGACGACCAAGGCGCCCGAGCCGCCGATGCTGGCCGCCTTGCTGCAGGCCGCGCTGGCCTTGCTCGATCCGGCCGAAGGCGAGCCCCCGTACGAGGCGTTCACGGTGGTCGACCAGGCGGTTAGCGCCGCCGCCGCCCACCCCGATTTCGCCCACGCCAAGGCCATGGTCAACGCGGTGCTGCGACGCTTCCTGCGCGAGCGCGAGGCCCTGGTCGAACAGGCGCTGCGCGAACCGCTGGCGCGCTGGAATTATCCGCAGTGGTGGATCGACGCCACCCGCAGCGCCTATCCGCGCGACTGGGAAGCGATCCTGCGCGCCGGCAACGTCCATCCGCCGCTGACCCTGCGCGTCAACCGCCGCCACACGACAGTGGACGCTTACTTGCAGATCCTGGCGGACGCCGGGCTGGAAGCGCAGCAGGTGGGCCCGACGGCAGTGCGCCTGGCGCAGGCCATCAACGTGGCCCAGATTCCGGGCTTCGCCGACGGCGTGGTCTCGGTACAGGACGCCGGCGCCCAGCTGGCCGCGCCGCTGCTCGACCTGCAGGACGGCATGCGCGTGCTGGACGCCTGCGCCGCCCCCGGCGGCAAGAGCGGCCACATCCTGGAGACGGCGAATGTGAACCTGACTTCGGTCGATGCCGACCCGGCGCGCCTGGCGCGGGTGGGGGACAATCTGGGCCGCCTGGGCCTGCAGGCCAGCCTGCTGGCAGCCGATGCGGGTAGCAGCGACTGGTGGGACGGCAAAGGCTACGACCGCATCCTGGCCGACGTGCCGTGCACCGCCTCCGGCATCGTGCGCCGCCACCCGGACATCCGCTGGTTGCGCCGCAAGTCGGATACATCCCAACTTGCAACACTTTCCACCAAAATACTCGACAATCTTTGGCAGATGTTGCTGCCCAATGGTAAATTGCTGTTCGTGACATGTTCGCTCTGGCCCCAGGAATCGGAGGCGCAGGCCGCCGCATTCGCGGTGCGCCACGACGCAGTCCGCCTCGACGCGCCAGGCCAACTGCTGCCGACCGGCGGCTCCGGGCAGGATCATGACGGTCTGTTCTACGCCTTGTTCCAGAAGAAAGGGGCGTGATGTTCTCCAGCAGTCGTTCTCCTATAATCCGCGCAATGTAAGGCACCGGCCCACCCGTGACGTACCGATTTTTCCGCCTCCTCGCATGCCAGCTGCTGCTGGCGTTTGCGTGTGCCTTCGCGGGCGCGCCGGCGTGGGCGGCTGACGGCATCGACATCACGCGCGCCACCATCGAGGCCGGGGACGACGGCTACCGCCTGAACACGGCCTACGATTTCGAACTCAATCACGGTCTCAAGGATGCGATCCAGCACGGGGTGCAGCTGCACTTCACCACCGAGATCGAGCTGACCCGCCCGCGCTGGTGGTGGCGCGACGAGAAAGCGGTGGAGCAGAAGCGCACCATCCGCATTTCCTACGACGTGCTGACCCGCCAATACCACGTGATGGTGATGGGCAGCTTCCAGCAAAGCTTCCAGACCTTCGACGAAGCGATGTTCATGATCCGGCGTCCGACGCGCTGGCTGATCGCGCCCAAGGGCAAGCTCAAGCCCGGCGAAACCTATGAAGTCTCGCTGCGCATGTACATGGACCGCGAATACCTGCAGAAACCGTTGCAGGTGAACGCCTTCAACGACTCCGACTGGCGCCTCACCTCCAACAGGAAGACCTTCACCTACCGTGCGGAGTAAATCGCTCAATCAGGCGTTGCGCTATGCGCTGGTGGTGGGCGGCACGATCGTCTCCATCCTGCTGTTCCTGCTGGCGTCGGCGTCCGACAATTCCGGCTTCTTCGACCGTTACTATGGCTGGCTGCTGGGCCTGAACACGGCGATGGCCGTGCTGCTGCTGACCCTGGTGGTGGTGGGCCTGGCGCGGCTCTATTCGCGCTACAAGGCCGGCAAGTTCGGCTCGCGCCTGATGGCCAGACTGGTGCTGCTGTTCGCCGGCATCGGCATCCTGCCCGGGCTGGTGATCTTCATGGTGTCGGTGATGTTCGTGTCGCATTCGATCGACTCCTGGTTCGACGTCAAGATCGAGGCCGCATTGACCTCGGGCCTGAATCTGGGGCGGGCGGCGCTGGACGAATCGCTGTCCGAACTGGGCGCCACCGGCCAGACCGCGGCCGCCACCCTGGCCGGCCAGAACGACATGACGGCGCAGCCGGTGCTGGCGCGTTTGCTGAGCGACACCAGCGGCCTGCAAAGCGCCATGCTGCTGGACGCCAACGGCGGCGTGCTGGCCGCCGCCACCGAAGACCGGCGCGCCAACCTGGCGGCCGACATTCCCGATCCGCAGATGCTGCGCTCGGCCTCGATGCCGGGCGGGTATGCGCGCGCCGAGGGCGGCATCGAACGCGATTTCCGCGACCAGGAAGCGCGCGGCAACGGCCAGGCCAATGCGCTCGACGCCGTCACCAGCCTGCGCCTGCGCGTGGTGCTGGCGGTGCCCGAGCCGCCCGGCGCGGCGCCGCGCTACCTGCAGCTGCTGCAATCGGTGCCGGTCAACCTGGCCTCGAATGCCGAAGTGCTGCGCACCGCCTACAGCGAATACCAGCAGCGCAACGTGGCGCGCACGGGCCTGCGCAAGATGTACATCGAAACGCTCACATTGACGCTGCTGCTGGCCATCTTCGGCGCCATCGCCAGCGCCTTCCTGATCGCCGGTAACCTGGCCCAGCCGCTGCTGGTGCTGGCCGAAGGCACCCAGGCGGTGGCCGAGGGCGACCTGTCGCCGCGCCCGATCGTCGAGACCAACGACGAACTGGGCACCCTGACCCAATCCTTCAACGCCATGACCGGCCAGCTGTTCGAGGCGAGGAGCGCGGTCGAGCGCAACCGCGCCGCGCTGCAAAGCGCCAAGGCCCACCTGGAGTCGGTGCTGGCGAACATGTCGGCCGGCGTGATCGTGCTCGACGCCGAAGGCACGGTGGTCAATTCCAACGACGCCGCCTACCGCATCCTGCAGGTGGAGCCGGGCGCGCTGGCCGGGCCGCTGGGGAAGATCCCGGGCCTCGAGCACTTCTCGCTGTGCATCACGCGCGCGTTCTCGGCCCAGAGCGCGCACTCGGCCGCCGACCGCCGCAAGCGCGGCCACTGGCAGCAGCAGATCGAGATCCCGCGCGACACGCTGCGCAAGTCGGGCGGCGAGGAAATCGACCATGACATCGTCTTGCTGGCGCGCGGCTCGCGCCTGCCGGTAGGCCTGGACAGCGGCTTCATCGTGGTGTTCGACGATATCTCGGACGTGATCACGGCCCAGCGCTCGGTGGCCTGGGGCGAGGTGGCGCGCCGCCTGGCGCACGAGATCAAGAACCCGCTCACGCCGATCCAGCTGGCGGCCGAGCGCATGCAGATGAAGCTGGAAGACCATCTGCCCGAGACCCAGGCCGACCTCCTGCGCCGCAGCACCACCACCATCGTCAACCAGGTCGACGCCATGAAGCGCATGGTGGACGACTTCCGCGACTACGCGCGCACGCCGCCGGCGGTGCTCGAGCCGCTCGACCTGAACGGCCTGATCGAAGAGATCCTGAGCCTGTATCTGGCCGAGGACTCCACCGACATCATCCGCGCGCGCCTGGCGGGCGGCCTGCCGCGCGTGATGGGCGACGCCACCCAGCTGCGCCAGGTGATCCACAACCTGCTGCAGAACGCCCAGGATGCATTGACTGATCGTGACCGTGAGCGCGAGCCGGACGCGCCGCCGCCGCTGGTGGAGGTCACCACCGAAGCGATTCATTACACCGGCGCCGACGGCCTGGCCGGCACCGCGGTGCGCCTGGCGATCGTCGACAACGGCCCCGGTTTCGCGCCGCGCATCCTGGCGCGCGCCTTCGAACCCTACGTCACCTCGAAGGCGCGCGGCACCGGCCTCGGGCTGCCGATGGTGAAAAAGATCGTGGACGAACACGGCGGCCGGATCGATCTCACCAACCGCGCCGACGGGTGTGGCGCAGCGGTTTCGATTTTGCTGTTAAAGTTAGCCCCAGAGGCGAACTTGGCCGAAGTGTGAAAGACTTATAAAATACACACCATGACGGGTAGAAGATCAGGAAGGCAGAGAGATGGCGAACATACTCGTAGTTGACGATGAAATGGGCATCCGGGAACTGCTGTCCGAGATCCTTGGCGATGAAGGCCACGCCATCACCCTGGCCGAGAACGCGCAGCAGGCGCGCGAGGCGCGTGCGGCGGGGGCGCCCGACCTGGTGCTGCTCGATATCTGGATGCCGGACACCGACGGCGTCACCCTGCTCAAGGAGTGGCAGCGCGATGGCTTGCTGACCATGCCGGTGATCATGATGTCGGGCCACGCCACCATCGACACCGCGGTCGAGGCGACGCGCATCGGCGCATTGAATTTCCTCGAAAAACCGATTGCCCTGCAAAAGCTGCTGAAAGCCGTGCAGCAGGGCCTGAGCCGGGCCCAGGAAGTGGCGCGCGCGCCGATGGCGCCGCCGCGGCCGATCGCCCCGAGCGCGCCGGCCGTGGCCAGCGAACCGGCCGCCAGCGCGCCGATGTTCGCGCCGCCGCCGGGAGCGGGGCTGGGCGCGGGTGTCGGCATGAACGCGGGTGTGGGCGGCATGGGCGGCATGGGCGGCATGGCCGGCGGCGGCAACGGCACCCGCCTGGTGCACGCGATCTCGCATGGGGAGGGCACCGGCTACACGCTGTCGTTCGACCTGCCGCTGCGCGAGGCGCGCGACGCCTTCGAGCGCATGTACTTCGAACACCACCTGGGGCGCGAAGGCGGCAGCATGACGCGCGTGGCCGAGAAGACCGGCCTCGAGCGCACTCACCTGTACCGCAAGCTCAAGCAGCTGGGCGTCGAGCCGGGCAAGCTGGCCAAAAAAGGGGGCTGATGGCGGGGCCGATGGCGCCTGTCGCCACCACCCTCGTCAGCGGCGCCAGCGCCGGCGCGCGCGAAGGCGCGATCGCGGCGCTGCTGGCATCCGCATCGCATGACACGGCCGTCTCCGCTCCAGGGGACGGCGCACTCGCTCCCGATGCTTCCACCGACCATCCTTCCGTATTCGACGCCGTCATCCTCGAAGGATTCGGCGTCGCCGCCGAGCCGCTTGCAAGCGGCCCCGGCCTGCATGTGACGCGGATCGCTCCAGGCTGCCTGTGCTGCGACGGCAATCTGGTTTTGCGTGTAACATTGAATCGATTGCTGCGCCAACGCCCTCGACGATTGTTCATCGGTCTGGCGAGCAGCGAACATCTTGATCAGTTGCGATCGTGGCTGCAGTCGACGCCATACGATCAGCTGTTGAGGCTAAACCCGGTGGTCTCCGCGACTCCCGCTTAAGACCCGCCACCCGATATGGACATCGTGTGGTCACTCTTGAAATCGGTTTGGCCAGCCCCACCTCTTTAACGAAGTGAAGAGCCTGCCGCTCGCCGCCAGACGGCAGGTTTGCACAAAACACTCTGATCAAGAGAAGGAGTCATCATGAACATGATCTACAACAGCGAACAGTACAGCATCGTCGAATTCGGCGTGGACCGCGAAGTCGAGGCGCTGCGTTTTGGCGGCTTTGAAATCGTCGACAAGGCGGGCCGGTGCGAAGCGTTCATCGGTGGCCGTCTGGCGCAGTCGTTCCGGCGCGAAGTCAACAACCTGATTGCGAGCGAACCGACGATGGAAGAGATCGACGACTTCCTCGGTTCGTACGACACCCTGATGAGCCAACCGGTGGTGCTGCATTAAGCGCCGTGCGGTAGGGTTTTAGCAGTTAGCTTGGAACTCATTCAAACTTGCGTAGTCTTATCATACGGCGGTGAGTTCCACCGTGTCAGCCTGTGGAGAAGACGGCTCTGGCCCTGCAAAATTGCAGGGTGAAACCAGCTTCGACGAAGCAGGAATTCAACGGTAAAGCTAGCTGTGAATAGTTTTACGTAAGTTTGAAGGAACGGAATAGCAATGGCTTGCGTGCTCATATGACGAGCACGAGAGAAAGACAGCGCTACCAGCCCCGAGGCCGGTAGCGCATTACAACACACCACTCCCGCTTAGAAGTCCACCTGCGCCGACAGCAGGACGGTACGCGGCGCCGCCACGGTGCCCACCGTCGCCAGCGTGCTGCTCGACAGCCAGTACGCCTTGTTGGCCACATTCTCCACGTTCAGACGCAGTACCACGGGTTTGCCCATCACCGCGGTGGTGTAACGCGCGCCGATGTCGATCCGGTTCCACGACGGCAGCAGCAAGGTGTTGGCGACGTCGAACGGCGCTTCGGCGGTGTAGATCGCGCGCGCGTTCAGGCCCAGGCCCGGCACCCATGGCAGGTCCCAGTCGGCGCCCAGGTTGAAGGCGCGCTTCGGCACGCCGATCGCATCCTTGCCGTCGTTGACGCCGCCGGCGCTGCGCTCGAGCGTGGCGTCGTAGAAGATGGCGCTGGCCATCAGGCGCACGCCGCCGGCCACTTCGCCCATCGTCGACAGTTCCAGGCCGCGGTTGCGCTGCTTGCCGTCCAGGCTGTAGATATTGGTGAACGGATCGGTCAGCGCGTTGGGGCGGTCGACCTGGAATACCGAGACCGCGCTCATCATCTTGTCGTGTTCGACCTTGACGCCCGCTTCGTACTGCTTCGAGCGGTACGGCGGGAACACTTCGCCGCGGTTCGCCGCGGTGTCCGGCGCGGTGCTGCCGCGCGACAGGCCGGCGGTGAAGTTACCGTACACCGAGACGTTGTCGACCGGCTTGAACACGATGCCGGCCAGCGGCGCCACCGCGCTTTCGTCGTACGCACCGGTGACGGCGCCGGCGGCGTTCAGGTTCTTCGCGTCCACCGTCTGGCGCCGCGCGCCGGCCGTGATCAGGAGGCGGTCGTCCATGAACGACACGGTGTCGGTCACCGCGATGCTGGACAGCTTGGTGCGCGAGTTGAGCGTGGTGGCGCGGCGCTCGCCGCTCATGACCGGCAGCGGCGCCGGGTAATAGATGTTCGACACGACGGGAGCGCTGGTGGCGGTCAGGTAGAAGCTGCCGGCCTCGGTTTCCAGCGCCGACGCCGACACCGCGGCCACGTGCTTGATGCCGCCGGTGTTGAAGTTGAAGCGCGCGCCGACTTCGCCGGTCTTGTTGTGCGAGGCCGCATCGTACCAGGCGTTACTGACGCGCATATTGCCGTTGGCGTCGATCGCGTCGTTGCCGCGCACCGACGGGAAATCCTGCTCGCTGGCGCCGTAGCGGTAGCCGCCGGTCGCGTACAGCATCACGTTCCGGTTCAGGTCGTACTCGACGCGCGACGAGATGGTGGCATCGCGCAGCGTCAGCTCGGCGCCGGGATACAGCGCGCGGTGGCCGGACGGCGCCTTCGGAATGCTGCGGATGCCCGGGCGGAAGCCGGTCTGGGCGCGGAAGGTGTCGGTGTCTTCGCGCTGGGCATAGGTGTCGAGGGTCCAGCGCAGATTGCTCGAACGGTAGTCCAGCGCCAGGGCCAGCACGCTCGCTTCCATCTGACCGTCGTCGAGCGTGGTGTCGCCCTTGCGGTAGACGCCGTTGAAGCGCACGCCCCATTCGCCGTTCTCGCCGAAGCGGCGGCCGACGTCGACGTGGGCGCCGAGGATGGCCTGGCTCTCGAAGGTGCCGGTGACGCGCGTGAGCGGCTTGTCGCCGGCCTTCTTGGTGACGATGTTGATGTTGCCGCCGACGCCGCCGCTCGGGCTGATACCGTACATCAGCGTGCCCGGGCCTTTCAGCACTTCCACGCGTTCCATGATCGCGGCCGGCATGCGGTTCGACGAAGTCAGACCATACAAACCATTCAGGCCGACGTCGCCGCTGGTGACGTTGAAGCCGCGGATCTGGAAGTCTTCGCTGAAGCCGCCGGTCGAGGTCATCAGGCGCACCGAGGCGTCGTTGACGACCACGTCGGCCAGGGTGCGCGCCTGCACGTCTTCCAGCATCTTCGAGGTGTAGTTGGTGGTATTGAACGGGGTGTCCATGACGTCGCCCGCGCCCAGCACGCCGAGGCTGCCGCGGCGCGCCACGCCGCCGTTCATGTACGGCGCTTCGGCGTCGCCCCTGGCGCCGGTGATGACGACGCTCTCGATCTGCTGGCCGGCGCTTTGCTGGGCCTGGGCTGCCAGTGGCAGCAGGGCGATCGGCGCCACGACGGCGCCGTTCAGGGCCAGCTTGACCAGGCGGGCCAGCCGCTTCTGACGGCAAACCGGAGAATTATCGTAGGTAGGCGACTGCAAAGTGTTCATGGAAACCCTGGATTCTTTTTGTAAATGAGAATGACTATTATATTCATTCGCATTTTGAGGGTCAATCCGCCCGGCCGCGAAAGCCATGGGCGCGGCCGGCATGGTAAGCTGCGGCCATGTGCCAGCTACTCGGAATGAATTGCAATGTCCCTACCGACATTGTTTTCTCTTTTACCGGCTTCGCCCACCGCGGCGGGCGTACCGATACCCACCATGACGGCTGGGGCATCGCCTTCTTCGAGGGCAGCGGGGTGCGCCATTTCGTCGACCACCAGGCCGCGATTGCTTCGCCGATCGCCGAGCTGATCAAGCGCTATCCGATCAAGTCGACCAACGTCATCGCCCACATCCGCAAGGCCACCGTGGGCCAGGTGGCGCTCGAGAACTGCCACCCGTTCGTGCGCGAGCTGTGGGGCCGCTACTGGGTGTTCGCCCACAACGGCGATCTGAAGGACTTTGCGCCGCCGCTCGACGGGCCGTTCCGTCCGGTGGGCAGCACCGACAGCGAGCTGGCGTTCTGCTACCTGCTGCAATGCCTGCGCCAGGAGTTCGGCGATGGGCCGGAGCATGCGCCGGACCACGCCGCCTTGCGCGCCGCCCTGGCGCGCATCATTCCCGGCATCGCCGCCCACGGCACCTTCAACATGATGCTGTCGGACGGCACGGCGCTGTTCACCCATTGCTCGACCAAGCTCTGCTACGTGGTACGGCAATATCCGTTTGTTACGGCCTGCCTGTCGGACGAGGATCTGTCGGTCGACTTCTCGCAGGTGACCACGCCCAACGACCGGGTCGCGATCATCGTCACCGAACCGCTCACCAACAACGAAACCTGGACTCAATTCCAGCCCGGCGAACTGAAACTGTTCGTGGACGGCTTGCCACAATAATCGTCGTTCAGACAATGCCTGATGTCGGAAGTGGTGATATTTTGCTATCATTCTCCGAGTAAATTAGTTCACTAATTCAAGCATTGAATCGCTGATGCGGTACAGTAGTCACGTTGCCGCGACGAAGAGAGACGCCATGACCGATAACGCCAGCCTCGACGAGGCTTCCCAGCCTCTGCGCATGCGTAATTTCTACCTCGCGCGCCAGCCGGTGCTGGACCGTAACCAGGCGCTGTTCGGCTACGAGCTGCTGTTTCGCGGCAGTGCGCAGGGTGGGGCACATGCGGACTCCGGCCTGGCCGCCAGCGCCGGCGTGCTGCACCACGCAGCCCAGCTCGGATTGCCGCGCGCGATCGGCGACGCCACCGCCTTCCTGAACATCGACCGTGACGGCTTGATGAGCGACATCTTCGCCTTCCTGCCGCGCGAGCGCACGGTGCTGGAACTGGTGCGCTCGGTCGAGCCGGACGACGCCGTCATCGAGCGCATGCGGGTGCTGGCCGGCCACGGTTTCCGCTTCGCGGCCGAGGCCTCCAGCCACGGCCAGGCGCTGCCGCGCCTGCTGCCGGTGATCGACTTCGTCAAGATGGACCTGCGCGCGCTGGCGCCGGTGACCCTGCTGTCGCTGGCGCCGCGCCTGCGCACCACCGGCAAGCGGCTGGTGGCGGAAAAGGTCGAGAACCACACCGAATACCGCACCTGCCTCGACGTCGGCTTCGATTACTTCCAGGGATATTATTTCGCCAGGCCGACCGTGATCAGCGGGCGCAAGCTCTCTCCCTCGCAGACCACGGTGCTGGCGCTGATGGACCTGGTGGCGTCGGACGCCGACAACGGCGCGATCGAAGCGCTGGTCAAGCGCGAGGTCACGCTCGGCATGAACCTGCTGCGCCTGGTGAACACGCCGGCGGTGGGGGCGGGAAGGCGCATCGAATCGGTCAGCCAGGCCGTGACGCTGCTGGGCCGGCGCCAGCTGCAGCGCTGGCTGCAGATTCTGCTGTTCGCCGAAGCCGACGTGCGCGGCCACAGCCAGAGCCCGCTCCTGATGCTGGCCACCACCCGCGCGCGCCTGATGGAACTGCTGGCCCAGCGCCTGCGTCCGGCGCAGAAGAACGTGGCCGACATCGCCTTCACGGTAGGCATGATGTCGCTGATGGACACGCTGTTCTGCATGCCGATGCGCGACATCGTGGAGCAGATTCCGGTGATCGACGAAGTGCGCGCCGCACTGCTGGGGCGCGGCGGCTTCTTCGGCGAACTGCTGCGCCTGGCCGAATCGCTCGAGCGCATGGACGAGGCGCAGGCGGATGGGCAGGACGGGGTGCTGTCGACCCTGCAGGCGCTGGCGATCGACGGCGACGACCTGGCCGAGCTCGAAGTGTCGGCGTTCGAGTGGAGCGACAAGGTGGTGCGGTACGCGATGTGATCGCACGTGGCCGTCGTCGCGAACGGGCAGTTGTTGACGTGGGTTGAACGCGTGGACGGCGAAGCCGTCCACCCTACGGTCCATGACAGCCCGTCAAAGCATCGTAGGGTGGACGGGTTTCCCGTCCACGCGTTCGTCCGTTCCTTTATCCGGCCGCCCCGGTCTTGGTCCACTGCCGATGCAGCTCGGGATCGGTGC
This sequence comes from Massilia sp. YIM B02443, assembly GCF_030411955.1. Lineage (GTDB taxonomy): Bacteria > Pseudomonadota > Gammaproteobacteria > Burkholderiales > Burkholderiaceae_D > Telluria. The sequence goes on from NZ_JASNRA010000008.1 coordinate 61,062, forward strand.
GCAATTCCCATAGCCCCAGCACCACCGTCGCGATGCCGGAGACGAGCAGGCTGGTCGTCATCATGCGATCGGGCACGGTGTCCACCAGCCAGGGCGACACTGCCACCCAGGCGCCAACCACGATGTTCAGCACCACCGCCCACACATAGGTCTTGTACAGGTCGAACGCCGCCAGCACTGCCATGATGATGCCGGCCACGTAGGCGTTGATCGCCGGCGCCGAATCCGACGGATAGCCGAACGCCAGCGGCGAGACGATGAGCCAGACGCCGATCAACAGGATGATCTGGTCTTGCCAGCGCCGGGTCGAGAAGTGCATTGCCATGATGGCCTCCGCGCAAATTGATGGAATCCGGAAGGATCCCATTCGCTTTCGACCAGAAAAAACGCCGCGAAGTTCGCGGCGTTTTGGGGAGGCGATTACAGGTTCGGCGCCAGGTGGCGTTCGAGCTCGCTGCGCTCCATGCCGCGCCGCTGCGCCATGTCGGCGACCTGGTCCTCGCCGATCTTGCCGACCACGAAGTACTTCGATTCCGGATGCGCGAAGTAGAAGCCCGACACCGCCGCGCCCGGGTACATGGCGTACGACTCGGTCAGCTCCATGCCGATCTCTTCGGCCTGCAGCGTGCGGAACATGTCGGCCTTGACCGTGTGCTCCGGGCAGGCCGGATAGCCCGGCGCCGGACGGATGCCCTGGTACGCTTCGCCGATCAGCGCTTCGTTCGACAAGTCCTCGTCCGCCGCATAACCCCACAGGTCGGTACGCACGCGCTGGTGCAGGTATTCGGCGAACGCTTCGGCCAGGCGGTCGGCCAGCGACTTGAGCATGATCGACGAGTAGTCGTCGTGCGCCGCTTCGAAGCGCTGCTCGTGCTTCTCGATGCCGAGACCCGCCGTCACCGCGAACATGCCGATGTAGTCCGGCGTGCCGCTGTCTTTCGGCGCGACGAAGTCGGCCAGGCACTGGTTGGGACGCTGCACGCCGTCCACCGTCGGCTTGACGCCTTGCTGGCGCAGGCCGTACCAGGTGAAGTCGACTTTCTCGCGGCCTTCATCGGTATAGATCTCGATGTCGTCGTCGTTGACGCTGTTGGCCGGCAGCAGCGCGATCACGCCGTTGGCGGTCAGCCAGCGGCCTTCGATGATCTTTTTCAGCATGGCCTGGCCTTCGGCGAATACCTTGGTCGCCGCTTCGCCCACGACTTCGTCGGTCAGGATGGCCGGGTAGGGGCCGGCCAGGTCCCAGGTCTGGAAGAACGGACCCCAGTCGATGTAGCGCGCGATCAGGTTCAGGTCGACGTTCTTGAACATGCGGCGGCCGATGAACTTCGGCTTCACCGGCGCGTACTCGAGCTTTGCTTTATTCTCGCGCGCTTGTTCCAGCGTCAGCATCGGCAGCGCCTTCTTGCCGGCGTGCTGGATGCGGATGCGTTCGTAGTCCTGGGCCAGTTCGATGATGTAGGCATCGCGCGTGTCTTCGGTCACCAGCGCCTGGCCGACCGAGACCGAGCGCGAGGCGTCCGGCACGTACACCACCGGACCGTCGTAGTGCGGCGCGATCTTCACGGCGGTGTGGGCGCGGCTGGTGGTGGCGCCGCCGATCAGCAGCGGCACCTGGCGCTCGCGGAACCACGGGTCGCGCTGCATCTCGCGCGCCACGTGCGCCATCTCTTCCAGCGACGGCGTGATCAGGCCCGACAGGCCCACCATGTCGGCGTTTTCTTCCTTGGCTTTGGCCAGGATGTCGGCGCACGGCACCATCACGCCCATGTTCACGATCTCGAAGTTATTACACTGCAGGACCACCGAGACGATGTTCTTGCCGATGTCGTGCACGTCGCCCTTGACGGTGGCGATCACCATCTTGCCCTTCGGCTTGGCGACAATGCCGGTGCGGCGTTCTTCTTCCGCTTTTTCTTCCTCGATGAACGGCACCAGGTGGGCCACGGCCTGCTTCATCACGCGCGCCGATTTCACGACCTGCGGCAGGAACATCTTGCCCTGTCCGAACAGGTCGCCGACGATGTTCATGCCGTCCATCAGCGGGCCTTCGATCACGTGGATCGGGCGCCCCTTGGCGGCCAGCACCTGCTGGCGCATTTCTTCCGTGTCCTCGACGATCCACTGCGTGATGCCGTGCACCAGCGCATGCGCCAGGCGCTTCTCGACCGGGGCGTTGCGCCATTCCAGGTTCTGCTCCTGCCTGGCGCCGCCGGCCTTCAGGGTGCCGGCGAATTCGATCATGCGCTCGGTGGCATCCTTGCGGCGATTCAGCACCACGTCTTCGACGCGCTCGCGCAGCTCGGGATCGAGCTCGTCGTAGACGCCGACCATGCCGGCGTTGACGATGCCCATCGTGAGGCCGGCCTTGATCGCGTGGTACAGGAACACGGTGTGGATCGCTTCGCGCGCCGGATCGTTGCCGCGGAAGCTGAACGAGACGTTCGACACGCCGCCCGAGATCTTCGCGTGCGGCAGGTTGGCGCGGATCCAGGCGGTGGCCTCGATGAAGTCGTTGGCGTAGTTGTCGTGTTCCTCGATGCCGGTGGCGATCGCGAAAATGTTCGGATCAAAAATGATGTCTTCCGGCGGGAAGCCCACCTGCTCGGTCAGCACTTTATAGGCGCGCTCGCAGATCTCGATCTTGCGCGCGAAGGTGTCGGCCTGTCCCTGCTCGTCGAAGGCCATCACGATCACGGCCGCGCCGTAGCGGCGGCACAGGCGCGCCTGGCGGATGAATTCGTCGATGCCTTCCTTCATCGAGATCGAGTTGACGATGGCCTTGCCCTGCACGCACTTCAGGCCGGCCTCGATCACCGACCATTTGGACGAGTCGATCATCACCGGCACGCGCGAGATGTCCGGTTCCGACGCGATCAGGTTCAGGAAGCGCGTCATCGCCGCCTGCGAATCGAGCATCGCTTCGTCCATATTGATGTCGATGACCTGGGCGCCGTTCTCGACCTGCTGGCGCGCCACCGACAGCGCCTCGTCGAACTGCTCGTTGAGGATCATGCGCGCGAACGCTTTCGAGCCGGTGACGTTGGTGCGTTCGCCGACGTTGACGAACAGCGACGACTCGTCGATGGTGAACGGCTCCAGGCCCGACAGGCGCATCGCGACCGGCACTTCCGGCACCTGGCGCGGCGTCTGCGTTTCCAGGATCTTCGCGATCGCGGCGATGTGCTCGGGCGTGGTGCCGCAGCAGCCGCCGGCGATGTTGATGAAGCCCGCTTCGGCGAACTCGCGCAGCAGCGCCGAGGTGTCGGCCGGCAGCTCGTCGAAGCCGGTGTCGCTCATCGGGTTGGGCAGGCCGGCGTTCGGGTAGATGCAGACGAAGGTATCGGCGATTTGCGACAGCTCTTGCGCGTAGGGGCGCATCAGCGCCGCGCCGAGCGCGCAATTGAGGCCAATGGTCAGCGGCCTGGCATGGCGCACCGAGTTCCAGAACGCCGGCACGGTCTGGCCCGACAGGATGCGGCCCGAGGCGTCGGTGACGGTGCCCGAGATCATCAGCGGCAGGCGCGGCGTCTCGGGATGCTCGTCGAAGTACTGGTCGATCGCGAACAGCGCCGCCTTGCAGTTCAGGGTGTCGAAGATGGTCTCGACCAGCAGCACGTCGGCGCCGCCGTCGACCAGGCCTGCTACCTGCTCGTGATACGACGCGACCAGCTGGTCGAAGGTGATGTTGCGCGCCGCTGGGTCGTTGACGTCGGGCGAAATCGACGCGGTCTTCGGGGTCGGTCCGAGGGCGCCGGCGACGAAGCGCGGCTTGTCCGGGGTCGAGTACTTGTCGCAGGCGGCGCGCGCCAGTTTGGCGGCCTCGACGTTCATCTCGTAGGCCAGGTGCGCCATGTGGTAATCCTCCTGCGCCACGCCGGTGGCGCCGAAGGTATTGGTCTCGACCAGGTCGGCGCCGGCGGCCAGGTAGCGCTCGTGGATTTCCTGGATCACGTGCGGCTGGGTCAGGGTCAGCAGCTCGTTGTTACCCTTGACGAACAACTCGCGGTTGCCGGCGCTGGCCGGCGCGGCGAAGTCGGCGAAACGCTCGCCGCGGTAGGCCGCTTCGTCCAGTTTGTACTGCTGGATGATGGTGCCCATGGCGCCGTCCAGGATCATGATGCGGCGTGCGAGGATGTCGCGCAGCTGGGATTCGATCGGGGAAATGGCGTTGGTGCGGGCGTTCATGGTGGGGTTTTCCTGGAAGTGCGGCTTGACAGGCCGTTGACTGTTGGGCGGTCTGCCATTATACGGCATGCCGCCGGGATGGCTTCGGGACGGCCGTCGTGACAATCTGTGTATGTATCCTTATGTATTCACGGGCTTCTGTGTTACACGGCGTTACAAATAGCGGCACAACCGCAATCTTTACGATACATAACGCGACGACAATCAAAGTCCGCCTCCGTGGAGAGGCGAACGTAGAGATGGGATAATCGCATGAACAAAGAATACCAACCGGATTGGGATCAGCCTATGGACCGCAACCCGGAGTCGGGCGTAGCATCGAAGCCTCAAGCCGCCAGCAATGGCGTGAAACAGATCGTCACGATCCGCCTGGACGTGGACATGCTCGATTGGTTCAAGTCGGCAGGTCCCGGTTACCAGACCCGTATCAATCAGGTGCTGCGTGAGCATATGGATGCGCAGCGTGCTGGACGTTCGGAGTAAGTTGTTCTGAATGCGGTGCTGGTGCAGCCAGCGCCGGGGCGACATTCGTTGGCCCATCAACGTCATCCCCGTGCAGGCGTCGCCTTCGCGGGGATGATGTTTTTTGGCTGACGAAAAAAAACGACGCGCATTGTGCGCGTCGTTTTGGTTCAGCAATGGATCCGACGATCTGCGATCAAGCGAACCGCAATCCCGCCAACGGGAAACTTTTGAGGAACTCCGTCGCTGCCAGACGCTTGCCGCCCGGCTTTTGCAATTCGTTCAAGCGCAACGCACCGTCACCGCAAGCGACCACGATCCCCTGCGCATCGGCCTGCAGCACCTCGCCCGGCGCGCCGCTGCCGGCAACCGCCTGCGCCTGCCAGATCTTGACCGCGACACCTTCCACCACGCCATTTGCGCCCGGGAACGGATTGAACGCGCGGATCTTGCGCGCCAGCACCTCAGCCGGCAAGGCAAAGTCCAGCTTCGCTTCTTCCTTGCTGATCTTGGCCGCGTAGGTCACGCCTTGCTCCGGCTGCGGCGTTGCCGGCAGTTCGCCGGCCCCCATCTTGCGCAGCGCCGCGACGATCATGCGACCGCCCAGCTCGGCCAGCTTGTCGTGCAGGCTGCCGGTGGTGTCGCCATCCTCGATCGGCAAGCGTTCGATCAACAGCATCGGCCCGGTATCCAGGCCTTCTTCCATCTCCATGATGGTCACGCCGGTCTCGACATCGCCCGATTCGATCGCGCGGTGGATCGGCGCGGCGCCGCGCCAGCGTGGCAGCAGCGAACCGTGGATATTGATGCAGGGACGGATGTCGAGCGTGCTGCGCGGCAGGATCAGGCCGTAGGCGGCGACCACCATCACGTCGTATTCGATCGACTCCAGCAGTGCGTGGGCGGCGCGCGCTTCTTCGGCGCGCTGCGGGTCCTTGCTGTCGGTGCGCAGCGACAGCGGCTGCGCCACCGGCATGCCGTGCGCCACCGCATATTGTTTCACAGCAGATGCCTGCAACTGCATGCCGCGCCCGGCCGGGCGGTCGGGCTGGGTCAGGACCAGCGGGATCTCGAAGCCGGCCTCGTGCAGGGCGCGCAGGGCGACAGCGGCGAACTCGGGAGTACCGGCGAAAACGACTTTCATGCAGCCGCCGCGATCAACGGCGCGCCGAACGCTGGGCGGCGTCGCGCGCCATGCCGCGTTCTTCCTTCTGCAGCTTGGCCTTGATGCGGTTGCGCTTCAGCGGCGACAGGTATTCCACGAACACCTTGCCCATCAGGTGGTCCATCTCGTGCTGGATGCACACGGCCAGCAGGCCATCGGCGTCGATGTTGAATTCCTTGCCGTCGACATCGAAGGCACGCACCTTGACCTGCGCCGGGCGCTCCACGCCGTCGTACACGCCGGGCACCGACAGGCAGCCTTCGTCGTAGACCTGCTTTTCGTCGCTGGCCCAGGTGATCTCGGGATTGATGAACACGATCAGCTTGTCCTGCGCTTCGCTGACGTCGATCGTCACCACGCGCTCGTGCACGTCGACCTGGGTCGCGGCCAGGCCGACGCCGGGCGCGTCATACATGGTTTCCGCCATGTCGGCCACCAGCTTGCGCAGGCGATCGGTGCCGAATTCGGTAACCGGCGCGGCGATCTTGTGCAGGCGCGGGTCGGGGTAGCGGAGGATATTCAGTAAGGCCATAGTCAGTTCGGTTTCGAATGGATAAACAGCTGTGATTCGCAGCAGTGATGACAGCACATCAAGGGCGCGTGCATAAATGCAAACGCTACAACGGGAACGCTCCGCCAAACGGCAGATATTCTTGCTAGTTCAGGGATTTATGTGCAGAATTTGATTCAATACGGCAACCCTTTTCAGGACAGGGAGCGGTACCATCATGCTGTCACAAGTGTGTTGTCTCTTGCGTATCAGCCGGGGCGAAAGCGCCGCACGGCCGGTGATAGGTGATCGTTCAATTCCCAACGCCGCACATAACGGACGTCTTCAATGAAAAATTTTAGCACAGTCGCGACGCGCGCTGCTGCCGTCGCGCTGGTCGCCGTTGCCGCCTTCAGCGCACCTTCCGCCCACGCGCAAGCTCCCGGCTGCACCTTCCGCCCCGATGCCCCCGACCAGCACGTCGTGGTCAAGGGCGATACCCTGTGGGATATTTCCGGGACTTTCTTGCGCAACCCATGGTGCTGGCCGCAAGTCTGGGGCATGAACCGCGACGAAATCCGCAACCCGCACTGGATCTATCCGGGCCAGATCGTGTACTTCGACCGCGCGCGCGGCCGCCTGTCGCTGAACCGTCCCGGCAGCGGCGCCGCTGGCGACGGCCGCGGCGAGCCGCCCGTGCTGCGCCTGTCGCCGCAGGTACGCAGCGAGTCGCTCGAGCAGAGCGCGGTGCCGGCGATCCCGGCCGGCGCGATCGAACCCTACCTGACCCAGCCGCTGGTGGTCGAGGCCGACGAGCTGGCCGGCGCGCCGCGCATCGCCGCGTCGCAGGAGGGCCGCGTCTACCTGGGCGAGGGCGACCGCGTCTACGTGCGCGGCAACCTGAAGGGCAGCACCAGCTTCCAGGTGTTCCGCCCCGGTAACCCGTTGCGCGACCCGCAGAGCGGCAAGGTGCTGGCGCACGAGGCCGCCTACCTGGGCAGCGTCAAATTGATCAGCGAAGCCAGGCCCGGCGTCGACGTTCACACCTTCGTGGTAAGCAATACGCTGCAGGAAATGGGCGTCGGCGACCTGCTGGTGCCGGCCTCGCCGCAGCCGGTGCGCAACTACGTGCCGCATGCGCCGCTGGCGCCGGTCGACGCGCGCATCATGTCGATCTATGCCGGCGTCACCTATGCCGGCCAGAGCCAGGTGGTGACTGTCAATCGGGGCACGCTTGACGGACTCGATATCGGCGCCGTGCTGCAGCTCTATCATCTCGGGAAGACGGTGCCCGACCCCGAGAGCAAAGGCTTCCTCGGCATGGGCCGGTCGACGCTCAAGCTGCCCGACGAGCAATACGGCAGCCTGTTCATCTTCCGCGTGTTCAACAATGTGTCGTACGGCTTGATCATGCAGGTAACGGCGCCGGTGCAGGTGGGCGACGTCGCCAAATCACCGGAGTGAATTCGCCGTGCAGGACACGGAGCCTCACATCGCCACTGCAGCATCCGGCGCCAGGCCGCCTGACCGGGCGGCCCTGATCGCCGACTGGCTGCGCCTGGAGCAGGCCGACGGCGTGGGGTGCCGCAGCGCGCACCTGCTGCTGTCCGTGTTCGGTTCTCCCGGCGCGGTGCTACGCGCCGGCCAGGCGGCGCTGGCCGCGCATGTTTCATCTTCCCAGGCGCAGGCCTTGTGTGCGCCGCCCACGCCCGCATTCCACGTGCTGGTCCAGACCACGCTCGACTGGCTGGCCCGCCCCGGCCACCACCTCATCACCTTCCACGACCCCGACTATCCGGCAGCGCTGGCCGAGATCCCCGATCCGCCCCTGCTGCTGTATATCAGTGGCCGCCGTGAACTGCTGGCGCGGCCGCTGGTGGCGGTGGTCGGCAGCCGCAACGCCAGCGTGCAGGGCAAGCTCGACGCCGAATCGTTTTCCGCCGCGCTTTCTGCCGCCGGCCTGTGCGTGGTCTCGGGGCTGGCGCTGGGGATCGACACCGCGGCCCACGAAGGCGCGCTGCGTGGCGCCGGTTCGACCATCGCCGTGGTCGGCACCGGCCTCGACCGCGTGTACCCGGCGCGCAACCGCGCGCTGGCGCACCGCATCGCCGCGCACGGCTGCCTGGTCAGCGAATATGCGCTCGGCACGCCGCCGCTGGCGGCCAACTTCCCGCGCCGCAACCGCGTGATCAGCGGGCTGGCGGCCGGGGTGCTGGTGGTCGAGGCCGCGGCCCAGTCCGGTTCGCTGATCACGGCCCAGATGGCGGCCGAGCAGGGCAGGGAGGTGTTCGCGCTTCCCGGCTCGATCCATTCGGCGCTGGCCAAGGGCTGTCATCGCCTGATCCGCGACGGCGCCCAGCTGGTCGAGACGGTGGAAGAGGTGCTGGAAGCGATGCAGGTGTCGCCGCTGGCGGCGCCGGTGGCCGCCCGCGCGGGGGATGCCGGCGCCGATGCCGGCGACGAGGATGCGCTGCTGCTCGCATTGGGCGTCGAACCGGTGGCGCTGGACGACTTGCTGGCGCGCCTGGGCGGCGATGCGGGCGACCTCGGCGGCCGTTTGCTCGGCCTGGAACTGGCCGGTTTGGTGGCGCAATTACCCGGCGGAAGGGTGCAGCGAATCTGGCGCTAACAGGCCTAAATTGCAGCAAAAAAATGATCCACTCGCATAAAAAGCTTGTGCTTCATTTCACCCAGTTTATAAATTGTATGTTCTTGTTTTTAATAGGAATTGGGTAAGCTGGTAGATCGGATAAGGCCGCGATACAACGTTTTTTCCAGCAGGCAGCGAAGCGAGCGTGCTGCACTTGTACCTCGGCGAGCTTAGCTGCTACAGTAGCGTCACTATGTTCGACATCCTGGTCTATCTCTACGAGACGTACTACCGTCCCGACGCCTGCCCCGAGCCGGCAGCCCTGGCTCGCAAGCTGTCCGCCGTCGGCTTCGACGACATCGAAATCTCGGAAGCCCTCGACTGGCTGACCGGGCTCACCGACGCGCCCTTGCCCGAGACGATCGATGCTTCCACCGGTACCCGCTACTACGTGGACGAAGAGTACATCGAGCTCGGCAGCGCTGCGATCGGCTTCATCGCCTTCCTCGAAAGCGCCAAGGTGCTCGGTCCCATCCAGCGCGAGATCGTGATCGAGCGCGCGCTGGCCTGCGACGAGTCGCCGATTGCCCTGAGCAAGCTCAAGATCATCGTGCTGATGGTGCTGTGGAGCCAGGGCAAGGAGCCGGACGCGCTGATGTTCGACGACCTGTTCGGCGACGATGACGAGCAGGAACCGCGCCTGCTGCACTGATTCTTCACGGGACGACGCCGTCGTCCCCGCAACACACGACAACGGGGCCTGCGCGCCCCGTTTTTGCTTTTCTTGCGCTCTATTTTTGCGCAGAAATTGCTGTTTTCCTCAGGCACCAAGCGGCGTGTCTGCACCACATTGCGGCGTAACCCCTACTTGCGGGGAGCGCGAGAACACGCTTATCATTGGCCGCTTAATTGGGATTGTTACCAACCAGACACTATGGACGTTTTCGCCGTATTGTCTGTGAGCATGTATGATGCCCGGGCATCGTGCCCCGGGCAAAACACACTATATAAAGAGCAAGACGAGAAACACTATGACCAAATCCCTCATCATCGCCGAGAAGCCATCGGTCGCGAACGACATCGCGAAGACGCTCGGCGGCTTCACCAAGCACGATGAGTACTTCGAGTCCGACGACTACGTCCTCTCGTCCGCCGTCGGCCACCTGCTCGAGATCGCCGTGCCTGAGGAATACGACGTCAAGCGCGGCAAGTGGAGCTTCACCCACCTGCCGATGATCCCGCCGTACTTCGCGCTGAATCCGATCGCCAAGACCGAATCGCGCCTCAAGGTGCTCAACAAGCTGATCAAGCGCAAGGACGTCACCACCCTGATCAACGCATGCGACGCGGGGCGCGAGGGTGAACTGATCTTCCGCCTGATCGCGCAGAATGCAAAAGCCAAGCAGCCGGTCAAGCGCCTGTGGCTGCAATCGATGACGGCCAACGCGATCCGCGAAGGCTTCGCCAACCTGCGCAGCGACGACGAGATGCTGCCGCTGGCCGACGCCGCCCGTTGCCGCTCCGAAGCCGACTGGCTGATCGGCATCAACGGCACCCGCGCCATGACCGCGTTCAACTCGAAGGAGGGCGGCTTTTACCTGACCACCGTCGGCCGGGTCCAGACCCCGACCCTGTCGATCGTGGTCGAGCGCGAAGAAAAGATCAAGAAGTTCGTGCCGCGCGACTACTGGGAAGTGCGCGCCGAGTTCGTGTGCGCCGCCGGCGTCTACGAAGGCCGCTGGCTCGACACCAAGTTCAAGAAAGACGAGAACGACCCCGAGAAGCGCGCCGAGCGCCTGTGGAGCAAGGCCGCCGCCGACTCGATCGCCACCGCCTGCCGCGGCAAGCAGGGCGTCGTCACCGAGGAATCGAAGCCGACCACCTCGATGGCGCCGGCGCTGTTCGACCTGACGTCCCTGCAGCGCGAGGCCAACGGCCGCTTCGGCTTCTCGGCCAAGAACACCCTGGGCCTGGCCCAGGCGCTGTACGAAAAGCACAAGGTATTGACGTACCCGCGTACCGATTCGCGCCACCTGCCGGAAGACTATATCGGCACCGTGAAGAGCACGCTCGACGCGCTGGCCGAGACCAACAACTACAATCAATTCGCCAAGCAGATCACCAAGGGTGGCTGGGTCAAGCCGAACAAGCGCATTTTCGACAACACCAAGATCTCGGACCACTTCGCCATCATCCCGACCGGCGTGATCCCGAAGAACCTGTCCGAGCCGGAACAGAAGCTGTACGACCTGGTCACGCGCCGCTTCCTGGCGGTGTTCTTCCCGGCCGCCGAGTTCCTGGTCACCACCCGTTTCACCGAAGTCTCGGGCCACCAGTTCAAGACCGAGGGCAAGGTGATGACCAACCCGGGCTGGCTGGCGGTGTACGGCAAGCAGGACGACAAGGACGGCGCCAACCTGGTGCCGGTGGCCAAGGGCGAGAGCGTGCTGGCCGACAAGCTGACGGCCAACGGCCTCGTCACCAAGCCACCGGCGCGCTACAACGAAGCGACGCTGCTGTCGGCGATGGAAGGCGCGGGCAAGCTGGTCGACTCGGACGAGCTGCGCGACGCCATGGCCGGCAAGGGCCTGGGCACGCCGGCCACGCGCGCCGCCATCATCGAGGGCTTGCTGACCGAAAAGTACCTGCTGCGCGAAGGGCGCGAGCTGATGCCGACCGCGAAAGCGTTCCAGCTGATGACCTTGCTGCGCGGCCTGGGCGTGAACGAACTCACCGCGCCCGAGCTGACCGGCGAATGGGAATTCAAGCTGTCGCAGATGGAAAAGGGCAAGATCTCGCGCGAAGAGTTCATGCGTGAAATCGCGCAGATGACCCAGATCATCGTCAAGCGCGCCAAGGAATACGACAACGATACGATTCCGGGCGAGTACGCGACCCTGGTCAACCCGTGCCCGAACTGCGCCGGCGTGGTCAAGGAAAACTACCGCCGCTTCGCCTGCACCAAGTGCGACTTCTCGATGAGCAAGACGCCGGGCAGCCGCCAGTTCGAGATCGAGGAAGTCGAGGAACTGCTGAAGAACCGCACCATCGGTCCGCTGCAGGGCTTCCGCTCCAAGATGGGCCGTCCGTTCGCGGCGATCCTGCGCATCGTGCGCGACGAAGAGATCAAGAACTTCAAGCTCGAGTTCGACTTTGGCCAGGACGACGAGAGCGAAGAGGGCGAAGGCGTCGACTTCAGCGCCCAGACCCCGCTCGGCCCTTGCCCGAAGTGCACGGGCGGCGTGTACGAAATGCCATTGGCCTATGTTTGCGAGAACAGCGTGGCCAAGCCGAAGACTTGCGACTTCCGCAGCGGCCGCATCATCCTGCAACAGGAAATCCTGCCCGAGCAGATGGCCAAACTGCTCAACGAAGGCAAGACCGACCTGCTGCCGGGCTTCGTGTCGCAGCGCACCCGGCGCGCCTTCAAGGCTTTCCTGGTGCGCGGCAAGGATGGCAAGATCAGCTTCGAGTTCGAGGAGCGCAAGGCCAAGCCGGGCGCCAAGGCCAAGGGCGCCGATGCCGCCAATGGCGCCGACGGCGCAGCGGCCGACGGTGCGGATGGCGCGGCGATTGCCGTGAAGCCGGCGCGCAAGGCCGCCGCCAAGGCCCCGGCCAAAGCCGCTGCCAGGAAGCCGGCGGCCAAGCCGGCTGCACGCAAGGCGCCGGCGAAAAAGGCGACCGCGGCCGTCGCCAAGAAATAGGGCGGTCGGTTTTCCGTCCATGCGACGGACATAAAAAAAACCGCGGCTTGCCGCGGTTTTTTTTATGCTGGAACGCGCGCCGCGCGTTTAGTCCTGCCACTCCTTCAGCGCCACGATCGCGGCTTCCCCGTTGTGGATCGCCTTGACGCGCCGCACCACTTCGTTCTGCCACGCTTCGTCGGCGTCCTGGTCGGCGCCATCGATATCCTGCAGCAGCACGCGCAGCACTTCGTTCTTTTCCGAGACGCTCAGCATCTGGATCTTTTCGGTGATTTCTACGACCAGGTTCGACATGATCTTCCTCCCGCAATTTTGTCTCGAATTTTTGGCTCGATCATAGCGCGAAGATTACAAGTTGTCGACGCCGACCATATTGTCCGACGGTTTGCGGTCAATCAGCTTGTTGTCGGGGTCGATCCCGGCGCGCGCCGGCGGCGCATTGACCACCAGCGTCACCGTCTGCCCGGCCTGCGCCACCAGGCGCCGCTCGCGCGCCAGCGGCCGGCCGGTAGCGTCGTCGACGCCGAATTCGACCCAGTCGCGCAGCACCAGCGGCTGCTCTTCGCCGCTGTCGAGCACGCGCACCTTGCCGGCGTGGGCCTGGATCGTGACTTCGTAGCGGCCGTCGGCGCGGCGCCGCGCGACGGCGCTGTCGGCGCGGTTCTCGTACAGCACGATCGCGTCGAACAGGTCGTCGATCAGGTAGGCCTTCTCCGGCGCCGCGATCTGGCGCAGCGCGTCCGCCAGGCCGGCGGCCGTGGGATAGGGCGCTCCCTTGTAGGCGTGACTTTCGAGCAGCTCGCGCAGCACGGCGTTGACGCGCGCCTCGCCCAGCAGGTCGGCCAGCAGGTACAGCGCCAGGCCGCCCTTGCGGGTGGCGGCGTAGTCCTGGCCGCGCCCGAGCGCCAGCGGCAGCTCGCGCCGGCGTTCCTGGGCGCGTCCGGACAGGTAGGCGTCCAGGTCGTGGCGCAGGAAGCGCCGCATGTGTTCCGGGCCGAAGGCGCGCCGCATCGTCATCAGCGCCGTGTACTCGGCCAGGCCGCCGGTCAGCACCCCGGCGCCCGGACCGTCCGCGGGCGCCAGCTGCAGGCCCCACCACTGGCGCGCGGTCTGCTGCGCGCTGGCGTAGAACGGATAGTCGATGTCCCTGGCCGAACCGGTGTCGACGCGGGCGATGAAGGCGCCGCTCTCCACGAACGGGATCAGGCCCGGATAGGTCGGGACCTCGCCGGCGCCGCGCGCGTATTCGGCGATGCGCAGCTCGCGCAGCGGATAGCGTCCATAGTTGCGCGCGCCGTAGTCCAGGCCGGCCTGGGCGCCGCGGATCATGCGCTCGACGTTGGCCGCATGGCTGGGGTGGTGGAACACGTCGATCGACACGTCCTGCCAGCGGTCGTGGCGCACCTCGTAGCGCGCCGACTGGAAGGCATAGGCGTTCGGCATCGGGCGGTCGGTGCGGTATTCGAAGTGGCGCCGGCCGCCGTCGACCCATTCGCGTTCGAGCGTGCCGGGCGCGATCGCGATCTGGTCCGGGCTGGTGCTGACCACGGCGTGGAATCCGATCCAGTCCGGCTCACCATCGTGCGCGCCGGCGGCGCGCGCGGGCAGGCCGAAGCGGCGCCGGTCGCGCTCGTCGCTCAGCTCGACCGAGCGCTGGTAGCCGATGCGCGGCAGCACCGCATCGGTGAACAGGGTGCCGTTGGCCAGCACCGGCAACTGGCTGCCGGCGCCGAACAGGCCGCGCGGCGCGTAGCCGAGGTCGAACGCGAAGACCATGCGTTCGCCCGGCGCCAGCGGCGTGGCCAGGCGGTAGTGATAGAAGCCGCGTTCGCGGTCGGCCAGCACCAGACTGGCGCTGTGCGATGGGGCGAAGCGTGGCGTGAACCCGGCGCCGCGGTCCTGATACAGCACCAGGTCGGCGATCGGCTGCGCCGTGCGGTTCTCGAGCCGGTAGGTGCCCTTGACCGTCATCGCGCGCGCTTCCGGCCGCAGCGCCACGCGCAGGTCGACGTCGGCCACGCGCGGCTGCGCCAGCGTGGCGAAGCGCGCGTAGCGCTGTTCGTAACCGGCGCGCAGGCTGTCCTGCCCGTGCGCGCTCAGGTAGCCGCCGGCCGCCAGTTCCCACGCCAGGAAGGCGCCGCCGCCGCCCAGCAGCGCCAGGCCCAGCGCGAAGGCGCCGGCGACCGGCGGCGCCAGGTTCAGGCGCGCCAGGCGCAGGCGCTCGCGCCAGCGGGTGTCGACGCCGCGCGGCCACAGCAGGCGCGCCAGCGCCAGCAGGATCAGGGCCGCGCCGCTCCAGTACAGCAGGAACAGGCGCTCGCGCAGCAGGTAGTGGCCAAAGCCGTTCAATTCGGAATACTGGAAGCTCGGCGTGAAGGCGTAGCGCAGCAGCGGGTGATCGAGGCTGGTGCCGGACAGCGCCAGCATCGCCAGCAGCCAGCCGGCCAGTAAAAAATTGGCCAGGTATTTGTGGTTGACGATGGCGTGCACCGCGATCGCCAGCACCGCGACCAGCGCATACTGTGGCAGCACCAGCGTGAACAGCGCGTGCAGGTACAGGCCCGGCTCGAGGCCGAACCAGCCCTTGAACGTCTGGATCAGCATCCCGACCACCATCGCCAGCAGCAGCAGGCAGGCCTGCAGGCCGACCAGGGCCAGGGTCTTGGAAGCGAGCGGCAGCCAGCCCGCCACCGGCAGCGCGTCGACCATCTGGGCGATGCGGGTCTCGCGTTCGCGCCACGCCAGCTCGCCCGCGAACAGGATGGTGGCGGCCAGCATGAATGGCGCCAGCGTGGCGCGGATCAGCCCCAGCACGAGATAGGTGAGCGGCCAGGCGCCGGCGCCGTTCACCGGACTGAGGTCGATGGCGCCGGCGCCCAGCGTCAGCACCGCGCCCAGGGCCAGCGCGGCGAAATAGATGTTGCCGAGCAGTCCGCGCAACTCGCCCCAGGCCGAGCGCAGCGCCAGCAGCAGCATGCTGCGCGCCGCGAAGTCGGGCGCGGCCTGGGTGTCGCGCGCGGCCCGCGTCAGCGTGGGCGCGGTAGTGGCCGATGCGGCCGATGCAGCAACGGCGCGCGCGCGCGCATCCTGGGCGCCGATGAAATGAAAGCGCCAGTAGCCGAGCAGCAGCGCCAGCAGCGCGAAGCCGCCCCACAGCAGGCGGTTGAGCAGGTACACGCCTTCCAGGTCGACCGGGCGCAGGTTGCGCTCGGCCAGCGGCCAGTATTCCGTCAGGCGGATCAGGGCGGTGGTGCCGAACGGATCGATCAGGGCGGCGAAGGTCTTGAAATCGAGGTCGCGCGCCAGCGACGGCGCCACGATGTAGCCGATGGTCATGACCACCGCCGCCACGTACACCGGCAGCATGCGCCGCGTCAGCGCCGCCAGCACGAAGAAGATGGCGCCGAAGATGAACAGGTTGGGCAGCAGCGTGAACAGGTAGGGCTTGACGAAGGTGGCCAGGCTGGCCGGCCCGATGCGCTCGGGCGCGATGCCGGGCACGTAGCCGCCCAGCCAGCTGCCGATCACGATGCTGGAAAATACCAGCGCCAGCGTCGCGAACGCGCCCAGGAAGCGTCCGAACACGTAGTCGGTCTTGCGGATCGGGGCGCTGAAGAAGAAGTGGTGCATCTCGTGCTCGAAGTCCTGCTGCACCGCGCGCCCCATCACCGCCGCCACCACGATCGAGCCGAGCGAACCGAGCACCGCGCAGGTGAGGGCGATCTGGCGCGGCGCGTTGATCAGCACCTGGCCGCCGAAGGTCACCGCCAGGTCGCGCAGGGCGCCGCCGGCGGCTGCGATCCACAGCATGCCGAGGGCCAGGAACACCGTGAAATAGACCCACGTCGAGAGCAGGCGCAGGCGCTGCGCCGCCTCGAAGCGGGCGATGACGAAGAGCGCGCGCACGGTCAGCAGTTCCCGGCCGCCGGGTTGTGCAGGCCGGCGATGGTGGCGAAGTACACGTCTTCCAGGCTGGCGCGGGCCGGTTCGAAGCCGTCGCCCGGGTCATCCTCGGCGTAGACGTGGATCAGGGTGCGCCCGCTCAGCAGGCGGGTCGAGATCACGGTGTGGCGCGCCTGGTAGTCGGGCAGTTCGGCCTTGGTCACGAAGCGGGCCCAGATGAAGTCTTCGATCCCGTAGATCAGTTCCTGCGGCTCGCCGCACAGCAGCACCTGGCCCTTGTTGATGATCGCCATGCGCGCGCACAGGTCGGCCACATCGGACACGATGTGGGTCGAGAGCAGCACGGTGCGCTCTTCGCCGATGTCCGACAGCAGGTTGTGGAAGCGCACCCGCTCCTGCGGGTCGAGGCCGGCGGTGGGCTCGTCGACGATGATCAGGCGCGGGTCGCCCAACAGCGCCTGGGCGATGCCGAAGCGCTGGCGCATGCCGCTCGAGAAGGTGCCGAGGCGCTGCTCGCGCACTTCCCACAGGTTGGTCTGCTGCAGCAGGCCGTCGACCACCTCGCGCCGGCGGCCCTTGTGCGACAGGCCCTTGAGTTGGGCGAAGTGGTCGAGCAGCTCGAGCGCGCTGACGCGCGGGTAGACGCCGAAGTCCTGCGGCAGGTAGCCGAGCAGGCGCCGCACCGCGTCCTTTTCGTCGAGCACGTCGATATCGTCCAGGAACACCGAGCCGGAATCGCATTCCTGCAGCGTGGCCAGGATCCGCATCAGCGTCGATTTGCCCGCGCCGTTGGGACCGAGCAGGCCGAACATCCCGGGCGGGATGTTGAGCGTGACGCGGTCCAGCGCGACCACGCCGTTGGCGTAGGTCTTGGACAAATGACGGATCTTTAATTGCATGACGGCTCCTGACACCTGAGCGCCGGTCCTGTCATGGTGGACCGCCGCACTGTTGCTTTAGTTTATTTTGGCGCACTTCTACACACTTGCATTCTATTAAAAAGCCACGGCCGGGTCGGGCCCGCTGCGACACACGGGCCAAACCGCGCCCCAGACTGCATTATCGGGGGACCAGGATGCGGCTGGGCTTTCTTTGCGTAATTTTTCTTCAAGCGCGCAGGCGTGCGTCCTTGAAATGTGGATAATTGCCTCATGAACCCTGCCACCCAAGACAAGCTGCTGCTCCTGATGCGCGAAGGGCGTTCGCGCGCCGAATCGACCGACTGGTTCCGCGTCGCGCTGGGGCTGGTCTACCTGGCGAACCTGATGACGGAAGAGGCGATCGATTTCAAGCAGGTCGACCGTGCCTACAACCGCTTCATCTACCACACGCTGGGGCCGGGCCACACCATCACCAGCGTGCTGCAGTTCATGAGCGGGGCCAGGGTGGTGCCGACGGTGGAGTGCGAGCGCTTCATGGACGCGTTCCGGCGCCAGTTCCCGGACGTGCCGCAGGCGTCGATCCCGTTTTTGCTGGAGCTGAACCTGGGTGTGGCCAAGAATATCTCGGGCATCGAGCCAGAGGGGCCGGTGGCCGACTGGATTGCGCGCAGCAAAGGCCAGGCGTCGGGCGAGGCGCCCGAGCCCGGCTCCCCATAGCAGGGCCCAGGTCTATAATGGCGGTTTTCGGCGACTACACAGCGAGAACCCCATGATTGCACACCGTTTCATCAGCCCCCTGGACCATCTGATCGTCGGCTTCGACAAGGCCTTGCGCGTGGTGGGCGGCGTGGCCGCGATGTCGCGCCCGAATCCGGGCGCGCTGGCGGTCGACAGCGAATTGAGCGACGCCGAGCGGCGCCACGCCGCGGGCCTGATGCGGGTGAACCATGTGGGCGAAGTGTGCGCGCAGGCGCTGTACGACGCCCAGGGCAGCTTCGCCAGCACCCCGGCCCTGCGCGCCCAGTTCGAGCAGGCCGGCCGCGAGGAAGAAGACCATCTGGCCTGGTGCGCCCAGCGCCTGTCCGAACTCGGTTCGCAGCCGAGCGTATTGAATCCGCTGTGGTATGCCGGCGCCTATGCGATGGGCAGCGTGGCGGCCAAGCTGGGAGATAAAGTGAGCCTGGGCTTCGTGGTCGAGACCGAGCGCCAGGTCGAGGCGCACCTGGACAGCCATCTTGAACTGCTGCCGCCGCAGGACGCCAAGTCGCGCGCGATCGTGGACCAGATGCGGATCGACGAGATCGAGCACGCCGATGCGGCGCAGGCGATGGGGGCGGCGGAGATGCCGCTGCCGGTCAAGCTGGCGATGCGGGCGATGGCGAAGGTGATGACGACGGCGGCGTATCGGGTTTGATGAAGGCGCTCGCGTCACGTTGTCGCCATTCTTCCGCTAAATGAAAAACCGTCATTCCCGCCTGCGCGGGAATGACGGTCTTTAAGATAAAGGTGTAATCGAGCGCTGTCGATCACGGCCTCAAACCTCGACGATTTCCACCGAATGCGTGATCTCGGCCATCTGCGCCAGCATGATCGACGCCGAGCAATACTTGTCGTGCGATAGCGTCACCGCCCGCTCCACCGCTGCCGGCTTCAGGTTGCGCCCGCTGACCACGAAGTGGAAGTTAATCCTGGTGAACACCTTCGGATCGACTTCCGCGCGTTCGGCCTGCAGCGTCACTTCGCAGCCGCGCACGTCCTCGCGGCCGCGCTTGAGGATCAGCACCACGTCGTACGCGGTGCAGCCGCCGGTCCCGACCAGCACCAGCTCCATCGGACGCGGCGCCAGGTTGTGGCCGCCGCCCTCGGGCGCGCCATCCATCGTCACCATGTGACCGCTGCCGGTCTCGGCCCGGAAACTCATGCCCGACGGGCCGTTCCAGCTGACTTTCACTTCCATTTCAATTCTCCACGTTGAGCGATCGCGCCCGGTTTTTCATGTGCTCGATTGTACGGCAGGCGCCGGCGTCGTGCCGGCCGCCGGCCACCTGGTCCTTACACCGCCAGCACGTAGCGCTCGCTCTTCATGCGCCAGCTGGCAAACGCCACCACCAACAACGCCGGGATCAATGAACTGAAGAAGGTCAGCACGAACGGCAGCGCCCCCAGCTCGCTGCTCTTGGCCAGCTCCTTGAGCAGGGTCTGGTTCGACAGCGTCGGCACCAGGTACATCCACGACGCCGTCTTGAGTTCCAGCGCCGATACCGCGAAGCCCGGGATCAGGGGAATGATCATCACGAAGCTGAGCGTGGTCTGGGCTTCCTTGAACGACTTGGCGTTCATCGCCAGCGCGATGTACAGCGCGCCCGAGAGCAGCGACAGCGGCGCCGTCACCAGGCACACCAGCAGCATCTCGCCCCAGCCCAGGCTCCACGACATGCCGATTTCCTCGAGCGGCATCCAGGCCAGGATCGCGTGCGCCAGCAGCAGCTCGAGCGTCACCCCGACCACCGCCGGCACGCTGGCGGCCAGCCATTTGCCGCACACCAGCTCCCAGGTGCGGATCGGCTGCGCCATCAGCACCTCGAGCGAGCGCCGTTCGCGCTCGCCGGCGGTGCTGTCCACGGCGGCCGACATGGTCAGCATGAAGGCCGGGAAGAACAGGATGCCGATGATGCCGCCGATGACCATCGCCGAGCGCGAGGCGTTGGTGCCGGTGTCGTAGCGCTGCACCTGGATCGGCGACAGCGTGGCCGGCGACACGCCGTGCGCCAGCAGGCGCGCGCTGGCGATGTTGGAACTGTAGGCCTGCAGCACCTCTTCGATCTGGCGCCGCTGCGGCCCGCTCTCGGCGGCCGAATCGAACCACAGGTCGATGCGCGCCGGGCGCATGGCGCCGTAGTTCTCGACGAAGTCATCGGACAGGCGCAGCACCGCCGCCGTCTTGCGCGCATGGAGCAGGGCGGCGATCGCTTCCTCGTCCATCGGCGCCACCTGGTTGACGGTGACGTTCTTCTGGCGCAGCTGCGACACCAGGGTCGGGGCCTGCGCGCCGCCGATGATCGCCAGCTCGATGCCTTCGCGTTCGGTGCGGGTGTTCTTGTCGATCATCTGGTGCATCACGTAGCCGATCAGCACCGGGTACATCAGCGTGAACAGCAGCAGCAGGCTCAGGGTGCGCTTCTCGCGCAGGGTTTCGCGCAGCTCTTTCCAGAACACGATCCGGATCTTGGATTTCATGCGATGCCTTCCTCGGTGCCGACCAGGCTCACGAATGCGTCTTCCAGGCTGGCGATGCCGGTGCGGCGGCACAGGTCCTGGGGCGAGCCCTGGGCCACGGTATGGCCCTTGGCGATCACGATCACGTCTTCGCACAGGGCCGTCACTTCCTGCATCACGTGGGTGGCCATGATCACGCAGCAGCCGTCTTCGCGCAGCGCGTTCAGCGCGGTGCGCAGGGCGCGCGTGCTCATCACGTCCAGGCCGCGGCTCGGTTCGTCGAGCAGCAGGTGGCGCGGACGGTGCAGCAGGGTGCGCGCCAGCGCCACCTTGATGCGCTGGCCCTGCGAGAAGCCCTTGGTGCGGCGTTCCATGATCTCGTCCATGCCGAGCAGCTCGGACACTTCGCCGATGCGCGCGCGCAGCAGGGGGCGCTGCATGCCATTGAGTTCGCCGAAATACTCCAGGTATTCGCGCGTGGTGAGGCGTTCGTACAGCCCGAACTGGTCGGTGAGAAAACCGATGTTGCGGCGCACCGCCATCGGATCCTTCTCGGGATCGACGCCGCCGATCAGGATCGCGCCGTGGTCGCGCCTGAGCAGGCCGACCAGGGTGCGCAGCAGGGTGGTCTTGCCGGCGCCGTTGGGCCCGAGCAGCGCGGTGATCTGGCCGTCGCGCGCGGTGAAGGAAACGCCGCCCAGCGCCTGCACGGCGCCGAACTGCTTGCGTACATCATGGACTTCGATCATGGAGGGTCCGAACGTGGATTCGAGGGATTCAGGGTTGCGGCCCGGCGGCGCCGAGCTGGAACGTGGGCGCCGGGATCTCGGCCAGACAGGCGGTGTCGAGTTTTTCCTGCGGACGGTCGAGGAAGGCGCGCAGCAGGCGCGGCGCGCAGCCCAGCTGCGAGACGCCGTGGCCGGCATTCGCCACCACCACCTGCTGGGCGCGCGCCATGTGTCTGGCGGCGCTGGCGGCGCGGTGCGGCGGCGTTACCGGATCGAGCGCGCCCGAGAGCAGCAGGGCCGGCGCCTCGATCCGGGTCGGCGCCGCATACGGCACCGGCGCCACGTTGACGGTCTTGCACAGCGCCGGGATCTTCTCGGCCAGCGGGCGGGTGAGCACGGCGTCGTCCTGCTCGAGCAGTTCCGGCGTCATGCGCGGCACGTCCTCGGCGCACACCACGGCGAAGTGCAGCAGCATGGCCATGCTGGCGTCGCCGCCGAAGTCGCCGGCCAGGTTCTGGCGCGCGATGAAGGGCTGCCAGCGGCCGCGGGCGGCGCTGTGCAGCAGGAACGGCAGGCGGCGCGCGTCGCCCGGCGAATACAGGATGTTGTGCACGGTGCCGAGGAAGCGGCTGCTGGTCAATGTGAAGTCGACCTGCTGCGCGGTGCGCGGATCGGGCAGCGACAGCTTGATGCCGCCGGCGTCGAGCTTTTTCACGAGGGCGTCGAACTCGCCGCGCAGTTGCGGGAAGGCCTTGCTGCAGCCGGCGTCGCGCTCGCACTGGGTGAACAGGGCGTCGAGCGCGGCCTGGCCGTCGCGGCCGCCGGCCGGAATCACCTGCTCGGGCGCGGCCACGCCGTCCAGCACCAGGCTGCGCACGCTGGCCGGATAGGCGCGCGCGTAAGCCTGGGCCAGGCGGGTGCCGTAGGAACCGCCCCAGACGTTGACCCTGGCGTAGCCGAGGGCACTACGCACCTGTTCCAGGTCGCGCGCGGCGGCGGCCGTGGTGTAGGCGCCGAACGGCGCCTTGCTGGCGCGGATGCAGGCGCGTAGCTCTTCTTCGAGCTGCTCTTCGCTCATCAGTTCGTGTTCCGGCTTGCTCTCACAGCTGAGCTTGCCCGACAGGCCGGTGCCGCGCTGGTCGATGAAGACGATGTCGCGCGTGGCGCGCACCCGGTCCAGCGCGGCCGGCAGCAGCATCAGCACGTCACTGCCGGCCTGGCCGGGGCCGCCGGCCAGCACGAACAGCGGATCGTTGCGCGTGCCCTGGCGGAAGGCCGGGGCCACGGTGACGTGCAGTTTCAGCGTGCCGGCGCCTGGCTTCGCATAATCGAGCGGGACCGTCAGCTTGACGCAGCGCAGGGCTTCGGTGGCGCCGGGCAGATGGCAGCTGCGTTCCTGTTTGGCAGGAGCGGCGGCGCTCTGGGCCGCGGCATGGGTCAGGCCTGCGGTCAGCCACGCCAGTGCAGTGAGCAGAATCTGGGATTTCTTCACAACATCTCCTTCATGTTGCGACGATAGTATGGTCGCGGTGTTTCTGCGGTCAACCGATTGTTTCAAGGCCGCATCAAGGAATGCACAGTGGATGAAGCGCATAGAAAACGGCGCGCGAGAAAAACGACAACAGGGTGACCGCATTCACGTACGGATTGACTCGCAAGCCATTGTTCGGTTATGATCGTCGGCTTTCCGTTTGCTCAGGAAAAGACAATAAGGCCGAGTCCGCTGCGGGTTGTAACAAACCTGCGGGGCGGAACCACCATTTGAGCAATTTTAATTTTTGGAATAAACATGAAAACTTTTTCCGCTAAGGGCCACGAAGTCCAGCGCGACTGGTTTGTCATTGACGCGACGGACCTGGTCCTCGGACGTGTTGCCAGCGAAGTGGCACTCCGACTGCGCGGCAAGCACAAGCCGGAATTCACCCCGCACGTCGACACCGGTGACTTCATCGTTGTGATCAATGCAGGCAAACTGCGCGTGACCGGCACCAAGGCCACCGCAAAAACGTACTACCGTCACTCGGGCTACCCGGGCGGTATCTACGAAACCAACTTCCTGAAAATGCAACAGCGTTTCCCAGGTCGCGCACTCGAGAAGGCCGTCAAAGGCATGCTGCCTAAGGGCCCGCTCGGCTACGCCATGATCAAGAAGCTGAAAGTGTACGCGGAAGGCACCCACCCGCACGCTGCTCAGCAACCACAAGCACTGACCCTCTAAGGAACTGACATGATCGGTAACTACAACTACGGCACCGGCCGTCGCAAGAGTGCAGTCGCTCGCGTGTTCATCAAATCGGGCACCGGCCAGATCATCGTGAACGGTAAACCGGCATCGGAATACTTCTCGCGTGAAACCGGCCTGATGGTGATCCGTCAGCCGCTGGAACTGACCGGCAACGTCGAACGTTTCGACATCAAGGTCAACGTGCACGGCGGTGGCGAATCGGGCCAGGCTGGCGCCGTCCGTCACGGCATCACCCGCGCTCTGATCGACTACGACGCAGCACTGAAGGGCGATCTGGCACGTGCCGGCTTCGTCACCCGTGACGCGCGTGAAGTCGAGCGTAAGAAAGTCGGCCTGCGTAAAGCACGTCGCGCGAAGCAGTTCTCGAAGCGTTAATTCGTTTCACCATTGCAGCCTTGTGCTGCAATACGAAAAAACCGCCGCCCTTGTGCCGGCGGTTTTTTTTCGTCCCCCACTTTGCTTATTTGTGCGTGGGAAAGGAAACGGGGGCGGCCGGGGCTGCATAGTAGACTTCGCAGCACCTCAACCTTCCTGGAATCCTGTAGTGAACACACCCACGAAAAAGCTCAGTCTCGGCCTGCAGGGCGGCGGTTCATATGGCGCCTTCGGCTGGGGCGTCCTCGACCGGCTGCTGGAGGACGAGCGTTTCGACATCACGGCCGTGTCTGGTACCAGCGGCGGCGCCATCAATGCAGCGGTGATGCTCGACGGCTTTGCCCAGGGTGGCGGACGCGAAGGCGCGCGCCAGGCCCTGCACCGGTTCTGGCAGACGCTCGGCACCATGAGCCTGTTCAGCCCGATGCGCCGCACGCCGGCCGACTACCTGGCCGGCCAGGGCTCGATGCAGGCCTCGCCCGCCTACCACCTGCTGCAGCTGATGAGCGCGGTGATGCCGCCGCCAATGACCCAGGTCAGCATCAATCCCCTGTGCACTCTGCTCGGCTCGCTCATCGATTTCGGGCGCGTGCGCAGTTGCGCAGAGATCGGCCTGTTCGTCACCGCCACCAATGTGCGCACCGGCAAGGGCAAGATTTTCACACGCGATGAGATGGATGCCTGCCGCCTGGCGGCCTCGGCCTGCCTGCCGCAAGTGTTTTCCGGCGTCGAGGTCGAGGGCGAAACGTATTGGGACGGCGGCTTCGCCGGCAATCCCTCGCTGGCGCCGCTGGCCAGCGGGGGTGGGGCGGGCGACATCCTGATCGTCCAGAACAACCCGATCGCGCGCAACCGCCTGCCGCTGAGCGTGGCCGACATCGCCAACCGCGCCAGCGAGATCGCCTTCAATACCGCCTTCATCCGCGAGATCAGCGCGATCCAGCATTTCGGCATGCTGCTCGACGAAGAGCAGGCTGAACAGACCCATGCGGCGGCGGTGCGCCTGCACATGGTCACCGGCAACGGCGAGCTGCAGAACCTCGACATCTCGAGCAAGTTCAACAATGAGTGGCCGTTCCTGCAGCATCTGCACGCGGTCGGACGCCAGGCTGCCGGCGACTGGCTGGCGCAACACGGCGAGCAGGTCGGCCTGCAGTCGACGCTGGATGCGCGCGCCATCTTTTATCCGGAAACCATGGTGGATGCGCCGGCCTGATGCCAGGCCGGCGCCGGCCGGTGCGCGGCCATCTGGTCAGGCTGTTAAAATTGCGCTTTCGTCCTGCAGCATCGGCAGGAAACCAATTTTCTAGAAGGAATGGACATGATCAAAGTTGGCATCGTTGGCGGAACCGGATACACGGGCGTGGAATTGCTGCGGCTGCTGGCCGTTCACCCTGACGTGCAACTGACCGCGATCACCTCGCGCAAGGAAGACGGCATGCCGGTGGCCGACATGTTCCCGTCGCTGCGCGGCCGCGTCGACCTGGCGTTCTCGAGCCCGGACAAGGCCGACCTGAAATCGTGCGACGTGGTGTTCTTCGCCACCCCGCACGGCGTGGCGATGGCCCAGGCGCCCGAGCTGCTGGCGGCCGGCGTCAAGGTGATCGACCTGGCGGCCGACTTCCGCCTGAAGGACCGCGCCACCTTCGAGAAATGGTACAAGATCGAGCACACCGCGCCCGAGCTGATCGAGGAAGCGGTATATGGCCTGCCGGAACTGAACCGCGACGACATCAAGGGCGCGCGCCTGGTCGCCAATCCGGGCTGCTACCCGACCACCATGCAGCTGGGCTTCTATCCGCTGCTGAAAGCCGGCATCATCGACGCCGGCAGCCTGATCGCCGACTGCAAGTCGGGCGTCTCCGGCGCCGGCCGCAAGGCCGAGATCGGCACGCTGTTCTCGGAGTCGAGCGACAACTTCAAGGCCTATGGCGTGCACGGTCACCGCCACACCCCGGAAACCTCGGCCCAGCTGGCCCGCTTCACCGAGCAGAAGGTCGGCCTGATCTTCACCCCGCACCTGGTGCCGATGATCCGCGGCATGCACGCGACCCTGTACGCGCGCCTGACGAAGGAGATCGACAACGCCGCGCTGCAGGCCCTGTTCGAAGAGCAATACAAGGACAGCGAGTTCGTCGACGTGATGCCGTTCGGCGCGCACCCTGAGACCCGCTCGACGCGCGGCTCGAACATGCTGCGCCTGGCGCTGCACCGTCCGGAAGGCAGTAACATGGTCGTGATCCTGGTGGTGCAGGACAACCTGGTCAAGGGCGCTTCGGGCCAGGCGGTGCAGTGCATGAACCTGATGTTCGGCCTGGAAGAGTCGACCGGGCTCAAGCAGATTGCACTGTTGCCATAAACTTCAATCCCGGGTGGCCACGCGACGCAGATCAAGGCGAGCACTGTTGAGCAGGGTAAATTGATCGTTGGACTTAATCGAGTTCAACGGTCAATCCGCGCCAGGCGCGCTCTTTTCTGCAGAGGTGGTTCCATGTTCGGTCGACAAGCCAAAAGCGAAATTGACAGCCTGGTCGGGATCTCGGCCCGCATCGAGGGCGACCTGAAGTTCAGCGGCGGATTGCGCATCGACGGCGAGGTGCACGGCAACGTGGTCGCGCTGGACGGCGCCGACAGCATGCTGATCGTGTCCGAACACGCGCGCATCGAGGGCGAGGTGCGCTGCGCCAGCCTGGTGGTGAACGGCTTCATCGCCGGGGCCGTTTATTCGTCGGAACTGCTTGAATTACAGCCGAAAGGCCGCATACATGGGGATGTACACTACCGCCTGCTCGAAATGCACGGCGGCGCGCTCGTCACCGGCAAGCTCACCCACGAGCCGCAGCCGGCCTACGATGAGCCGGTGTTTCATCTGACCGACATTGTCGAAGGGTCGGCAGCATGACTTTCCCCAACCGTCTATAATGGGCGGAGTTTGATCTTTCAGGAGTTTTCCCATGAACGCAGTCGCAGAAGTGCTTGAGCACGACACTATTCCCGTACCAATCAACTTCACCGACAGCGCCGCAGAGAAAGTTGCACAGCTGATCGAAGAAGAGGGCAATCCCGATCTGAAACTGCGCGTCTTCGTGCAGGGCGGCGGCTGCTCGGGCTTCCAGTATGGCTTCACCTTCGACGAGATCGTCAACGATGACGACACGACGATGGAAAAGAACGGCGTCCAGCTGTTGATCGATTCGATGAGCTACCAGTACCTGGTCGGCGCCGAAATCGACTACAAGGATGACCTCGAAGGCGCGCAGTTCGTGATCAAGAATCCGAACGCCACCTCGACCTGCGGTTGCGGTTCGTCGTTCTCGGCCTGAGTTCCACGCCACGCCACCCGGATCGTTCCGGGTAGTCGACGGCCCGCTGCAAGCGGGCCGTTTGCATTTTGGCAGCGTGCGCGATGGGGGTGCATCATGCAGGATACAGCGCGCCCAGCACGCGCAGGCCGCGGGCGCCGGTGACCGCCGGCAGATTGCCCGGCTCGCGCTGCAGGCAGCGCCAGCCCAGCCAGGCGAAGGCCAGCGCCTCGACCCGGTTCGGGGCCACGCCCAGCGCCGCCGTCGATTCCACTTTCACGCCGCCCAGCTCGGCGCCGATGGCGCGCAGCAGTGCGCCGTTATAGGCGCCGCCGCCGCAGACGTAGACTGCGTCCGGCGTCACGCCTTCGCCCTGGATCGCTTGCGCGATGGTGGTCGCGGTCAGGCGCAGCAGGGTTGCCTGGACGTCGGCCGGCGCCAGGTCCGGATGCTGCCCCAGCTTGTCATTCAGCCACTGTTCGTGGAACAGGTCGCGGCCTGTGCTCTTGGGCGCCGGCTGGCGAAAATAGGGTTCGTCGAGCAGCGTGGCCAGCAGCGCCGGATCAACCGCGCCCGAAGCGGCCCAGGCGCCATCCTGGTCATAGGCGCGGCCGTGGTGGCGCGCGATCCACAAATCCATCAAGACATTGCCTGGGCCGGTATCGAAACCGGTCACGCGCCCATCCGCGTGCAGCACGCTGATGTTGCCGATGCCGCCGATGTTCACCACCACCCGGCTGGTGCCCGGCGTGCCGAAGGCCGCATGGTGGAAGGCCGGCACCAGCGGCGCGCCCTGGCCACCGGCGGCGACGTCGCGGCTGCGGAAGTCGGCCACCACGTCCAGTCCGGTCAGCTCGGCCAGCAGCGCCGGGTTGTTGGTCTGGCGCGTAAAACCCAGTTCGGGGCGGTGGCGGATGGTCTGGCCGTGGGCGGCGACCGCCGTGACCGGGCCGGGGCTGGACGGCAGCAGGGCGCGCACGCAGTCGGCGTAGACCAGGGCCAGGCCGTTGGCGGCCAGCGCTTCCCGCTCCAGTTCGTTCGGGCCGGCGGCCTGCAGCGCCATCAGTTCGGCGCGCAGTTCCGGCGGGAAGGGGGTGAAGGCGGCGGCCAGGGTCTGGATCGCGCCGTTGGAAAAGTCGGCCAGCACGCCGTCGACGCCGTCGAGGCTGGTGCCGGACATCAGGCCGATGAAGAGGGAAGGTGTCGCGTTCATTGTTTTTCCGCCTGCGTTGGATGCGCCCAAAACAAAACGCCCTCCGGCATTTGCATGCGACGGAGGGCGTCGGTGTTGCGTTGTTACAACTGGATCAGCGCGCCGCCATGCCGTTGCCGCTTGGCGCCAGCAGCGAGAAGCGGTGGTTCATCTCGGCAGCTGCCATGCGGAAGCGTGCCAGTTCGGATTGGCTCAGCGGTTGCTGGACCAGCGACTTGAACTTGTTCGGATCCTGGGCCACGCCTGCGACACGGAATTCGTAGTGCAGGTGGGCGCCGGTCGACCAGCCGGTCGAGCCGACATAGCCGATCACCTGGCCCTGGCTGATCTTGGCGCCTTTTTTCATGCCCGGAGCGATGCGGCTCATGTGGGCGTAGGCGCTGCTGTAGTTCGACCAGTGCTTGAGCACGACCATGTTGCCGTAGCCATTGCCGTTACCGGCGAAGTCGACGGTAGCGTCGGCGACGGCGCGGATCGGGGTGCCGGTCACGGCCGCGTAGTCGATGCCCTTGTGCGCTTTCCACTTGCCCGAGATCGGGTGGGTACGCATCGAGAAGCCCGACGAGATCCGCGAATACTGCAGCGGCGACTTGAGGAAGGCCTTTTTCAGCGCCTTGCCGTCCAGGCTGTAGTAGCCGCCTTGCTTGCTGATCGGATCTTCGTACCACACCGACTGGTAGCTGGTGCCGCGGTTGACGAATTCGCCGGCCAGGATGCGCCCGGTCTTCACCAGTTCGCCGTCCAGCCAGAAGGTTTCGTACACCACGTTGAAGCGGTCGCCGCGCTTGACGTCCGAACGGAAGTCGATGCTGGTCGAGAACATCTCGATGATCTCGCCGACCACCGAATCAGGGATGGTGCCGCCGTCCATATTGGCGTCGTCGGTTGCTGCGTACAGCGACGAGGCGATCTCGCGCGAACGCATTTCGACGCGACGCTCGAGCTTGGCCGGCTGGTCGAGGGCGACGAACTTCTCGCCCTTGCGCTCGACCGTGATGGTGCGCGCGTTGCCGCTCTTGCCATCGACGACGGTGGCGCTCATCGACAGCAGCATGCCGTTCTCGTCGGTCTCTGCCTGGATGCGCTTGCCGTTAGGCAGCGACAGCAGGCGACGGGCGACTTTGTCGGAACGAACGAACTTCTGGGCTTGGGCGTCCTCGATGCCGAGGCGGGTGAAGATCGAGCCGAGCGAATCGCCGCGGCGGATGCGTTCTTCGTGGATGAATTGCTGCTCGTCTTGCTGGAGGGCGGCAATCTGGTCGGCCAGGTTCGGCAGTTCCAGGTCTTGTGCCACCGACTGGACGGGCAGGTCGGAAGGATCGGATGCGATCGGGGCCACAGCCACGGCGCCAAAGGCGCACATGCTGAGGAAGACGGCGCCGGCGCCGAGCATGCGGGCCTTGCGGGTCTTCGGCACCAGCTGCAGCAGGCCGTTTTGGGTGATTTTCTGTATAGGGTTCATGCAATCAGTTAAAATTTGCGGCTGAACTTTCAAGGGCCATGTTCTTATCGATTCGTAAAGTTTTCTTTAGGAAACGAAAACAGG
Organism: Massilia sp. YIM B02443; assembly: GCF_030411955.1. Taxonomy (GTDB): domain Bacteria; phylum Pseudomonadota; class Gammaproteobacteria; order Burkholderiales; family Burkholderiaceae_D; genus Telluria. Next base: position 91,070 of record NZ_JASNRA010000008.1, read on the forward strand.
ATCGTGAATTATACCAAAAGAAGTGGTCCTACAACCGTTTTAGCCAATTTCCTACAAGATTCTATGACTTCCAAAGTTGCTTCCGGTAACGGTGCCCCGGCGAATTCGCCTGTTTCCTTGCCGTTGACCGACAAGGTGCGCGAGGCGCTCGCCATTGCCAAACGCGGCGCCGATGAACTCCTGATCGAGAGCGAATTCGCCCAGAAACTGGCGCGCTCCGAGCAGACCGGCAAGCCACTACGCATCAAGCTCGGCCTGGACCCGACCGCGCCCGACCTGCACCTCGGTCACACCGTGGTGCTGAACAAGCTGCGCCAGCTGCAAGACCTGGGCCACCAGGTGATCTTTTTGATCGGCGACTTCACCTCGATGATTGGCGACCCGTCGGGCCGCAACGCCACCCGTCCACCGCTGACCCGCGAGCAGGTCGAGGAAAACGCGATGACGTACTTCCGCCAGGCGTCGCTGGTGCTTGACGCGGCGCGCACCGAAATCCGCTACAACTCGGAATGGTGCGACCCGCTCGGCGCGCGTGGCATGATTCAATTGGCCTCGCGCTACACCGTGGCGCGCATGATGGAACGCGACGACTTCACCAAACGTTACAAGAGTGGGACTCCGATTGCGGTGCATGAGTTCCTTTATCCTTTGATGCAGGGCTATGATTCGGTTGCTTTGCAGTCGGATCTGGAACTCGGCGGTACCGACCAGAAATTTAATCTGCTGGTCGGCCGTGAATTGCAGAAAGATTACGGCCAGGAGCCGCAGTGCATCCTGACCATGCCGCTGCTGGAAGGCCTGGACGGCGTCGACAAGATGTCCAAGTCGAAAAACAATTACATCGGCATCACCGAGGCGCCGAACACCATGTTCGCCAAGCTGATGAGCATCTCGGACACGATGATGTGGAAGTATTTCGACCTGCTGTCGTTCCGCTCGATCGACGAACTGGCCAAATTGAAGGCCGAGGTCGACGGCGGCGCCAACCCGCGCGACGCGAAAGTTGCGCTGGGCAAGGAAATCGTCACGCGTTTCCACTCGGCCCAGGCGGCCGACGACGCGCTGGCCGACTTCGTCAACCGCAGCAAGGGCGGCATCCCGGACGACGTGCCGGAAGTCGCGCTGTCGGGCGCGCCGCTGGGCCTGCCGCAACTGTTGAAACAGGCTGGCCTGTGCGCCTCGACCTCGGAAGCGATGCGCATGGTCGACCAGGGTGGCGTGCGCATCGACGGCGCCGTGGTCAGCGACAAGGGTCTGCAGATCGACGCCGCCACCTTCGTGGTGCAGGTCGGCAAGCGCAAGTTCGCGCGCGTCACCTTGTCCGCATGATTGGCCTGCTGCAACGCGTGAGCGAAGCGGCGGTGCGCGTCGACGGCGAGACCGTCGGCGCCATCGGTCCCGGCCTGATGGTGCTGGTATGCGCTGAAAAGGGCGACAGCGAGCGCGAAGCCGACCAGTTGCTCACCAAACTGCTGGGCTACCGGGTCTTCTCGGACGAGGCCGGCAAGATGAACCGCAGCGTCACCGATACCGCTGGCGGCCTGCTGCTGGTGCCGCAGTTTACATTGGCGGCCGATACCCGCTCCGGCACCCGGCCGTCGTTTTCGCCGGCCGCCGCGCCGGAAGACGGGCGGCGCCTGTTCGACTATCTCGTGCGCCAGGCGCGCGAGCGGCATGGCATTGTCCAGACCGGCGTATTCGGCGCCGACATGCAGGTGTCTCTGGTGAACGATGGGCCGGTCACGTTCTGGCTGCGGTTTGATCCGGTCGGGGCATCGCGCTGAAACCCGCGCCGGCCGCCACGGTCAAAATTACCAGCCAGGGAGGAACCATGCGAATCTGGAGCGATTCATTCACCGACGGCGCGGAAATCCCCGCCGCCTGCGCGTTCGCGGTCAGCGATCCTGACACCCACGTCAAGCTGTCGAGCAACCGCAACCCCCACATCGCCTGGGACGACGTGCCGGCCGGCACCCAGTCGCTGGTGCTGATCTGCCACGATCCCGACGTGCCGTCCGATGGAACCGACGTTAACAAGGAAGGGCGCCGCGTGCCGGCCTCGCTGCCGCGCGTCGACTTCTTCCACTGGACCCTGGTCGACATTCCGGTCTGCCTCAAGTCGCTGGCAGAAGGCATGTTCTCGGACATGGTCACGCCGCACGGCAAGCCCGGGCCGCTGGTGCCGTTCACCATCAAGAACGGCACCGAGCACCAGCTGCGCCATGGCGTCAACGACTACACCGGCTGGTTCGCGCAAGACCCCGACATGGCCGGCGAGTTCTATGGCTACGACGGTCCCTGTCCGCCGTGGAACGACGAGCGGGTGCACGCCTATATCTTCACGCTGTACGCGCTCGACATCCCGCGCCTGCCGCTTGACGGCCGCTTTACGGGGCAGGAGGCGCGCATGGCGATCCGTGGCCATATCCTGGACGAGGCGCGCATCTTCGGCGTGTATTCGCTCAATCCGGCGCTGGAAGCCAATGGCGCGGCCGACCAGCTGAAGTAGGTCCGCCGCTTTACACGCGTGCTCGTCAACCCGGCTTCCTGAAGCCGGGTTGACGAGCGTGCTTCAACACTACCCGATCATGCCCCGAGGTTCGGGCACTGGAACCTCATGTCGTCGACTGTCGAACACGCGCCGCCGGGCGCCACCACCATCCTCCTGATCCGCCACGGCGAAACCGCCTGGAATGCCGAACGCCGGCTGCAGGGGCATCTGGATATCGCGCTCAATGCCGAAGGCGAGCGCCAGGCGGCGGCGCTGGGACGGGCACTGGCGGGCGAGCGGATCGACCTGGTGCTGTCGAGCGACCTGGGGCGGGCGCGCCAGACGGCCGAGGCGATCGCGCTGGCGCGTGGCCAATCGTCGGATAGTGTCCTGCGCGATCCGAAGCTGCGCGAGCGCTGTTATGGCGGCTTCGAAGGACTGCTGTACAGCGAAATCGCGGCGCGCTTTCCGCTCCAGTTTGCGGCCTGGCAGGCGCGTAATGTAGATGCCGAACTGCCGCCAGGGGAGAATTGCGGGGAGACCTTCCGTCAGTTCTTCGACCGGGCATTGAGCGCGATCCTGGGGCATGCGGGACAGCATCCGGGCAAGACGCTGGCGCTGGTGGCGCACGGCGGGGTGCTCGAGTGCGCTTATCGTGCGGCGCTCGGGCTGCCGCTGGAGACGCCGCGCGACTTCAAGATCCACAACGCGAGCGTCAACCGCTTCGTGGTGCAAGATGGAAAGTTGACCTTGCTGAGCTGGGGTGAGGTAGAGCACCTGCAACGCAAAGTGCTGGACGAGCTGTCGTAGCCGGTAGTGCTGTCTCCAATGCCGGGTTTGGCAGTATGGAGACCTTGCGTCATTGCGTAAACACGCGGCCGTTGTTGCTGTCCGATCGCACCAGCAAACCCCTTTTTTAGCACGTTGCCAATATCGCACGCGCAACAATCGAAAAAATTGTGCTGATAATTTGAGCAGCGCTTGGGGTAAAATAGCAGGTTCCCGAGAAACTTTTGTGATTTTCTTCTGTGCAAATCGGTCCTTATCATCTGCGAAATAACGTCTTCGTCGCCCCCATGGCCGGGGTGACCGACCGGCCGTTCCGCCAGCTGTGCAAGCAGCTTGGCGCCGGCTACGCGGTGTCCGAGATGGCGGCGTCGAATCCGCGCCTGTGGGCCAGCGAAAAGACCTCGCGCCGCACCGACCACGCGGGCGAGATGGAACCGAAGGCGGTGCAGATCGCCGGCGCCGATCCGAAAGACCTGGCTGACTGCGCGAAGTTCAACGTCGAGCGCGGCGCCCAGATCATCGACATCAATATGGGCTGCCCGGTCAAGAAGGTCTGCAACAGCTGGTGCGGTTCGGCCCTGCTGCAGCACGAAGACCTGGTCGAGCGCATCCTGCACGCCGTGGTGGAAGCCGTCGACGTGCCGGTGACGCTCAAGTTCCGTACCGGCTGGGACCGCCAGAACAAGAACGCGCTGCGCATCGCGCGCATGGCCGAGCAGGCCGGCATCCAGATGCTGACACTCCACGGCCGCACCCGCGCCGACGGCTACAAGGGCGAGGCGGAGTACGACACCATCCGCGCCGTCAAGGCGGAGGTAGCGATTCCGGTGGTCGCCAATGGCGACATCACCACGCCCGAAAAGGCCAAGTTCGTGCTCGACTACACCGGCGCCGACGCCGTGATGATCGGCCGCGCCGCCCAGGGCCGGCCCTGGATCTGCCGCGAGATCGACCACTACCTGCGCACCGGCGAACACCTGCCGGCGCCGCTGGTGGAAGAAGTGCGCGCGCTGATGAACGAGCACCTGCCGGCGCACTACGCCTTCTACGGCGACTTCATCGGCGTGCGCAGCGCGCGCAAGCACATCGGCTGGTACGTGCAGGATCTGCCGGGTGGGGAAGAATTCCGCCAGCGTATGAACCTGCTGGAATCGACCACCGAGCAATTGGCCGCAGTCGATGCCTTTTTTGAATCGCAACGGCGGCATGGCGAGCGGTTACAATACCGCCCCGCGCATCCTGCCCTCGACGCGATCGCGGCATAGCAGGCACCAGAAGAAGAACAACAGGGGACGCGCTGCGCGAGAGCGGAGCACTTATCAACACCAGGATGAAGCAGCAGAAGACATGAGCAAAGAAAGTATCCAGGAAGTCGTCCAAAAGAGTCTTGAAGACTATTTCAACGATCTGGGCGAGCAAAAGCCGTCCAATATCTACGACATGATGGTGCTGACCGTCGAAAAGCCGGTCCTCGAGGTCGTGATGTCGCGCGCCGACGGCAACCAGTCGCACGCGGCCCAGATGCTGGGCATCAACCGGAACACTTTGCGCAAGAAACTGCAGGAGCACGGGCTGCTCTAAGCGTGGCATGTCGTGGCCGCGCGTCGTGGCGTGTGGCCAATCCAGGTCCGCACTCCCGCCGCACGAATTACCAACCATAGGCCACACCATGATCAAACAAGCTCTGATTTCCGTTTCCGACAAAACCGGCGTGCTCGATTTCGCACGTGCGCTGAGCGCGTTGGGCGTCAACATCCTGTCCACCGGCGGCACCGCCAAGCTGCTGCAGGATAACGGCGTGCCGGTGACCGAAGTCGCCGACTACACCGGCTTCCCGGAAATGCTGGACGGCCGCGTCAAGACCCTGCACCCGAAAGTGCACGGCGGCATCCTGGCCCGCCGCGACTTCCCCGAGCACGTCGCCAAGCTGGAAGAGCACGGCATTCCGCAGATCGACATGGTGGTGGTCAACCTGTACCCGTTCCAGCAGACCGTTGCCAAAGAACAGTGCTCGCTGGAAGACGCAATCGAGAACATCGACATCGGCGGCCCGACCATGCTGCGCTCGGCGGCCAAAAACCACCGCGACGTGGTGGTGATCGTCGACCCGCTTGATTACGGCGTGGTGCTGGCCGAAATGAAGGGCGCCGGCGAAGCGACCGGCCCGGTCAGCTATGAGACCAAGTTCCGCCTGGCCAAGAAAGTGTTCGCGCACACCGCGCAATACGACGGCGCCATCACCAACTACCTGACCAGCCTGGGCGAAGACCGCGCGCACGCGACCCGTTCCAGCTTCCCGCAGACCCTGAACATGGGCTTCGAGAAAGTGCAGGACATGCGCTACGGCGAGAACCCGCACCAGGGCGCCGCGTTCTACCGCGACATCGTCACCATCGACGGCGCGCTGGCCAACTACACCCAGCTGCAGGGCAAGGAACTGTCGTACAACAACATCGCCGACGCCGACGCGGCCTGGGAATGCGTCAAGTCGCTCGGCGGCCTGGGGCAATCGGCCGGCTGCGTGATCGTCAAGCACGCCAATCCGTGCGGCGTGGCGATCGGCGTCGATGCGCTGGACGCCTACTCGCGCGCGCTGCAGACCGACCCGACCTCGGCGTTCGGCGGCATCATCGCCTTCAACGTCGAAGTCGACGGCAAGGCGGCCGAAGCGCTGGCCAAGCTGTTCGTCGAAGTGCTGATCGCGCCGTCGTTCACCGCTGAAGCGCGCCAGATCATGGCGGCCAAGCAGAACGTGCGCCTGCTGCAAATCGCCCTGGGCGCCGGCCAGAACGCCTACGACGTCAAGCGCGTCGGCGGCGGCCTGCTGGTGCAGTCGCCGGATGCGAAGAACGTGGAACTGGGCGACGTGCGCGTGGTCAGCAAGAAGCAGCCGACCCAGCAGCAGCTGCAAGACCTGATGTTCGCCTGGCGCGTGGCCAAGTTCGTCAAGTCGAATGCGATCGTGTTCTGCGGTAACGGCATGACGCTGGGCGTCGGCGCCGGCCAGATGAGCCGCATCGACTCGGCCCGTATCGCCTCGATCAAGGCCCAGAACGCCGGCCTGTCGCTGGCGGGTTCGGCGGTGGCGTCGGATGCGTTCTTCCCGTTCCGCGACGGCCTGGATGTCGTGGTCGACGCCGGCGCAACCTGCGTGATCCACCCGGGTGGCTCGATGCGCGACCAGGAAGTGATCGACGCGGCCGACGAACGCGGCGTGGTGATGCTGTACACCGGTACGCGTCACTTCCGTCATTGATCAGCAGTCAGCAGTAACGTAGGGTCGGCCTCGGCGGCCCCGCGCGCCGCCGCCGACGCGTTCAACCGGCATTGAAATGGATGCCGTGCTTGCATTCAACCGGTCGTTGAACGCGTCGGCGGGAAACCCGCCAACCCTACGGACATCAAACAGGATGTAGTCCAATTGGATACGCACCTGTGTTTTTGCACAGTATTTTTCCCACGAACACCCCCAGCCGGGGTAACATTCCATAATGATTATTCTCGGCATCGACCCGGGCCTGCGCACGACGGGGTTCGGCGTCATTGAAAAACACGGCGCCAAGCTGCGCTACATCGCTTCGGGCACCATCAAGACCGGGCTCGAGGGCGCGCTGCCGCCGCGCCTGAAGATCATCCTGCACGGCGTCAGCGAAATCGTCGCCACCTACCGCCCCCAGTGCGCGGCCATCGAAAAAGTGTTCGTCAACGTGAATCCACAATCCACGTTGTTGCTGGGCCAGGCGCGCGGCGCCGCGATCACTGCGCTGGTCGGCGCCGACCTGGACGTGGCGGAGTACACTGCGGTGCAGGTCAAGCAGGCCGTGGTCGGCACCGGCAAGGCGGCCAAGCCGCAGGTGCAGGACATGGTCGCGCGCCTGCTCAAGCTGCCGGGCTTGCCGGGCAGCGACGCCGCCGACGCCCTCGGCGTGGCGATCTGCCACGCCCACGGCATGGACACGCTGGCGTTGCTGGGCTCGCTGTCGCCCGACATGCAGGCGCTGCGCATGAAGAACAGCCGTCTCGTCTCTTAAGCGTTTAAAGAAAACATCCAAGGAACACCCCAGATGATCGGTCGCCTCTCCGGAACCCTGCTCGAAAAAACGCCGCCACACGTGCTGGTCGACTGCAACGGCGTCGGCTATGAAGTCGACGTGCCGATGAGCACTTTCTACAACCTGCCGCATACCGGCGAAAAAACCGTGCTGTTCACGCACCTGGTGGTGCGCGAAGACGCCCACCTGCTGTTCGGCTTCGGCACCGCGTCCGAACGCGCGCTGTTTCGCCAGCTGATCAAGATCACCGGCATCGGCGCGCGCATGGCGCTGGCGATCCTGTCCGGCATGACGGTGGCCGAGCTGTCGCAGGCGGTCACGCTGCAGGAAACCGGGCGCCTGGTCAAAGTCCCCGGCATCGGCAAGAAGACCGCCGAGCGCCTGCTGCTGGAACTGAAGGGCAAACTCGGCGCCGACATCGGCGTCACCGCAGGCGCCGCGCGCGACGACACCCAGACCGACGTCCTGAATGCGCTGGCCGCGCTCGGCTACTCCGACAAGGAAGCGCTGCTGGCGACCAAGAACATGCCGGCCGGTTCGAGCGTCTCGGACGGCATCAAGTTCGCGCTGAAGGCGCTGTCCAAGGCTTAAGGCAAATACGATATGAGTATCCAGACCGACAGTTTCACCGAGCAGCGCATCATCGATGCGGCGCCATCCTCGCCCAACGAGGAAGCGATCGAACGCGCCTTGCGGCCGAAGCAACTGGACGAATACGTCGGCCAGGAAAAGATCCGCGACCAGCTCGAAATCTTCATCAGTGCCGCGCGAAAACGACGCGAAGCGCTGGACCACACGCTGCTGTTCGGCCCGCCGGGTCTGGGCAAGACCACGCTCGCCCACATCATCGCGCGCGAGATGGGCGTCAACCTGCGCCAGACCTCGGGCCCGGTGCTCGAGCGTCCGGGCGACCTGGCCGCGCTGCTCACCAACCTCGAGCCGAACGACGTGCTGTTCATCGACGAGATCCACCGCCTGTCGCCGGTGGTCGAGGAGATCCTGTACCCGGCGCTCGAGGACTACCAGATCGACATCATGATCGGCGAAGGCCCGGCCGCGCGCTCGGTCAAGCTCGACCTGCAGCCGTTCACGCTGGTCGGCGCCACCACCCGCGCCGGCATGCTGACCAATCCACTGCGTGACCGCTTCGGCATCGTGGCGCGCCTCGAGTTCTATAACGTCGAGGAACTGACCAAGATCGTGGCGCGCAGCGCCGCGCTGCTCGAAGCGCCGATCGACCAGGACGGCGCGCGCGAAGTGGCCAAGCGTGCGCGCGGCACGCCGCGTATCGCCAACCGCCTGCTGCGCCGCGTGCGCGATTACGCCGAGGTCAAGGGCAATGGCGAGATCACGCGCGAGATGGCCGACCGCGCCCTGAAGATGCTGGACGTCGACACCGTCGGCTTCGACGTGATGGACCGCAAGCTGCTGGAAGCGGTGCTGTTCAAGTTCGCCGGCGGCCCGGTCGGCATCGGCAACCTGGCGGCGGCGATCGGCGAAGCGGCCGACACCATCGAGGACGTGCTGGAACCCTACCTGATCCAGCAGGGCTACCTGCAGCGCACCCCGCGCGGGCGCATCGCCACGCCGCTGGCCTACCACCACTTCGGCGTCGCCGCGCCGCGCATCAGCCCGACGGGCGACCTGTGGGACAACCTGCCGCCGGCATAAGCCGGTCATAGCGCACCTGACATTTGTCATCCAGGATTGATGGCAAGCGCTTCTGCCGCCGCGGCGGCGGACTGCGCATACTGGTTTCACACAACCCGTGAGGAAACCATGTCCACTCCAGTCCTGAAAGCAGTACTTGCCGCTGCCGGTTTTACGCTATCCACCCTGGCGCTGGGCGCCGCCACCCTGGTCGAGAACGTGCGCGTGTTCGACGGCAAGAGCATGCACGAGCGGCGCTCGGTGCTGTTCGATGGCGGCGTCATCGTCGACGCCGATTTTCGCGGCACGGCGCCGGCCAACGCGCGTATCGTCGTCGGCGCCGGACGCACCCTGCTGCCGGGCCTGATCGACGCCCACACCCACGCCTTCAAGCAATTCGACCTGCCGCTGATGTTCGGCGTCACCACCCAGGTCGACATGTTCACCGCCGTGCCCGTGATGCAAGAGGTCAAACGCAGCATGGCGGCCGGCACCAATGCCGGCGCGGCCGACATGTTTTCGGCCGGCACGCTGGCCACGGCGCCGAACGGCCATGGCACCCAGTACGGCTTCCCGATCCCGACCCTGACTCGCCCGGACCAAGCCCAGGCTTTCGTCGACGCGCGCATCGCCGAAGGTTCGGACTTCATCAAGATCGTGCTGGAACAAGGGGGCAAAGGCACCAGCAAGATGAAGTCGCTCGACGTCGCCACTGCCGGCGCACTGATCGAGGCCGCGCACCGGCGCGGCAAGCTGGCCGTGGTCCACGTCAGCAACGAGGTTGACGCGCGCGCCGTGCTGGAAGCCGGCGCCGATGGGCTGGTGCACCTGTTCCTGGGCGCCGCGCCGCAGCCGGAGGCGGTCGCCAGCCTGGCGCGGCTGGCGAAAGCCAGGAACGCATTCGTGATCCCGACCTTCGCCGTGCTGGAAAGCATGGCCGGGGTGCGTGGCGACGACCTGCTGGCCGATCCCGGCCTGGCAGCGCTGGTCAACCGCGAAGGCGCCGCTACGCTCAAGGCACGCTACGGCGCGCAGGCCAATCCGCAACAGCTGGCCACGCCGAAGGCGGTCACCGCGGCGCTGCACCGGGCCGGGGTGCCGCTCCTGGCCGGCACCGACGCCGGCAATGCCGGCACCCTGTACGGCATCAGCATGCACCGCGAACTGGCGGCTTTGGTCGAAGCCGGCCTGAGTCCGTCCGCGGCGCTGGCCGCCGCCACCAGCGCGCCCGCCGCCGCCTTCAAGCTGGGCCGGCGCGGCTGCATCGCCACGGGGTGCAAGGCCGACCTGCTGCTGGTCGACGGCAATCCGGCGGCGGACATCAAGGCCACGCGCCGCATCGTCGAAGTCTGGAAGGACGGGCAGAGCACGGCCGCCTTGCGCGACGCCAAACGCCAGCAAGTGGCGCGCGAACTCGGCGGCGCCACGCGCCAGGTCTTGCCACCGGACGGCCGCATCAGCGATTTCAGCGCCGCCCGCCTCGCCGGTCCCTTCGGCAGCGGCTGGGTGCCGTCGACCGACCAGTTCGCGGGCGGCAAGTCGAGCGTCAAGCTTGACGTCCTGCCGGCGCTGCCCGACGGCCAGGCGCCGCTGGCGGTGCAGGCGACGGTCGCGCCGGGCCTGCCGTTCGCCTGGTCCAGCGTGGCCTTCATGCCCGGCGCCCAGCCGATGGGGGCGGCCGACCTGAGCGCGGCCAAGACCCTGCGTTTCCGGGTGCGCGGCGACGGCAAGACCTACCAGGTGCTGATGATGGGCGCCGGTAACATGCGGCCCAGCAGCGTGGCGTTCGTCGCCAAGGCCGAGTGGGAAGAAATCAGCATTCCCTTGAACGCCTTCGCCGGCATCGATCCGGCAGCGGTGGCCATGCTAGCATTCAGTGCCGGACCGCAACCGGGCGAGTATCGCTTCGAACTGGTGGACGTGCGCCTGCTGGAACAATAAGAATACGGAGCCAACCATGATGACCACCATCCGGCAAGCGCTGGCGCGGCCCTGGATCCCGCCCGACTACGGCAAGTTGCAATACCTGTGGCTGCTGTCGCTGGGCTATATGTTCTGGAAGTTTGCCTACGTGACGCCGGAACCGCTGGAACTGGTGCTGCTGGCGCTGACCATCGCCTTGTTCATTGCGCTGTACTGCGTCAGCTTCTGGGCGCGCGGCTGGCAGGTGGCGGCTTGCGCGGCGGCCAGTTGCCTGATCGGGGTGCTGTGGACGCCCTGGAACGCGGGCGCCGCCAGCTTCTTCATCTTCGCCTGCGCCATGTGCGCCAGCCTGCCGACGGCGCCGCGCGCGGTCGGCGCCATGCTGGCCGTGATCGCCTGCGGGGGCGCGGCTTCGTTCCTGGCCGGTCCGATGCAGATGGTGTTCCTGCTGCCGCTGCTGCTGGTCGGGCTGCCGGTGGGGCTGTCGACCATGATGGACGTGCGCATGCGCGCGTCGCGCCGGCAGCTGATGCGCAAACAGGAAGAGGTGGAGCACATGGCGCGCATCGCCGAACGCGAACGCATCTCGCGCGACCTGCATGACCTGCTCGGCCATTCGCTGTCGCTGATCGCACTCAAGGCCGAGCTGGCCGGCAAGCTGGCGCCGCACGACATGCGCGCCTGCGCCCGGGAAGTCGCCGACATCGAAGCGGCCGCGCGCGCCGCGCTGGCCGAGGTGCGCACCGCCGTGAGCGGCTACCGCGACAGCGGCCTGGCGCAAGCCCTGGCCAGCGCCCGCGCCAGCCTGCTGGCGGCCGACGTGGCGCTGGACGAACGGGTCGAGCGGGTCGAACTGGCGCCGGCCGCCGAGCACGTGGTGGCGCTGGCCGTGCGCGAGGCGGTGACCAACATCATCCGCCACGCGCGCGCCTCGCGCTGCACGCTGACGCTCGGACGCGAGCAGCATGGCGGCCAGGCGCGCGCCGTGCTGCGCGTGCTGGACGACGGCCGCCTGCGCAGCACCGACGACCTGAAACCCGGCAATGGCCTGGACGGCATGCAGGCGCGCGCGGCGGCGCTGGGCGGACGCTTGTCCCTGCGCGCCGGTGCTGGAGCCGGAACAGGGGCCGGCCTGGCGCTCGAGCTGCAGGTGCCGCTGGAGGCGGCGGCATGATCCGCATCCTGATCGCCGAAGACCAGAAACTGGTGCTGGGCGCCCTCAGCGCACTGCTGCGGCTGGAGCCGGATTTCGAGGTGGCCGGCGGCGCCGCCGACGGCCGCGAGGCGCTGGCGCTGGCCGAACAATTAGTTCCCGACATTGTCCTGACCGATATCGAGATGCCGCACCTGACCGGCATCGAACTGGCCCAGGCGCTGGCCCAGCGCAAGCTGGCCTGCAAGGTGGTGGTGGTGACTACCTTCGCCCGGGGCGGCTACCTGCGGCGCGCGATGCAGGCCGGCGTGCGTGGCTACCTGCTCAAGGATGCGCCGGTCGAGGCGCTGGCGCAGGCGATCCGCGCCGTGCATGGCGGCGGCCGTGCGATCGCCCCCGAGCTGGCGCTGGAAAGCTGGAACAGCGGCAACGATCCGCTGACCGAGCGCGAACGGCAAGTCTTGCGCCTGGCGGGGGAGGGACGCAGCAGCGGCGAGATCGCGCGCCAGGTGCACTTGTCCGAAGGGACGGTGCGCAATTATCTGTCGGAAGCAATCAGCAAGCTCGGCGCCGGCAATCGGGTTGAGGCCTACCGCATGGCGCGCGACGCCGGCTGGCTGTAGCGAAAGGCCGGAGCACCGCCGGCTCAGGCGCGCGGCAGGGCGCGCAGCTGCGGTTCGCGCGGTTCGCGCCGGCGCAGCGGCCGATGGCCCTGGGCGCGCACCACGCGGTATACCAGGGTCAGGTACACCACCAGCGCCAGGCCCAGCATCAGGCTGCACATCCACAGCAGCGCCGGCGCGCCGCCCTGCCACAGGATGGCGGCACTGGCCAGCGAAGGCGGCGCCAGCAGCAGCGCGGCGAGCAAGCGCAGCATCGGAACGCGGCGCATGCGATGGCCGGCCATGCCGATCAGGAAGAAGGCGTCCGAGGCCAACGCCATACAGGCCAGGAAGGCGGCGGCAAAGCGGGCGTCCGGGCTCGCGGCGCCGACCGGGAACAGGATCATGGGTGGCGCCACCAGCACCAGGATGCCGGCGGCAAGGCAGACAAAACGCAGGAACATCATGACGGTTCCTTGCGCAACGCACGATGAGGATTTGTCGGATTCATGGCAAGTCACGGGAAAACGGCCTGCCGGAATGGCAGTCGCGCCACGATATCACATAGTCAATATTGACTAATGAGAATGTGCCAATCGGGCGCGGCCGATTTGTCACTTCCGGTGAGAAAATTTGTCGTGAAATTGTCGCGCGTACCCGGCTGAGCAAGCCGTCGCGCTAGCGGATGACGCGCGAAGCCGGCTGGCCATAGCGGCTGCCGGGCGCGGCCTTGCGCCGCAGCGGTGTCCACTGGATCGGACGCGGCGCCCGTTTCGGCACGATCTTTTTTTGCGGCACGTGCATCAGTGGATAGATGAAAGAAAAATAGAGCAGCACCGTCAGCACCAACAGGAAAGTGCACAGGTAGACCATCATCATGTTGCTGGCGTGCCAGATGACGATGGCGCTGGCGCCGAACGGCACCATCAACAGCAGCGCCGTGAGCGAGCGCAGCAGGTGGTCGCTCTTCATGCGGTGCCCGGTCATCGCCACCAGGAAAAAGCCGCTCGAGGCCAGCGCCAGGCCGACCAGCACGATATACGGTTCGGCCCAGTCGGGAATCCCGTGCGCGGTCGAGGCCAGCAGCGCGGCCGGCAGCAGGATGCCGAACACGCCGCCCGCCAGGCTCAGCAGGCGCAGCACGCGCATCGCCCGTCCGCGAAAGACGGGGCGCGCGGCGCGGGAGACGGTGTTCGAGGGCATGCTGTCGGGCGGATCGGATCAAAAAGTATTGACCACAGCATAGCCGACAACCGGCGTCGTGGGAACAGCGCTACGTTTGCTAGTGCCCGACGCTCTTCGAGAACAGGTTGATCACCATGACGCCGCCGACGATCATCGCCAGCCCGGCGATGGCCGCCAGGTCCAGCGTCTGCTTGAACCAGAACCAGCTTACCAGCGAAATCAGCACGATGCCGACCCCGGACCAGATCGCGTAGGCGATGCCGGTCGGCAGCACGCGCAGGCTGAAGGTGAGCAGGTAGAACGACAGCGCATAGCAGCCGACCGTGACCAGGCTCGGCAAGGGACGGGTGAAGCTGTCGGAGGCTTTCAGGGCGGTGGTGCCGATCACTTCGGACACGATCGCCAGTCCGAGGTAGAGGTAGGCCTGGTTCAGGGTCATTGAAACGGATGCAAAAATGATGGCGGCGCGTCGCCGAGCCGCCGGTGAGATGTTCTGATGCTTATTGCTCGCGCACCCAGGTCTGGCTGCGGCCGAACATCGGGGCGCCGATATAGCCGCGCACTTCGAGCTTGCTGCCGTTGTCCTTCAGCGTGGCCTTGCTCTTGTAGGTCTTGCCGGCTGCCGGGTCGAGGATCTCGCCGCCGCTGTAGTCGTTGCCGTCCTTCTTCAGGCCCGACAGGATGGTCATGCCGATGATCGGCTGGCCCTTGCGCGTGTCGCTGCATTTCACGCATGTCGGATTCTGGTCCTGGTCGGCCGGGCGGTACAGTTTTTCGATCTTGCCGGTCAGGATGCCCGCGTCTTCGGTGATGCGCACCAGCGCCTTCGGCTTGCCGGTTTCGTCGTCGATGGTTTTCCAGGTGCCGACCGGCGAGGCGTTCTGGGCCAGGGCAGCGGCGGACAGGGCGAACAGGGTGGCGGCCAGGCCGGCCTTGGTCAAGTGGCGCATGGTAAGTCTCCAGTGTTGTTGTTGGTAAGCCGAGTGTAGCAAACCCTGCCGCCCGCCGGAGAGCCGGAAATCAGAGGATTCCTTCCACGGCGGCGCCGGCCGTCAAGGCGCGTTGCGCACGTCTTCCGCGGTCACCTGGTGGCGCCGTTCGGCCGGCCGGGTCAGCACGCGCAGGCTGACTTCGAGCGGCACGCCCTGCTGGGCCAGCTGGTGCGCGGCGGGGCGCAGTTGGTCGGCGGCGTCGTGCATCACGGCGTCGATGAGAAGGGCGGTCTTGTAGTCGGTTCGGCGGTCCATGGCGCGATCCTACCATGGCGCACCGATTGTCGGGCGGCACGAAAATTGCTGGACGAACATTCAACTTCCTGTATCTTTGCAATGTTCCCGTTGCACTGTTTTTCAACATAGTCATAAGGCAGATGGCTTTGCGCCACTGTCATAACGAAAGGTGGAGATGATTGATCTGGTGAATGCCATCAACGGCGTGGTCTGGAGCCCGGCGCTGATTGCCCTGTGCCTGGGCGTCGGCCTGTATTTCTCGGTGCGCTCACGCTTCCTGCAGGTGCGTCACGTGGTGGAAATGACGCGCCTGATGCGCGAAGGTAAAAGTTCGGAGCAGGGCGTGTCTTCGTTCCAGGCGCTGGCCATGACCCTGGCCGGACGCGTCGGCACCGGCAATATCGCCGGCGTCGCCACCGCCATCACCTTCGGCGGCCCGGGCGCGGTGTTCTGGATGTGGATGATGGCCTTCCTCGGCGCCAGCTCGGCCTATGTCGAATCGACGCTGGGCCAGGTCTACAAGGAACAGGTCGGCAAGCAGTATCGCGGCGGCCCGGCCTTCTATATCGAAAAAGGCCTGGGCATGAAGTGGTATGCCTGGACTTTCGCCATCGCCACCCTGTTCGCCACCGGCCTGCTGCTGCCGGGCGTGCAGTCGAACTCGATCGCCGAAGGCCTGCGCACCGCAGCCGGCATCGACCCGACCTGGACCGGCATCGGCCTGGCGCTGGTGCTCGCCTTTATCATCTTCGGCGGCGTCAAGCGCATCGCCCACTTCGCCGAGATCGTGGTGCCGTTCATGGCGCTGGCCTATATCCTGGTGGCGTTCGTGATCGTGGTGATGAATATCGAAGCGCTGCCGGGCGTCATCAAGCTGATCGTCACTTCGGCTTTCGGCCTGGATTCGGCGTTCGGCGCCATCCTCGGCCTGGCCATCATGTGGGGCGTCAAGCGTGGCGTGTATTCGAACGAAGCCGGGCAGGGCACCGGCCCGCACGCCTCCTCGGCCGCCGAGGTCAGCCATCCGGCCAAGCAGGGCCTGGTGCAGGGCTTCTCGGTGTACATCGACACCCTGTTCGTGTGCTCGGCCACCGCCTTCATGCTGCTGATCACGGGCCAGTACAACGTCGAGGCGCCGGACGGCACTCCGATGTTCGTCGGCGTGCAGGGCGTGGCGTCCGGTCCCGGCTACGTCCAGACCGCGCTCGAGAACGTGATGCCGGGCTTCGGCGCGCTGTTCGTCGCCATCGCACTGCTGTTCTTCGCCTTCACCACCATCGTCGCCTACTACTACATCGCCGAAACCAATATCGCCTGGATGGACCGCGAAGGCCGCCACCCGTGGCTCAACGTGCTGCTCAAGCTGTGCATCGTGGCGGCCACCATCTATGGCGCGGTGAAGACCGCCGACGTGGCGTGGGGACTGGGCGACATGGGCGTCGGGCTGATGGCCTGGCTCAACCTGATCGCGATCCTGCTGTTGCACAAGGTGGCGTTCAAGT
This sequence comes from Massilia sp. YIM B02443, assembly GCF_030411955.1. Taxonomy (GTDB): domain Bacteria; phylum Pseudomonadota; class Gammaproteobacteria; order Burkholderiales; family Burkholderiaceae_D; genus Telluria. Next base: position 107,646 of record NZ_JASNRA010000008.1, read on the forward strand.
GCCTGCGCGACTACGAGGCGCAGAAGGCGGCCGGCAAGGATCCGGAATTCGATCCGCTGGCGCTGGGCATCGAGAACGCCGACTACTGGGAACGGCGCGCGGCGGCACTGCGCGCCGGCGACGCCGCGAAGAGCGACCGCGCCGCCTGACCGGCTTGCGCCGGCGGCCGCAGCGACGTCAAGCGCCGGCCGCTGGCGCCACGTAGCGCATCGCCACGTTGCAGCGTTCGTAGCGCGCGCCATAGCGCGCCATGATCTCGGCGTCGTGGCGGAAGCCGGCCTTTTCGTACAGGTGCACGGCGGCGGCGCACTTGGCATTGCTGAGCAGGTAGAGCGGCTCGGCCCCGAGCGCCATGGCGCGCCCGATCATCGCCGCCAGCAGGAACTCTCCCGCCTTCAGGCCGCGCGCGCTCTTGCGCACGCCCATCTTGGTCAGTTCGAAACCACCCGCGCCGGTCTTCTGCAGCGCGCAGGTGCCGACGATGCCGAGCCCCTCGGCCTCGACGAACAGGATCTCGCCGCCGGGCTCGATGATGCTGGCGCGCGGATGCTGCAGCACCTCGCGGTCGGTATCCTCCAGGCTGAACATCTCGTTGATCCACTCGGCGTTGATGTCGTGGAAGTGGCCGGCCAGGTCGTCGCTGAATGCGCGGATGCGCAGCAGCTTGGGCGTGGACTGGGCCGCCAGCACCTCGAGCGGCGTCGCTTCCAGCGCGTCTTCCAGCTGCGCCAGCTGGCGCATGAAGTCATCGGCCTGCCCGCCCAGCAGCGCCAGTACGGCTTGGCCCACCTGCGGCATCACCTGCATCCTGGTGCACGCCAGCGCGGCCTGGCCGGCCTCGGTGAGCGACACCGTGCGCTGGCGCCCGTCCTCGCCTTGCTGGGATTGCGCCAGGCCCAGTTCGATCAGCTGGCCGATGCCGCGCGTCGCCCCCGGCTGGCTGATGCCCACGAACTGGGCCACTTCGCCGATCGTCATCGCGCGCTCGCCGAGCGCGGCGAGTAGGGGGATCTGGGCCGGCTGCAGCGTCAATCCCGCCGACGTTGCGACCTTCGCCGCGCCGGCCTGCAGCCGTTCGCCCAGGCGTTTCAGACGGCTTCCTAAAAACACTGCCCCATGGTCGCGCAGGATGTCGTCCATTTTTGCTATCTCCATAACGTGTTATATAACAGTGTATGTAAACCGTCGGAGGGTTGTCAATGCGCCTGATCCAAGGTGATTCAGTCGGCGTCGACGGCGAAATACGAGAGGAACATGGAGACGGCGGCGTCGATCACCCGCTCCTGCTCGACCTGCGCCAGCGGCGCAGCGCCCATCGCGATCTGGGGCCAGAAGGCGAAGGTCTTGACCTGGCCCTGCAGCAGGGTGGCGGCGAAGGCCGGGTCGCCGGGCCTAAGCCGGCCGTCGTCCTGCGCGGCGCGGATCCAGCGCGTCACGCCTTCTTCCAGTTCGCCAAGACGGGCCAGGATCGGCAGCGTGCGCTCGGGCGCGTGGATCGCCTCGCCGATCGCCACCCGCGCCAGGTCCAGGAAGTCGCGGTCGGCCAGGCTGCGCATCTTCTGGCGCATCAGTTCCTCGAGCTGTTCGCGCAGGCTCAGGTCGCGCCGGTAGCTTAATTCCAGCATGCCGGCGCTGCTCTCGAACATCTGCAGGATGGTTTCGGCGAACAGCGTTTCCTTGCTGGGGAAATGGTTGTAGACGGTGCGCTTGGACACCTCGGCCAGCGCGGCGATGCCATCCACGCTGGCGTTTTCGTAGCCGTGGATACGGAATTGTTCGGCGGCAGCGGCGAGAATCGCGCTGCGCTTGCGGTCGGTGAGGCGGGTAGAAGCGGTCATGACTGAATTTTACACTCAGTAGTTTACTTCCTCAATTTTCGACACTACACTGTGTAGTGTAGTTTTAACGAATTCACCACGCGAATCCATCGAGACCATGCGCTTATTCTTCGCCACCTTCATTCTGAGAGCACTTCTTATCATGGCTGCCTGCACCTCCATCGCCGCGACCGCCAACGGGTCCGCACAAGCATCCCCGCAATACCACGACGGCAAGTTCCGCAACCCTGTGCCGCTGCGCCAGTACAGCTTCGGCGAGATGGCGGGCCTGTGGTGGAAGGCCATGATCGACAAACCGGCCGGCACCGTCCCCAAGGGCAAGGTTCCGGTGCGCGCGCTGAGCCGGGCCGCAGTGCTGGACGCGCCCGACAACACCCTGTACCGTCTCGGCCACTCGACCATGCTGATCAAGCTGGCGGGCGAGTTCTACCTGACCGATCCGGTGTTTTCTGAGCGCGCATCGCCCGTGCAATGGGCCGGCCCGGCGCGCTTCCATGCACCGCCGATCACGATCGACGAGCTGCCGCCGATCAAGGCCGTGATCTTGTCGCACGACCATTACGACCATCTCGACTACGCCGCCATCAAGCAGCTGGCGGCCAAGACCGAGGTGTTCCTGACCCCGCTGGGTGTGGGCGACCGCCTGGTGAAGTGGGGTGTCGACGCCGCCAAGGTGCGCCAGTTCGACTGGTGGCAAGAGACCAAAGTCGGCCAGGTCACCCTGGTGGCGACGCCGGCCCAGCACTTCTCGGGCCGTACGCCGACCGACCGCGACTCGACGCTGTGGGCCTCGTGGGTGATCCTGCACGACGACCTGCGCCTGTTCTTCAGCGGCGACACCGGCTACTTCAAGGGCTTCAAGGAGATCGGCGCCAAGTACGGCCCGTTCGACGTCGCGCTGCTCGAGACCGGCGCCTACGACAAGATGTGGCCCGACGTGCACATGCAGCCGGAACAGACGCTGCAAGCCTTCATGGACCTGAACGCCGGCTGGCTGCTGCCGGTGCACAACGGCACCTTCGACCTTGGCATGCACCGCTGGCAGGATCCGTTCGAGCGTATCGTGGCGTTGGCGCAGCAGGGCAATGTGCGTTTGACCACGCCCGAGATGGGGGAGGCGCTCGACCTCAAGCGCCCGCATGCTGGGCAGGCGTGGTGGCGCAGCGTGGATTGAGTGCGGCTGACGACATCGGCCCACATACTGCGTGCAGATAGGTGGATGAGCAAGCAAAAGAAATACCCTGCGGGCATCATCTCGCCATCAAACAATTTCGAACATCACTCGCCGATCGACTATGTCCTGAATCACCGACTCATGCGAATACGGAAGTTCAATGGCATGGACAGTCCGATCGGTATTTTTTGAATCGGTCAGCTGTGAGGATTTGAATGCCGGCCTTGCTAAATCAACGACACACCGACCACCACAGTCAACACCAAGCCTGTGAACATTCCCAGCAGACTAGCGAGTGTAGTGCGCGTTGACAAACCGACAGCCAGCGCGGTGACAAAAAGTACGGCGATAACAATGATCCCAATGAGAGGCAATAAAATGCCTACATTGGCCCCGAAATCCATGTGTTCCAGAACCATTAAACCGATGGCGGCGATTGCTGGTGCTGCGCAAATCCAACTGTAAAATGCTTTTGTAGAAGAGTGATTCGACATAGTCTCTGATTGTTCCTCGACGGTTAATTTGATGCCGGAATGGACTCGCCACGTGTCTTTCGAGATAACAGATTTGGCGCGCTGTTCTTGCAACGATATTTACCACAGCCTGAAGCGTACGTAAGGCGCTCGGCCATCAGTTATCGCCCGACGAAACCTTGAGAACCTGCCATTTTTTTCAGCTACCCGACATTGATCGGCGCCGTGATCCGGTGACCATGTGAATTGAAGAAGCTCCCGCCTGCAAACGCTTCGGGAGAACATTCAACAAATTCTTTTGCCGTAGCGGTCGTCAGTGAATGCTTTTTCTCCGGTGATACTCTAACGCGCCACCACCGACCAGACTGACGATAATGCGGCCATTCGATCTGATAAGTGAGCCACAGATCACCACAATGCTTGCACGTTAAAACAGAGACATCGGCGCCGTGAGTGTCTTCACCAATTTCCAAAGTTGTGTAGTTCTCGAAGTGAAACGGCGGTTCCGTACAGGAGCATGGCCATAGTGGTGCCGTTTTATCTACCCGTCCAAGGAGATTCAAGAACCATTTGATAACTTCCATGTGGTTATTTTTTTAGGAACTGAACAAGAATGGTCAGGGTGACTTCCGGTCGATTATAGATGTGCGGATGACTTAATAGGGGATGGCGCCGTAAAGAAGAGCAAAGATTCATATCAGGCGCCCGGAAACACCACGCGCTCCGGTGACTTGGCCGCGCCGAACCCGGCAATGGTCTCCAACAGTACCTTGGCCCGAAACGGCTTCAGGATCACCCGGCTGATTTTGCGATCACGTAGCTCGCTCAACAATTCAGGCGTGGCCTGGTCGGCCATGATCGCAATCGGGATGTCCTGCCTGCCGGCGTCGCCGAAGCGCAGCTGGTCGATCAGGCTCAGGTCGTAGCGGCGCGCGCTGCCGCTGCCGCGGCATTCGACGGCGATCACGGCGCCGTGGTAGGTGCGCGAGCGCAGCATGCGCAGCGCGGCTTCGGTGCTGGCCGCCTCGTGCACCTGGGCCAGGTTCATGCTGCGCGCGGTCATCACCACTGTGCGCCGCAGCAGCGCCTCCGGTTCAACCAGCAGAATCTGCGCACCGCTCTTTATTTGCTCAGCCATTGGCGGCCTCGCTTGCGCGCCGCATCTCCATCACGACCAGGTCGCGCAAGGTGCCGAGGATGCCCAGTTCGAGGGCGTCGAGCGTGCGTGGCCGGCGGTCGATCAGGCACAGCGTGCCCAGGCGGATGCCGGGCGCGGTGGTGAGCGGGGCGCCGGCGTAGAAGCGGATGTGGGGAGCGCCGACCACCATCGGGTTGTCGGCGAAGCGCTCGTCGCCCTGCGCATCGGGGATCACCAGGATGTCGTCGCGCAGGATCACGTGCGAGCAGAAAGAGTGCTCGCGGCCGGTCTCGCACAGGTCGGTGCCGACGCTGGCCTTGAACCACTGGCGGTTGGTGTCGAGCAGGCTGACCAGCACGATCGGGACGTCGAATTCGTTGGCCGCGAACTCGACGATCTTGTCGTAGCGTTCTTCGGGCGGCGTATCGAGGATCAGCAATTCGTACAGCGCGGCCAGGCGCTCGGCCTCGTTGTCGGGAATGGGAGCGGCTTGCATCTTCGTGGATCGGACGGTCGTCATTCGGGATGTAGCTAATATAGCAGACCACGATTCCAGCGGCGGCTGTCGGGACTGGGTTCAGCGCAGAGCCGGCAGGATCCGACCGCGCAGGCCCGGGCGCAGCATCGCGCGTTCCGGTAACGGTTTCATAGCGTTTGCTCCCAGGTCAGGCGCCAGGTGGTGGCCGGGCGATACAGCGTGGTGCGCAGCAGTGGGCTGCTGCCGTCGAAGAAACTGCTGTCGCGGGTGTCGCGGCGCAGCAGGTCGCTGGCCGACAGGCGCAGGCGCGATGTGGCGTCGCGCCGCCAGACGGCGTACAGGTCGAGCTGGCGCGTGCTGCCTTCTTCGTTGAACACCCATGCGCCGGCGCGGTAGGCGGCGCGCCCGCGCAGGGTGAAGCTGCCGCCCAGGTCGAGGCGGGCGCGCTCCAGCGTGGTGTCGAGCCCGAGGTTGCCGCTCCAGGCGGGCTGACCGGCGATGCGGTTGCCTGGCCCCGCCAGGCTGTCGATGCGCGACCAGTTGCGCGCCAGGTTGACGCGCGCGCCGAGCTGTCCGCGCCGCGTCTTGCCTTCGAACTCGAGGCCGCGCACGGTGGCGTTGCCCGCGTTGTCCGGACTGGCAGTCCACACACCGTCGTCCAACGCGACGCGGGTCAGCGTGATGTCGCGGATGCGTTTATGAAAGGCGGTGAGGGCGATCATGTCGTCCTTGCCCATGCTGCGCTCCCACGCCAGGTCGATGCCCAGAGCGAGTTCGGGACGCAGGCGCGGATTGCCCAGCTGGTCCGGATTGGTGGGATTGTTGTTATTGTCGACCGCGTAGCGGCGCGGCATCAGCTGCACGATGTTCGGCGCTTTATAGGTGCGGCTGACGGCCAGCCGCAAGCCGTCCTGCGCCGCGCCTTCGGCGGACGGCGCGCGGTACAGGGTCTGGAAGATCGGGCTCCAGGCGCCGGCGTCGACGTCGACCGCCGCCGCCGCATTGCCCTGGCCCGTGGTGCGCAGGTCTTCGCGGCGCAGGCCGGCGTAGGCCGACCATGCCGGCGTGATGTCCCATTCGTCCTGCACGAAGAAGGCGGTACGTGTCACGGTGGCGCGGTAGTCCTCGTCGCTCTCGAGCAGCAAGGTTCCGGCCGGATCGCGGCGCTGCTCGCGGCGGTATTCGTCGCGCCGCTTGCGGCCCGCTTCCCAGCCCGCCGCCAGCGTGTGATTGCCCCACAGCGGCCGGCGCCAGCTGCCGTTGAAGACCCCTTCGCGCTCGCTCGGGCCCGAGGCCACCCGGCGCGTTTCGAGCAGGGTGTCTTGCAGGTCCATGCCGCGGTAGTCGAAATCGGCGTCGCGCGTCACGTGAAAACCCGCCAGCTTGAGCGCTAGGCGTGCACCACCTTCGAGCCGGCGCGTCAACGCCAGTTCGGCATACGCGCGCGCGGCGCGCGCGGCGTAGCGCTGGCCGGCACGGGGAAAGGCGGTGGCGCTGCCGGCCCGGGTGGTCTCGTCCTCGCTCTTGACGTTGTCGATGCGGCGCCGGCGCAGGTAGCCTTGCAGGCTGACGTTGTCGAGCGCATCGCGCTGCCATGCCAGGCGCGGCGCCAGTTCCAGCACGTCTTCCACCTGGCGGTCGGTCCAGTCGGTGCGGCGCAGCAGGGGCGGATTGCTGCCTTCCTCGAACGTGATGGCGCTGATCGGATTGCGGTTGCGCCTGAGCGTGACGTTCGCGCCATACGACAGCGCGCCGCTGCGCGCGCTGTGCTGGGCCAGCAACTGCGGTGCGGCGTCGCCGTCGGTCACGGACAGTCCCGGCTTGATCTCGGTGCCGTTCGCGCCGCCGCCCGTGCGTTTGAGGATCACGTTGATGGTGCCGGCCATGGCCTGGCCGCTGGTCTCGGCGGTGGCGGTGCGGCGGATCTCGATGCGCTCGATCAGGTCGGGACTGAGCGATTCGAGCGAGAAGCCGGCCGGCGCCGGCAAGCCGTTGAGCAGGATCGCAACGTGCTCGCCGCCCATGCCGCGCATGCGGATCGTGGCCGGCTTGCCGGGGCCGGATTCGAGCGTGATGCCGGGCTGGCGCTTGAGCACGTCGGCCAGGCTGGCGTCGCCCTGGCGCGTCAGCTCGTCGCGCCCGACGACGATCGCGCTCGTGGTCGATCCGGTGCGGGTGTCGGCCGAGGCGCTGACCAGCACCTGTTGCGGCGGCGCGGCTTCGGTTTGCGGCAGGGACTGGGCCAGCGCACAGGCGTGCGCCGCCAGCAGCAGCGCGCCGGCGCTGCCGTTTCGGTTGATTCGCATGGTGATTACAGGTCCGGGTTACAGATCGGTAGGAAGGGGATTGCCCTGCGCGCTGCGCTGGGCCAGCGCTTTCGGCGTGGCGTGCCCGAGCAGGTGCGGCAGCACCAGGCGTGGATCGAGGCGGCGGCCGTCCTGCCAGTATTCCAGGTGCAGGTGCGGACCGGTGGCCTTGCCGCTGGCGCCGGCCGTGCCGAGCGCTTCACCGGTGGCCACCAGCTGGCCGGGTACGACGTCGATGCGGTCGAGATGGATCAGCAGCGAACTGCGCCCGCCGCCGTGGCCGACGCGCACGTAATGGCCCCAGGCGTCGTCGAAGCCGGCTTCGAGCACCGCCCCGGCGGCGACCGCATGGACCGGCGTGCCGCGCCGCGCCGCAAAGTCGATGCCGCGATGGCCCTGCGGCCGGCTGGGACTGCGCACGCCGTACAGGCTGGTGACGCGCGGCTGCGGCATCGGGTATTGCCAGGCTTCGTGCACGTGCGCCGGCGCTGGTGCGTTGGCGACGGCATGCGCCGCCGGCGCCTGCGCCACTGGGGCCGAGGAGAAGGCCGGCTGCAATGCCGCGCCGATCAGGACGATGCCCGCCGCGCCGGCGCCGGCCAGTGCGCGAGCGCGCCCGGACAGGCGCTGCGGGCCCGCCATGCGCATGCGCTGGACGCGCTCCGTCATGCCGCTGCCGGCGGCGCCGAAGGCCGCGCCCCAACTGGCGCCGGCCGGGCCTTGCCACGAAGCCTGCACCCGCAGCTGCGCCACCAGGGCCGCCGCATAGCTGCGGCGTTCGACGGACGCACGCCCGGCCAGCACCGCATCGTCGCATCCGAGTTCCACCGCTTCGCGCAGGGCTTCATCCAGGCGGCGCAGGGGACGGTTGAACCAGAACGCCAGCGCCAGGGCGCTTGAAATCGCCAGCCACAGCGGATCGGTGCGGCGCCAGTGGGTCAGTTCGTGTTCGACGATCAGCTGCTGCTGCGCGACGTTCATCGCGGACAGGTGCGTCGGCAGCAGCAGGCAAGGGCGGCGCACGCCATGCAGCAGCGGCGAGACCTGCAGCGTGGTGGTGCGCACCGCCAGGCCCGCGGCCGCGATCCGTGCCCGCTGCGACGGCGTCATCGCGCTGCAGGCCTGCAGCTCGGCGTCGTTCATCAGGCGGCTATGCGCCTGCATCAGCGCCTGCCAGCGGCGCGCGCCATGCCAGCGGCGTGCCGATTGCAGCGCCAGGGCGGCCAGGTAGACGGTCAGCCAGGCGGCTGGCAGCCAGTGCAGCAGCGTGGCGTTGAATTCCGGCTGCGGCACTGCGCCGGATGCCAGCGGCGCCGCTGCGTCGGCGTCGGCGAAGGACGCCGGCATCGCGGCCGGCGCCGCCATTGGCCCGGCATCCGGCACGGCCACGTCGAGGGTCGGCGCCAGCGCACTGCGCGGCACGGGAACCAGCGCCAGCAGGAACACCAGCACCACGGCGGCCTGGGCCAGCAACCAGATGCTGCGATGGGCGCGCAGCGCAGGCCAGCGCAGGCAGGCAGCGCGCAGCACGATGGCCAGCGACCCAGCGAGCACCAGGCTGCCGGCGCAGGCCGCGCCGAAGCGCGCCAGCATCAGCCACAGGTCGGCGCTCATGCCTCGTCCCCCGGCCAGTCCTGCAGCAGATTGTCGAGGCGTTCGAGCTCCTGCTGGTCGACCAGTTTGCTGCCGGTGAACATCGCCACCGACAAGGGCGCTTCCATCTCCATCACGCGCACGCTGAAGTCGCGCGCGAACGCGGCCAGCGTGCCGACCTTTTCCAGCAGCGGACGGTACACCTGAATGCCGTCCTGGGACGCTTGCGCCACCATGCCCTTGTCAAGCATGCGTTCCAGCGTCTTGCGGGTCGACGAAAACGACCAGCCCAGTTCATCTTCGACGCGCGCATGCAGTTCGCGCGCAGTCAAAGGCGCCTGGCGCCACATCGCCTTCAAGAGGCTCAGTTCGGTGGGAGAAGGAATCGTGGACGTCGCTTGCATGGTGCCTCCTTGATGTTGCAAACGATTATGCGACACTTGTCACATGCACCGCAAGGGGTTTATGCGACATATGTCGCATGCATGGGAGGCGCCCGGCAGACCAAAAAAAACGCGGCCACCCGGGCCGCGTTCCGTTCAAGCTCGAAGAAGCTTACGCCGCTGCCAGCTTGGCCAGCTGTTCCTGCATCTTCTCCAGCGTCGCCGAGAAGTTCGCCACGCGTTCCTTCTCCTGCGCCACCACGGCCGCCGGCGCGCGGGCGACGAAGCTCTCGTTCGACAGCTTGCCGTTGGCCTTGGCGATCTCGCCCTGCAGGCGCGCGATCTCCTTCGACAGGCGCTCGCGTTCGGCAGCGACGTCGATCTCGACCTTCAGCATCAGCTTGGTGGTGCCGACGATCGACACCGCGGCCGGCGATTCCGGCAGCGCATCGACGATCTGCACCTCGGCCAGTTTGCCCAGCAGCTGGATGTACGGCGCGAACACCGCCATGTTGGCGCGGTCCGCCTCGTTGCCCGGCTCGACGATCAGCGGCACGCGCACCGACGGCGACAGCGACATCTCGCCGCGCAGGTTGCGGGTGGCGTCGGTCAGCGCCTTGAACTGCTCCATCCAGGCTTCGGCCTCGACGTCGATCAGCGACTCGTCGGCGATTGGGTACGGCTGCAGCATGATGGTGTCGCCCGTCTTGCCGGCCAGCGGCGCGATGCTCTGCCACAGCGCTTCGGTCACGAACGGGATGATCGGATGCGCCAGGCGCAGGATCACTTCCAGCACGCGCAGCAGGGTGTGGCGGGTGGCGCGCTGCTGCGCCTCCGAACCTTGCTGCACGCTGACCTTGGCCACTTCCAGGTACCAGTCGCAGTACTCGTCCCAGACGAACTTGTAGATGCTCGATGCGATGTTGTCGAAGCGGTAGTCGGCGAAGCCCTTGGCGATGTCCTGCTCGACACGGTTCATCAGCGAGATGATCCAGCGGTCGGCCGGGGACAGATCTTCAGGCTGCGGCTGGCCGCAATCCTTGCCCTCGGTATTCATCATCACGAAGCGGGTCGCGTTCCACAGCTTGTTGCAGAAGTTGCGGTAGCCTTCGGCGCGGCCCAGGTCGAAGTTGATGTTGCGGCCCAGCGAAGCGTAGCTGGCCATCGTGAAGCGCACCGCGTCGGCGCCGAACGCCGGAATCCCATCCGGGAATTCCTTGCGCGTCGCTTTGGCGATCTTCTCCGCCGCGCGCGGGTCCATCAGGCCGGTGGTGCGCTTGGCAACCAGCTGCTCCAGGTCGATGCCGTCGATCAGGTCGATCGGGTCGAGCGTATTGCCCTTCGACTTCGACATCTTCTGGCCCTGCGAGTCGCGCACCAGGCCGTGCACGTACACGGTCTCGAACGGCACCTTGCCGGTGAAGTGGCTGGTCATCATGACCATGCGCGCCACCCAGAAGAAAATGATGTCGAAGCCGGTCACCAGCACCGACGATGGCAGGAACATCTTCATGTCCGGCGTTTCTTCCGGCCAGCCCATGGTCGAGAACGGGACCAGCGCCGACGAGAACCAGGTGTCCAGCACGTCGTTGTCGCGGGTCAATTCACCGGTGATGCCTTGCTCGGCCGCCTTGGCTTTGGCTTCTTCTTCGCTGCGCGCGACCACGATGCGGCCGTCCTCGGCGAACCAGGCCGGGATCTGGTGGCCCCACCACAGCTGGCGCGAGATGCACCAGTCCTGGATGTTGCCCAGCCACTGGTTATAGGTCGTGCTCCAGTTCTCGGGCACGAACTTGATCGAACCGTCGGCGACTTTTTCCAGCGCCACTTCGGTGATCGACTTGCCCGGATTGAAGGTGCCTTCCGGGGCCGGCTTGGTCATGGCGACGAACCACTGGTCGGTCAGCATCGGCTCGATGACGACGCCGGTACGGTCGCCGCGCGGCACCATCAGCTTGTGCGGCTTGACCTGCTCGAGGAAGCCTTGCGCCTCCAGGTCGGCCACGATCTGCTTGCGCGCGGCGAAGCGGTCCAGGCCCTGGTACTGGGCGGGCGCATTCTCGTTGATCTTCGCGTCGAGCGTGAAGATGTTGATCGGCTCGAGGCCGGCGCGCTGGCCGACCGCGTAGTCGTTGAAGTCGTGCGCAGGGGTGATCTTGACGCAGCCGGTGCCGAATTCCTTGTCGACGTAGCTGTCGGCGATGATCGGCACTTCGCGGCCGGTCAGCGGCAGGGTCAGAGTCTTGCCGTGCAGGTGGGTGTAACGCTCGTCGGTCGGATCGACCGCCACGGCGACGTCGCCCAGCATCGTTTCAGGACGGGTGGTGGCCACCGTCAGGCGTCCGCTACCGTCGGTGAGCGGGTACTGGATGTACCACATCGAACCGTCTTCTTCCTGCGAATCGACTTCCAGGTCCGACACCGCGGTGCCCAGTTTCGGATCCCAGTTGACCAGGCGCTTGCCGCGGTAGATCAGGCCCTGCTCGTACAGGCGCACGAAGACCTCGACCACGGTCTTCGAGCGCGGCTCGTCCATGGTGAAGTATTCGCGCTTCCAGTCGGGCGAGGCGCCCAGGCGGCGCATCTGGCCGGTGATGGTGTTGCCCGACTGTTCCTTCCATTCCCAGACTTTTTCCAGGAACTTCTCGCGGCCGAGGTCGTGGCGCGAGATCTTCTGGGCGTCGAGCTGGCGCTCGACCACGATCTGGGTCGCGATGCCGGCGTGGTCGGTGCCCGGCACCCAGGCGGTGTTGTGGCCGCGCATGCGGTAATAGCGGGTCAGGCCATCCATGACGGTCTGGTTGAACGCGTGGCCCATGTGCAGGGTGCCGGTCACGTTCGGCGGCGGCAGCTGGATGCTGAACGATGGCTTGCCCTCGTCCATGGTGGCGCTGTAGTAACCGCGCTTTTCCCACTCGGCGCGCCAGAATTGTTCAATGTCGGCTGGCTCGAAAGACTTGGCTAATTCCATGATGTGGTGGCGTGTGAATTTTTGCGAAAAAAAACATTATAGGTCACCTTGCAGCGCCAGCCTATCTCGCCGGCACGGATGCAACGCGCTTGCGCAGCATGTCGGTGCAATCCTGTGGGATTCCTTTGATTTGCCTCTAAACGCCCCGTTTAGCGGGCCAAATCGCGACAGCCTCGACGAATCGCACTCTTCGCTCCCGCTGTCAAACCCGGACAAGGGTTTTTAGAGGAGGGGATCGTTCTGTCCATAAACAAGAGCGCGCAGCCGTGCAGGAAGGCGGGCATCGCCTTATCTCCGGTGGCGGCGCAAGCGATGAATGCTGTTACAAGGAGAACACCATGGCACCATTGGATCCTACCGGGCTCGAGTCCGTCGTCGATGAGATTCAGGACGACGCCAGTCCGCAGCAAACTGGTACGCAGATGAGCTACGAGGAAATCTCGAACCTGACGAACGGCGAACTGGGGCTGGGCGAGCACGACGAAGAAGCGCCCGGCGTCGCGGCCGAAGGCACGCCGTATCTACCGCCGCAACCGCTACCGATTCCGACCCCGAAACCGCCGATCCCGATCCCGCCGATCCCGATCCCGGTCATCAAGAAGGCGGTCAGCGGCTGCTACAAGGGCGCGCTGGGCAGCTTCCAGGTCGAGCTGCGGGTCGACGTCGACCGCGGCCGCACCATGAAGCGCGTCAGCGGCGACTTTTACCAGACGGTCGGCAAGACCACCACCTATTTCGGCTCCTTCACCGTGGACAGCCCGGCGATCACGGTCACCGCGACCCGCATCGTGGCGCGCGGCCTGGGCCGCTTCACGTTCTCGGCCGGCGCGCCGGTGGTGCAGGTCACCATCCCGCGCGTGAGCCTGTTCCTGCCGCAGGCGCCGGCCAGCCTGCAGTTCTATACCGTCACCAATGCGCCGGGCGCCAACTACCATTGCCCGTTCACGACCTCGCGCTACCGCACGGTGCGCATCGAAACCGACCGCGTGTCGGACGTCACCACGCCCGTGTTCAGCAGCTATAACACCGGTTCGCTGCCGTCGGGCGGCGCGGCGCGCTCGATCAGCGTGGTGAGCGCCTTCGGCGAAGCCGGCATCGGCATGTCCACCGTCCCGGGCGGCGTTGTCGACATCAGCGGTGCAGGCGCCGGCGCCAGCTGGAGCAACGCCGAGCTGCATGCTTCGATGCAGACCCAGTTCTCGCTATGGGCCGACGTGGCCCAGTGGTGCGTGTGGGAGCTGGTGGCGCAGAACCACGACCTGGGCAGCGGGCTATACGGCATCATGTTCGACCAGCAGGGCAAGCAGCGCCAGGGCTGCGCCGTGTTCCATGCAGGGATCGGCGGCACCTCGGCCGAGCAGCTGCGGCTGCAGCTGTACACCTACGTGCACGAACTGGGGCACTGCTTCAACCTGATGCACTCGTGGCAGAAATCGTATGCCTCGCCGCCCAAGGCCAACCGCCCCAGCGCGCTGTCGTGGATGAACTACCCGTGGTACTACCCGAGCGGCGGCGCATCGGGCTTCTGGAACAGTTTCGACTTCCGCTTCGACGACGAAGAGCTGATCCACCTGCGCCACGGCTTCCGCAACGACGTCATCATGGGCGGCAACAACTTCACGGCCGGCGCTTCGCTCGGCAGGGAAGTGATGGCCGACGCGATCGAGGACGAATCGGGCCTGCGCTTCGAGATCTCGACCCACCAGAAGAGCTTTGCGCTGGGCGAGCCGGTGGTGCTCCAACTCAAGCTGCAGGCCAACGACATGCGCGGCCGCCGCGCCCACAGCTGGCTGCATCCGAATTGCGGGCTGGTGAAGGTCATCGTGCAAAAGCCGAGCGGCGAGGTGAAGGCCTACGAGCCGATGATCGACCACCTGGTGGGCGAACGCGCCACGGTGTTGAAGGCGAACGACGCGATCCGCGACAGCGCCTACATCGGCTACGGCAAGGACGGCTTCTATTTCGACCAGCCGGGCCAGTACCGGGTGCGCGCGGTGTATGCGGCGCTGGACGGCTCGCAGGTGCTGTCCGACCTGATCACGATCCGGGTGCGCTATCCGGTCAGTGCCGAAGAAGACCGGATGGCCGAACTGTTCCTGGGCGACGACCAGGGCGCGCTGCTGTACCTGCAGGGTTCGGACAGCGAAGCGCTGCGCGCCGGTAACGAAGCGTTCGAGGAAGTGCTGGACCGCTTCGGCGCCCATCCGATGGCGACCTATGTGCGCATGATCAAGGGCGTCAACCTGGGCCGCACCTTCAAGACCGTGGGCGCGGGCGGGCAGGCTGCGGCCAGCGAAGGCAAGCCGCTCGGCGTGCGCGAAGCCAGGCCGCAGGAAAGCATCGCGCTGCTGTCGAACGTGACCGCATCAGCGGTGCTCGATCCGGTGACCCAGGACCAGGCGCTGATGATGCTGTCGAGCGTGCAGAAGGCGATCGGCGACGACAAGGGCGCGAACGCGACCCTGAGCCAGCTGTCGGTGTCGTCCGCGGCGGCGTCGACCGCCCGCAAGCCATGATGCGATCATGGCGTGCAAGATGTGGAAAGTGATGGCCATGCTGGCGCCGCTGCTGTCATCGACAGCGGCGGCGCCGGCATCGGCCTGGTCCGGGGTTCCTGTCGTAACAAGCGAGAAGGCGAGGGCGGTCATGACGTTACGCGTAAGGCTGGGCGAAGGCTTCCAGAACAACACCGTGAGCGTGCGGGTCGATGGCAAGGAGGTGTTCAGCAAATCGGGGGTGAGCACCGACTGGACCATCTCGCGCGCCGACGCGGTCGATGTGAAAACCGGGGCCGCCAGCGTGCAGCTCGACGTGGCGGTCGAAGGAGGACCGCGGGTGGCGCGCTCGATCGACCCGGCACGGACGCCGTTCGTCGAAGTGCGGCTGGTGAACGATGAGCTGCAGTTGCTGCCGATGGGAGAGGAGCCCCCGATGCTGTAAATTTTTTTGCAATCTGTTCGATCAACAGGGCTATAATTCCCGTGCTGCCTTCTTGGCAGCAAACGCTAGGGGTCCTGCGTGCCGATGGTACGCGGGTGAGAAATACCCTCCGAACCTGATCTGGATAATGCCAGCGAAGGGAAGCAGCCGATCTTGACGACCGGTGGCCGTGCGCGCTTGCGCCCGTGCCGTCCGCGTCCCACCTTGGCACCTCCTTTGCTGGCTCCGCAAGCAAAGGGAGCCACATGAACGCACCTCTGAAGTTTGATTCGGCCACCGCCATGGTGGACGACGCGGCCATCAAGCCGCTACCCAATTCCCGCAAGGTCTATATCGAAGGCAGCCGGCCCGACATCCGCGTGCCGATGCGCGAGATCAGCCAGTCGCCCACGCCCGACAGCTTCGGCGGCGAAGCCAATCCGCCGCTGTACGTGTACGACACCTCCGGCCCCTACACCGATCCGGCGGCCGCGATCGACATCCGCAGCGGCCTGGGTTCGCCGCGCGCGCCGTGGATCGCGGGCCGCGGCGACACCGAGCAGCTGGACGGTCCAAGCTCCCTCTACGGCCAGGCGCGCCTGAACGATCCGGCCCTGGCGGCCCTGCGCTTCAACCTGCAGCGCGCCCCGCGCCGTGCCCGCGGCGGCGCCAACGTCACGCAAATGCACTACGCGCGCCAGGGCATTGTGACGCCCGAGATGGAATTCATCGCCCTGCGCGAGAACATGCGGCGCAAGGAATACATCGCTTCGCTCCACGCTTCCGGGCCGATGGGCCAGCGCGTCGCCGACCTCCTCGGCCGCCAGCACCCGGGCCAGTCGTTCGGCGCCAGCATCCCGCCCGAGATCACGCCCGAATTCGTGCGTTCCGAAGTGGCGCGCGGGCGCGCCGTGATCCCGGCCAACATCAACCACCCCGAGCTGGAGCCGATGATCATCGGCCGCAACTTCCTGGTGAAGGTCAACGCCAACATCGGCAATTCGGCCGTCACCTCGTCGATCGGCGAGGAAGTGGAAAAGATGACCTGGGCCATCCGCTGGGGCGCCGACACGGTGATGGACCTCTCCACCGGCAAGCATATCCACGAGACGCGCGAATGGATCATCCGTAACAGCCCGGTCCCGATCGGCACCGTGCCGATCTACCAGGCGCTGGAGAAGGTCAACGGCAAGGCCGAAGACCTGAGCTGGGAGATCTTCCGCGACACCCTGATCGAACAGGCCGAGCAGGGCGTCGACTACTTCACCATCCACGCCGGCGTACTTTTACGTTATGTGCCAATGACCGCCAAGCGCCTGACCGGCATCGTCTCGCGCGGCGGCTCGATCATGGCCAAGTGGTGCCTGGCGCACCACCGCGAATCGTTCCTGTACACGCACTTCGAGGATATCTGCGCCATCATGAAGGCCTACGACGTCTCGTTCAGCCTGGGCGACGGCCTGCGTCCCGGCTCGATCTATGACGCCAACGACGAAGCCCAGCTGGCCGAACTCAAGACCCTGGGCGAGCTGACCCAGGTCGCATGGAAGCACGACGTGCAGACCATCATCGAGGGTCCGGGCCACGTGCCGCTGCACCTGATCAAGGAGAACATGGACCTGCAGCTGGCGCAGTGCCACGAGGCGCCGTTCTATACGCTGGGCCCCCTGACCACCGACATCGCGCCCGGCTACGACCACATCACCTCGGGCATCGGCGCCGCCAACATCGGCTGGTACGGCACCGCCATGCTGTGCTACGTGACGCCCAAGGAGCACCTTGGCCTGCCCGACAAGAACGACGTCAAGGACGGCATCATCACCTATAAGATCGCGGCCCACGCCGCCGACCTGGCCAAGGGCCATCCGGGCGCCCAGCTGCGCGACAACGCCTTGTCGAAGGCGCGCTTCGAGTTCCGCTGGGAAGACCAGTTCAACCTGGGCCTGGACCCGGACAAGGCGCGCGAATTCCACGACGAGACCCTGCCGAAGGATTCGGCCAAGGTAGCCCACTTCTGCTCGATGTGCGGCCCGCATTTCTGCTCGATGAAGATCACCCAGGAGGTGCGCGAGTACGCCGCCGCCAACGGCGTGCAGGATGGCGCCGCGCTCGACCGCGGCATGCAGGAAAAGGCGATCGAGTTCGTACGCAACGGCGCCCAACTGTACCGCGAGGTCTGAATGACGCGGATCGAAGTCAACGGCGCGCCATGCAGCGTGCCGCCCGGGCAGACCTTGCTTGGCCTGCTCGAGCAGCTGGGCCTGAGCGGGCAGGGCATGGCGCTGGCGGTGAACCGCGAAGTGGTGCCGCGCCAGCAGTGGCTGGAACGCCATCTGCAGCAGGACGACAAAGTGGATATCGTGCGCGCCATCGGTGGCGGCTGAGAGGAGACAAGATGAATGCAATGACTGAACTGAAGAACGACGCGCCCTTGAACATCGCGGGCCGCACCTACAACTCGCGCCTGCTGGTCGGCAGCGGCAAGTACCGCGACCTGGCGCAGACCCGCGCGGCGACGCTGGCCGCCGGCGCCGAGATCATCACGGTGGCGATCCGGCGCGTGAATATCGGCCAGGACCCGAACGCGCCCAGCCTGCTGGACGTGCTGCCGCCGTCCGAATTCACGATCCTGCCGAATACCGCCGGCTGCTACACGGCCAGGGACGCGGTGTACACGCTGCAGATGGCGCGCGAGCTGCTCGGTGGCCACAAGCTGGTCAAGCTGGAGGTGCTGGGCGACCAGAAGACGCTGTTCCCGCACATGCCCGAAACCCTGGCGGCGGCGGAAACGCTGGTGCGCGACGGCTTCGACGTGATGGTCTACTGCAGCGACGACCCGATCCAGGCGCGCATCCTGCAGGAGATCGGCTGCGTGGCGGTGATGCCGCTGGCGTCGCTGATCGGCTCCGGCATGGGCATCGTCAATCCGTGGAACCTGTCCCTGATCGTCGAGCAGGCCACGGTGCCGGTGCTGGTCGACGCCGGCGTCGGCACCGCGTCGGATGCGGCGATCGCGATGGAGCTCGGCTGCGACGGCGTGCTGATGAACACCGCGATCGCCGGCGCGCAAGACCCGGTGCGCATGGCGCGCGCCATGAAGCACGCGGTGCTGGCCGGGCGCGACGCCTACCTGGCCGGACGCATGCCGAAGCGCTTCGCCGCCTCGCCCTCGTCGCCGGTCGCTGGAAAGATCACCCCATGACGCCGCCCGCAGTGCTCGTTTTTGCCGGCCTGGACCCGGGCGGCGGCGCCGGCCTGGCCGCCGACATCCTGGCCATCGCCGCGCAGGGCGCGCATGCGTTGCCGGTAGCCACCGCGCTTACCGCCCAGGACAACAACCGCGTGTTCGGTAGCATGCCGGTGGCCGGACACCTGATCGTCGAACAGGCCAAGCCGCTAGTGGACGCGTTCGAGATCGCTGCGGTCAAGATCGGCATTCCCGGCAACGGCGACAACGCCGCCACCATCGCCGGGATCGTGCGCTCCTTGCGCGCGCGCCGACCGGATTTGCCGGTGGTGCTCGACCCGGTGCTGTTCAGCGGCCATGGCTACGCGCTTGGGCAGGGCGACGCCATCGCCGCCGTGCGCGCGCTGCTGCCGCTGGCGACGATCGCGCTGCCCAATCTGCACGAGGCGGCGCAGCTGGGCCGGATGGACTGCGAGAACGTCATGATCACCGGCGGGGACGTTGACGGCGAGGTCGTGCACAACACCTGGCTGCGCAGCGGCGAAACGGTGCGCAGCTGGCGCTGGCCCAAGCTGCAGTCCACTTACCACGGCAGCGGCTGCACGCTGGCGGCCGCCGTGGTGGCGCGCCTGGCGCTGGGCCAGGAACTGGAACAGGCGCTCGACGGCGCCCAGGCCTATACCTACCGCGCGCTGGTCGAGTCGTACGCGCTGGCGCCGGGGCAGCGCATCCCGCTCCGCATTATGCAATCGCCATGAAAGGAGTTCCCCATGCGAGGCTTGTACCTGGTCACCCCCAACTGGGATGACACCGACCGCCTGCTGGCCGTCACCGCCCAGGCATTGGAAGCCGGCGCGGCGCTGGTGCAGTACCGCCACAAGGACGCCCGTCCCGAGCTGCGCGCCGAGCAGGCCGCGGCCCTGTTGAAGCTGTGCCGGCGCCATGGCACGCCGCTGGTGATCAACGACCACCTCGACCTGTGCCAGGCGCTGGATGCCGACGGCGTGCACCTGGGCCACACCGACCAGGGCATCGCCGGCGCGCGCGCGCTGCTGGGCCGCGACAAGATCGTCGGCGCCTCCTGCTACGGCGAACTGGCGCTGGCGCGCACGGCGCAGGCGGCCGGGGCCAGCTACGTGGCCTTCGGCGGCTTCTATCCGTCGCCGGTCAAGAAGTACACCTTCGTCACGCCGCCCGAGCGGCTGGACGAGGCGCGCGCCGAGATCACGCTGCCGGTCGTGGTCATCGGCGGCATGACCCCCAGCAATGCCGCGCCGCTGGTGGCGCGCGGGGCCGACATGGTCGCGGCGATCACCAGCGTGTACGGATCGCCCGAACCGGACGCGGCCGCGCGCGCGTTCGGAGCGCTGTTCAGGCCTGCTTGATCCTACAATGGCGCATCGTGACTTTCGTTGCTGCGCCCATGTCGCCACTGCGCCTCTTCATCCACACCCGCCGCCACCCGTCCGCCATCCTGCTGCTGGTGCAGCTGGCCGGCATGCTGGCCTATCCGTTCATCGAGCGCACCCCGGCCGGGCAGGTGGCGTTCAACGCCTTCGGCATCGTGGTGCTGGCCTTTACCATCCGCATGGTACGGCGCACGCCGGGCGAGGTGCGCGTCAGCTGGGCGCTGGCGGTGCCGATCATCGCGCTGCTGCTGGCCCAGATCCTGTTCGGCCTGCGCCAGCTGCTGCCCTGGTCGTCGGGCCTGGAGGCGCTGTTCTACTTCTACGCGGCCGGCAGCCTGATCGCCTACATGATGGACGACGAACTGGCCACCACCGACGAGCTGTTCGCCGCCGGCGCCACCTTCACCCTGCTGGCCTGGGCCTTCACTCATCTGTACATACTGCTGCAGGAAGTCCATCCCGGCTCGTTCGGCGCTGCGGTGAACCCCGACGCCCCGCGCACCTGGACCGAACTGAATTACCTGAGCTTCGCCCTGCTGTCGAGCACCGGCATCGGCGACGTGATCCCGCTCACGGTGCACGCGCGCTCGCTGGCCAGCGTCGAGATGCTGGTCGGCCTGATGTACCTGGCGGTGGTGGTGGCGCGCCTGATCGCGTTCACCACCCGCACCCGGATCGCGGTCGGGCGCGCACGCCGGCGCGAGCGCGAGGAGTGGGAACAGGACTGATGCCCACGCCCGGCATTGCTTGCTAGAATCATCACTCCACCTTTACCGGAGTCGACCATGGTTCACCAGCTTGCCGCGTTATCGATTCGGCCCTTCCGCGCCGAGGAATGGCCGGCCTATCGCGCGCTGCGCCTGCGCGCGCTGGCCGATGCGCCGGATGCGTTCAGCACCACGCTCGACACCCAGCAGGAGTTGCCGCCCGAGACCTGGGCCGCGCGCCTGAGCGCGGCGGCCGCCTCCGGCAAGGACTGCCCGCTGGTGGCCGAGCTGCACGGCGAGCCGGTCGGCATGGCCTGGACCAAGGTCGATGCCGACGATCCCGCCATCGTCAACCTGTTCCAGATGTGGGTCGCGCCCGAGGCGCGCGGGCAGGGCGTGGCGGCGGCGCTACTGGCCGAAGCCGTGCGCTGGTCCGGCGCGCGCGGGGCGCAGGCATTGCAGCTGGGCGTGAATTGCGCCAACCTGCCGGCCGTGCGCCTGTGCCAGCGCGCCGGCTTTCTCGAGACCGGCCTGCGCGAACCGTTCCGCCCCGGCTCGGAACTGGTCGAGCAGCGCATGCGGCTGGCGCTGGCAAGCTGAGATGCCACCTTACCCGGCCGCCAGCGCGCGCAAATAGTTCACCGCGCGCACGCCGGGATAGCCGGCGCGCGCCGGATACGTAGGCATGTAGTACATCCAGTAACTGATCGTGCGGCTGTCGACGGTGTTCAGGTAGCGCGGATTGTCGCGCACGAACGCGGCCAGGGCGTGCTGCATGTCCGGCGCCAGCGTCGGCAGCGCGTCTGCGATCGGCTGCACGATCTCGACCACGTAGTCGCCGATCAGTTGCACGATGAACGGCACCATCCAGGGCTGTGGCGCGGCCAGTATGTGACGCACGGATTCCTCGCGCGTGTAGCCGCTGTGGTGGCAGGTGCCGAGGCACCAGGCGATGCCTTGCTGTAGCTGGCTGCGGCCCTGGTGTTGCCAGATCAGGTTCAGGTCGAAGTAGACGCGTGATGGAATCGTCAGCTGTTCGCCCTCGAACGTCACGGAATAGGAATACAGATCGCGGTCCGGGTCCCAGCCGGCGCTCAGTGCGGTCACGGTGGGCCGCAGTGCGGCAGGGAAGGCAAGGGAAAGGTCGAGCGGACGGGGTGCGGCAGGCACTTTCGCGGTACGGGGCATGGTGTTTCTCCAGTTGGCCCTGCAAAGGTGCAGGGAACGATGCTATCCGATTCCCCACGGCCGCGCCAGCCCTCTCCGCGAATCTGGCATGATCCGTTTCCCGATTGGCGCCGCATGGAAGGCGCATGCTATATTTTTCGCGTGTTCCGCATGTGTCCGGCAACATCGCCGTCCGCGGCGCCACCGCAGTCCGTACAGGAGGCAGCATGAATCCGCCATCGTCCCCACGCCGCCTGGTCCTGATCGTCGACGACGACGCACTGCTGCGCGAATACCTGGGCGAAGTGCTGCGCCACGCCGGCCATGACACCCTGGACGCCGGCACCGCGGCCCAGGCCCTGCGCGTGATCGAGGAGCGCGGCGCCGACATCGCGCTGGTGCTGCTCGACATCGAGATGCCCGGCATGTCCGGCCTGGACCTGGCGCGCCTGCTGCGCGAAGAGTCGCCCATCCCCTTCATGTTCCTGTCCGCCAGCGACGACGCCGCCAGTTCGCGCGCCGCCGCCGATGCCGGCGCGGTCGGCTACGTCGTGAAACCGGTGGACGCGGCGCGCCTGCTGCCGGCATTCGAGGCGGCGCTGGCGCGCGGCGACGACATCCGGCGCCTGCAGCGCAGCGAAGCGAACCTGACGTCGGCGCTGGCGGCCGGGCGCGAGACCAGCATCGCGGTCGGCATCCTGATGGCGCGCTTCCGGATCGACCGCCACACCGCTTTCGAGGCGATGCGCGACCAGGCTAGAACGCAGCGGCGCAAGGTGGGCGAGGTGGCAGAGGAAATCCTGGCGGCGGAAGAGACCTTGAACGCCATGCACGCCGTCATCGGCGAGCGCATCCGGGGACGTGGACGCACGTGATTTTTCAAGCTTGCTATCATGTCACCCTTGCGGCGCACGCATGAGGCGCAAATTTTCATCAAGCAATAGGATTACGACATGAAAACCAAGGCAGCAATTGCATGGAAGGCGGGCCATCCGCTCACGATCGAAGAAGTCGAGCTCGAAGGCCCGAAGGCCGGCGAAGTGCTGGTCGAAGTCAAGGCCACCGGCATCTGCCACACCGACTACTACACCCTGTCGGGCGCCGATCCTGAAGGCATCTTCCCGGCCATCCTGGGCCACGAAGGCGCCGGCGTGGTGGTCGATGTCGGCCCGGGCGTGACCAGCCTGCGCAAGGACGACCACGTGATTCCGCTGTACACGCCGGAATGCCGCCAATGCAAATTCTGCCTGTCGCAAAAGACCAATCTGTGCCAGGCGATCCGCTCCACGCAAGGACGCGGCCTGATGCCCGACGCGACTTCGCGCTTCTCGCTCGACGGCCAGCCGATCTATCACTACATGGGCACGTCGACCTTCTCGAACTACATCGTGGTGCCCGAGATCGCCCTGGCCAAGGTGCGCAATGACGCGCCGTTCGACAAGATCTGCTACATCGGTTGCGGCGTGACCACCGGCATCGGCGCCGTGATCTTCACCGCCAAGGTGGAAGCGGGCGCCAACGTGGTCGTGTTCGGCCTGGGCGGCATCGGCCTGAACGTGATCCAGGCGGCCAAGATGGTGGGCGCCGACAAGATCATCGGCGTCGACCTGAACCCCGAGCGCGAAGCGATGGCGCGCAAGTTCGGCATGACCCATTTCATCAACCCGACCAAGGTCGAGAACGTGGTCGACGCCATCGTGCAGCTGACCGACGGCGGCGCCGACTACTCGTTCGAGTGCGTCGGCAACGTCAACACCATGCGCCAGGCGCTGGAGTGCTGCCACAAGGGCTGGGGCCAGTCGATCATTATCGGCGTGGCGGCGGCGGGGCAGGAAATCTCGACCCGTCCGTTCCAGCTGGTGACCGGCCGCGAGTGGAAGGGTTCGGCGTTCGGCGGCGCGCGCGGGCGTACCGACGTGCCGAAGATCGTGGATTGGTACATGGAAAACAAGATCAATATCGACGATCTGATTACCCATCACCTGCCGCTGGACCGGATCAACGAAGGCTTCGATCTGATGAAGTCGGGCGAGTCGATCCGGTCGGTCGTGGTCTACTGATACGGCTGACCCGGCTGGGACGGTGCCGGCATCGTTCCAGCCAAGGTTTTATCCGTCCACTCCGCATTTTCAACCGTCTGTCGCACCCCGATAGCCGCGTCCTCCCGCTTTCCCTACAGTGCGTCCATCGGCAGCCCCGCCTGCCCAACCATCCGCCGCAACGGCGCAAGGAGGAAGCCCATGTTCCGCACCCGTCAATCCACCTGGAAACTCGCCCTGCCCATGCTCGGCCTGGCCACCAGCGCCGCGCTGGCCACCTTCACCATTCCGGCCCAGGCCGCAGGCGAGGGCGCGCGCGTGACGCGGGTGGCGGCCGCGAGCGAACCGTATGCGCTGGTGCGCGCCGACGGCAAGGGCTTCAACATCAGCGGCAGCAGCGACGACTGGGACGAGGTGCGCGCCGCCCAGCGCAGCATCAAGGGCGAGTTCATCTGGTTCCGCGACGGCGGCCGGTCGTACGTGATCCAGGATCCGGCCGTGATGGCCAGGGCGCGCGCCGCCTGGGCGCCGCTCGACCGCCTGGGCAAGCAGCTGGATGGCTACGGCAAGGAAATGGAAGTCCACAGCAAGAAAATGGACGCGCTCGGCCGCGACATGGACCAGGCAGCGGCCGGCATGCAGCACCTGCCCCGCAGGGAGGACATGGCCGGCGTCGACGAAGGCATGGAGGCGCTGGGACGCAAGATGGATGCGCTGGGGCGCAAGATGGCCGTCACCCGTGACGATGCGGAACGCGTGCGCCTTGGACGCGAAATGGAAGAGGTGGGTGAGCGCATGGAGGCGGCGGGCCGCCGCATCGAGCAAGCCCATGATTCGCCGCAGGTGCGGCAGGCCCAGGTTTCGATGAAGCAGATCGGACGCCAGATGGAACTGGCCGGGCAGCCGATGGAGGCTGTGGGTAAGAAGATGGGCGTGCTCGGCAAGGAGATGGAGCGCGAGAGCAAGGCGGCCGACCGCACCGTGCGCGCCCTGATCCGCGACGCCCATGCCAAGGGCCTGGCGCGCCCGGCGCCAGGCGTTGGCTGATCCTTACGCCGCGTCTGGCGGCAGCATCGAGCCGGTATCGCGATACCGCACGTGCCACGAGAACGCTTTCTCCAGCACGTGCGGCGTCTGCCCGCCGCCGCGTTTGGCTTCTTCGAGATAATCGCGCAGCATGCTTTTGTACGGCTCTGCCACGCAGCGCTCGATGATGCGCTCGGCGCGCTCGCGCGGCGCCAGGCCGCGCAGGTCGGCCAGGCCGACGTCGGTGACCACGATGTCGACGTCGTGCTCGGTATGGTCGACGTGCGACACCATCGGCACGATGCTCGAGATCTTGCCGCCTTTCGCGACCGACTTGGTGGCGAACACCGACAGGTAGGCATTGCGCGCGAAGTCGCCCGAGCCGCCGATCCCGTTCATCATGTGCGTGCCCAGCACATGGGTCGAATTCACGTTGCCGTAGATGTCGAATTCGAGCGCGGTATTGATCGCGATGATGCCGAGCCGGCGGATCACTTCCGGATGGTTGCTGACCTCTTGCGGACGCAGCACCAGCCGCTCCTTGTAGCGTTCCAGTTCGCCGAACACCTGCCGGCCCTTGTCCTCGGACAACGTGATCGAGGAGCCCGACGCGAAGTCCAGCTTGCCGGCGTCGAACAGGTCGAAGGTCGAGTCCTGCAGCACTTCCGAATACATGGTCAGGCCGCTGAACGGACCATCGATCAGGCCGCTCACCACCGCATTGGCGATGGTGCCGATGCCGGCCTGGATCGGCATCAGCCGCTCGGTCAGGCGGCCGGCCGCGATCTCGCTGTTGAAGAATCCGATCAGGTGGCCGGCGATGGCCGCCGTTTCCGCATCCGGCGGCAGGATGGTCGAAGCGCTGTCGCACTTTTCGGTCAGCACGATGGCGACGATTTTTTCGGGCGGAATATCGATGGTGCTGGTGCCGATGCGGTCGCTCACGGTCATCAGCGGCATCGGTTCGCGCGCCGGGCGCTGCTTGGGGATGAAAATGTCGTGCAGCCCTTCCAGCGCCGGCGACTGGCTCAGGTTGATCTCGACGATCACTTTCTCGGCCAGGATCGCGAAGCTGGCGCTGTTGCCGACCGAGGTGGTGGGGACGATCGCGCCGTCTTCGGTGATGGCGATGGCTTCCACGATGGCGACGTCGACCGGCGCGATCTGGCGCGTGCGCAGCAGTTCGACGGTCTCGGACAGGTGCTGGTCGATGAACATCACTTCGCCGGCATTGATCGCCTTGCGCAACTTGGGATCGGCCTGGAACGGCATGCGCCGCGCCAGCACGCCGGACTCGGCCAGCGTGGCGTCGATGTCGCTGCCGAGCGAGGCGCCGGTGATCAGGGTGATGCTGAGCGGATCGCGCCGCGCCCGTTCGGCCAGCGCCAGCGGCACCGCCTTGGCGTCGCCGGCGCGGGTGAAGCCGCTCATGCCGACGGTCATGCCATCGCGGATCCATTCCGCGGCCGCGGCCGGGGTGGTGATGCGCTCGCGCAGCGCGGGCAGGCGGATGCGGTCGTTCGCAATGTCGTTGGCCATCTCGTGAGCAAAATCGTGATCGTGATGCATGGTTCCTCGGGTCCTCTTCAACATGCGCCCTTTTTGAAGGGCGTCTCTCCAACGGCTAGGTCAGGCAATAGTCGACCGCCTCCAGCGGCGCCGGTATCTGGTCGGCGCGCAGCGCGCTGAGCAGGTCGATCTCGATGGCGCGGCACATCGCGTCCAGCGGCAGGTCGTTCGGTTCCAGGCCGAACGGTTCTTCCAGCTCGTCGCCCAGCGCATCGAGCCCGAAGAAGGTGTAAGCCACGATCGCCACCACGAACGGCGTCATGAAGCCGATCGAGTCGACCAGGCCGAACGGCAGCAGGAAGCAATAGATGTAGGCGGTGCGGTGCAGCAGCAGCGTGTACGAATACGGAATCGGGGTATTCTTGATGCGCTCGCACGAGGCGGCGGCCGCGGTCAGCGCCGACAGCGTGGTGTCGATGTTCGCCGCCAGGCAGGCTTCGATGCGCCGTTCGCGCAGGCAGCGCTGCAGGTCGGCGCCCATTTCGAGCATCAGGAAGTCGGGCTTGTTGGCGGCATCCTGCAGCGCCGCGTATTCTGCCGGCAGCAGGTGGGTGGCCACGGCGGCGCCGGTCTCCTGGCTGCGCAGGCGGTCGCGCAGCACCTGCACGAAGGCGATGGCGCGCCGGATCATGCGCACCCGCGTGTCCTGCAAGCCGTTGCTGGCCAGGGCAGGGGCGGGATCCTCGATCAAGCCGGTACACTGGCGCCCGAAGTTACGGCAGCGCAGCACCAGCTCGCCCCACAGCTTGCGGCCTTCCCAGAAACGGTCGTAGGCCGAGTTGTTGCGAAAGCCGAGGAAGATCGAGATCGGCAGGCCGATCAGGGTAAAGGGAATCGTGGTGAGCGTGATCTTGAGGTCCCACAGGTCGCCGTGCGACCAGGTGACCAGGGTCGCGACCGCGATATTGACCAGCAGGGTAGGCAGGATGCGCGGCAAGACCGAGCCGCGCAACAGGAGGAACAACTTGAGCCCGGAGGGGCGCTCTCGGATAATCACGCTGGAACATGGCGCTGGACGCGCCTTTGCAAGAATAATCGACGACAGCCCGGTTGACCGACCCGCGGATGCCTAATATGCTCGCAGTAAATCACTAATATATTAACTAGTCAAGCTGTCGTTACTGACGGCCAACGTTCACCGATCCGCCACTTATCACGGAGTAGTCTTGGCCCGCCGCATCACCCACCACAATCTGCCCCAGGTGTTCCTGAAGGCGCGCGACGCGCTGATGTCGCATTTTCGTCCGATCCTCAATCATTTCGGCGTGACCGAACAGCAGTGGCGCATCCTGCGCGTGCTCGACGAGCACGGCCAGCTCGAGCCGCGCGTGATGTGCGACCTGTGCCAGATCCTCAGCCCCAGCATGACCGGCGTGCTGTCGCGCATGGAAGACCTGGGCCTGATCCGGCGCGAGCGGGTGCAGGCCGACCAGCGCCGCGTGCTGGTGCGCCTGGCCGCCAAGGGCGACCGCCTGATCGACGAGATCGCGCCGCTGATCGAGCGCCAGTACCTGCTGATCGAACAGGCCTACGGCAAGCAGCTGGTGGACGATTTGTCGGCGGCGATGGACGGCTTCATCCGGGCCCAGGCGACGCCGGTGGAAAGGGTCGCCTTGCCGGCGAGCGCCCTGATGGTCACCAGCAGGCGGCCGCAACCTTCGACGGAGGAAAGCTAGGACACTTGCACGAACTTCATTCACGCGATAAACTTCATTCACTAAAAAATGAAGGAGTGAATGTTGTCGATACTGATTCGATCGTTGCGTGAGCTGGCTCTCGAGTTCGACGACGGACGTTATCCGTCCGATGTCTATTTTCATCTGCTTGGCATGGTGCGCGACGCCAGCACGGCCGAAGCCATGGGCGGCGCGCTCGCGCAGATGCTGGCCTGGAAGGACGGCAAGGTACGGCGCGACCAGTCCGGTCCGCACGTGACGACGGGCGGCGCCACGCGCTATCTGGTCGGCATGCCCAAGCCGAATACCCACAGCGCGCGGCATGCGGCCATTCTGTCTTCCGACGCGTTCTTCGCCTGGGCCGCGGGCGTGCGAAAGATCGAGCATTTCGAGCCAGCCCTGATCGGCCAGATGCAGCAGTTTGGATTGTGGAACAGCGTCGTCATTCCCGTCATGGTCCTGCATGCCTTGAATCCGCGCATCTTCCCGATCGTGGACCGCTGGGTGCTGCTGGCGCATCGCCTGCTGTGTCCAAGCGCACAAGAGGGCGCTGGCATGGCCATGTCGGTCGACAGCTACATCGCCTACCAGCCGTTCTGGCTGGATCTGCTTGCCGAAGCGCAGCTGGCGCCGATGTCGGCCCAGCTCGGGCAGCTCAAGGAACTCGACGCCGGACTCTGGGTACTGGGCAAGCGCGCGGCCGCGCTCTGCGCCGGCGCCCTGGTGCAGGAGGCGGACGGCGACGACACCGCGGACGACAGCACAGCGCATGCGCCAGTGGTCGGCTCGGACTCGGAACAGTTCAAGCGGCGCGCCGTGGCCCTGCGCAACGAGGGGCGAACCCAGGCGCAAGCGATCCGCGAAGCGGCCGCAGAATTCGGCATCGACCTGAAACCGTCATATCTGCGCTATCCCGGCAGCCATTTCGACCGCTGGCGCAAGCAAGGCATGGTCTAGCCATTCGTCTCCACACCGGTCATCGTCGACGGAAGTCGGACTTCTCATGAGAAAACCCACCTATGCAGCGCTCGCGCAGGTGCGCGCCTGGGGTTGGAGCGTGTCTTACGCTTCCGGCTCCCCCGCACCGCAGGGCAATCCGCGCCACTACAAATACCTGTGGCAAGTCTTCAGCGCGGAGTCGCCGTGGCAGGAAGCGGCGTTTTTCGAACACGCGCCGGTACTGTGCAACGCCGACTTCCGGCGCGAAGTGCAACGGCTGGCCGACCTGGGCCTGACGTGCCTGGTCTACGGCTTCCGGCGTCCGCGCAACGACCCGGCCAATCCGTGGGACCTGACACACGCGCGATGGCAGGGCTGGACATTCGCACCGGCGTGGGACGACGATACCGACCCGCCCGACACGGAAGGACACAAATGAACGCATTCACCACACCATCCAGTCTGCTGCGCGACATTCGCGACCTCGACAATCTGCTGCTCGACCTGGTGACCGGTTCGCCGCCCTCGGCCTGGCACTGGCCTTCGTTGTACATGCTGTACGTCGACATCGATCGCATGGCCTGGCAGATCGCGGCGCTGCACCGCAGTTTCGCGCAGCCGCTGCAGGAGCAGGAGCGGTGCACGCTGGCCGACCAGGTCGAAGGCTTCAACGCCCAGTTCGCGGCGCTCGATGCGCGTGCCCGCGCGATCGTCCATGGACTATGGCACGTGTCGCGGTCGATCGACAGGACTGCCGGCAACGAAGCGGCCCTGCTGCGTCTGAAAGCGCACGTCCACCCCAAAAGCGCCTGGTATCAGGCGCTCACGAGCGGCGGGCGCGGCTCGGGAGTGAGCGCCGACGGCAAGGTTCTCGAACGCACCGTCCTGCTGGCCGATCCGGACACGCGCGTCCGGATCGACGACCTCGAAGGCCGGCAACTGGTGCAGCGCCAGCGTTTCGACCTGTCGAGCGCTGCGGCGATGGCGGCATTGAGCGCCGCAGTGCGCGATGCCGAGACCGCGCATGCGCAGCTCAACCGCGCGCTGTCATCCTGCTTTGCGACGCATTGCACGATCGCGGACCTGCTGCATCCGTGCTCCCGCTGACGCGCCGGCGTCACCGGTACACCGGGTTTTTCCAGGCTCGGGTATGGTGACTGGAGGTGTCGGGTTCGGCGCTCAACACGCCGTCAAGACGCGGCTTTTTCGTTCAAAAGACGCCATGTCGCGCACGATAGTGCAATTTCAACAATATTTCTGGTGCAAAGATATAATGAACTGATCGACCCAACCGTCGCTTCAAAGGATTTACATGCAGTTGAAATCGGCAAAACTATCAATGCGCTTCCTGCTGCCGCTGGCTTGCGTACTGATCCTGTTCGGCGCCATTGCGATTCCTTATCTGGAAAGCGCCATCGAACGCTGGTTCGTGCGCGACCTCGACATGCGCGCGCAACTGGTCTCCACCACCCTCGAGCAGCCGCTGCTGAACTACCTCGACGAGGGCTCGCCCGAACGCATCACCGACATGTTCAACCGCGCGATCCAGGACGAGCGCCTGTTCGCGCTGGCCTTCTGCACGCCCGACGGCAAGCTGGCGTACCAGACCACGACCTATCCTGCGGCGCTCGGCTGCCGCCAAGGTATCAACGAAGAGGCCGGCAACCCCGTGGTGCGCCTGCCGCAAGGCCCGGTCCACGTCTCGGTCAAGGCGGTCAATCGGGACAGCGCCGTCGCCGGTCGCCTGATCCTGGTGCACGACATGAGCTTCATCGAGCGCCGCAGCGCCAATACCAAGAAATACGTCATCGGCGTGTTCGCCCTGCTGGCGTGCGCGGTGGCGGCGATCACGGTGCTGGTCGCGCACTTCAGCTGGCGCGGCTGGATCGACAGCGTGCGCGAGATGCTGCGCGGCGAACTGCTGTTCCGCTCGGGCCGGCGTGCGCCGCCTCCCGAGATGGCGCCGCTGGCCAGCGACCTGCGCAGCCTGCTGTACGAATACCACCGCGAGCAGCAGGAAAACGGCGCGGTCGACGGCCGCACCTGGAATCCCGACACCCTCAAGTCGCTGCTGCAGCGCGACCTGGCCGGCGACCAGATCCTGGTGGTGTCGAACCGCGAACCGTACATCCACGTCGCCACCCCCGAGGGCGTCAAGGTGCAGCGCCCGGCCAGCGGCCTGGTGACCGCGGTGGAAGCCGTGATGCGGGCCTGCTCCGGCACCTGGATCGCGCACGGCGCCGGCTCGGCCGACCGCGCCACCGTGGACCAGGAAGACCACGTGCCGGTGCCGCCCGAGAATCCAAGTTATACGCTGCGCCGCGTCTGGCTGTCGAAAGAAGAAGAGCAGGGCTACTACTACGGCTTCGCCAACGAAGGCTTGTGGCCGCTGTGCCACATCGCCCACGTGCGTCCGGTGTTCCGCTCGTCCGACTGGGCCGAATACGTGAAGGTCAACCAGCGCTTCGCCGACGCCGTGATCCGCGAGGCGCATTCGGACAATCCGGTGGTGCTGATCCAGGATTACCACTTCGCGCTGCTGCCGCGCATGATCCGCGCGGTGCTGCCGAAGGCCACCATCATCACCTTCTGGCATATCCCCTGGCCGAACCCGGAATCGTTCGGCATCTGCCCGTGGCGCGAAGAAATCCTGGACGGCATGCTGGGCAGCACGATCCTCGGCTTCCACACGCCGTTCCACCGCAAGAACTTCCTCGACACCGTCGACCGCTACCTGGAAACCCGGATCGAAACCGAAGCCTCGACCGTCAGCTATGGCGGGCAGCTGACCCAGGTCGAGCACTACCCGATCTCGATCGCATGGCCGCAAGCGGTGGAGGGCGAACCGGACGCCGCCGCCAGCCGTACCCAGATCCGCCAGGCGCTGGGCCTGCCGGAAGACCACCTGCTGGGCATCGGCGTCGACCGCTTCGACTACACCAAGGGCATCGTCGAGCGCTTCCAGGCGGTCGAGCGCATGCTCGAGCTGCACCCGGAAATGGTCGGCAAGTTCACCTTCGTCCAGATCGCGGCGCCGACCCGCTCCGCGCTCGACGAATACCAGAACTTCGAGGCGCGCGTGCGCGCCCTGGTGCAGCGCATCAACCAGCGCTTCTCCAGCGGCAGCTACGTGCCGATCATCCTCAAGGCCGAGCACCATGGCCAGGACCAGCTGCGCAGCTACTTCCGCGCCGCCGAGGTGTGCAGCGTGACCAGCCTGCATGACGGCATGAACCTGGTGGCCAAGGAATTCATCGCCGCGCGCGACGACGAGCAGGGCGTGCTGATCCTGAGCCAGTTCACCGGCGCCGCGCGCGAGCTGCACGAAGCGCTGATCGTCAATCCGTACCACATCGAGCAGGGCGCCGAGGAGCTGTACCACGCGCTGACCATGCCGGACGTCGAACAGCGCGAACGGATGCGCAGCATGCGCAGCCGTGTGCGCGACTTCAACGTGTATCGCTGGGCCGGGCGCATGCTGCAGGACGCGGCGCGCCTGCGCCAGCGCGAGCGCGTGATGTCCAAGATCGGCAAGCTGAGCAAGGACGGACTGGGGAGGCCGACGTGACGCCGCAAGACTGCACCATCGCCGAACTGGCGGCCCTGCTGGGCGCGCCGGACAGCGCGCTGTTCCTCGATTTCGACGGCACCCTGGTCGACATCGCGCCGCATCCCGACCAGGTGATCGTCGAGCCGGACATGCCGGCGGCGCTGACGGCACTGCAGGCGCGCCTGGGCGGCCGGCTGGCGGTGGTGTCCGGCCGCCCGATCGCCGAGCTCGACCGGATGCTGGCGCCGCTGGTGCTGCCGGCGGCCGGCGTGCACGGCATGGAGCGGCGCGCGCCCGGGGCCGGTGCTGACGCGATTATGCGCCTGCCGGCGCCGGACTTCACCCGCGTGCGCGCCGCGGCGCAGGCGCTGGCCGAACTGCATCCCGGCCTGTGGGTCGAGAAAAAATATGGCGCGCTGGCATTGCACTATCGTCAGGCGCCCCAACTGGAAGAAGTGTGCCGCGCCAGCATCGCCGCGGCCGTCGAGGGCAGCCCGGAGCTCTTGGTGATGCCAGGCAAGATGATCGTCGAGGTCAAGGCGGCCGGCATCGGCAAGGGCACGGCGATCCGCGACATCATGGCGCAGGCGCCGTTCGCCGGCCACCATCCCGTGTTCGCCGGCGACGACACCACTGACGAGGCCGGCTTCGAATACCTGCAAAGCATTGGCGGCAGCGGCGTCAAGATCGGGCCCGGCCCGAGCGCGGCGCGCTACCGTATCGCGTCGGCGTCCGATCTGCGCGCGGCGCTGGCGCAGGCGGCCGCCATGCCAACTACCTGAAAGGATTCAGCATGAACGATGTTTCCCGCAAGCCTGAGGCAACCGACAAGGACGTGACCCCGAATTCGCTCGATTGCGGCGTGGTCGGCAATTGCGCCTTTAGCGCCATGATCGACAAGATGGGCCGCATGGTATGGTGCTGCCTGCCGCGCTTCGACGGCGACCCGGTGTTCAACGCCTTGCTCGACCCGAGCGAGAACGGCAGCTTGTGGAGCATCGAGATCGAGGACTTCGCGCGCAGCGAGCAGTTTTACGAACCGAACACGGCGGTGCTGCGCACGCGCCTG
Source organism: Massilia sp. YIM B02443 (assembly GCF_030411955.1). GTDB lineage: Bacteria > Pseudomonadota > Gammaproteobacteria > Burkholderiales > Burkholderiaceae_D > Telluria. Next base: position 141,257 of record NZ_JASNRA010000008.1, read on the forward strand.
TACGACGCGGCCGGCAACGGCATCGAGCTCACCGATTTCGCGCCGCGCTTCCTGAGCCGCGACCGCATGTTCCGTCCGCTGATGCTGGTGCGCCGCGTGCGTCCGATCGGCAGCGGCGTGCGTGTGCGCGTGAAACTGCGGCCTCGCTTCGAGTACGGCGCCAGGCTGCCGACCATCACCCAGGGCAGCCACCACATCCGCTACGTGGGGCCGGCGCAGACGCTGCGCCTGAACACCGACGCTTCGCTCAGCCACGTGCTGTCCGAATCGTTCTTCCTGCTCGACCGCCCGCTCGACTTCCTGCTGGGGCCGGACGAGACGCTGAACGGCGGCATCGAGGAAACCGCGCACCGCTTCGAGAAGGACACCATCGGCTACTGGCGCACCTGGTCGCGCCGGCTGGCGCTGCCGCTCGAATGGCAGGACGTGGTGATCCGCGCCGCGATCACGCTCAAAATGTCGCTGTACGAAGACACCGGCGCCATCATCGCCGCCATGACCACCAGCGTGCCGGAAGCGCCGGGCAGCCAGCGCAACTGGGACTACCGCTTCTGCTGGCTGCGCGACGCCTTCTTCGTGATCCGCGCGCTCAACAGCCTGTCCGAAGTCGGCACCATGGAAGACTACCTGCGCTGGCTGAGCAACGTGGTGGCGCGCGCCAAGGGCGGCCACATCCAGCCGCTGTACGGCATCGGGCTGGAAGAGCAGTTGCCGGAATCGATCGTCGAACACCTGCCGGGCTATCGCAACAACGGCCCGGTGCGGATCGGTAACCAGGCCCAGGAACACTTCCAGCACGACGTGTACGGCAACATCGTGCTGGGCGCGGCCCAGGCTTTCTTCGACCACCGCCTGTTCCGGCGCGCCGGCCTGGCCGAATTCGCGCAGCTGGAAGCGGTGGGCGAGCAAGCCTGGCGCGTGCACGCCGAGCCGGACGCCGGCATGTGGGAACTGCGCACCCGCGCCCGCGTGCACACCTCGTCGGTGCTGATGAACTGGGCCGCCTGCGACCGCCTGGCCAAGATCGCCGACGAACTGGGGCTGGAAGACCGCGCCGGGTTCTGGGCCGGGCGCGCCGAGATCATCCGCGAGCGCCTGCTGAAGGAAGCCTGGAGCGAAGAGCGCCAGGCCTTTGCCGAGAGCCTGGGCGGACGCGACCTCGACGCCAGCGTGCTGCTGATGGCCGAGATCAATTTCATCGACCCGAAGGATGCGCGTTTCGTGGCCACCGTCGATGCGCTGGAAAAGACCTTGTGCGACGGTCCCTACATGCGCCGCTACGAGGCGCCGGACGACTTCGGCAAGCCGGAGACCGCCTTCAATATCTGCACCTTCTGGCGCATCGACGCGCTGGCGCGCATCGGGCGCGTGAAGGAAGCGCGCGAGGTGTTCGAGGCGATGCTGGCGGCGCGCAATCATCTGGGCTTGCTGTCGGAAGATACGCACCCGGTTACCGGCGAGATGTGGGGTAATTTCCCGCAGACATACTCGATGGTTGGCTTGATCAATTGCGCGATGCGGCTGTCCAAGTCCTGGAACAGCGTGGTTTGACCGTCACGTAAGTATGTCAGGTTCGAAGAAAACGCCGGTCCGTGTGGGCCGGCGTTTTTGCTTTGGTGGCGGTGTCTTTTAAGATCGGCAATAGTTTCTGGAATAAAATATCTGTGCAAAGCCGATGCCTTGCGGCGTCTTCCATCCCTGCCTTCGATCCGGACACCCATGCGTCTTCTGCAGTGGCACCATGTTTTCGATTCCTGTACTGATTTAGACCAGCTGCGCGCGCGCTGGGACGAGGTGGCGCAGGAGCACTACCTCAATCCCGGACACGGCACGCCGGAGTACCGCGATGCGCTGCTGTCCTTCCTTGCCACCTCGCCCTTGCCGGCGCCGCTGAAACTGGGCGCCGTGCTCAGCTGCGTCAGCGGCTTCGACTTCGACCTGCGCCTGGCACTCGGCGCCCTGGGTGCGCAGGTCGACGAGGCCGATGTCGAATGGACCGCTCCGTTCGGCATTGAGGCATCGTTGCTCGGCCCCAGCCTGCGGCTCGACACGCAAGACGCGCAAGTCGCCGCATTCGCGCTCGGTCGCCTGACCGGCTTGCGCGATACGCTGCGCCAGGACGGCGCCACGGTGGCCGACTGGGAACCGGTGTTCTGGCACGCCTATCTTGAGCTGGCCTGTCGCTGGGCCGACCTTGATGCGCTCGAGCTGGCTTTGCGGCACGGTGCGAAGGTCAACCAGGCCGGAACGGCCGCGCTGAGGGTACTGGCGGAGGGCGTGCATGTGCATGCGCCTTACTACAATGCGGGCCGCAGCCACGTCGACTATGTGGCCACGCTCGACCGCCTGCTGGCGCTCGGTCTCGATACGGAGAAATTGTCCGAGGTGATGGCCCCGGCTGCAGCGGCAGTCGACAATACCGACATGCTGGAGAGCCTGCGTGCTCGCGGCGCCGATCTTCACGGCGCGGGCGCGCTGACGACAGCCGCATCCAGCGCTGCGCATGGCGCCGTCGAATGGCTGCTCGCCCACGGCGCCGACGTGCATGCCGATGGCGAAGCTGCGCTGGCCGGGGCCGCCGCGGCGCTCGACGATACGCTGGTCGAGACCTTGCTGGCGGCCGGCGCCGACCTGCATGCGGGAGAAGAACTGCCCCTGCGCACCGCCTTCGGCGCGCAGCCGTTCGAGCTGTACAACGGCGAAACGGAATTCGTCTTCGCCCGCGCCGAGCTGGTGCTGGCGCTGTTGCGCCATGGCGCCGATGCGGCGCATCCCGCGGTGGCGCTCGCCTTGCGTGCCGCCGAGGATGGCGAAACCGTGCTGGAAGCCTTGTTGGAACGAGACGATCTGGAGGAAGCGCATCGCGCCGCTTTGATAACACTGGGAGCGGCTGCGTTCGGAGGAGGGCAGGCGTGACAGCGGCGCGCCTGATCGCGGCGGCGCTGGACTTGCCGGTTTTCCTGGTGATGCGCGACAACGGTGAGTCGATCAGTTGGTTTGACGCCGCCTACGTGCCGGTGGCCGTGCACTGGAAGGACGTCCCGGACGACAAGGCGCTGGCGCCTGAAACCGTCGACCTTGTGGTGATGCTTGGCCGCGGATTGCAGCAGGCGCTCGATGTTGCGCTGTATCCGGAGTCGGCCGACCGGACGGTGGTACGCCAGCGGCGGCACGTGGCATGGCTACGGAAAACGCGCATCGTCACCGACTGGCTGGCGCAGACCGGGCCGCAACGGCTGGACGAGGCAACACGCCTCTGGCTGCCGCGCCGGGCGGCGCTGGGACCGCATGCCGATGGCGACCAGCAAGCGAAGCTGGCATGGGAACTGGCGCAGAGCGCGCCGTCACTGGCCGGCCTGCACGAGGCGTTCACGCGCAATGTGGCAAGCGCCATGGAGGCAGAGGCAGACCCGAGTCCCGGCACGTGTGGCTTGCCGTCTCCGTTCGCACCATCTCGACAATAAAATCTGAAAGGTCGCACATTGAGTTCCAACGAAGCACGAAGCCCGTCGATGAACGGCAAGACGTACGAAGGCCTGACACTGCCGGGACTGGCGTCACATATCGCCAGCTCCATTCTCTTGTGGAACAAGGGCCAGGGGATGGGCACGAAGAACGATTGCAAACATGCAATCGGACATAATGTGCGCGCCTATCAGCGGCGCATGATCGCGGAGAAGGTGATCAAGAATATCTGGATCACTGAAGCTGCCAGGCAGCGGGACAAAAGTCAGATCGAACTGGAGCATGCGATCCCGGTCGGATGCCTGATGAATCTGCTGTTTTATAAAATCGTCGGCTCCGACCAAGCGGCGGCGGCCAGGCAGGTCGCAGACCTGATTGAAGAAAGCACGGTATTGGTCTGGGTGACCAAAGCAGAGCATCTCAAGCTGAACGATGCTTACCAGTGCAAGATGCCGGAAGGGTTCGACACGTATCCTTGGGAGGATCCGCTGGCCCGCTACAGGAAGACGGAGGACGTCTCGCAACCAGTGCCGCTTGAGGAAAGTGTGCCGACAAAGGCCTCCGAGAAGAGTAAGCCGGCGGAAGATGATCTTGTGGTGGAAACCGAAGAAGACTTCAAGCCCGCCGAAGAGTCTGCCGATCAGACAGCCAGCAATCCTGGTCCCACGTAAGGTCAAAGAGCTACAGCCTCACGGCATGTAGCTCTTTGACCTGGTTTGACCATTCATGGCGCCGCGCCAGCGCCGCACTGTAGATGGCCGAAGGCCGAGGCCCGTCGATCAGTGCTGATCGATCTTGCCGCGCCAGGCGCCGGTTTCGCTGCCGCGTTTTTCCAGCAGTTCCTTGAAGTTCGACAGGTTCGAACGCGCTTCCATGCGCACCGCGCCCAGGGCGTCGCCGATCGACTCCAGCGCGCCTTCCGGCTCGTAGTCCATCTGCAGCGCGATGCGGGTGACGGTGTCCGAGATCTTGTGGAAGGTGACCACGCCGCCGTTCTTGACGCCGGTGACGCTGCGCCATGCGATGCGGTTGTCGGGGATCTGCTCGGTGATCTCGGCATCCCATTCCTTGTCTTCACCGGCCACGTTGGCTTTCCAGTGCAGGTGCTTGTCGTCCAGCTGGCGGATTTCCTTCACGCTCTTCATGAATTGCGGGAAGTCTTCGAACTGGGTGAACTGGTTGTAGGCGGTGCGCACCGGGACGTTGACTTCGATCGTCTCGACGATCGACGAGCTGGCGCCAAAGCCACGGGTTCCTTTGAGTTTCTTCGACAGCAGCACGCCGCCATAGGCCAGTGCGGCCACGGTGATTACTCGACTCAGCATATTCGTTCTCCTTGGTTGGATGTCGCGCCGCATGCGTGAAAAGCTACCGGCCCGTCCCGTGCATGCGGTTGGTGCGACTCGATCAGTGCTCGATACGACGGGCCCCGCGATCTGTCGCGAATCTGTCATTAAAATAAGCGAAAAGACAATAGGGCGGCGCGCGAAAGGATGGGATTTCCGCACCGCAGCATTAGCGGCCTGAGCGCAACGTTGTGCGGCGTTCCAGGCGATTCCGCAGCGCAATCGACGACGATCGGACGACGGGGAGAACACGATGAAATTGCAGGGAGGATGTTTTTGCGGCGCCGTGCGCTACGAAGCTGAGGCCGAACCTTTCAACAGTACCTTGTGCCATTGCACCGACTGCCGCAAGACCTCGGGCGCGCCGGCGCTGGCCTGGTTCAGCGTCCGCCGCGACGAGCTGCGCTGGATCGGCGCCGAGCCCCGGCTGTTCCGTTCCAGCGCGCACGCCTTGCGCGGCTTTTGTGCGTCGTGCGGCGCCAGCCTGGCTTTCCTCGACGAGGAATGGCCGGACGAGATCGACATCGCCACAGCCAGCCTGGACGATCCGGAACAAGTGCCGCCGCGCGACCATACCTTCGTGCACAGTCGCCTGAGCTGGATGAACCTGCGCGATGGCTTGCCCGAATACCGGCGCACGCGAACGGAAGGGTAGATTGTCCTCGGCGGCCGTGCGCTGCAGTCGCGCCTGAATGCGCTGGAAGCAGCGTGAAGTTGCCTGCAGCGCCGACTTCGCCGACAACCCGGCTTGAGATCGTTGTGTCTGACGCTGCGTTGTAACGGCGCGGCACGGCTGGCGGAACTGGATGGGCATACAGTAGGCCCGGCGGTATAATGGCCGGATGCAGAATCTCCTCCATAACCTCAATCCCGAACAGCTCGCCGCCGTCACCCTGCCGTCGCAGAGCGCCCTGATCCTGGCCGGCGCCGGTTCCGGCAAGACGCGCGTGCTGACCACGCGCATTGCCTGGCTGATCCAGACCAACCAGGTGTCGCCCGCCGGCATCATGGCGGTGACGTTCACGAACAAGGCGGCCAAGGAGATGCTGACCCGTTTGTCGGCCATGCTGCCGGTGAATACGCGCGGCATGTGGATCGGCACTTTCCACGGCCTGTGCAACCGCCTGTTGCGCACCCACTACCGCGACGCCGCGCTGCCGCAGACGTTCCAGATCCTCGATTCGCAAGACCAGATCTCGCTGATCAAGCGCATGCTCAAGGCGCACAACGTCGACGATGAAAAATATCCGGCCAAGAACCTGATGTATTTCATCAATAACGCCAAGGACCAGGGCATGCGCGCGTCGCAGCTCGAGGCGCACGACCCGATCGAGCGCCGCATGGTCGAGCTGTACGAACTGTACGACCAGCAATGCCAGCGCGAAGGCGTGGTCGACTTCGCCGAGCTGCTGCTGCGCTCGTACGAACTGCTGGCGCGCAACGCGCCGCTGCGCCACCATTACCAGATGCGCTTCCGCCACATCCTGGTCGACGAGTTCCAGGATACCAATGACCTGCAATACAACCTGCTGAAGCTGCTGGCGGGGCAGGGCGAGCAAGGCGGCGCCATCTTCGCGGTGGGCGACGACGACCAGAGCATCTACGCCTTCCGCGGCGCCAACGTCGGCAATATGTCGGCCTTCGAGCGCGACTACCAGGTCAAGAACCTGATCAAGCTGGAGCAGAACTACCGCTCGCACGGCCACATCCTGGACAGCGCCAACGTGCTGATCTCGAACAACGCCAAGCGCCTGGGCAAGAACCTGCGCACCGACGCCGGCCAGGGCGAGCAGGTGCGGGTCTACGAAGCCTCGTCCGACCTGGAAGAAGCGCAGTGGATCATCGAAGAGGCAAAGAGCCTGATCAAGGACGGTTTTACGCGCAATGAAATCGCGATCCTGTACCGCTCGAATGCCCAGAGCCGGGTGATCGAGCACGCGCTGTTCGCGGCCGGCCTGCCGTACACCGTGTACGGCGGCCTGCGCTACTTCCAGCGCGCCGAGGTCAAGCACGCGATCGCCTACCTGCAGCTGATGGACAATCCGCACAACGATTCGGCTTTCCTGCGCGTGGTGAACTTCCCGACGCGCGGCATCGGCGTGCGCACCATCGAGCAGTTGCAGATGGCGGCCGACAGCTACGGCATCTCGCTGTACGCGGCGGTGCCCTACATGAGCGGCAAGGCCGGCAGCGCACTGGGCGGTTTCGTGAAACTGATCGAAAGCGCGCGCTTCGAGACCCAGCAACTGCCGCTGCCGGAACTGGTGCGCGTGGTGCTCGAACGCAGTACGCTGCTGAGCCACTACGCCAACGAAAAGGAAGGCGCCGACCGCATCGAGAACCTGGAGCAGATGGTCAACGCCGCGACCCAGTTCGTGCAGGAAGAAGGCTTCGGCACCCAGGCCCCGGCCCATCTCGGACCGCCGGCCCTGCCGCAGGCCGGCGAAGCGCTGGTCGATGCCGACGGCATCGAGGTGCTGGACGGCGGCGCGCCGCTGCCGTCGGTGATGTCGCCGCTGTCGGCCTTCCTGTCGCATGCTTCGCTGGAAGCGGGCGACGCCCAGGCGCAAGCCGGGCAGGAAGCGCTGCAACTGATGACGGTGCACTCGGCCAAGGGCCTGGAATTCGACGCCGTGTTCATCACCGGGCTGGAAGAAGGCTTGTTCCCGCACGAAAGCAGCTCGCGCGAACTCGATGGCGTGGACGAAGAGCGGCGCCTGATGTACGTGGCGATCACGCGCGCGCGGCGCCGCCTGTACATGAGCTTTACCCAGCAGCGCATGCTGCACGGCCAGACCCGCTTCAACATGAAGTCGCGCTTCTTCGACGAGTTGCCGGAAGAGTCGCTCAAGTGGCTGTCGCCGCGCGTGCAAGGCAACTGGTTCGCCGGCCGCAAGTCGACCACGGCCTGGGACGACGCCACATTCCGTGAAGGCGGCAGCGACAACAAGATCGCGCAGCAGATCACGGCCAAGTCGGGCGGCGGCAGCGGCTGGCGCGTGGGCGAGTCGGTGTCGCACGCCAAGTTCGGCGAAGGCGTGATCGTGAATATCGAAGGCGGGGCGGGCGCGGCGCGCGCGCAGATCAATTTCGGCGCGGCGGGGATGAAGGTGCTGGATCTGTCGATCGCGAAGCTGGAGCGGATCGGGCGCTAAATAATTATTCGCCACCCTAAAAACCGTCATTCCCGCGCAGGCGGGAATCCAAGTCCTGTGCGCTGCCACTTCGGCCTGCTTAAGTGGTGCGCGTAGAAACTTGGATTCCCGCCTGCGCGGGAAGTCATTGCGACCAATGGAAGCAATGACGGTCTCTAGGGTAACTTACTTGTCTACTTATCGAGATTAACCTTGCCCTCCGACGCCACCGCATCCTGCGGCTTGCCGAAAATCTCCCGATATCCCACATACATCGAGCACTGCAGCAACAGTACGAACAGGAAGATCAGCCACATGATCGCCACCCGCGCGATGCTGCTGCCGCCCAGCAGCATGGTCAGCACGAAGCAGATTGCGAAGAACAGCCCGAACCACGCCAGCAGCAGCACCAGAAACACGCGGGCACTGCGCACCACGGCGAAGAAGCTGTAGAACACCGCCTTGAACGGCGGCATCTTCTGCCAGTGGGTCAGCGGCGGTGCGAAGCACAGCGCGATCAGCGTCAGCACGTTCAGCGCGATGAACACGAACAGGGCCAGGATGTCCGATCCCTGCACCTGGGCCGGAGTGCCGGTCTGGCTCTGGGCCGCGACCTGCTCCCAGAACTGTTCGCTGATCACGAAGCGCGCGATCACGGTCAGCACCAGCGACACGCCCAGGTAGATCACCCCGATCTTGCACAGCTGCGGCAGCAGCGGCTTGCGAAAGCCGGTCAGGGCCACCGCCGGCGTCACGCGCTGGCCGCTGTCGATCATCAGGCAGGCCTGCATGAAGGCCATCGAGAACGATGGGATCAGGACCACCGCAATCATCGCGCCCAGCAGCGGCACCGAGCTGATCAGGATGCTGAACAGGATATTGGCGAACAGCAGCGTGGTGAGCGCCGCCGGTTGTTGGCGGAACAGGCGGGCGCCGCCCTTGAGCCAGGTCCAGCCGGTCATTGCAGGCAGAGTGTTCATACAGGAGCAGATGCAGTTGCAGACGACGGGAGCGGCGGCGCCGGATGGGCGATGCGCTCGCGCAGGATGCGTTCGAAATGGGTCGGGTCGTGCGGCGTGAGCAGCTCGGCCGCGCGCGGAAGATGCAGGTCGTACAGGCGCGACAGCCAGAAGCGCAGCGCCCCGGCGCGCAGCAGCGGCTGCCAGGCTTCGGCTTCGGTCGCCGTGAATGGCCGCACCGCGTGGTAGGCGTCGAGCAGGGCGCGCACGCGCGCCGGATCGAGCTCGCCGCTCGCCAGGTCGATGCACCAGTCGTTGACGGTGACGGCGACGTCGTACAGCCAGGTGTCGACGCCGGCGAAATAGAAGTCGAAGCAGCCGCTCAGGCGCTCGCCCTCGAACATCACGTTATTGCGGAACAGGTCGGCGTGCACCGGGCCGCGCGGCAATTGCGCGTAGCTTGCCTGGCCGGCGACATCGCGCTGGAAGGCGACTTCGCTGACGAGCAAGCTTGCTTCGTCCTGGTTCAGGAACGGCAGCACGGCAGGCGCGGTATCCACCCACCAGTCGAGGCCGCGCAGGTTCGGCTGCTGCAGACTGAAATCCTGCGCCGCCAGGTGCATGCGCGCCAGCATGCAGCCGACTTCGGCGCAGTGCACCGGTTGCGGATCGAGCTGGGAAGCGCCACTAAGGCGGCTGACGATGATGGCCGGCTTGCCGTGCAGCAGCACCACCAGTTCGCCATCCCGGTTGGCGACCGGCGCCGGCACCGGGATGCCGCGCGCGGCCAGGTGCGCCATCAGGCCGACGTAGAACGGCAGCTGCTCGAAGCGCAAGTTTTCGAAGATGGTCAGTACATACTGGCCGGTCTCAGTTGTCAGGAAAAAATTGCTGTTGTCGATGCCGGAGGAAATGCCTTCGAGCCCGACGGCCTGGCCGAGCGGGAACTGCTTGATCCACTGGTGAAGGTCATCCAGCGAGACCGCGGTAAAAACTGCCATGTGCTAGCAAAAAAGGTGTTGGGATCGGGTGCGCCGCGCGCCGTGGGGGCAGGCGCGGCGGCACGCTCATTGTTTGGTGGTTGGCTCCAGCGCCGGCGGCGGCGGCGCGTCGGCGCGGCCCGGCACGCCCGGACGCGCCGGGGCCGGGTTGACCGTTTCCGCGGCTTCCTGTTTCTTGGGATTGCCGAAATCAAATTCCATGACCTGCCATTGCGGGGCGCGGATGCCGCTGCTCTGGGCGTCGCCCGGCTGGGCATTCCCGGCCGCAACGTTGGGTTTCATGATGTAGCGGCTCGGGCCGCTCTGCACTTCGACTTCGGTGACCTGGCCGTCGTTGGCGCGCTTTTCGGTGATGCGGGTGCGCGGACGCGGCTCGATGGTGGTGGCCGGCACGTCGCTGCCCGGCTCGATGCGCTCGAGCTGCGGCGGTTCCTGCAGCGAACGCCCCTGTTGCTGCGCCGGCCGGGCTTGCGGCTGAGTTGCCGCTGCAGCCGGCTGCGCGCGCTGCGTCGGCGTCTGCTGTTGCGTCGCCGTCTGCTGGGCCGCGGCGAAGCCGGCATGGGCAAACAGGCACAGTGTCAGGAGGGCGAGGCGGGGAGTCGTGCGCAGCATGTTAATCACCTAATGTCGTTTAGTCCATTGTAGCAAACAGCGCAGCTGACCTGTGAAATGAGTTGGCCGGGCGCCTGCGCCGAAAACGGGGATCGGGCCGCGGCCCTGACGTGCTTCCCCTCATCCGGATTCTGCGATAATGATGGCTACTCCGGCGCGCGGTTTCCGCCACCCGGCGTTGCATTCCGACGCTACCCTCCGCGCCCCTCAATGCCCGACCCTGAATTCGCCCCATATGGACAATACCCTGCTGCTCGTTGACGGTTCCAGTTATCTCTATCGCGCCTTCCACGCGCTGCCCGACCTGCGCAGCCCGGACGGCTTCCCGACCGGCGCCATGCACGGCATGGTCAACATGCTGCGCCGCCTGCGCGCCGACTTCCCGGCCGCCTACATCGCCTGCGTGTTCGACGCCAAGGGCAAGACCTTCCGCGACGACCTGTATCCCGAATACAAGGCCACGCGCGCGTCGATGCCGGAAGACCTGGGCAAGCAGATCGAACCGATCCACGAAGTGGTGCGCCTGATGGGCTGGCCGATCCTGATGGTCGAAGGCGTCGAAGCCGACGACGTGATCGGCACCCTGGCGGTGCAGGCCACCCAGCGCGGCATGAAGACCGTGGTCTCGACCGGCGACAAGGATCTGGCGCAGCTGGTCAACGACAAGGTCATGCTGATCAATACCATGACCAACGAGCGCATGGATGAAGCCGGCGTGCTGGCCAAGTTCGGCGTGCCGCCAAACCGCATCATCGACTACCTGACCCTGGTCGGCGACACCGTCGACAACGTGCCGGGCGTGGCCAAGTGCGGCCCCAAGACCGCGGTCAAGTGGCTCAGCCTGCACGGCTCGCTCGATGGCGTGATCGAGAATGCGGCCAGCATCGGCGGCGCCGTCGGCGCCAACCTGCAGGCGGCGCTGGAGTGGCTGCCCAAGGGCCGCGAACTGATCACCGTGAAGACCGACTGCGACCTGGTCAAGCACGTGGTCTCGTTCGAGGAAACCCTGGTCGGCCGTCCCGAGGACGCCGAAGGCCTGCGCGACTTCTTCCAGCGCTACGGCTTCAAGACCATGCTGCGCGACCTGGGCGGCGCCCGCCCGAACGACGGCAGCGTGCGTCCGGCCGCCGGCAGCGCGCCGGGTGGCGGCCCATTGAATTCCCCCGAAGGTGCGCAGGGCACGCTGGCCGGCATGCCGGTCATCAAGGGCGAATACGAGACCATCCTCACCGACGAACAGCTGGACAGATGGCTGGCGCTGATCGACGCCGCGCCACTGACCTCGGTCGACACCGAAACCACCTCGCTCGACCCGATGACGGCCGAAATGGTCGGCATCTCGCTGTCGGTGGAAGCGGGCAAGGGCGCCTACATCCCGGTGGCGCACCGCTACGCCGGCGCGCCCGATCAACTCTCGCGCGAGCACGTGCTGGAGAAAATGCGGCCATGGCTGGAAAACCCGGCCAAGCCGAAGCTGGGCCAGAACCTGAAGTACGACATGCACATCTTCGCCAACCATGGCGTGACCCTGAAAGGCATCGTGCACGACACGCTGCTGCAGTCGTACGTGTTCGAGTCGCACAAGCCGCACGACATGGACACGATGGCGATGCGCCACCTGGGCTACACCACGATTCCCTACGTCGACGTGTGCGGCAAGGGCGCCAAGCAGATCTGCTTCGACCAGGTCGAACTGGCGCGCGCCACCGAATACGCGGGCGAAGACTCCGACATCACCCTGCGCCTGCACCAGACCATGCTGCCGCACGTCGAAGAAAACGCGGGCCTGACGCGCATCTACCGCGAGATCGAGATGCCGACCATGGAAGTGCTGCACAAGATCGAGCGCAACGGCGTCCTGATCGACAGCGCGCTGCTGGACGTGCAGTCGGGAGAACTGGGCAAGCGCATGATGGAGCTGGAACAGCAGGCCTATGAAGCGGCCGGCGGCCCGTTCAACCTCGGCTCGCCCAAGCAGATCGGCGAGATCTTCTTCACCAAGCTGGGTCTCCCGGTGATCAAGAAGACCGCCACCGGCGCGCCGTCCACCGACGAAGAGGTGTTGCAGAAGCTGGCCGAAGACTATCCGCTGCCGAAACTCCTGCTCGAGCACCGCGGCATGTCCAAGCTGAAGTCGACCTACACCGACAAGCTGCCGAAGATGGTCAACCCGAACACCGGCCGCGTGCACACCAATTATGCGCAGGCGGTGGCGATCACCGGCCGCCTGTCGTCGAACGAGCCGAACCTGCAGAACATCCCGGTGCGCAACGCCGAAGGGCGCCGCATCCGCGAAGCCTTCATCGCGCCGCCGGGCAGCATGATCGTCTCTGCCGACTACTCGCAGATCGAGCTGCGCATCATGGCGCACATCTCGGGCGACGCCGCGATGCTGAAAGCCTTCGCCGAGGGCGAGGACATCCACCGCGCCACCGCCGCCGAAATTTTCGGCATCCCGGGCGACGAAGTGCAGAGCGAGCAGCGGCGCTACGCCAAGGTGATCAACTTCGGCCTGATCTACGGCATGAGCGCCTTCGGCCTGGCCCAGAACCTGGGCATCGAGCGCGGCGCCGCCAGCAACTACATCGAGCGCTACTTCGCGCGCTTCTCGGGCGTCAAACAATACATGGACGAGACGCGCCTGCAAGCCAAGGCGCGCGGCTACGTCGAGACCGTGTTCGGCCGCCGCCTGTGGCTGCCCGAGATCAATTCCCCGAACGGCCCGCGCCGCGCCGGCGCCGAGCGCGCCGCGATCAATGCGCCGATGCAGGGCACGGCGGCGGACCTGATCAAGCTGGCGATGATCGCGGTGCAGGGCTGGATCGAGAGCGAAAAGCTGGGCACGCGCATGATCATGCAGGTGCACGACGAACTGGTGCTCGAAGTGCCGGACGCCGAACTGGAACTGGTGCGCGTCAAGCTGCCGGAACTGATGGCGGGCGTGGCCAGGCTGAACGTGCCGCTGCTGGCGGAGACCGGCGTGGGCAAGAACTGGGAAGAGGCGCACTGAGGCTGCACCCATCATGGTGACAATGCGCGCATAACTCCCTCGACCGCGTCTGCTACTCTTTCCCGGTCATCCTCGATCGGAAACCAGAGTGCTCGATTCAATGCAGCTGCGGGTCTTGTTCATGTGCGCAGTCATCGGCTGTGCCCAGGCCATGGCCGCCCCAGTGGTGTCCCAACCACTCGTCGTGCGCACCCAGGCGCAGTGGCAGGCGCTGCTCGCTTCAAATCGTGCAACCCCGCTCGATGCGCTGACGCCCTATGGCAAACAGGTCGTCACCGAGATGCTGTCCGCGTCGTTCCGCGAGGATGGCTTGCCCAGCCTGCCGAGCGGGATCCTGGTGCGTGAGCTGAACCGCGAAGAATTGCGCGCCGTGCTGGTCTTTCTCGACAGCGAAGCGTACTTCCCCATGCTCGAGCGCCAGCTGGTCGGCGCGCCGCTGCGCATGCCGCCTTCCGATGCCGTCGCGCGCGACTGGCGGCAGCTGGAGAACGCGCTCAGGTCCGCCGATCCATCGCCGCAATCTGCAAGCGCTACAACGCTGGCCTCGGACAAATCCATCGATACTTACCTGGCCCTGTTCGGCGACAGGATGCGCGAACAGCGCCTGCGCGCGCAGCCGCCGGGCGACTTGCTGCTGCTGTTCAACGCCGCCGCGTTCACCAATCTGGTCAATCCCGGCTCGCCGGCGTTCGCGCACCTGCTGCGCGTGCACCGCGAACTCGCGCGGCGTGGCGTCGATACCCGCCGCACGCTCGATGATACGGTGTTGCACGCCCTGATCGCGGCGCGCGAGTTCGGGCAGGCGCGCGCCTTCATCGCCCCCCATTCGCACCTGGCCCCGAACGCGGTGCCGCAGGTGGTCGATACGCTGGGCGCCGCATTCGCCGGCTGCAGCGTGTTCGACTACGACCGCGCCAGCCACACGCTCACGCGCAAGGATCTGCCAGTCGCCGCCGGCACCGAACTGGTGATGGTGGTCGACGTGCACTGCCAGCCTTCGCGCCGCGCGCTGGAGGCGCTACGCAACGATGCCGCCCTGCGCGCGCGACTGCAGCAGGCCGGGCTGACTATCACCGTCCCGCCCGCAGCGCCGATCCCGTTCGGACTTGTCGCCGACTGGAACGCGGCCAATCCGGCGCTGCCCATGCATATCCCGTTCAGCCATCGCGAATGGGCCAGCGTCAACGTGCGCAGCGTCCCGATGTTCTTCCTGTTGAAGAACGGGCGCGTGGTCGATGAAGTGAGGGGCTGGCCGCCGGAAGGCAATGCGAACGCGCTGCGCGCGCTATTGGACGCCTACCCGGTCGTGCGCGAACATGCTCAGCGGCGGCATTGATATCATTTTGGTTGATAAGGATGGAGCAGGGACATGAAACATTTTTTGAGCACGGCGCTCGGCACCGCGACAGGCACCCTGATCTATACAGGCTTGCTCAGTAGTGCGCAGCAACCCGAGTGGGGGCGCGCGCTTGCCGTCGGCATCGTGTGCGGTCTCGGTTCGCTTGCCTGGTCGCGCAAGAAGAAAACGGCCTGAGAGGCGTGTCATGGCTTCGCGATACCTGAAGGCGCGACACTGGCGCCTTGACGCAGCGCCTTGTTGCACTGCAAAATACCGGCCATGATCGCACCGCGCCCAATGTGCCAGCCACCAGTTCACGCTCCCGTCAGCGTGGAATGGGCGCGCTTTGTCCAGAACATCCTGGAAGCGGTATCTTTCCCTGGCTCCGAACTGCCTCGCGGGTATTTTTGCTCGGTTACCCCGCCCTGATCCTTCCCGTTCCCCGCTGACCATCATGGCTGGATGTCGTCGATGCGACACCGGCTTTCTTGCGTCGGCTCGTCGCCGGCAGCGCCGCCTGGCGCCGCCCGGATCGCTCATCCATTTGCATTCTGCCCGTCGATCGCCGGATCCGGGCCGGGAAGGACCCCTATGTCTCTACAAACAATTCGCCAGGAGTGGCTCTCGAATATCCGCAACGATCTGCTGGCGGGCCTGGTGGTCGCGCTGGCCCTGATCCCGGAAGCCATCGCCTTTTCCATCATCGCCGGCGTCGACCCCAAGGTCGGCCTGTACGCCTCGTTTTCCATCGCCACGCTGATCGCCTTCGTCGGCGGCCGGCCGGGCATGATCTCGGCCGCCACCGGCGCGATGGCGCTGGTCATGGTCAGTCTGGTCAAGGAGCACGGCCTGGACTACCTGCTGGCCGCCACCATCCTGGCCGGCGTGCTGCAGGTTGCCGCGGGCTGGGTCGGCCTGGGCCGACTGATGCGCTTTGTCTCGCGCTCGGTGGTCACGGGCTTCGTCAATGCGCTGGCGATCCTGATCTTCCTGGCCCAGCTGCCGGAACTGACGGGCGTGACGTGGCACGTGTATGCGATCACCGCGGCCGGCCTGGCCATCATCTACGGCCTGCCGCGCCTGACGCGCGCCGTGCCTTCGCCGCTGGTGGCGATCGTGGTGCTGACCGCGGCGTCGATCGCGCTCGGGCTGGACGTGCGCACCGTGGGCGACATGGGCCAACTGCCGGACAGCCTGCCGTCGTTCCTGCTGCCCGACGTGCCGTTCAACCTCGACACCCTGGCGACGATCCTGCCGTATTCGGTCACGCTGATGGTCGTCGGCCTGCTCGAATCGCTGATGACGGCCACCATCGTCGACGACCTGACCGATACTCCCAGCGACAAGAACCGCGAATGCGTCGGCCAGGGCCTGGCCAACATCGCCACCGGTTTCATCGGCGGCATGGCGGGCTGCGCGATGATCGGCCAGTCCGTGATCAGCGTGAAGTCGGGAGGGCAAGGACGCCTGTCGACGCTGACGTCCGGTGTGGTGCTGCTGGTACTGGTGGTGTTCTTGGGCGAATGGGTGCAGCGCATCCCGATGGCTGCACTGGTGGCGGTCATGATCATGGTGTCGATCGGCACCTTCAGCTGGACTTCGCTGCGCGACCTGCGCGCCAATCCGGTCAGCTCGAGCGTGGTGATGCTGGCCACCGTCGTCGTTACGGTCGCCACCCACGACCTGGCCAAGGGCGTGCTCACCGGGGTGCTGCTGTCGGGCGTGTTCTTCGCCCAGAAGGTCGGCCGCATGCTGTCGGTAAGCGTGCACGACGGGGAGGACGGCCGCGTGCGCCGCTACCGGGTCGCCGGCCAGGTATTCTTTGCCTCGGCCGACCAGTTGTTCCACGCGTTCGACTACGGCGGCGTGCCGCAGCACGTGCACATCGATGTCAGCCACGCCCACTTCTGGGACATCACCGCGGTCGGCGCCCTGGACAAAGTGGTGTTCAAGCTGCGCCGCGCCGGCGCGACGGTCGAGGTGCATGGCCTGAACGAAGCCAGCGCCATGATGATCGACCGCTTCGCCGTGCACGACAAGGAGGGGGGCGTGCTCGCGCCCGGGCACTGAGCGCCCGCCGTTCCTTGGCGCTGTCTAGGTGCTGCCTTGCGGCGCCAGCCGCACAGCGCGCGCAGCGCCGGCGACATCTGGCGCGCGCTCGGGTAGTACAGGAAGAAGCCGTCGAACGGCGCGCACCAGTCGTCCAGCACGCGCACCAGGCGTCCGGCCGCCAGGTGCTCCGTCACCGCCGCTTCGATCACGTACGCCAGCCCGGCGCCGGCCAGCGCCGCCTTGACCAGCAGGTCGTGGTTGTCGAGCACCAGCGGCCCGCTTGTCGCGATATTGAGCACGCGCGCGTCGCGCTCGAATTCCCATTTGTACAGCGTGCGGCTGCCGCTGGCGCGGTAGCCGATGCAGGCGTGTGCGTGCAGGTCTTCGGGCGTGACGAGCGGCGCTGGGTTGCTGGCGAAATAGGCGGGCGAACCGACCACGATCGAGCGCAACCGGTCAGTCACGCGCACCGCGACCATGTCCTGGTCCAGGCTTTCGCCAAGGCGGATGCCGCCACGGCCGCCTCGACATCGCCTTCAACAACGCTGGCGTCGAAGGCAAGTTCGCACCGATCGGCGAGTTGGACGAAGCAGACTTCGATGCCGTGGTGGCCACCAACCTGAAAGGCGCCCGGCTGTGCCTCAAATACTAAGTCGCGGCGATGCGCGCGGGCGGGCAGGGCGGGGCCATCGTCAACACTTCGTCCTGGCTGGCCAGGAGGCCGGTGGCGGGAGCGTCGGCCTACGCCGCCAGCAAAGCCGGCATCGACGCCATGATGCAGTCGGTGGCGCTGGAGGCGGGTCCGGAAGGCATCCGCATCAACAACGTCTACCCGGGCGTCATCGACACGCCGATGTTCTACCGCCTGGGCGACGAGCAGGCGCTGGCGCGCTTTGCCGCCGTCACGCCGCTGGGTCGCGCCGGCCAGCCGGCCGATGTCGGCGACGTCGCGGTGTGGCTCTCTTGCGACGAAGCGCGTTTCGTCACGGGGCAGAGCCTGATGGTGGATGGCGGATATACCCTCGCCGGCGCGTGAGCGCAGCGCAGGCGGCTTGCGAGCGGACAGGGGCATGGCGCCGATCGCGGCGCCGGATTAAGATGGGCGCATGAGCCATTTCTTCGCACGACTGTGCGTCATCGTCGGCACCGCCCTGTACGTCATCGCGGCGCTGATCGCGCTGGTGTACCTGCCCGGCGTCGTGCTCTTTTTCCGAGCGCCCCCGCTTGCGGCGCTGCTGATGACGCTGCTGATGGCTGCGCCGCCGCTGGTCGTGGGCACGATACTACGGCGGGCTGGGCGCGCGGCGCCGCGTCCCTGGTACCGCGTGAAGGAAGGCAGGCTGGCCAGGCTCGATGCAGGCAGCGATTGAGGCGAGCAGCCGTCCGTCGCCGCGCACATTCCCCTGCCTCTGCCTGAACGAGCGTGAATCGCCGCCCGGACGGCCATCGTCAGGCCGCAGCCAGCGCCGGCGCCACGCGTTTCGCCAGCGCCGGCCGCGCCGTTGAACCGGAGGCGCCGGCGTCGGCCAGCTTGAACGCCGCCGCCACCTGCGCCAGGCGCGCCGCCTGTTCCTGCATGCTGGCCGCCGCCGCGGCGGCCTGCTCCACCAGCGCCGCGTTCTGCTGCGTCATCTGGTCCATCTGGGTCACGGCCACGTTCACCTGGTCGATGCCGGCGCGCTGCTCCTGGCTGGCGCTGGTAATCTCGGCCATCATGTCGGTGACGCGTGCCACGCTCGACACCACGTCGCCCATGGTGGCGCCGGCCTGCTGCACCAGCGTGGTCCCGGCATTCACCTGGGTCATCGAGTCGCCGATCAGGGTCTTGATTTCCTTGGCCGCGCTGGCCGAGCGTTGCGCCAGGTTGCGCACCTCGGCCGCCACCACGGCGAAGCCGCGTCCCTGTTCGCCGGCGCGCGCCGCTTCCACCGCCGCGTTCAGCGCCAGGATATTGGTCTGGAAGGCGATGCCGTCGATCACGCCGGTGATGTCGGCGATCTTGCGCGCCGAGGCGTCGATCGAGCCCATGGTGTCGACCACCTGGCCGACGATGGCGCCGCCGCGCTCGGCCACTTCGGNGCCGGTGATGTCGGCGATCTTGCGCGCCGAGGCGTCGATCGAGCCCATGGTGTCGACCACCTGGCCGACGATGGCGCCGCCGCGCTCGGCCACTTCGGATGCGGTCCTGGCCAGGCCGTTGGCCTGCAGCGCGTTGTCCGCGTTCTGGCGCACGGTGGAGGTCAGTTCCTCGATCGAGGCGGCGGTTTCTTCGAGCGAGCTGGCCTGCTGCTCGGTGCGCGCCGACAGGTCCAGGTTGCCGGCGGCGATCTCGGTGGAGGCGGTGGAGATCGCGGTGGTGCCGTGCTGGACTTGCGCGACCACCGTCACCAGCGCATCGTTCATGCTGTGCAGGGCGCGCATCAGGTCGCCCACTTCGTCGCGCGGGTAGTCGCCGAAGTGGTTGCCCAGGTTGCCCGCGGCGACCGTTTCGGCCACCGCCACGGCGGAACCGAGCGGCGCGATGATGCTGCGCGTGATCAGGAAGGCGCACACCGAACCGAGCGCCACGGTCAGCACGCCGAGCAGGATCACCAGGCGCGTGCTGCGCGCATTGGCGGCCTCGATCTTGTGCGCCGTATCGTCGATGGCCTTGCGCTGCAGGTGCAGCAGGCTCTGGACCTTGGCGCCGTAGGCTGCCGCGGCCGGGGCGAACACTTCGTCATACTGGCGCTCGGCGCCGGGGCCGTCGCCGGCCTTGCGCGCATCCATCACCGCGACCTTGCCATCCTGGTACTTCTTGCGCAGCGTAAGAATGGTCTGCAGGGTTTCTTTTTCTTCCGGCGAATCCAGCAAAACCTCCACCTTCTTGAGGATGGCGGTGGTGTCGGTCACACTGTCGGCGATCGGCTTGGCGAACACGGTGGCGAGGGTGCTATCGGTGCTGCGCGAGATCAGCGAGGTGCGCGCGATGGCGGAATAGGTCAGCACGTACCAGTCCGAAACCAGGCGTTCCTTGGTCAGCGGCTTGTCCATCATTTCCTTGGTGGCAGCTGCGCTGGTGTGGGTGTTGTACAGCGCCGTGGCGGTGCCGGCCAGCGCGAGAACGAGAATGAGGGCGAAACCGAAAGCCAGACGGGAGCCGATGCGTAAGTTGGTTAACAGCATATCGTTGATCCGTTGAAACGGGAAATTCCGCAAAGAAAGTATCTATCCTTTAGGCTTAAAAATAAACGAAAAAAAAGTATAGCGTTGTAATGACGCACCACACCATTCATTATTGATAATTCAATTGTTTTTTACTCATCCGTGCGCTGCGCATGGCTTATCAGTCCCGATGCTAAACTGGCAAGCCTGTTCAACACCGTGTTCAACATTGATAAGGGGATGACCATGAAAGATCTCGTCAACGACGCGAGCAGCCTGCTCGGCGCGAGCGCCTACACCGACGGCCCCAAGCGCCGCGACTTCCTGAAAGTGGCGGCCGGCGCCGGCTTCGCCGCGGCGGCGCTGCCGGTGGCGGCGCAAACGATGATCCAGACCGATACCGACGGCCTGGACGCAGCCGACAGCATCCTGGTCATCAACGGCCAGGACGTGCCGGTGTACCGCGCCCAGCCGCGCGGCAAGACGGACGTGCCGGTGATCCTGGTGATCTCCGAGATCTTCGGCGTGCACGAGCACATCAAGGACGTGGCGCGCCGCTTCGCCAAGCAGGGCTATATGGCGATCGCGCCGGACCTGTTCGTGCGCCAGGGCGACCCGACCAAGGTGGCGAACATCGCCGACCTGATGAAGGACATCATTTCCAAAACCCCGGATGCGCAGGTGATGTCCGACCTCGACACCGTGGTGGCCTGGGCCAAGCAGCGCGGCGGCAATACCGAGAAGCTGGGCATCACCGGTTTCTGCTGGGGCGGGCGCATCACCTGGCTGTACGCGGCGCACAACCTGAACGTGAAGGCCGGCGTGGCTTGGTACGGCCGGCTGGTGGGCGAGGCGACGCCGAATTCGCCCAAGCACCCGATCGACGTGGCGCAGAACCTGAAGGTGCCGGTGCTCGGCCTGTACGGCGGCAAGGACACCGGCATTCCGCTGGAATCGGTCGAGCGCATGCGCGCCGCGCTGGACAAGGGCAACAGCCGCTCGAGCATCCACGTGTACCCGAATTCGGGCCACGCCTTCCACGCCGACTACCGTCCGAGCTTCAACGCGGCCGATGCCAAGGACGGCTGGAACCGCGCGCTGGCCTGGTTCCGCCAGCACGGCGTGGCGTGAGGCCCGCACGGCTTGCACGGCCGCAGGCGCGGGACGGTACAATGTCCGGTTTTGCGGCTCGTCGCAAGTAAAGAACAAGAGGCTTCGAAATCGCTCCGCTTTTAGACCCGACACTGGGCTCCATCCTCCTGGCGACCGTCATCGCCGGCGTCGTCAGCATCTCCGGGGCTGCCTTCTTCTCGTTTACGCTGCTGTCCAAGGCGGTGGAGAAGATGGTCAGCCTGTCGGTCGGCATCATGCTGGCGACCTCGCTGCTGCACGCGCTGCCGGAAGCATTCGACTCGGGCGCCGACACCCACAGCCTGTTCGCCACGCTGCTGGGCGGCCTGCTGGCGTTTTTCCTGCTCGAGAAGGTGGCGCTGCTGCGCCACTCGCACCACCACGAGGGCGACGGTCATCACCACGCGCATGGCCACGACGCGCGCGAGGCGGGCAAGTCGGGCTGGATGATCCTGCTCGGCGACGGCATGCACAACTTCACCGACGGCATCCTGATCGCGGCGGCGTTCCTGGCCGACCCGGAGCTGGGCATCGTCACCGCCCTGGCGATCGTGGCGCACGAGATTCCGCAGGAGATCGGGGACTTCATCGTGCTGCTCAATGCCGGGTTCTCGCGCTTGCGGGCGTATGTGTTCAATCTGTTGTGCAGCCTGATGGCGGTGGTGGGCGGTCTGCTTGGCTACTACACGCTGGATCGGGCGAGCGGTCTGATTCCGTACGTGTTGGTGTTTGCGTCGTCGGGGTTCATTTATATTGCGGTGAGCGATCTGATGCCGCAGATGCAGCGGCGCTCGACGGTGAAGGAGTCGGTGCCGCAGGTGCTGTTGATCGCGTTGGGCGTGGCGGCGGTGGTGGCGTTGCACGCGTTTTAAACGGTCGTACGCAGTGCTGTTTGCGTTAGCGGCTGCGATGCGAACTTGGGGGCGTAATGCCAATGGCATTACGCCCCCTAAGTCCTGTGAACAGCCAATAATGTAGAACGTGGCATGAACCGTCGAGAACCCTCCGAACTGATCGCGCTTCTGAGACACGTAGCCAAATGGCTCCCCCTCTCGCTCGCCGTCGCCGTGCTCGCCGGCACCGCCTCCGCCTTCTTCCTCTTCGCCCTCGACTGGGCCACCGGCACCCGCAGCGCCCACCCCTGGCTGATCTGGCTCCTGCCCATCGCCGGCTTCGCGGTCGGCTGGATCTACCTGCGTTTCGCCGGCCGCGCCGAATTCGGCAACAACCTCCTGATCGACGAGATCCACGACCCGAAACAGACCATCCCGCTGCGCATGGCGCCGCTGGTCCTGGGCGGCACCGTCATCTCTCACCTGTTCGGCGCCTCGGTCGGCCGTGAAGGCACCGCCGTCCAAATGGGCGGCGCCCTGGCCGATCAAATTACGCACCGCTTCAAGCTCGGCCTGGAAGACCGCCGCATCGTCCTGATGGCCGGCATCGCCGCCGGCTTCGCCTCGGTATTCGGCACGCCGCTGGCCGGCGCCGTATTCGCCATCGAGGTGCTGGTCATCGGCCGCCTGCGTCACGACGCCATCCTGCCGTGTCTCGTGGCGGCGGTGACGGCCGATGCGGTCGGCCTGTGGTGGGGCGTGCGCCACACCCACTATCCGCTGGACGCGATCCCGCCGCTGTCGGCATGGGGCGTCGGCGCCATGATGCTGGCCGGCGCCGTGTTCGGCCTGGTCGGGCGTGCGTTTGCCGCATCGACCCATGCGCTGGGCTGCTGGATGCGTGCCCGCATTGCGTACGCACCGCTGCGGCCGTTCGTGGGCGGCCTGATCGTCGCCGTCGCGGTCTGGCTGATCGGCACCGAGCGCTACATCGGCCTGGGCATCCCGGTGATCGTGGAATCGTTCCAGCAGCCGGTTGCGTGGTATGACTGGCTGGCCAAGATGGCGCTCACGGTGCTGTCGCTGGGGACCGGTTTCAAGGGTGGGGAGGTGACGCCGCTGTTCTACATCGGCGCCACGCTGGGCAATGCGCTGGCGCCGCTGCTGCACATGCCGTTCGCGCTGCTGGCGGGGATTGGCTTCGTGGCGGTGTTCGCGGGGGCAGCCAATGTGCCGCTGGCGTCGACGCTGATGGCGATGGAATTGTTTGGGGCCGAAATCGGCGTGTATGCGATGATGGCATGCGTGGTCAGCTATCTGTTCTCAGGCCACGCAGGCATTTATCGTTCACAGCGAATCGGCCGCATGAAGCCGGGCTATCGACAACCCGACCGCGACAATTCAGAGTAAAACCATCTGCCAGACCTGTTTGTGATTGGGCTTCGTCATGCATGCGAAATTGGATCGAATCCGCGGTGGAGTTTACGGTTTGCTGGTCGGGGATGCCCTGGGGGTGCCTTATGAATTTTCGCCGCCAGCAAGCATCCCTGAACGACACCTGATCGACATGTCTCCGCCGAGCAGCTTTGCCCGGGCGCATAGCGGCGTCCCTGAAGGGACCTGGAGTGACGATGGCGCGCAAGCGCTGACGCTATTGAAGTCTCTTGTCGAGTGCGAATCGCTCGACCTTCGGCGATTCACCGATGGCTTGTTGGACTGGTACCGCAATGGCTCCATGACGCCAGACGGAAGAGTTTTCGATATCGGTAACCAGACAATGCAGGCGCTTCGGATTTACGCATTGCACGGTAATCCACTTACGTGCAGTCCGTTCGACGATTGGAACAATGGCAATGGTTCACTGATGCGGACGCTTCCATGCGCATTCATATCGCCATCGACCGCGACGAATATCATCGACCGCGCCAGGCGCCAAAGTCTGCCAACACATGCTCATCTACGTTCACAACTGGCTTGCGCCCTTTATTCGCTGATGGCATGGCAGATGGTCGAAGGTAAAGGGCCCGTCGACGCACTCGATTATGCGCAAGATACTCTCGAGGAAGCCCTCAACCCGGCAGAGAAAACGGAGCTTGGCATTATCCTGGACGGCCGCCTGGACCCGTCAATGGGGTCCGGGTATGTCGTCGACAGTCTTTGGTCGGCGATACGATGCGTGCTTGCGACGGATAACTATGAGGATTGCGTTCGCGAAGCGATCGCTCTCGGCAACGATACAGATACCACGGCCTGCATCGCCGGCGGTCTGGCAGGCATATTCTATGGCGAGCAAGCCATTCCAGAACGGTGGAGACAAGCCTTGAAAGGTCGAGCCATCGTCGAGGAACTGCTTGAACAACTGGCAGTTCCGGCGGATTTTCCGTCTGGTGCGAAGTGATGGAGTCGCCCGATTTGTCGGCAGCGCAAGTCGGCCTTTAGCGACCGGCCGTTTCGTACGCCAAGAGGGTCAGTAGGCCAAGGCTTGTCGAAGACGCGCAGACCTTCCTTGTAGCTGATAAGAGCCCGGGTCGAACGCTGTCGTACACTCGACTGACAGCAACCGGCCGGAAGCGTACATCGACCAATCCATGAAAGCGTGCATCAAGCGCCATGAAAAACACCTTATCGACACTGGGCCGCATGGTGCTGGTCCTCATCGCTGCGATCACGTTGACCCTCTTGTCGGTGCGTATAGAGCGTATCGGTCCTGATCTCATCCAATACGGGAACGTTTGCGGACCCGCTGGCATGGATCCCTGCTATAAGCCCGCATTGAAGGGCGGCTTTCCGGTTCCGTATCTGGTTGATGCGCCAGGCATCTCCGTACAGCGACAGCTCGCGTTTTTCGAGGACAATCTGCACCCATGGGCCTTGACCGCCGACATCGCTCTGTATTTCGCAATCCTGATGTCGATTGTCTGGGCCGTCAGGCGTCGCCGGTCGAAGTGAAAGTCATGTAAAGCCTTGGTCCAGCGCGCCTTCAAAGGCTGCGTGCTTGACCGCGCCGGCAAACCAATTCAGTTTTTGGCGACCGGCCGCGACGGATCGCCAACCCACTCGCTCCACGACCCCGGATACAGCGCCGCCCCCGGCATCCCGGCCACTTCCAGCGCCAGCAGATTGTGGCAAGCCGTCACCCCCGACCCGCACTGCATGATCGCCCGCGCCGGATCGTCTACCAGGGCCCCGAACTCCTCACGCAGCTGCTCGCCCGGCTTGAACCGCCCATCCGCCTGCAGGTTATCCTTGAAGAAGCGGTTCTTCGCCCCCGGAATATGCCCGCCGACCGGATCGATGGTCTCGTTCTCGCCGCGGAAGCGATCGGCCGCGCGCGCGTCGATGACGATGCGCTGCCCATGCTCCAGGTTGTCCATCACCTCGGAAACGGTCACGGTCGGCACGAACGGCGCCCGCACGCTGAACGCGCCGCGCGGCTTGACCGGCGCCTCGGTCGTCAACGCCTGCCCGGCCGCCTGCCACGCCGCCATCCCGCCATCGAGCACCGCCACCGCCTCATGCCCCAGCCAGCGCAGCAGCCACCACAAGCGCGCCGCGAACATGCCGCCATGCGCGTCATACGCCACCACCTGAGAATCGTCATCGATCCCGAACGCACGCAGCGCCTCGGCCAGCGCCTCTTTTTCAGGCAAGGGATGGCGCCCACGGAACACCCCGTCCGCACCATGTTTGGCGCCCGACAGCACGTGCTCGATATCGGCGAACACCGCACCGGGCAGGTGGCCAATGGCATAGCCTTCGCGGCCGGCCGCGAGGTTCATCAGGTCATGGCGGCAGTCGACCACGACCCATTTCGGATCATCGATGTGGTTCGATAACGCTGCGGCCGGGATCAGGGTCTTGTACATGCGCACTCCTCAGGTTTCACTGGAGATCGGATCGGTGTCCGTGACGACGGCACGGCGCCGTCCTGCACGTATTGTAGAACGTCGCAGCGACCACGCGCTGAACGGCTGGATGCGAATACCCCGTCCGGGAAGCGCGACCCGCACATCAGCGACTCGACAGGGTCATGCCAGATCACGCCTACATACAGACGGTACTCCGGCGTACAAGAGTTCCTGCAATGCAATGCTACTATATTTCACTTGCGCAATAAAAATTGCCAACGTTGCATCTGTTTGGGTTTGGAAAACATTATGGTTCACTTCGACGACATCTGCCAATGGCGATTTCGCATTTTTACTTCGCTGATGTCGATCGTGCCCGTCGTGGCCCTTGTCGCGGCGGTGCCGAGCGCGGCGTTGGCCATCCACCACGGGTCTCCCGAAGTAGCGCTGATGGATGGGCTGGCGCTTGCGTGGATCATGGCCATCTGGCGCCTCGACCGTTTGTCTTACCGGCTGCGTGTCTGGAACTACCTGGCGATGCTGTTCGGCGTCGCGGTCGGTTCGATGATCACCGTCGGCACGCTCGGCCTGTGCTATCTGATGGCTCTGCCGGTGATGACCGTGATTCTGCTCGGCATGCGCCCGGCTTTCGGCGTACTGAGCATTTGCGCACTCAGCATGCTGGTGCTCGGCCTGACCGGGCATAGCGACCTGAGGGTCGCCGATTTCGCCCAGGATTCGCTGTTTGGCGTCGGCATCTTCACGCTGAATTTCGTTTGCGTGGGCGGCTTCATCACGTACACCTGCGGCACGCTGCTGAAAGGACTGTCGGGGTCGTTGAACGATGTGCGCCGTTTCGCCGGATCGCTGGAAGAAAAACGCGACAGGCTGCACGCGCTGAACAGCGAATTGCGGCTGACCTCGGCTGCGCTGGCCAACCTGAACGATATGGTGCTGATCGTCAAAGTAACCGAAGACAGCACGCAGCCGATCATCTTCGCCAATGCCTCGTTCGAGCGCAACAGCGGTTATCGCGTGGACGAGATACTCGGCAAAAACATGCGCATGCTGCATGGCCCGGACACCGATCCCGAGGCCGTCAAGAGCATGGACGATGCGATGGCGCGTTGCGAACCGATACGCACCGAGCTCATGAACTACACGAAGGCCGGCGAGCCGTGCTGGGTGGAGGTCGAAACGATCCCGTTCGCCAGCGAAGGCGGGCCGATCACCCACTGGGTCGTGGTAGGCCGCAACATCACCGAGCAGCGGCGTTCCGCCGAGGCGATCCACCAGCTGGCCTTCTACGACGTGCTGACCGGGCTGCCGAACCGGCGCCTGCTGATGGAGCGGCTCGATACGCTGGTGGCGAGGGCCAACGCCGGCGCCGGTCACGGCGCCGTGCTGTACATCGACCTCGACAACTTCAAGAGCGTCAACGACGCCCGCGGCCACGCCACCGGCGATGCGCTGCTCAAGCATGTGGCGGCGCGCCTGAGCGGCGCCGTGCGCCAGTGCGACACGGTGGCGCGCCTCGGCGGCGACGAATTCGTCGTGCTGCTCGAAAACCTCGGGCCGGGCGATGCCGCCACCGCCCCCGCTCTGGCAATGGCCGAGCAAGTGGGCGCCGCGCTCGCCGAGCCGATCGAGATCGATGGCCAGATCTATCAGTCGTCGGGCAGTATCGGCGTGGCCTTGCCGATTCGTCCAGCCCATACCGTGCAGGACCTGCTGCGCGAAGCCGATACCGCCATGTACCATGCGAAATCGGTCGGACGCAATGGTGTGGCCCTGTTTGAAACGGCAATGCTGGCCGACGCCGAGAACGCATTGACGCTCGAGCGCGACCTGGCCAACGCGCTGGACAAGGACCAGCTGGCGGTGCATCTGCAGCTGCAGGTCGACCGCGTCGGCACGCCGATCGGCGCCGAGGTGCTGCTGCGCTGGCGCCGCGACGACGGCGTGCTGGTGCCGCCGGACGTGTTCATTCCGGTCGCCGAAGCCAGCGGTTTGATCGTCCCGATCGGCAACTGGGTGCTGCGCCAGGCGCTCGCCGCCTGGCTGGAACTGGAACGCGCCGGTTATCCGCTGCCGTTGTCGATCAACGTCAGTCCGCGCCAGTTCCGCGAACCCGAATTCGCCGATACCGTGCGCGCCGCCTTGAGCGAAACAGGCGTGCCACCCGATCAGGTGATCCTGGAAATCACCGAAGGCATGCTGGTGGACGACCTGAACGAAACCACCGCGCGCATGCGCGACCTGACGCAGCTCGGCATCCGCTTTTCGATCGACGACTTCGGCACCGGTTATTCCAACCTTGCCTACCTGCGCAAGATGCCGTTGTACGAGTTAAAGATCGATAAGAGCTTCCTGCGCGATACGCCGCACGACATCAACGGCACCGCGATCGTGCAATCGATCCTCGCGATGGCCGCCCATCTCGGCCTGCGGGTGGTGGCGGAGGGCGTCGAGACTGCCGAGCAGGTACATTTTTTGGAAAACAACGGCGCTCCCTGCATGCAGGGCTACCTGTTCTGCCGCCCGATGCCGCTGGATGACCTGATCGGCCACCTGGTGCGTGACCAGGTGCCGGAACTGGCGGCGTAAGCCGGCGCGCTGGATTCCCGCGCAGCGGCTCAGGTTTCGCTGGCGATCGGATCGGTATCCTTGACGACCGCCCCGCGCGCCGTCTTGCGCGTGTTGTAGAAGGTCGCCGCCAGGCCCGAGACCAGGATTACCGCGATGCCGAGCCACACGTGCCAGTCGAAGCGGTCGCCCCATATCGCCAGGCCCCACAGGCTGGAAAACACGATGCCGGTGTACTGCAGGTTGGCCACCACCAGCACCTTGCCGACGCGGTAGGCGCGCGTCATCGCCATCTGCGCCATCAGCGCGGCCAGGCCCAGGCCCAGCAGCAGCATCAGGCTGTATGGCGTGTGCGAATGGAACACGGCGCCTTGCGGGCCATCGCCGGCCAGCGTCATCGTCAAACCGACCAGGGTGGTGGTGAGCGAGAAGTAGAACACCACGCGGTATTCCGGTTCGCCCAGCTGGCCCAGGTTGCGCACCTGCATATAGGCCATCGCCGAGATCACCGACGAGCACACGCCCGCCAGGCCGCCCAGCCACTGCTGGCTTTCCACCGCCGGCTGCAGCACCAGCGTCACGCCGAAGAAGCTCATCGCGATCGCCACCACCAGCGGCCACTCCGCGTGCTTGGTCTTGGTCCACCAGCCGAGCGCGAACATCCAGGCCGCGATCCAGATCGGCGCCATGTAGTTCAGGGTCATGGCGGTGGCCAGCGGCAGGCGGCTGATGGCGAAGAACCACAGCCACAGCGACAGCACGCCGACCAGGCTGCGCGTCAGGTGGGCGCGGGGGAAGGGCGTTTTGAAAGTGCCTTTCTTATGGCGCACCAGGAACAGCAGCACGGTGGTGCCGACCAGGCCACGGTACATCAGCAGTTCGGAGGTGGTGTAGAACTCGGACGCGAGCTTGACGCCCGCGCCCATCGCGGCGAAGGCGAAGCTGGCGAACAGCATCCAGAGTGAAGCCATGGGAATCCAGGTGAGGCGTTCGCGCGCGCTGGAGGAGGGCGCGCGAACGGATTTGCTGCGGTTTTCTAAAACAGGGTCAGAGCACGTTCCTGCTGCGGTACCACTCATGGAAGTGCTGCATGCCGTCTTCCATCGGCGACTGGTACGGGCCGACTTCGTTGACGCCGCGCGCCAGCAGGATCTTGCGGCCGGCGTCCATGCGCAGGCCGATCTCGTCGTCCTCGACCGCGGTCTCCATGTAGGCGGCGCGCTCGGCCTCGACGAATTCGCGCTCGAACAGCACGATCTCTTCGGGGTAGTAGAACTCGACCACGTTGCGCGTCTTCTGCGGCCCGATCGGCCACAGGGTCGACACCACCAGCACGTGCGGATACCACTCGACCATGATGTTCGGGTACAGCGTCAGCCAGATCGCGCCGTGCTTGGGCGGCTGGCCGTTGTTGAACTTGAGGACCTGCTCCTGCCAGCGTTTATAAGCCGGCGAACCGGACTTCTGCAGCGCGCGATTCACGCCCACGGTCTGCACGCTGTAGTCCTGGCCAAATTCCCATTTCAGGTCGTCGCACGAGACGAAGTTGCCCAATCCGGGGTGGAACGGCTCGACGTGGTAATCCTCCAGGTAGACCTCGATGAAGGTCTTCCAGTTGTAGTCGCACTCGTGGATCTCGACGTGGTCGAACATATAGCCCGAAAAATCGAGGTCCTTCGTCACCGACAGGGTGCGCAGCTTGTCCATGACGTTGTAGCCGTTCTGTTCGAACAGCAGCCCGTTCCAGTTCTGGAGCGGGGTCTTGGACAGGTTCAGGCACGGCGTGTCGGCGAAATGCGGCGCGCCGATCAGCTCACCCTTCAGGTCATAGGTCCAGCGGTGCAGCGGGCACACGATGTTGTTGGCGTTGCCGCGGCCATTGAACATCAGCGCCTGGCGATGACGGCAGACGTTGGACAGCACCTCGATGCCGGCACCGTTACGCACCAGCATGCGGCCTTCGTCTTCGGCGGCAAGCGTGGCAAAGTCGCCGATCTCCGGCACCATCAATTCGTGCCCGATATAGCGCGGGCCCGCCTGAAACAGCTGCTGCATCTCGCGCTTGAGCAGCGCTTCATCAAAGTACACATTTACCGGAAGCTGCGCGTTCGAGCGCGCCAGCTTGGCGTGGGTAGCCAGATCGGACATCCCAACCCCCCTTTTCATTAAGCGTCAAGCCAAAGAAGAGAAAAAGAATCCAAAGACCAGTATCTTTATTGGAAGGAATACGGTATTTCGGACAGAACCGGAGATTATACCGTGGAACGGGCTCTACCGTCGTGGGCCGGCGCGCGATTGTGGCGGCAGGAAGCTTGAGATTTGCCGAAAAAACATCGGTTTCATGACGAAGGGGAGGGTTCTGTGAACATTCGGGCCAATCCGGGAGTTGCGATTGGTGCAATGTGCGCCCCCTGCTGGGATGGATTGATCTAAAATACGCGATTGGATTGACCCATGGCGCACAACTGGGCGCCCTCACACTACCGACTTATGGCAAAGAATATGACAGCGGACGCCGCGCCTGCCAAGGCGACGCCACCGCAATCCTTCGAGCAGGCGATGGCCGAACTGGCCCAGCTGGTGACACAGATGGAATCCGGCGCGCTGCCGCTGGAAGCCTCGGTCGCGGCCTATGCGCGCGGCTCGGAGCTGGTCAAGTACTGCGCGGCCCAGCTGGAAAAGGTCGAGTCCCAGGTCAAGGTGCTGGAAGGCGACATGCTCAAGCCGTTCTCGGACGACGAGGGTGCTCAATGACCACATCAATGACGGCGCCGGCATTCGCCGTCTGGACCCAGGAAGTCCAGGCTGAAGTCGAGCGCGCGCTCGACGCCTTCCTGCCGCCGGCCGGCGCCGTGCCGCACAAGCTGCACGAAGCGATGCGCTACACCACCCTCGGCGGCGGCAAGCGCGTGCGCCCGCTGCTGGCGTATGCCGCCGGCGCGCTGTTCGGCGCCGACGCGCAGGCGCTGGCGCGCGTGGCCGGCGCGGTAGAGATGATCCACGTGTATTCGCTGGTGCACGACGACATGCCGTGCATGGACGACGACGCCCTGCGCCGCGGTAAACCAACGGTGCACGTGGCCTACGACGAAGCGACCGCGCTGCTGGTCGGCGACACGCTGCAGGCCCAGGCCTTTCAGGTGCTGGCCGATACCGACACCGCCGTCGTGCCGCCCGCGCGCCTGGTGCAGATGGTGCGCCTGCTGGCGCAAGCCGCCGGTTCCGCCGGCATGTGCGGCGGCCAGGCGATCGACCTCGATAGCGTCGGCCTGGCCTTGCGCCGCGAAGAGCTCGAGCGCATGCACCAGCTCAAGACGGGCGCCATGCTGCGCGTCTCGGTGGTGCTGGGCGCGCTGGCCGGGCGCGACCTGAACGCGCAGGAACTGCAGGCGCTCGATACCTATTCGGCCGCCATCGGCCTGGCGTTCCAGGTGGTCGACGACGTGCTCGACGCCACCGCCGATTCGGCCACGCTGGGCAAGACCGCCGGCAAGGATGCGGCGGACAACAAACCGACCTATGTGTCGATCCTCGGACTGGAGCCATCGCGCGCGCTGGCCGAGCAACTGCGGCGCGAGGCGCATGATGCGCTGGCGCCATTCGGAGACAAAGCACAGCGTCTGCGCGAACTCGCGGACCTGATCGTGCAGCGGAAGGCCTAAATGAACCTGTTAGAGAACATCAACGACCCCGCCGACCTGCGCCAGTTGCCGCGCACCCAGCTCACCCCGCTCGCGCACGAGCTGCGCCAGTTCCTGCTGGAGTCGGTCTCGAAGACCGGCGGCCACCTGTCATCGAACCTGGGCACGGTGGAGCTGACCATCGCGCTGCACTACGTGTTCGACACCCCGCGCGACCGCATCGTGTGGGACGTCGGCCACCAGACCTATTCGCACAAGATCCTCACCGGCCGCCGCGGCCGCATGCCCACATTGCGCCAGCTGAACGGCCTGTCGGGCTTCCCGAAGCGCGACGAAAGCGAATACGACACTTTCGGCACCGCCCACTCGTCGACCTCGATCTCGGCGGCCCTCGGCATGGCCGCCGCGGCCAAGCTGAAAGGCGAGGACCGCCATGCGATCGCCGTCATCGGCGACGGCTCGATGACCGCCGGCATGGCGTTCGAAGCGTTGAATAACGCCGGCGTGGAAGAAGACTGCAACCTCCTGGTGATCCTGAACGACAACGACATGTCGATCTCGCCGCCGGTGGGCGCCCTGAACCGCTACCTGGCGCGCCTGCTGTCGGGCCAGTTCTACGCCGCCGCCAAGAACGTGGGCAAGAGCGTGCTGCCGGCGCCGGTGCTGGACCTGGCGCGCAAGCTCGAAGAACACGCCAAGGGCATGGTGGTCCCGGCCACCATGTTCGAGGAATTCGGCTTCAACTACATCGGCCCGATCGACGGCCACGACCTGGAATCGTTGATCCCGACGCTGGAAAACATCAAGAAGCTGAAAGGCCCGCAGTTCCTGCACGTGGTGACCAAGAAGGGCCAGGGCTACAAGCTGGCCGAGGCCGAGCCGATCCTGTACCACGGCACCGGCAAGTTCAATCACCTGGAAGGCATCAAGCCGGCCACCGCGCCGGGCAAGATCACCTACACCGAAGTGTTCGGCAACTGGCTGTGCGACATGGCGGCAGTCGATAAACGCCTGGTCGGCATCACGCCGGCGATGCGCGAAGGTTCGGGCATGGTGCGCTTCCACCAGGAATACCCGCAGCGCTATTACGACGTCGGCATCGCCGAGCAGCATTCGGTGACCTTCGCGGCCGGCATGGCCACGGAGGGTGTGAAACCAGTCGTCGCGATCTACTCGACCTTCCTGCAGCGGGCCTACGACCAGCTGATCCACGACGTGGCGCTGCAGAACCTGGACGTGACCTTCGCGCTGGACCGCGCCGGCCTGGTCGGCGCCGACGGCGCCACCCACGCCGGCAACTACGACCTGGCTTACCTGCGCTGCATCCCGAACATGGTGGTGATGGCCGCGTCGGACGAAAACGAATGCCGCCAGATGCTGACCACGGCGTACCACTATCCCGGCCCGGCCGCGGTGCGTTATCCGCGCGGCGCCGGCGTCGGTGCGCAGATTGAGGAAAAGCTCGAGTCGATCGAGATCGGCAAGGGCGAAGTGCGCCGCAGCGGCCACGGCGTCGCCATCCTGGCCTTCGGTTCGATGGTCGCGCCAAGCCTGAAAGCGGGCGAGGAACTGGATGCGACGGTGGCCAACATGCGCTTCGTGAAGCCGCTCGACGTCGAGCTGGTCAAGCGCCTGGCCGAACAACACGACTACCTGGTGACGGTGGAAGAGGGCTGCATCATGGGCGGCGCCGGCGCCGCCGTGATGGAAGCGCTGGCCGCTGCCGGCATCGCCAAGCCGGTGCTGAACCTGGGCCTGCCGGACAGCTTCATCGACCAGGGCGACCCGGCCGCGCTGCTGGCGTCGGTGGGGCTGGACGCCAAGGGCATCGCCGCCTCGATCCGCGCACGCCTGGTGACGGCGGGCGAGCCGCGGCTGGTGGTGAACAACGGCTGAAGCGTACGTGCTTCGACATGAAAAGCGGCGCCGTGTGCGCCGCTTTTTTTTGTGGCATCGGACCAGCAGACGGTGCATTGCGCCGTTCAGGAGAGGATATTTGTCTGCAGAAGTTGGTTGACTTGTGTGAACAAGTGATTACAATGCTTCGATGCAGAGGAAGTCCATCAAGCGTACTCCGACATTTCGTCGCTGGTATGACGATCTTGCCGATGCAATCGCTAAAACCATGGTCAGTGCGCGAATCGAGCGCGTGCAGGCAGGGCTTTACGGGGACGTCAAGCCGTGTGGCAAGGGTGTATCCGAGCTCAGGATCAACCATGGGCCCGGCTACCGCGTCTACTTCACCGAGACGCTGGACAACAGTATTCTTCTGTTGCTCGTGGGCGGCGACAAGTCAAGCCAACAAGCAGATATCAGGCATGCTCAGGAATTGTTGGCTGAATTGAAAAAGCAGCGCGACGCCATCGTGAAGGAACAGGCGGCCGTCGCTCGAACGATCCCGAAGGCCAAAAGGAGGTGATCATGCAGCACCATGACGACGAATACAAACTGGACACGCTGGACGGCGTCGAAGGACTGGACGATTTGGATGTCGTCGACAGCCTGACAAGCGATCTGGCGATCGCCGCGTACATCAACGATGTTATTTCCAGTGGAAATCAGGCACTCATCAACGAAGCAGTCAAGAATGTGATTCGGGCCAGAGGCATGGCGGCAGTGGCAGAAGAAGCTGGCCTGACGCGCGAAGGTGCCTACAAGGCCTTGCGACCGTCGAGCAAGCCAAGGTTCGAAACGATCGCATCCCTGCTCGATGCGCTGGGCCTGGCGATCCAGGTTGTTCCGAAAACGTCGACAAATAACGGCTACGCACAAGCCGCCTGAAGCGGCGTTGTCGAGTTGGTTGGGATGCATGGTGACGCGTCGGCCTGGCGTCGACGCGTCATCAGGATGATCAATCATTTGCGATCGGGCGCTGTCCTTGTGCACACGTAGACTGCTGCGGCGGTAACCAGGAAGCCTGCTACGGCCATCACGCTCAAGGTCTCCCCCAGCAGCGCAAACCCCAGCACCGCCGTCACCCCCGGAATCAGGTAGAACAGGCTCGCCACCTTGCTCGCTTCCCCTTTGCGCATCATGAAGAATAACAGGCTGATCGCCCCGATCGAGTTCACGATCGACAGCCAGCCTGACGCCAGCAGCAGCGCGGGCGTCAACTGCACCTGGAACCCCTCGACCTGCAGCGACAACACCAGCGCCACGATACTGGCCACCGCCAGCTGCACGCAGCCGCCGGTGCGCAGGTCCATGCCGGCGCAGTACTTCTTCTGGTACAGCGTGCCCAGCGTGATGCCGGCCAGCGCCAGCAGCACCGCGCTGTAGGCTGCCGGCCCGGCGTCGCTGGCGCCGATCTTGTCCGCCACCACCAGCGCCACGCCGAACAGGCCGCCAGCCAGTCCCAGCCACTGGCGCGTGCTCACGCGCTCGTGCAAAAAGACGCTGGCGCCGAGCGCCGTAAACAGCGGCATGGTGCCGACCATCAACGCCGACACGCCGGCGCTCACGCCCAGATTCAGTCCCGTGTACAGGCCGGAGAATTGCAGCGCCTGGATCAGCAGGCCGACCACCACCAGGTGCGCATACTGCCTGCCGTTCGCCGGCCACGGCGCCCGGGTCACCAGCGCGGCCACGAACAGCACCAGCGCCGCCACGCCGAAGCGCAGGAACAGCAAGGTGAACGGCCCGGCATAGGGCAGGGCGAGCTTGCCCACCACGTAGCCCGAGCTCCACATCAGGATGAACAGCAAGGGCAGCGCGAACGGTCCCGCATGCACGGGGGCGGTTTTCGAAGCGGTCAGGGTCGTCATGATTTCCTCCGGTTGTCATGGCAATCAGACTATTGGTTATCGTTTGTCGTTACAATACGGCGCAACGACAACTCACTGTTTCCCAGGGAGACACCATGCCGGAGCTGAAACCGCGCGATTTTCCCGACCTGTGGGCCTTCGTGCGCGTGGTCGACACGGGCAGTTTTTCTGAAGCCGCGCGCCAGATGGGGAGCACCAAGGCCGCCGTCAGCAAAGCGGTGGCGCGCCTGGAGCGCGCGCTGCAGGTCAAGCTGCTGAACCGCTCGACGCGCCGCATCGGCCTGAGCGAAGCGGGGCGCGCGATCCACGCGCATGCGCAGCGCATGGTCGACGAGGCGCGCGTGATCGAGTCGACGCTGGCCGGCATGCAGGATGGCCCCAGCGGCACGTTGCGCGTGAGCACCTCGATGGCGTTCGGGAACAGCCAGCTGGCCGCGCTGCTGCCCGAGTTCATGGCGCGCTACCCCGAAGTGCGCGTGGTGCTGAACCTGACCGACCGCCATGTCGACCTGGTGGAAGAGGGCATCGACGTCGCCCTGCGCCTGACGCCGAGGATTGACCTGATGAGCGCCGTGGCGCGGCCGATCGCGCCCCTGCGCTACGTGCTGGCGGCGGCGCCTGGCTACGTCGAACGGCACGGCATGCCGCCGGACCTCGCTGCGCTGGCCGTGCACCGCTGCCTGTGCTTTGCCGACAGCGGCCCGGGCGCGACCTGGAACTTCGAGCACGACGGCGCGCTGCTGCAGTTCCGGCCCGCTGCCGCGCTGGCGATCAACAGCAGCCAGCCGCTGCGCGAAGCGATGCTGGGCGGCGCCGGCATCGCGCTGCTGCCGACCTTCGTGGTGGGCGGGGACATCCGCGCCGGACGCGCCCTGCACGTGCTGCCGGAACTGCGGCCGGTCGGCATGTTCGGCAGCCAGGTGGTGGCGGTCTATCTGCAGGACCGCTTCCTGCCGCAGAAGGTGCGCGTGTTCATCGACTTTCTGCTCGAGAAGATGGGCGAACACCCGCCGTGGGACGCCTTCCTGCCGCGCGCCGGCGTCCCATGAAAAAAACCCGCTTTCGCGAGAAAGCGGGTTTCAGGGTGCTGCGTCATGCGCGCGCCGCAACGAGCGCCGCATCAGCCGTCAAGCGATCAAGGGATGCCGATGCCGGTATCGCCCGGGATGCCGGCGCCGTTGTCGACGTATGGCGTGTACACCACGTTGCCGAAGGTATCGAGCGTGATATTGCCCGAGCCGACGATCAGGATGCCGATGTCGTTGGCGTCGATCACGTCGTCGCCGTTGTTCACGATCAGGAAGTCGCTGCCTTCGATGTTCATGAGCACCGCGTCGTAGCGCGAGTGGGCTGCGCTGTCATAGCCGCTGTTGATGGCGGCCCAGATCCCGTCCGCGCCACCGCCCTGCGGCATTGGCATCTCGGTCGCGCCGACGCCCTGCACCGCAAAGCCGAAGTCGAAGGTGAAGGCGTCGCCCGACGACGTTTCTACAACATCGTAGCTGCGCTCCATCATGGCGGTGATGCTCGCCAGGTTGGAGTCTGTTCCCGAGCCGACCACCAGGATGTCGGCGCCGCCACTCAGGTAGATATCGTCGCCGCCGGCGCCGCCGATGATGACGTCGTCCTGGGCGCTGTCTTCGATGATGTCGTTGCCGGCCAGGCCGCGCAGGTAGACCGCCCCGAGCGGGCTTTCGGCCTGCAGCAGGCCGAGGTCCTTGGCGTCGTCGGCCACCGTGCC
Source organism: Massilia sp. YIM B02443 (assembly GCF_030411955.1). Classification (GTDB taxonomy): domain Bacteria; phylum Pseudomonadota; class Gammaproteobacteria; order Burkholderiales; family Burkholderiaceae_D; genus Telluria. The sequence continues at coordinate 178,863 of NZ_JASNRA010000008.1, forward strand.
GTTGCCGCTGTAGTGCAGCTCGCCGCTCACGCCGCCGATCTGGTCGAGCGTCAGGTCGAGCACCGAGACGTTCTCGAGCTTGACCAGTGGCGAGCTGTTGCCGACGAAGCCGTAGCTCGGCGGGGCATCGGTGCCGAGCGCCGCCACATAGACGTCGCGTCCGACCTGGCCGGCGAACACGCCGCCTTCGTTCTGGTAATTGCGCAGGTGGGCGCTGGCATCGGTCAGCATGTCCTCGAGCGAGGCGTAGAAGGTGGTGCTCACCGTCATGCCGTTCTTGTCGGCGTACAGCGTGCCCGGTGCGAAGACCAGCAGGTCGTCGGCCGCATCGAAGTCGGTAATGCTGTCCATGCCGCCCATGACGGCCACGCCGTTGTTCATCAAAGGCTGGGTCGAGTCGCCGCTGGCGGCGATCACGAACGCGTCGTGGCCGGCGCCGCCGGTGAGGATGTCGGCGCCTTTTCCGCCGACCAGGGTGTCGTCGCCGGCGGTGCCGGTCAGGGTGTCGTTGCCGCCGAAGCCCCACACGGCGCTGTCGCCGGCGACGTCGTCGCCGCTGGTGCCGAGGGTGTAGATGCCGCCGCCGGTGTCGCGCAGCGCGTCGCCGTCCTGCGGTACCACCTTGAAGCTGCCCGAGACGATGTCCTGCTGCGCGCCCACCAGCACGGTGCCGTTGATGGCGCCCATGCCGGGGTCGTTGGAGAACACCTGCACGTCGCCTTCGGTCGAGGTCAGGTAGATGTCGCCGGCCACGTTGCTGGTCACGGAGACGCCGCCGGCGCCGGGGGCCAGTTCCAGCGTCGGCACGATGTTGCCGAACGGGCCATCGATCGGCTGGCTGACGATCTCGCCGCGGCTGCCGGCCGGGGTCACCAGGCGCAGTTCGACCGTCGGGTCCGAGGTGTCCAGGGCCACGTCGGGGATGGTGATGGTGCGCGCGCCGGTGTCGATCTGGCTCCCGTCGAGGATCGCCCACTGGGCTTCTCCCACGCGCCATTCGACGTAGTAGCCGGCCGGCAGGTCGGCCGCATAGCTGAAGTGGACGTCGGCCGTGGTGGCCTCGGTGGCATTCGAGCCGGCGGCGTCGGCGCCGTCGACGCCCTCGAAGGTGATCGCGATCGCCGGCACCGAGGTGTCGAGCGTGAACGAGAGCGGCTTGGAGACCTCGCCCGGGTTGCCGGCGGCGTCGATCTGGCGCACCAGCACGGTCTTGGCGCCGTCGCCGGTCAGCGGTAGCGTCGCCTTGCCGCTGCCGTCGTTGGCGCCGCCCGGCAGCCATTTGTCGCCGCCATCCAGGCTGTATTCCCAGGCGGTGCCGGGACCGGTTTCGAGGTTGGCGATGCTGACCTGGCCGGCGGCGGTGATGCCGTCGCCGAAGTAGATACCGGTGTCGTGCGCCAGCGTGACGGCCGGCGCCGCCGGCGCGCCGGTGTCGAGCGTGAAGCTGATGGCGCGCGCGCTGCTGACGTTGCCGGCGGCGTCGGTCTGGCGCACCAGCACGGTGTGCTCGCCGTCCTGCATCTGCGGGAGGCTGGTGCTCCACGCGTTCTGGGTGACGAACGACAGTTCCTGGTATTCGATCTTCGCGTTCGCTTCGGTGCCGGTGACCAGCAGGGTGGCGTCGTTGGTGAACAGCGCATTGCCGGCGCCGGGGTGCGCCAGGGCGACCTGCGGCGCGTCAGCCGCGCTGTCGTAGACGATGGCCTGGCTGATCGTCGCGCCGGCGCCGCTGGCGTCCGCTGCGCGCAGCATCACCACGGTGGCGGCGTCCTGAACCTGCCCGCGCAGCGGCAGCAGTTCGATGTCGCCCTTGCCGCCGAGGGCGAGATCCTTGATGACGACCATTCCGGTCTCGGGCACGACGTCGATGCCGGTGTCGATCCAGCTCTTGCCGCCGTCGATGCTGTATTCGAACTGCTGGCCGGCGCTCAATCCCTTGCCGGTGTAGCTGAAGGTGACGTCGGCCACCGCCTGGTTGGTGACGTTGTCAGGCTTGGCGTCGAGCGGGCCTTCGGTGACGCTCACGAACGAGAGTTCCACGCCGGACACGGGCACGGTCGGGGATACCGGCTGGGTCGGGTACACCACCTCGACCGCGGCCGGCAGGCCGCCGCTGGCGAGGGCGTCGACCACGTCCTGCAGGCTGGCGTCGCTCGGCATCACTTGCAGCACCTTGGTCATGCCGCCGCCGCGCAGCAACGAATCGAGCGTGGCCGGGTTGCCGGCGGCCGCTGCGGCGGTGTCGGCGAGGGTCTGGGTCAGGGCGACCGGGTCGCCCGTGCCGCGCACGGTGTCGTACAGGGCCAGCAGCGCGCCGCCCGAAGCCAAGGCATCCACCACGGCCGGGGTGTTGGTGGCGGTGGCGGCGAACGAGACGGCGGCATCGACCAGGTCGGCAATGTCGGTGGCGCTGGCGTCCAGCGTCACGGCGCGCACCAGCACGCGCGCGGCTTCGATCGCCGGGTAGCCGGCGTAGTCGCTGCCGCTGGCCTCGACCTGGGCAGTGAAGGACTCGACGGCTTGCAGGCGCAGCGCGGCCATTGGGAGGTCATCGCCTCTGGCGCCCTGCATGATGGAAAGCGACAGCTCGGCCATCGACAGGTGGCCGTTGTCGACTGCATCGCTCCAGAAGGCCAGGCCTTCGGCGTCCGGTGCGCGATTGAACAGATTTTGGTAGATGTCGGTGATGCGATCGACGGTGGATGCAGCGTCGCCGAAGCGCACCTGCGTTTCGGCGGAATGAGCGAAGTCGACGCTGATGGCGCTGAAGTTGCCATTGTTGGCAGCGAGGGCGGCGGACCAGAACGCCAGGCCTTCGGGGTCGGCCGGGCGGCCGTAGAACGCCAGGTAGGCGGATTGAATCGTGGAGACGTAGTTGCTTTGCAGGCTCATGAATGTACCGGAAGTGAGAGCGCGGACCGGGATGTTTCCGCACGTCACTATTTTACCGATACAAATCCGCTAAAAGCGAAAAATCATGAAATTCCGTTGCGTGCTTTTCACGAAATAATGAACAAAATCGCAGACTGAACATTAAATACCGCATTTTGTTATGGTTCAATTGCGAAATATCGGTAATATTGCGTAGGGAAGTCGTTCAGGTAGCCGGCTGCCCGAATAACGCTTCGGCACGCTGGTACAGGATCCACGAGGTGGCGATGTACTTGTCGCCGCTTTTCGCCACGTTGCCCTTGTGCGTGTGGGTGAACCCGGCCGGCGCGATCACCAGCCGTCCCTTCTTGGGCGCGATGCGGCGGCCCTGGTACATGAATTCGGTCTCGCCACCATCTTCCACGTCGTTCAGGTAGAACATCCACAGCAGCACCCGGTGCAGCGACTCGCAGCTGGCGTTCTGCGGATAGATCTCGGAATGCCAGTGGTGGTAGCCGCCGCTGTTCTGCAGGTACTTCTGCAGGTTGATGGTGCCGGGGCGGTACAGCACGCGCACCAGGTCTTCGATGTAGCCGCGGCCGATCTCGTCGAAGTTGGCCATCGTCAGCACGGTCGGGGCGCCGGTCTGCGGGTGCGCCAGCGTCGGCGACAGGGATCCCATCAGCATCATGCGGTAGCGGTCGACGTACTGCACCAGGTGCCGCATCATCGATGCGAGCAGCAGCCGGGTGGCGTCTTCCCATTCGGGATAGCCGTTGATGGTGATGTCGTAGCTGTCCTTCTTGACCACGTCGACGCCGTTGCCGGTGCGTCCGCGCACCACCTTGTCGCTGGCGTCGAAGCGCGCCACCAGGGCGTCGCATTGCTGTGGCGTGAGGGCGTCGTCGTAGACGCCGATGAAGTCGTCCATGGCGTTCACGCTCAGCCCCGCTTGCGCTCGTGCTGCCACAGCACGTCGCTGCCGCCGGCGAAGCGATTGAGCACGCGCGCCAGCACGAACATCAGGTCGGACAGGCGGTTCACGTACTGGCGCGGGTGGGCGTGGATGTCTTCTTCTTTCGACAGCGCGACGATGGCGCGCTCGGCGCGGCGGCACACGGTGCGGCACACGTGGGCCGTCGAGGCCGCGCGCGAGCCGGCCGGCAGGATGAATTCCTTCAGCACCGGCAGGTCGGCGTTGTACTTCTCGAGCAGGGCGTCGAGGCGCGCCACGTGTTCTTCCTTGATCATCTGGTAGCCGGGGATGCACAGCTCGCCGCCCAGGTCGAACAGGTCGTGCTGGATCGAGACCAGCTCTTCGCGGGTATCCGCCGGCATGTCTTCGCACAGCAGCAGGCCGACAAAGGAATTGAGCTCGTCGACCTCGCCCAGCGCGTGGATGCGCGCGCTGTCCTTGCCGGTGCGGCTGCCGTCGCCCAGGCCGGTGCTGCCGTCGTCGCCGGTGCGGGTCGCGATTTTCGAAAGTCGGTTGCCCATGATTTGCCTTATCTTTCAGCTAAAAAAACGATGGGTCGAGGATACGCCAAAACGCTGTAAAAGTGCTTACAATCGAGCCATGCAAGAGATGGTTACAGACCCGGCTTTTGACATCGCAGCGCGGCGCGCCCAGGTCGCCGCCGCGCTGCGCGCGCGCCTGCCCGCGGCTTGCGTGCTGTCCGATCCCGAGGACACCCGTCCCTATGAATGCGACGGCCTGGCCGCCTACCGCCAATTGCCTTTGATCGTCACGCTGCCGACCGATGAAGCACAGGTGCTGGCGATCCTGGCGGTGTGCCGCGAATTGCAGGTGCCGATCGTGCCGCGCGGCGCCGGCACCGGCTTGTCGGGCGGCGCGCTGCCGATGCTTGACGGCGTGGTGCTGTCCACCGCGCGCATGAACCGCATCGTGCATGTCGATCCGATTGCGCGCACGGCCGTCGTGCAGCCGGGCGTGCGCAACCTGGCGATCTCGGAAGCGGCCGCGCCGTATGGCCTGTACTACGCGCCCGATCCCTCGTCGCAGATCGCCTGCACCATCGGCGGCAACGTGGCCGAGAATGCGGGCGGCGTGCATTGCCTCAAATATGGCCTCACGGTGCACAACGTGCTGCGCGTGCGCGTCGCCACCATCGAGGGCGAGGTCGTCGAGCTGGGCGGCGCGGCACCCGATGCGCCGGGGCTGGATTTGCTGGCGGTGTTCATCGGCAGCGAAGGCATGCTGGGCGTGGCGCTGGAGGTGACGGTGAAGCTGGCGCCGCGGGCGGCGCTGGCGCAGGTGATCATGGCCTCGTTTCTCGACGTGACGGCGGCCGGCGACGCGGTGGCCGCCGTGATCGCGGCCGGCATCATCCCGGCCGGGCTGGAGATGATGGACCGCACCTCGGTGCGCATGGTCGAGCCCTTCGTCAAGGCCGGCTATGATCTAGACGCTGCCGCGATCCTGCTGTGCGAGGCCGACGGCACGGTGGAAGAAGTGGCGGAAGAGATCGCGCGCATGCGCGCGGTGCTGGGCGCGGCCGGGGCGACCGCGATCACGGTGTCGCGCAGCGAAGCGGAGCGGGTGCGCTTCTGGTCCGGGCGCAAGAACGCGTTTCCGGCGGCGGGGCGCATCTCGCCCGACTACTACTGCATGGACGGCACCATCCCGCGCAGGCAGCTGGCGCGCGTGCTGGCGGGGATCGCGCAGATGGAGACCACGTATGGCCTGCGCTGCGCCAACGTGTTCCACGCGGGCGACGGCAATATGCATCCGCTGATCCTGTTCGACGCCGGCCGGCCGGGCGAATTCGAGCGCGCGCAAGCCTTCGGCGCGGCGATCCTGGCGCTGTGCGTGGAGGTGGGCGGCACCATCACCGGAGAACACGGCGTGGGCGCGGAGAAGATCGATTCGATGTGCGTGCAGTTCGGGCGCAAGGAGCTGGACGCCTTCTTTGCCGTCAAGCGCGCGTTTGACCCTCCGATGCTGCTCAATCCGGACAAGGCGATTCCCACGCCGCACCGCTGCGCCGAATTCGGCAAGCTGCACGTGCACCACGGCGCGCTGCCTTTCCCCGACCTGCCGCGTTTTTGAATGGGGCCGCCTTGGACCAGCTCATCGACTACTTCCAGCAACGCGTGCGCGCCGGGCGGCCCTTGCGCATCCGCGGCGGCGGCACCAAGGACTGGTATGGCCAGCAGCCGCAGGGCGACGTCCTCGACGTGCGCGGCCATGCCGGCATCGTCGACTACGAGCCGACCGAACTGGTGATCACCGCGCGCTGCGGCACGCCGCTGGCCGACATCGAGGTTGCGCTGGCCGAACGCCATCAAATGCTGGCCTTCGAGCCGCCGCACTTCGGACCCGGGGCCACGGTCGGCGGCGCGGTCGCCTCCGGCCTGTGCGGCCCGCGTCGCGCCACTAGCGGCGCCGTGCGCGACTTCGTGCTGGGCGCGCAGCTGCTGGACGGGAAGGGCGACGTGCTGGCCTTCGGCGGCCGGGTGATGAAGAACGTGGCCGGCTACGACGTTTCGCGCATGCTGGCCGGTTCGCTCGGCACGCTCGGCGTGATCCTGGAAGTCTCGCTCAAGGTGCTGCCGCGTCCCGTCGCCGCAGCCACGCTGCGCTTCGAGCTGGGCGAGCTTGATGCCATCCGGCGCCTGAACGAATGGGGCGGGCGTCCGTTGCCGCTGTCGGGCAGCTGGTGGTGCGGCGGCGTGCTGATGCTGCGCCTGTCCGGGGCCGAGGCGGCGGTGAGCGCGGCGCGGCGCCTGCTGGGAGGCGAAGCCGTGCCGGATGCCGACGCATTCTGGGCCGCCGTGCGCGAGCAGCGCTTGCCGTTCTTCGCCGGCGACGAGGCGTTGTGGCGCCTGTCGCTGCCGTCCACCTCCGGCGCCATCGGGCTGGAAGGCGCGCAGGCGATCGAGTGGGGCGGGGCGCAGCGCTGGCTGCGGGCGGGCAGCGGCGCCGCCACCGCGCAGGCGATCCGGCGCGCGGCCCAGGCTTGCGGCGGGCATGCGACGCTGTTCCGGGACGGCGACAAAGCGGTTGGCGTGTTCCAGCCGCTGACGCCGGCGCTGGAGGCGATCCAAGCCAGGATGCAGGACGCGTTCGATCCGCAGCGGATCTTCAACCGTGGCCGCATGTTCCCGCAGCGCGAGGGTTGAACGATGCAGACCACGCTCGCCGCTTTCCTCCAGGGGACGCCAGAAGGCGCCGAGGCCGAAAGCATCCTGCGCGCCTGCGTGCATTGCGGTTTCTGCACCGCCACCTGTCCCACCTACCAGTTGCTGGGAGACGAACTCGATGGCCCGCGCGGGCGCATCTATCTCATCAAGCAGGTGGTGGAGGGCGCGCAGCCGACCCGCAAGACCCAGCTTCACCTGGACCGCTGTCTCACCTGCCGCAACTGCGAGAGCACTTGTCCGTCGGGCGTGCGCTACGGGCGGCTGCTCGATATCGGGCGCAAGCTGGTCGACGAGCGGGTGGCGCGGCCGCTGGGCGAGCGCATGCGGCGCATCACGCTCAAGGAGGTCTTGCCGCGCGCGCGGCTGTTCAAACCGGCCTTCAGGGCGGGGCAGGCGTTGCGTCCTTTGCTGCCGCCCGCGTTGCAGGACAAGCTGCGGCCGGCGCGCGATCCCGGCCGCTGGCCGGCGCGGGCGCACGCGCGCAAGATGCTGGTGCTGGACGGCTGCGTGCAGCCGGCGCTGGCGCCCAACATCAACGCCGCCGCGGCGCGCGTACTGGATGCGCTGGGCGTGCAGCTGATCGCGGCGCCGAAGGCCGGCTGTTGCGGCGCGCTGCGTTATCACCTGAACGACCAGGACAAGGGGCTGGACGACATGCGGCGCAACGTCGATGCGTGGTGGCCGTACATCGAGCAAGGGCAGGTGGAGGCGATCGTGATGACGGCGTCGGGCTGCGGTGTGACGGTCAAGGAATACGGCCACCTGCTGGCGCATGATCCGCAGTATGCCGAGCGTGCGCGGCGCATCAGCGCTATCACGCGTGACTTGTCGGAGGTGTTGCTGCAGTTCGAGCAGCAGGTCGCGGTGCTGGCGCAGGGTAGAAGCGGCGGGCGCGTCGCGTATCACCCGCCCTGCACGCTGCAGCATGGGCAGCAAATCCGGGGCAAGGTGGAGAGCGTGCTGAATGCGGCCGGCATCGACGTGGCGCTGTGCGTCGACAATCACCTGTGCTGCGGTTCGGCCGGCGCGTATTCGATGCTGCATCCCGATATCGCACACGCACTGCGCGAGCGCAAGCTGGCCAGTCTGGCGGCGACCGGCGCCCGCGAGATCGTGTCGGCGAATATCGGCTGCATCACGCATCTGCAGTCGGGGACTGCGGCGCCGGTGACGCATTGGATCGAGTTGCTCGACTCGATGATTGGAAATCACCGCTAGCGAAACCTTTTGGCCCGCGCCCCTCAGCACGTCGTTCCCGGCCTCGTCGGCCACCTTGGCGGGAATCCAAGTTCGCCGCATTGCCGATATGGCGAGCGTAGTTGGTGGTGCGAGCAAACTTGGGCCCCCGCCTTCGCGGGGGTGACGGTCTTGAGGGCGCGGGAGCATGGCTGGTGAGCCGCGTATCTGCCCGCATCCGCCTGCACCCGATCCACACACGTGATAGCATCGCGCCGATACCATCCACCCACCACCACATACCAACGTGAGCTTCACCTTTCAACTCGTACGCGATGACGAGGGCTTTCCCACCGCAGTGGTCTTCGAGGACAGTACCAGCCCCGGCCTGGTCCCGGTCTGGGAAGCGGCCGGCGTCTACGATGCGCTCTACAACAGCGATGGCCAGCTGGCGCGCGAGGTATCGCGCGCCATCTCGTATGGCCTGGACCGCGTCACCGACGACGCCACGCTGCAGCAACTGCTGCCGCCAGGCGTGTCGATGAACGAAGCGATCCGCTTCCTCGACAACGTCAACCGCGGCTGCATCACGCATGGCGCGGCGTGGATTCGGACGCGTTGAGTCGTCAAACCGTGTCGCGGCCGCGACGGATGGGTAGTCGCCGGCTGCAACTGCTTGTACCATAAGGACATTCAGCTCGACCGGAACTTAATTCAATGACCACTTCCATCCTTGCCCGCGCCCTGTGCGCCGCGACCTTCGCCGCAGCCTCGACTGCAGTTTTCATGGCGCCGGTGCACGCCGACAGCTTCGCTTCCTCGGCCTCCAGCGCGGGTTCGGCCTCGTCGGCCAGCATCTCGGATTCGATCAGCAGCTCCAGCAACAGCTCGAGCGGCGACGACCGCATGGCTGCCGGCCAGTACCGCGTGATCGACATCGCCCAGGCGCCGGCCAAACCGAACACTACCCGCATGACGCTGCGCGCCGTCGCCGGCGGCCCGGCGCAGAGTTATCACCTCGACGTGCCGAATCGCGCGCTGGCCCAGCGTGGCGTGTCCGTGGGCGAACTGGTGCAGGTGAACGAGCGCGTCTACGGCTACGAGTTCGCCTACGCCGACACCCGCCGCCCGTTCTTCCTGGCGCTGCAGGACGACTGGCAAAACGACCTGGGATCGCGCAAGGTCACGATCTGATCCCTCTTTGATGCCATTCCACGTAGCTGCATCCAGGCTTGCCCTGGCTGCGCTGGCGCTGTGCGCGAGCGCCGGCGCGGCGGCCGGCATGCCCGACTTCTGCGAACGCACCAGCAAGATCACCGCCGCCGAACAGGACCGCGTGCTGCGCTTCGCCGGCGTGGTCAAGCAGGAGCTGGAGCGCTCCGGCGCGCGCGTGGCGCTGATCGCGCGCGCGGGGCTCGACCTGAGCCGCTTCGGCCTGCTGTATTCGCACGCCGGCATCGCGCTCCGGGACAATCCGGGCGGCCCGTGGGCCGTGCGCCAGCTGTACTACGCCTGCGACGACGCGCGTCCGCACCTGTTCGACCAGGGCGTGGCCGGCTTCACGCTCGGCGCCGAAGCGCCGAGCCGCGGGCACGTCTCGCTGGTGTTCCTGCCCGATGAAGAGAGCGTACTGCTCGAACGCGCCGCCGCCGACAAGCGCCTGGCGCTGCAGCTGCTGGCCGGGAAGTACAGCGCCAACGCGTACGCCTTCGGCACCCGCTACCAGAACTGCAACCAGTGGGTGGCGGAGCTGATCGCCAGCGCATGGGGCGGCTTCGATGGACACGATGGCGCGCATGGCGGCACGCGCGAACATGCGCAGGCCTGGCTGCGCGAGCAGGGCTACACGGCGGGGCCAGTGAGAATACCGTCGCACTGGATGATGTTCGCCGGGCAGTTCGTGCCGCTGGTGCACGTGGCCGACCATCCGGTGGACGACCTGCATGCGCTGGCGCTGCAGGTGAGCGTGCCGACCTCGATCGAGGACTTCGTGCGGCGCCATGCGCCGCAGGCCCAGCGCGTGGAGCTGTGCCACGACGAGGGGCGGGTAGTGGTGCATCGCGGCTGGGAGCAGCTCGGACCGGATTGCCGGCCGCTCCCGGGCGACGAGGTGATCGCTATCGCGCCGTAGCGCAGCGCATGTTGCCTATCGTTGCACAATATCCCATCCATGCTTCCAGCCCTTATTACAAAAAGCTGGAATAACAAACGGCCCGGTCGCTTAGCGAACGGGCCGGCGGGAATCGGTGATTAAACCGATTCCACACATACTAGATGATTACAGCTTTGGCAGGTACTTCGCTGGAACCATTGCAGTGGTGATGGTTTCAGGATACTTGGTCGTGCACTGAGCACCTTCGACGCAGGTAATGTTGTACACAACGGTCTTATCATCGAAAGTAGTGCTGTTGAAACCTTGCATTGCGACGGTCACAACACCTGCAGTTGCGGAGGTAGCGGTTACAGTGACCGACTTTACGTACTTGCTGGTGATTGCAGTTGCGTCTGGCAGATTCAGCGTCGCGTTAGTCGTAGTGGAAGACAGTGAGCCTTCGTTGAATGCCTGTGCAACTGCCAGACGTGCTGGGCCCGAAATCGATGCTGCTTCGCTGACTTTTGCTTTCGCGGTGTAGTCGCTGTAAGCTGGGATCGCCACTGCGGCCAGGATACCGATGATCGCAACAACGATCATCAGTTCGATCAGGGTGAAACCTTTTTGTGCTTGCTGCTTCATTGGTGCGAATTTCATGAGATTCTCCGAGTGGATGATGTTTCGTGAGCCGGGTTGGCTGTACTTTACTTAGAGCAATAGCTGTGCCAGGCTGAAATCCCCATTTTTCGTTGTCAAGAACGCATTTTTACGGCCGTGCCAGCCATTTGGCACCGAAAAACCCCTGCCACCTGTCAGTGCTGTTGAGTCTGCCAGAATCCTGGCAGCGTATTTTGATTGCCATGTGGCAAAAGAATGAGAGTGCCATGCAGTTCATTAACATCGCCACCGCCATGACCCTGACCGGATGGAGCGAACGCACCTTCTGGCGCCGCTTCGCCGACGGCTCCGTCAGGCGCGACACCAACAGCGCCGCCGGCAAGTCGATGGTGGAATTTGACTCGATCAAGCCGCACATGCTGATCCCGCTCGGCGCGGACGACTATCCCCTGGTGCAGGCCGCCGACGGCGGCAACGCCGAAGCGCAGACCGACCTGGCGCTGCTGTTCATCTCGCATCACAAGCTGAAGCAGGGCGTCGCCTGGCTGGAGGCGGCCGTAAAGCAGGAGCATGCGGCGGCGATGCGCCTGATGGGCCGCTGCCATATCGAAGGCCAGGGCGTGGACCAGGACGACAACCTGGGGATGATGTGGATCGCGCGCGCCGCCGCCAAGGGCGACCCGATCGCGCAGGCGCAGATGGGTGCGATCCTGCAGAAGGTAGTCGAGGACTGAAGCGGGCGTCGTTACACGCGACCCCGCTCCAGATAACAGGTCGAATCAGCGGGCCAGCAGGATTTCGATATCGCGGCTCAATTCTTCCGGCTCGGTCTGCGGCGCATAGCGCTTGAACACCGCGCCATCCTTATTGATCAGGAACTTGGTGAAGTTCCACTTGATCGACTCTGTCCCCAATACGCCCGGCGCCTCGCCCTTCAGATAGCGAAACAGCGGATGCGCGTTCTCGCCATTGACGTCGATCTTGGCGAACATCGGGAAACTGACGCCGTAGTTCTTTTCGCAGAATGCGCCGATCTCGGCCTCGCTGCCCGGTTCCTGGTGCCCAAACTGATTGCAGGGAAAGCCCAGCACCACCAGACCGCGCTCCTGGTAGTGCCGCTGCAGTTCTTCCAGCCCCGCGTATTGCGGCGTGTAGCCGCAGGCGCTGGCGGTATTTACGACCAACAGCACCTTGCCGCGATACTGCTCCATCTCGACCGGCCTGCCATCGAGGCTGATCGCGTTGAAATCAAACACATCCATCTCTCTCTCTCCATTGTTATAGGTAGTGGAGTTTACGACAACACGCGGCCGCACGTATCGTCGCGCACATATGCATGCCATCCAAATGCGGGACAACTGTTGCATTTGTTGGCCCTTAGCATTTCTTAACAATTTTCGAAGCGGGCGCATGCGACAATCACGCTCGTTCAAATTGACCAGCCTTATCCACGCTCCATGCCAGTTCTCCGCCAGTCCGTATTACTGCTTGCCCCGATCGTCGCCGGTACGCTGCTCGCTCCAGGCCTCGCCGCCGCCCAGCAAACCGGGCCCGTCTCGCCAACTGTCGCCGCCACGGCCACCACCGCCGTCGAACCCCAAGCCGCCGCGCAAGTCGCGGCGCAGGTAGCCGCGCAGGTGGCCGAAGTGCCGGTCCAGTCCACCGTCGCCGTCAGCGCCGCGCGCTCGTCGAACCGCATCGACCGCCAGGCCTACGACGTCAAGAGCGACACCGCCTCGACCAACGACACCGTGGCCGACACCTTGAACAAGGTGCCGTCGGTAGCGGTCGACGCCGACGGCAACGTCACCCTGCGCGGACGCAGCAACGTGCAGATCCTGGTGGACGGCAAGCCGTCGGCCATGATGCAGGGCGAGAACCGCGCCGCCGCCCTGAGCGCGCTGCCGGCGGCCGACCTGGAATCGGTGGAAGTCATCAACAACCCCGGCGCCCAGTTCGGCAACGAAGGCGGCGGCGGCCCGATCATCAACCTGGTGATGCGGCGCGAACGCACGCCGGGCGGCTTCGCCGCGGTCAATGCCAACAAGGGTACCGAAGGACGCTTCAATGCTTCGAGCTTCGGCAGCTACACCACCGGCCGCATGAGCGTGCAGGGCAGCCTGTACGGACGCCGCGACAGCCGCGGCTCGGAAGGCGAGACCACGCGCGACCGCATCGACCCGCGCACCGGCGCGGTGGCGCACAGCACCCAGTCCTCGCACAGCGACACCGACACCGACTCTGCCGGCTTCAACGGCTCGTTCAGCTACAACCTGGGCCAGAAGGACGTGCTGGCCGCCACCGCCAGCTTCTCGGCCACCTCCAACGACGGCGCGTCAAGCGAGCGCTATCGCAGCACGGGCCTGGACGGCCTGGTCGACAGCGAATACCTGCGCAGCAGCGTGCGCGACGCGAACACCCGCAACTACGCCGTCAGCGGACGGCTGGACCACAAGGGCGAGTTGCCGGGCGAGGTGCTCAAGCTCGACCTGCGCGTGTCCGGCTCGACCTCGGACACTGACATCCGCTACGCCAACGACTACACCGTGCGTCCAGCGAATGCGCTTGACGCGCGTACGCGCCAGGACAACCTGAACGAAACGCGCGTGATCGACTTCACCGGGGACTACGAGCGTCCGGGCGAGGCCGGCGTGCTCAAACTCGGCTACAAGGTGGCGCGCAACAGCAATACCATCGACACGCGCTTTCTGAACGTCGACCCGGCCTCGCTGGGCGAGAGCATCAACCCGCAGCGCACCAACCGCTTCGAATTGGACGAGACCACGGTCGCCCTGTACGGCACGTACCAGATGCGCCTGGGCGAAAAGTGGGGCGTACTGGGCGGCCTGCGCGGCGAGTACACCGACCTCGATCTGGACCAGGTGACCACCAACATCCAGGCCGGCAACCATTACTTCGACGCGATCCCGAGCGCCTTCCTGACCTACGATTTGTCGGACACCACCGCGCTGCGCCTGAGCTACGCGAAACGCATCCGCCGTCCCGGCGCCGGCGACCTGAATCCGTTCGTGATCTACCGCGATGAACTGAACGTCTCGTCGGGCAACCCGAACCTGCAGCCGACGTCCACCGACTCGATCGAGCTCGGTCTCGAGACCAAGCTGGGAACCGTCGAGACCAACGTGCGCCTGTATGCGCGCAAGGACAGCGACCTGATTTCGGAGCGCCGCTACTTCATCTCCGACACCGTGCTGCTCACCACGCGCGAGAACCAGGGCAGCAGCCGTTCGGGCGGCCTCGAATTCACCTTCAGCGGCCGCGCCACGCCGAAGCTGACCATCAATGCCAGCGGCAACCTGGGCTACTCCGAACAGTCGGTGCTGGGCACCGCCAACACCAGCGAGAAACGCAACGCCACGTCCCTGAGCGGCCGCGCGCGCATCGCCTACCAGATCAACCCGACCAACAACCTGCAACTGGTGCTCAACGCCCAGGGCAAGACGCTGTTCGGCGAAGGTTATCGCCAGCCGACCCGCAGCGCCGACATCAGCTATCGCCGCAACCTGAGCCAGGCATTGAGCCTGGTGGTGAACATCAACGACGTCTTCGATTCGCAGAAGTCCGAGTCGATCACCGAGACCGACCTGCTGCGCGAATACAGCGTTCGCTGGCCGGAAGGACGCCGCGTGTTCGTCGGCCTGTCGTACCGCTTCGGCAGTTTCGGCAACGGCGGCCAGCGCGGACTGCGTGGTCCTGGCGGTCCCGGAATGGGGCCGCCGCCGGGTGGCGGCATGGGGCCTGGCTTCCGGTAAATACAGGCGGTATCGCAAATCGGTAGCCCATTCGGCTGCCGTTTTTTATGCGGTATAAATATTTGAACAACCATGAGTTGAGCGTGATCGGCCTATGCCAGAATACGGCACCTTCGTTCCTCCTTCTGGTTTTCGATGCTCCGCCCAACACTCCTCGCATTGTCCCTCGCCACTGCATTCCCAGCGTTTGCCCAGACCGATACCCCGTCCGCGCCCGCTCCCGTAACCCCTCCCGCGCCAGCGTCGGCGCAGCCCAAGACCACTACCGACACCATCCAGACGGTCGAGGTCAAGGGCGGCGCCAACAGCTACGACCCGCGGCGCGACGACACGGCCAGCAAGATCGTGGTCTCGAACGAAGAGATCAAGCGCTATGGCGACACCTCGATACTGGACGTGTTCAAGCGCCTGCCCGGCATCACCGTCGCCGGCGGCGGCGGACGTGGCGGCGGCGAGATCCGCATGCGCGGCCTGGGTAGCGGCTACACGCAAATCCTGATCAACGGCGAACGCGCGCCGGCCGGCTTCTCGATCGACGACCTGTCGCCCGACGTGATCGAGCGCATCGAGATCCTGCGCGCCGCCAGCGCCGAGTTCTCGACCCAGTCGATCGCCGGCACCATCAACATCGTCCTGAAGCGCACCGTGCGCACCGCGCAGCGCGAAGTGCGCGTCGGCTACGGCAAGAGCGAAGAAGCGAGCAACCCGGCGGCCAGCGTGCAGCTGTCGGACCGCGCCGGCAAGCTGTCGTATACACTCGGCGCCAGCTTCTGGCGCTACAACTTCGACCGTCCGTCGCCGTTCGACGACGTGCGCACCGATCCGCAAGGCGTTGTAACGCAAGCGAGCCGCACCGAGCAGCAGGATCGCGGCAGCCCGAAAGGCATCAACCTGACGCCGCGCCTGAACTGGACGCTGGAGAACGGCGACACGATCAGCTGGCAGACCCTGTTCAGCTACAACCGCAACAACTACCAGGGCGACGCCGTCACCGACACGCTGCTCGGCCCTGCGCCGCTGTACGACGTGCGCGACATGAATAGCAAAGGCACCAGCGGCCTGGCGCGCTCGGACCTGAACTGGGTGCACAACCTGGAAGACGGCGCCAAGCTGGACCTGAAACTGGGCGTCAACGGCTCGCGCAACCGCGGCACCTGGCGCGAGTTCGACTACAACACCGATCGCCTGGCGCGCGACTCCACGGTGCTGAGCGACACCGACGAACGCGGCGTGACCAGCGTCGGCAAGTACTCGACGCCGTGGAAGAAGGACCATGCGCTGTCGATGGGCTGGGATGCTGGCTATACCGAACGTGACGACGGCCGGGCAGAGAATGAGCTGTTCCCGCTGCGCGGCACGCGCAACGATTCGGACGAACGCGCCGACGCCACCATCGAGCGCCTGGCGCTGTTCATCCAGGACGAGTGGAACATCAGCAAGCAGTGGTCGATGTACGCGGGCCTGCGCTGGGAAGGCATCGAGACCACCACCGAGGGCAATACCTTCGACACCGCCACCAACCGCGCCAGCGTCTTCAGCCCGCTGGCGCAGACGCTGTACAAGCTGCCGGACAGCCGCGACCAGGTGCGCCTGGCGCTGACCCGCACCTTCAAGGCGCCGGCGGCCAACAACCTGATCCCGCGCCGTTTTACCACGCCGAACAACAGCCAGACCGAACCCGATTATCGCGGCAATCCGGATCTGAAGCCGGAACTGGCGACCGGTATCGACGCGTCGTACGAGCATTACTGGGCGGAGAAGGCGCTGCTGTCGGCCAGCGTGTCGGTGCGGCGTATCGAGGACTACACGAGGCAGGGGCTGGTGTTCGAGGAGGGGCGCTGGATTCAGACGCCGATCAACGATGGCGATGCGGTGTCGCGCAGCCTGGAACTGGAGGCCAAGTTTCCGCTGTCGGCGGTGCTGAAGGATGTGCCGGATATGGACCTGCGGGCGAGCGTGTCGCGCAACTGGTCGAGCGTGGATGCGGTGCCGGGGCCGGATAACCGGCTGGATCGGCAGACGCCGTTGTCGGCCAATCTGGGTGTCGACTATCGCACGAAAGACGGCAAGCTGACTACGGGGGCGAGCTTTGCGTTCAATAGCAGCGTGCCGACGCGGGTGAATGTGGAGCAGTTCCGGTATCAGAGCGTGCGGCGGGATCTGGATGTGTATGCGTTGTGGAAGGTGGCGCCGAAGTATCAGGTGCGGTTTGCGGTGAGCAATCTCCTCAGGACGGATGGGGTGTCGGAGTCGACGTATGTGGATGAGGGTGGGGCGTTGCGGAGGACGAGTTATAGCGAGGGGTATGCGATGGGGAGGGTGACGTTGGAGTCGCGGTTTTAAATTTTCAGTATGAACGTATAGGTGGTGATTTAAAAAACTTCAATTATTCACCAATGCGATCATAACCTATCCCGTAGTTTTGACGGCATTGATATAAATCAAATGAAAATAGAAGCGCATGACAAAGAAATTCAAGACATTTTCTCCCTTGGATACTTTCAAATCCCTCGTTTCCAACGCCCGTATTCTTGGGAGCGTGATGAGGTAGAAAATTTTTGGAATGATGTTGTAAATGAAGCTACGGAAAACTACTTCATTGGATCTATGGTTGTCTATCAGTCCAGAAAACCATATTTTGGTATAGTTGATGGTCAGCAGCGACTTACCACAATAACATTAATGTTAGCGGCGGTACGCAATGCATTTAATGCACTGGGTGAGGCGAATCTGGCCAAAGGGGTGCATAAATATATCGAAAAGCCTAATATTGAAAATTCAGAAGAATTTGTGATTCATGCGGAGACATCGTTCCCTTATCTACAGGATCACATCCAAAGCTTTCACGGATTAGATATTGACTGCGAAGTCGGCGTTGAAGAACAGAATTTGAAGCTGGCTTTTGAATTGATAACTAACAAGCTGGTCAGCTTTATTCCGCTATCACTCGATAATAGCCAGTCTAATCTTTTCTCTGATCTGAATCCAGAAGCCATTGAAAAATTAAAGGTTTTGCGCGATAAAATTCTGTCGCTTAAGCTGGTATTTATTCAGCTTGATAATGAAGAGGATGCGTATTTGATATTTGAAACATTAAACGCTCGGGGGCGAGATTTAAAAACCTCTGATCTCGTTAAGAATTTGTTGCTTAAAAAGATGAAATCTGCAAATAGCAGATTGGATTCTCCCAAGGAATCTTGGAATAGCCTAGTGAAAAAATTCGACGATACTAATGATTCAGATATTTTGGATGCTTTTTTACTGCATTATTGGATTTCCGAGCATGCCTATACAACGGATAAAAAATTATTCTCTGAGATATCACAGTATGTATCCACTGAAGATGGTAACGCAGCAATTTTGTTAAAGAAGTTGGTTCAAGTAGCGACGATCTATTGCAAGTTATTACATCCGAGTCGAGCCAAATGGAGTAAGGAAGAACACGAAATAAAAGAATCATTGATTGCTTTAAATACTTTCAAGGTGAAGCAACAATACTCAATGATTCTTGCATTACTCCGAAGCTACGAAGATGGCAGACTTTCGCTCAAAAATCTTAAGAATTCTCTAAGAAAAATCGAATTCTTTCATTTTGTATTCAATGCCATAACTTCTCAAAGATCGTCTGGAACTATTGCAACAACATACTCTAATTTTGCTATAAAGTTGACGAAAGCATCTTCTGAAGCAGAAATTCAATCAACGTTAAATAGTTTATTCGAATCTCTTAAAAGAAAAATTCCAGGGTTTGAAGAATTCGAAGTTAAGTTTGTTGCACTGAATTATTTATCCAATTTAACCAAAAATAAACCAGTTGTTAAATATGCATTATCGAAACAACTTGGGGAAAATGCCAACGGATTAAATATTCAACATGAGAGCCTTACTATTGAACATTTATTGCCTGAGACGAAGATTCGGCAAGGGGTAAGTGAGGAGTTGGTTGGAAATATTGGGAATCTTATATTAACCGACAGCCGAACAAACGCAGAGAATTTAGCGTCAAAAGATCCGGTTGAAAAAATAAATTTTTTGCGTGAAATAAATTATCCACTGGGAGCCGCACTCCTAAATTCAGACAAATGGGATCAGCAGGAAATTAAGGGAAGAGCAAAGGGTATGGCAAAAGCTCTTTATTATTCGGTAAGGCTATAGCTTTTCTAAAGAGATAAATTTTCTTTATTTCAGGCCATGATCGCCAATTCTATAGTTTTTACTGTTGAGATGGCTAACCCGACATCTTATGGGCAATGCCGGGCAGTGCCGAAAAGCGGACACGAACTGGACAATAGGTTTAATTACTGCGCGTCCAATTTTCGACACTGATCCGGCGACTTTCAATAACGTGCTGGATCGCCCGCACACTGCTTTAAAGTTCGACCAAAGTCCGACCGTTGCTCGCTGCCGAGAACTCGGCCACCGCCATGCCTGACGCCTGCCGCTCTGGCTGAAAGTGCGCTTGGCCAATAACCGGATCGCCAAGCCCGCCATCGAACCGATAATCGACCGCATCGAGGAGTTCCCATTTTCCCTCGCCCTCCAGGTGCAGCACATGGGTATGGTGTCGCAGCACCGCCGGCCGGTGCGCGATGCTGATCAGCGTCGTCCCGCTCGCACGCAGGCAGGTGTACAACGCGGCTTCATTGGCACTGTCGAGCGCACTGGTAGCTTCGTCGAGGATGACGATGTCCGGCGCATGCACCAGCACGCGCCCAAAGGCCAGTCGCTGCTGTTCGCCGACCGATAGCTGCTTGTCCCAGTCACGCACGGCATCCAGACCACCAACGCGCTCGGCCAGACGCGGCAGGTGTACCTGTTCCAGAATGGCCAGCAACTGCGCGTCGCTGAGCGGCGACTGGGCGCTCGGATAGATCAGCTGGCTGCGCAGCGTGCCCGACTGCAGATAAGGTTGCTGCGGCAGGAAGAAGAACTGTTCCATCTGCGGATGATGGATCGTACCGCTGCCCGTCTGCCACAGTCCCGCAATCGCACGCAGCAGCGAGCTCTTGCCACAACCGCTGTCGCCGGTAATAAGCAGCGCATCGCCCGGCTTGAGCGTCAGGCTCAGTTCCTTGATGAGTACGCGGTCGGATTGCGGCGGATGCAGGGTCAGCGATTGCAGCATCAGGTGCTTGCCCAGCTGCCGTTGGATGCGCGGGTGCTTGTCTTCGCCAGGGACGGCAGGCGCGGCATCGCCCAGTACCAGCCGTGACAAGGCTTGCAGGCGGTCGATGCCGGCGATGAAGCGGCTGAGGCTTTCGAAGTTGTCGACGATGACGCCGACGGCGCCGAGCACGGCGGTGAAAGCGCCGGCCGCCTGGATCGCGCGTCCGACTTCGAGTTCGCCCGACAGCACGCCGCCGGCCAGGATCACGCCGGGCAGCACCAGGGTGAGCTGACTGAAGGTGCGCTGGAACAGGTTCAGGTTGCGCTGCTTCTTGATCAGCTTTGCAAAGTTGTGGATCGCTTTGTCGAGCTTGTGATGGATGCGTGCCCGTTCCTGTTCTTCGCCGCGGTAGAACGCGATTGATTCAGCGTTTTCGCGCATGCGAATCAGGCTGAAACGGAAATCGGCTTCGCGCCGCAGCTGCCAGAAGTTCAGGTGGATCAGCGGATTGCCGAAGACATAGAGGGCAATCGCGGTGCCGATGGTCGCATACAGTGCGAGCACACCAACCAGCACGTGCGAGATCGACCACAGCACGGCGCTGAACGCTACCAGTTGCATGATCGAGCCGATGAAAATCAACAGGAAGTGGATCGACCTGCCGGTGAAGGTGTTAATGTCTTCGCTGATGCGCTGGTCGGGATTGTCGATGTCTTTGTCGGCATCGAGTTCGTAGTATTTGCGGCCGTTCAGGTAGCCCGTGAGGAAGCGCCTGGTGAGCCAGCGCCGCCATCCGTTGGCGAAGACGTCGCGCATGTAATAGTAGAACGCGTAGACCGGTACCGCGAATGCCAGCGTGAGCAGGCAGAATTTCACGGCGCTCCAGAAGCGGTCGCCGTTCTTGGCGGCCAGCGCCGAGGTCATTTCGCCGGCCTGTTCGTTCAGCATGACTGCCAGCTTGGTCTCGACCAGCATCAGGATTATCAGGAGTATCAGCAGGCTCCAGGCTTTTTTCTTTTCTTCGCCTTGCCAGTAGGGTTTGGCCAGGCCGGCGAATTGCTTCCAGGCGGTGACCGACAGCAGGGGGCTGCGGCGTTTCTTTTTTGGCGCCGCCGGGTCCAGGGGAGGTACGGGGTCAGGCGTGGTGGCGGTGGGCGCGGTCATATTCTGCAAGCTGCGGTGAATCACAGTTGCAGAGTGCGCCTTATCGTAAAGACGTTCGGTGCGGAAACATACATAGCCGTCGGGTGGGGCCGAGGCATTTGCGGGTCAAGCGTTAGTGGAAGAATTGGATACGTGGGCGGTGCGCGAGGAACTTAGGTTCCCGCCTTCGCGGGAACGACGGTGCTAAGGTAGCAGGTGAATGGTGACGCTTACACTAATCCGAGTTTGTCCATGCCGCTCGAGAAGTCGCGGTCTTTCGCATGTTTGCTATTGAGCTTGATGTTCAGTCGGAGGTCGTTCACCGAATCGGCATTACGTAGTGCGTCTTCGTAAGTGATGCGATCAGCCTCATACAAATCGAACAGCGCCTGATCGAACGTCTGCATCCCCAGCTCGCGCGACTTCTTCATGATCTCCTTGATCTCATGGACTTCGCCTTTGAAGATCAGGTCCGAGATCAGCGGAGAATTGAGCAGGATTTCGATCGCCACAACGCGTCCCTTGGCTTCCTTCTTCGGAATCAGGCGCTGCGAGATCAGGCCTTTCAGGTTCAGCGATAAGTCCATCAGCAATTGCTGGCGCCGTTCTTCAGGGAAGAAGTTGATGATGCGGTCCAGCGCCTGATTCGCGCTGTTGGCGTGCAGCGTGGCCAGGCACAGGTGGCCGGTCTCGGCAAATGCAATCGCATGCTCCATCGTCTCGCGATCACGAATCTCGCCGATCTGGATCACATCCGGCGCCTGGCGCAACGAATTCTTCAGGGCCGCTTCAAAGCTGTCGGTATCGACGCCCACTTCGCGCTGCGTGATCACGCAATTGCGATGCGGGTGCACGAATTCCACCGGGTCTTCCACCGTGATGATGTGGCCGTAACTGTTCTCGTTGCGATACCCGACCATTGCCGCCAGCGTGGTCGACTTGCCCGAGCCCGTGGCGCCGACCATGATCACCAGCCCGCGCTTGGTCATCACCACGTCCTTCAGCACGTCCGGCAGCGCCAGGTCTTCGAACTTGGGAATGGCGGTGGTAATCACACGCAGCACCATGCCCACGCAGCCCATCTGCATGAAGGCCGACACACGGAAACGTCCCAGGTCGCCCGGCGTGATCGCGAAGTTCGCTTCGCGCGTGAGTTCAAAACCGGCCGACTGCTTGTCGTTCATGATGGCGCGCGCCAGGTCGGCCGTGTGGCCGGGCGTCAGGGCCTGGTTCGACACCGGCGTCATGCGCCCGTCGATCTTGATCGCCGGCGGGAAGCCCGCCGTGATGAACAGGTCCGAACCGCCCTTGCTCACCATCAGGCGCAGCAGGTCGAACATGAACTTGGATGCCTGGTCGCGTTCCATCGTGCGCCTCTATTGAAAAGTTAGCCGAGGAAGTTTTCCGGGATCTTGGCCGCGGCGCGCGCGGCGCCGGTCGAGATCACGTTGCGGCGCACCAGGTCGGTCAGGTTCTGGTCGAGCGTCTGCATGCCGACGTTGCTGCCAGTCTGGATCGCCGAATACATCTGCGCGATCTTGGCTTCGCGGATCAGGTTGCGGATCGCCGGCGTGCCGATCATGATCTCGTGCGCGGCCACGCGGCCCGAGCCGTCCTTGGTCTTGAGCAGGGTCTGCGAGATCACCGCCTGCAGCGATTCGGACAGCATCGCCCGCACCATCTCCTTTTCTTCGGCCGGGAACACGTCGACGATACGGTCGATGGTCTTGGCGGCCGACGAGGTGTGCAGGGTGCCGAACACCAGGTGGCCGGTCTCGGCCGCCGACAGCGCCAGGCGGATGGTTTCCAGGTCACGCAATTCGCCGACCAGGATCGCGTCCGGGTCTTCGCGCAGCGCCGAGCGCAGCGCGTTGTTGAACGACAGCGTGTGCGGGCCGACTTCGCGCTGGTTGATCAGGCACTTCTTGGAGTCGTGCACGAATTCGATCGGGTCCTCGATGGTGAGGATATGGCCGTACTCGTTTTCGTTGAGGTGATTCACCATCGCCGCCAGCGTGGTCGATTT
The DNA here is from genome assembly GCF_030411955.1 of Massilia sp. YIM B02443. Lineage (GTDB taxonomy): Bacteria > Pseudomonadota > Gammaproteobacteria > Burkholderiales > Burkholderiaceae_D > Telluria. The sequence goes on from NZ_JASNRA010000008.1 coordinate 201,833, forward strand.
TCCGGAACCGGTGGGGCCGGTCACCAGCACCAGGCCGCGCGGTTTCAGGGCCAGGTCGGCGAAGATCTTGGGCGCATTCAGTTCTTCCAGCGACAGGATCTTGGATGGAATCGTGCGCAGCACGGCCGAGGCGCCGCGCTCCTGGTTGAAGGCGTTGACGCGGAAGCGCGCCAGGCCGGGGATGGCGAATGAGAAGTCGCACTCGAGCACTTCTTCGTACTGCTTGCGCTGGCCGTCGTTCATGATGTCATAGATCATGCCGTGCACGTCCTTGTGCTCGAGCGGCGGCAGGTTGATGCGGCGCACGTCGCCATGCACGCGGATCATCGGCGGCAGGCCGGCCGACAGGTGCAGGTCCGAGGCCTTGTTCTTCACGGAGAACGCGAGTAATTCCGAAATGTCCATTTATAATCCCTGTGCCGCAAATGCCGCTTGGCGCCGTCTCGGCTCGTCTAAAAAATATTTCCCACAGAAAATCATTATGTCCATAATCGCCGCCAACTTGCAAGCTGTCGAAGCGACAATCGAGGCCGCCGTGCAGGCTGCCGGACGGCAGCGTTCAGACGTGCAATTGCTGGCTGTTTCGAAGACCTTCCCAGCGGAAGCGGTGCTCGAAGCGATGGCAGCCGGACAAGGTGCGTTCGGCGAAAACTATCTGCAGGAAGCGCTGGAAAAAATCGCACACGTCGCGCGCGCGCAACCGGATGCGAAGGTCGAGTGGCATTTCATCGGCCCGATCCAGAGCAACAAGACGCGCCCGATCGCGTCCAGCTTTGACTGGGTGCACACGGTCGAGCGGCTCAAGATCGCGCAGCGCCTGTCCGAACAGCGTCCGCCGGAACTAGGGCCGCTGAATATCTGTTTGCAGGTAAACATCAGTGGCGAAGCGAGCAAGAGCGGCGCCAGCGAAGCCGAGCTGCCCGAGCTGGCACGCGCGGTGGCGCAGCTGCCGAACCTGCGCCTGCGCGGGCTGATGGCGATCCCCGAGCGCGCCACCGACGGCGAGCAGCAGCGCGCCGCCTTTGCGCGCCTGCGCAAATTGAGCGACGCATTGCGCGCCGATGGCCTGGCGCTCGACACCCTGTCGATGGGCATGTCGGGCGACATGGATGCGGCGATCGCCGAAGGCGCGACCATCGTGCGCATCGGCAGCGCCATCTTCGGCGCACGCCATTACGACTAACGCATATCGAAAGAAGCACATGAAAATTGCCTTCATCGGCGGCGGCAACATGGCCAGCGCCCTGATCGCGGGACTGGTCAAGCAGGCAGGCACCGCCATCCACGTGGTCGATCCGAAAGAGGAATCGCTGGAACGCCTGGCGCAGCAGTATGGCGCCAGCACGTCCACGGCGATCGACGCCGGTGTCGAGGACAGCGACGTGGTGGTGCTGGCCGTGAAGCCGCAGCAGATGCGGGAGGTGGCGGCGGCGCTGGCGCCGCACCTCAAAGGCCAGCTGGTGCTGTCGATCGCGGCCGGCATTCGCAGCAGCGACCTGGCGCGCTGGCTGGGCGGCTACGACGCCATCGTGCGCACCATGCCGAACACGCCGGCGCTGATCGGCATGGGCGTGACCGGGATGGCGGCGCAGGCTGGCGTGAGCGCAGCCCAGCGCGACGCGGCCGACGCCGTGATGCGCGCGGTCGGCAAGACCGTATGGCTCGATGACGAGGCCCAGATCGATGCGGTCACCGGCGTGTCGGGCAGCGGTCCGGCCTATGTGTTCTTCTTCCTGGAAGCGATGCAGCAGGCGGCGCGCGAGATGGGCCTGAATGCCGAGCAGGGCAGGGAGCTGGCGCTGGCCACCTTCACCGGCGCGGCGCAGCTGGCGGCGCAATCGGACGAAACGGTCGAGGTGCTGCGCCAGCGCGTGACCTCGAAGGGCGGCACTACGCATGCGGCGATCACCAGCATGGAGGCGGCGGGCGTGAAGGAAGCGATCGTCGCGGCGATGCAGGCGGCCGCGGCGCGTGGTCAGGAGCTGGGTGAAGAGCTGGGCAAGGATTGATGGTGCTGTTTGCGCTATCGGCTGCGCGTGCAAACTTGGATTCCCGCCTCCGCGGGAATGACGTGCTCACGTTGCGGACTACACGTGCTGACGTTGCGAACCATACGTGCTCACTTCGCGGACTATACGTGCTCACGTTGCGGACCACGATAGAAACGATGGGCCACGTTCTTTAGCACGTCATTCCCGCGGAGGCGGGAATCCAAGTTCAGCCGGCATACCGCTACCGTACCCAGGCGGCTAAAAGCCCGAGCTCAGTGCACCTCGAACTTGCGCCACCCCAGCACCGGCAGCACCTGCTGCGCCAGCTTATAGGCCGACACCCCGGCCGTCACCGCACCGACCACCCACTTCGGCTTGGTCACCAGGAAGCCCAGCCCCAGGCCGACGCCGGCCAGCACCCAGCCCTTGTTGCGCGCCACAACGCCGGTGGCGCCGCTCATCTCGGACGGCGCCTTCAGTTGCGCCACTTCGTGGCCCATCTGCAGGCGCTGCTCGGCGCATTCGGCCTGCAGCAGCTTGCGCCGCGCGGCCAGTTGTTCAGACTTGGTCATGCGCTTCTCCCTTGATGGCGGCGACGTCCTTGCGTAGTTCGGCCAGCGTATTGGCCAGCAGCGGCGGACGGCTGTTGAGACCGGCGCGCACGCGGCCGATGGCGACCAGGCTGCCGATCGCGAACAGGGCGATCATGATGCCGATCGACAGCAGGCGATGGGTATCCCAGAACGCCGCCAGCACGAACAGGATGGCCAGCAGCACCGCGACCACGCCGAAAAAGGCGCCCACCACGGCCCAGGCCAGGTAGCCGAACAGGCGATGGGTATCTTCCTGCAGCTCGATGGCCGCCAGTTCGAGCCGCGTGCGCACCATGGCGAGCAGGTTGGCTCCGATGCGGCCGATGGTCGCGGTGATGGTCATGGCGATTGCCCTTTATTTACGGGCGATCAGCATGCCGATCACGATGCCGATCGCGGCGCCCAGGCCGACCGACTTCCATGGGTTCTCGGCCACGTATTCGTCGGTGGCCTTGGCGGTCGCCTTGGCGCGCTCGACCACGGTCTCTTCGATGTCGACCAGGCTGGTCTTGGCGCTGGACAGGGTCTGCTCGAACTTGGCCTTGGCCGCCTTCAGTTCGTCGCCGGTCAGCTGGCCGCCGTTGCGCAGCCAGGCTTCGGCGTCGCTGATCACGGTTTTCAGGTCGTTGACCAGTTGGTCGCGGGTGCCGGTCTGGGTCGGGATCTTTTGAATCATGCTAAGGCCTCTTGGTAGTTATCGTTGAAACCGGGCATGCGTAAACATGCCCGGACTGAATGGTATTTAAGACAATATTAACTCAATGCATAATCTAGTGCGACACCAATGAAAATCGCGGCGCCCAGCCAGTTGTTGTGGCGGAACGCCTTGAAGCAGGCCATGCGCTCGCGGTCGCGGATCAGGAAGTAGTGGTACAGCGCCATCCCGGCCGCCACCGCGATGCCCGCCACGAACCACCAGCGCAGTCCCAGCAGCCAGCCGCACACGAGGTCGATCGCCAGCGCCGCGCCGTAGCACAGCATCACGGCGGCGACGTCGAAGCGGCCAAAGGTGATGGCCGAGGTGCGGATGCCGATTTTTAGATCGTCGTCGCGGTCGACCATCGCGTATTCGGTGTCGTAGGCCACGGCCCAGAACACATTGGCCACCAGCAGCCACCAGGCCACCGCCGGCACCCCGTTCTGCACCGCGGCGAAGGCCATCGGAATGCCGAAGCCGAAGGCGATGCCCAGATACGCCTGCGGGATCGCGAAGAAGCGCTTGAAGTAGGGATAGGTGCCGGCCACCACCACCGCCACTACCGACAGCTGCTTGGTCAGGGTATTCAAAGGCAGGATCAGCAGGAACGACACCAGCGCCAGTACCGCCGCCACCATCACCGCTTCCCAGCCGCGGATCTTGCCGCTGGTGAGCGGGCGGTCGACGGTGCGCTTGACGTGGCGGTCGATGTCGCGGTCGGCGTAGTCGTTGATCGCGCACCCTGCCGAGCGCATCAAGGCCGTTCCGAGCACGAAGATCAGCAGCACGTGCCAGTCGGGCACGCCTTCGGATGCCATCCACAGGGCCCACAGGGTCGGCCACAGCAACAGGAGAATCCCGATCGGCTTGTCGGCCCGGATCAGGCGGAAATACAGCGCCAGCTTGTTCATGGAAAGTCGCGTCTTGTGTTGCAAGAACTGTTGAGCAGAAGACAGCGATTCTACTCCCTTGATCGCGCCATGCCGTCCAGGCGTGCGCTGCACCAGCCGATGCACATTGCATGACACGGCCATGGTTTCGCGGCATCTTGTATGCATGAATGTTGCCATTTTGTTGTCACAAGAACGACATCTTTGTTTGTTTTAATGCATCGGTCCATGCCGGGGGTGGTATGGGCCGGGCGGGCCGATGCGTGGCGCCGACCAATCACACGACAGGCCGGACCACCGGCGACACCAACGATTGGAGTAGCTCACATGAACAACAACGACATCTCGTCCTCGCGACGCAACCTGCTCAAGGGCATCGCGGGCGCCGGCGCGCTGCCGTTCGTCGGCGCCTTCGCCGCGATGCAGGCCCAGCAGGCCATGGCCGCCAACGGCGCCACCACGCTGATCGCCAGCCCCTATGGTCCGATCGCCCCGGTCAACGACCTGACCACCGGCTTGCCGCTGCTGCAACTGCCGCCGGGCTTCAGCTATAAAACTTTCGGCTGGCGCGGCGACCTGATGGCCAACGGCCAGCCGTGCCCTGGCGGCCATGACGGCATGGGTGTCGTCCAGACCCGCAAGGTCGGCCGCAGCACCGAACTGGTGTTGGTGCGCAATCATGAGATCAGCGGTGGTTCGGCTGGCAATTTCATCAACGCACCGGGCGTCTACGACGGTGGCACCGTCGGCAACGGCTCCAGCAACCGCTCCTGCGGCGGCACCACCAACCTGGTGTTCCGCGACAACGACTGGGTCAGCATGACCCCGAGCCTGGGCGGCACCCAGCAGAACTGCGCCGGCGGCATCACCCCGTGGGGCACCTGGCTCACCTGCGAAGAGATCGGCTCGGACAGCGTCAGCGCCGCCGGCAAGAAGCACGGCTACGTGTTCGAAGTCGCGGCCGACCCGCTGCAGACCAGCGGCCAGCCGATCGTCGGCATGGGCCGCTTCGCGCACGAGGCCGCCGCGGTCGACCCGACCGACAGCACCGTCTACATGACCGAGGATTCGTCGGGCAAGTCGGGCTTCTACCGCTATGTGCCGGACGTCAAGCGCGGCGCCGCCGGCTCGCTGATCATGGGTGGCGTGCTGGAAATGGCCAAGGTCAAGGGCGTGAACAACGTCAACCTGGCCACCGCCTCGGTCAACGATACCTATGAACTGGAATGGGTGCGCATCGCCAATCCCGACGCCAATCGCGGCAACGCCACCGGCCTCAACGGCCAGGCGATCAGCAACGCCGCCGGCCCGTTCCTGCAGGGCTGGACCCAGGGCGCGCTGCGCATGAATCGCGGCGAAGGCATCTGGTACACCCAGGGCAAGATGTACGTGATGGACACCTCGGGCGGCCTGGTGAGCCGCGGCGCGATCTGGGAACTGGACCTGGCGCGCCAGACCATGAAGTGCATCTACTCGAGCCCAAGCCCGCTGGTCGGCAATATGGGCGACAACCTGACGGTCAGCCCGCGCAACGCGATCCTGATCTGCGAAGACGCGTCCAGCGCCATCACCGACCAGTTCGGCTATGGCCAGCGCCTGATGGGCATCACCTCGGCCGGCGACGCCTACATCTTCGCCAAGAACAACGTCAACCTGACGGCCGCCCAGCTGCAGGGCGCGGGCAAGCTGGCCTCGCTCGCCGGCGACGGCCGCGGCAACGAATTCGCCGGCGCCTGTTTCGACCCGCTTGGGCGCCAGCTGTTCGTCAACATCCAGACCCCGGGCATCACCTTCGCCATCTCGGGTCCGTGGGGCAAAGGCCCGCTGTAAGCAGCCACCAATCACACACAGGGGAACTCACATGCAATTCACCAAACTCATCGCCGCGGCTGCAGTGGCCTGCGCATTTTCGACCTCGGCCAATGCCGCGCTGCTGGTCAGCAGCACCGGCGTGCCGGCCAACACCGTGGCCGACTACAGCGAGGCCGGCCTGGTCTCGTTCGACCTCGAGCTGATGGACTTCAGCGGCGCGCGCCTGAACTTCGTGCTGGAAGAAGCCGACCTGGCCGGCCCGCTGAGCATGAACGCGATCATCAAGAACATGACCCTGCTGTCGCTGCCGAAGTTCAACTTCGGCCTGCAGGGCATCAGCTTCGCTTCAAACGGCAGCGTGACCGCCGGCTTCGGCACCATCGGCTCGGTGAACCACACCGCCAGCAACGCCGAAATCAAGTTCAGCCACGGTGAGACCACCGACTTCTACTTCGGCAATCCGCTCGGCAACCTCGGCCAGTTCGACTGGGTGCTGGACACCACCGGCATGCAGGCCGGCGACAGCTTCTCGATCGTGGCGCAGGTGCCGGAACCGGCCAGCCTGGCGCTGGTGCTGCCGCTGCTGGCGGGACTGGCTGCGGCGCGTCGTCGCCAGCGTGGCTGATCGCGGCATCGAGGTCATCGGAAGCCGGCGCGAGCCGGCTTTTTTCATTCGTCGTCGCCCAGTTCGCGCGAGCAGAACACGTCGCCGTGCTCTTCGGTGAGCTGCTTGACGTCAAGCGTTTTGGCGAGGTCGAAGCGGTGCAGGGTGGCGCCGTAAAAACTCCTGTTCAGCGCGATCAGCGCGCCGCCATCCTTGGTAAAGCCCATGACGGGACGCTCGCCTGGTGCTGGAACGGCGCGCACGGTACGCTGGCTGCGCGTGCTGACGATGCCTATCGTTCCCGGCGCGCTGCCTGGAACGGCGAGCCAGGCGCCATTCGGGCTTACGGCGAATTCGATGACATCCGTATCCATGCAGGTCCGGAAGCTGTCAGTGCGCTTGAAATCGCGCGTGTCGAAGCTGTACAAACCACCCCGGCCCGAAACGAACAGCCTGCTGCCGTCCGCCGACAGGGCCAGCAGGTGAGGCCAGACCTCGCCCAGTTCGATGACCCTTTTGAGCTCGTTCGGCCGTTCGGTGTCCAGTGTCGCGATGGCATTATCGGCCACGTCGGCAAGATACAGCACGCCCTTGCCCTTGACGGCGCCAATGGGGCGGCCGAATGCAGCGTCGATTTCCTTGCCGATCGGCTTAGTGAATAGCAATTGCTGCCGCGCGATGTCGACCACCGACACCGAGTTGTCGGGACCGTTCACCACGAACGCGTACTGCTCGTTGTCGCTCAGGAAGACATCGCGCGGATAACGCCCGACCTTGACCGACCACAGCACCTTGCCGCTTTCCAGGTCCAGTCTGGACAAGGAGTCGGGAACCAGCGAGCTGACCATGGCCCATTTGCCGTCTTTCGACGGCGCGATGCCGGCCGCGCCGATGCCGCGGCAGAGGTTGTTCGAACAGCCGGACTCCTTGTCAGGCGTCACTGCAAGACCTTTCCATTGCTTCAGTATTTCCAGGCTGGCCAGGCTGATCCTGGCGACGCTGTTGGTCTCCGCATTGCCGACGTAGAGCAGGTCGGCATCGGGCAGGAAGGTTTCGGAGACGGTACCGTCCGGCAGTGCGGCACGTGCGCCGGACGCCAGCTGCACAGACACCGGCGCCGGAATCGACGCCCGCTCCTGCTCGAAGGCCTGCTCGGCCTGCCGTTTCCTGGCAGCCCGTTCTTCGCGCCGCTCGTGCTCGACATCGGCCTTGTGGAATGCGGCGGCGACCTGCTCCAGCCCCTCCGGCACCGCCTTCAACGCCAGCCCGCCCAGCGCCAGCAGCATCACCCCGAACACCGCGGCCGATTGCACCACCGGATTGAAGCGTGGCGCGCCATCGCGCGAGCCCATCAGCCCGGCGCCGATCAGGATGCCCGACAGCGCGCCGCCCACGTGCGCCGCATTGTCGGTGCCGCTGATCAGGAACCCCATGCCGATGTTCAGCAGCACCACCTGCAGGATCACGTTGCGGTCGACGTGGGACTGGTCGCCGGCGCGCATCGCGTGCACCAGCAGGGCGCCGGCCGCGCCGAGCAGGGCGCCGGAAGCGCCGATGCTGACCACCATATTGGGCGCCGCCACGAAGCCGAGCGCCATCTGCAGCGGCGAACTTTCCACGTTCACCGCCTCGCGCGCATTCCACCAGGCGCTGGCCAGGCCGCCGAACAGGCCGGTGACCAGGTAGATGCCGAGGAAGCGCAGCCGGCCCCAGGCTGCTTCGGACACGCGTCCGATCTGGAACAGCAGGAACATGTTCAGCGCCAGGTGCAGGGCGCCGCCATGCAGGAACATCGCATACAGCAGACGCTGCCATTCGCCGGTCAGCGTATAGGCGCCCAGGTTGCCGCCCCAAGTCGTCAGGTCGTGCGGGGTGGGATGGATCGGGTCGACGCCGCGGTACACCATGAGCAGGGCGACGCCGACATTGATGAGGATGAGCCAGAGAGTAGGGGATTTGATCACGTGAAGTCCCGGAAGGTTGCCATTGGTTTTTTTCTGATGATCATTGTATGGTGATTGTTGCAATCCTGGCGCTACCAGGAATCACCATGAACGGTGCATGAAGAAAGCTGCAGCGCCGCGCTCGGGCAGGCGCAACCGTGCGGGTGCCTGCGCCATCCAATGCTAGACTTGGCCATCAGACATGAGCTTGGCTCAAGGTGCGAACGACTGCGTCGCACCAACTGTTTGCACTACCTGTCGCTTCATGCGTCGCTTCATTTTTTTCATGCCCGCGCCTGGCCTTCGGCCGCGCCGGCGTCCGCGACCTGCACCTAATCAGCGTAAGCCTTCGCGCTTCCTGCAAGTCAAAGGAGTCATTTTGAGCAAAAACCTTTCTATCAGACTGCTGATCCTGTTCCTGATCACCCTGGCCATGCCGCTCGCCCCGGTGCTGGCGCAGGATGCGGCCGAACCGGCGGCGCCGGCGGTCCAGCCCGATCCGCTGGGCCGCGAAACGCCGCGCTCGGCCGTGTCGGGCCTGATCGAAGCGCTGGCGCGCAAGGACTTCGACCGCGCCGCCGAGTACTTCGACGTGCCGGCCGGGCGCCAGCGCCTGGCCCCCGCCGACCAGGCGCGCGCCTTCCAGACCCTGCTCGACAACGGCGGTTCGCTCGACCCATTCGCCGGTCTGTCGAACGAGGCCGCCGGCAAGATCGACGACGAATTGCCGCTCGATAGCGAGAACGTGGGCCAGATCAAGGTGCAGGACCAGAAACTGCCGATCCTGTTGCGCCGCACGCAGGAGGGCGACCACCAGATCTGGCGCGTTTCGCGCGAGACCATGACCGAGGTGCTGGCCGAGTCCAGGCGCAATCCGGCCGTGCCCGAGGCAACCCAGCAGAACGAGGTCGCGGTGGCCGGCGCGCCGCTCAAGGATTGGGCGCTGTTGATCGGACTGGCGGTGATGACCTTCGGCGGCCTGTGGATGCTGTCGGCGCTGGTGGTGGCGGCGATGCGCAAGATGGTGCCCGATCCGGCGGCCAGCGGCGCCTACCGCTTCTGCGAGGCGGCCTTGCCGCCGCTGAGCCTGCTGATCGCGGTGTTCGTGTTCTATAACTGGGCCGAAACGCTGCCGGTCTCGATCGTGGCGCGCCAGACGCTGCTGCGCTACACCGGCATCGTGTCGGTGATCGCGGTGGTGTGGTTCGGCCTGCGGCTGGTGGACGCGGTGGCCGAGCTGGCGATCGCGCGCATGCAGGCCAGCGGACGGCGCCAGATCGTATCCGTGATCACGCTGCTGCGGCGCGGCGCCAAGATTTTGCTGCTGGTGTTCTCCGGCATCGCCATCTTGGACACCTTCGGCATCGACGTCACCACGGGGATCGCGGCGCTGGGGATCGGTGGTATCGCGCTGGCGCTGGGCGCCCAGAAGACGGTGGAAAACCTGGTCGGCAGCGTCACCGTGATCGCCGACCGGCCGCTGCAGGTGGGCGACTTCATCAAGGTCGGCGACGTGGTCGGCACGGTGGAAGACGTCGGCATCCGCTCGACCCGCATCCGCACCGGCGAACGCACCGTGGTGACGATCCCGAACGGCGACCTGTCGGCGCGCCAGATCGAGAACTTCGCCAAGCGCGACCGCTTTTTGTTCAACCCGGTCATCGCCATCGCGCCCGACACGCCGTCGGACAAGCTGCGCGAAGCGATCACCATCGTGCAGGGCGTGATCGCAGGCGAAAAGAACATGGCCGAAGGCGGCCGCGCCCGGCTGGGCAGCATCAACGACCGCGCCTTCAACATCGAGGTGTTTTCGTACATCGACGTCAAGGAATTCGATACCCAGGTCATCATCCGAGAGAACCTGTACCTGACCATCTACGAGCGGCTGGAAGCGGCGGGCGTGCGCCTGGCGTTCCAGACCAGGACGGTGCTGTTCTCGGACGACCAGCTGGAGGTGATCGGCAAGCGCGCGGGCAGCGACGCCAGCAATGAGGCCGAGGAAGAGGAAGAAGCGCCGCCGCAGGAAACCAGCCTGATCAAGCGCGCATAAGCAGGAAAGCCCCGCCGCGTTCAAATGCGGCGGGCCAGTAAGGACAGCGGCTCAGGCGGCCGCCTCCAGCGCCACCATCTCGACGCCGGCCAGGTTGCATTCGCCCACCGCGCGGATCACGGCGTCGATCGCCGCGCGCCGGGTAAAGCTCTTGCGCCAGGCAATCACCACGCGGCGCGACGGCGCCGGCGGCAGGAACGGCACGTAGGTCAGCAAGCCGTTCGGATCCTTCAGGTCGGCCACCGAGGCGCGCGGCAGCACGGTCAGGCCGATGCCGCTGGCTACCATGTGGCGGATGGTTTCCAGCGACGAACCCTCGAAGGTGCGCTGCATGCCGTTGCCGGCTGACGGCGCCGAGAAGCGCGCCATTTCCGGACACACTTCCAGCACCTGGTCGCGGAAGCAGTGGCCGGCGCCCAGCAGCAGCATGGTTTCGGTCTTCAGGTCTTCGGCCGAGATTTCCTTGCGGCCCGCCCATGGGTGGTTCTTCGGCATCGCCACGATGAACGGCTCGTCGTACAGCGGCTGCACCGACATGCCGTGGTCCGGCAGCGGCAGCGCCATGATGGCGGCGTCGAGCTCGCCCTGGCGCAGCAGTTCCAGCAATTTATGCGTGTAGTTCTCTTGCAGCACCAGCGGCATCTGCGGCACGGTGTCGATCAGGTTTTTTACCAGCGGCGGCAGCAGGTAAGGGCCGATGGTGTAGATCACGCCCAGGCGCAGCGGTCCGGCCAGCGGATCCTTGTTCTGCTTGGCCAGTTCCTTGATGGCGGCGGTCTGTTCCAGCACCCGTTCGGCCTGGGCCACGATCTGGGCGCCCAGCGGCGTCACCGATACTTCGGAACCGCCACGCTCGAACAGCGTCACGCCCAGTTCGTCTTCCAGCTTCTTGATGGCGACGGACAGGGTAGGTTGGGCCACGAAGCAGGCCTCGGCCGCGTGGCCGAAGTGCTTGGCGCGGGCCACGGCGACGATGTATTTCAGCTCGGTCAGTGTCATAGTTGTCTGTCTCTGGTTGGCGCGCGTACAAGTCGCGCCCTGGCGGGGCGTCGCATCCGCCATGAAATAATATTTTAACGAATGATAGTCGATATAATTGCCGGGCAGTGCTGGACGCCTGCATCTTTTCAGAAAGGCCCCGCATGTCCTCGACGTTCGGCCCGGCGGAAGCCCAGGCCTATATCCACAAGCTGCTCACCGTGATGCACCACCAGGGCGGCTCCGATCTGTTCATTTCGGCGGACTTTCCGCCCAGTATGAAACACCAGGGAAGCATGAAGCCGCTCAGCGGGCAGCGCTTGAGCGGCGAGGTCACGCGCGCGCTGGCGCTGTCGGTGATGAACGAGCGCCAGCGCGCCGAGTTCGAGGCCGAGATGGAGTCGAACTTCGCCATTTCTCTGCCCGGCGTGTGCCGCTTCCGCGTCAACGTGTTCGTGCAGCAGCAGAGCGTGGGCATGGTGGTGCGTACCATTGCCTCCGAAATCCCGAACTTCGAAAAGCTCGACCTGCCCGAGGTGCTGAAGGACGTGGTGATGACCAAGCGCGGCCTGGTGCTGGTGGTGGGCGGCACCGGTTCCGGCAAATCGACCACGCTGGCGGCGATGATCGACTACCGCAACAGCCACTCGGCCGGCCACATCATCACGGTGGAAGACCCGGTCGAGTACGTGCACAAGAACAAGAATTGCCTGATCACGCACCGCGAGGTTGGCGTCGACACGCTGTCGTGGCACAACGCGCTGAAGAACACGCTGCGCCAGGCGCCGGACGTGATCCTGATCGGCGAGATCCGCGATACCGAGACCATGGAGCACGCGATCGCGTTTGCCGAGACCGGCCACCTGTGCCTTGGCACGCTGCACGCGAATAACGCCAACCAGACCATGGACCGCATCATCAATTTCTTCCCGGAAGAGCGGCGCAATCAGCTGTTGATGGATTTGTCGTCGAACCTGCGCGCGATCGTCTCGCAGCGCCTGGTGCGCACCGAGGATGGAAAAGGACGCAAGGCGGCGATCGAGATCCTGCTGAATACCCCGACCATCGGCGAGATGATCCTGAAAGGGAACTTCCAGAACATTAAGGAGATCATGCACAAGTCGCGCGAACTGGGCATGTGCACCTTCGACCAGGCCTTGTTCGAGCTGTACAACAAGGGCTTGATCGGCTACGACGAAGCGATCCGCAACGCCGATTCGGCCAACGGCCTGCGCCTGCAGATCAAGCTCTCGGGCGAGCGCAAGGAGCCGGGGCAGGGTGGCGCCGCGCGGCCGGCAGAATTGTCGATGGCGATCGAAGAAGAACCGGACGCCGAGCCGCCGAAACACTGACATTTGCTTTTACATTCTTATGCCTCAATTCGAAAACAAGATCTGCACCCGCGCCGAACTGGCTGCGCGCATCGCCCAACTGCCCAAGCCGACCGTGCTGACCAACGGCGTGTTCGACATCCTGCACCGTGGCCACGTCACTTACCTGGCCCAGGCGCGCGAGCTGGGCGCTTCCTTGATCGTGGCGGTGAACACCGACGCTTCGGTCAAGCGCCTGGGCAAGGGCGACGACCGTCCGCACAATACGATGGCCGACCGCATGGCGGTGCTGGCGGCGCTGGAGTCGGTGAGTCTGGTGGTGGAGTTCGACGAGGACACGGCGCTCGAGGTGGTGCAGGAAGGGCGGCCCGACATCTACGCCAAGGGCGGCGACTACACGATGGACCAGATCCCGGAAGGCAAGGCGGTGCTGGCGTATGGCGGGCGGGCGGTGGCGATCGACTTCGAGCATGATCGGTCGACCACCAAGCTGGTGGCGAAGATTCGCGGCTAACGGGAACACCGAGCATGCACCGCACCAGCCCGCGCAACTGCCGCACCCGCCGTGCGCTCCCCATCCTGCTGGCCTGCCTGTCGGCGCTGGCGCTGCTGTCATCGGCCAGTATCGATGCCGTGGCACAGGCAGCCGCCGCCGATACGCGCTATGAACGCGTCGTCCCCAGTCCGGATGGCATCGGCAAGCGCTACATGGGCCGCGAGATCGCTGGCGTGATGGGATGGGAGGGCGCGCAATGGCTCGAGCGCGAAAGCCGTGCACGCGAGGAGCGGCCGGAATTGCTGTTGCGCGAACTGGCGCTGGCGCCGGGCATGACGGTGGCCGACATCGGCGCCGGCAGCGGCTACTACACCTGGCAGCTGGCGAAACAGGTCGGGCCGGGCGGACGTGTGTATGCAGTCGACGTGCAGCCGGAAATGATCCGCATGCTCGACAGCCAGATGGCAAAGCGCGGCGTGCGCAACGTGGTCTCGGTACTGGGCAGCGAGACCACTGTCAAACTGCCGCCGGCCAGCGTTGATCTGGCCATCATGGTCGATGTCTATCACGAGCTTGCCTATCCCGCGGAAGTCCTCGACAGCATCGTCGGCGCCCTCAAGCCGGGCGGGCGCGTCGTTTTTGTCGAGTATCGCGCCGAGGACCCGGCAGTCGCGATCAAAGCGCTGCACAAGATGAGCGAGAAGCAGATACGGCGTGAAGCCACGGCGCATGGCCTGAAGTGGGAGCGCAGTATCAAGTCGCTGCCGATCCAGCATGTGGTCGTGTTTCGGAAGCCTTGAGCGGATTTGCTTGCCGTTGCTGCCGATGAGTAGCGGCCTACAGGCTGGGTCCATGCAGCACCACTGTCTCGATAGTCAGCGATCGACACAAAGCAAACGTTCGGAAGCAGACTCGTCATGCACGATCGTCGTTTGGCGGTCCCAGCAGGGCTTTCAGCGCTCCATACGCCAAACCCACGAAGATCGTGATGAGCAGCGTAAAACCTGAACACTGAACGCCCAGCGGTAATCCCCCCACAAAAAGAGCGCGATCAGAAGTAGAA
>NZ_JASNRA010000079.1 GCF_030411955.1 Massilia sp. YIM B02443
GAAAACCAAGGCGCGGTGGGAGTCGATCTGGGTATCACGCGCCTGGCCACGCTGTCTACAGGGGAAACCTTCACCGGTCCCAAGGCGCTGGATGCCTTGCTGGATCGGCTCAAACGCTTGTCACGCAGCCTGTCTCGCAAAGTAAAAGGGTCGCGCAACCGCGTCAAGGCGAAACTGAAGCTGGTACGGTTGCATGCCCGCATTACCCATCTGCGGCGAGAAGGTTTGCATCAGCTTACGACCAGCCTCACACGCCGTTTCCACACGATCGGCATCGAGGACCTCAATGTGAAGGGCATGTTGAGCAACCGCCACCTTGCGCGCGCCATCGCCGACATGGGCTTCGGCGAACTGCGCCGCCAGCTCGAATACAAGACGGCGTGGCGGGGTGGACATGTCG
>NZ_JASNRA010000080.1 GCF_030411955.1 Massilia sp. YIM B02443
TGGCCGTGCTCGGCGCTGCCCTTGCCGAGTTCGGCCTTGAGCACGAAGCTGCCGCGATTAACGTAGCGCGTTCCTGCTGCCAGGCCCTCCAGGATTTCCACCCCTTTGCCGTCATTAATGCCGGCCACGATCGGCTGCGTGCGAAAGCCCCCTTCCGTCACTACAAACACTACTGGCTTGTCTTCCACCGTCTGGATAGCATCGGCCGGAATCGCCACAGCAGCCTGTTTAGTCCCCTGCACCAGCGCGACGTCCACGAACAGGCCAGGGCGCCACGCGCCGCCTGGGTTGTCGATCACGACGCGCGCCGTGGCGGCGCGGGACTGTGCCCCGACTAGTGCGCCGACATAACTTACCTTCCCAACGGCTTTCATATCAGAGCCGGTGGCA
>NZ_JASNRA010000081.1 GCF_030411955.1 Massilia sp. YIM B02443
CCCCCAGCAAGGATGCGCATCGTGCAACGCAACGACTTCGGCCTCAAGCTGCGCATCACTGCGTTTGGGTGAATTAAGAGGCCGGCGAGATCGGTCTGCCAGACCGTCTTTGCCCTGCTGTTTGAACAGAGCCAGCCATTTGTAAGCCGTCTTTCGGCTGACGCCAAAAGCGCGGCAAAGCATGCTTATGTTGGCCCCTGGCGCGCTTGCCAGGGACACAAACTCCAGGCGTGAAGTCATCTGGGAACACTCCTTCCACGGCATCGCACACTCCAGCTAATGATCGTGTGCTGATGATAAGAAAAGTGTTACCTATGTCCCTAGACAACTGTTACCTATGTCCCTGTGCCATACA
>NZ_JASNRA010000082.1 GCF_030411955.1 Massilia sp. YIM B02443
AGCTTCTTCTGCATATCGACTGATTGGGTGAGGCTGGTCGCCGGAATGCGTAGAGCCTGGATCGCAATGTCGCCTTCATTTAAATTGGGAATGAATTCGCTCCCGAGTCGTGTCGCCAGCAGTCCGGACAGGACCACGGTGACTATTGATGCCGTCAGCACGATCGGTCCGTTACGCAGGACAGCGCGCAATGCAGGCGCATAGGCATTACGCGCCATCGTCATCAAGCGGTTCTCCTTTTCGGCCACGCGCTTGCCGATGAACAGGGCAACGGCCGCAGGCACGAACGTGATCGACAGAATCATCGCGCCAAGCAAAGCTATGACGACAGCGAACGCCATCGGGTGGAA
>NZ_JASNRA010000083.1 GCF_030411955.1 Massilia sp. YIM B02443
CTGAGGTAGTCCGGGTTTCTCGGACATCTAATTAAGCACACGGAACTCAACTTCTTTGGCGACAGGCGTTTGATAGCCTAAAGTCTGGTGGAGCCGTTTTCGATTGTAGTACATCTCGATATAGTCGTTGACCACTGCCTTGGCCTCGTCTCTCGAAGCAAACAGGCGTTCGTGCATTACCTCGTTCTTCAAGTTCGAGAAGAAGCTCTCTGCGACAGCATTATCGTGGCAGTTTCCCTTGCGGCTCATGCTTGGCACGACGTCGTGAGCCTTCATCAATTCACGGTAGTCATTGCAGCCATATATGCTGCCCTGATCGCTATGGAAGATCA
>NZ_JASNRA010000084.1 GCF_030411955.1 Massilia sp. YIM B02443
GAAGGGCTTTTCCCGCTCGTACTGATCGCGAGCAGTACATCGCCCGGACGACCATGGGACTCGATGTAACGGGCGAACACCTGATCGTATGCATAGTCGTTTGCAACGCAGGTGATATGAGTTGGGTCGCTAATTGCGGTTGCGGCGATCCCGGGCCGATCACGACGGAAGCGTCCTGTCAGTTCTTCCGCGAAATGCATGGCGTCGCACATTGAACCGCCATTCCCGCAAGAAAAAGCCCTTCCTCCCTTGCCGAACGATGTCACCAGTACCTGTGCGGCGTCAGCCACGGTTTGCAGCTTGGTTGCGTCGTTCACGAACAAGTCCAG
>NZ_JASNRA010000085.1 GCF_030411955.1 Massilia sp. YIM B02443
ATTGGCCCCATCATGGGCGTTGCGCCCTCCGGCAGCCCTTCACGGGCCTCCTGCAGTCGCTGGTTGACCAGCTGGCGCGCGAAGTAGATGTCAGTACCATCCTGGAAAATGACTGTGACCTGCGACAGCCCGTAACGCGACAATGAGCGAGTCTGCTGCAGTCCAGGCAGGCCCGCCATCACGGTCTCGACCGGATAGGTAATGCGCTGCTCGACCTCGAGCGGCGAATAGCCTGGTGCCGAGGTGTTGATCTGAACCTGCACGTTGGTAATATCTGGCACAGCGTCGATCGGCAGACGCTGATAGTTGTAGACGCCAATTGC
>NZ_JASNRA010000009.1:0-157846 GCF_030411955.1 Massilia sp. YIM B02443
TCGACGGTCAGCGCATTGCTTCTGCTGAACAATTGCTCTGTGTCGCAATCAAACCCATCAATAGCTTACGGTGACAGCGCCTCGACATATGGCATCTGCCCGAGCAGATGATGAATGCAGTTGAGACGCGCACGCTTCTTGTCCACGCCTTGCACCACCCACCAGCGCGCTTCCGGAATATGGGTACGCTCGAGCATGATCTCCTTGGCGCGCGTGTACTCCTCCCAGCGCCGGCGCGATTCCAGGTCCATTGGACTGAGCTTCCACTGCTTCAGCGGGTCGTGGATCCGGCTCAGGAAGCGCGCATTCTGCTCCTCATCCGAAATCGAGAACCAGTACTTGATCAGCTGGATCCCGGAGCGTACCAGCATGCGTTCGAATTCCGGCACGGTGTCGAAGAACTCATCGTACTGCTGCTCGGTGCAGAACCCCATCACGCGCTCGACCCCCGCGCGGTTGTACCAGCTGCGGTCGAACAGCACGATTTCGCCGGCCGCAGGCAAGTGCGACACGTTACGCTGGAAGTGCCATTGCGTGCGCTCGCGGTTGTTCGGCGCCGGCAGCGCGGCCACCCGGCATACGCGCGGGTTCAGGCGCTGGGCGATGCGCTTGATCACGCCGCCTTTCCCGGCGGCGTCGCGCCCTTCGAACAGGATCACCACCTTGTGCCCGGTATGGACGACCCAGTCCTGCAGCTTCACCAGTTCCGCTTGAAGTCTGAACAGTTCATGGAAATACTGTCTGCGGTTTTCCTTCTCCTGAGCACTGCGCGCAGGTTGCGGCAGCAGCGATTCAGGATCGAGATCGCGGTCGTGGAGTTCCAGTTCCAGCTCTTCATCGTAACTGTCGGCCAGGTCGCGCTGCACGCGCAGGGTCAGATCGGGGTCGTGGTCTGCTTGCGTGCGAATCCTCGTAGAAAATGGGATTCGGGTCGATGATGCTGACGTCCGTTATGGATGTAGACCCGAAGCATGGCGCTGCCCGCGGCGCCCGGCAAAAAAAAACCGCCGGCCGCGAGGCCGACGGATAAACATGCGCTTCGTTTGAAACACAAGAAAGAGACATGCGCATTGTATTGGTGCGATATTTCCCCTGCATGACAGGTGTTTGCGCCTTGTCACGTTTCCGCTCAGGCGTCGAACGGCCCGGTCACCAGCTTGACCATGTCTCGTTCGTGGGCGTTGCCGGTTACAGCAACATAGAAACGCTCGCCGCCCGGTGGCACGCGCACCACGACGTGTCCGTCATGGCTGTGCATCCTGCGCGTCAGCCGACCGTTGGCAAGCAGGTTTTCGCGCATGACCGTGGTGGCGAATACCGCGCGCGGACCCGGATAGAGCCGCTCGCTGAACATGCGTTCCAGCTGCAGCATGTCGGGATGCGCGATGTGCCACGACGGGATGACCCAGGCCCGCGGCCTCAGGGTGCGCACGACCTCGGCGTCGATACCGTCGAACATGCCGTGGTGATCCGCGGTGGCCACCGAGACCGGTCCGGCCGCGCGCGCCGCCGGGCCAAGGACGTTGTGCCACGGCAAGGCGCCGTCCTGCGTATAGCTGGTCAGGTCCCCGGCGGTGAAATAGCTGAAGCGGCCGCTGGCGATGCGGATCGCTGCCGAACAGTGATTTTCGTTCGGTCAGTCGGCGCGCGCCAGCGGAGCCAGTGGCGGGAACAATCGGCGTGTGGCCGCTGCTTCGCCGGTCCAGACCTCGCCACTGGCGGCGATATTGCGCACCTCGAACGGTACTGATGTACGGTGGCGGCCGCGCCCCGCAAACTGGATGTTGCTGCCCACCTGGAATGCTTCGACGCGCTGCCCTGACTTGCGGCGCGCTGCGATGAAGGCGCGGTAGTTGTCGGCGAAAGGGGCCGTGATTCGCAGCGGGAAGTCGTAGTCGGGATAGCCACGGTCGACCACGGTGCCAATGGGGACCTGGGCCGCGACGTCGGTGACGCCGCTCAGCCGGTAGGCGCCGCCGGAGGCTGGCGGCGAAGCGGCTTCGACGTCACCGGTGTGGTCCGGATGCAGGTGCGTTACCAGCAGGTAGTCCAGGTCTTCCAACCCGGCGCGCACCAGGTGACGACGCGCATAGCGTCCGATCCACTCGCCGGCGCGCCGAGTGGCGTCGGGGCGCGGCGCCATCGACACATCGAGCGCGTTCAGCGAAGCGCCGGCATCGATCAGCATGCTGGTGCCGTCCGGCAGCATGACGAAGGTTGCGTTGCCGCGGCCGGTAGCGATGTGGTGGATGTCGAGCCAGCCGGGCTGCCATGGCTCCAGCGCCGTTGCCATGCGGTCCGGCGCGGCTGCAGGCGCGGGCGTCGAAGCCTGCATGGATGCGGCGCACCAGGCTCGCGGCGCCGCGCCCAGCGTCAGCGGCAGCAGGGCGCCCAGCAACAGGCGGCGGCGCTCGTTCATGGCCGCCATCAGAAGCGTCCCGTCAGGCTCAGGCCGAAGGTGCGCGGTTCGCCCGCGTAGCGCGCGCGCACCACCTGGGTCGAACGGGTCAGCAGGTATTCGGTGTCATTGGCGTTCTTTACCCAGGCCAGCACGCGCCAGCTGCCATCGGGCGATTCGACGCCGGCCGACAGGTTAGCCAGGCCGAAGCCGGGCAGCTGCAGGTTGGGATCGTTGGCGGCGCCGGTGTTGTAACTGTCCTTCCAGGCATAGCTGGCGGCGCCGACCAGGTAGCCGAACGGTACCGGGTAACGCAGGTCGGCCGCCACGCCGGCCTGGCGGCGCGGCGAGTTCGACATCGGGTTGCCGCTATTGTCGACCGTGCCGATGGCGAAACGGTCGTAGCGCCCGTCCAGGTAGGCGACGTTAGCGGACAGGTCGAGCCAGGGCGCAGGCTTGTAAGCCAGCTCGATCTCGCTGCCGTCGACCGTGGCTTTGCCGGCGTTGAAGATCGACAGGATGCCGGTGACGGTGTTGTTGACCAGCTCCTGCTTGTCGCGGTACTTCATCCGGAACAGCGAGGCGTTCATGCGCACCCGGTTGTTCAGCCACTGCGATTTCATGCCGAGCTCGAAGTTGTCGACAGTCTCGGGTTCGAACGGCGTACGAAACGCCGCGGCGCTGGCGGCGTCGGCATTGAAGCCGCCGCTGGTGAAGCCGCGCGTGGCGCTCAGGTAAGTCATGAGACCGGCGCGCGGACGCCAGGTCAGCACCGCGCGCGGGGTCACTTCGCTCCAGGCGTGGCTCAGACCATCCAGGCGGAAGCTGGCGGCAGGGCGCACCAGATCGCTGCGCGCCAGGCTGGCGCGCTTGCGGTCGCGCGTATAGCGCGCACCCAGGGTCAGGTCGAGCCGGGGCGCCAGGTGCAGCACGCCGTCGGCGAACGCGCCGATGCTGCGGCTGTCGACCCGCTGCTCGGCCAGGGTGGCGCTGGCCAGTGCGCCGGTGCGGGCTGCCAGAGCACGCACGCCCAGTTGCCGCGCGCCGTCTTCGTCGGCGAAGTACAGGCCGGCGACCAGATTGCCGCGCTCCCATCGGGGACTGGCGTAGCGCAGTTCCTGCGAGAAGGTGGCGATGTCGTCGGCGTCGCTGGTGATGCTCTGGCTGCCGCTGGCGAGCAGGGTATGGCTGGCGCCGACGCCGGAATAGTCTTCGCTCGAGACCGAGCCGCGCCAGGCACTGATCGCGGTCAGTTCTCCCGCGTCGAGGCGCCACACCAGGCGCGCCGAGGCGCCCTTGATGGTACGCCGGTAGGCCTGGGCGACACCGAGTTCCGAGGTGCGCACATCGCCGTCGTCGCCCAGCGTGTCGGACGACAGCGTGCGCCCGCCATTGTCGTCCTCGCCGTAGTCGGCGCTGAAGGTGGCGTCCAGATTCGGCGCCAGGCGCACGAAGACCTGGGCGCGCAGGTTCTGGCTGTCGATGTCGTCCTGTTCGCGCCCGCTCAGGCGGTCGCGGCCGAGTCCGTCGCGCCGGCGGCTGGAGACCGACAGCTTGAGCGCCGCCTGTTCGGCGAGCGGAACGTTGATCAGGCCCTTGGCGTGGCGTTCGCCGTGGTTGCCGGCGATGAACTCGCCCTCCAGCGCGAAGCGCTCCGGGTCCGGACGCCGGGTATTGATCACGATCGCGCCGCCGGTCACGTTGCGGCCGAACAGCGTGCCTTGCGGACCTTTCAGGACTGCGATCGATTCGAGGTCGAACAGCTCGAAACTGGCGGCACTGTTGCGCGGGATGAAGACGTCATCGACGAACACGCCGACCGGCTTGTTGACGCCAATCTGGGAAAAGGTGTTGCTGATGCCGCGAATGGCGATGGTCGGATTGGCCTGGCTGAACGCCGACACCAGCAGACCGGGCGTGAGGCGGGCAAGGTCCTGCAGTCCCTGCACCCGGTGCGCTTCCAGCGTGCGCGCGGACAGGGCAGTCATGGCGATCGGCACATCCTGTGCCGACTGCGCCCGCTTTTGCGCGGTGACGGTGACGGTGTTCAGTTCGCCGCTGGAGGCATCGGTGGACGTGCTCGACTGCGCGCCGGTGCTGGGCGCCGCGCGAAAGACCAGTACCGCGTTGCCGTCGCGCCGCACTCTCAGTCCGGTGCCGGCCAGCAGTGTGTCGAGCGCCTCGGTGGGGGGTATCCGGCCGCGCACGCCACTGCTGCGCAGCGACTGCACGTCGTCGGCACGGTACAGCAGCTGGACGCCGGTTTGCAGCGCGTATTGGTCGAGCGCGATCTTGAGTTCGCCTGCGGGAATGTCGATTGCCAGGGTCTGGGCCTGGAGTGTGGTGCAGAAGGTCAGCGCGCACAGGGCGCCGAGCAGGGTTGGTTTCGCCATCGTTATCTTTCCTGGCCATCTTTGCTTGCATGAGGGGAGCCGTGGTGGCTGCTTGGTGTTGCTTCCCTGTAAGACGGACGGCGCGACAAAATCCGGAACGCGGACCGAACAATTAATTGCGCGATGGCGGCGGCGAGGGTGATGCAGGCGGCACGGGCGACAGCACGATGCGTTCGCTACCGCGCTGCGCCTGCAGGCCGAAACCCTGTTCCAGCAGGCGCACGAAGCCGTCCAGGTTGGACGGCGCGAAGCTGCCGCCGATCGGCAGGGCAGCGGCGCTGCGGTCGGCCAGCACCAGCTGGCGTTCGTTATAGCGGTTGAATTCGGCCACCGCCTCGCCCAGCGTGGCGCCGTCGAACACGATGCGCCCGGCGCGCCAGGCCATGCGCTGCTCGGTCTGGATCGGGCTGCGTTCGGCACGCCGGATGTGGCCGGCCTCGGCGCGCGCTTCCTGGTTGCGGCCCAGTTCCACCACCTGTTCCGGCGCCAGCGCGGCATCGCGCGCGCTGACCCGCACCCGTCCCTGTTCCACCAGCACCAAGACGGACTCGCCGTCGCGCCGCACCGTGAAGCGGGTGCCGAGCACCGTCACGCGGCTGCTGCCGGCCTCGATCACGAACGGGCGCGCCGGATCGTGGGCGATATCGAAATACGCTTCGCCGCGGTCGAGCCACACCTTGCGTTGTCCATCGGGCGCGGCGCGCAGGCGGGTGGCGGTGTTGAGGGTCAGGCGCGAGCCGTCGGCCAGCGCCACGGTGCGGTTTTCCCCGGTGCGGGTGGCGTAGCGCTCGTCCTGGCGCCAGCCGAGATCGGGTGCCAGGACGGCGCCAAGGCCGCAGGCGAGCAGCAGGCCGGCGGCCAGGCGCCAGGCCGGGAACGGCGCCGACGCCCGTACCGGGCGCGCAGCCGGAACGAGAGCGGGCGCCGAAGCGAACTCCGGAGCGAAAACCGGAGCGGCACCGCCGGCCGCGCCGTCCAGGGCGTCGGCGCGGCGCCAGGCGGCGCGCAAGCGCAGGTAGGCCACGCGGTGGCGCACGTCGGCGTCCAGCCAGGCGTCGAGTTCGGCTTGAGACGAGGCCTCCCAACGTGCGCCGTCCTGGCGCGCCAGCCATTGCGCAGCCTGGTCCTCGATGCTTGCTGCTGTCTTGTTCGCCTGTTCCATTGCTACGATGATGTGGTTGAGGATGGCTGTCGATCCTGCGCATGTCGCTTGCCCAGCTTGCGTTCGAGCCGGGCGATGCCGGCGCCGATGCCGCGCGCGAACAGGGCGTCGGCGATGGCGCGCATGCCTTTCGCCAGCTGCTTTTCCACCGTGTCCTCGGTGATGCCCATTTCGGCCGCCACATCGCGCTGCGACAGGCCGTCCACCTTGCGCAGCATGACCGCCTGGCGACAACGCGCCGGCAGAGCGTCGATCGCTTCCACCAGCACATTCAGTTCGGCGCGGCCGCTGGCATGTCGCTCGGGCGTGAGCTCGCAGGCCGACAAGTCGTCCAGATTCGGCAAACGCCTCGATCGACACCACCTGCTGGCGGCGCGCGCGGTCGGCCAGCAGGTTGCGTGCGGTCGCCAGCACGAATGCCGCGGGACGTTCGGGCAAGCCGTCGCGCGCCGCTTCGTACACGCGTGCGTACACTTCCTGGCGCAGATCGGGCCATTCGGCGCTGTCGCGCCAGTTCTGGCGCAGGTAGCGCATCAGGATCGCCTCCAGCGGCAGCACTTCGGTGGTGAACCAGTCGTCCAGGTGGTTGAACATGTCTTGTGTGATAGACGAATGGCGATGAAAAATCCGGTATCGCCGCGGCGCCGGGCGCACGCAAACGGCGCCTGCAAGAGTAGCAGCGCTGTATGACCGGATGATGAACTGCGGCGCCGGCGCACGCCCCTATCCCAGGCTCCACTTGTTGATGCGGGTCTTGTAGCGGTAGCTCGGCACGTAGCGCATCTCGCAGTATTCGATCGGCTGGCGCCGGTCGGACAGGGTAATGCGTTCGCACGCCAGCAAAGGGCTGCCGGCCGGTACGCCGAGCAGCCCGGCCTCGTCCTCGCCGGCCGCGGTCGCGCTCAGGCTTTCCAGGCACTCGGACGGGTGCAGGTCCAGATCCTCGACCAGCAAGCGGTAGAGCGAACCCTTGGCTTCGAGCTGCTGGCGGCGGATGGTCTGTCCGGCCGGCAGGTGCAGCCACGAGTCCTGCAAGCCGACCGGCGTGCCGTTCAACAGGCGCAGGCGTCGCAGGCGCAGCAGCGGCGCTCCCGCTTCCAGGTGCAGCAGGCTGGCCACCGCCATGTCGGCGGCGACAGCATCCAGGCCGAGAATGCGCTGGCCCGGTACGCCGCCGCGTTTCAGCGCGTCGTCGGTGAAGCTGTCCAGGAAGCGCGACATCTGGCGCACGGCCTCCGGCGCCGCGAAGGTGCCGCGTCCATGGTCGCTATAGAGCACCCCCTGTTCCTCGAGCAGGCGGATTGCCTTGCGCACCGTGTCGCGGCTGACGCTGAACGAGGCTGCCAGCTCGCGCTCGGCCGGTAGCGGCGCGTTCGCCGTGTAGCGGCCGCGTTCGATTTCCTGCTGCAGCGTGGCGGCCAGTCGGCGGTACAGCGGCATCTCGGCCGCGCGCCGCTTGTCGTCTGATGTGTTTGGCATTGTCGTCGTGTCTCCATCCAGTCCGCAATCCTAGCACGGCGGCTCGTCCCTCAGAAAATCTACTCGGAAAAGGTCCGTACCAATTGTGACGCCGTGATGACTGCAAAGGGTGTCTACCTCACTTTGTTTGAAGGTGTTGTTTCTCTGTCTCGCAGAAGAGCGCGCCTGGCCGCTTTCAGAAAACTCTTGTTGAGTAGTGGTACGTACCAGTGTATTCTCCGGTCACAATAACGACAGCTGGTCCGGAGAGCGGTGTGCGGCCTGAGGGCCGGTTTGATCATCCAGAACAAGGGGAATATCGTGTACAAGTATGTAGGTTTATCGGCGGCGGTCTCGCTCGCGCTGCTGCAGTGGCATGGCGACGTGATGGCGCAGCAGGCCCAGGATGCGCCAACGGCTCAGGCCGCGCCGGCGCAATCGACCGTGGTCGAAGTCACCGGCAAATTGCTGGGCAAGGGCGAAACCCGCGCCAACAGCGTGATCGACGTCGAGACCATCCAGGCCCAGCCTGCCGGCCTCGATCCACTCAGGCTGCTGGCGCGGGTCCCGGGCCTGCAGGTCGGTTCGAGCGATGCGCTCACCGGCAGCTTCTCGATGCGCCTCGGCATGCGCGGCCTGAACAAGGAACAGATCGGCATCTCGGTCGACGGCGTGCCGAACGGCTCGACGCTGTCGAACGGCGGCACCATGCCGACCCGCCTGCTCGACAGCGCCAACCTGGTGCGCATCGACGCCAGCCAGACCGCGGGCGACCTCGGCACGCCGTCGGACCAGGCGCTGGGCGGCTACATCAACTTCCAGACCCGCGACCCGAGCAAGGAAGCCGGCGCCGAGATCGAGCTCACCGGCGGCAATTACGGCTACAAGCGCGGCTATGCGCGCATCGAGACCGGCAAGTCGGCGGGCGGCACCAGCGCCTATGTCAGCGTGTCGCAGTCGAGCGTGAACACCTGGCCGGGCGAGGAGTCGGGCTCGAATCACCGCCGCTACGCCAGCGTGCGCGTGCTGCAGGACCTGGGCGGCGGGTCGAGCCTGCGCGCCACCGTCAGCTACAACGACTTTGCCGACAACGACTACGACGCCGTGGCCCTGCGCTCGGTGGTCGGCACCGGCTACAAGGCGGTGTTCGAGATCGATCCGGACACCGACGGCCTGCTCGACCGCTGGACCGGCAACCCGGCCATCGACCAGAACAACCGCCGCACGCGCGGCATCAACAGCAAGGACATCCTGGCCCACGTGGACTGGACCCAGCGCTTCGGCAGCAGCGGCAAGTTCACCCTGAAGCCGTATATCCATACCCAGGAAGGCAACGGCTGGTTCTACGTGCCGTATCGCCAGCTGCCGGTCAACGGCCAGGTGTTCAGCACCGTCGCGCAGGGCGGCAGGCCGACCGGCACCGTCCAGGAATGCTATGCGAACCAGTACCGGCGCGGCGCCAACGGCGCCTTGATCCCGGTGGCGGCGGGCACGCTGCCGGCCGGCGTCAGCGCCGCCTCGCTGCGCGCGGCCGGCTGCCCGGCCGCCGCCAACTATGCGATGAATCCGCAAAGCGCCTGGGGCGAGCGCGAAGCCACCACGCGCCGCAGCGACAACGGCATCAACCGCCGCGGCGCCCTGAGCGAAGTGGCGTATTCGATCGCCGACGGCCATCGTCTGCGCCTGGGCGGCTGGTACGAGCACACGCGCCGCAAGAAGATCCGCAACTGGTTCGGCGCCAGCGATCCGGGCCGGAGCAATGTCTACGACGAGACCGACCTGTACTCGGTGACCCAGGACCGCCACTACACCCAGAACACGGCCATGGCCTATATCCAGGACAAGATGACGCTGCTGGACGGCCGGCTCGAGCTCGACGCCGGCGCGACCTACCAGCGCTTCCGCGCTTCGTACAATTCGGTAGTCGAATTCGCCGGCGAGCGTTCACTGAAGGTGTCGTCGGGCGTGCTGCCGAAGCTGGCGGCGCTGTACCGCATCAGCGACGAACTCGAAGTCTTCGCCAGCGGCTCGAAGAACTTCAGTGCGATCCCCGATTCGGTGTTCGAAGGCACGGCCGCGATCGACTCGCGCAGCGGCATCGAGCCCGAGACCTCGGTCAACAAGGACATCGGCCTGCGCTGGCAGAAGGGCGGCGCCGGCTTTGCCATCACCGTGTACGATATCGACTTCCGCGACCGCATCTCGACCCAGAACGGCAACCCGAACGGCGACATCTTCAACCGCGACGCCACCACCAGCTTCATCAACCAGGGCGGCATCGAGTCGCGCGGCGTGGAGCTGAGCGGCCGCCTGGCCGGCGCCGGTTACGAGCTGTACGCGAACTATGCGCACAACCGCGCCGAGTATGCCGGCGACACCCCGTTCGAGGGCATTCGCGCCGGCGACCCGGTGCTGGGCGCGGCGAAGCACAGTGCCTTCGCCGAGGCGGTCTGGAAGCCGGCCGGCAGCTGGCGCCTGGCGCTCAACGCCAAGTACACCGGCGAAGCGGCCGGCACCTATGGCGAGGTGCGCAATACCCTGAACAACGGCGGTCCGGCCTTCTATCCGCGTGAATACATGCCGTCGTACACGCTGGTCGGCGTGTCGGCGCGCTACAAGCCGCAACTGGGCCTGGCCTGGCTGAAGAACGCCGAACTGTCGTTCAATGTCGACAACCTGTTCGACAAGCGCTATCTGGGCGGAATCGGCGCGGAGCTGACCACCTCCAATCCGTTGACCTCGGGCCGCTACTTCCTGGGCAGTCCGCGCGCGCTGTACGTGTCGCTGCGCGGCGGTTTCTAGGCGCGCGATGACGCGGCCACGCACCTTTGCCGCACGCCTGGCAGCCATGGCGGTCCGCGGCCTGCTGCTGCTCGCCTGCCTGGCCGCAATGGCCGCACTGGCCGAGCATCTCGGCCGGCCGGCGGATGGCGACGCGCGGCTGCGCGTGGCCCTGTTCATCAACGGCGCCCTCGGCGACAAATCGTTCTTCGACGCCGCCGCACGCGGCGTGCGCCAGGCCCAGGCCAGCCTGCCGGTGCGCGCCCGCGTGGTCGAGGGCGGGACCGACCCGACCCGCTGGCAGGCCGCGCTGGCCGACCTGGCCGACAGTGGAGAACACGACGTGATCGTCGCCGGCACCTTCACCATGGCGCCGGCGATCGAAAGCCTGGCGCAGCGCTATCCCGCGCTGCGCTTCATCGTGTTCGACGCCAGCGTCGACTACGGGCGCTGCGCCTGCCCGAACGTGTATTCGATGCGCTTTCGCCAGAACGAAGGCGCCTACCTGGCCGGCTATCTCTCCACGCGCCTGCTGCAGGAGGGGGCGCCCGGGATTCCCGCCGGCGCCGGCCTGGGCGTGGTCGGCGGCCTGCAGTTGCCGGTGATCGAGGATTTCATCCTCGGCTACCGTGCCGGCGCGCAGGCGGCGGACCCCGACATCGCGCTGCAGGTGCAGTACGCCAACGGGTTCTCGGACCCGGCCGCCGGCAAGGAAATCGCGCGCCTGCAGTTCGCGCGCGGCGCCGGCATCGTGTTCCATGCGGCCGGCGCCACCGGCCAGGGCGTCAACGAGGCGGCCGAGGAGGCCGGGCGCTATGCGATCGGCGTCGACATGGACCAGGCCGCGCTGTACCGCGAACGGCAGCCCAGGCGCGCCGCCGCGATCGTCACCTCGGTCATGAAGGAGGTCGACGTCGGCCTGGTGCGCGCGCTGGGCCTGGCCCTGGACGGCAAGCTGGCCTACGGCCGCCTGGAATCGATCGGCCTGGCCGAGGGCGGCGTGCGCCTGGCGCAGGGTGCTAGCGTGATCGATGCGCTGCCGCCGCCCGTGCGCCAGCAACTGGACCTGCAGCTCGCCGCGCAGCAGGCCGCCATCGTGGCGGGCCGGGTGCGGGTGCCGTCCGCGTTCGGGAACGTGCCATGACCGTTCCCCGCCTGGCGCTGCGCGGCCTCACCAAGCGCTATCCCAACGGCCTGCTGGCCAACGACGGCATCGACCTGACCCTGGCGCGCGGCGAGATCCACGCCCTGGTCGGCGAGAACGGCGCCGGCAAATCCACCCTGATCAGGATGCTGTACGGCCTGGAGCAGCCGTCCGCAGGCGCGATCCTTCTCGACGGCGAACCCGTGCGCTTCGACGCGCCGGGCGCGGCGATCCGGGCCGGCATCGGCCTGGTGCCGCAGCATGTGCAACTGGTGCCGTCGTTCTCGGTGGCGCGCAATGTGGTGCTGGGCGCCGAGCCGCAGCGCTGGGGCTGGTTGCGCCACGGGGCGGCGACGCGCGCGGTGCACGCGCTGGCCCGGCGGTATGGCCTGGCGGCCGATCCTGACGCACTGGTGTCGACCCTGTCGCTGGGCGCGCAGCAGCGCGTCGAGATCCTCAAGGCCCTGTACCGCGGCGCCGACCTGCTGCTGCTGGACGAGCCGGGCGCCGTGCTCGCGCCCGACGAATCGAGCGCGCTGTTTGCGGCGCTGCGGGCGCTGGCCGATGCCGGCATGAGCGTGCTCCTGATCACCCACAAGATCGCCGACGTGCTGGACGTGGCCGACCGCTACACGGTGCTGCGCGGCGGGCGCGTCGTGGCATCGGGCCGCTCCTGCGACGCCGCTGCCGCCGGCCTGGCCGCGCACATCGTCGGCCGCCCGCTGGCGCCGGCCGCGCGTCCCGTTCCGCGCGCGCGCGGCGAGGTGCTGCTGCGCGCGCGCGGCCTGGTGCAGGCCACCGGCGCGGCCGAGTGCCTGGCCGGGGTCGACCTGGACGTGGCGGCCGGCGAGATCCTCGGCGTCGCCGGCGTCGACGGCAATGGCCAGTCGCTGCTGGCGCGGGCACTGGCGCGCATGCCCGGCGTGGTCCTCGTGACCGAAGACCGCCTGCACGACGGCGTCGCGCCCACCCTGAGCATCGCCGAGAATGCGGTCGCCTCGACCTACCGCGCGGCGCCGCTGTCGCGCCACGGCGTGCTCGACCTGGATGCGATCGATGCCGCCACCCGCGCGATGATCGACGACTTCGGCGTGGCGGCGACCGGGCCGCAGCAGGCGATCGGCGCGCTCTCGGGCGGCAATATGCAGAAGATCGTGCTGGCGCGCGCATTGGCTGCGCATCCGCGCGTGCTGGTGGCCTGCCAGCCGACCCGCGGCGTCGACATCGGCGCCGCGCGCTTCCTGCGCGCACGCCTGGTGGCGCTGCGCGATGCGGGCGCGGCGATCGTGCTGGTGTCCGGCGACCTGGATGAAATCCTGGAACTGTCGGACCGCATCGCCGTCATGTTCCGCGGCGCCATCGCCGGCCACTTCCGCGGACCCGGCCTGGGGGCGCGCGCGCTGGCCGGCTACATGACCGGCGCGCGCCGCCAGCCGCAGGCCAGCGCCCGGCTCGATGCGCCGTTCGTGGACGCGGGGGAGGCCGCATGAAGCCCCTGTTCGACTTCCTGGTGCCGCCGGCAGCGCGGCGCACGGTGGGCGCGGCCTGCGGCGCGCTGCTGGCCGGCCTGCTCCTGATCGCCTGCGTGAGCGACGAGCCGCTGCGCGCCTGGCTGATCCTCCTGAGCGGTCCCTTGCCCGAACTGCGCCAGGACGCCGATGGCGGCTGGCACTGGCACCGGCTGGTGCGCTTCGGCACCGTGCTCGAAGACGCCATCAACCTGACGCTGCTCGGGCTGGCCGTCCTGATACCGCTGCGCGCGCGCCAGTTTTCGCTCGGCGCCGATGGCCAGTTGTTCCTGGGCGCCCTGGCCGGCGTGGCGCTGGCGCTGGGCTGGCCGGGGCCGGGCTGGATGGCGCTGCCGCTGGCCTGCCTTGCCGCGATGCTGGCCGGTGCGGCCTGGGGCGGGGTCGCCGGCGTGCTGAAATGGCGCTGCGGCGCCAACGAGATGGTGGTCAGCCTGATGCTGAACCTGGTCGCGATCGAGTTCTACCGGCTGGCCATCACGCGCTGGTTGCGCGACCCCGGCGCCGGCTTTCCGGCCACGCCCTTCCTGGCGCCGGACGCGATGCTGACGCCGTGGCTGGCGCACACCGGCGTCGGCGTCATGCTGCTGTGGGCGCCGCTGGCGGTGTGCGCGGTGGCGCTGCTGCTGGCGCGCACGACGCTCGGCTACGAGATCCGGCTCACCGGCGCCGCACCGATCTTCGCGCGACAGGCCGGGCTGCCGGTCGGCCGCGCCACCGTCGCCTCGATGGCGCTGGGCGGCATGCTGGCGGGCCTGGCGGGTTTCCACATTGGCCACGCGGTGCTGGGACGGCTGCCGGTCGACCTGGCCCCTGGCCTGGGCTTCGAGGGCCTGCTGGTGGCGCTGCTGGCGCGCCACCAGCCGCGTGCGATCCTGGGCGCCGCGTTCTTCTATGCCTGGTTGCGCGCCGGCGGCCAGGCCATGGAGCGCAGCACCGACGTCGCGCGCGAGATCGCCCTGGTGCTGCAGGCGCTGGTGATCGTGCTGGTGATGGCTGAACGCTGGCCCTGGCGCGCAGGCGTCTGGCATCGCATACGCGCGATGCGCCAGTTGGACGGGAGCCGCGCATGAACGTCGACCACCTCGGCTGGAGCGGCGCCGCCGTGCTGGCGCTGCTGGCCTGCCTGCGCGCCGCCACCCCGGTCCTGTACGCCGCGCTCGGCGGCCTGCTGTCCGAACTGGGCGGCAAGATCAACGTGGCGCTCGAGGGGCTGATGCTGGTGGCGGCGTTCAGCGGCGTGATCGCCACCATCTTCGCGCCGTCCGGCCTGGCGCCGGCGCTGTTGCCGTGGTGGGGCGCCGGCGCGGCCTTGCTGGCGGCGCTGCTGCTGGCCGCGCTGCTGGCGCTGCTGCATCTGGCATGCCGGGCCGACCTGATCGTGGCCGGCATCGCCCTCAACCTGCTGGCTGCGGGTCTGACCGTGTTCCTGCTGGCCGAGCTGGCGGGCGACAAGGGCTCGACCGCACGCTTCGCCACGCCGGCGCTGCCGGCGCTGCGGATCGGCGGCCTGGATCGCTGGCCGCTGCTCGACCTGCTGCTCAATGGCGAAGCGGGGCGTGGCCATCACGTGCTGATCCTGGGCGCGCCGCTGCTGGCGCTGTGCCTGTGGCTGTTCCTGGCGCATACCCGGCCCGGGGCCTGGTTGCGGGCGGCGGGCGAAAATCCGGACGCCGCCCACGCCGCCGGCATTCCGGTGCGGCGCATGCAGTATCTGGCGCTGCTCGGCAGCGGTGCGCTGGCGGGGCTGGGCGGGGTCTACCTGAGCATGGGCTACCTGACCCTGTTCCAGGCCGACATGAGCGCCGGCCGCGGCTTCCTGGCACTGGCCGCGGTGTTCGTCGGGCGGCGCAGCCTGCGCGGGGTCTGCGGCGCCGCCTTGCTGTTCGGCGCGGCCGGGGTGCTGGCCACCCGGCTCGGCGCGTTCGAGGTGGCGCCGCAACTGCTGACCATGGTGCCGCCCGTCATCACCATCGCCGTGCTGGCGCTGCCGGGGTGGCGGCGCCGCGCGCACTGAATTTCATCACAAGGAAACAAGCGTGCAACGACAACAGCAACTGGAAGACCGGATCTTCGCCTCGTTGGCGCTGGCCGGCATGGGCGACGCACTGGGTGCGCCGACCGAGCAGTGGACCATCGCCGAAATCTATGCCGCCCACGGCGGCCCGGTCACGCGCTTCGTCGCGCCGCCACCGGACACCTTCGCCGGCGCGAATCGCGGCGGCTGCGCCGAAGTGACCGACGACGCCAGCCAGATGTATTACCTGGCGCACGCGCTGGCGCGCTCCGGCGGCGCGCTCGACCGGGAAGGCTGGGTCGCCTGCCTGCTCGACTGGGCCGCGCACAGTCCCAAGGCCGGCTTCATGGGACCGAGCACCGCCGGTATCGTGCAGGCGCTGCGCGAAGGCCGCGACACCGGTGGCGTCGGCGTGATCGGCGCTTCGCGCCGCAAGATGACCACGGTCGGCACCACCAACGGCGCCGCCATGCGCGTGGCGCCCGTGGGGCTGCTGCACCCGGGCCAGCCGCGCGCCGCCTGCGCCCAGGCGCTCGCCACCTGTCTGCCGTCGCACGACACCGAGGTCGCCATCTCGGCCGCCTGCGCGATCGCCGCCGCCACCGCGGCCGCGGTCGGCGGGGCCGGGTTGGATGATGTCATCGCGGCGGCGCTGGACGGCGGCGCGCAGGGAGAACAACTGGCAGCGCGCCATGCGCGCCTGGTGGCCGGGCCGAACTTTCTGGCGCGCACCCGCATGGCGCTGGCGATCGTCCACGATGCGCACGCCGCGCCGGCGGGCCCGCAGCGCGACCGGCGCTTTCTCGAGCGGCTCGAGCGCGAGGTCGGCAATTCGGTGCTGGCGGCGGAATCGGTGCCCAGCGCGCTGGCGATCCTGGCCTATGCCGCGGCCGACCCGGCGCGCACCATCGTGCTGGCGGCGTCCGCCGGCAACGACACCGACTCGATCGCCACCATGGCCGGCGCCATCGCCGGCGCCATGCATGGACGGCAGGCGCTGCCGCAGGATATGCTGGCGCAGTTTTGCGCGGTGAACGCCGCCTACGGCCTGGAGCCGCTGGCGGCGCAGCTGGCGCAACTGGCGCAGGGCGCGCATCACGCCAGATGAAGGAGAATCGATGACAGGGCAATCATGGTAATCGTATTTGGTTCGGTCAACCTGGACCTGAGCGTGCCGGTGCCGCACGCGCCGCGCGCCGGCGAGACGGTGCTGGGCGGAGCGCTGCTGGTCGACGGCGGCGGCAAGGGCGCCAACCAGGCGCATGCCGCGCGCCGCTATGGCGCCCGGGTGATGCTGGCCGGCGCGGTGGGCGAGGATGCCCTGGGCGCGCCGGCGCTGGCCAACCTGGAGCGCGCCGGCGTGGGCCTGGATGCGCTGCGCCGGATCGCGGGAACGGCCACCGGCAGCGCGCTGATCACGCTCGACGCCCATGGCGAGAACCGCATCGTGGTAGCGCCCGGCGCCAACGCGGCGGCATGCGCCGATTCGGTGACGGACGACGATCTGGCGCGCGCCAGGGTGCTGTTGTTGCAGCTGGAAGTGCCGTTCGAACAGTCGCGCCGGCTGGCGCGCCGTGCGCGCGCGCAGGATTGCCGGGTGATGCTCAACGCCGCGCCGGTGCTGCCTGGATGGCGCCCCGAGCTGGCCGACATCGACGTCGTGATCGTCAACCGCATCGAGCTGCACCAGCTGGCCGACAGCCTCGGGGTGGCGCCGGGTGCGCCGGCCACGCGCGCCCGGGCGCTGGCGCGCGCGCACGGCTGCGAGGTGCTGCTGACGCTTGGCGCGCATGGCGCCATGCTGGCGGCGCCCGACGCCAGCGTGTGCAGCATGAATGGCCACGCGCTGCCGGTGGTCGATACCACCGGCGCCGGCGACACCTTCGCCGGCGTATTCGCCGCCGCCGTCGCCGAGGGGCAGAACCGCGCCGGCGCGCTGCGCGCAGCCAACGCCGCTGCCGCCCTGAGCTGCGGTGCGCGCGGCGCCCAGGCCGCGCAGCCGCAGCGCGCGGCGGTCGAGCACTTCTTGCGCGCCGGCGCGGATCAACCGAAGGAGATTCCATGAGCATGCACGTCATCATCGATTGCGACCCCGGCATCGACGACGCCCTGGCACTGTTGCTGGCGGCCGGCCTGCCGCAGATCGAGCTGCTGGCGGTGACCACCGTCGCCGGCAACCGTCCGGTCGAGATCACGGCGCGCAACGCGCGCCAGCTGCTGGACCTGGCCGGACGCAGCGCGGTGCGGGTGTACGCCGGCGCGGCGCGCCCGTTCGGCTACCGCGAGGCGCGCTGCAACCTGGTGCATGGCGCGGATGGCCTTGGCGGGGTCGCGCTGGCGCCGGCCGGCCCGATCGCGCCCGGCGCCGCCGCGCTGCGCCTGGCGCAGTTGCTGCATGAGGCGCCGGCGCGCAGCATCGATCTGGTCGCGATCGGGCCGCTGACCAATCTGGCGTTGTGCGAGATGCTGGCCCCGGGCAGCCTGGCGCGCGCGCGCCGGGTGCTGGTGATGGGCGGCGCGCTGCGGGTGCCGGGCAATATCACCCCGGCCGCCGAATTCAACTTCCATGCCGATCCGACCGCGGCGCAGATCGTGTGCCAGGCCGGCGCCGAACTGCTGCTGTTCCCACTGGACGTCACCAGCCAGGCCGTGATGGCGCCGGACTGGATCGCCGCATTCGGCGGCGCCGCCAACGCCTGCGGCATGGTGGCCGGACAGATGCTGGCCGCCTACGCGCTGCAGGACCCCTTGCTGCACGATGCCTGTCCGGTCGCGTGGCTGGCGCGGCCGGGACTGTTCCGGACCGAGGATTGCCATGTGCAGGTCGACTGGCGCGACGGACCGAGCGCGGGCCACGTGCAGGCCTGGTTTGGCGAGCGCGGCGATGCTCCCGGAGCCCCGAACGTGCGCGCCGTGACCGGCGTCGACAACCACGCGCTGCTGGACATGGTGGCGCAGGCGATCGCGAGGCTGCCTTGAGCCGGCGCCGGGTATCGGCCATGCTTGCGCTGGCGCTGCTGCTGTGCGGCTGCGCGCAGCCTGCGCAGCTGCGCCTGATCGGCATGCATCAACTGGCCCCCGACCTCCGGGTCGATGGCACCCTGGTCGGCGGCATCTCGGGCATCGACTACGACGCCGCACGCGACGAATGGTGGCTGGCCAGCGACGATCGCGGCCAGCATGGTCCCGCGCGCCTGTACCGCGCCCGCATCGTGGCCGATGCGGCCGGCGCGCCGACGGTGGCGCCGGGCGGCGCGGTGGTGCTGCGCCAGCCCGATGGGGCGCGCTATCCGGCGTGGGGCGCGCCGGGCGTGCCGGCCGACATCGAAGCGCTGCGCATCGATCCGCGCGACCGCAGCCTGTGGTTTGCCAGCGAGGGCGACCGCCAGGCCGGAGTGCCGTCGTTCGTGCGGCGCGCCGGCTTCGACGGCCGCCACCTGGGCGAGCTGGCCTATCCGGCCGCGCTCCAGATCCGGCCCGGCTGCGAGTGCGGCGGGCGCAGCAACCTGGGGCTGGAAGGCATGGCGTTCACGCCCGACGGCGAGCGCCTGTGGCTGGCGATGGAGGCGCCGCCGCTGCAGGACGGAGCGGCGCCGGCGCCGGGGCAGGGTGCGCTGACGCGCATCACCCTGGTCACGC
This sequence comes from Massilia sp. YIM B02443, assembly GCF_030411955.1. Classification (GTDB taxonomy): domain Bacteria; phylum Pseudomonadota; class Gammaproteobacteria; order Burkholderiales; family Burkholderiaceae_D; genus Telluria. Next base: position 18,519 of record NZ_JASNRA010000009.1, read on the forward strand.
GCGCGGGGGCGATCGTGGCGCAATACGCGTATCCGCTGGACGGCGCGCCGGCGCCGGCCTACGACGGCGGCTTCGTCGACAACGGCCTGTCCGAGATCCTGGCCCTGGACGACACCCGCCTGCTGGTGCTGGAGCGCGCCGGACGCCAGATCGAAGGCAGGCATTTCTCCTTCGACATCCGGCTGTACGAGGTCGACCTCGCGCACGCCAGCCGGCTCGACCCGGACGCGCCGCTCGCGCGCCAGCCGCATCCGCTGCGGGCGGCGCACAAGCGTCTGCTGATCGACAGCGCGCGCCTGCCGCAAGGCTGGAGCGACAATTACGAAGCCATGGCCTGGGGACCGGCGCTGGGCGGCGCGGCGCGCACGCTGGTGATCGCTTCCGACAACAACTTCAACGGCGGGCCGACCCGTTTTTTGCTGTTCGACGCCGGCACGCTGAAGGCCGGGGCCGGGGCCGGGGCCGGGGCCGGGGAGGGGGCCCGGCATGAGTGAGCCCTGTGCGATTCTGGCGGGGATGCCGGGCCTGGACCGGGAGCGTGCATTCCATGTGCTGGCCTATGGCGACCCCAACGTCGACCTGATGTTCTCGGTTGCAGGCCTGCCCGGCGCCGGCGACAAGACGCTCGGCACGCGTCTCGGCAGCTTCGCCGGCGGCACCGTGGCCAACGCCGGCTGCGCCGCCAGCGCGCTGGGCTGCCGCACGCTTGCGTTCGGGCGCGTCGGCGACGATGCCGACGGACGCTTCCTGCTGCAGGCATATGCCGCCCACGGCGTGGCCACCGACCGGGTGCGCATGCTGGCGCGCACGCCGTCGGCGTGCGCGATGGTCATGATCGAGCCCGATGGCGAGAAGGCGCTGGTCTACGCGCCGATGCCCGGCTCGCCGTTCGATGGCGCCGCCCTGCTCACGGCGCTGGAACAGAGCGCGCTGCTGTACGCGATGCCTTACGACATTGCGGAATTCAAGACAGTGCACGCGCTGGCGCGCGCCGCCGGCGCGCTGGTGGCGATCGATGTCGAGGCGGCGATGGCGCCGCGCCCGGGCGACATCGAGCACCTGCTGCGGCTGGCCGACCTGGTGTTCATGAACGACGCCACCTATCTGCGCCTGTTCGGCCAGGCACCTGGCATCGAACACATGCGCGCCCTGCTGGCCCACGGCGCACGCGCGCTGGCGGTCACCTGCGGCGCCGCGGGCGCACTGGCGGTCACGCGCCAGGGCCAGGCGCGGCACGATGCGTTTCCCGCCGTGGCGCGCGACCGGACCGGTGCCGGCGACTGTTTCAACGGCGCTTTTCTGGCGGCGCTGTGCGAGGGCCGCGGCCTGGCAGCGGCGCTGCGCTTTGCCTGCGCGGCCGCCAGTTTCGCAGTCACGCGCGTCGGCGCGCGCGAAGGCATTCCGGCGCGCGCCGAGGTCGACGCACTGCTGCGCACCGGCGCTCAGCCGGCGTGCGCCTGAACCACACCCGGCGCCGGACGGCGCTGCGCTGCGAAGACGCCGGCAAGCGCCAGGCATGCCAGCGCGCCCGCGAGCGGGATCGCGCTCATCGCCAGCACGAGCGTCAACGTCGGCCCCGGCCCGGTGCCCGTTGCAGCGGCCTGGGAGGCCAGCATGGCCCCGATCGCCAGCGTGCCAAGGGCAGACGCCGCTTTCTGGCTGAAAGCCAGCAGGCTGAACACGACGGTCGGCGCCAGCGATGGATGCGCGCGCGCCGCAGCCAGGTCGGCGATGCCGCTCCAGAGCAGCATCGCCAGTCCATTGAGGCCAAAGCTGACCAGGAAGCCCGCGGCCGACGCCCAGGCCGCGCCGTGCGCGCCAAGCGCCAGGAAACCGGGCGCGCCGGCGAGCGCGGTCACGGCGCATGACCTGAACGCCGCCGCCCGGCTCCAGCGCGCCATGCTCGAGCGGAAAAGGTTGCTCGAATATTCCACGATGTTGAGCGTTGTATATCGACCGCGACAGCGTAGTCGGCAGACTCCCAGCCATTAACAGCGCGTCACCGCGACTGCGCGAAGCCAGCGACAGTGCTGCCATGAATTGAATTCATGAAGCGCTGCAAAGTTTTCTTTTGTCGACCCGTGGCCTTCCTGCAAGAATGGCCATCCTGCGCGGGTGACCTGGTTGCGTGAGCACCATCTCGCCGCGACGACACAGATGTCGGCGCCCTGGCTGGCGACCGCACACACATGGAGACTGACGCATGAACGCAGCGAAGCTCGCCTGCGCCTGGCTTGCCTTGGCCATCGCACCGGCTATTGCCCAGGACACCATCACAATGTACGGCGTGGTCGACATGGCGCTGGTACGCGAGGCCGGAGGCAAAAACGGTTCGCTCACCAAACTCACCAGCGGCGTGCCGATGGGGTCGCGCATCGGCATCATGGGCAGCGAACAGCTTGGCAATGGATTGAAGGCGGTCTTCGTGCTGGAAAACGGTTTCCAGGCCGACACCGGCGAGGTCGGGCAGGGCGGCCTGCTGTTCGGACGCCAGGCCTATGTCGGCCTGCAGGGCAGGTTCGGCAGCGTGCTGGTGGGACGCCAGTACACGCCCCACTACCAGGCCGTGGTCATCGCCGATCCATTCGGTTCCGGCTACGTCGCCGACAGCAAGAACCTGTTCGCCACCAGCGGCAACGCTTTCAGCCGCATGGACAACACCGTCAAGTACATCACGCCGACGATGGCTGGAGCGAGCGTCGAACTGGCGGTTGCACCCGGGGAAAGCAACGCCGGGCGCGCAGGCGGCCGCCAGCTCGGCGCCGCCGTCGATGTCAGGCGCGGCCGGCTGCGGATGCGCTTTGGTTACCACGCGCGCACGGAGGATGGCGCGCCGGGGCATGCGGCCGACACCGGCCGTAACACCGTGCTCGCCGCCGTCTACGATGTGGGTGTCGCCCGTGTGCATGGCGCCTATGGACGCAACCGGGGCCCCAACAGCGCTGTACTACGTCATACCGCGAACCCCTACGGGCAGCCGCAGCCGGCGACGGCGTCGACCGACAGCGCCGACGCGATGCTGGGCATCCTGCTGCCGTTCGGCCAGCATGCGCTGATGCTGTCCGTGATCCGCAAGGACGACCGCGGCGCACTCGACCAGGATGCGCGCCAGACTGCGGTCGGCTACCGCTACGCGCTGTCGCAGCGCACCGAACTGTATGCGGTGCACGCGCACATCGACAACCGCCACGGCGCCGCCTATACGGTCGGCAATGCCAGCGAAGGCGGCAGCGGCGACCGCGCCACCAGCCTCGGCATGCGGCACGCCTTTTGACGGAAGGCTCAGGCCGCGGGCGCGCGCGGCGCGGCGAGTTCGGCCAGCAGCCAGCGCTTGAAGCGCGCTGCCGCGCCATGCGGATCGAGTGCGCGTGGATGCACCAGGTGGTGCCCGACATAGCGCACCGTCGTGCTGCGTCCCATCAGCGGCGCCACCAGCTTGCCTGAAGCCAGTTCGCGCTGCGCCAGCAGGGTCGACTCCAGCACCACGCCCAGTCCGTCGACCGCGGCGGAGATCGCCATTGCGCTGCGGTCGAATGCCAGCGTGAAGTCGGCGGGCGTGGCCAGGCCATTGGCGCTGAACCAGCCTCCCCATTGCACCGACTGGCCTTCGCTCTGCACCAGCGGCGTCGCGTACAGGTCGTGCACCCCCGCGATGCGCTCGGCGATCCGTGGGCTGCACATCGGCGTCAATTCTTCGACGACCAGCGGGATGATCTCATGGCGCGAGGTGGCCGGCGTGCCGTACACGATGTCGATATCGTGATCGTCGTCGTCGAAGGTCGCATACCGGGTGTCGGCGGAAAAGCGCAGCGCGATGCCCGGATTGGCCTCCATGAACGCCCCCAGGCGCGGCATCAGCCATTGCGTGGCGAACGCGGGCGCGGTGTGCAGGCGCAGCGGCACCACGTGGATGTCGGGCAGCGCGCGCTGGAAGCCGCGCTGCATCTCCTCGAAGCCGCGCTGCACGTGCTCGAGCAGCATGCGTCCCTCGCGCGTGAGCACCAGTGAGCGGGTGGTGCGCACGAACAGGCCCATGCCGGCGCTTTCCTCGAGCTTGCGAATGGCATGGCTGACCGCGCTCGGCGACAGGTCGACCTCCCTGGCGGCGGCGGCGAAGGAACCGGTGCGGCCGGCGGCCTCGAACACCCGCAGCGAACTCAAGGGAATTCGGCGGAATTGCTTGACTAGTGAAAATGATTCACTACCCGGCGTAAATAATTCTTTTGTCCCACTCATCGCTTTGCGTGAAAATTGGTTCAGGCATAAAACAAGACGCCCACTGCTGAACATTTTGCATGAAACAGTAGGCGCGGCGCCATTCTTTTTCATCTCATCTACCGGGGGAGACCATGCCCGATTCAGGCGACCTTGTCGCGGCGCCAGCGCGCGCTCATGCGGCAGGCAACATTTTCGATCAACTCCAGACGCATGCCTGGCGCATGCGCCGCTTTGCCCTGCGCATGGGCGAGGTACAGGGCCAGGGCTATGTCGGCCAGGCGCTGGGCTGGGCCGACGTGCTGGCGGTGGCGTACTGCCACGCCATGAACATCCGCCCCGCCGAGCCGGAATGGGAAGGGCGCGACCGCTTTCTGCTGTCGCACGGCCATTACGCCATTGCCCAGTACGCGGCGCTGTTCGAGGCCGGCGTGCTGGCCGAGGACGAGCTCGACACCTATGGCGCCGACGACAGCCGCCTGCCGATGTCGGGCATGGCGACCTACACGCCGGGCATGGAAATCTCGGGCGGCTCGCTCGGCCAGGGGCTGGCGATCGGGGTCGGCATGGCGCTCGGGCTGCGCATGAAGGGCAGCGCAGCGCGCGTGTTCAACTCGATGTCCGACGGCGAACTGGACGAAGGCGCGGTATGGGAGGCGGCCATGTCGGCCTCGCACCACAAGCTGTCGAACCTGATCAACCTGGTCGACATCAACCGCCAGCAGGCCGATGGCGCGTCGCACGAGATCATGAACTTCGAGCCGCTGGCCGACAAATGGGCGGCCTTCGGCTGGCACGTGCAGCGGGTGGACGGCAACGACATGGCGGCGGTCATCGCCGCGTTCGACGCCGCACTGGCGCTGGACGAGCCGCGGCCGCGCGTGATCCTGTTCGACACCCTGATGGGCAAGGGCGTGCCTTTCCTGGAACAGCGCGACAAGAACCACTTCATCCGTGTGGAAGCCGACGAGTGGCAACAAGCCATCGCCGCGCTCGATACCACCTACGCCAACCGGAGCCAGGCATGATCCCGACCATTTCCGCCAACCCCGCCACCCCGGCCCCTGTCGCCAAGCCGCGCTTGACGACGTCGGCCATGATCGCCTCGATCGCTTCCGAGGGCCAGCGCACCGAAGCGGCGCCGTTCGGCCACGCGCTGGTCAGGGAAGGGCAACGCGATCCGCGGATCGTCGGCATGACCGCCGACCTGGCCAAGTACACCGACCTGCACATCTTCTCCCGTGAGTATCCGGAGCGCTTCCTGCAGATGGGGATGGCCGAGCAACTGCTGATGGCGGCCGCGGGCGGCATGGCGAAGGAGGGCTTCATTCCCTTCGCCACCACCTACGCCGTGTTCGCCACCCGCCGCGCCTACGATTTCATCCACCAGGTGATCGCCGAGGAAAACCTGAACGTCAAGATCTGCGCCGCGCTGCCGGGATTGACGACCGGCTACGGACCGAGCCACCAGGCGACCGAAGACCTGGCCATGATGCGGGCGATTCCCGGCCTGACCGTGATCGATCCCTGCGACGCGCTCGAGACCAGCCAGTGCGTGGCGGCCATCGCGCGTCACCAGGGTCCGGTCTACATGCGCCTGGCGCGCGGCCGGGTGCCGCTGATCCTGGATGAGTACGACTACCAGTTCGAAATCGGCAAGGCCAAGCTGCTGCGCGACGGCAAGGACGTGCTGGTGATCGCAAGCGGCCTGATGACGATGCGGGCGCTGGAAGTCGCCGATCTGCTCTCGCGCGACAAGATCGACGTGGGGGTGCTGCACGTGGCCACCATCAAGCCGCTCGACGTCGACACCATCGTCGCCGCCTGCCGGCGCGAAGGGCGGCTGGTCGTCATCGCCGAAAACCACAGCCAGGTCGGCGGTCTGGGCGAGGCGATCGCGATGGCGCTCCTGCAGGCGCGCGTGATGCCGCAACTGCGCCACGTGGCGCTGCCGGACCTGTTCCTGGACGCCGGCGCGCTGCCGACGCTGCACGACCGCTACGGCATCTCGCGCGATGTCATGGCGGGCAATATCCGCACCTGGCTGGGCTGAGCCAGCCGTCGCCGGTCCCGCGCGGGCCGGCGGCAAACCTGCACCGTCAAAGACGGGCATAGACACCATAAAAAGGATAACGGAGATGAATATCGAACAGGTAGTGGCGCCGGTTTCCGACGCCACGACGCAAGTGCACGGCCCGAAGAAGCGGATCTGGATCTATGTCTTCCTCTTCACGCTCACGCTCATCAACTACATCGACCGCATTTCGCTGTCGGTCGCTTCCACCGCCCTGAAAGAAGAATTCGGCATTTCGCCGGTGGCCATGGGCTACCTGCTGTCGTCCTTCGTGTGGCTGTACTTTATCGCGCTGATCCCGATGGGCTACCTGGTCGGACGCTACGGCCCCAGGCAGGTCAACACCTATGGCATCGGCGTGTGGTCGATCGCCACCGTGTGCACCGCCTTCGCCACGGGCTTCTATTCGCTGCTGGCGGCGCGCCTGGTGATGGGCGCCGGCGAGGCGACCACCTATCCTGCCGGGGCGCGCGTGGTGCGCGACTGGATGCCACTCAAGGAGCGCGGCATGGCCACCGCCGTGTTCCATAGCGGCAGCCTGGTGGGCCCGGCAGTGGGCGCGATCGGCTTCGGCTGGCTGATCACCACGGTCGGCTGGCGCATCGCCTTCGTGGTGGCGGGGGCGACCGGCTTCGTCTGGCTGGCGGCCTGGCTCAAGTGGTACCGGCATCCGAGCAAGGCGCCGTGGCTGAGCGCGGCCGAGCTGCGCGAGATCACGGCCGGCGACGCCGCTGCCAATGACGTTGCCAACACCGCCGCCGTCGGCGCCAGCGCAGCCGCGCCGCTCGGCATCCGGGGGCTGGCGCGCTCGCGCACCATGTGGGCGATCGGCCTGTCGCACGGCTGCGCCGTGTATGCGACCTATTTCTTCCTGACCTGGCTGCCGTCCTACCTGCAGGCCGAGAAGGGGCTGTCGGTCATGACCAGTTCGATGTACACCGCGATCCCTTATCTGGGCGCGGCGGTGCTGGCGATCGTGGTCGGCCGCGTCAGCGACCTGGTGGTGAGCCCGGCCGCGGCGGGGCGCGGCGGCCGCCGGCTGGTGGTCGGCGCCGTCCTGCTCGGCTCGTCGGTGATCCTGCTGGTGCCGATGCTGGCCGAGACCTGGGCCATCCTGCTGGTCATCACGCTGTCGCTGGCCACCTGCGCCTCGGCCATCTCGCTCAACCTGTCCCTGGTCAACGACCTGCTGCGCTCGAGCGAGGACGTGGGCACCGCCGCCGGTTTCGTCACCGCCGTCGGCAACCTGTTCGGCCTGCTGGCGCCGATCGTCACCGGCTACGTCGTGGCGGGTACCGGGGGATTCGCCGCCGCCTTCGCCGTGGTCGGCATCCTGCTGATCGTCGGCTCGGCCCTGTCGGTCTTCGGAGCGCGCCGCCCGGTGGGCTGAAAGCGCCGTCGCAAGACCTGTTCATCTTTATCGTCGTGAAAACTGGAGCACCATGAGTACTACCAACAAGAAGGGCAATCCGGCCCAGCCGTCCGCGCCAGCGGCCGGCACGGGCTGGCGCATCGCCCTCGTCGCCATTACCCTGTTCATCGGCCTGTTCGGCCTGGCCATGCTGGGCGGCGGCATCTGGCTGATCGCCGTCGGCGGCAGCCCCTACTATGCGTTGGCCGGCGCCGCCCTGCTGGCCGGCGCCGTGCTGCTGGCGCGCAGGAAGCGCGGCGGCCAGGCCGTGATCGGCATCGCCTGGCTGGCCACCCTGGCCTGGGCGCTGTGGGAAGTCGGTTTCAATGGCTGGGGCCTGGTGCCGCGCGTGGTCGGCGTCACGGTGCTGTTCATGCTGGCGCTGGTGTTGTCTCCGATGCTGTCCCGGGCCGCAACCGCCGGCGCGCGCCGGCGTGCGCTCGATCCGCTGCAGAGCGCTTCGGCGCTGGCCTCGATCGGCGTACTGGCGGCGCTCGGCGTGCTGGTCGCGCGCGAAGGCGTGCGCAGCGTCGAGTCGGCGCAGTTCCCGGCCGTCCTGGCCGGCGCGGGCGGCGGGACCACGGCCGACTGGCCGACCTATGGCGGCGACGCCAGCGCCCAGCGCTACAGCGCGCTGTCGCAGATCACGCCGGATAACGTCGGCCGCCTGGAGCGCGCCTTCGTGTTCCACACCGGCGACCTGCCGGCCAAGGGTGAGCGTTATTCGCCGGCCAATACGCCGCTCAAGATCGGCAACGACCTGCTGGTGTGCTCGGCCAAGAACATCCTGTTCGCCGTCAACGCCGCCACCGGCGAGCAGCGCTGGCGCTACGATCCGCAGGTGCCGAGCGAAGGCATCGCCCACGCCGCCGTCTGCCGCGGCGTGGCGGTGTACACCGCGCCCCAGCTGGCGGACGACGCCGCCTGCAAGACGCGCGTGATCAGCACCACGCTGGACGCCCGCATCGTCGCGGTCGACCTGCGCGACGGCAAGCCGTGCGCCGACTTCGGCGGCGCGGGGGGCAAGCCGGGCCAGGTCGACCTGTGGCAGGATCTCGGCAAGAAAGTGCCGGGCTGGTATTCGCCGACGGCGGCGCCGACCGTGGTGCGCGGCGTGATCGTGACCGGCGCCCAGGTGCGCGACGGCCAGGACGAAGATGCGCCGTCGGGCGTGATCCGTGGCTACGACGCCGTCACCGGCCAGCTGGCCTGGGCCTGGGACCTGGGCAATCCGGACAACGTCAAGGGTCCTGCGGCGGGCCAGACGTACACCCGCGGCACCCCGAATATGTGGACCACGGCGGTCGGCGACGAAGCGCTCGGCCTGGTCTACCTGCCGATCAGCAATTCGTCGATCGACTATTTCGGCGGCAACCGCAGCGCCGCCGAGAACAAGTACTCGGATTCGCTGGTGGCGGTGGACGTGACCACCGGCCGCGACGTCTGGCACTTCCAGGCGCTGCAGCGCGACCTGTGGGACTACGACCTCGGCAGCCAGCCGAGCCTGCTGGATTATCCCGGCGCCGACGGCAAGCCGGTCGCCGCCATCCTGCTGCCGACCAAGCAGGGCGACATGTACATTTTCGACCGCGCCACCGGCAAGCCCCTGATTCCGATCGGCAGGGTCAAGGCGCCCAAGCTCGGCTCGGTGGAGCCGGCGTTCGTGGCCGACACCCAGCCGACGTCGCTCTGGCACAGCCTGCGCAAGGACCCGAAAACCGAAGCCGACATGTGGGGCTTCTCGCCGGTCGACCAGATGATGTGCCGGATCCAGTTCCGCCAGTCGAACTACGCCGGCTACCTGACGCCGCCGTCGAGCGACAAGCCGTGGATCCAGTACCCCGGCTACAACGGCGGCTCGGACTGGGGCTCGGTCGCGATCGACCCGGTGCGCCGCATCCTGATCGCCAACTATAACGACGTGCCGAACCGCAGCCAGCTGATCCCGCGCGAGCAGGCCAACAGGATGGGCGTGCAGCCGATCTACGCCAGCAAGGACGCCAACGCCAAGGCGGCCGGCAAGGGCGAGGGCGGTGCCTCGGTCTACCCGCAGATCAACGCGCCATACGCCATCAGCGTGAATGCGGGCTGGCGCAATATCGGCACCGGGGTGCCCTGCACGGCGCCGCCGTACGGCGGCATCCGCGCCGTCAGCCTGGACACCGGCGCGACCTTGTGGGATGGTCCGCTCGGCACCGCACGCCGCAACGGCCCGTGGGGCATCCCGTCTTACATCCCGTTCGACATTGGCCTGCCCAACAACGGCGGTTCGGTGGTGACGGCCGGCGGCCTGGTGTTCATCGGCGCCGCCACCGACAACCTGTTCCGCGCGATCGACATCCGCACCGGCAAGACCATGTGGACCGACGTGCTGCCGGCCGGCGGCCAGGCCAACCCGATCGCCTATGAAGTCAACGGCGAGCAGTACATCCTGATCGCCGCCACCGGTCACGCCTTCATGGAAACCGGCAACAGCGACGCCATCATCGCCTACAAGCTGCGCAAGTAAGCCAGCGAGGCGCCATCAGGCCAGTCATCCGACTGGCCTTTTTCACTTCAGAAAGGACACTCTCATGGATCTCGGACTGCAAGGACGCAAGGTACTGGTCAGCGGCGGCTCGCGCGGCATCGGCCGCGCAATCGTCGAATGCTTCCTGGCCGAAGGCGCGCAGGTGGCGTTCTGCGCGCGCAGTGCCGACGGCGTGGCGGCGGCGCAGGACGCCCTTGGCGCGCGCGCTTGCGGTACGGCCGTCGACGTCACCGATGCGGCCCAGGTAACGGCCTGGGTGGGGGAGGCAGCGCGCCGCATGGGCGGGCTGGACATCGTGGTGCCGAACGTCAGCGCGCTGGCGGGCGGCGACGACCTGGCCACCTGGCGCCGCGCCTTCGAGACCGACCTGCTCGGCACGGCGGCGATGGTCAAGGCGGCGCTGCCGCATTTGCAGGCGTCGGACGCGGCCTCGATCGTGCTGATCTCGAGCGTGTCGGGGCGCGAGATCGACATGTTCGCCGAACCTTACGGGGTGCTCAAGGCAGCGCTGACGCATTACGGAAAGACGCTGTCGGTGCGGCACGCGGCCGACGGCATCCGCGTCAACACGGTATCGCCGGGAAATGTGTATTTCGCCGATGGTGTATGGGGCGATATCGAGCGCAATCAGCCGCAAACCTTTGCCGCCTGCCTGGCCGCCAATCCGCTCGGCCGCATGGCGACGCCCGACGAAGTGGCGCGCGCCACGGTATTTCTTGCCAGCCCGGCGGCAGGTTTTACGACCGGTAGCAACCTGCTGGTCGATGGCGGGCTGACGCGTGGGGTGCAGTTCTGACGAGCCCGCGGTATTTGTTCCGCCGAGTCCGCATGGCAGTCGCCGCCGAAGCGTACCGTCTGATCAGGAGACGACCGCAGTCCGGCGAGTCGCGGTTTGGTACACGGGAGCTCGCCATTGGACGGGCCCGTTGAAACCGGCATGCCCGGACGATGTTCTGCCGTGCACGCTGGCGCAACGACATTATGCGATCCTGTCGGGATCGGCTTAGCCCATCCCGATCATGGACTCGCAGAAACCTGACCAGCCAACTCCCGACACTCACGCACAAGCCCGGCTTCCTTTTCCGATCGTCGGAATCGGAGCGTCCGCCGGCGGCTTTCGGGCACTCGCCGCGCTGCTCGAGAAGCTGCCCAGGTCCCCGGGCGTGGCGCTGGTCATCGTCCTCCACCTGCCGGTTGACCAGCAAAGCAAAGCAGACCGCGTCCTGCAACGCTCCACCCGCCTGCCGGTCGTGCAGGTGAACCATTCGATGCCGATCCTGCCCGACCAGGTCTACGTCGTTCCGCCGGCGCGCAGCCTGAAAATGGAAGACGGGCGCCTGGTCCTGCACCAACTGGACAGCGCACCGGGCGATCCGAAGACGATCGACATCTTCTTCCGTACCCTGGCCATGGCGCATCGGGAGAACGCCGTCGGTGTGATCCTGTCGGGCATGGGTTCGGACGGCAGCGCCGGCCTGGCGTGCATCAAGGAGCAGGGCGGCGTCACCCTGGTCCAGTCGCCGGCCGATGCCGAACAAGCCAGCATGCCGCAGTCGGCCATCGATGCCGGCATGGCGGACTTCGTGCTCGCGGCCGCCCAGATGCCGGCCAAGCTGATGGAACTGCGCGGCATCACCCAGGCGATCCGGGAACACGCCCGGCATGGTCATCCGCCCACCGAGGTCGGCTTCGACATGGGCGCCGATCCGGAACGGACGCTGCAGGACGTGCTGTCGCTGCTGCAAGAACATACGGGCCACGACTTCCACCAGTACAAGCACGCAACCCTGCTGCGCCGCCTGGAGCGGCGCCTGCAGGTAAGGGGACAACCGGATTTGCCCAGCTATCGCGATCTGCAGAGGCGGGACGCCGGCGAATCGCATGCCCTCCTCAAGGACCTGCTGATCGGCGTGACCCAGTTCTTCCGCGACCGCGCGGCTTTCCTGGCACTCGAGCATACGGTGGTGCCGCATATTTTCCTGGGCAAGGAACGCGCGGATACGGTACGCGTCTGGGTGGCGGCCTGCTCGACCGGGGAGGAAGCCTACTCGCTGGCCATGCTGCTGGCCGACCATGCGGCCACGCTGGCCGACCCGCCCGCGATCCAGGTATTCGCTTAAGACATCGATGCGCAGGCCATCCGCACGGCACGGGCCGGCCTGTATCCCGCGTCGATCGCGCAGGACGTCCCGCTCGAACGGTTGCAGCGTTATTTCACGATCGAGAACGGGGCTTACAAGGTGCGCAAGGCCTTGCGCCGGCAAGTGCTGTTTGCCGAACACAACCTGCTGCACGATCCGGCTTTTTCCTCGGTGGACCTGGTCAGCTGCCGCAATTTCCTGATCTACCTGAATACGGAGATGCACCGGCAGGTGCTGGGCACCTTCCATTTCGCGCTGCGTCCTGAAGGCTACCTCATGCTTGGCAGCGCGGAAAACGTGGACGATGCGTCCGACAAGTTCGCCGCAGTCGACGCCGGCATGAGGCTGTATCGGGTGAAGCCTGGATCCCGGCCGCATTCGGCCCCTGCGCCGGCCCCTGCGCCGGCCGCGGCGCCGCGCCACGACGTGCTGCATGCCCGCGCCGAGCCGGTCGGGCGCGACCCGGCGCCGCCCGCCGGGCGCCCCAGCCGTGGGCGCCTGTTTTCCTTCGCCGAGATCCACCTGCACAAGGCGGCGGAACAGGCGCCGCCCAGCATCCTGGTCAACGGCAACGGGGAAGTCGTGCATATCGCGGCGCAGGCCAGCCGGTTTCTACGCCACGCCGGCGGCGAGCCCACGCGCGACCTGGTGTTGCTGGTCGCCCCGGCCTGGCGGCTGGTGTTGCGCACTGCGCTGTTCCAGGGGCAGAAGAGCGGCCGCGAGGTCAGCACCGGCCCGGTGCGCTACGAGCAGGATGGCGCACAGCGTGCTGTCGACATGACGGTGCTGCCATTTCACGATGAGCACGCCGAAGGCCTGCTGATGCTGGTGAGCTTCCGGGAAACGCCTGGCATCCCCGTCAGCGCCGCGCCCGCCGACGTGCGCGACCAGTCGCTGCTGGAGCGGCTCGACGCGGAACTGCGCCACACCCGCAACAAGTTGTTGGAAACCATGGACCAGGCGGAACAATCGAGTGCCGCGCTGCGTACCACCGTGGAAGAGCTGAAGACCACCATCGAACAGCTGCGCGCGACGAACGGGCAGCTCGAAGGCGCCCTGGAAAAGAAGCATGCGGCCAACCAGGAGCTCGGGATCGCCAACAGCGACCTCACGCAGCGCCTGCAAGACGTGGCCAGATCCCATGACGATCTGACCAACCTGATCGCATCGTCCGATGTGGCGACACTGTTCCTCGACCGCAAGATGCGCATCCAGCGCTACACGCCGCGCATCGCCGACCTGTTCAACGTGATCCCGGCCGACGTCGGCCGCCCGCTGCCGCACATCACCAACCGGCTCGAGCATGCCCACCTGGCCGAGGACGCGGCGCGCGTGTTCGAGACGCTGCAGCCGCTGGAGCAGGAAGTGCGCGGCAAGGACGGGCGCGACTACATCGTACGGGTGCACCCCTACCGCACCGGCTCGCACCGCATCGATGGCGCGGTCATGAGCTTCTTCGACATCACCAGCCGCCGGATCGCCGAAAAAGCCCTGCTCGCGAGCGAACAGCGCCTGGCGCTTGCCTTCGCCGCGGTCCCGGTCGGGATCTGCACCGTCGACACCGCCGGGAATACCGTCATCCTCAACGACGTCATGCGGCGCTTCCTGCCGACCCACAGGATACCGTCGCGCGATCCGGCAGAAGCGCCGCGCTGGCGCGGCTGGGACGCGTCCGGGGCGCCCGTCCAGCCCCATGATTTTCCGGGCGCGCGCGCGCTGCGTGGCGAGGACGCCGTGCCGGGCATGCAGATGCTGTACCTGGACCACGGCGGCAAGGAGACCTGGACTGAAGTGCGTGCGCAGCCGCTGCGCGACAGCGATGGCAGGATCACGGGGGCACTGAGCGTGGTGATCGACGTCGACCGCCTGAAACGGAGCGAGGAAGCGGCGCGACAAGGCGAAGAGCGCCATGCATTCCTGCTCAAGTTTGGCGATGCACTGCGCGCCCAGCCGGATGAACAATCGATCAGGGAACAGGCCGTCGACATGCTGGCCGACCACCTGCGTCTCGACCGGTGCTACATCAGCGAGGTGTTCGAGGAGCAAGGCATATCGACGGTCGGCCCCGAGCGTATCCGGCCCGGCCTGCCGCCAATGTCAGGCATCTTCCAACTGACGGACTATCCCGAAACGATGCTGCAGCTCGCGACGCAGCCCATGGTGATCCCGGACGTGACGGAGGATGCGCGTTTCTCCGAATCCGAAAGGCAGTTGCTGGACAAGTTACAGCTGCGGGCGTTGCTGGTGGCGCCACTGCGCCAGGGGCGCGGACGCGTCATCTGGGCGCTCGCGACCGCCATGGCGACGCCGCGGCAATGGAGCGACGGCGAGCGGGTACTTCTGGAAGACGTTGCCGAGCGGACCTGGTCCGCCATCGAACGCATGCGCGCGGAACGGCGTGCGGAAAGCATTCTTGAACGCATGAGCGAGGCGCATTGCGTGCTCGGCCCCGACTGCCATATCCTGGTCCTGAACGCGGCTGCCGAGCGCCAGCTCGGCAGGCAACGCGCGACGCTGCTCGGGCGGTCGTACCTGGAGGCATTCCCGTGGATGGTCGACAGCCCGGTCGAGCGCGCCTGCCGGCGTGTCGTCGAAGACGGCGTGGAACAGCATTTCACCTACCACCGCAAGGGAGGCGGGTTCGATGTCCGCCTCGAGATCGATGCCTATCCGACCGACGAGGGCGGCGTGGCACTGTTCTGGCGCGACGTCACCGAAAAGCTGCGCACCGCGCAGGCACTGCAGGCGAGCGAAGAGAAGTACCGCACGCTGTTCAACGAAATGGACGAGGCCTATGCCGTGGTCGAGGTGCTGGCTGACGCAGAAGGCAACTGGCACGACTTCGTGTTCCTCGATGCGAATCCTGCCTTCATGCGGCACACGGGCATGCCCTATCCCGTGGGCCACAGCGCGACCCAGCTTCTCGGCACCCCGAATCCGCGCTGGGCCAGGCTCTACGGGCGCGCCGTGGAGACGGGCGTGCCGATCCGCCTGGAAGAGGGTGAGCTGACGCTCGGACGCGTGTTCGATCTGAACATATTCCGCATGGGCGCAGAAGGCAGCCGCCGCGTCGCGGTGTTGTTCCGCGATGTCACCGAGGCGCGCCGCATCCAGCAGGCGCTGCGCCGCAGCGAAGAACGCTATCGCATGCTGTTCGAAGCCTCGCCGTTGCCGTTCATCGTCACCAAGCCAGACGCACCGGACTTTACCGTCGTCGGCGTCAACGACGCCTATCTCGCGGCTACCATCCGAACCCGCGAATCGTTGGTCGGGCACGGGTTCTTCGAAGCATTCCCCGACGATCCAGCCCGCGGCATCCCGAGCGTCCTGCACGCGTCATTCGAACGGGTGCTCTTCACGCGGCAACAAGAGGTGATGCCGGTGATGAAATACGGCATGGTGCGGCTGGATGGCACCTCCGAGGAACGGTGGTGGATCCCGCTGCAATCGCCCGTGCTGGACGACGACGGCCAGGTGACGGCGATCATTCACAGCGCCACGGACATCACCGACATGCACCGCGCAGAGCTGGCTTTGCGCGCCAGTGAAGAGCGGCAGGCATTCCTGCTGAAGCTGAGCGATGCAGTCAGGCCCCTGACCAGCGTGGAGGAAATCCAGTCGGTCACGAACCAGTTGCTCGGGACCCATCTCGGCGTGGACCGGGTGATGTTTGCCGAGGTCGAAGGCGCACCTGGCGCCGAGACCGGGTTCATCCGCACCCAATATGTCCGGCAGGCGCAGGCGGGCCGGGCGCCGCTCAGTCGCTTCCCCGCGCACTTCGATTACCGCTCGTTCGGGGAACACGCGATGGCGATACGCTATCGCGGAGATCTTTTCGTCGTCGCCGATATCGATGCCGGCCCGGACTTCATGGCATCCGAGCGGGCGGCCTGGGCGGCGGTCAGCGTCAAGGCCGCCATCGTCGTGCCGCTCGCCCGGGGCGGCCGGTTGCTGGCCGAGTTCGGCGTGCAAAGCGCCACGCCGCGCGACTGGACCGAGGCGGAGGTGGCGCTGGTGCGCGATGTGGGCGAGCGTACCCTGGCGGCAGTCGAACGCGCCGTCACCGCCGAGGATTTGCAGGAAAGCGAAGCGCGCTTCCGGGCGCTGGCGGAAGCCTCGCCGGCGCTGATCTGGCAGTTCGACGCCAGCGGCGCATTGAGCTATTTGAACGGGCGCTGCCAGACGGTCATCGGGGCCAGCCTGGAGCAGCTGAGCGGCACCGGCTGGCACCGCGTACTGCATCCGGACGATGCGGCCGGGTACCTGAGCGTGCTGGCGCATGCCCTGAACACGCAGGACGCCTTCCAGCAGCGGGTCCGGGTGCGCACACAGGACGAGCGCTATCGCTGGTTTGCATCCTACGCGCTGCCCTGGCATGCCGCCGACGGCCGGTTCCAGGGCCTGGTCGGCATGTCGATCGATGTTGAAGAGGCGGTCGAGGCCGAAGACGCGCTGAAGACAGCCGATCGCCGCAAGGACGAGTTCCTCGCCACCCTTGCGCACGAATTGCGCAATCCGTTGGCGCCGATCAGCAACGCGCTCCAGTCCCTGCGCTACCCGGAAGGCAAGCGCCGCGCCGACCGCCTGCTGGCCATGGTGGAGCGCCAGGTGCGGCATATGGTGCGCCTGGTCGACGACCTGATGGAAGTAACGCGCATCAGCCGCGGCAAGGTGGACCTCCAGCGGGCGCCGGTCGCCCTCGCCGAGGTCCTGAACGGCGCAGTCGAGACCAGTCTGCCCTGGTTCGAGCAAAAGCGTCAGCAATTGACGGTCGAGGCCACGGACGAACTCTTCACGCTTTATGCCGACAAAGTACGCCTGACCCAGGTATTCGCAAACCTGCTCAACAACGCCGCCAAGTACACCGCATCGGGTGGCAAGGCCTGGCTCACGGTTTGCCGCGACGGACAACAAGTCCGGGTCACGGTACGGGATACGGGAATGGGCATCGACAAGGAGCAACTCCCGCTCATATTCGACATGTTCTCTCAGCCACATGGCACGAAGGGGCATACCGACAGCGGCCTGGGCATCGGCCTAGCGATGGTGCGCAGCCTTGTCGAGCTACACGGCGGCACAGTGCAAGCGCGTAGCGAAGGTGCAGGGCATGGCAGCGAATTCGTCGTTTGTCTGCCGCTGTCCGACTGCCCTGGCTGAAACGTCACCACGATCATAGACGCTGCTGCACCATCATGTTGGGGCGGATGAAACATCCTAAGGTCTGAAGACTCGGTAGCAGCTGGTTGTAACAATCCGAGGATTTTCCCGCCGAGCAAGCTGGTATCCTGCTGCGAAAGACGGGTTTCGGCCCAAACCGTATGAACATTCCGGATGTGTACACGGAGGCCGCCGGGCGCGCGGCGGCCGATGCGGCCGCATCGGAAAACGCCGCTGCCATTCGTTCGGCACTGCGCCGCCGGCCGAACAGCCCCCAAGAAATCTTGCCATATCACTCTGCTCGGGGCCGTTGGATAGCGCTCCTTGCGCCCCACCCGCAGCACATTGAAAGCATGCATGAAACAAACACTTCTGGCGCTGGCCCTGATGGGAATGGGACTTGGCCCGGCAAGCGCCGTCCAGGCCGATCTGACCACCGCGTTGAGCGCCCATGAGGACGGCCGTTGCGATGAAGCAGTGGCGATACTCACGCCGATGGCGAAAGCGGGTGACGTTGCGGCGCAGCAGGCGCTCGGCGACCTGTATCTCGACGACGGACGGTTTTGCGAGGCAGACGGCCGCCAGACATCGAAGGCGCTACCCTGGTACCTGCTGGCGGCAGGCTCCGGGAATGTGGCGGCGCAGCGCCGCCTGATCGAACTGTATGACGGCGTCGGCACAATGGACGACCCGGTGCAGCTCACGTTCTGGCTGGCGAAAGTGGCGGCGCTGGGCGGCGCCGGCGATTTGTCGCGCCTTGCCACGCGCCACGAGCGGGCCGAGGGCGTGCCGCACGACCGCGTGCTGGCCCACGCCTTCAACCTGCTGGCCAGCCGCAGCGTGGACCGGGGCAAAAGAAAAAGCAATGACGACGAACTGGACAAGACACTGATCAGAAACGCCGCCGAAATGTCGCCGGAACAGCTGGCCGAAGCCGAGACCCTGGCCGCAGCCTGGAAGGTGGGCACGCCGCTGCCGGCCGTGTCCACGACCGGCAAGCGCGATCCGCGCGACTGGTACAAGGCTGCGGCCGAAGCGGGCGACCTCGAGGCCGCGTACAAGGCGGGCACGCTGTACTGGAAGTTTGGCTACGGCCTGACGGCGCAACCCGAGCAGGCAGCGTTCTGGCTGCGCAAGGCCGCGCAGGGCGGCATCGTGGACGCCCAATACCAGCTCGGGCAGCTGTACGCGATGGGCTATGGCGTACCGAAAGATTATGTGCTCGCCTATGTGCTGCACCGGCTGGCCGTCAAAGGCGGCAGCGAGGCAGCGCTGGCCCGTAAGGACGGGTGGGACGATGCCTTGACAGCGCAGCAGCTGGCCGAAGGCAAGGCGCTGCTTGCACGGTGGGAGAAGGGCGGCACGTTGCCGCAAGCGTCGCGCTACGGCATGCAGCGCAAGGTCAATTATGTCGAGGATGCCAGCGGAAAAGCGACGCCGACAGCCGACGTGCTGGCCCTGTTCAAGGCCGCCAACGAAGGCCAGGAAGCGCAGTTCATCGCGCTGCTGGCCAAGGTGAAGGACATCAACGACTATCTGGTCGAGGAGGAGAAGCTGCTGCATGCGCTGTTGCTGCCCGCGCAGAGCTTGCGCGCGGAAGCGGACGAATGGCGCAAGGCAGGAAAGAGCGGCCGCGACGTCGTTCACTGGAAGGCGCAGCAGGCTCGCCACGCCGCACTGTTACCAGCGAAGACGCGCATGCTGGCGCAAGCGTTGCGGCGCGGCGCGCGCGTCGATGAAGGCACCCGGCGCCACAACGCCGCGCCGCTGCACCTGGCCGCGATGTTCGGCACGCCCGACATGGTCAGGCTGCTGCTGGAACATGGCGCCGATCCGCGCCAGTACGGCGGGCAGAATAACAATATGGCGCCGCTGGAGTTCGCGCTCGACCAGAACGAGTATGCGCGGGACGTGCCAGAGCTGATCACGCCGGAGCAGCGCACCGGCAATCTGCTGGCGTTGCTGCGCGCCGGGGCGGCGCGTCCTTACATTCGCATCGATCTTGCCCAAAGCCGCAAGCAGGATGGGGACAAGAAGGCCGCGAGCAAGAAGGATGGGAGAGCAGCGCTCAAGCGGCCCGTGGCCGACTATCTGCTGTGGCCAGCCGTGCTGGCCCAGACCCGGGGCACGGCGGTGCTCGACGCGCTGCTGAAAACCGGCACCCGTCCGGCCGCCGACGATGAAGGCAGAACCGTGTTCGACTACGCGGCCGAAGCGGGCAACGTGGAGGCGATCGGCTGGCTGAAACAGCGCGTGCCGCGCTACGGTCGACAACAGCGCGATCGCTGGCTCGACGCTGCCATGCTGGCCATGCACAGCAGCGCGCCGGGACGCGAGCAGGTGCTGCAGCAGTTGCTGGTAAAGGGCATGCCATGGAGTCAGACGGGACCGCAGGACGAGGGTTACAGCCGCGACCACCGCACGCTGTACGGCGGCGAAGGTATCGCCAGCGGCACGCTGCTGGCGCACGCCACCGCCGCGCGCCGCTTCGACTGGATACCGAAACTGGCCGCGCTGGGCGCGCCGGTGACGACGGGCGGCAGCGCGGAGAGCCTGTCGGACGCGGTAAAACGAAACGATATCGAGGCCGTGAAAGTGCTGCTGGCGCAGGGCGCCGACCCGCTGGGCGGATTCGATCCGGCACTGTCATTGGCCCTGAAAACGCCCGATCATGAGGACGCGCTGCTCGATTTACTGCTCGACCATGTCGTGCGCGTGCAAAAGAAGTCGCTGGCCGAGATGCGCCGTTCGCCGCTGGAAACCGTGCTCTGGGAACCGGCGGCCATCAGCGTGACGCGGCTGCGCAAGCTGCTCGAGGCAGGTGCTTCGGTGCAGGAATTGAGCGGCAGATCCATCGATGCCGCCTTCGCGGCGCCCGACCGCGACGTGGCGCGTCTGCTGATCGAGCACGGTTTGCTGCGGCGCGCCGATCGTGACGCGGCCGGCGCCACGGCCGCCCCGATTGACACCGATGTCAGCGCTCCGGGCGAGCCGTACTTCCTGTTTTTCGCCATCTACAACAACCGGACCGACCTGCTGCCCGCGATCCTGGCCCGTCCCGAAGACCCGAACCGGCGCGTTCGGGGACGTGACGACACGTGGGAGCCAAGTCCCGTCGAATCGGCTATCTCGCAAGGAAATACCGAGCTACTCAAGGTATTGCTGGCGCATGGCGGGGTCATCGATACAAGCTCCGGCCAGCACGGTGGCACGGCGCTGGACCGCGCCGTCGGCTCGCTCGATGCCGATATGCTGCGGCTGGTCAGCAAGGACTTCAGCCAGCCATTGAACCAGGTTTGCCTCGAGGCGACGGGGCAGCTGGCCACCGTACTGCTGGACGCATCCGCCAGCTACTGGGGTCTGCTGCGCCGGCATGGCTTTGCCACTGGCAGCAGCTGCACCGGCATCCAGGCCCGCCTGGTCCGCTATCTGGCGGAGAAGCCCGACGTGCTGCTGGAAGGCTGGGTCGGACAGCGGCTGGCAGAGCGCCTTGCGCAACTGGGACCGGTGCGCGAGCGCTTCGACGGCGCGTTGTGGGCGACGGTTGCGGCCAGCGGGAACGATGCGCTGGCGCGCTTGCTGACTGCCGCTGGCTGGAAAGCAGTCGACAGTCCGGTCGCGGCGCCGGACGAAGCGGCGCCGCAACGGGACAAGGCCGCCGACGTGGCGTTGCAAGCCACATTACCAGGCCACTATTACCTGAGTGGTGTGACCGAAGTGGGCGCTGAAATCCTGCTGCGCCCCAATGGAAAATTCGAATATTCCATGGCGTATGGGGCGGCCGATGAATATGCCAGGGGCGAGTGGACGGTGTGGAACCAGCAGGTGATGTTCCGTTCCCGGCAGTCGCAAGGCAAGGCCGCATCGATGCGGCCATCGACCGATGCGCCGCCGGTCACGCTGCCCCAGGGGCAGTTGCTGGTCGACCTGCGCTACCGCGGCAAAAGCATCCCCGGTTTCAATGTGGTTGCGCTTGGCGAGGCGCCGGTCAAGGTGGAAGGCGAGACCGCAGAGCAGGGCTGGCGCACGCCGTTCGGCGGCCCGGTGCGGCACATCGCCGTAAGCCATCCCGAAATCGACCGTGGTAAATGGATGGTGTATGCCGTGCCGATGACGGACGCGCTGCGCGGCAGCTTCCAGCTCGACTTCGATCCTCCCGTCGCGGCCACGAAGGGATTCAACGCGACGCTCGTTGTGGAAGACGGCAGCCTGATATTGCGCGGTGAAGGGCGCTCCATGCGATTCGAACGACAATGATGACGGCGCCAAAAAAATGGGTCCACACTGGACGCGCAAGGCCATTTCCATTGGCGCTGTCACCGTAAGCTATTGATTGACGGGCGCGGTATCCTGGCCGACGTGCTGGCGCGCGGCGCGCGACACGGCCACTGGGGCTTGACCGGGATGCGCGAAAGCGCCCGGCTTGCCGGCGGCGAGCTCCGGATCGATAGTTCGGCAAGCGGCACCAGCATGACGGTCTGGGTGCCGCCGACGGCGGCGTGACCGGCCCGCGAACGCAGCTGATGACGGCGCACCCGGCGCGCCTGCGGCGTTGTCGCGTGCTCAGGATACCTGGCGCCGCAGCGTGATGCGGGTCAGCTCGGCCGGCACGCCAAGGCGCAGGGCGAAGCCCGGCCACAGCGCCGTGCCATTGTTCAGGTACAGCGTCATGCCGTCGACATCGTAGCGGCCCGACACGAAACCGTTGTTGGCGCGCGCCACCACGCGATCGAGCCCGACGATCATGCCGCCATGGGTGTGGCCGGACAGTTGCAGCGCGACGTTGCGGCTGGCCGAGAAGCGGGCGTTCCTGGGCTGGTGGTCGAGCAGGATCACCGGCACGCCGGCCGGCGCGCCGCGCAGCGCCGCATCGAGGTCGGGCGCCGGGGCGCCGCTGCGCGGGGCGGTCACGTCGTTGACGCCGGCCAGCACCAGTTGCCCGGCGCCGCGCCTGAGGATGGCGTGGCTGTTGTCCAGCGGCTTCATGTTGAGCCCGGCAAAATAGGCCATCCATTCGGCGTGGCCGAAAAAGTATTCGTGATTGCCGGGAATCACCCACACGCCGTCGGCGGCGCGCAGGTCGCGCAGCGCGGCCACGTCGGCTTCGCGCCGGGCGACGTTGCCGTCGATGAGGTCGCCGGTGATCACGATCAGGTCGGCGCCAAGGGCATTGGCATCGTCGACCACCTTGCGCGTCCACGGTGCGTCGAACAGGCGGCTGATGTGCAGGTCGGTCAGGTGCAGTACCCGGTAGCCGTCGAATTCGTGCGGCAGGTTGCGCACTTCGATCAGCACGTCCTTCAGCGGCGGCGACTTGATCGCCTGCATGACCCCGAGCGCGGCGAGCAGCATGGCGGCGATGCCGATCGCAATCCGCAGGCGCGGCGCGATTGCCACCCGGCGGCGGCGCACCAGCGCGACCACGGCAGTGCCGAGGTCGAGCAGCAGCTGGAACACCGCCAGCAGCAGGATGGCGCCGAAGGTCCAGTTGAACAGGATGACCAGGGGTTTTGGAAACTCCGGCGAAAACACGCTGCCCGACGACAGGCGCGACCACAGGTGATATTGCGAGGCCAGCAGCAGGACCACGGCGCTGGCCAGCTTGGCGCGCATGGACAAGGGCAACGGCCAGAGCCAGCGTACCAGCACGACCAGGCAGGGGAGGGTGAACATCAGGTGAAACATCAGGCGCGCTCCATGGAGTAGCGGTGGTGGCCCGGGTGTGCGGCGCCGTGTTGCAGGCGGGTGGCGGCGCCCGCAGATCGAATGAAGAGATTACGCATCGTGCTGTGTGTCCAAAGCTGTCAAACGGGCAAGCATAGCCTAGATTGCATGAACGCACCGGCGAGCTGGCTCGGCCGCGCCGGCAGGCGCAGCGAACTATCGTCTGCATCTGTCTGCCGCGCCGCGCCGGCAACAGCGTCGACGAGGTCGATCCGGATGCGGCCGGCGGCGCTGGGGTGTGCCGAAAACCCGATGAAAATCAGATACTTGCAATCGTAAGGTATCCGGAAGGTCAGGATTGTCGCGGCTCGTTAGAGTCCGCTTCAGGCACCCCAGAGTGCTTCCCCGAATCCCTGTCCTGACTGGAACCGCAATGAACGCACGTCGTTACGATGTCATCCAAACCGGCACATTTTCCATGCAAGACGACGCGCGCTGGCAGTTGCTGCAGCGCGTGCTGGCGAGCCCGTTCTTCATCAAGGCCCCGCGCATGTCCGCCTTGCTGTCCTTCCTGGTCACGCGAACGCTCGATGGGCTGGCCGCGACGCTCAACGAATTCACCATCGGCGTGGAAGTGTTCCGCCGCGTCGCCCGCGATTTCGATACCACCATCGACCCGGTGGTCCGGGTGCAGATGGGGCGGCTGCGCGAACGGCTGGCGCGCTACGACGCCATGCCGGGCAGTTGCCCGCAGGCGCGCATCGTCATCCCGCCCGGCAGCTACGTGCCGGTGCTGACGGCGCCCGACAGCGCGCCCGTCAGCGCGCCTCTCAGCGTGCCTCTCAGCGTGCCGCCGACGCGGCCCCGATCGATCGGATTGGCGCCGCTGCGCACCCTCTCCCCCGCTGCCAACGCCGAATTCGTGGCCGGACTGGAAGAAGAACTGGCCTTGCAGCTGTTCCGGCGCTTCGGCGCCGCACCCGTCCAGGATCGCTTGCTGCAAGACAGCCTGGAGGTGAGCGTCAGGGTCGACCGCGGCCACGTGCGCGCTTCGGTGCGCCTGAGCGAGGCCGGCAGCGGCCGGCTGGCGTGGCTGCAGCAATGCGACGTGCATGGCGAACTCGGCATTCGCTTGCAGGAAGCGCTGGCGCTGGCGATCTGCGACGATCTGCAGCGCCACGTCGGCGCTGCGGCCAGCGCTCCCGCGCCGTTCAGGCCCGCACTGCAGGCTTGAACAGCGCCGCCGGCTTACTTCGGCTGGTGGACGTTGCCTTCCTGCGGATCGTTCTGGAGCCTGGCTTCCGTGTAGCGGTTGTGGAAGACCAGGTAAAAGCGATGCTTGGCGTATTCCTGTTCGTTGACGGTGACCATCGTCATCGCGTTGTCGGCCAGCCAGTGCTCGGTCTTGGGCGCGCCTTCGCGGTCGATGATCTCGTCCCTGAAGATCCAGCCGTTGCGCGTGCTGGCATAGTCGAGCACGAACGCCGTATGGTAGGGAACGACTGCAACGACATCGGCGAAGACATCGTTCACGTGCAGCATGCCGGTGGCCAGATCGGTATAGGTATAGAACACCTCGGCAAGATGGTCGACACCGACCACCGTGACGGTGACGGTAAATTGCGAAGCGTGGCTCGCGCGCTGGCTGGATTCGGAAGTGCTCATGCGTTTTCCTCTCATGGTGAAGGTTTAACTGCGGTCAACTGACGATAGACGGAGTCGCGATAGCCGATCTGTTGCAAGCGCCTCCAGGGGATGCCTGCATCGGCCGATTGTGGCAGACACAGGGTGGTACGTGCCCAGGGGTCGAGCACTTCGAAATCCATGGTGTCCATGGCCGGCCGCAGGACGTCCAGCGCTTGCCGGCACGCCTGTTGCGCCAGCGCCGGCTGCATGCCGGCCCGATGCGCCGCAGCCGCCGCCAGCTGGGCTTCGACCAGCGCCAGCCGCACCGCCAGGCTGGCCGGATTGGCGGCCTGCAGGCGGCGCAGCTGGTCGAGCGCCGCGCCGATCTCGCGCTGCGCCCGCGCCACGTCGCCGCTTGCCAACAGGGCCGGGGCGATGCGGCCGCGCGCCACCGCCGCGCTGGTGGCCCAGCGGGCATTCTTCGGATCGAACCGGTGCGCCGCAGCCAGCGCCGCATGCACGCGCTCGAACTCGCGCAACAACGCGGCGGGCGGCTGCAGGCGCGCTTTCACCTTCAGCAGTTCGAGCTCGATGTTGGCCAGTTCAACCTGCCACTCGCGGTTGTCCTGCTCGGCTTGCGCCACGCTCGCGAACAGCGCGCGCGCCGCCTCGAAGTCGAGCAGCGCAGCGTTGTCGCGGCCGAGCGCCAGCGCCAGCGCCGCGCGATGCTGCAGCGCGCGCACTTGCCGGTGCACCCACATCGGTTCGTCGGGGTAGCGCGTGCGCAAGCGCCCCACCAGGTCCAGCGCTTGCCGGTGCAGCTGGCCGGCCGCTTCCAGCTGGCCGAGCGACTTGCGCGCCGACGCCAGCCAGGAATGGCTGTCGGCCAGTTCGGCGATCAGCATCTTGTCGTCCGGCGTGTGTGCCAGTGCGCGCTGCTTCAGCGCGATCGAGGCCGCAAACTCGGCGGCGGCCGCGGCCGGCTGGCCGCGCGCCTGCGCCAGCGAGCCGAGGTTGTTGCGCGCATAAGATTGCTCGATCCACCATGCCGGCTTGTCCGGCTCGAGCGCATGCAGGCGGTCGGCGAACTGCGCATACTGGCGCCAGGCGCGTTCGGCCGCCGCCAGGTCGTTGCGGTCCTTGTGCAGCTGGCCGATCCAGTAGGCATTGATGCCCAGGTTGTTCAGCACCCCGGCGTCGCCCGGGGCCGCCGCGTGCTGGCGCACCAGGATCGCGTTGGCCTTGTCCAGCGCATCGATGGCCTGGGTGGCGTCCCCGCGCGAGCGGCTGACTTCGCCGATCACCTGCAGCGCCCGGGCGCGCAGCGTCAGGCTGGCCGGACTGAGCGCACTCAATGTATCGCCCTGTGAGCCGCGCAGGTATTCGAGCGCCTTGCCGCTGACGCTGTCCAGCAGGTCGAGTTTACCCAGCGGGCGCAGCTTGTCGGCGAAGTCGCCCAGCATGAAATCGACCAGGCCTTCGACTTCGGCGCGGCGCGCCTCGGCGCTGCGCTGGGCGCGGTAGGCGCTGAACGCCAGCGCGGTGTCGAGGATGGCCAGCGCGATGATCAGTCCCAGCGCGGATAGACGAAATACTTCGAAGCGGCGCGCCTTGCGCACCGACAGGCGGATCAGTTCCTGTTCGGCGCCGGTCAGCGACCACAGGCCGGAGGCGCCTAACTCCCTGGCCTCGTCCAGCGGTTTGCCGCGCGGGATGAGCAGGTCGGACGCGCGGCCCTCGGCGTCCCAGCGCAATGCCCCCTGCGCCAGCCTGGCGCGTGCGCGCAGGGCCGCGCGGTGGGCGGCGATCCAGTCGCGCATGCGCGGCCAGCGCCGCAGGATCGCTTCGTGCGCGATGCCGAACACCGGCGCGCCGCCGGCCAGGTCGGTCACGAACAGGCGCGCGTCGACCAGCGCCGTCACTGCCTGGCGCGCCGCTTCGCTGCGCAGCGCCGACCATGGCGCGCGCTGGCTGGTCACCTGCTCGTCGTCGACCGACAGCACCGTCACCAGCGACATGATATGGGGCAGGGCGGCGCGCTGCGCCTCGTCCAGCCCGAGCACGACCTGCTCGGCGCGGCGCCCGATGGTGCCTTCCAGCCCGCCCAGTTCGTGGAACACGTCGAAGCTCAACTCGCCTTCGTGCGTGCGCAGGCGGTACAGCTCGTGCAGGCAGTACTGCAGCAGCGGCAGCACGTCCGGACGCGCGGCCGCGCTTTCGCACAGCACGTCGTCCAGGCTGGCCCCCGTGGCCGGGTCGACGCCGAAGCGCAGCTGCGCCGCCGCCGCCGGCTTGCGGATCATCTGCGCGATGTCGCTGAAGCCCGGCGGCGCCAGGTCGACATGGCCGCCATGCGCCTTGCATTCCATGAGCAAGGGGGTGCGCGCGATGCTCGGATAAAAGTCGTTGCGGCAGGCCAGCACGATCAGGCAGCTGCTGCTGCGCGCCAGGCGTTCGAGCGTGGCGAGAAAAGCCGTACGCTCCGCTTCGGTGATGCGGTTGCCATTGAACAGCGCCTCGAAGCGGTCGATGAAGACGGCGAAGCGCAGGCCGGGTGCGCGGCCGGCGAGCGCTTGCCGCAGTTGCGCGACCACCTCGTCGGGGGCGTGCGCCAGCCGATGCCCGAGCGCCACCGCATTGTCGCTGTCGAACACCCAGCTGTCGTCGGCCTGCAGGTCGAGCAGGGCGCCGGCCAGCGCCACGAACAGCGGCTGCCCGCCCTGGTCGGCAACGTCGAAGCTGACCGATGCCAGCAGCGTCGCAGCGCCGGCTTGCGGGCGCGCCAGCGCCGGCAGCAGGCCGGCCTGCACCAGCGAGGTCTTGCCGGCGCCGCTGGGGCCGAGCAACAGCAGCAGGGCCAGGCCGCTCGCGATCTGCGCCTGCGCGGCGCCCACCAGGCGCTGGGTCGCTTCGTCGCGGCCGTAGAACACGGCGGCGTAGGTTTCGTCGAAGGGCAGCAGGCCGCGGAATGGCGAGCCGCGTTCCCAGCGCGCCGCGCGCCCGGCGTCGTCCACGTCGAATGCGACCGGCGCCACGGTGCGGTAGCCGCGCTTGCGGATGGTCTCGATGAAGACCGGGGCGGTGGCCTGGTCGCCCAGCAGCCGGCGCAGCTGGGCGATGTTCTTGTGCACCGGGCTGTCGCCATGGATGGTGCTGCCCCAGCATGCTTCCAGCAGCTGCTCGCTGCTCACGATCGCGCCATCGGCGCGGCACAAGGCCACCAGCACGTCCATCGTGCGCGGCTCCATCTGGCGCAGCTCGTCGCCCTGGCGGAGAGCGTTGGCGGCCGGGTCGACCAGCCACGCGCCAAAGCGGAAGCGCGCCGGTTTCCTGTCGATGGGGACAGGCGGACGGGCAATGGCAAGCGCAGGGCGACGGGTCGGAGTGTCGAGAGCCATAGTAGCCAAATAGCAATAATTAATGGTAGCACTCCTGGATCGACTGGCAACCATTTCTTTTTACAAGTGGTCGTTCAACGGGCTCCGCTGTTGCGTGGTGTTGTTATCCGTGGCTGTTACTTGTGTTACGTGCGAACGGCTTCTTACCATCGACGCCGAACTACCCGCTTTACGGGAGTCGACGGCGCCAACCCCGCAGGGACATGCATGCGCGGCCGTCCATCGTGGTCCAACTCAATGAGGGTGTCATGGCAGACAGCTTGCAAAAATGGGTGGGGCGGAACCGTCCGCCGCGCGTCCAGATCACTTACGACGTCGAGATCGGCAACGCCATCGAGAAGAAGGAATTGCCGCTGGTGGTCGGCCTGCTGGCCGACCTGTCCGGCCAGCCCCTGGCGCCGCCGCCGAAGCTCAAGGAGCGCCGCCTGGTCGACATCGACCGCGACAACTTCAACGAGGTCATGGCCAAGATCGCGCCGCGCCTGGACATCTCGGTGCCGGACACCTACCAGGGCGAAGGCAACCTGAAGATCGAACTGAACTTCAAGGAGTTCCAGGACTTTCATCCCGACGCCATCGTCCGCCAGGTGCCGCGCCTGGCCAGGCTGCTCGAGGTGCGCCAGCAGCTGCGCGACCTGCTCGGCAAGCTCGACGGCAATGACGAGCTCGACGCGCTGCTGGACCGGATCGTGCAGAACTCTGACGAGCTGAAGTCGCTGCAGCCGGATGCCCCGAAAGACGCCGCCGCCGACAGCACCGAACCGGCCGCATCCTGATGGCGCGCCGCGCCGTCGTCTCTTATTTCGACTGAAAGGGTCACCATGGCCAGCACTGAAGTGGCACAGGGCGCTGCAAGCACCACCACCAACGAGGAACTCAGCCTGTTGGATCGCATCGTCCAGGAAGGAAAGATGGCCGTCGAGCCATCGCAGAAAGCTTACGCACGCACGCTGCTGGGGCAGTTCGCCACCCAGGTGCTGGACGAAGGCATGAAGAAGGCGCCGGACAAGGGCGTGGTCGACATGATCAACCTGCGCGTGGCGCAGATCGACAAGATCCTGAGCGACCAGGTGAATGCGATCATGCACGACGAACGCTTCCAGGCGCTGGAGTCGTCCTGGCGCGGGCTGCACGACATGGTCATGGGCACCGAGACCGGGCCGCGGCTCAAACTGCGGCTGCTGAACGTGTCGAAGAAGGAGCTGCTGAAGGATCTGGAAGGCGCGGTCGATCACGACATGAGCGTGCTGTTCAAGAAGGTGTATGAGGAAGAATATGGCACCTTCGGCGGCGACCCGTACTCGCTCCTGATCGGCGACTATTATTTTGGACGCGATCCGCAGGACATGGCGCTGCTGGTGCGCATGTCGAAGGTGGCCGCCGCCGCCCACGCGCCCTTCATCGCCGCTGCCGCCCCATCGCTGTTCGACATGACCTCGTTCACCGAACTCGGCGTGCCGCGCGACATGTCGAAGATCTTCGACAGCGCCGAGCTGGTGTCGTGGCGCGGCTTTCGCGAATCCGAGGATTCGCGCTACGTCTCGCTGGTGCTGCCGCGCTATGCCGCGCGCATGCCGTACGGCGCCAGGACCAACCCGGTCGAGTCGTTCAGCTTCGAGGAAGCCGTCGATGGCACCAACCATGGCAAGTACCTGTGGGCGAATTCGGCTTACCAGCTCGGCCTGCGCATCACCGACGCCTTTGCCAAGTACAGCTGGACCACGGCGATCCGCGGCGTCGAGGGCGGCGGCAAGATCAGCAGCATGACCACGCACGCGTTCAAGACCAGTGACGGCGACATCGCGCTCAAGGGCCCGACCGAGGTCAGCATCACCGACCGGCGCGAAAAAGAGCTGAACGACCTTGGCTTTATTGCCGTGGTCAACGCCAAGGGTACCGATTCGGCCACCTTCTTCGGCGGCCAGTCGGTCAACAAGCCGAAAGTGTACAACCTGGACGCAGCCAACGCCAACGCAGCGCTGTCCTCGCGCCTGCCGTACGTGCTGGCGGCATCGCGGTTTGCGCACTACATCAAGGTGATCATGCGTGACAAGGTCGGCAGTTTCCAGACCCGGCAGAGCGTCGAGAACTACCTGAACAACTGGCTGAGCGGCTACGTGCTGCTGAGCGCGAACGCCACGCAGGGTGAGAAGGCGCGCTTTCCGCTGGCGGAAGGGCGGGTCGACGTGACCGAGATCGCCGGCAAGCCGGGCGCGTATTCGGCGACGGTGTTTCTCAAGCCGCACTTCCAGATGGAGGAGCTGACTACGTCGATCCGGCTGGTAGCGGAGTTGCCGGCGGCCGCTTGATCAGTTGCCGGGCCGGGCGCCCGGTATTTTCCAAGATGGCGGTGGCATGCGCCTGCTGCTAATGCCACTGCATCCGCTTATCGGAGATTCACATGTCTGACGTTCTCATTCTCGACCTGGGCGATTCGATCAAAGGTAATTGCACTATTACCGATTACGCCAACAAGATCATTGTCAATTCGTTTTCGCACAACGCCTATCTGCCGATGAGTAACGACGCCGGTAATACGGAACGCACCCTCGGGCGTCCCGTCCTTTCTGAAATGTCGTTCTCCAAATCGTCGGATCTGTCGACGACCGAACTGTTCAAGGCCTGCACCCAGGGTACCAAGATCGGGCCGGCCAAACTGCATATTGGCCGGGTTGAAAACGGTGTTTATATGAATTTCATGACCTATGAAATGACCAACGCCATGGTTTCGCAGATGAGCTGCAGCGGTGGCGGTGGCATTCCGAATGATTCGTTCTCAATCAACTTTACCAAGATCAAGGCTGATTTTACTCAGCAACAAACGGATTCGACGGCCAAGGGGACCGGCACCTGGAACTGGAATCTGGAGACAATGAAGGCGGATTGAGTAACTTGAACGAACACGTGATCAGCGAAAACTGCAGTGACAATGCATGCGCCGCATTTGCAGGTGTCGGCTTTGCCATCCGTTGGTGACGTGTTGATCCGGCGGAGCAGCACATCGCTTTGACAAGATGATCCGGAGGAGGCAATGGGAATTTGCAAGACATGTGGAGAAAAAATAGCTGACAGCTTCAGTTATTGCGGCAAACACAACCCGAATGCAAAGAAAAATGCCAAGGCTACTCAGAAGGCCATTGAGCAGGCCGCCAGGAACGCACAAATAGAAGCTGCGCTCCGGGCTGCGGAGAAGGAAAGGTTGAAGAAGATAGCCGCCGATCTGGCGGCCAAGGAACGCGCCGAGGCGGTGATAAGACAAAAGCAAGCGCTTATCCCAGCGCAGGCTGCAGCGGCGAAGATGGCCATTCGTGGCCTGGTGCAGCAGGTGGAGACACTGCGAGCGGCAAATCCAGGGCGTCAGAATATCAACGCAGGCCAGAATGCGGATCTGCAGACGATTACGGGCGGAACCAATAATCCGCACGCGATTACCGCGCAATCGCCTGTCACAAAGGATGAAATCATCAACTACCTGTACGAGAGCGGATTTCTGGAAAATTCTGATTCCGGATTATTCAAGCACAGGACCCCGGACCAGATCTTCATTCATGTTACTTGATAACGAAGCACTTATCGACAGACGTAGCACGATAGTGGCCGCTCCCGAAAAATCCGCGCAGCGCGGGCATTGTCGTCTGGAACGCCATACGGTAAAGGCAGAGTCACGAAACCGGACAAGTTCCGAAATCAAGAAACAATTGGAGCTTCATTCTGGTCAACTTGACCAATCGTTCTCAATGTAATGCATGCATTTCCAGTTGCCACTGCGAGAAAAGTATGTCCGCTTCTGACCGCGAACTCGACTACTTTCGTCGCGAACTGAGCTACCTGCGCACCGCGTCTGCCGACTTCGCCAGGCGCCATCCAAAGGTGGCCGGCAACCTGGCGTTAAGCGACGCGCATTCGGCCGACCCCCATGTCCAGCACCTGATTGAGTCGGTCGCCTTCCTCACTGCTGGTATCCATCGCGAAATCGACGGTTTAGCATCTGCCACCGCGTCGAGTATCCTGGATCATCTCTGCCCAAATTTGGCCCAGCCAGTGCCAGCAATGACGATCATGCAGATGACGCTCGATGCAGACGAAGGCAAGGTCACGGCCGGCAGCCGCGTTGTGTGTGACACGCTGCTTTCTACAATTGGCGCGTCCGGTGCGCGGTGTTGCTTCCGTACCGGCTGGGACACCACCGTGTGGCCCCTGCATGTAAGCGCTGTGGCACTGCAGGAAGCGCGCGTGCTTCGTATCGAGTGCCGGGCCAACGACAGCGCCGACGTGGCCGACCTGGAACTGGACACGCTGCGCCTGCATCTTGGCGGCGAATTGCTGACAGCCATGCCCTTGCACGAGTTGCTGCTCACCAGCCTGGACTGCATCGAGATCGCCGGCAGCACCGGCGTACAGCGTCTGCCGGCGAGTTGCCTGAGACCGGTCGGTTTCGACGAGCACGATGCGATCTTGTCTGCTCCGGCCCATGCCCATCCGGCCTATGTCCTGCTGCAGGAATATTTCACCTTCCCGCGCAAGTTCCAGTTTTTTGATCTGCATGGACTGCGCGGCAAGCTGGGTAATGGCGTGACGTTCAGCATCCGCCTGGTCTTCAACCACAATGCTGCCGTGCTGGCACTGCTGCGCCCCGAACACATCCGCCTGAACTGCGTCCCGGCCATCAACCTGTTCCCCGTCACCAGCGAGCCGATCACTTGGGACGGGCGCCAACACGAATACCTGCTGTTCCCGGATCGCAAGCGCGACGCCACGACCGAAGTGCATTCAGTGGTCTCGGTCACCGTGTCCGACCCGCGCACCGACCGCAGCGAGACGATCCCGAGCGTATTCGCCGATACCGGCGCCGCCGGCGACACGGACGGCGTGCGCGGCAACGCGCCGCTGTGCTGGACCATGCGCCGCACTGCCAGCCTGCGTCGCGGCATCAGCGGCACCGATGTCTACCTCGGCTTCGTCGACCGCCGCGACCCCGCCACCGTCCAGACGGACACGATGGTCTACGCCAAGCTGCTGTGCACCAACCGCGAACTTGCCAGTCAAATCAGGCCGGGCACCCGTTTCTACGGCGAGGGGATGGCCGCGTCCACGGTGGTGCGCGCGTTGTACCAGCCCAGCCCCCAGCGCGCCCCGCCGCTCGACAGCGCGGCATTGTGGGCATTGGTGTCCCTGCTGCGCCTGAATCATCGTTCGCTGGTCGACGGCGGTGCGGCCTCGTTGCGCGAGATGCTCGGCCTGTTCGCCAGCGGCAGCGCGCACGACACGGTGCAGATCGCCGGCATCAAGCGTCTCACCGCCAAACCGGGCACCGCGCGCATGGGAGGCCATGAAACCGCGGGCGCCTGGCGCGGCCATTGCCGCGGCACCGACATCGTCATCGAATTCGATCCGGCCGCCTTCGCCGGTTCGTCGGCGCTGCTGCTGGCCAGTGTGCTGGCGCACTTCTTCGCGCTGTACACCACCGCCAATTCCTATGTGCGCCTGACGGTGGAGCGCGACGGCGAAACCTGGATGGAATGGCCTCCGATGGCGGGACGCCAGGCCCTGGTCTGAAGCGGGAACCGTCCTCACCGATACACCGCGGCGCGCTGTCGCTGTTACTTGTGTTACGTAGCAGCCGTTCCCTACCATCGGTTCAAGCAACAGATCCGCCAAAGCGCCTCGATACCGCGTCGCGGCCTGTCCCTCGATCCGACGATTGGCGAACGCTCATGCATTCAGTGTCTCATGTAGCCGTGCTCCCCCTGTTCGACCGTATCGGCGCCGCGCCGGATGCGCAGACCGGCGTGCGCCTGACGCCGACCGAGGCGCTCAAGCTGTCGCTGCGGCTGGACCTGGTGCGCCTGTTCAACGCCCGCAACGGCTTGACGATCGCGCAGTTCCTCGGCGGCGGGCCGACCGCGCTCGATTACGGCCTGCCGGACACGCTGGCGCTGTCGCCCCAATCGGCCACCGACCTGCAATGCTGGGAGCGCGTCATCACGCGCGCGATCCTGCTGTACGAGCCGCGCCTGCGCCAGGTACAGGTCAAGGTAACGCCGGATGCCGCGCGGCCGGCGACGGCGCGGGTGGTCATTTCCGCGACCGCTGCCGGCGCCGACGAGGCAGGGCTCTTCCATTTCGATTTCGACGCCACGCTCGACGACCTGATGCCGCACGTCGACGCCGGCGCCTGAGGATACGACCTTCGCATGCCCGATCTCCTCTCCGAGCTGCGCCGCGCGCCGCACACCTTCAACCTGTTCCAGGCCATCAGCGTGCTCGAACGGGCGGCGCCCGAGCGTGCGCCGGTCGGCGCCGGCGTCGGCAGCGATGAAGCCGTGCGCCTGGCCGCCCATGTCGACCTGGCGTTCGCGCCGAGCGACATCGCCAGCCTGCGCCCCAGCACCCAGCCCGGCCCGGCGTGGACGCTGCGCACTGCCGCCCTGACGCTGGCCGGCGCCCACGGTCCGCTGGCGACCCCATTCACCGAACTGCTGCTGGAACAGCGCAGCGCGCGCAATCCGGCCGGTCTCGACTTCCTCGACATGTTCAACGGACGCCTGCTCGGCCTCTGGCACCGCGCGCGCGCCATGCGCCATGTGGCGCTGCAACCCGGCGTTACGTCGCCGGCGCCGCTGCTGCGCACCATCGACACCTTGTCCGGCCTGGGTATCGGCCTCGGTGCGCAGGGGCCGGCCGGAGAGCAGGGCTGGCTGCGCCACGCGGCCCTGCAAAACGCGGCGCCGCGTTCGATGGCGACCCTGCTGGCATTGCTGCGCGACCGGCTCGGCGTGCGCTTCAACGGCGAGCAGTTCGTCGGCGGCTGGCAGGCGCTGGCGCCGCGCGAACGGGCCCGTCTCGGTCGCGCGCGTAGCGGCATGAGCCTGGGTGCGCGTGTCTGGGACCAGGGCGCAGGCATGGCGCTGTCAACACCTCCGCTGACGCTGCGCCAGTTCGCCGAACTGCAGCCGGGAGCGCAAAAATTCCGCCTGCTGGCCTGGCTGGTGGCGCAGCATCTGCAAGCCGATTTCCGCGTGACGCTCACGCTCACCCTGGCCGAGGCGCCCGCCACCCGCCTGCCGCGGCGCAGCGCAGCGGACGCGCCAATGCTCCGGCCACGGCTCGGCCGCAGCGCCTGGCTCTCGGGCCGCGCGCGCGACCCGAAGCGCTACCGCGCCGCGCGCTTCCTGCTGCCGGTCTGCACGGTCAACCTCGCCAAGCGCCGTTGATGCCCATGGAAACCGACATCCGCACCTTGCTGGCCCGCATCAACCCGGAGTGCAAGCGCGCCATGGGCGTGGCCGCCGAACTGTGCGTGCAGCAGACCCACTTCAACGTCGAAGTCGAGCACCTGCTGGCGGCGCTGCTGGACGGCGGCGCGCCCGACCTGGCGCTGTTGCTGGCGCATTTCGAGGTCGATCCCGGCGCGGTGCGCACCCAGGTCCAGGCTGCCCTGGACAGCTTCAAGCGCGGCAACGGCCGCACGCCGGCCATGTCGCCCGACTTCGTGGCGCTGTTCAAGGAAGCCTGGATGAGCGGCTCGATGCTGCTGGGGGCGCAGCAGATCCGTTCCGGCACCGTGCTGCTGGCGCTGCTGGAACACGACAGCCTGCGCGGCATGCTGATCGAGACGGCGCCCGCGCTGCTGGCGATTGCGCGCGAGCGCCTGCGCACTGCGCTGCCCGACGTATTGGCGGCATCGAGCGAAGACGGTGGTCCAGTCAGCGTCGCCACGAGCGCCGGTGCCACGGCCGCCGACGGCGCCACGCCCGCGCTCGACCAGTTCACGGTCGACCTGACCGCGCTGGCGCGCGCCGGCAAGATCGACCCGGTGCGCGGACGCGACCTCGAAATCCGCCAGATCGTCGACATCCTGCTGCGCCGGCGCCAGAACAACCCGATCCTGACCGGCGAGGCCGGCGTCGGCAAGACCGCCGTGGTCGAGGGCTTTGCGCTGCGCATCGCCGCCGGCAGCGTGCCGCCGGCGTTGGCCGGGGTGCGGGTCTGCTCGCTCGACCTGGCCTTGTTGCAGGCCGGCGCCGGCGTGCGCGGCGAATTCGAACAGCGCCTGAAATCCGTGATCGCCGAGGTGCGCGCGGCGGCCACGCCGGTGATCCTGTTCATCGACGAAGCGCACCAATTGATCGGCGCCGGCGGCAGCGAAGGGCAGGGCGATGCGGCCAACCTGCTGAAACCCGCGCTGGCGCGCGGCGAGTTGCGCACCATCGCCGCCACCACCTGGCTGGAGTTTAAGAAACATATCGAGCGCGACCCGGCGCTGGCGCGGCGCTTCCAGGTGGTCAAGGTCGAGGAGCCGTCGCCGGAAGCGGCGATCGGCATGTTGCGCGGCATGGTGGCGACGCTGGAGCGCCACCACGGGGTCGAGATCCTGGACGACGCCGTGCGCGACGCGGTGCGCCTGTCGCAGCGCTACATCAGCGGGCGCCAGTTGCCGGACAAGGCGATCAGCGTGCTCGATACGGCCTGCGCGCGGGTGGCCATCGCCCAGGCCGGGACGCCGCCGCAGCTGGAAGCGCTCGAACACGAGATCGTGCTGGCCGAAGAAGACTTGCGACTGCTGCGCCAGCAGCTGGGGCGTGGCGAAGGCGATGCGCGGGATGCCGGGCGCCGGCAGGCGGCGCTGGCGCGCCTGAACGAACGGCGCGCCGCGCTGGCCGCCAAGCTGGCCGACGAGCGCCGCTCGGTCGACGAGATCCTGACCTTGCGCCGGGCAATCGCTACACAGGTCGACGCACAGATCGACCCACAGGCAGACGCCGGCAGCGCCCCGGCCGACCAGCTGCACCGCCTGCAAAAAGGCCTGGAAGCGATCCAGGACGACGAGCCGATGGTGCCGGTGTGCGTCGATTCGACCATGGTCGCCGGCGTGATCTCGGGCTGGACCGGGATCCCGGTCGGCAAGATGATGGCCGACGAAGTGCACACCGTGCTGCAGCTGCACGAGCGCCTGTGCGAGCGCGTGGTGGGGCAGGAGGCGGCGCTGGACGCGATCGCGCGCCGCGTGCGCACCTTCCGCGCCGGGCTGGACGACCCGGGCAAGCCGGTCGGCGTGTTCATGCTGGTCGGCCCGAGCGGCGTCGGCAAGACCGAGACCGCGCATGCGTTGGCCGACATGCTGTATGGCGGCGAACGCAACATGATCACGATAAACATGTCCGAGTTCCAGGAGGCCCACGCCATCTCCAGCCTGAAAGGCGCGCCGCCGGGCTACGTCGGCTACGGCAAGGGCGGCGTGCTGACCGAAGCGGTGCGGCGCCGCCCCTACAGCGTGGTGCTGCTCGACGAGATGGAAAAGGCCCACCCGGACGTGCTGGAACTGTTCTTCCAGGTGTTCGACAAGGGCACGATGGAAGACGGCGAGGGCGTGGCGATCGACTTCAGGCACACGCTGATCCTGCTCACCTCGAACGCGGCCCAGGACGTGATCACGCGCGCCTGCCGCGAAGCGGACGGCAGACTGCCGGATGCGGCCGGACTGGCGGCGCTGCTGCGGCCGGCCCTGCTGCAGCAGTTCAGCCCCGCCTTCCTGGGCCGCGTGGTGCTGGTGCCCTACTACCCGCTGGGCGACGACGACGTCAAGCTGATCGTCGACATGAAGCTCGAACGCCTGGCGCAGCGATTCGCGGCCAACCACCACGCGCGCTTCAGCTGGGACGATGCGGTGACGGCGGCAATCACGGCGCGCTGCACCGAAGTCGACAGCGGGGCGCGCAACGTCGACTTCATCCTGACCCAGACCGTGCTGCCCCAGCTGTCGTCTCAGGTGCTGGAGCGGATCGCCAGCGCTTGCGCGTTCTCCGGCGTGCACATGGGCGTGGCTGGCGGCGAATTCAGCTATCGCTTCCGCGATGGCGACGCCGCTGGCGCGGCGCGGGGCAGGACATGAAAACCGGTTTCAAACAGGGCGGCCTGCTGCGCGTCAGTTCTCCCTTCGGCGCCGACGACCTGCTGCCCGATAGCCTGGAAGGCAGCGAAGGCATGTCGGAGCTGTTCCGCTTCACGCTGCACATGCGCTCGCCGAACGCCGGCCTGGCAGCGGCCACGGTGCTGGGCAAGCAGCTCACGGTCACGATCGACCCCGATGGGAGCAGCCCGCGCGTCATCAGCGGCATCGTCACGCGCTTCGTCCAGAGCGGCCAGGACCGCGACTTCGCCGTCTACGACGCCGAGCTGGCGCCGGACCTGTGGCGCCTGACCCTGGCGCGCGACCGCAAGATCTATGCAAACCAGGGCGTGGACGCCATCGTCAAGGCGGTGCTGGGCGAGTTCGGCATCCGCTTCGAGTCGAAGCTGGCCGCCACCTATGCCGCGCGCGACTACTGCGTGCGCTACGACGAGACGGCGTTCGACTTCATCGCGCGCCTGATGGAAGCGGCCGGCATCTTTTATTTCTTCACCTTCGACAGCAGCGGCCATACGCTGGTGCTGGCAGACGCCAACAGCCAGTGCGCCGACTGCGCCGGGGCCGCCGCCGTGCGCTACTGGCCCGACACCGGCATGGCGCGCCCGAACGATGCTGTGGTGCGCTTCGAGCACGAGCAGCGCCTGGCGCTGATGAAGGCCACCGTCGACGACTACGATTTCACGGCGCCCGACACCGCGCTGGCGGGCACCCATGCGGCAGCCGCCGGCAGCGGCGCCAGCTACGAATTCGCCAGCGGCCACGCCAGCGTCGACGCCGCCACGGCGCTGGCGCGCCTGCGCGTGGAGGCCGGCCGCGCCGGCGCCGAGGTGCTGCGCGGCGACAGCTACTGCCACCCGTTCGCGGCCGGCACGCGCTTCACCTTGTCGGGCCACTTCATCGAAAGCCTGAACGCCGGTTTCGTGCTGCGCCGCGTGCACCACGCCGTGCGCGATGGGCGCTACACGAATGCGTTCGAAGCCTTCCCCGCCGAGCAGCCGTTCCGCAAGGCCTTGGTCACGCCGCGCCCGCGCGTGGCCGGCGTCGACACGGCGCGCGTGCTGGGCCCGGGCGGCGAGGAAATCTGGACCGACAAGCATGGCCGCATCAAGCTGCACTTTCCCTGGGACCGCGATGCCGAAGACGACACCCAGGCGCCGTGGGTGCGGGTGGCCCAGGCGGCCTCCGGTAACGGCTTCGGCGCGCTGTTCCTGCCGCGCGTCGGCGACGAGGTGGTGGTGGCCTACATCAACGGCGACCCCGACCGGCCGCTGGTGACGGGCAGCGTCTACAACGGCAGCAACCTGCCGCCGGCCACGCTGCCGGCCGACCAGACCCAGTCGATCCTGCGCACCCGCTCGTCGAAGGGCGGCAGCGCCGGCAACGAGCTGCGCTTCGAGGACAAGAAGGACGCCGAGCAGCTCTACCTGCATGCACAGAAAGACCTGCTGGCCGAGATCGAGAATGCCTTGACCACCACCGTGAAGAAGGGCGCCGAGACCCACACGCTGGAAGAGGGCGACCGCAGCGTCGAGGTCAGAAAGGGCAAGGAAACCCACAAGGTGGCCGGCACGCGCGGGTTGACCGTCACCGGCGCCGAGACCCACGCCAACGAGGCCGCGTTCACCCACACGGTGAAAGGCGACTACGCGCTGACGATCGACGGCAGCCTGACGATTACGGTGAAAGGCGCGGTCAAGCTGGCGGGCGACGGCGCCATCGCGCTGCAGGCCGGCGCCTCGCTCAAGGCGAAGGCCGGCACCGAACTGCTGTGCGACGCCGGCACCGACTTCACCGCCAAGGCCGGCAAGACGCTGACCCAGCAGGCCGGCATGAAGATCGACAGCAAGGCCGCGATCATCAGCAGCAAGGCCGATGCCACCCACAGCGTGGAAGCGGGCGCCATGCTGACCCTCAAGGGCGCGCTGGCGAAGGTGAACTGATGGACGCGCCCGACGACGCAAACCTGGTGGAGGACTACGGCGACAACGGCCGCCTGCGCCTGCGCAGCCGGATGGCGGGCGGCCTGCTGCATGGCCTGCTGGAGCAGTTCGACGACGCCGGCAACCTGGCGCTGCTGGCCCAGTTCGAGCGCGGCCAGCTGCACGGCGCCATGGCGGTGTACGGCGCCGACGGCGTGCTGGTGCAGCGCTGCGCCTTCCGCCACGGCGTGCCGCATGGGCTGATGGAGACCTTCGTGAACGGGCGCCGCGTCGCGGCCCGGACCATGGCCGACGGCGTCGCCAGCGGCCCGTCGCTGTCGTTCGACGAAGCCGGCCAGCTGACCGCGCGCCTGCAGCTGGTGGCGGGACAGCTGGACGGTCCGGCGACGTTCTTCCACGAGGGCCGCCAGGTGCGCAGCAGCAGCTACCGCGCCGGCCTGCTGGAAGGCGAGTCGGTCGACTGCGATGCCGAAGGCCAGGTGGTGCAGCGCTGCAGCTACCGCGCTAACCTGCTGCACGGCGCGCTCAGGCGCTACTGGCCAAACGGCGCCCTGATGGAAGAGACGATCTACCAGGACGGCGTGGCGCTGGCGGCGCCGGCGCGCTTCGACCAGCAGGGCCGGGCGCTCGGCCAGACCGAGGCGCCGCCGGCGCTGTTCGAACGGCTCAAGCGGCTGGTGCGGGGGGACTGATGGGACAGCAGGTATGCGCGGGCGCCATGCTCAAGTGCTCGTTCGGCCTGGCGCCGGGAACGCTGCTGGTGCTGCCGGCGAACGGGGTCATGACGGCGGTGCCGGACGCCACCATCATGGACAACAAGCCGGTGCTGAACATCGCGCCCTTCGGCATGTGCAGTTCCCTCGCCAACCCGGCCGTCGCCGCCGCCACCGCGGCCGCCATGGGCGTGCTCACGCCCATGCCCTGCATGCCGATGACGGCGGCGCCGTGGATGCCGGGCGCGCCCACCGTGCTGATCGGCGGCATGCCGGCGCTGACCGCTGCCTGCAAGCTGATGTGCACGGCCGGCGGCGTGATCGAGATCTGCGTGCCCGGTCAGTCGACCGTGGCCGTTCCCTGACCAAACCTTGCGGAGTCAATCGATGGAATACCGCTTCAGCCTCACGTCCCGCCTGGCGGCGCTCGCCACTTTTTCCGCGCTCGCGCTGTCGGCGCTGCTGTTCGCGCTCGGCTTCATGCTGGGCCTGCGCAGCGCCGCGCCGGAGCCGGAGGCAGTTGCGGCAGCGGTCGCGCCCGCAGCGGCGCCTGCGCCGGTGGTGGCGCCGGGGGTGGCGCGATGAAGCGGAGCGCGCTGCTGCTGGCCGCGTGCCTGTCGGGCTGCTCGATGTTCGGCGGCCCCAAGCCGGTGCGGCCGGCCTGGCACGGCCTGGCCTTCGCGGCGGCGTTCGACGCCAACGCCAGCAGCGCGCTGGCGGTGGACGTGGTGCTGGTCCGGGACAAGGCGGTGCTCGACACCTTGATGGCAATGTCGGCGGCGCGCTATTTCGCGGCCAGGGCCGACCTGCTGCGCACCTATCCGGACGCCCTGAGCGTGCTCGGGGTCGAGATCACGCCGGGCCAGACCATCCGCTTCGAGCGCAAGCGCTACGAAGGCGAGCGCGCCTGGGCCGCGCTCGCCTTCGCCAACTACGCGGCGCCCGGCGAGCACCGGGTGCGGGTGGCGCTCGACGGCGCCGCCTGCCTGGTGCAGCTGAACGCCCACGACTTCGTGGTCACCGCTGCCGCAAGCGGCGCCCGCTAACCGAGGATGCATAAGCCATGCAAGAAGCACAGCTGTTCGACCGTATCCAGTGGCACGAGGGCATGTTCCTCACGCCCCAGCATTTTCAACAGGAGAGCGCGCGCGTCGACGCCCTGGTCGGCTGGCACGCGCTGGCCGGCCAGCCGGCCGCCTGGGGCGTGCGCCACATCGAGGTCGACGAAGCGCACCTGGGCGGCGGCCTGCTGCGCATCGCGGCCCTGGAAGCCATCATGCCGGACGGGATGGCGGTGCGCCATGACGCCGGGCGCGCCGCGCGTGCCGGCGGCGCGACGCTGGAACTCGACCTGGCGCCGTGGATGGAGGAGATGGCGCGCGCCGAGCTGCCGGTGTGGCTGGTGGTGGGCCGCGCCGCTTCGCTGCGCCTGCCCGGCCAGCCCTCGCGCTTTCGCGCGCTGCCTGGCGAGATGGTGGAAGACGAAGTCTCCGAGGCGCTGCCCGAGGAGGTGCCGCGCATGGGCGCCAACCTGGCGCTGGCGGCCGGCAAGATGCCGGGTGCGGCCTGGGTCTGCCTGCAGCTGATGACGCTGCGCAAGCAGGACCAGATCGTCACGCGCGGCGCCTGGTGGCCGGCCCAGCTCGAAGTCAGGCCGGCGTCGCCGGTCAGCCGGCGCGCACGCGAGCTGGCGCGCCTGATGCGCGCCAAGGCCCTGTTCCTGGGACAGCAGAGCGCGGCGCACTCGTCGCGCCTGGAAGACCGGCTGGCCCTGCTCGAGTTGCGCCAGCGCCTGGCCAACCTGACCTTCAACCTGCCGCTGCTGGAAGCGATGCTGGACGCGCCGGTGGTACAGCCGCTGGCGCTGTACCTGGCGCTGTGCGCCCAGCTCGGGCCCTTGAGCGCGCTGCGTCCGGGCGCGGTGCCGCCGCTGCCGCCGCCCTACGTGCACGCGGACAGCCATGGCGCGTTCACGACGGTGCTCGACGCGCTGCATGCGCTGGCCGGGGAGGTCAGCCAGGCGTGGCGCAGCTGCACCTTCGGTTTCGACGGCGAGCTGTTCGCGCTGCCGCTGCGCGCCGAGTGGCTGGAAGCGGGGCCGGAGGCGCGCCTGGTGGTGGGCCTGCGCGGCGCCAGCGAACGCGCGCTGGCGCAGTGGATGGCCGGCGCCACGATCGGCTCGCGCACGGTGTCGGTCGGACTGCGCGAGCGCCGCGTGCCGGGCGCCGCGCGGCGCAGGATCGACGATGCGCCCGAGCTGGGCCTGCGCGACCCTGCCGGCTGCACGCTGTTCGCGATCGCGCCGGATCCGCACTGCATCGTCGCCGGCCAGGACCTGGTGATCGGCAACCCCGGCGCGGCGCAGGGCCAGCGGCCGCAGGAAATCGTCCTGTTCATCAAGGGCCAGGCATGAGCATCCGGGAACCAGTCCCGCCGGCCGGCCAGGCCGATGACCTGGCGGCGAGCCAGTTGCGCAGCTTCATCGCGGTCCTGGCGCGCGCGCGGCACGGTGCCGGCGCCGTCAGCGAGGCCGACGGCCACGCCCGTGCGGGCGCGCTCAGCCAGGAGCTGTGCCGGCTGATCGACCTGCACAGCCTGGAGGCCGGCCGCGTCGGCGGCCGGGCCGGGGTCGACACCCACCTGGGGGCGCGCTACCTGAAGGCGGCGCTGGCCGACGAGGTGATGCTGCACACCGACTGGGCCGGCCGCGCGCACTGGCACCACGTGCTGGTCGAGGCCACGCTGTTCGGCAGCGCTCACGCGGGACAGCAGGTGTTCGACGACATCGACGCGCTGCTGGCGGAGCACGATCCGGCGCGGCGGCCGCTGGCGCGCCTGTACCTGCTGCTGCTGGCATCCGGCTTCCAGGGGCGCTACCGGGGCGACGCCAGCCTGGATCCGATCGCCGGCTACCGGCGCGCGCTGTTCCAGTTCGCCTGGCAGCGTGTGCCCGGGCAGCAGGGGCGCGACGCGGTGCTGTCCGGGCAGCCGTATGCCAGCACCCTGGCGGGCAACGCCGGCGTGCGCCTGGCTAAACCGAGCCGCCGCACGGCGCAGCTGGCGCTGGCGCTGCTGGTCCTGCTGGCCCTGTCCGAGCTGCTGTGGCTGTGGCAATCCTGGCCGCTGCGCCAGGCCCTGAACGCCCCGGCGGCCCAGGCACAGGCGGGGAGGGCGCCATGAACTGGGCGGCCGACAAGCTGGTGCTGGCGGGACTGCTGGCCGCCGCGCTGCTGATGCTGTTGCTGCTGGCCCTGGTGCTGAGCGCGGCGCGGCGCGAGGGCGACGCCACGACCGACACCGCGGCCGGAAAGCTGCGGCGC
Organism: Massilia sp. YIM B02443; assembly: GCF_030411955.1. Lineage (GTDB taxonomy): Bacteria > Pseudomonadota > Gammaproteobacteria > Burkholderiales > Burkholderiaceae_D > Telluria. The sequence goes on from NZ_JASNRA010000009.1 coordinate 62,618, forward strand.
CGGTACGCCGACTCGCTGCGCCTGTCGTTCCGCAAGGCGGTGAAGCTGATCGAAAGGAATCTCGCCGCGCGCGCCGAGCGCTACAACCTGTCGTGGACCCTGGTGCTGCACGATCGCGCGCAGGCCGGGCTGCCGCTGCTGGAAGCCGGCCTGCCGGGCGCGCTCAGCGCCGACAGCAGCCTGGCCGCCTCGGCCCAGGGCATCGGCTGGCACTTCTTCGACAAGGGCGTGGTGGTGCAACTGGGCGCCGACCACCTCGGCGCGCCCGACGACCCGGCCGGCGACGGCATCTGGGACGCCTTCCTCGGCCTGTGCCGCGCCTACCGGCCGCAGCGGCCGTTCGATGCCATCGTGGTCGCGCTGCCGTGCGCGGCGCTGCTGCAGGCCAACGCCCACAGCGACAGCAACAGCGACAGCGAAAGCGAAAGCGACAGCGACCGCCAGATGGCGCTGGCGGCGCGCGCCAGGGCCATCCACCGCCGCCTGTGGCTGGCGCAGAACCGGCTGGCGCTGCGCTTTCCGATCCACCTGGTGATCAGCGGCTGCGAACAGCTGCCCGGCTTTGCCGCCTTCGGCGCCGCCTTGCCCGACCCGCAGCGCCGCGCCATGCTGGGATGGGCTTCGCCGTATGAGCTGGTGGCGCCGTTTCGCAGCAGCTGGGTCGACAGCGCGATGGACGAGGCGGTGCGCACGGTGGCCGACAGCTGCGCCGAGCTGGGTGCGCTGGAAGTGGGCGCGGCCGACAGCAGCGCCTATCTGCTGCTGCCGGGCGAACTGGAGCGCCTGCGCGCCGGCCTCAAGCTGTTCTGCGACGAACTGATGCGTCCCAGCGCCTACCACGAGGCGTTCCTGCTGCGCGGCATCTACCTGAGCGGCGACGCCAGCCCGGAAGCCATCCTCGAAGCCGGCCTTGCCCGGGACGATGTGGCGGCGCCGCCGCGCGCGCCGATGCCGGCGCAGATGCCGGTATTCTTGCGCGATATCTTCGAACGCAAGATCTTTGCCGAGACCGGGCTGGTGCGCAGTTCGCGCCAGCGCCTGCGCCATCCGGCCGGCCGCCATCTGGCCTGGTGGGCCGGCCTGGCCGCGGTCGTGCTGTGGGGCGGCGCCCTGGCCGTCGCCACCTTCCAGCTCGACCGCAGCGGCGACCAGCTGCGCGCCTACCTGCAGGCGCTGGCGCCGCCGCCGGCCAGCGCCGCCAATGACGCCAATAACGCCAATAACGCCAATGACGCCGCCGGCGGCGCAGCGAGCCGGCGCCGCGCCATCGCCGCCCTCGAGGGTTTCGAGCCGGTGGGCGGCGCGCGCTTTTATTCGGTGTCGATGCCCGGTTCCTGGCCCTTGGTCGACGACCTGAACGAACGGCTGCAGGCGCGCCTGGAGCAGGCCTTTGCCGGGAATGCGGTGGCGGCCCTGAGCGAAGCGGCCCGCGCCCGCGCCAGCCTGCTGACCGGCGTGCGGCGCGACCCGGTCAGCGGCGCCCTGCGCGAAAACGGGCAGTGCAGCCTGCCGGCGGGGTGGGAGCAGCAGGTCGCGGCGGCGCCGCCCGGCGGCCTGAACCTGAAGTCGCTGCCCGAGTACGATGCGATGCTGGCCTACATCACCCGGCTCGACGAACTCGACCGGGCACTCGGAGCGATGGGGCGGCTGGCGCAGTCCGGCGCGGCCCCCGACGGCGCCGACCTGGCGCTGGCAGTGCGCATCCTGCTGGGCAAGGAACTGCGCGGCACGCCGACCCGCACCGCCGCGCTGTTCCGCGACGCGGCGCAGCGTACGCCGCCGCCGTCGATCATGCCGATCCGGCAGGCGGCGCGCTGTTCGCTCAAATTCGCCAGCATGGCGCTGTACCGCCGCCTGTTCGACGACAACGGCCTGCTGCGCACCGAGCGCGCGCTGGTCGAGAGCGCACGCCGCCTGCGCCAGGAGGGGCTGGTTGGCCTGGAAAGCGCCGGCCTCGAGACCCATCTGGCGCCATGGCAGCGGCTGCGCGGCGCGCTCGACGCGCAGGCGGCCCAGCTCTCCAGCGGGCAGGGCGCCTGGATGCAGCAGCGCAGCCTCGACCTGGGCAGCGCCCAGGACACCGTGTTGCGGCGGATCGGCGCCAATGGTCTGCTCGGCCCGCTCGCGGTGCAGGATACGGTCGATTTCGCGGAGCAGGGATTCAACCGATTCCAGGCGGCCTGGCAGAACACGATGCCGGCGCCCGACGGCAGCGACTCGGTCGACGCCAGCGCCGGCCTGGCCTGGAGCGCCACCGGCTGGGTGTTCACGCCCGAACGCCAGGCCTTGCGCGAGGCATTGGCCGGCCTGCTGGCCCAGCCCACCATGAAGCCGGCGCCGCCGCAGCCGCTGCCGCAGGTGCCGCCCGGCGCCACCATCCGCTGGGATCGTGCCGAACTCGACCGGGCAGCCGGCCTGGCCGAGGCGCGCAAGGCCTTCCGGGCCGGTCCCTACCTGGCCTTGCCGCCGGCACTGCAGGGCGCGGCCGCCACGCTGGTCGACCAGGCCCTGGCGGCGCATGCGCGCAGCGCGCTGGCGCAAGCGATGATGCCGGCGCCGCGCCCGGCGTCGGACAGTGCCGCCGCCGATCCCGAGCGCGCGGCGGTGCTGCGCATCCAGGCCTGGCTGGGCGAGATCGGCGCCCACGCGCTGTCGGCCGAGCTGGCCGACGTGCTGGCGCGCGACGCCCTGGCGCGTCTGGCGCAGCTGGACGAGGTGTTCGCCGCGGCCCAGGTGTACGTGCCGCGCGACGCTGGCTTCGGCGGCTGGCAGGGCCAGAAAGGCGCCATGCTGGATGCCTTCGGCGGCGGCGACGCCGCCGGGCTGGACGCCTATCTGGCGGGGCAGCAGGAGTTCATCGACACCATCGTCGCTCAAGCCGACGCCATCCTGGCCCAGCTGGCCGGCAGTGCGCTGGCCACGCAGCCGCCGGTTGCGCGCTGGCAGGCGCTGGCGGCCGACCTGCGGCGCTACCGCTTGAAAAGCCCGACCAGCACGCGCCTGGCGCTGGAGACCTTCATCAGCACCGGCAGCGCCGAGATCGACGTCGGCAACTGCAGCGAGAAGCTGGGCGCGCGCCAGTCGACGCGGCGCGGCGCCGACCTGTTCGCCGAGCGCCTGCGCGCGCTGCAGGCCGGGATGCTGGCGCGCTGCCGCGAACTGGCGAACGGCAACGACCGGCGCCAGTGGCAGCAGTTCGCCGAGGCCTACAACCGCGATCTCGGGCGCCGCGCGCCGTTCGTGATGGCAGGCGGCGCCGGCGCCGCCGCTGCCTTCGCCGGGGCGGTGCCGGCCGACCGCGATGCGGTCGAGGCGGTGATGAAGCTGTACGACCGCGCGCGCGCCGCCGCCGCGCTGGCCGCGCGCGACCCCGGCCAGGGCGGCCCGCGCGACGAGGTGCGGCGCGCCGACCAGCAGCTGCGCCGCCTGCGCGCGCTGCTGGCGCCGCTGTATCCGGCCGATGACGGCCAGGCCGGCGGGCTCGACGTCGCGGTGGAGTTCCGCGTCAACACCGGGGCCGAAGCGGGCGCCGGCAACATCATCGACTGGAGCCTGGGCGTCGGTCCGCTGACGGCGCGCCCGGGCGAGACCGCGCGCGCCCTGCGCTGGGAGCCGGGCATGCCGGTGCAGCTGTCGCTGCGCCTGGCGCGCGACGCCGCCGTGGCGCCGAAGGCCGAACCCGGCCGCCCGGACCTGAGCGTGTCCGGGCGCACCGTGACGTTCCGCTTCGACGATCCGTGGGCCCTGTTCAGCTTCGTCAACGCCTACCGCGACGCCGATGGCGCGGGCGACGACGGCCGCGGCCAGCTGCTGCGCTTCGATTTTCCGCTGGCCGGCAGCGCGGCGGTGCCGGCGGCGCCCGACACCCGGGCGCGGGTGTTCGTGCGCCTGCGCGTGAGTGCGCCGGGCAAGCACGCCGCGCTGGCCTGGCCGGCGCTGTTCCCGGCCCAGGTGCCGCTGTGGCAGGACGCGCAGCAAAAGGTAGAGCAGCAAGAGGTGGAACAAAAAGAAGTGGCGCAACGAGAACAGGAGGCTTCGCCATGAGCGCGCTGCACGCCATCCCCGGCCCCGGCGCCGGCCAGCCGGACTTCGATGCCCTGCTGGCGCCGCTGGCGCCCGACATGCCGTGCGGGCTGCCGATCCGGCACGACGCCGTGTTCACCGAGATCCGCCTGCTGCGCGAGGAAGACGACCCCAGCCTGCCGATGGGGCAGTGGGAGCGCCCGCTCAAGCGCGCCGACTGGGCGCGCATCGAGCAGCTGTGCAGCGCGGTGCTGGCGACCCGTTCCAAGGACCTGCAGCTGGCCATGTGGCTGGCCGAGGCCTGGACGCGCCAGCGCGGCTTCGGCGGGCTGGCCGATGGCCTGCGGCTGGTCGAGGCGCTGCTGCGCCGCTACTGGCACGACCTGCATCCGCTGCCGGGCGAGGACGGCGACAGCGATGCGCGCCTGGCGCCGCTCGAGTGGCTCAACCGCTCGCTGGGAGGCGGCGTGCGCCTGCATGCCGCACTGTGCGTGTTCGGGGCCGACAAGGCGACGCCGGTGACGCTGGCGCTGTGGGAGCGCCTGACGCTGCAGGAGACGGCGCCGGCGGAACCGGCGGCGCGCAACGCGGCGCCGCCCGCGACCGCGCCGCTGACGCGCGCCGGCATCCAGGCCGGCGCCGCGGAGCTGGGTCCGGCGCTGGCGCAGACCGCGGCGGCGGTCGACGCCTGCCTCGCCCTGCTGGGCGCGATCGGCGCCTTGCTGGTCGAGCGCGTGCACGACCAGGCCCCGAGCCTGGGCAAGCTGACCGGCACGCTGGAGGCGGTGCTGCGGGTCCTGTCGCAGCTGCGGCCCGCGTCCTTGCCCGGCCCGGATGCCGCGCTCTTTTCGCCACCCGATGATCCCGATGGGCACGGCGTTCCGGGCGCCGCCGGGGTGGCGTTTGCCGGCCTGGAGGACGCGGACCTGGCGGCCGGCGAGCCGGCGCGCGAAGCGGGGCGCGAACTCGCAAACGCGCCGGCGCCGCAGGCCGGACCCGGGCGCTGGCGCAACCGGCGCGAAGCCTACGCCACGCTCGAGGCGCTGGCCGACTACCTCGGCGAAGTGGAGCCGCACAGCCCCACGCCGTTCCTGATCCGGCGCGCCGCCAATTGGGGACGCATGACCTTGCCGGAGGTGGTCGCCGAGATCATCCGCGAGGAAGGGGATGCCAGCCGCCTGTTCCAGGTGCTCGGCATCAAGCTGGAACACAAGACATGAGCGGCGGTTTGCTGCCGCAGCGTCACGGACACACCGAATCGCCCGGCCGGTAGCCGAGCGTTTCGGCGGCCACGACCGTGGTCGATAGCGGCAGGTAGGGGGTCAGGTTCAGCATCGGGAACAGCGGTTGGTATTTCATCGCCTGGCAGTCGGCGCCGCCGGCTTCGCAGATCCGCACCCGGACCAGGCGGACGCACACCGATCCCGGGTCGGTCCCGTTTCCATAGTGATTCGTGAGGCAGTTGTGGCGGTTCCTGCTGGGGCAGGTCGGCATCGATGCGACCGGCTCGGTGGTGAAGGACGCGCCCGTCTTTTTCACATACAGATAATCGATGCGGATGTTCGCGTCGGTCACCGGCGCGCCGAACGCGAGTTCGCCCGGCGCATTGCGGAACATGGCGCGCTGCCTGGCGCGCTCGAGCGCCGCCGCATCCCGCCAGTCGATGTTGGCGGCGCTGCGCGCCGCGCTGCGGGTGACGTCGCTCAGCGTGTTGAACATGTAGACGATGCGTCCCAGTTCCAGGATGCCGAACACGGTCACCAGGAAGGCAATGGCGACCAGCGCGAATTCGATCGACGCGACGCCGCGCTGGGCACGCCGCCGTGGATGCGGATGCGGATGGCGGGTCGGCTTCACGTCAGTTGCCCACATAATCGGTCGCCATCATCGCCTTGAAGTAGATGGGCTGTCCATAGTTGAAGAAGTAGGTGTAGGCGTCGAAAAAAGGGTCGGTGACCGTGACCTCCACATACACCAGCACCTTTTTCGGGATGTCGAATCCATTGCAGCGGCCCCAGAACTGACTCGAACCGGTCTGGCACTGGACCACGACATCGATGCCGCCGCCCGGCGCCAGGTCGGTCAGCTCCTGGCGTGCGATGCTTTGCGCGATCAGCGCGGCCGGCACTTCGGCCCCGCCGCTGGATGGCTTCATTTCCTGGTACGAGGTGGTGGCGAGAAAGCGCGCCGCGTCGTGCGCGGCTTTCTGCACCACCGTGTAATGCCACAGCACGCGGCCGAACAGCAGCAATGCCGCGGTCATGCCGATGAAGATCGGAAGGATGATGGCGCATTCGACGGCAACGCCGCCGCGCCCGCGTTTTCCGCGCTGCCGGAATGCCAGGTTCATTGATAGATCTCCACTTTTCCCGCCACCTGGTCGTCCCTGGCCAGGCCGCCGAACTCCGCATGCAGCGCGGTTCCCGCAGGCGCCACCGGCACCGTCATGAGGAATCTCCCGATCCCGAGCACGGTGGCGGTGGACCCGCTCACCGGGCAGGCCAGCAGGGGGATATTCAGCACGCGGCGCCACTTCTTGCCGGTGACCCGCCCGCTGGTGGTCGGGGCCAGGAAATACGCGGCATTGCGGGTTTCCAGGTAAGGCGTCGCATTCGGATAGGCGCCCACGCCCGAACCGGTGCCGTACAGGGCCTTCCAGACGGTCGTCGTGGCATTGAACGGCAGGTAGCCTTCGCCCGGCTCCGGCGCGCCTTTCTCGACGTAGGAGGACCATGGCACCGCGCGCGCGAAACTCCAGAGCGGGCCGTAGTCGGCCGCCACCGTGTGGTTCGGGGGGCCGATCTCGGCCACGGTCTGCAGCTTGTCGGTGCTGGACGTGTCCGGCTGCGCGCTCTGGAACGATGCCTTCGGGTCCATCCAGCCGGTGCCGGCGAATGTGTAGTGTCTGACGTTGCTGTCGGGAGGCGCGCTGTGGATGTCGCAGGTCCCGGTATAGCCGTCGAAGCGGGAATTCAGGAAGGGTCCATAGGTGCCGATCGGGAACGGACCGTGCACTCGCACGGTCGCCCCGGTGATCGACGGCACGGCCATCGTTCCGCTGCAGATATGGGGCGTATAGATCCATGACGCGAAGTTGTCGGCCGTGGTGGGTACGTTGCCGAGCGTAATCGGATCGACCTGGAAACTGGCGGCGCTGCTGCCATGGGGATTCAGGTTCATCAGGTTGTACCCGACGCCGCGCCGAAAGCCGTACTCGAGCAATTCATCGTACTGCTCGCCGCCGGCGTGCTGGCGCCTGGAATAGGAATCCGCCGACATCGCGCATACCGCCAGCGGCGTGACGTTCAGGCGCGACTTTCCGGCCACCGTCACGTGATGCAGATCGACCTCGGCCAGTGAGGACGAGAGCACCGGCGCGAAAAACGTCACCACCTTGCCGTAGACGTCGTCCAACCCGGCCGTGTCGACCTTCACATACACCAGCGCGGCCGGCGCGCCGGCCGCGTCGGTGCTGTTCCTCCAGCCGCCGTCGCGCGCGGCACTGAACGCGATCGCATTGTCGTTCCAGACGACGCGCTGCACGAATTCGTACCTGGGACCGTAGTCGGGGTCCTGCACGACCGCGCGGGCGGCGTCCACTGCAGCCTGGACGCCTTCCTTGGTACCGTTCAGGTGGGTCGCGGCAGCGATCGCGGCCGAATCGGCCAGGGTCTGCAGTTCGGCCCGGCGGTTGTACAGGCGCGCCATGTCGATGGCGAGCGCAAAGAAGCCGAGCATCAGCAGCAGCAGCACGGCGGCCATGACGGCAATGGCGCCGCCCTGGCGCCGACGGCCGCGGCGCGCCGGGGAAGGTCCGGGATCAGACGGCGGGGAATGCGGCGCCTTCATGTCGCCTCCGGTGTAGCGGAAAAGTCGTTGAGATAGAACAATCAGCTCATGCCATCCCCGATTGTAGGTGCGCGTTCAATACGGATATTGACCAAGACCAACCACAGTCCGCTGCGGCCAATCGCCCGGCGCCGCCCGGCCAGCCGGCCGAAGAGCCGCTCGGCGCCGGGCCGCGATCAGCCGCGCAGGAACGCCAGCAGCTCGGCGTTGAGGCGATCCTTGTGGGTCGCCGGCAGGCCGTGACCGGCGCCCTCGAACACCGACAGGCGGCCCTGCGGCAGCATCTCGACGGCGCGCCGTGCGGTGGTCGCCAGCGGCACGATCTGGTCGTCGTCGCCGTGGATCACCAGGGTCGGGATCGTCATCTTGTGCAGGTCGGCGCTGAAGTCGGTCTCCGAGAACTGTTTGATACAGGCATGGGCGCTCCTGATGCTGCATTGCAGGCCCTGGAACAGGAACGACTGGCGCATGCCTTCCGAGACCTTGGCGCCGGGGCGGTTGAAGCCGTAGAACGGCGTGCTCAGGTCGAGGAAGAACCCGGCGCGGTCGCTGCGCACGCCGTCGCGGATGCCGTCGAATACCGACATCGGCACGCCGTCCGGGTTGGCCGGCGAAACCACCATCTGCGGCGTCACGGCGCCGACCAGCACCGCTTTGGCCACGCGCCCGGTGCCGTGACGGCCGATGTAGCGCGCCACTTCGCCGCCGCCGGTCGAATGGCCGACCAGGGTGGCGCCGCTGATGTCGAGGGCCTCGAGCAGGGTCGCCAGGTCGTCGGCGTAGCTGTCCATGTCGTTGCCGTGCCAGGGCTTGCTCGAGCGGCCGTGGCCGCGGCGGTCGTGGGCAATGACGCGGTAGCCGTGCTCGGCCAGGAACAGCATCTGGTCTTCCCAGGCGTCGGCCGACAGCGGCCAGCCGTGGCTGAACACCACCGGGATGCCGTGGCCCCAGTCGGTGAAGTGGATGACGGCGCCGTCGCGGGCGGTGACGGTGTCGATGGTGCGTGCGTTGCTCATGGTGGTGTCCTTTCAGGAGGGGCGAGGTCTCGGTGCCGATGCGCCGGGCGCTGCCGGCCGGACAATTATCGGGCCCCTGCGCGCCCGTTCCGCGATGCGAAAGTGGGGACCACGACCCCCCATTTGGGGGGGCGGGTGAGCCCCGGTGCGCTGCCGGAAACCGGGCGCCTGTAGAATCGACCACCATCTTCCCAACCCTGCAAGCGAGACCCGATGCCACTTTCCCGCACCTTCCGTCGCACCTTGACCGCAGCCGCCCTGATGGCGGCCCTGGCCCCGGTCCACGCCGCTTCGCTCCCGGCCCCGTTCGACGCCCAGCTCACGGCCGGCTATCCCAAACTCGAAGCCTTCTACCAGGAGCTGCACGCCAACCCGGAACTGGGCTTCAACGAACGCCAGACCGCGGCCCGCCTGGCCGAACGCGCCAGGGCGCTCGGCTTCGAGGTGACCACCGGCGTCGGCGGCACCGGCGTGGTGGCGATCCTGAAGAACGGCCCCGGTCCGACCGTCATGCTGCGCACCGAGATGGATGCGCTGCCGGTGCTGGAAAAGACCGGCCTGCCGTTCGCCAGCAAGGTCACGACGAAAAATGCGGCCGGCGAGACGGTGCCGGTAATGCACGCCTGCGGCCACGACCTGCACATGGCGGCCTGGCTCGGCACCGCGCAGCTGATGGCGCAGAACCGCAAGGCCTGGAGCGGCACCCTGATGCTGATCGGCCAGCCGGCCGAAGAGTCGCTCAGCGGCGCCGCGGCCATGCTCAAGGATGGCCTGTTCACGCGCTTCCCCAAGCCGGATTATGCGCTGTCGATGCACGACGACGCCTCGATGGCCTCGGGCACGGTGATGTGGCACGCGGGGCCGTTCCGCGCCTCGGCCGACACGGTCACCATCACCATGTTCGGCCAGGGCGGCCACGGCGCCACGCCGCACGAGACGCGCGACCCGGTGGTGATGGCGGCGCGCCTGGTGATGGCGCTGCAGACCCTGGTCTCGCGCGAGAACAATCCGCTCGATCCGGCCGTGATCACGATCGGCAGCATCCAGGGCGGCACGGTCGCCAACATCGTGCCCGACCAGGTGAAACTGGGCCTGACGGTGCGCACTTTCCGGCCCGAGGTGCGCCAGCGCGTGCTGGCCAGCATCGCGCGCGAAGCAAAGGGCGAGGCGCTCGCCGCCGGCGCGCCGAAGGAACCGCTGGTCGAGGTCAAGCCGGGCACCGATTCGGTCTACAACGATCCGGAACTGATGGCGCGCGCGGTCAAGGCGGTCGAGCGCGCAGTGGGACCGGAGTTCGTCAAGGAGATGCCGGCCAAGATGACGTCGGAAGACTTCGCGATGTACGGCCAGCAGCCGGGCGTCAAGGCGCTGCTGCTGCACGTGGGCGCGGTGGAAGCGGGCCGGCTGGAGGCGGCGAAGAAGGCCGGCATGCCGGTGCCGGGCACCCACTCGCCGCAGTGGGCGCCGGACCTGAAGCCGACCCTGACCAATACCATCAAGGCCGAGACGGCGATCCTGCTCGACCTGATGGCGCCCAAGCGCTAGGCCGGCACCGCTGGCGGCGCCGGCTGCAGCTGCTGCAGTTGTGTAACGCACTCCGGCGCCGGCAGCGGGCGGCCGATGTAGTAGCCCTGGATCTCGTCGCAGCCGAAGCGTTCCAGCTGGCGCAGCTGCTCGACGTTCTCCACGCCCTCGGCCACCACCTTCAGGTTCAGGCTGTGCGCCAGGTCGATCACGGCCTTGGTGATGGCCGCGTCCTCGCTGTCGTGCGGCAGGTCGCGCACGAAGGTGCGGTCGATCTTGAGGGCGTCGAGCGGGAAGCGTTTCAGGTAGGCCAGGCTCGAGTAGCCGGTGCCGAAGTCGTCGATCGACAGGCGGATGCCGAGTTCCTTGATGCGGCCCAGGATCGCCACCGCCGCAGCCGGGTCGGCCATCAGCATCGATTCGGTCAGCTCGAATTCGAGCAGGGCCGGGTCGACGCCGGAGGCGCCCACGATGCGCTCGACGGCGCCGGCCAGGTCGTCCTGGCGCAGCTGGCGCGCCGACAGGTTGATCGCCACCGGCCGCACGGCCAGGCCCTGGGCCTGCCAGGCGCGCAGCTGGGCGCAGACTTCCTGCACCACCCATTCGCCGACCGGGATGATGAGTCCCGAGTCTTCCAGCAGCGAGATGAATTCGAGCGGCGGCACCAGGCCGCGCTCGGGATGGCGCCAGCGCAGCAGCGCCTCGAAGCCGCTGAGCGCGCCGCTGGCCAGGTCCACCTTGGGCTGGTAGTGCAGCAAGAATTCGCCATTCTCCAGCGCCAGGTGCAGCTGGGCTTCCAGGCGCAGGCGCTGCTCGGCGCCTTCCTGCATTGCCGCCGTGTACAGCTGGTGGTTGTTGCGGCCGCTGTTCTTGGCGGCGTACATCGCCGTGTCGGCGTTCTTGAGCAGCGTGTCGGCGTCCAGGCCGTCGGCGGGATAGCGCGCGATGCCGATGCTGGCCGAGACGAACAGCTGCTGGCCGCCCATCATGAACGGCCGCGACAGGGTCTCGACCAGCGCCCGCGCCAGGCGCACCAGGTCGTCGTCGCCGCCCACCGCCGGCAGCACCAGCGCGAACTCGTCGCCGCCCAGGCGCGCCACCAGGTCGCCTTCCAGCACGCACCCGCGCAGGCGCTGGGTGGCCAGCACCAGCAGCTGGTCGCCGACGTCGTGGCCCAGGCTGTCGTTGACCTTCTTGAAGTGATCGAGGTCGATGAACATCACGCCGGCGCGCCCGCCCGTGGCCGCGGCGCCCTTGATCACCTGGTTCAGGAAGTTGGCCAGGTGGCGCCGGTTGGGCAGGTCGGTGAGGGCGTCGTACTGGGCCAGGTAGGTCAAGCGCTTCTGCGCCGCCTGGCGCTCGATGGCGGTGGCCAGGATGTTGGTGATGCTGCGCAGGAAGACGTGGTCTTCGGACGCGAACGGACGCCCGTCGTCGCTGAACACGCCGATCATGCCGAACTGGCGGTCGGCGCAGATGATGCAGGCGTCGACGCCGCTGTTCACGCCGTGCGACTCACCCAGGGCGGCGAACATCGGGCGCAGGAGCTGGTCGGCCGGCTGCGCTTGCAGCACGACGGCCAGCCCGCTCAGCTGCAGGCCGGCGGCGTGCGCGAGCAGGCCGGCGCCGGCGCGCACCGTCACATGGCGCGCGCCGTCGCGTTCGTCGAATTCGAACACGGCAGCCGCGGACGCGCCGAGCGCGCTTGCAGCGGCCTGGGCGGCGGCGCCGAACAGGTGGTCAAGCTCGCCCGTGGCCAGCGCCGCGCGGCCAAGGTCGGCGACCAGCCTCTCGCGCCGCGCGTTGGCGACGATGGTGCGCTCGAACTCCTTGCGCGCGGTGATGTCGATGTCGATGCAGATATAACGTTCCAGCACGTTGTCGGCGTCGAAGATGGGGACGATGGTGCGCTGCCATTGCAGGCCGCGCGCATGGCCCAGCACCGCCACTTCGCCGGTCCAGGCGGCGCCGTCGGGCTGCCACTGCGGGCCGTCGGGGGCGCGCGTGAAGCGCGACAGCGGCTGGCCGATCAGCTCGGCGCGGGTATGGCCGCTGCTGGCCTGGAACAAGGCGTTGACGTTGACGATGCGGCCCTCTGTGTCGATCTCGGAGACGATCGCCGCCTGGTCCATCGCGCTTTTATGCTGCATCAGCGAATTCATGAGGGATTCGATCTGCTGGCCGTACTGCACCCGCAGGCTGGCGGCGCCGCGGTTGACGGCCAGGATCGCTTCCTGGATCTCGCTCGGGGCGTCGGCGCGGAACGAGGCTTCGGCCATCACCCGGCCGGCCGCCAGGTCGTGCTCGAGCAGGCGCAGGCCGCCCAGGTTCTCGAGCCAGCGGCGCAGGAAGATGTGGGTCAGCGCCAGGCTGGCCATGAACAGCACCCAGGCCACGGCCGAGGTCTCGGCGACCAGGCTCCACAACTGCGCGGCCAGCCGCTGTTCGTCGAAGGTCAGCCGGATCACGCCGTAGTCCTTGCCGCCGACCGCAATCACCCGGTTGACGTCGTAGAAGCGGTCGACGATCAGTTCGGTAAACCATGCCGGGGCCGGCGTCAGGTGCGTCGCGGCCGCCTGCAGGCGGATCGCGCCGCCGCCCAGGTCGAGGAACTCGGCCTGCTTGAACGGCGACCGGATCAGGAGCTGGTTGAGGGTGCGCTTGACGGTGTCGTAGTCGCCGATGACGACGCTTTCTTCGACGCTGCGCGTGACGATCTCGACCAGCATCTGCGCGCTGTCCTGGGTTTCCTCGATGTGCTGCAGGTACTGGTAGCGGTAGAACATGCCGAGGCCGGCCATCAGCAGCACCAGCATCGCCAGGCTGAACAGCCCGAAGACGCGGCCCACCAGCGAGCGCGGCAGGAACGAGCGCAGCCGCGATGGCGACGGCGCGGACGGCAGGGCGGCGCCCTGCATCAGCGCAGCTCGGCCGGGGCGCCGGCGTAGAAGGTGCGGTAGCTGGCGTAGTCGGCCTCGCTGGCCGCGACGAACGAGATCGGCGCCGGCGAATGGATCAGCTCGGCCGCGGCGGCCAGCACGCGCCGGCCCTCGGGGTCACGGTGCATGTTGAGGAAGGCGCGCGCCACCGCGCTCACCCTGGCGGCCGGCACCCGGGGCGAGGCCATCAGCGCCAGGTCGTTGAACGGTTCCGAACTCCACAGCACGCGGAAGGCCGCGCCTTCGCGGCCCTTCCAGTTCTCGACCAGCTGCGAATTGGCGCCCACCGCCTTGACCATGCCGGCGAACAGCTGGGTGAAGGCGGCGTCCTGGTTGCCGGCGAAGACCACGGTGACGGGGATGTCGCGCTGCAGCAGCTGGGCGTAGCTGGCCTTGTAGGCGACCAGCGCCTCGGGGCCGGGGAATCCGACCGACGCGCCGGCCAGCAGCTTGAGGCTGCGGATCGGCGAATCGGCCGGGACCACGATCTGCGAGCGCACCGGCGGCAGGTTGCGCCGTCCGAACACGGTCCAGCCCATCTTCGCGCGCTCCGGGCTGAACAAATGGTTGGTGAAGGCGAAGTCGACTTCGCGCGCCAGCACGAAGCTGGTGGTGTCGGCCGAGGTGCGGCCGAGCTTGAGGTTCATGCACACGCCGCTGCGCTCGGCCACGTAGGCGATGATCGGATTCCAGAAGCCGGCCGAGACCTGCAGGTTCCACTGGTTGACGGGCGAGAAGTTGTAGCAGGCCGGTCCGGCGGCGCGGGCGGGACCGGGGCCGAGGCCAATGCCCAGCAAGGCCAGCAGAGTGAAGGCGCGGCGCAGCGATGGCGCCCGGCGCGGGCGCGCGGGCGTGATGGTGAAATCCGTGATCATGGTGTCAAAGCGTTCCGGTATGGGAGGGGCGCGTCCCCGCCGATGGGTCGAACGGGCTGGAAGGTCGCAGGCCGGAACGGTGTCCGAAACCCTTCGTGCGGCGGATGATAGCGCGCCGGGACAGCGCTGAAACAGCCCGCTGCCCGCCGTCACACGAACGGTAAAGGTTTTTGGACGAAAAGCAAAGTTTATTTGTGGAAATACTAACGCGGTGTGACGCAGCCGCGCCACACCGCGCGCACCATCAGAAGAAATAGCGCAGCGACGCCCCGCCCGTTGCCTGCGGCACCGTCGACACCAGCAGGCCGGCGGCGGTGCCGTAGGCGATGTCGCTGGCGAACTTGTGCGGCTGCAGGGTGGCGAACAGCGCGCCCTGGAACTTGCCGAGGTCATAACTCGCCTTCAAATCGTAGCGCACATAGGTTTGCATGTCGCGCTGTACCAGCGGCGTGCCCATGTAGTAGGGGTTGCGCGCGGTGACGTAGACGTCGCCGTTCAGCGTCAGGCGGCCCGGGCCGGCCGTGCGGCGGTACTGGGCGCCGGCCTTCCAGGTGTGGGCCGGCACCGACAGCAGGGCGCCCGCGCCCGGCGCCGGATTGTCCAGCCGTGCGCGCAGGATGCGGCCGTAGCTCAGGTAGGTGCTGAACGCGCTGTCCAGGCGGTAGCGCAGGTCGACTTCGACGCCCTTGCGCGTGGTCTGGCCGGAAGCGACGAAGACGTCGGGCGCGGTGTTCACGATCTCGTCGTCGTTCCGGATGGTGTAGACGGCGCCGGACAGCTCGAGGCCGGCCAGCGGGCGCGCATTGATGCCGAGGTCGTACGAACGCACGCGGCTCGGCTCGATGTCGGCGTTGATGCGTCCGCCCGCTGCGCCGAGCGGGCCGAGGCTCCCGCTCGAACTGATCTGCTCGGCAGCCGGCGAGCGGAAGCCTTCGGCCACGTTGGCATACAGCTCGAACGCCGGGCGGACGGTCCAGATCGCGCCGACCTTCGGCGTCAGCACCGATTTGTCGTAGCCGGTCGAGGCGGCCGGCAGCTTGCGGTTGACGATCTCGTAATCGAAACGGTCGTAGCGCGCGCCGCCATGCAGCTTGAGCGACGGCAGCAGCCGGTACTGGCCCTGCACGAAGGCGCCATAGGTCAGCAGGTCGAGGTCCTGGTTGTTGACGTAGTTGGCGGTCGGCGCCAGGTTGCGGTATTGCTGGCGGAAGGCGTCGCCGCGGTCGCGCCGCGCTTCCAGGCCAACGGTCAGCAGGGCGGCGTCGCCGAAGGCCCAGTTGTTGCCGGCGCGCGCGCCATAGATGTCGCGCTCGTCGTAGCCGTAGGTGTGCTGGGTGGTGCTGGTCTGGATCGCGCGGCTGCGCGCAAAGTCCTCATAGTAGGCGGTGGCGAACCAGCCGGCCTGGCCGGAGGCAGGGCTGCGGTTGAACACCAGCGTCTTGCGGTGGGCGTCGCCGAAGCCGGGCAGGCCGTACATGGTCGCATGCGGGTCGACCAGGCCGGCCTCCATGCCCGGCAGCGACAGATAGCCGGCGCCGGCGTATTCGGATTTGTAATAAGTGGCGCGCAGGCTGTAGACACCGTCACCGAGTTTGGTCGACAGTTTATAGAACAGGTTGCTGCGGTCGTTGCCGGAGCCGTGGCGGAAACCGTCGATGCGGTAGCGATCGGCCACCAGCAGCGAGCGGATGCCTTCCCGTTCGCCCGACAACACCAGCGAGCCGCGCCGGCCGCCATGGCTTTCCAGCGTCAGTGTAGCGCTCGATGGCGTGGCGGCGCCGCCTTCGCGGGTGGCGATCGCCACCGAACCGGCGCGGTTCTGGTCGCCGAACAGGGCCGAGACTGGCCCTTTGACGACGTCGATGGTGTCGATCATGTCGCCGGTCAGCCATTCGAGGAAGGCCGGGCCGTGGCCGGCGCCGCCCTGGCTCGACGGGATGTTCTGCGGCACGCCGTCGATGTAGATGGCGGTGTCGGCGCCGTGGGTGCCCTGGGTGGCGAAGCCGCGCATGCGGAAGCCGTTGCCGGTGTCGCCCTGGTCGATGTTGTTGGCGACCACGCCCGGCACGCGCCGGAACACGTTCGAGATGTCGCGTCCGATGTCCATGGTGGCCAGGTCTTCCGAGGTCACGGTGGTGACGCTGCCGGGCAGCGCGCGGGCGCCGGCGCCGGGGGCCAGGCGCTCGTCCTCCGTGCGTTCGCCCTTGACCTCGACCACCTGGGGTTCGGCACGCCGGGTGGGCTGGACGGGCTCAGCGGCGGCCGTGGCGGAGCCGGCGAAGCTGCAGGCCAGCATGGCGGCGCAGGGGATGGCGCGCAGCGGGGAAGCGGACGGGGTGGCGTTGTACTTGGATTGCAAGATCGGGACCTCGAAGTCGATAGGGGAATGTGGGGGCAAGGAAATGGCGCCGGTCCATGGCGGCGGCGGCACTGAGCAGCAGGCCGCTCATTGCTGTTGGTAATGATAAGCCATTATCATTAACGGGAAAAGTGATTTGTTCGCTCATCGGCCGGGGCTGCCTCGAGGCATGCACGGAGCGGTTTGAGCGGGCGCATGCCTGGGGCTGTGGCCGCTCCTAGAATCGGGTGTGCCGTTCAACGTACTCGTGGAGGTTCACATGGCACACCTGTTTCGACACACCAATTGCTTCGCTTTAGCTTGCGCATTGCTGCCGGCATTCGCAGCGCCTATGGCTGAAGGTCCGGCCGCGGGCTCGGCTGAAAGCGCGCACGCCGCGCACGGCGGCGCGCACGCGCGCGAGTACAGCGTCATCAACCTCGCACCATTGCAGGCGGCCGGCTTGCTGAACGAGCGTGGCGAGGTCGCCATGGCAATGACCGAAACGCTCGGCGTGGACAACGCGGTGACCACTTACCGCTTCTTCGACGGGCGCCGCATCCGCGACCACGGTACGTTCGCAGGCCAGTCCCTCGACCTGGTCGACCTCAACGACAACGGGATGGTGGTCGGCCGCATCTCGTCGCAGGCGCAGCCGTTCAATCCGCGCGCCTTCACCTGGGCCGCGGCCAGGGGCTGGCGCATCCTGCCCAGCCCGGCAGAGGCGGGCGCGAATGCGGTGAACAACCTGAACTGGACCGTCGGCTGGACGGGCGAAGCCGCCAGCGCCAGCCGCGCGGTGCTCTGGACCAACGGCGGCGCGCGCATCACGCTCGGGCCGCCGGCGCCGCAGCGCTCGGAAGCGTCCGCCATCAACCTGTTCGGCTTCACGGTCGGCTCGGTCTTTGGCGCCGACGGGACCAGCCGCGCCATGTTGTGGAGCCCGCTTGGCGGCGCGCTCGACCTGGGCATGATCGAGGGCGGCACCGGCGCCGCGGCGACGCACATCAATACGCGCGGCGAAGTGGCGGGCAGCGCGGGCCGGCAAACCCAAAGCCTCGGTTTCTACTGGAGCCGCGAACGCGGCATGGTGCCGATCACCGCGGACAATATCTTCCGCACGCTGTCGGTGGTCGACCTGAACGAATTGGGCGACGTTGCCGGCAATACCCTGATTTCCGACGGCCAGGGCTTCTTCGCCCCCTATGTCTGGTCACTCGGCGCGGGCTATCGCCAGTTGCCGCTCGCAGGCGCGCCATCGGGCAACCTGTATGGCCTGAACAACCGGCGCGAACTGGTCGGCGACCTGCAGCTGTCGATCCAGGACCGCGCCGACCGCCGCGCCGCGCTCTGGAACGGCGCCGCCGGCCCGGTCGACCTGAATACCCGGCTGGTTCGCGCTCCGGCCGCTCTGGTGCTGGACACGGCCAGGGCCATCAACGACCGTGGCGAGATCCTGGCCGATTCCAACGCCGGGCTGGTGCTGCTGCGTCCGGGACGGACGGGCACGCCGGCGCCGGTGCTGGGACCGATCACCGGCATTCCCCGCTACACGCAGATCGCGCGCGGCAGCACGCTCGACCTGGCGGCCGCCTTTGTCGACTCGTCCATCGACGAGAGCCATACGGCGACGGCCAGCGTCAACGATGGCTGTCCGCAGAGCGCGCCCAGCGTGCGTGAAGTGCGCGGAGCGGGCGAAGTCAACCTGCGTCATACTTTCTGCCGCGCCGGTCCGGTGACGATCCGGATCCGGGTCCGCGACCGGGCCGGCAACGCCAGCGAGGTGGCCTTGTCGCGCTCGGTCCGCGAGCCGAATCCAGGCACGCAGCCGTAGTCATAACCATAACGCTCACTTATTACGCTCACTTATTCACTTGCCGAGGAAGTCCAGCAGCGCCGGGATGACCTGTCCCGGCGCTTCGTCAATCAGCCAGTGCCCCGACCCGGCGATCACCCTGCCGTCCACATCGTTCGCCACCAGCCGCGCCTGCTCGATCAGGAAGGCGCCGCTGGCCTTTTCTCCGGTGAGCACCAGCACCGGCATGCTCAAGCGGGTCCGGGCGAAGCCGGCGAAATCCCTGGCATCCTGCTCGAAAGCGCGAAAATACTCAAAGCCGGCGCGCATGCCGCCCGGCTGGGCGTAGGCGCGGGTGTAGAGCACCCGGTCGGCTTCCTTCACCGACCTGGTCCGGTCGGCGGCGAAGTCGTTCCAGAAGTGTTCGAAGTAGGTGCGCTCGCGTCCCTTGACCAGCGCCAGCGGGGTTTCGCCGTAGAAGTGGAAGTGCCACAGGTCGCGCAGCAGCCACACGTTCTTCCATTCGCCGACGCCCGGCAGAAAGGCGTCCATCAGCACCAGCCGGCTGGTCTCGAGCGGATACTGGGCGGCATAGGCGTAGGCCACCATCAGGCCGATGTCGTGGCCGACCACGGCGGCCGGCTGCTGCGTCACGCTGCGTACCAGCGCGTGGATGTCCTGCGCCATGGTCTTCTTGTCGTAGCCGGATTCGGGCTTGGCGGAAGCGCCGGCGCCGCGCAGGTCGGGCACGATCACGGTGTGGGTCTTTGCCAGACCCGGCAGCAGCGGCTTCCACATGTGGCCGGTCTGGGCATAGCCGTGCAGCAGCACCACCGGGCTGCCGCGTCCGCCGATCTGGTAGTGGATGGTGGTGCCGTTGACCTGGGCCGTGCGGTCGCTGAAGCCCGGCGCGTCGGCCGCACGCACGCGTGCCGGGAACGAGGCCAGCAAGACAGCCATCAGCGCTGCGGCAAGGACAACGCCAAGGCGGACGCACGAGGGACGGCTATTCATCATGGACTCCCGGCGGGTGAAGGGGCAGGGCAAGCAGCAGGTGCAAACCTGCCCTTGTGACGACCACGCTAACACCGGCTGCCGTGCGGCGTCATGGCCGATTGGCCGCCATGTGCGCGCGCTAGCATCGAACGCCGGATATCCCCAGGGTTTGCATGCAAGATGACGGCTTTTTGCGACGTCAGCCCGCGCGCCGGCGCTGGCGTGATGTTCCTTCGCCGTCGCTGCGGCGCATGGCGTTCACGAACGCGTCGTTGATGGCGCCGATACTGGCGGGCTTGCGGACGAACTGCACCTTCAGGTCCTGCAACCGTTCCGGCGACAGCATGTAGCCGCTGGTGAGCACCACCGGCAGCCGGGGATGGTGCGTGGCCAGCCAGCGGGCCAGCTCGATGCCGTCCATCCGGCCCGGCATCATCACGTCCGAGAACACGATGTCGACATCGGCGCCGTCCCGGGCCAGCGCTTCCACGGCGGCGTCGGTGCTGTCGGCGCGGCGCAGCGTCACGCCGAGCGACTGCAGCAGCGCGCCGGTGGCGTCGGCGACGTCGGCGTCGTCCTCGACGTACAGCACGCGCAGTCCGGCCAGGCCGGCGGCGCGCAGGGTGGCCGGGTCAAGCGCGGGCGCGGCGGCCTGCGTGCGCCCGCGCGGCAGCAGGATGCCGATGGTGGTGCCAACCGTTTCGCGCCGGATGAACGCCTGGCCGTCGCTCTGCACGGCGAAGCCGTACACCTGCGACAGCCCGAGGCCGGTGCCCTTGCCGACCGGCTTGGTGGTGAAGAAGGGCTCGAACGCCTGGCGCGCGGTCTCTTCGCTCATGCCGTGGCCCTGGTCGCTCAGGAAAATGCCGACGAACTCGCCGTCCAGGTGCGCGCCCTGCGGCAGGGCAGGGTCGGGCAGGGTCCAGTTGGCGGCCTTGAGCGTGAGCGCGCCGCCGTCGGGCATGGCGTCGCGTGCATTGCCGACGATATTGAGCAGCGCCGCGTCGAGCTGGGCCGGGTCGGCCAGCGCCGGCCACAGGTCCGGGGCGAGCTCGCGCCGCAGCTGGATATGGGCGCCGAGCATGCGCTGCGCCATCTCGGCGGTCGCACGCAGGTGGGTGTGCAGGTCGAGCGTCGTGCTGGCCAGCGGCTGGCGGCGCGCATACGCCAGCAACTGCTGGGTCATCGCGGCGCCGTGGCCGGTGGCGCGCCGGATGCCGTCCAGCGCGCGCAGCGCGCGCGCGTCCGGTGTGGCGCCGCCATCGCCCGCGCCGCCGGCGGCGCCGACTGCGCCGTTGGCCTTGTCGGCCCTGGCCCCGCCGAGCAGCATGCGCAGCAGCGTCTCGCTGCCGGCCACCACCTGCAGTATGTTGTTGAAGTCGTGCGCGATGCCGCCGGTGAGCTGGCCCAGCGACTCCAGCCGGCGCGCCTCGGCCAGCGCCTGCTCGACCCGGCGCCGCTCGGCGGTCTCGCGCTCCAGCAAACGGGTGCGTTCGCTGACGATCGAGGCGAGGCGTCCGGCATATCCCTCCAGCTGGGCGAGCTGGTCGCGCAGGTCGAATTGCAGGCGCCGTGCGCGCAGCGCCGATCGCAGCGCCATCGCCAGCGCCAGGCGGGTGGTGGGGCGGGTCAGCAGGATCACGTTGCCCACGTCCTGCAGGCGCAGGAAGCGGCCGTCGTCGATGTCGCGGCGGTCGGCGTCGGCCAGCACCAGCAGCGGCAGGTCGGACCAGGCCGGCTGGCTGCGCAGGCGCGCGCTCAACGCCTGCAAGGTGCAGCGCGCCAGGCCCTCTTCGGTGACGACCACCGCCAGCGCCTGCTCATCGAGGGCGGCGTAGAAGGCGTCGACGCCGGCGCATTCGCGCACTGCCAGCGCCTCGCGCGCGGCCACCTCGCGCAGCGCGGCGGCGTCGCCCGCGAGCGGGGCGAACACCACCAGCGCCCGGGTTCCCGGGTCGCGCTGCTGCACCGCCGCGTCAGACGCCAAGATTCTCCACCCCGATCGTATCCTCGGCGCGCGGCACGCGCGCGCCGACCTGGATGCCGTCGTCGGTCAGCTCGAGCTCGCGGATATCGGTCGCGTGACGGCCCTGGCGCTTCTTGAGCACGCACACCGCCTTGCACACCACGTGGTCGCGTTCGTAATAGCGCATCGAAATGATGTTGTCGGTGATGATGCTGACCGCGTCCGGCTCCTTCGAGGTGTCGAGGCGCTGGGAGTGGGCGCCGACCACGATCACCATCACGCTCATGTTGCTCAGGTACGAGAACAGTTCGTTCATCTGCGGCAGCAGCGACTTCTCGTCGCGGATCACGTCGAGATAGGAGTTGATGCTGTCGATGATCACCAGACGCACGTCCTGGTCTTCCACCAGGCGCCGCACCTTCCAGATGAATTCGCCGGGCGAGATGCGCGACGGGTTCACGCGGCGCAGGAAGAAATCGTGGGCGTCGTCGATCGTGCCGCCGCCGGCCGCCCCGGTCTCGTCCTCGTCGGCATTGCTGTCGCGCGCCCGTCCTTCGCCCATGTCTTCCACCAGGCGCGAGCGCAGCGTGGTCTCGGATTCGTCGAAGTTGAAATATGCCGCCTTGAGGCCGGCGCGCACCGCGGCCAGCGCATACTGCAGCGCCAGCGTGGTCTTGCCGACCCCGGACGGCCCCAGCACCATGGTCGAGCTGCCGGCGCTGAGCGGGCCGCCGAACAGTGCGTCGAAGCCCGGCACGCCGCTCAGGATATCGTTTTCACGAGGAGGACGGTGGTGTTCCTGGGCAATCAGGCTCGGGAACACCAGAATCTCGCCGCGCAGGATCTTGTAGTCGTGCCAGCCGCTCTGGAAGTCGCCGCCGCGCATCTTGACCACGTGCAGGCGGCGCCGTGCGGCGCCAAAGCTGCGTTCCAGGTATTCGAGCGAGATCACGCCGTGCACGGCGCTCTGGAGCTCGAATTCGAGACCGTCCGAGGTGATGTCGTCGAGCAGCAGCACGGTGGCGCCGATGCCGCTCAGGCGTTCGCGCAAGGCGATGATCTGGCGCCGGTAATGGGCGCTGTCGCGCGCCAGCAGGCGGATCTCGACCATCGAGTCGATCACCACGCGGCAGGCGCCGGCCCGCTCGACGCGGTCGGCGATGCGGTTCACCAGCCCGACCAGCTCGCTGTCTGTCGGCAGCAGGATGCTCTGCGGCGCCGGCTCGTCGGGGATCGGAATCATCTCGACGATCTCGACTCCGTCCAGCGACCAGCCGTGGTTGGCGGCGGTCTCGCGCAGCTCGTCCTCGGATTCGGACAGGCTCAGGTAGAGGGCGGTGTCGCCCATGCGCACGCCTTCGATCAGGTAGCGCAGGCCGAAGGTGGTCTTGCCGGTGCCGGGACGGCCTTCGATGAGGTGGATGCGTTCGCGCAGCAGGCCGCCATGCAGCACTGCGTCGAGTTCGGGAATGCCGGTGGCGACTCTGGCCGGACTGCGGGTCGGACGATGTGTCATGGAATTCCAGGTTGCTTGCCAGTGGTTGCTCGGATAAGGGGCATGACGGCGGCTGTCCGCCATCGCCTGTTTTAGTTGGAAATATGATAACAGTGCATGCGTGCAGGGTGGCGCAGGATTGGGCACCGGTCACCATGCCTGGCCTGGCAGCGCCAAGTGTGTCGAATTTGCATCATTATTGTTTACTAAACGCAGCTAAACTGCACCCTCCCACTGAAAGTCTATTGAACCATTGTAATTTCCTTTGTATAACTTCTCTTTGTTGAAATGCGAGGCGCGATCGAGTTGCAATCAGCATTCGGTCGTTTAGTAAATCGGCGTTAGCTCATCCGTTTGCGCAGCATGCGTTTTTGGAATCCAGCTGTGCAGACCGAGCCTTATCGCGTAGCGGTGCGGAGCACCTGAATGCGTTTTCACGGAAAACGCGCTGGTCTCTGCCACTGCCATAAGAAACAGCCCTAGCGGGCGAGACCAGGAGACTCACATGACCGCATCACCGAAATCCGTTACCCAAACGCGCGTTCGCGCCACGCCTGTCGCCATGGCCGTGAGCATCGCGCTGCTGTCGTTGTCGAACGCCTATGCGCAGAGCGCCGACGCCACTACCGCAGCTCCGGCCACCGCACCAGCTGCAAACACGGCCGCAACCTCGTCCGCCCAGCAAGGCGCACCGGCCACCGCGCCGTCGCCGGCCGACCAGGCTGCCTCGGCCAACAGCGCCAACACCGTGCTGGTCACCGGCTACCGCTACTCGATCGAGAAGAGCCTGGACCAGAAGCGCGACGCCAACTCGATCGTCGAGGTGGTGACCGCCGAAGACGTGGGTAAATTCCCGGACAAGAACGTCGCCGACGCGCTGCAGCGCGTGCCGGGCGTGATCATCACCCGCAGCGGCGGCGAAGGCAAGAACGTCTCGGTGCGCGGCCTGTCGTCGGAACTGACACTGACCCAGCTGAACGGCAACTACGTG
Source organism: Massilia sp. YIM B02443 (assembly GCF_030411955.1). Classification (GTDB taxonomy): domain Bacteria; phylum Pseudomonadota; class Gammaproteobacteria; order Burkholderiales; family Burkholderiaceae_D; genus Telluria. The sequence goes on from NZ_JASNRA010000009.1 coordinate 86,425, forward strand.
GCCACCGCCGAATCGAACGGCGACCCGTCGCGTTCGTTCAACTACACCCTGATGCCATCGAACATGCTGGCCAGCGCCGAGCTGTACAAGACCTCGGAAGCGCGCTTCGACGAAGGCGGCATCGGCGGCACCGTGATCCTGCGCACCCGCCGTCCGCTGGACGTGAAGTCGGGCTCCGGCTTCCTGAACGCCGAAGGCACCTGGTCCGACACCACCAAGAAGACCGATCCGCAGATCTCGGGCCAGTACGCCTGGCACGACGAGAGCAACCGCATCGGCTTCCTGGTCGGCTACACCCAGCAGAAGCGCACCATCCGCAGCATGGGCGGCAGCACCTCGAACTGGCAATGGTACAGCGACAGCCGCGCCACCAATCCGTCGGTGGACGTCAACGGCCAGCCGAACGGACTGAACTCGTACTGGTGGGGCGAATCGGGCTTCTACACCCAGGATGGCGACTACTACACCAACTTCGCGCTGCCGACCTCGGTCAACCTGGACGTGGTGACCAACGAGCGCGAGCGCAAGGGCGGCCAGCTGACCCTGCAGTTCAAGCCGCTGCGCAACCTGAACATGACGGCCAACTACTTCCGCTTCGACCTGAAGCAGAATACCCAGACCAACTCGCTCAAGATCCCGGAATGGAGCATCGCGCGCTATAACGGCGACGGCAACTACCCGGGCGGCCGCATGCTCGACGGCTTCACCTTCGACCCGAGCGGCACCATCGTCACCGGCGCCCAGTACAGCGCGCGTCCGGGCAAGGTCTATTACTGCAACGCCGAACAGGCTGCGGCCGGCGGTCTGACCAACACCGGCGGCTTCGGTCCGGACGACTGCACCATCCCGACCCCGCAGATCGCCGGCAACCTGAACCGCGAAAAGGCGCTGTCGCAGACCGCCGACTTCGAAGTCGAATGGAAGGGTGAGTCGCTCGACGCCAACTTCAAGATTGGCCGCACCTGGGCCGAAGGCGGTCCGGAAATGTCGCTCGGCATGCCGATCAAGCCGCGCCGCCAGAACGCCGACGGCAGCTGGAGCCTGGGTAATTCGTTCTCGGCATGGGACCTGTCGGGCAGCACCCCGACCATGACCTTCTCGCCGGACCTGATGACCAACCTGCGCAACGGCATCGGCGAGATCGACCTCGGCTCGACCAGCTCGTCGTGGACCCGCAACAAGACCGACCAGAACTACGCCCAGGCCGACCTCACCTGGCACGTCGACAACAGCAGCTGGCTCGACTCGGTCCAGTTCGGCGCCAAGTACCGCGACGGCGGCACCAACCGCCGCACCGGCAACAACTACTGGGCTTGCCAGGGCACCGACAAGGGCAACTACGACAACCGCTTCCAGAACGGTTGCGACGTCAACGCCAACAAGTTCCGTCCCGAGTTCCTGTACGGCGAAGAGCTGGGCAACCTGACCAATGGCGTGAAGGCCAGCGCCTTCCCGGCCATTAACTACCCGGCCTACATCGAGTACCTGAACAGCACCTACGGCGAGATGCAGACCCGTAACGAAGACAACTTCGTCTACAACGTCAGCGAGAAGATCACCTCGATGTACGTGCAGGCCAACATCAAGACCGACCGCCTGCGCGGTAACTTCGGCATGCGCGTGGTCCGTACCCGCCAGCACGCCGACTCGACCGACCAGGTCGATTACTACAACGACTACTTCTTCAACGGTCCGGACGGCACCCCGGCGCCTTGCCTGGCAGGCGGCGCACCGGCAGCCGGCGCACCGGCCGGCTCGGGCTGCACCAGCGGCTTCACCACCGTGCCGGACAGCCAGACCAACCCGGCAAGCGGCCACATCTCGACCTTCGTGGTCAGCGCGCTGGACCGTACCTACACCGACTACCTGCCAAGCATGAACCTGGCGTTCGACATCACCGAGAACCTGCTGCTGCGCGGCGCGGCCTCGAAGGTGGTGGCGCGTCCGAGCTACAACGCGATCGCGGCCCCGGGCAGCCTGCGCAACTTCAGCCAGGAATACGTCAACGACCGCCGCTACATCGGCGGCGGCGACCAGGTCGGCTGGTTCGGTTCGGGCAGCAACAAGGAGCTGGACGCCTACAAGGCGACCCAGTATGACCTGGGCCTGGAGTGGTACTTCACGCGTGGTTCGGTGCTCGGCGCAGCCCTGTTCCGCAAGAACGTGAGCAACTTCGCGGTGCCGGTGGTGCGCGACGTGACCCTCGACATCGGCGGCCAGTCGGTGCCGGTGCAGAGCTACTCCACCAGCGCCGGTGGCCGCGATGCGGTGTCCAAGGGTATCGAGCTGTACACCCAGCACACCTTCGATTCGGGCTTCGGCTTCCAGCTGAACTACACCTACAACAAGACCAACCAGGCAGCGATCACCCTGGCCAACGGCCAGCAGATCGGCACCTCGCCGCTGGTGGGCAGCGCCAAGAACCAGGCCAACCTGACGGTGTTCTACTCGAACGACCAGATGATGCTGCGCGCCTCGTACAACCGTCGCGGCGAAGTGGTCAACGGCCTGGTCAACGGTCTGAACGTGTATGACGAGCCGTACAGCCAGGTCGACCTGAACGCGTCGTACAACTTCACCAAGGAGCTGAGCCTGACCGCGTCGGTGCTCAACCTGACCGAAGAAGAGTCGCGTGCCCGCCTGGGTAACGACACCAAGGCGCGTTACTACTCGAGCGGCTACACCGGCCGTGTGGCGTACGTGGGCCTGAACTACAAGTTCTAAGCCCGTAGCGTCACTTCTCCCCGGCCGCCGCGCGTCACGCGCGACGCGTCGGGGAGGCGTTTTCCATGGCCTTGCCCGCTCGCCGGGCAAGGTCCTCTTCCATGGATATGCCATGCATTCACAAGACCACGCGACCCATGAGCGGGTCGGCGCGATCACGATCGTCGGTGGCGGCAGCGCCGGCTGGATGGCCGCGGCTGCGCTGACCACCTACCTCGGCAAGGGCGCGACCATCCGCCTGGTCGAGTCCGAGGAGATCGGCATCGTCGGCGTCGGCGAAGCCAGCGTGCCCCACCTGCGCCTGTTCAACGGCCAGTGGCTGGGCATCGACGAGGCCGAGTTCGTCAAGCGCACCCAGGCTACCGCCAAGCTCGGCATCGAGTTCAGGGACTGGGGCCGCCTCGGCGACAGTTATATCCACGGCTTCGGCGCCCTCGGCCGCTCGCTCGGGCCGCTGCCGTTCCACCAGTTCTGGCTGAAGGCGCATCTCGCCGGCAAGGCGGGCCCGATCGGCCAGTATTCGCCGCAGACCGTGATGGCGCCGCAGGGTCGCTTCGCGCCGGGTGACCGCAATGCAGGGCCGGGTTCGCTGGTTGGCGACATCGCCTACGCTTACCACTTCGACGCCACCCTGTATGCTCGCTTCCTGCGCGAGCTGGCCGAAGGGCGCGGCGTGCAGCGCATCGAAGGCAAGATTGTTGGCGTCAACCAGCGTGCTGCCGACGGCTTCATCGAATCGGTGACGCTGGAAAATGGCGCGGTCGTGGACGGCGAACTGTTCATCGACTGCTCGGGCTTCCGTGGCCTGTTGATCGAAGAGACCCTGAAGACCGGCTACGTCGACTGGTCGCACTGGCTGCCGTGCGACCGCGCACTGGCCGTGCCGAGCGAACGGCTGGATCCGATCACCCCGTACACCCGCGCCACGGCGCAGGCCGCCGGCTGGCAATGGCGCATCCCGCTGCAGCACCGCACCGGCAACGGCTACGTGTACGCGAGCCGCCACGTCAGCGACGACGAGGCGGCCGCCACGCTGCTGGACAACCTCGACGGCAAGGCCCTGGCCGAGCCGCGCCGGCTGGCCTTCACCACCGGCATGCGCAACAAATTCTGGAACAGGAACGTGGTGGCGCTGGGCCTGGCCAGCGGTTTTCTCGAGCCGCTCGAATCGACCAGCATCTACCTGGCCCAGGCTGGCGTCACGCGCCTGCTGGCGCTGTTCCCGCGCCGCGACTTCAATCCGCTCCTGATCGAACGCTACAACCGCGAATCCGCGTTCGAATACGAACGCATCCGCGATTTCCTGATCCTGCACTACCACGCCACCACGCGCGATGACACGCCGTTCTGGAATGCCTGCCGCACCATGGCGATTCCGGACAGCCTGCGTGAAGCGATCGCGCTGTTCCGTAGCGACGGCCGCTATTCTCGCCATGGCGACGATTTCTTCGCGCTGCCTAACTGGGTGCAGGTGATGCTGGGGCAGGGCATCGTGCCGCACAACTATCACCCGATGGTCGACCAGATGCCGGACGACCAGCTGCATGCCCACGTCGACGGGGTGCGCGCGACGCTGGCCCAGGCCGTTGCCAGCATGCCCACGCATCAACAATGGATCGACCGCTACTGGAAGGCGCCCGCACCATGAACTATTCACTGAACATCCGCGCGTTCGCACGCCTGCTGTGGGCATGCGTCTTGACCATGCTGGCCGGTACTGCTCTGGCCGACACTTCCACCCGCCTGGTGATCGACAAGGGCTGGACCTTCCGCATGGTGCCCGGCCACGCCCAGAGTGCGGCGCATCCGGAAGCGGCACCGTCGCGCGCGGCCAGCGTGCCCGGCACCGTGCACACCGATTTGCTGGCGCATAAAGTCATCCCCGATCCCTACGTCGGGGCGCCGGAAGCCAAGCTGCAATGGATCGGCCTGGCTGACTGGGAATACCGCACCACCTTCGACGCCCCCGCGGGCAGCCTGCGCCATGCGCGCAGCGAGCTGGTGTTCGAGGCGCTCGACACCTTCGCCGAAGTCTGGCTCAACGGCCACAAGATCCTGGACGCCGACAACGCCTTCCGCACCTGGCGCGTGCCGGTCGAAGGCAAGCTGCGCGCCCAGGACAATATTCTGCGCATCGTGTTCCGTTCGCCGATCGCGAAGATGCTGCCGCAGGTTCTGGCGATGCCGCACAAGATCGCCGGCAACTATCCATCGCCCTATGGCGACGAGCCGAAGGATGCGATGACCGGCAACTTCGTGCGCAAACCCGGCTACCACTACGGCTGGGACTGGGGCCCGCGCTACGTCACCGCCGGCATCACCAAGCCGATCACGCTGCAGAGCTGGGATGCCGTGCGCATCGACAACCTGCACCTGCGCCAGGACCGCGTCGATGCCGCCCGCGCCGACGTGACCGCCATCGCCGCCTTCGACGCCGCGCGTGCCGGCACTTATGACCTGCGCCTGTGGCAGACCACGCCCGACGGCAAGCGTTCGCTGGCGGCGCAGAAGCGCGTCGACCTGCGCGCCGGGGGCAACCGGATCGAATTGCCGGTCAAGGTCACGCACCCGCAGCGCTGGTTCCCGAACGGCTACGGCGCCCAGCCGCTGTACCGCTACGAGCTGGAAGCGGGCGACGGCAAGGCCACCCTGGCGACGCTGTCCGGGCGCACCGGCCTGCGCAGCGTGGCGCTGCGCACCGACCAGGACAAGAAAGGCAAGGGCTTCTACTTCGTCGTCAACGGCATCCCGGTGTTCGCCAAGGGCGCCAACACGATCCCGTTCGACATGTTCCAGCCGCGCATCGACAAGACGCGCCTGCGCAAGATCATGGAGTCGGCGCGCGACGCCAATATGAACATGCTGCGCAGCTGGGGCGGCGGCTACTACGAGAACGACGATTTCTTCGAGCTGGCCGACGAACTGGGCATCCTGGTGTGGCAGGACTTCATGTTCGGCGGCGGAATGCAGCCGGCCTACGACGACAATTTCCGCGCCAGCGTGGTGCTTGAGGCCCGCGACCAGGTGCGGCGCCTGCGCAACCACCCGAGCGTGGTGCTGTGGTGCGGCAATAATGAAGAAGAGATCGCCTGGAAATACTGGGGCCACGGCAAGACGCTGAAAGCGGCCGACCCGGTCTTCGCCGACAAGGTGTGGAAGGGCTACGTCCAGCTGTTCGGCGTCGACCTGCGCCAGGTGGTGAAGGAAGAGGCGGGCGGCATCGGCTACTGGTCCAGCTCGCCGGGCGAAGACCTGCAGGAAGTCGCGAATACCCAAGCCAGCGGCGACATGCACTACTGGGAAGTGTGGGGCAACCCGGCGCATCCGGTGACCAAGTACCTGGAAATCACGCCGCGCTTCATGTCCGAATTCGGCGTGCAGGCCTGGCCGGTGCAGCGCACGATCGACGCCTTCGCCACCCGCGCCGAGCAACAGATCGACGGCCCCGTGATCGAAGCGCACCAGAAATTCCTGGCCGGGAAGGGCAACGAACGCCTGATGAAGTATGTCAACGACGAGTTCGGCACGCCGACCGCGTTCAGCGATTTCGCTTACCTGTCCCAGGTGATGCAGGCCGAAGGCATCGAGCTGGCCGCGCTGCACCACCGCCGCAGCCGTCCCTACACCATGGGCACGCTGTACTGGCAGCTCAATGACGTGTGGCCGGGCGCGTCCTGGTCCAGCATCGACTGGTTCGGCCGTCCCAAGGCGCTGCAGTACCACGCGCGCCGCTTCTTCGCGCCGGTGGCCGTGGCCGCGCTGCGCGATCCGAAAGGGACGACCGCCGTCAGCCTGCTCAACGACCGTACCCGCCGTGTGCGCGGCGAATTGCGCACCCGCGTGATGACGCTGGGCGGCAAGGTGCTGCGCGACGAGCGCAAGCAGGTCAACCTGGCGCCGCTGTCGGCCGCAAAAATAGCGGATTACCGCGACGCCGAGCTGCTCGGCAAAGCTGCCGCCACCGACACGGTCGCCGTGTTCGAGCTGCAGGCCGAGGGCGAACCGGCGTCGCGCGGCGTGGTGTATTTCGCACCCGCCAAACAGATCGCGTGGAAGGACAACGGCTCGCATTCGGACCTGCGTGCCACGCTGCGCCAGGACGGCGCCGCCTTCCTCCTCGAGATCACGGCATCGCGCCTGGCGCGCGGAGTCTGGATCGACTTCGGCACCCTGGATGCCGAGCTGTCCGACAACGCCATCACCGTGCTGCCCGGCGAGCGCGTCACGCTGCGCGTGACCTCCGCCGCCACCGAAGGCGCCTTGCGCGCCGCCCTGCAAATCCGCTCGCTGGCAGATTCCGTGCCGGCAGCCACCACCCCTCAGAACAGGAGCCCTTCCGCACCATGACGCAGAACGCAACCGCTCACGACTCCCGCCACGCCGCCCTGGCGTCCGCCCCAGAACGTAACGCATCCGCGTTCGTTCGCACAGCCGCCATGCCACGTCTGCGCACCATCGCCGTGCAGGTCGCCGCCGCGACGCTGCTGCTCGGCTGCGCCAGCACCGGCACCGATGGGCTAATCGCGAAAAAAACGCCGGCCCTGTTCTCGACCTCGTTCGAAGCCGCCGACCCGGCGCCAACCACGCTGTCCGACAACGGCGTGACCGTCGCACTGGGCGATGGCCCGGAACGTCCTTACACCGCCAAGGCCAAAGCCGGCTACAGCGGCCTGCGCGCGCTGCGCTATTCCGCCGAAGGCAGCGGTGGACGCCTGCAGCTGTTCCCGGTCGATATCGCGATCAAGGCCGACACCACGTTGTCGTGGAAAGTGCTGCCCGAGATCGTCGACGGCGATACTGCGTCCTCGACCGGCGTCTCGCTCGACCTGGTGCTGGACGATGGCCGCCGCCTGTCGGGCCTGTTGATCAACGACCACCACGGCGTGCGCGTCGGCGCCGCGGCCCAGGCCGAATCGAAGACCCTGTACCCGCAGCAGTGGGCGCACAAGGAAGTCCGCCTGGGCGAGCTGGCCGGCCGCCGCATCAAGTCGATCGAACTGGAAGTGAGCCCGTCGGCGATCGGCAGCGTGGGCAAGGCCAGCGGCTGGATCGATGATATCGTCATCGCCGACCAGCCACGCGTGGTGCCGAGCCGCCTGTCCGATTACGTACTGACCACGCGCGGCACCCAGGCCAACGGCACCTTCTCGCGCGGTAACAACATCCCGGCGGCGTCGATGCCGCACGGCTTCAACTTCTGGACCCCGGTCACCGACGCCGGCACGCTCAGCTTCATGTACAGCTGGAACGAGAAGAACGGCCCGGACAACCGTCCACGCCTGCAGGCGCTGTCGCTCAGCCACCAGCCAAGCCCGTGGATGGCCGACCGCCAGACCTTCCAGATCATGCCATCGAGCAGCGCCGGCCAGCCCGACGCCGACCGCAAGGCACGCGCGCTGTCGTTCTCGCACGACCAGGAGATCGCGCGCCCGTACGCCTACAGCGTCGGCTTCGACAACGGCATCCGCGCCGAGATCGCCCCGAGCGAACGCGCCGCCGTGTTCCGCTTCCGCTTCCCCGAGGGCGGCGACGCCAACCTGTTGTTCGACAACGTCGACAACCGCGGCGGCCTGACCCTGGACCAGGAAAAGCAGACCCTGATCGGCTACACCGATACCCGCAGCGGCCTGTCGAATGGTTCGGCGCGCATGTTCGTCTATGCCACCTTCGACCAGCGCTGGAAGAATAGCGGCGGTATCGAGACCGGCCGCCCGACTGGCTACATCAAGTTCACGCCCGACAGCAACGGCGAAGTGCGCATGCGCATCGCCACCTCGATGATCTCGATCGAGCAGGCCAAGCGCAACCTGGAAATGGAAATCGGCGACGCCAGCTTCGAGACCGTGCGCGAGCGCGCCCAGGCTGCCTGGGACAGCGAACTGGCGCGCGTGAAAGTGGAGGGCGCCAGCGACGACCAGATGACCACCGTCTACTCGAACCTGTACCGCCTGTTCATGTACCCGAACGTGGCCCACGAAAACGTCGGCACCGCCGCACAACCCGACTGGGTCCATGCCGACCAGAGCGGCTGGTCGAGCAACAATGCCGGCGGCGACGCGCTGCGCACCTCGGCCAAGGTCATCCCCGGCAAGAACTACGTCAACAACGGCTTCTGGGACACCTTCCGCACCACCTGGCCGGCCTATGCGCTGTTCGCGCCGAAGCGCGCCGGCGAGATGGTCGACGGCTTCCTGCAGCAATACCGCGACGGCGGCTGGGTGGCGCGCTGGTCGTCGCCGGGCTACGCCGACCTGATGGTCGGCACCAGCTCCGACGTGGCCTTTGCCGACGCCTGGCTGAAGGGCGTGCGCAACTTCGACGGCCACCAGGCCTATGAAGCGGCGCTGAAGAACGCGACCGCGGTGCCGCCAGTATCGAACGTCGGCCGCAAGGGCCTGGCCAAGTCGATGTACCGCGGCTATGCCGACACCTCGGTGCACGAGGGCATGTCGTGGACGCTGGAAGGCGCGCTGAACGACTTCGGCCTGGCCCAGATGGGGCAAGCGCTGGCGCAGGACGAGAAGGACCCGGCGAAAGCACGCCGCTACCGTGAAGAGGCCGAATACTTCGGCGCGCGCGCGGCCGACTACGTGCACCTGTTCGACCCGGCCACCAGCTTCTTCCGCGGCCGCGACGCCAAGGGCCAGTGGCGCCAGCCGGCAACCGCCTTCGAGCCGCGCCTGTGGGGCTCGGACTACACCGAAGCGAATGCCTGGACCTTCGCCTTCACCACGCCGCACGACGCCGAAGGCCTGGCCACCCTGATGGGCGGGCGCGACAAGCTGGCCGCGCGCCTCGACCAGTTCTTCGCCACCGAAGAGACGGCCGAGCGCAAGTTCTCCGGCCGCTACCACGGCGTGATCCATGAAATGACCGAAGCGCGCGACGTGCGCATGGGCATGTACGCGCACAGCAACCAGCCGGCCCACCACATCCCGTGGCTGTACGCCTCGGCCGGCCAGCCGTGGAAGACGCAGGCCATTACGCGCGAAGTGCTGCGCCGCCTGTACCTGGGCAGCGAGATCGGCCAGGGCTATGCCGGCGACGAGGACAATGGCGAGATGTCGGCCTGGTACACCTTTGCGATGATGGGCCTGTATCCGATGCGTATGGGTTCGCCCGAATACGTGATCGGCTCGCCGGCCTTCGACCGCACCGAAGTCAAACTCGAGAACGGCAAGCTGCTGACCGTCATCGCCAACAACAACGGCCCGCGCAACGTCTACGTGCAGTCGCTCAAGGTCAACGGCCAGCCGTGGACCAAGCCGTGGATCCGCCACGACGACATCGCCGGCGGCGCTACCCTGGAATTCACGATGGGCAGCATGCCGTCGACCTGGGGCAGCCAAGTGGAAGCCCTTCCTGCATCCATGACCGAAGCCGGCAAGGCCCCGACCATGCTGCACGACCGCAGCGGCAGCGCGCGCCGCGTGACGCTGGCCGGCGTCAAGAACCCGGGCGCGCTGCTGGACGACGACGCCGCTACCCAGCTGGCGCTGCCGGCACGCGCCACCGTGAGTTTCGCGCTGGCGACGGCGTCCACGATCAGCACCTACACCATCACCGGCGGCAAGACCCCGGTGCAGGGCCTGGGCTGGACGCTGGAGGGCCGTGGCGGCAAGGCAGGCAATCGTTGGACCGAGCTGGACAAACGCAGCGGCGAACGCTTCGACTGGGCGCTGCAGCTGCGTCCGTTCGGCGTGGCCAAGCCGGGCGCCTACCGCGAGTACCGCCTGCGCTTCGACAACGGTTCGACGGTGGAGCTGGCCGAGCTGGAACTGCTCGAAGCGGCGCCGGGCAAGGCGTCGGAAGGCGCGCTGACGCAGACGAAATTCAGCGCGAAGTAAACACGCGTCATTACCGACGCGTCTAAGCAAATGTGCGCACGGCAGGGTTGTCGTGCGCATGTTTACTAAAATCCGCTAAAACGCACCCGAATCAGGCCGGTTTCGTTGACGGCACGAAAAGACGACTGATATAAAACACCCTATCAACAGGCGCGCGCCATCCGAAGCCGCTACGCCTGCAAGACGCTAGGATAAGCGTTTATTAAACCCGATAACGGAGACCGAAGCATGCACCCGATTGCGACGCATGGCGCGCTGCGCGTCCGGCCAGGTCCGGAGGCGCAGCCATGAGCGCGGTGACCCTGCGCGACATCGCCGCCGCCACCGGCCTGTCGATCGGCACCGTATCGCGCGCGCTGAAGAACCAGGCCGGCATGACCGAGGCCACGCGCAACACCGTGCGCGAGACCGCGATGCGCCTTGGATACGATTTCTCGCAGCTGAAAAAAGGCCGCATCCGCCGCATCGCCTTTTTGCTGCACAGCCAGCACAACACGCTGACCTCCAGCCCGTTCTTCTCGCCAGTGCTGCACGGCGCCGAAGAAGCCTGCCGGCGCGAAGGCATCGCCCTGTCCCTGATCGTGGTGGGCCCGGCCGAACCGGTGATGGACCAGATCCGCCTGCACCAGCCCGACGCCATCGTCTGCGCCGGCTTCTTCGAGCCGGAAGTGCTGGCGGCGCTGCAGCAGGTCGGCAAACCGATGGTGCTGGTCGACATGCACCGGCGCGGCTTCACCTCGATCAATCCGGACAATATGAGCGGCGGCTACCTGGCCACCCAGCACCTGCTGCGCACCGGCCGCAAGCGCATCGCCATGCTGTCCGGCTCATTGGCCCACTACAGCATCCAGCAGCGCAACCGCGGATTCCGCCAGGCGCTGTTCGACGCCAAGGTGCACGCCGACCCGAACCTCGAAATCATCGTGCCGACCATGGGCGAGGGCGAGGAGGGCGTGATCGAGGCGGTGCGCAGCCTGCTCAACCTGTCCAAGCGGCCGGACGCGCTGTTCTGCTACAACGACAGCACGGCGCTGGTGGCCATGAAGTACTGCCTCAACGAAGGCCTGCGCATTCCGTCCGACCTTGCCATCGTCGGCTTCGACGACATCGCCGCCGCGGCGGCGGCGATCCCGCCGCTGTCGACCGTGCGGGTCGACAAGGAAGCGCTGGGCCGCGCCGGCGTCGAATGCCTGCTGCACAAGCCCGAACAAGAACCCGCCCAGATAACCCTGCCAGTCGAGATGATCGTGCGCGAAAGCAGCTACGACGACTGAGGCCGACCGACCCAACGCTGCTACCCCTTGAGCCCACTCTGAACCGAGCCACTATGACCACTCTCCCGAATTTCCGCAGCCCGGCCGTGCTGCTCGACCATGCCCGCCACACCATGCGCTTCTACCACCCGCGCGCGATCGATCCCGCCGGCGGCATGTTCCATTACTTCAAGGACGACGGCGCGGTGTACGACGCCACCCACCGCCACCTGGTCAGCAGCACCCGCTTCGTGTTCACCTACGCGATGGCCTACCGCCACTTCAACGACCCGGCCTACCTGGAAGGCCTGAAGCACGCGGTGAAATTCGTGCGCGAGGCGCACCGCGCCCCGGATGGCGATGGCTACGCCTGGATGCTGGATGGCGGCGCGATCGAGGACGGCACCCAGCACGCCTACGGCGAAGCCTTCGTGTTGCTGGCCTACGCCCACGCCACCATGGCCGGCGTGGAAGAGGCGCGTCCGTGGATCAATGAAGCCTTCGAGCTGATGGAAAAGCGCTTCTGGAACGAGGCCGACGGCCTGTATGCCGACGAAGCAAGCCAGGACTGGCGCGAGCTGTCGACCTACCGCGGCCAGAACGCCAACATGCACGCCTGCGAAGCGCTGCTGGCCGCGCACCAGGCCACCGGCGAGCGCCGCTACCTGGAACGCGCCTACACGGTCGCCTTCAACATCACCCAGCGCCAGGCCGAGCGTTGCGGTGGTTTGATCTGGGAACACTACGACGTCGAGTGGCAGCCGGACTGGAAGTTCAACATCGACGATCCGGAAAACCTGTTCCGCCCATGGGGCTACCAGCCGGGCCACTTCACCGAGTGGGCCAAGCTCTTGGTAATGCTGGAAGCGCGCGGCAAGGGCACGCTGGACCGCGACCTCGACTGGCTGCTGCCGACCGCCGAACGCCTGTTCAAGGTGGCGGTGGAGAAGGGCTGGGACGTGGTCAATGGCGGCCTGGCTTATTCGCTGGCGCCGGACCTGTCGATCTGCGACTACCACAAGTACTTCTGGGTCCAGGCCGAGAGCGCGGCCGCTGCCGCCATGCTGGCGCAGCGCACCGGCAACGAAGAATACTGGGTCTGGTACGAACGTCTGTGGGCCTATAGCTGGACCCACTTCGTCGACCACGAATACGGCGCCTGGTACCGCATCCTCGATCGCGAGAACCGCAAGCTGAGCGACGAGAAGAGCCCGGCCGGCAAGGTCGACTACCACACCATGGGCGCCTGCTACGACATCGTGGCTGCGCTGACGAAAGCCGATCATGCCTGACGTTCAGATGACTAACGCGCCAGTGATGCTGTGCGCCGGCGAGGCGCTCACCGACATGATCCACCGCGGCAACGAGGAATGGGTCAGCCGCGTCGGCGGTTCGACCTGGAACGTGGCGCGCGCCCTGGCCGCGCTGGGCGAGCGCACCGGCTTCGCCGGCGCGATCAGCAACGACCGCTTCGGCGACGCCCTGTGGGCCGCCAGCGAAGCCGGCGGCCTCGACCTGCGCCTGCTCCAACGCTTCGATCGTTCTCCGCTGCTGGCGATCGTCGAAAGCGAGCCACCCAGCTACTTCTTCGTCGGCGACGACAGCGCCGATCTGCATTTCGATCCGACCGCGCTGCCGGCGGGCTGGATGGACGCGCTGCGCTGGGCTCATTTCGGCGGCATCAGCCTGGCGCGCCAGCCGCTGGCCGCGAAACTGGTCGACCTGGCGCGCGAGCTGAAATCGCGCGGCGTCAGGATCAGCTTCGACCCGAATTTCCGCAACCTGATGGACGAGCGCTATACGCCGACCCTCGAAGCGATGGCGACCCTGGCCGACCTGGTGAAAGTGTCGGACGACGATCTGCGCGGCCTGTTCCCGGGCGTTGACCTGGACGAAGCCTTGGCCAAGGTACGCGCCTTCAATCCGCAAGCGCTGGTGCTGTTCACGCGCGGCGGCCAGGGCGCCAGCCTGTTCTCGGGTGACCAGCGCGTCGATGCGCGCGCGCCGAAAGTCGACGTGGTCGACACGGTCGGCGCCGGCGACGCCAGCGCCGCCGGCCTGCTGCGCAGCCTGCACCACCATCCGGAGCGCACGCTCCAATCGCACCTGCACGCCGCACTGGCGGCCGGTTCCGCCGCCTGCCTGCAGTCGGGCGCCACTCCGCCGCAATCCGCGGCCATGCAACAGCTGTTCGAACAGCTCGAAGGAGAAGTATCTTGATGAGTCGTACCCGTAGCGTGAACAACGCGCCACTCAAGCCCGCCCGCCGTAGCCTGATCGCCCTCACCGTCGCCGTGATGGCCTGCGCACTGCCGGCCACTTCGCCGTACGCAGTCGCCGCCGCCGCCAACGCCAAGCTGGCCGTCGGCAGCACCCCGGTCAACACCTTCATCGGCACGCAAGATGAAGGCAACACCTTCCCCGGCGCCTCGGCCCCGTTCGGCCTGATCCAGGTGAGCCCGATCGCCGACCACTACGCGGGCTTCCGCTACACCGACAAGAAGATCCGCGGCTTCGGCCACTCCTTCGTGTCCGGCGCCGGCTGCTGGGAGCAGGGCGGCCAGCTGTCGGTGCTGCCGGTAACCGGCACCATCGGGCCGGGCGGCGACTTCGACACCGCCAAGAAGGGCACGTTCGACCACAAGAAATACGCCGCCGAATTCAGCCACGACGGCGAAGTCGGCCAGGCCGGCTACTTCAAGGTGAAACTCACCAGCTACGGCGGCATCACCGCCGAATCGACCGCGCTGACCCGCGCCGCCGCCGAGCGCTACACCTTCGAGGGCAACGCCGCCACCGGCCACGTGCTGGTCAACCTGGGCCAGGCCAACGAGCGCCACTCGGTGATCGGCAGCGAAGTGAAAATCGTCGACGGCAACAGCGTCGAAGGCCGCATCGTGACGCGCAGCTTCTGCGGCGGCGCCAAGTACACCACCTGGTTCCGCATGACCTTCGACCAGCCGGTGGTGGCGCACGGCGTGTGGGACGACCGCGCCGGCTGGCCCGGCGCCACGGGCCCCAGCCAGCAGGGCGAAGCCAAGCCGCACGGCGTGTGGCTCAGCTTCGACCTGAAGAACAAGCGCTCGGTGACCGCGATCAGCGCGATCTCGCACGTCGACCAGGAAGGCGCGCGCATCAACCTGCAGGCCGACGGCATGGACGGCGGCAAGCCGCTGACCTTCGACGCGATGAAGGCCAAGTCGCAGGCCCAGTGGCAGCGCGAGCTGGCCAGCGTGCGCATCGAAGGCGGCAGCACCGACGACCGCACCGTGTTCTACACCTCGCTGTACCACGCGCTGCTGCACCCGATGACCGGCAACGACGCCGACGGCCGCTATCGCGGCTACGACGACAAGATCCATACCGCCAAGGACTGGACCTACTACGAGTACTTCTCGCTGTGGGACACCTACCGCAGCCAGAACCAGCTGCTGGCGCTGCTGCGTCCGGAGCGCGCGCGCGACATCGCCAACTCGGTGCTGAAGATCCGCGAGCAGGGCGGCTGGCTGCCGCGCTGGGGCTACGCCAACTTCGAGACCAACATCATGACCGGCGACCCGGTCACCCCGTTCATGGTCGACCTGTGGCGCTTCGGCGCGCTGAAGGGCCGCGAACAGGAAGCCTGGACCGCGCTGCGCGAGAACGCCTTCGGCGTGCCGGCGCACGGCATCCGTCCGCAGGGCCGTTCGGGCAATCCGAGCTACCTGAAGAACGGTTTCGTCCAGCACGACCGCAGCTTCATCTCGAAGGGCATGGACACCGACCCCCACCACGGCGCCTCGTCGACGCTCGAATACGCGCTGGCCGACGGCTCGCTTGCGATCATGGCCAAGGCGCTCGGCAAGACCGAGGATGCGCAAACCCTGGCGCAGCGCGCCGGCAACTGGAAGCAGGTGTGGGATGCGAGCGTGGTCGACGAACCGACCGGCGAGCGTGGCTTCCCGCGTCCGAAGACCGAAGACGGCAAGTGGTTCACCGACGTCGGCAGCAGCTACGATCCGCGCGGCGACCATGGCTTCCATGAAGGCACCGCCTGGCAATACCAGTGGCTGGTGCAGCAGGACGTGCCGGGCCTGGTAGCGGCAATGGGTGGCCATGACCACGCCCTGAAACGCCTGGACCAGTTCTTCGACTACCCGGCGGTGCTGGCCGACCCGAACGCGGTGCGCAAGTCGTGGGTGGTGGGACCGTACAGCTACTACGCCCAGTTCCGCTACAACCCGAACAACGAGCCGGACCTCCACGCGCCATGGATGTACACCCTGATGGGCCAGCCGTGGAAGACCGCCACCGTCCTGCGCGGCGCCGAGACCCTGTTCACCAACGGTCCGGGCGGCGTGACCGGCAACGACGACCTGGGCACGATGTCGGCCTGGTACCTGTTCAGCGCCCTGGGCATCTACCCGGACATGCCGGGCAGCGGCCGCTTCCTGCTGCATGCGCCGCGCTTCGCCAGTGCCGAGATCGACCTCGGCACCGGCAAGACCCTGCGCATCGAAGCCCCTGGCGCCAAGCCGGGCCAGCGCCGCTTCGTCCAGTCGGTGAACTACGGCGGCCGCGCGGTGGAGCGCGTGTGGCTGGACTGGGAACAGATCCAGGCCGGCGGCACCCTGAAGTACAAGCTGACATCGCAGCCGGACACCAAGGGCTGGGGCACGCGCGCCAGGGATCTGCCGGCGGCGCCGGCCGGCATGGCGCGCTGATTTGAATTGATGCGGTAAGCAGTACCGAAACGCCGAGGCGATCCCTCGGCGTTTCGTCTATACACAGTCGGGCAACCGAACAAGAATCGAATACCAGGAGACAGCATGGCAAACATGGCATACAAGGCGCCCGCGGCGCAGCAGGATGGGCCCGCGGGGGCCCAGCAACTCGACGGCAACAACAGTGCGCTCGTCATCGTCACCATCCTGTTCTTCATGTGGGGCCTGATCACGTCGCTCAACGACGTCCTGATCCCCCACCTCAAGGCAATCTACACGCTGACCTATGTCCAGGCCATGCTGGTGCAGTTCTGCTTCTTCGGCGCCTACGCCATCGTGTCGCTGCCGGCCGGCGCCCTGATCCGCCGCATCGGCTACCAGAAGGGCGCCGTCACGGGCCTGCTGATCGCGGCGGTCGGCTGCGCGCTGTTCTACCCGGCCTCGTTCAGCGGCTATGGCGTGTTCCTGTTCGCCTTCTTCGTGCTGGCATCGGGCATCACGGTGCTGCAGGTGGCGGCCAACCCCTATGTCGCGGTGCTGGGACCGGCGCGCACGGCCTCGAGCCGTCTGACCTTGACGCAAGCCTTCAATTCGCTCGGCACCACCATCGGCCCGGCGGTCGGCGGCCTGTTGATCCTGTCCGCCGTCGGCGCCACGGCCGGCGCGGTGCTCGATCCGGCCACCGAAGCGGCCAGCGTACGCG
The DNA here is from genome assembly GCF_030411955.1 of Massilia sp. YIM B02443. Lineage (GTDB taxonomy): Bacteria > Pseudomonadota > Gammaproteobacteria > Burkholderiales > Burkholderiaceae_D > Telluria. Next base: position 103,655 of record NZ_JASNRA010000009.1, read on the forward strand.
GACCCTACCTGGCGCTGGCTGGCACGCTGGTGGTGCTGGCGGTGCTGTTCATGATGGCGAAATTGCCGAAGATCGACGACGGTGAAGAGATCGCGGCAGCCACCGAAGCCAAGGGCTCGGTGCTGGCGCACCGCCACCTGCTGCTGGGCGCGATCGGCATCTTCCTGTACGTCGGCGCCGAGGTCAGCATCGGCAGCTTCCTGATCAACTTCCTGGGCGAGTCGCACATCGCCGGCCTGTCGCACGCCGACGCCGCGCACTACGTCAGCATCTACTGGGGCGGCGCCATGATCGGCCGCTTCATCGGCTTCGCCGTGATGCGCGTGGTCAGCCCGGGCAAGACCCTGGCCTTCAATTCGCTGCTGGCGATCGCGCTGGTGCTGGTCGGCACCTTCGGCCAAGGCAGCCTGGCGATGTGGGCGATCCTGGCGGTCGGCCTGTGCAACTCGATCATGTTCCCGACCATCTTCAGCATGGCGCTGCACGGCCTGGGCAAGCAGACCGGCCAGGCGTCCGGCATCCTGTGCATGGCCATCGTCGGCGGCGCACTGGTGCCGTTCGGTCAGGGCGCGATGGCCGATTCGATGGGCGTGCAGCTGTCGTTCCTGCTGCCGGCCGCGTGCTACGGCTTCATCCTGTATTTCGGCGCCAAGTACGCGTCGATGTACGCCGCGAAGTAAGCACCGTTCCACCCGGTTCCGCTTGATGGGAAGTCAAGCGGAACATTCGTGCAAATGCATTTGCGCTATAATGACGGCTTGCCCCGCAAGCCGCCATCATGCTTCCCGAGAACCCTCAGCACGACGTCCGTAGCGCGTTTCAGCGCGAAATCATCTCCCCCAATATCTGGCATACCCGCATCGTGGTGGTCGGCATGGCCGCCGTCGCCGGGCTGGTCGTGGTCGGCTTCACCTGGCTGGCCGAGACCGCGTTTTTCGCTTTCCTCGGCCTGAGCCGGGTCGCGTGGTGGGCGCCGCTGCTGTGGACGCCGCTGGTCTGCGCCGCCATCGCCTGGACCACGCGCCGCTACGCGCGCGGGGCCGGCGGCTCGGGCATCCCGCAGGTGGTGGCCGCGCTCGACCCGGCGCTGTCGGGCGGACGCCGGCCGCTGCTGGTGTCCTTGCGCCTGAGCCTGGCAAAGATCGGCCTGACCTCGGCCGGTTTCCTGGGCGGGATGTCGCTCGGGCGCGAAGGCCCGTCGGTGCAGATCGCCGCCGGCGTGATGCTGGCCGCGCGCCGCTGGCTGCCCAGGCGCAGCGGCGTCAGCGCCCACGCGCTGCTGGTGGCGGGCGGCGCGGCCGGCATCGCCGCCGCCTTCAACACGCCGCTGGCCGGCGTCATGTTCGCGATCGAGGAATTGTCGCGTAATCCCGAGCAGCGCAACAGCGGCCTGCTGGTGGCGGGCATCGTGCTGGCAGGCCTGATCTCGGTCTCGGTGTATGGCAACGGCACCCATTTCGGGGTGATTCACCCGGGCCCGATCGGCCTGGCGCTGCTGGGGCCGGGCGTGCTGGTGGCGCTGGCCTGCGGCCTGGCCGGCGGCCTGTTTGCGCGCCTCTTGGTGACGTGCCTGCGCGGCCAGTCGCCCGACCTGCCGACGCGCTGGCGCGCCCGGTATCCGGTGCGCTTCGCGGCCGGCTGCGGCCTGGCGGTCGCACTGATCGGCGTGGTCAGCGGCGGCGCCACCTACGGCAGCGGCAACGAAGCCACCGCCGGCCTGCTCGGCAACGAGGCCAGCGTGCCGGCCGCTTACACCCTGTTCAAATTCGCCGCCACCTGGCTCACCGCCTGGTCGGGCATCCCGGCCGGCATCTTCGCGCCCTCGCTGTCGATCGGCGCCTCGCTCGGCCACGACGTGGCGCTGCTGACCGGCTATTCGGGCGGCGCGGCGCTGATCGCGCTGGGCATGGTCGGCTTCCTGGCGGCGGCCACGCAGGCGCCGCTGACGGCCTTCATCATCGTCATGGAAATGGTGGACGGCCACAGCATGGTGCTGAGCCTGATGGCGTGCGCAGTGGTCTCGAGCACGGTGTCGCGCGTGCTCAGTCCACCGCTGTATGGGGCGCTGGCGACGCTGCAACTGCCGCCACGGCCGGAGCGCTGACGCGTTATTGACAGGCCGGTCGCGCCGCCGCAATGAGCGGCGACGCGACCGGCACGGGTTTAACGGAAGGTGTAGTTGGCGCTGGCGTAGAAGCGGCGGCCGCGCGGGTCGGTGTAGCTCGGATCGTAGCCGGACAGGAAGTAATAGGCCTGGTTCGAATACGGCGGGCTTTCGTCGAACATGTTCTGCACGCCGACACGCAGCTTGAGCGGCGTGCTCACCTGCCACGCGCCCGACAGGTCCCAGCGCGAGTACGATTCGACACGGTTCTGCGCCACCACGCTGCCGTCGTCGATGTTGATCGCCGTATTCTGGTCTTCATAGCCGCTCGACCAGGTGTTCTGCAGGCTGGTCGAGAACGGGCCGCGCTCCCAGTCGAAGCTGACGGTGTGGCGCCAGCGCTGCACCACGCCGTCGGTAACGAAGCGGTTCAGGTTGCTGACGAACGCGTCGCCGGGCGCGTTCTGGATCTTCGATGACAGCACATAGGTGCCGTTCAGGCGTCCGCCGAAGCGGCCGAATGCCGTGTCGACGCCGCGCACCGTCACTGCCAGGTCCAGCCCGCGCGCCAGTTGGGCGCCGCGGTTTTCCTTGCGCAGTTCGATGTAGTCGATCAGGCCATCCTCGTCGCGGACCACCAGGCTGCCGTACTTGGCCAGGTTGCCGAGGATGATGTCGTCGCCGATCTCGCTGATCAAGTCGGTGCGCTTGATGTTCCAGTAGTCGAGCGAAGCGCTGACGTGGCGGCCGGCCGCGAACACCGCGCCGAGCGAGAACTGGCGGCTCTTCTCGGGTTTCAGTTCGGTGTTGCTGTAGCGGCGCGTGTCCCAGTTGTCGGCGCAGTCGGCGTAGTTGTTCCCGACCGTGGCGCAATACACCGGGTCGGGCAGGGTGGCGGTGCTGCTGTAGACGGTCGGGCGGTGCAGTTCGTTCATGGTCGGCGCGCGGAAACCCCGGCCCGCCGATGCGCGCAGCAGCAGCGCGTTGCTCGGACGGTAGCTCAGGCCGATCTTCGGGCTGGCCGCGCCGCCGACTTCCTGGTAATGGTCGTAGCGCGCCGAGAGCTGCGCTTCCCACTGCCTGGCGAAGGGCAGCAGCACTTCGCCGTACAGCGCCGCGACGTTGCGGCTGTCGCTGGTGGCGCGGCCGCCTTCCGGCGCGGCGTCGTTGTTGATGTTGTCGCTCAGGAGCAGGGCCGAGGGCGTGAAGCGGTTCTGCTCGCGCCGCGCTTCGCCGCCGATCGCCAGCGCCAGGTCGCCGCCTTCCATTGGCGCGAGGGCGCGCGAGAACTTGAAGTCGAACGAATCGAGCGTGCCGCGCGCGCGGCGCACCACGTCGTTGACGTGGATGCTGTCGAGCAGGGCGCGGCCTTCGGCGCTGGAAGGACCGAACGGGTTGATGCGGCCGTCGGCGATCCCTTCGAGCAGTTCGTTATATAGCACGTAGCCGTGGGTATCCTTGTCCTTGACGGTGTTGACGCTGTGGTTGAAGGCGGCGTCGTAATCCCAGCCGCCCAGCGTGCCGTTCATGCCGACCACGAAGCGCATGCCTTCGCTGGTCAGTTCGCTGGTGCGCTGGCCGGCTTCGTTCAGGCGCATGCGCAGTTCGAGTTCGCCCGGATAGTCGTCGTCCAGCTGATCGAGGCCGGTGCCGGCAAGTTGCGGCACCATCGAGTAGTCGATGTAGCCGGTCACGCGCGCGGCCGAGCCGGTGTACCAGGTCCTGGAGCGGGTCAGCGCCACTTCGGCATAGGCCTGGTGGCCGGCGCCGACCTTGATCACGCCACGGCTGAGCAGACTCGCCTTTTCCGACTTCGGATACAGCTCGGTGTCGCCCATGTAGTTGTAGGTGCAGGCGTCGACGCCGCCGGTGCCGGCCGGCAGGTAGAGGTTGGCCGGCGGCGCGCAATCGGGCACCGACAGGTTGATCAGGCGGTTGGTGATCGGGCGGCCGTTGATGGTGAAGCCGAGTTCCTGCAGGTGGTCGCGCTGGTTCGAGGTCAGGCGGATGTTGGCCGGGCCGGTGTAGCCGGACAGCAGGTGGCCGAGGCGCTGCTCGACCTGCAATCCCGGGATGAAGCTGCGCTGCGAGGTGTTCAGCGCATTGGTGCGCTGGAAGTCGGCCACCGCGAACACATTGTAGCCGTCGCGTTCCAGTTCGCCGGTGCCGGCGCTGATGCTGGCAGTGCGTTTGCCGGCGCCGCCTTCGTCGGTCTTGCCGCCGTAGACGTTCAGCTCCAGGCCCTGGTAATCCTTGCGGGTGATGAAGTTGATCACGCCGCCGATGGCGTCGGTGCCGTACAGCGCCGAGGCGCCGTCGAGCAGCACTTCGACGCGTTCCAGCGCGGCGGCCGGGATGTTGTTCAGGTCGACGCCGCTGTCGTCGCCGGGCGAGGCGAAGTTGGCCATGCGGCGGCCGTTGAGCAGCACCAGGGTGGACGAGGTGCCGATGCCGCGCAGGTTGGCGCTGTTGAAGCCGCGCTGGTCGCCGCCGACGTTGATGCTGGCGCCGTCGGTCAGGCCATTGACGTTGGCCGAGACGCGGCCGAGGATCTCGGCGGCGGTGGTGACCCCGGTCTTTTCGATCTCGGCGCGCGAGATGATTTCGACGGGCAGGGCGGTTTCGGATTGGACGCGGCGGATGGCGGAGCCGGTGACTTCGACGCGCGGCAGTTCGGCCGCGATTTCCTGCGCCACGGCAGTGCTGCCGAGTGTGCCTGTCAGGGTGGTCCAGGCGCCCGCAAGCAGGACGGCGCGGACAGCGCGGGCTCCCGCTTTCAGGTTCGTGTTCATTGTTTCTCCTTGATTAAACTCGGCTTAAACCGGGATGGTAATCGGGAGAGAAACTGGGTGGGTAAATATTAAATTAAGTTGCAACGGGTGTTGTAAATATGAAACGTGGTCGTGATCGGGGTGGTGGTGCATATGTTGACAGCGCAGTGAGGTGCTGATCTCGCTTTTATGGGGATCCTAAGCGGACGCCGGAGATTTCATGCGGCGCAGTCCCGGATGGGTGTTTCCTGGTTTGTCTTCAAGGCATAACAGCCGTGTAGTCTACGACGACCATATACAGCAGCATCCGGTCTCGGCTTGTGCATAAGTGCCCGGTGACCTTGTTCCTTGAACGCGTGAGCATGCCTGTGATCGTTCTGCATTCGGGATGATGGCGCAGACCGGTCGATGTGGTGCTGGATGTGCCGAGCAAAGTGCAGGATTCGGCATTCATCCAACTCCGTGCGGAATTGGGCAGCGCGCGCAATGGCTCCGCAATCGGCAGGGTGCTGAATCGTTGATCATCGCGCGGACCGATTTCGGCCAGTAAAGTCATGTAATCGGTAGGGCCGGGTATTCCGCCTTTATATTCGGGGGGGCAACCACTTCCCAGCGTGCACTGGTGTAAGGAAATTGCAAATCGAGCAGGTCTCTCAGCGCAGCGATATTGGTCGAGGACTTATCTTGATCTTCCTTTGAAACACACGCGGTCAACAATATCGCTAGAACAACGGGCGCGAGAATCCTGTGCATGATGGGCAATCCATTCCGAAAAGACTGCGAGTGCGTAGATGGCATGGTGGAACCGAAGTGGGAGCAAGCTCCTCATTTCCGGTGTTCGCGCGAAACCGCATTCCAGATTTTTTCCAGATGGGAGCGGCATGCCGACATTCCTTCCCCACCGAGTGCTTCTTCAAAACGATGCTCACCCCCAAACGGCTGCTGGTTGAGAAAAGCGGTCAGGGAATTGCCGCGGACAGCCAGTTTCGTCGTGCCCTCCCGCAGAATGACTTTCACCGTGCGTGGCTCTATGCCGCCGCCACAAAACAGATAGTATGGCAAGGTCACTTCCACGCGCGTGCGAGTGTCGGTCTCAGTCGCATGAGATTCCATCGACACTGCTTTAAAAGCCTATCATGTCATAGCTTCGACGTTTCGTCCAGAATCTCGAAATACTCTTCACTTGTGCGCTGCCTGATGACGGGACTCGGCGTGTTCGAATCGCCCAAGTAATCTCCGGTACAAGAACTCACCCCTATTTGCTTGCCGCCTTTATAAGCCGAGACGGTGCGGACGCCTTTTACAGGATCGCTGATTTCGTAAACGTATCCGGAATTCTCAAACCAGATGACCGTACTGGCGGAGCTTGCGCCAAGGAGTGTGGCACGATTGAAAACACGGCTGCTCGAAGTTGCGTCAGCGCGATACAAGAACGGTGTAGCGCCGTCGTGGGCAGAAAACCGATACTCGACATAGGAATTCCGAGCCTGTTCTGGCGATGCGCATAGCGAGATGGTCTTTTTTCCTGCTGTGCAGGAAAACACGATTTCTTCGTCGGCAACGCAGTTGGTTCGCGCCGCGGCAGCAATGGCACTGCAGGTTGTTGCAAGGATCGAGAGAAAAACAATACATGAGGCTTGCGAAGACATGAGTCTCCTTATCTATACTTACAGAATAAACGCGGAAAAACCGAATCGCGCGACACTGTGCTGCACAGCACTAGGTGAAGGCACTCCATAAGGATTAGGCTAGGCCCAGCGTCATCAGTATTGCCACGAAAAGTTTGATGAATATGTGGCGATTACTATGGCTCAAGGATATAGCATTCAAAATGGGATTGGTTGGGCTGGATAATTTAAGTGAAAGTCGTTAGCGCTAAAAATGATACCGAATCAGCTCATTGTTTCTAAGTATATGAAATCAATATTTTCACGTGCGGGAGGGCGTTATCGCGATTTAGTACAAACGTCAAAGCGTGCCTTGCCGAGGCTGTTATCTGGCACAATCATTTGGACGCGATGTCGTCCTAGTTGGTCAGGTATGATGCAGAAATTTGCAACATAAGAGATTATATTTGAACCTTCTTCCTTTGCAATTATACTTAAGTAATATATTTTGTATAAATCAAGGGGTTTTGGGGTGCTCTGTGTGTGTGCCTCGAGTTTTTCACCGTACCGGATACATTGATCGGGATGCAGGTGACTTCGAGGAGGGAAGTTCAGATCCTCGGATGTCCACATATCTTTCACTAATTCTTCAGGCCCTTCCATCCGGTCTTCTTTAACGAAAATCCCATAAAACGGGACGCCATTACGTGTTTCCCGATTCATGGGAATCGCGAAGCATGGATAATCTTGGTCCTGGCGAACCTCTGCGGTACCAAGCCGAGAAGTCGCAGAAGACGGAAGGGGCATCAATATTAATGGAATGGCCCCGATGATGCTGGCAGTGATAGAAACTTCTCCACCGGAGCAGACGCATCGAGCTCGCGCGCACCGTCATTCGCCGTGAGGGCATCCTGCCCACCAACGCCGGCATGGAACTTTCCACTCTGCTCCGGATCGACCTGCCCGATGAAATCCTTCTGCGCCTGCTGCGCATCCTTGCTCGACAACGCCTTCTGCTGACCGGCCGCATCGATCAGTACAGTATTCAATTGCGCAGCCCCGCGCAGCAACCCCACCGCCTCCGCGCTATCGAGCTGCGTCGACGTCACGCCGCTGCCTTGCTGCGCCCGCGCCGTCGCCGAAATCAAGGTCCCTTCACCGCCGCGCACCACCGCCCAGGCATCGGTCCGCAACTCGAACCCCTGCCCACGATAACTTCCGCGCTGCGCCGAGCCGACCGCTTGTTGCACCAGATACCCGAGATTGAGCTGCGTGGCCGCGCTGCTGGTCGCCAGCCGCGTGCGCACCTGCCCGCTGGTGTCGTCGACCACCCACTGGTTATACCCGCCGCCATCGAAGTTATTGCTGTGTATCCCCGAGATCACGCCCGCATGATTGACCTCGGTATCGACCCCGGCCGAGAANTTCACCGCCACGCACCACCGCCCAGGCATCGGTCCGCAACTCGAACCCCTGCCCACGATAACTTCCGCGCTGCGCCGAGCCGACCGCTTGTTGCACCAGATACCCGAGATTGAGCTGCGTGGCCGCGCTGCTGGTCGCCAGCCGCGTGCGCACCTGCCCGCTGGTGTCGTCGACCACCCACTGGTTATACCCGCCGCCATCGAAGTTATTGCTGTGTATCCCCGAGATCACGCCCGCATGATTGACCTCGGTATCGACCCCGGCCGAGAACGGCGGCGTATCCGACCCGGTGTACAGCTGCGCCACCACCAGCGGCCGGTCCATGTCGCCTTCGATAAAGTCGACCAGCACTTCGGTGCCGATGCGCGGCGTGAACTGCGAGCCCCAGTTCGGCCCGGCCAGCGCTTCGGCCACCCGCACCCAGGTGCCGGAGGCGTCGTTGCCCGGTGCATTGCCTTTTTCGTCGGTGTCGTGCGCCAGTCCGCCCGGGTTGCTGGCCGCGCCGCGCTGCCAGGCGAACTGGAAGGGACGGGTATGCCACCTTTATCCTCGAGCGTGGCAACCACTTCTCAGCGTGCGCTGGTGTGAGGAAATTGCAAATCGATCAGTTCTCTCAGCGCAGTGAGATTGGTCGAGGATTTGTCTTGTTTATCCTTTGCATCACACCCGATTAACAGTATCGCGAGAACAGCAGCCANTGCGCACCTGGTGCTCGCGGGTGGTGGTGTTGATCGTCTCCGGCAGGCCGACGATCAGCGCCGTCTGCGGTCCGAGCGCGGCGCCGGCGAAGCGCGCTGCACTGGCGCGCGGCACGATGGCGACCGTGTCGCGCACGCAGGCGAAGCGGTTGCGATAGGTGCCCGGTTCCAGCTCGTCGCCGACGAAGCGGGCGAGGGCGCCTGCAGCCTCCTTGCCCGCCGCCAGCAGCTGCTTGATGGCGCCGTCCAGCGCCGGTCCGAAGTTGTTGCGCGACTCGTGCTCGACCCACAGCGCCGTGAACAGGTTGGCGCCGTCGCCATGGTTCTCGTGCTGGGTCAGCTGGAAGCCATGCCCGGCCGCCATGCGCCGCACCGCGCCGGCGCCCTCGAACTGTTTGTTGTCCAGCTCCAGCGCCTGCAGCATCAGGCGGCTGTGCAGGTCGGCGTCGGCATTGTCGAGGTGGCGCCGCTCGGCGCTGCCGTCGTAGATCGCCAGCGCCGGCAGTTCGCCGATCTCCAGGTTGCTGCTTTGCTCGGCCGCCGGCGCCAGCAGCTGGGTCGGATCCCAGCTGCTGATGGTGACCGCATTGGCCGCTACCTGCCGCCGCGCGGCGAAGCCGTCGATCGCGTCATCCACGTCGGTGGCGCGCACGCCGTGAAAGCGCAGTACGTCGCCGCCGGGCGTCGCGGGCAGGGCGGCCATGCTGTCGAAGAACACGACCTTGTGCCGCGCGTGCTGCTGGCCATCGGAGGGCGAAGCGTCCCCCTGGTCATGCTCGAAACGCCAGCTCAATCCCTCCGCCGCCAGCACCCGCTGCAGGAATTCCAGGTCGCTCTCGCGGTACTGGGTCCAGATCGGCCGCACCGCCAGTTCCTGCGACACGTCGAACTCGAAGCGCACTTGCGGATAATCCGACAGCAGCTCGGTAATCAGGTCGCGCGCGTTCTTGTCCTGGAAGATGTAGCTGTCGCGCCGCAGTCCGAGCAGGGCCAGCGCCGGCTGCAGGTGCAGGCGATAGCGGGCCAGCCCGCCATCGGCGCCGAGCCATTCGGCATCCACGCACAGGCCGTGCCACGAACGCCGCGATCCATCCGGCTGCAACAGGCCGAGCGTGATCTCTTCGCCGATGAATTCGGCCAGATCGAGGTCGGTCGAGGTGCTCAGCGCGTCGATCTCGAAGTCGAACAGTTCGTTGACGCCCTCGCGCCCCGAGAATCGTTCTGCCACCAGCGCCTGCGGCAGCGCCGCATCCTGCGCGGTGGCGAGCGTGATCAGGCGCGCATGCTGGCTCAGTTTGACGCCGAACAGGGCGTCGATGCCGGCCAGGCCCGCCAGGTCCGACAGCGCGATCACGGCAGCGTGATGGTCAGGTTGGCCTGCCGGGGCGCCAGTTTGACGACGTCGTTATAGGCGCTCAGCGTCGTCTCGGTGCCTTTGCCCAGCATGGTGCGCAGGCCCATGTAGCCGAGCGCGCACACCAGCGCGAACACCGAGCACAGTACCCACAGCGGCACGTCATTGCGCAGCTTGTGGATGATCTGGTCGGGCCGTTCGGCGTGCGGGGCGAAGCCGCCCTTGCGGCCCTTCATGTGGGCGATCTCGTCGCCCAGGCGCGAGGTCAGGTAGGCCAGCTTCTCGGAACCCTCGATCATGTAGCGGCCTTGGAAGCCGAGCAGCAGGCACATATGGAAAACCTCGAGCGCTTCCAGGTGGGCGCTGCCGCGCGCGCGAAGGTCTTCCAGGCGGTTGAAGAAGTTTTCGCCGGCCAGCTGGTCGCCGAACAGCACCAGCTGCAGCGGACGCCGGGCCCAGTCGTCGCGGATGGCGTAGGGCGAACGCAGGATGATTTCGTCGACCGCGGCGCAGAACGCATATTTGGCGTTGTCGATGTCGTCGGGCGAGGCGTTCTGCTTCCTGGCGTCGCGCGTGAAGTCGTCCAGGAAGCGGGTCAGCTTGTTGCGGAACTCGGCTTCGGATTGCGGGCCGTTGCCGTTCTTGAGCATGAACAGGGCGTAGAACCCGTCGTACATCAGGTCCATCAGCGTGTGTTCGGTGCCGGGACCGGCCGCCACCACGGGCGTAAACGATGGCTGGCCGCCGGGGATCAGGGAAGGAGCGCTGGAAGTCATGGCAAAAACAGGTCAGGTTCAGGAAGTGACGGCGACCAGGTCGAGCTTCAGGTCGCGCAGGCCGGATGGCACGTAGATCGAGATCGATTGCGCCTGCAGCATGCGCTCGTACATCTGGCCCTTGGGGTCGAGGGAAAAATAATAGGTGTCGGGCCGCACCGGTACCGCCGCCGGCACCTGCGGCGCGTGCGCCAGACGCACGCCGGGCATCGCCGACAGCACGAACTTCTCGACGTCGTCGGGGGCGCCGACCTTGAAGCGCAGCGGCACGATGTCCACCAGTTCCACGCCCGGCAGGTCGGCCGAGACGCCGAGATAGAAACTGGTCTGGGCGTCGATCTTGCCCGAGTCGAGCATGCCGTGGTGGTACGACGGCTTGACCTCGTTGAGGGCGATCGCGAAGTACTTGGACGAGATCACGGTGTCGAGCAGCTCGCGGATGATCGCGTGCAGGCGCGCGAAGCCGGGGCCCGGGTTCAGGTGCTCGTAGGGCGGCAGGTCGCCCAGCGACACGCTCTTGGAGAACGTCATCAGCGCCCCGGCCAGGCTCAGCAGCGCTTCGTACAGGCGCTCCGGATGCAGGGTCGGATGATGGAAGTAGTGGCTCAGCGAGGCGTGCGCCGAACTGGCCGTGTGCAGCAGCCAGAAGCTCGACATGTCGCCCGAGCGGAATTCGATCACGTGCTTGCTCGGCTCGCGGTGGTGGCCGTACAGGGCGTCGACCTTGGCCTGCAGCGCGTCGAGCAGGCGGCGCAGCTGCAGGAACAAGAGCGGCGCGCTGCGGATCGACAGGCTGGGCGGGATGAAGGTCGGGTCCTGCTCGAAGCCGCCGGTGGACAGGCGGCGCAGGCGCAGCAGCGGTACCGAGACGTAGGAGTCGCGCGGCTCGGATTCCTGCACCAGACGCAGCGACTTCTTCAGGTAGGCCAGCTGGGCGCTGGCGGCCTGGGTGTACAGGTCGGGCGTGTCGGCGTTGTGCTGGGCGAAACGTGCGGCGTTGTTGCTTTGGCCTTCGGGCGCGAAATTGCCGCCGAAATGTTTAAACGCGGGCAGGGCGGCGTAGAAGGTCAGCTCTTGCTGGCCGCGCGGAATCGCGCCCAGGTCGATCTCGGGCGGCAGGTCGTCGGCGCCCGGCGCGGCGTAGATTTCACCGTCCGGGAAGTAGACTGTCAGTTCCAGCAGGCGCAGCGTGTCGTTCTGCAAGGCATCTTTATCGACCTGCAGCTGGCTTACTCCCCAGCAATACGGATGCAGCGCCCGCACGCTTTCGCGCAGGCGCGTCTCGTGGTAGCGGTCTTGCTGCTGAAAATGCTGGGGCCGCAGAAACAACCCCTCACCCCAAAGAAGTTTTCCAGAAATGCTCATTGCATACCCTATTGACGCTTGATTAATGCTCGCTTACAACTGACAAGACAATAACATCGAAAAGTGAGAAGCGGTAAGGGGGGTGTTGTAACGTGCTCAGCATGGAATACCCACGCCGCATGAGCTTGTCCCGTAGAGCTGCTGTGAACGCCTTTCGCCCGATTTATGGTATTTTTCCGGGCATGACAGTCGAGCAATAATGATTAGCTACTATGCCTAAACAATTTTTTGAGGACCGCATGAGAACAACCCCCAGCCTGCGCCGCCTTGTCGGCGGCGCCCTGTGCGCCTTGGCGCTGAGCGCCTGCAGCACGGTGCCGACCAAGTCCACGGTGGCGGCGCCGCCGACGCTGGCCGAGCTGATGAGCAAGGCGGCGGCCGCCGACGGCGCCGGCCAGAAGGAAGCTGCGATCACGCTGTGGCGCCAGGCCGCCACCGCCTTCCCGGCCGACAAGGAGCCGTGGACCAGGATCGCCCAGACGCGTTTCGACGCCGGCCAGTACGGCGAAGCGATCGTCAGCGCCGAGGAAATCAAGGTGCGCGACCCCAACGACCAGCTGGCCAACAGCATTCTCGCCATCGGCGGCCTGCGCCTGGCGACGCGCGCGCTGGCCGACCTGCGCAGCCAGAACAACCTGTCCGGTTCGCTGCGCACCGAGTCGCAGGACCTGGCCAAGCTGCTGCGCGAGAGCCTGGGCCAGCAAGACCTGGTGCCGCCGCCACCGCCGGCACCGCGGGCGCGCGCCGGCAATGCCAACCCGCCGCGCTCGACGCGCCGCAGCGCGCGCCAGAACAGCGAGAGCAGCGCCGATCCGTTCGACGCGTTGAAATAAGCAGCTGAAACAAGCGGCTGCCTGCACTGCAAGCCAATACCGGCGCCGCCAGCGCGCCGCCGTTCATGTGAAATGGGGAACCTCATGTCGAAAAAAGAAAGTGTCCAGAAACGCCTGCAGAAAGTGCGTCCACCGCGGGTCCACATGACCTATGACGTCGAGATCGGCGACGCGATCGAAAACAAGGAGCTGCCGTTCGTGATGGGCGTGGTGGGCGACTTCGGCGGCCAGTCGCAGGTCGAGCAGAAGCGTCTCAAGGAACGCAAGTTCGTCGGCGTCGACCGCGACAATTTCGACGAGGTGATGAAGGGCATCGAACCGCGCGCCGCCTTCCAGGTGGCCGACGAGCTGGGTGACGGCAGCGGCAAGTTCGGGGTCGACCTGACCTTCAAGTCGATGGACGACTTCCGTCCCGAGTCGGTGGTGCAGCAGGTCGAGCCTTTGAAAAAACTGCTGGAAGCGCGCACCAAGCTGGCCGACCTGCGCAACAAGATGGCCGGCAACGACAAGCTGGAAGACCTCCTCAGCGACGTGCTGACCAGCACCGAGAAGCTGGCCGAACTGGGCCAGCAAACCCCTGCCAAGAAAGACTGAACCATGTCCGTCCAAACCTCGTCCCAGGCCGCCGGCGCGGCCACCACCGAACTGGCATTGCTGGACCAGATCGTCGAGCAGAGCAAGGTGGCCAAGTCGAGCACCGAGCATGCGCGCGCCAAGGACATCATTTCCGAACTGGTGTCGCAAGTGATGGAAGGCACGGTGGTGGTGTCGAACAACCTGGCCGCGACCATCGACGCCCGCGTGGCGGAAATCGACGCCATGATCTCGCGCCAGCTGAGCGCCATCATGCACGCGCCGGAATTCCAGAAGATCGAGAGCAGCTGGACTGGCCTGAACTACCTGGTCAAGAACTCCTCGACCGGCCAGAACCTCAAGATCAAGATGCTCAACGCCACCAAGCGCGAGCTGGTCAAGGACTTCCAGAGCGCGCTCGAATTCGACCAGTCGACCATGTTCAAGAAGGTCTACGAAGAAGAATTCGGCACCTTCGGCGGCGCCCCGTTCGGCGCCCTGATCGGCGACTACGAGATCACGCGCCAGCCGGAAGACATGTACTTCATCGAGCAGATGTCGCACGTGGCGGCTGCCTCGCACGCGCCGTTCATCTCGGCCGCTTCGCCCGAGCTGTTCGGCCTCGAGACCTACAGCGACCTGGGTAAGCCACGCGACCTGTCGAAGGTGTTCGACACCGTCGAATACGCCAAGTGGAAATCGTTCCGCGAATCGGAAGACGCGCGCTACGTCGGCCTGACGCTGCCGCGCTTCCTGGGCCGGCTGCCGTTCCACCCGGCCGACGGCGCCACGGTGGAAGGCTTCAACTTCGTCGAGGACGTCGACGGCACCGACCACGAGAAGTACTTGTGGTGCAACGCGGCGTATGCGTTCGGCGCGCGCCTGACCAGCGCCTTCGAGGACTTCGGCTGGTGTGCGGCGATCCGCGGCGTCGAAGGCGGCGGCCTGGTGGAAGACCTGCCGACCCACACGTTCAAGACCGACGAAGGCGAAGTGGCGCTCAAATGCCCGACCGAGATCGCGATCACCGACCGCCGCGAGAAGGAACTCAGCGACCTCGGTTTCATCTCGCTGGTGCACTGCAAGAACACCGACTACGCCGCCTTCTTCGGCGCCCAGTCGGCGCAGAAGGCCAAGAAGTACAACAGCGACGCCGCCAACGCCAACGCCGTGCTGTCGGCCCAGCTGCAATACATCTTCGCCGTGTCGCGCATCGCCCACTACATGAAGGCGATGATGCGTGACAAGATCGGCAGCTTCGCCTCGGCCGCCAACGTGGAAGACTTCCTGAATCGCTGGCTGACCCAGTACGTGCTGCTCGACGATAACGCCAGCCAGGAACAGAAGGCGCAATTCCCGCTGCGCGAAGCCAGCGTGCAGGTGTCCGAAGTGCCGGGCCGCCCGGGCGTGTACCGCGCGGTGTCGTTCCTGCGTCCGCATTTCCAGCTCGACGAGCTGTCTGTCTCACTCCGTCTGGTCGCGGAGCTGCCTCAATCGACCAAGTCCTAACTTTTACTAATCTACTGAAGGAACTAGCATGGCCATCGACGTATACCTGCAAATTGACGGCATCAAGGGCGAGTCCACCGACACCCAACACAAAGACTGGATCGAATGCCGTTCGGTCCAGTGGGAAGTGCTGCAGCCGAAGTCGGCCACCGCGTCGACCGGCGGCGGCCACACCGCCGAGCGCACCGAGCACAAGGACATCGTGGTGTCCAAGCTGGCCGACCTGGCCACCCCGCTGCTGCTGCAGAACTGCTCGTCGGGCAAGACCATCCCGAAAGCCAAGTTCGAATTCCTGCGCGCCGACGGCCAGGGCGAACGCATCAAGTACTTCGAGATCGAGCTCGAGAACGTCCTGATCAGCAACGTGGCGCCGGCGGTCAACCCGGGCGACATCCTGGGCGAAACCGTGGCGCTGAAGTACTCCAAGGTCAAGTGGAAGTACACCCAGCAAAAGGTCGGCGGCGGTTCGGGCGGCAACACCTCGGGCGGCTGGGACCTGTCGGCCAACAAGACCGCCTGATTGCGGTTGGATTGAGCCTGCGCGGCGGCGCGGCCCGGCAATGCCATGTCGCCGTCGCCGCGACCCCATTGTCTTGATTCGGGAGCCACATGAAGGGTTTTTCGCCGGGATTGTTCGATCGCCTGATGGAAGGGGGACGCAATGGCGGCGCCGGCCCTGCCACCGTGTCGCGGGTGTCGATCGAGGAACTCAAGGACAGCGTCGCGCGCGACCTGGAAGCGCTGCTCAACACCCGCGCCGCATTCGGCGACCTGCGCATCCGCGACTACCCCGAGTGCGCGCGCTCGATCGTCACCTATGGCCTGAGCGACTTCGCGGGCTTCAGTTTGTCGAGCACCGACGACCGCGCCCACATCTGCGCCTGCATCGAAAAGACCATCGCGCGCCACGAACCGCGCCTGCGCAACGTGCGCGCCGCGCTGGTGGTGCAGGAAGGCGCGATCAACCGCCTGAATTTCGCCATCACCGCCTTGCTGGTGGTGCACGCCGAGCAGGAGCCGGTCAATTTCGACGCCGTGCTGCAGCCATCGAGCCTGCACTACACGATCAGCAAGGCGCGCCGCCTGTCCCAGGGAAGCTAGATTGGAACAACTGTTACCGTATTACGAGCGCGAACTCGGATTCCTGCGCCGCTATTCGCGCGAATTCGCCGAGCGCTATCCGAAGATTGCCGGCCGCCTGCTGATGGGCGGCGAAGTGTGCGAAGACCCGCACATCGAACGCATGATCCAGTCGTTCGCGCTATTGAATTCGCGCGTGGCCAAGCGCCTGGACGACGACTATCCCGAACTGACCGAAGCGCTGTTCGAGGTGATGTACCCGCATTACCTGCGCCCGTTTCCCTCGTGCTCGATCGCGCGCATGGACTTCAGCGCCGCCGCCGCCCAGCTGACCGCGGCCGGGGTGCTGGCGCGCGGCACCGAGCTCGATACCCGCCCGGTGAAGGGCGTGGCCTGTACGTTCCGCACCGCCTATCCGGTGACGCTGGCGCCGCTGGCATTGAGCCAGGCGGCGTTCCACCCGATCATCGAGGCCCCGGAAGCCGTGATGCTGCCGCCCGGCGTCGGTTCGAGCATCGCGATCTGCATCGAAACCACCGCGGCCCAGGTCACCATCGGCCAGCTCGGCGTGACGGCGCTGCGCGTGTTCATCGACGGCGAGCCGTCGTTCTGCGCCGCGTTGCGCGATGCGCTGTTCATGCGCACCGTGAAAGCCTGGGTCGAGCCGGAACCCAGCGGGCGCTGGACGCCGCTCGGCGCGGCGCCGGTGAAGGCGGTCGGCTTTGCCGAAGACGAGTCGCTGATCGACTTTTCGGCGCGCTCGCATCCGGCCTACCGCCTGCTGACCGAATACTTCTGCTTCCCGGAGAAATTCAACTTCTTCGATATCGACCTCGCCGCGGTCAATGCCGCGCTGCCGCCTGGCTGCAAGCGCTTCACGCTGCACCTGGGCTTGAGCGGCCTGCGCACCGACTCGAACACCGCGCGCATGCTGGGCACGATGTCGACCAATAACCTGCTGCTAGGCTGCACGCCGGTGGTCAACCTGTTCCGCCAGCGCGGCGAACCGATCCGCCTGACGCACGCCACCGCCAGCTATCCGGTGCTGGCCGACGCGCGCCGCGCCTACGCCTTCGAGGTGCAGTCGATCGACTCGGTGAAACTGGTGCGCCAGACGCCGCAGGGCGAATCGGTGACCGAGTTCCGCCCGTTCTATTCGCTGCGCCACGGCGAGACGCCGGCCAAGCACGGCCACTACTGGGTGATGCGGCGCGACGAACTGGTGGCGCTGAAAAGCCCCGGCTACGAAACCGAGATCTCGGTGGTCGACATCGACTTCGACCCGGCCGCGATCGAGACCGACACCCTGAGCCTGGAACTGACCTGCACCAACCGCGACATGCCGGCGGCATTGAGCTACGGCCTGCCGGGCGGCGACCTGTTCCTGGAAGGCGGATCGAGCGTGCGCAGCATCGCATTCCTGCGCCGTCCGAGTCCGGCGCAGCGCTTCGAGCGCGGGCGCGGCGCTCACTGGCGCCTGGTGTCGCACCTGGCGCTGAACCACCTGTCGCTGGCCGACAGCGGCGTCGAGGCCTTCCGCGAGATGCTGACCCTGTACGACCTGCCACGCTCGCCGATCTCGCAGCGCCAGATCCGCGGCGTTCATGCGATCGACTCGAAGGCGGCCAACGCCTGGTTGCCGGGCAATCCGTTCGCCTGCCTGGTGCGCGGCATCGAGGTGCGCCTGACGATCGACGAAGAGGCCTTCATCGGCAGCGGCATCCATGCGTTTGCCCACGTGATCGAGTGCTTCCTTGGCCTGTACGTGCACGCCAACAGCTTCGTCCAACTGACGATCGTTTCCCGTAAAACCGGAGAGGAAATCTGGCGATGCGCACCCCGCAGCGGCGATTCGAGCCTAGTGTAATCGCGCGGCTGTTCGCGCAGCCGTACCGGTTCCAGTTCTTCCAGGCGGTGCGCATGCTCGAGCTCTGGCTCAAGCGCAACGGGCTGGCGCGCGAAGGCGCCGTGGCCAGCTTCCTGCGCTTCCAGAATTCGCTGTCGCTGGATTTCCCGGCCAGCCAGCTCGAAGCGATGGCGCCCGAGCCGCGGCCCGAAGGGCAGGGCGACGTGGTCGATGGCGAGGCCCTGGGCGAGGCGCTGCGCCGCGGCGAAGTGAAGTACATCCGCATCACGCCGGCCTTCATGGGTTTCCTCGGCACCGCCGGCGCGCTGCCGGCGCACTACACCGAGCGGGTGGCGGCGCACGCGCTGTACGAGCGCGACGACGGCCCGCGCGCGTTTCTCGATGCGTTCTCGAACCGCAGCCTGGCGCTGTTCTATGAAGCGTGGCGCAAGTACCGGCTCGAACTGCAGTACGCGGTCGACGGCCAGGACCGCTTCCTGCCGCTGCTGCTGTCGATGGCCGGCATCGGCAATCACGCGCTCAAGCACCGCCTGTCCGACGACGGCGATGGGGTGCTGGACGAATCGGTGGCCTACTTCGCCGCCGCCATGCGCCACCGGCCGGCGTCGGCCGCCCTGGTCGGCAAGGTGCTGAGCGACTATTTCGGCGAGCCGATCGCCGTCACCCAGTTCATCGGCGCCTGGTACGACGTGCCGCGCGAGCAGCAGACCACGCTCGGCGGCGCCAACGCCGCCCTGGGCGTGAGCGCGCTGGTGGGCGGGCGGGTGTGGCAGCGCGACCTGCGCATGCGGCTGACGATCGGACCCCTGAGCCGCTCCGGCTATGAAGCCTTTCTTCCCGGCGGCCTGGCGGCGCGCGCGCTGGGCCGCATGCTGTCGATGTTCACGGGCCTGACCCTGGAATACGAAGTGCACGTGGTGCTGCGCGCGCCCGAGGTCGAGGGCGTCACGCTCAGCGACAACCGCATCGGCGGCCGGCTGGGCTGGGACAGCTTCCTGTCGACCCAGGCCGAGACGCGCGACCGCGACGACCTGCGCTACGAACTGGCGGCGCTGTAGCGGGCAACTTCATTCTTTTCTCACTAACCATACCAATAAGGACTCGCGCGCAATGAGCATCAACCTGAAGACGCTGATCGGCAAGCTCAATGACACCAGCCGCACCGCCGCCACGCGCGCGGCCAGCATCTGCGTGGGGCTGGGCCAGTTCGAGGTCGACCTCGAGCACCTGTTCCTGGCCCTGCTCGAGCAGCCGCAGAGCGACCTGGCCGTGGTCGCCCGCAAGAGCAACATCAGCCTGTCGATGCTGGAAGCGGACCTGCACGCCGAGGTGGCGCGCCTGAAGACCGGCAATACGCGCACGCCCGTGTTCTCGCCGCGCCTGCCCAAGCTGTTCGAGAACGCCTGGCTGATCGCCTCGCTCGACGTGCGCGCCGGCTTTGAAACCAGCATCCGCAGCGGCCACCTGCTGCTGGCGCTCCTGAGCGACAGCGAGCTGGCGCAGCTGGCCTATCGCGGCTCGAAGCTGTTCAACAAGTTCAACGTCGATGAGCTCAAGCACAAGTTCGACCAGCTGACCGAAGGCTCGCAGGAGGCGCGCCTGACGGCTTCTTCTTCGGACGAAGCGGAGCTCGAAGCCGGCGCCGATCCGGTCGGCGAGCTGGCCGGGCAGGGCGCCTCGAAGACGCCGGCGCTGGACCAGTTCACCACCAACCTGACTGCGCGCGCGCGTGACGGCAAGGTCGATCCGGTGATCGGACGCGATGCCGAGATTCGCCAGGCGGTCGACATCCTGATGCGGCGCCGCCAGAACAACCCGATCCTGACCGGCGAGGCCGGCGTCGGCAAGACCGCCGTGGTCGAGGGCCTGGCGCTGCGCATCGCCCAGGACGACGTGCCGGACGTCCTGAAAGGCGTCGAGATCCACACGCTCGACATGGGCCTGCTGCAGGCCGGCGCCAGCGTCAAGGGCGAGTTCGAGAACCGCCTCAAGAATGTGATCGACGAAGTCAAAAAGAGTCCGCACGCGATCATCCTGTTCATCGACGAAGCCCACACCATGATTGGCGCCGGCGGCACGGCCGGCCAGAACGATGCGGCCAACCTGCTGAAGCCCGCGCTGGCGCGCGGCGAATTGCGCACCATCGCCGCCACCACCTGGGGCGAGTACAAGAAGTATTTCGAGAAGGACCCGGCGCTGGCGCGCCGCTTCCAGGTGATCAAGGTCGAGGAGCCGAGCGAGGAACTGGCCTGCGCCATGCTGCGCGCGATGGCGCCGCTGATGGAAAAGCATTTCAATGTACGCGTCTACGACGAAGCGATCACCGAGGCGGTGCGCCTGTCGCACCGCTACATCTCGGGACGCCAGCTGCCGGACAAGGCGATCAGCGTGCTGGACACCGCCTGCGCCAAGGTGGCGCTGGGCCAGAACGCGACCCCGGCCCTGATCGAGAACCTGGTCAAGCGCCTGGACCGCATCGACGCCGAGATCGCGTCGCTCGAGCGCGAGGAAAGCGCCGGCGCCAGTCACGCGGCGCGCCTGGGCGAACTGCGCGCGGCGCGCGCCAAGGCGGCCGACGAACACGGTGCGCTGTCGGCGCGCTGGGAAGTCGAGAAGGGCCTGACCGAGAAGATCCAGGCCGCGCGCGGCGAGCTGGAAGCCGGCCAGGCCGACGGCGCCAAGAGCGACGCGTCCGCCGTGCAGGGCTTGATGAAGGAGCTGCGCGAGCTGCAGGGCGAAACGCCAATGGTGCCGGTGCAGGTGGACGGTCACGTGGTGGCCGAGATCGTCGCCGGCTGGACCGGCATCCCGCTCGGCAAGATGGTCAAGGACGAGATCAAGACGGTCTTGAAGCTGAAGGACATGCTGGAAGAGCGGGTGCTGGGGCAGTCGCATGCGATCGAAGCGGTGGCCCAGCGCGTGCGCACCTCGCGCGCCAACCTGGACGATCCGGACAAGCCGAAGGGCGTGTTCCTGTTCGTCGGCCCGTCCGGCATCGGCAAGACCGAGACCGCGCTGGCGCTGGCCGACGTGCTGTATGGCGGCGAGCGCAAACTGGTCACCATCAACATGAGCGAGTATCAGGAAGCGCACAGCGTCTCGGGCCTGAAAGGCTCGCCGCCGGGCTATGTCGGCTATGGCGAAGGCGGCGTGCTGACCGAAGCGGTGCGGCGCAATCCGTACAGCGTGGTGCTGCTCGACGAAGTGGAAAAGGCGCACCCCGATGTGCTGGAGCTGTTCTTCCAGGTGTTCGACAAGGGCGTGATGGACGACGCCGAAGGGCGCGAGATCGACTTCCGCAACACCATCATCATCCTGACCTCGAACGTGGCCTCGAGCACGATGATGGCGGCCTGCCTGAACAAGACAGCGGAGGAAATGCCGAGCCCCGAGGAGCTGGAACAGCAGATCCGGCCGCAGCTGATGAAGGCCTTCAAGCCGGCTTTCCTGGGCCGCCTGAAGGTGGTGCCGTACTACCCGATTCCGGACGACGTGCTGGTGCGCATCATCGAACTCAAGCTGGGCAAGATCGCGCGCCGCATCGCGGTCAATCACAAGGCCGAGCTGACGTACGACGAAGCGCTGGTGGAAGCGGTGCTGGCGCGCTGCACCGAAGTCGATTCGGGCGCGCGCAATGTCGACAATATCCTCAATGGCAGCCTGCTGCCGGAGATCGCGGAATCGGTGCTGGCGAATATGGCCGAGGGCAAGACGATTGCGAAGATCAAGGTCAGCGCCGACAAGAAGGGGCAGTTCAAGTACAGCGTGAAGTAAGGCAGCGGCCGCCTGCTGTCGGCGGCCTGACTATCCGCACATCCGGGAGTTCGGCACGATGACGAACGCAAACACCAACCTGGCCGGGGCAGCGCTGTCAACGGCGGTCCAGGCCGCACTCGGTGGCCAGTACAGCCAGCACCGGCGCATCCTGACGCTGTCTACCGGCTCCGGACGCGACGTGTTGCTGGCCGAAAGCCTGCGCGCCAGCGAAGGCCTGAGCGAAGGCTTCCGTCTGCAGGTAACGGCGCTCTCGCTCGACGCCGCGATCTCCCTCAGGACGCTGATCGGGCAACCGGTTCTGCTCCAGCTGGAAACCGCCGGCGCGCCGCGCTTCTTCCACGGCCATGTGACAGGCGCCGAGCAATCCGGCGCCAACGGAGGCTTCGCGCGCTACGTGCTGACGGTCGAGCCCTGGACCCGTTTCCTCGGAATCGGTCGCGATAGTCGCATCTTCCAGGGCATGACGGTCCCCGACATCCTGGACGCCGTGTTCCGCGCCTACGATGGCAAGGGCCGCCTTGCGCCCGCGTGGCGCTTCGACTTGCAGGACCGTGACGCGTACCTGCAGCGGAGCAGCACCACCCAGTACCAGGAGAGCGATCTGGCCTTCGTTGAGCGTTTGATGTTCGAGGGAGGCCTGTTCTATTTCTTCGAGCATGCGGGCGACCCGGACAGCCCGTCGTTCGGTAGCCACACCCTGGTCATCGCCGATCGTAACGGTGCGTTCGCGCCGAATGCCCAGTCCGATGTGCGCTTCACCCAGCTGGGCGCTGTGATGCGCGAGGATAGCCTCGACCGCTGGCGCACCGAATGGCGATTGCAGACCGACGCGGTGGAACTGGAGAGCTGGGATTATCGCAGCCCTCGGTGCGCAGCGTGTCGAGCAGCGTCGGCGGCGACGCGCCTCTGGTCAGCCGCGATCATCCGGGCGCATATGCCTATCCGACTCGCAAGCAGGGCGAGCGCATCGCGGAGCACCAGTTGCAGGCGCTGCAGGCGCGCAGACAGGTACACGTCGGCGCCAGAATAGTGCGTACCCTGGCGCCGGGGACCACCTTCACGCTGCACGGACACGCCAGCTTCGACGGCGGCGACGACGCGATTTTCACGGTGATACGCGCGCTGCACATAGCGCACAACAATCTCGATGCGGACGTCGACAATGCGCTCACGCGCCTTCTGGGCCAGTGTGCGCTGCGCCGGGCCAATGACGTCGACCTTGCTACGAGCTTGCATGCGGTGGGACGGGGCGCCGGGCAGCGGCCGGTGTACCGCAATCGCATCGACGCCATCCCGTCGAGCGTGCCGTACCGGGCCAGCGGCCGTGATGGCGACGGAGAACTACTGCATCCGCGCCCGCTGGTAGCCGGGCAGCAAACCGGGATCGTGGTTGGTCCGCCGGGCGCGGTGATTCATACCGATCGCGATCATCGGGTCAAAGTGCAGTTTCACTGGCAGCGCGGTGACGCCAGTCATAGCCGGCTGACGCATCCCACGCCCGACGGTCAAGCCGGAGCGCCGGCCGACGACCGCGCCGATCAAAGGGGAAATAAATGTCGAGCATCAAGCAAGTGAACAATAAAAGACGTCAACCTTATATTATACAAGTTTCTTATGATAATACTTTGAGGCACTTCGACAAAGATTACGATATCTTAGCCGGGAAATTGGAAGGGTGTGGCGGTGATATGCTGGGACGTACTGAGATATTAAGCGCGTTTGCATCGACCAGATGGTTCACTTTCCGATTGAAATTCACTGCTGGCGTCGAATTGGGAATTTTGAGGACAGAATTGACTGATGTTGTTGCCGCATATCAGAAATACGTAGATGAAGTTCGGGAATCAAGTGAGGACGAATACTATCCTCCATTTACATTAAACGACCTCATGGATACGTATGTCAATTATCTGGATTTGATCAGCTACTGCATACTTTTACATCGTGAGGATTTGTTGCCGAAAGTATTCGGGTTGATTGAGGATTCTGAATTTGATGGTGAAGACGCCGTTATTGAAGAGCTGTTCAAATTTTTCTTTGAAGATCGTCCGGAGCTGGATGAATGGTTCTGGGAGAAGCCATACAGAGGTTTGCTCGACGCGATAGATAACGATGATCCTAAGGGCCGCTCTCGAGATATGAAAAAATATGTTTCCGGATGGTATCGAAATATGAAAGGGCAGGCATTGTTTTGGGGGGAACATGAAAAAATAAAGGATTCATTTTCCCCATATTACGGGTACTGGGCCACGTGCGCCGCTGCATTTGCTTATTTATATGATATCGACGATAGCTCGTTCAGAGATGAACTGGTATATCCGAAAGACTTGGTTGAATACGCGAGAAGTATCCAGAGGGCCATTGCTACGGGAAACGACGGAAAATCAGTCCTTCGTGTGCTTGGTGGGCAGGCTTGTCCAAGAGCAGGAAAATGGTTCAGTCCCGCGAAAGAAGATAGCTATCGACACTTTACGCAGAATGAACATATGCCTGAATTTCCCGCTTCAGAATATGGAACAACAATATGGCAATGGGTTTCTGACTAAACTATGCGCTGTCGCGAGCGACGTCAGGATGAGAGACGATCTTGAACATGTGGTTATTGCATGCGAACAGGCAGCAACATACATAAAAATTTATCAAGGAAATCCCAAATTTCCACCATTGCGTTTTACGGAAATGGACGAGTATCAACGTGTTTTGCAAATGATTGGGTTGAGTTTTCTCCTTTATAGACGCGATTTGTTGCCAAAGATTACGGGTATGTTTGGTCCAATATTTGAAGCGCGAGATTTTCTTGATGAAGACTTTCTATCCTATAAGATGGAAGGGCGTTTTGAAGTTCATAAGTGGTATCATGAGGAGTGTTGAGATCAGGTCAACTCCTTATGTAGAGATACCGAAGCAGAGATCATTGAAGACTTGCACAGCTATTTGAAAAATTGGTACAAATCCTTCGAAATGGCGCCTTGGCACAATAGTCATCTTGAAATAGAAGACGATATGTGTGCAGGTTGTTTAGGTTGCTGGGCTATAGAGGCAGCGACGGTAGCATATCTGCTGGACGTTGACGATTCTAGTTTTAGGGGAAACTTGGTTTATCCTAAGGATCTAGTCGATTGCGCTAAGAAGATGGATGAGTCAGAGGTTGGCGCGTTGGATAAAGACGTCGGCCTGCGTCGAGTTGCCGGCGGGAACCCTTGCCCAGAGTTAGGGTATTCGATGGCGCCGGCGTGGTTGGATAGTCGACAGTAATTCAATGCAGGCGACCTTATGCCCGAATTTGTTAATTCTCCCTATGGCAATACCATTTGGGAATGGAGCACTGAGCAGCAATAGATAATCTCGGTGATTTATCAGCTGAGAAGATTAGGTGTACATCGGATTGTATGTTAGATAACGTAAGCCTTCGCTCGACCGCAGTGTGAGTTCAGTGTTCCAAATCGAGAGCTGTTGTTTCCGGAACTATAAATCGTCGCAGTATGTCTCCTCGCTTAGTCACCGGATTTTCTGGTGCGGCATGCATTGCGGCCAATCGCTTCTGGACCAGCCTTTCGGTCCAATGTGATCTGTTGACCGCAGAGGAGACCCTCATGAGTAACGCGATCAAAACCGTCAACGTCGAACGCAACGATACCCTGACAGGTATCGCCACCCGAAACAGCGTGAGCCTTGAAGCACTTCTGGCAGCAAATCCCCAGATCCGCAGCACCGACTCTCTGGCGATCGGCCAACCGGTCCATATTCCACTGGACCAGCCCCCATCCCAGCCGGTCACTCCAGTCCCCGAAGCCCCGCAGCAATCCCAGCAGCCGGACAAGCAACTGGACAACGCCATCAGACACGAGGTCCTGCCCGGCACCTGTGCCTGCGGACGCGACCTGACGCTTGACGAGCTGGCCGCAATCTTCCCCACGCGACGCAGGGACCAGCTCGATCCATTCCTGGCGCCCATGAACCGGATGATGGCGGTCTACGGCATCGACTCCTGCCTGCGCAAGGCACACGCGCTGGCGCAGATCGGCCACGAATCCGGCTCGCTGCGCTACCGCGCCGAAATACTGCCACGCGGCGTCACCGAGCAGGAGGCCTACGCCGGCTACAAAGGCCGTGGCCTGATCCAGATTACCTTCAAGGACAAGTACCAGGAATATGGTCGTTACAACGGGATGGATTTCCTCGGCGAGAACCGGCTCAAGCTCGAGACCGTCGAATACGCCACCGACTCCGCAGGATGGTTCTGGAACTTCGGCTCGCCATACAGGCTGAACGACTACGCCGACAAGAACGACCTGATCCTGATCTCGACCGCCATTAATGGCGGCTTCAACGGCTTCGACGATCGAGCCGCGATCTTCAGGCGTGCACACAAGGCACTGCGGGCAGCCGAATGCAAGACCGCGGTAAATCGTTCGCCGGATTACCTCCCGTTCGAACGCAGCAAGGCGTACGATACGCGCGACATGGCATTCGCATGGGGACTGTGGAGCGACCCGGCGTCGAGCCGGCACGGGCTTGCCAAGGACCCGGCGCGTGCCAAGGCTGGCTACCTGCGCTTTCTTGAACTGAACAACAGCAATCCGATCGCGCGCCGCCGGTTCGGATTCAAATCGACTACCGCCATGATCGACCACGCGAGAGAAAAATCACGATGACCAGAATGATGTCTGCGCTGTTGCTGCTGGCCTTGACTGCAGGTTCGGCCGCCGCGCTTGCCGCCGGGGCGATCGACGTCGACGGCTATCTGCGGCAGCAGGGATGGGAAGCGGCCGACCAAGGCAATGCCCTGCAATCGCCGGTGCCCGACGTTGCGCCACTTGTCTTTTATGCCAAGGGCGATTCGGTGCCGAGCTGCGGCCTGCTCACCGCGTCCGTCGGCGCCAAGGCCCTCGACTACATCGAACTGGTGGGCCCGGATCCGGAGGCCGGCTTTCCCCAATGCCTCGGCATCAAGTCGATGACGCCGTTCACATTGCAGAACAGGGAATACCTGGCGGTGGGCTACCTGGCGCGCGAAACGCGCGAGGATACGGACCTTCACTTCCACTACCTGGTGCGCGATCGGTCCAGGGGATTCATCACCGATGCGGCGCTCACCGATGCGGTGCCTTCCAGTCCTTCGGGCCTGCATCCCCGCAATCCGGTCGCCGTCAAACCCGCCGACGGCGTTCGGCTGGCGCGCATTGCCGTGCTGGGCCGCGCCTATCCCGCATGGCGCTTGATGGAGCGGGATTTCATCTCCGACAAAGCGTCGTCGTTCTCGATTTTCGAGGACAAGGCGGCGCGGCGCTGCCAGTTCGTCAGCGAGGCCGGTGCGGCGCCGCTCGCCGTTGCGCACACAAGCTTTGCGCCGGAAACCAGCTGCGACAGCATCCTGGCGTCGAGCCGACTCGAAAAGGGTGGAAGAGTCTATTACCTCGCGATGTTCGCAGTGCAGGGCCAGCGCCAGCTGGTCGGGGTGATTTCGGTTGCGCCCAATGGTGA
This sequence comes from Massilia sp. YIM B02443, assembly GCF_030411955.1. Classification (GTDB taxonomy): domain Bacteria; phylum Pseudomonadota; class Gammaproteobacteria; order Burkholderiales; family Burkholderiaceae_D; genus Telluria. The sequence continues at coordinate 130,878 of NZ_JASNRA010000009.1, forward strand.
GATCGGCCCCGAAACCGCGCTGTCCAACGCCATCAATCGCACGGGCGCCACCAAAAACATGGCGGCTGCGAAAGCAGCATTGATGCGCCAACTTCAATGACGGGGATGCATATCCGACTCTATCGCCACGACACGGCAGGCGACTTCATCGACATCGACGACGCTACGGGCATATGGTGCGCGGTGCCGCAGGATCCCGATCATCCACCGCTCATCGGGGCCATGCCCGTCACCATGCGCGTAGGAGAGGAATTCCGCGGCAGCTACACGATAGAAGACGATCGGCGCTGCTACCTTTACTGGAACGATGAGCGGGAACTGGTATTCAGGACCCATGACGGCCGGCGCCTGTCCCTGTTCAGGTATGAAGCGGATGGCGCGTTGACCGACCTGGCGCCGGATTTGCAGGTGCAACTCGAACCCGCAACCGATGGCGATGGGCGCGAGATGACAGGCATGAGCGTGTTCAGCCTGCGCGACCCGGCCCAGGGAACGCTGTACGAGATCACCTATGACTCGTTAGCCTATGCCAGGATGTTCGGCATCGCCAGCATGTTGACCTTCATTCCCGATGAAGAGCTGGGCGATTTTGACTTCTTCGTCGGCGCGAAACGCGCCATTGAAGAACTCAGGACGAGCGCCGGCCGGGCCACCATGGCCGGCTGACGGCCACGCAGGGACGCATCAGTCGTTACGCCGCTGCACCCCGAGCAACTCCTCGATGTGCGCCATCGTTGCGTCGTCCTTCACCACCGTGCGCAGCCAGTCGTGCAGGTTTTGCTCGCCGGCGTCGGCCGCCTTGTCGGCGAAGTAGGAGACCGGGCTGTGCGGCTCGGTGCGGCGGAAGAATTCGGCCACCGCGCGCAGCTGCGCCAGCGCCTGGGCGCGGGTCTGGATCGCGCCCGGCGGCCCGGCCGGGATGATCGGCGCCGCGTGGCCGGCCGGATGGGCCTGGCCGGCATCCTGCGCGGCCGGAACCGCTTCGGCGGCGACAGGGGCCGCCACAGCCGCCGCCGGCATCATGCGCTGCAGATCCAGCAAGGCATCGCGCGCCGCCGAGAAGCCCGGGCTGTCGTGACCCAAGCGCTCGTCGGCCACCGTTTCCAGTTCCTTCAGCGCATCCAGGCACAACTGCACATCCGCGTGAAACGCGCTCACGAACGACGGCGAATTGCCGCGCCGCGCCGCTTCCATGTCGGCCAGCTTGGGACCAGTCCCGCTACCATTGCCGTTGCCGTTGCCATCGCCATTCGCGGCCGCCGACTTGCGCGCAGTCTCGAAGTCGATCGTCGAATACCGTCCCTGCCTGCCGTCGGTCAGCGGGATCTCGCGCGTCAGCGATGGAATCCGCCCCAGGATCCAGCTCAGGTTGCCGATGCGCTGGTCGTGGTCGTCGCCGTCCGACTCCGGATACAGCCCCAGGTCCCAATAATCCTGGCACAGCCCGGACAGCGTGCGCAGCGCTTCACCGAGGGCGCGCAGGCCGTCGGTCTTGGCGCCGGCCTCGGCCAGCCAGACCGCCAGGCGCAGGTCCTTGCTTTTCTCTTGCAGCAGGGTGGCGCAGCGGCGCACCACGAAGTTCCAGTCGGCTTCCTTGAGGTCGGTCACCCATTCGCCTTGCGCCAGCGACGGATCGTCGAAGCGGCGCGCCTGGGCGATGGCGTCGAGCTCGGGCGAGAACGCCAGGTCTTCGCCGGCGGGCGACGTCGGGCTGATCGGTTCGAGGAGTTCTTCTGCGGTAAAGGTCATGAATTCAGCCTGTGATCGTTATTGAGCGAATTTATTGTGCAATTCGGAACTCGATGCGGCGATTGCGCGCGCGTCCATCCGGCGTGGCATTGCTGGCCACCGGCCGGTCCGAGCCCTGTCCCAGCGTGGTGAACATGTCGGCGCTCAAGCCCTTGCCGGTGAAGTAAGTCTTGACCGCTTCCGCGCGCGCCTGGCTCAGGCTCTGGTTGGCCGCCTTCAGGCCCTGGTTGTCGGTGTGGCCGATGATCTCGATCTTGCGGCCTTGCAGCTTCTGGATCGCGGCCGCCATCTGGTCCAGGATCGCCTGGCCGGTCGGGGTCAGGGTGGCCTTGCCGCTGTCGAATTCGACGATGCGATTGGCCAGTGCGCTGTCCAGGATGCCCTGTTCGGCGGCCGCCACGCGCAGGCCGTTGTTGACCACGTAGGTCGGGTTCAGGCTGGTGGCGAAGTCGCTGGCGATCTTCTGGCGCTGCGCTTCGTTCGCCACTTCGCCGCGTACGCTCACGGTGCTGCCGTCGATCTTCAGCTGCCCGCGCGAGATGGTCTTCAGTTGCGGCGTGATCAGCTTCTGCACGTAGGCGTTCCAGTTGGCCGGTTGCGCCACCTGGCCGACGGCGATCTGGTCGACCACCTTGTCGGCGCCGTACACCTCGACCAGGCGCGCCAGCACCGCGGCCTTGGTGGCTTCGTCGGGCACGGTGCCGCTGGCCAGCACCTGGCCCGGCTGCGGCGTGGCGGTGTTCTGGGCAAGCGCAGGGATGGCGGCGCCGAGGCAGGCGGAAAGAAGTAAAAGAGTCTGGACTACACGCATGGTCAGCTTCCGTTCAGGTTCCGATAAAAGCGGCGCGCAGCGAGTCGCCGGCCGATTTGAGTGAGAGGGCGCCTTGCGCCAGATAGGTCGACACCTTCTTGATCGCATAGTCGGCGCCGACCTGGTCTTCGACCCAGTCCAGCTGGTCGAAGCCGATGTGGTGCTCGAGCCCGACCTGCGGGTCCATGATCGCCTGCAGCGTCTGCGCCGAGGCGCCGCTGAAACCGAGCACCAGCACCGGGCGTTCGTCCTGGTGGGTGATGAACACCGACAGTTCGAAGTCGGCGCGCATCAGGAATGGCGCGATCAGGTGCATCCAGAAGGTCGCCACCATCTGGCGGTTGTGCGCCTCGACCGGCAGCGGCAGCACCAGGCTTTTTTCGAGGCGGCTGGAGCTGGTGGCCATCACCGGCTGCAGCAGCAGGCCCAGCGCCAGCAGGATCTGGCGCGTCGAGCCTTCGAAATTCGGGTGCGCCAGCATCGCGTCGAGCGAGCCGACCGTCTGCTGCTCCAGAAAATGCTCGAACTCGGTGGCGCTGGCCGGGTCTTGCGCATCGAATTCCACCGTGGCGTTGGCCGCCGCCTGCAGCGGCAGCACCGGATCCGGCGCGCGCATCACGTCGGCGCTCAGGGTCTCGAGGCGGTTCCACAGGCGCGCCAGCATCAGCGGGCTGTTCGGCACGAAGGCGGCCGGGGCGGCGATCGGCATGGTGCTCATCAACAGGAAGGGAAAGCGCCGGCCGGACTGGTCGCTGCTGGCCACCAGGTGGCCGGCCACGGCCCGTCCGCGGCGCGGGCCGATGAAGGCGAAGCGGATCGGCGCCAGCGCGTCGTAGTTGCGCTTCCAGCGCGCATCGAGGCTGAGCAGGTCGATCGCCTGCGCCAGCCAGGCGTCGAGCATGCTGCTCAGCGCCGCATTCTCGCTCGCCTTGACGAAGTCGGCCCGGGTCGGAATCTTGCCGAAATAGCCGATCGGGATCGCGACCGCTCGACTCATGGCTTGCTCCCCGCCGGCGCGCCGGCGCCAGCGGTGGTGGTAGTGGCAACGGCAGCGGTAGCCGACGCCGGGGTCGGCGGTGCCGACACCGCCACCACTTCCGGCAGGCGCATGCGGCGGAAGCCTGCGGCGGCGCCCGGCGGCGGGGCGGCGGCCTTGGTGGTGCCCACGATCTTGAGGTTGGCGCGCACGGTCACGCCGCTGCTTTCCCAGCTCAGTTCAAACACGCCGTTGTCGCGCCGGGTGCGCTTGGCGGCGTCGATCATCTTCTTCAGGCCGAAGTGGCCCGGCTCGTTGAGCAGCACCACGGTGCGGCCTTCCGGCGTGATGCCGGTAATGCGCGAGCCCGGCACGCCGCGCGGGTTCGGCCACACCATCTGCACGAACGGCTGCGGCTGGCCGCGCCAGCGCAGCGCCTGGCCGTCGATCTCGATGGTGAATTCGGTGGCCCCGGTGGCGCCCAGTGCCTGGACGTCGAAGCGGGTCTGCGCCTCGCCGGCGCCGGCGTTGGCGGCCACGCCGCCGGCCGACAGCGGCGCGATCCAGCTCGGGAAGCTGCTGATCACGCCCGGCGCCAGGTTGATGCCCATATTGGCCCAGGTCTTGGCGCTGATCACGTCGCCGCGCCGGACCACCAGCGGTCCGATGGTGGTGTTGAAGTACTTGGCGATCGCGCCTTCGGGTCCGAAGATCTGGCCGATCTCGGCGTCGGTGGCTTCCACCGCCGCCTCGCCGGCGAACGGGTACTTCAGGGCCAGCGTGCGGTTGAACGGTTCCAGCACCTGGGCCGCCCACACCTTGTTGATCTCGGCCTCGGTCGGGCGCACGATCACCGAGAAAGTCTGCATCAGCGGACGCACCAGCAGCGGCCGGATGGCCTGCTTCTGCGCGTCGGTCATGCCGATCAGCATCTGCTCGTCGACGTACTTGAGGGCGTCGGCCAGTTCCGAACCCGAGCCGTCCAGCGTCTGCTGCATGAACTGCTTGGCGCCGGGGCCGGTGTCGCCCTGGTTCTTGATCTGGTTGAAGCGCGCGCGCAGCTTGGACAGCATGTCCATATAGCCCTTCATCAGGGTCGCGCTCTGGTCGCGGCTGACCACCAGGCGCGCCACGCCCGAGAATTCGCGGCCCACCGGGCCCATCGGGATGGCGGCGGCGTTCTTGTTGCTGTTGTCCATCTTGACTTCGACCACGGCCGGCTTGCGGCGCAGGATGGTTTCCTTGAACCAGCCGATCATCCCGCGCTGGGCCTGCTGCAGGCCGGCGTCGACCAGCGACGGGTTGTCCCACGAGGTCTCTTCGTACACCGTCTTGATCAATTTATCGATCGGCGACGATTCCGGGTCGCCCAGGCGGTTCATGGCGGCCGCGGCCCCGTCGAAGCCGTTCAGGTCGCGGATGCTGACGCCCTGGATGAAGCGTTGCCACTGCTGGGCGTACTCGTTCTTGTACAGTTCGAGCAGGGCCTTCTGGATCTGCTCGGGGCTGCCTTCCAGCGTCAGGTCGTCGCTGGCGGCGGTCTTGAGCACCCAGTCGGTGCTTTGCAGCTCGCGGTTGGCCGCGTCGCGGAAGGCGCCCTGGATGTAGCTGCTCCAGGCTTCGCGGGTAAACGTGCCGGGGATGGCGTAGCTGCCCACCACCAGTTCCTTGTCGGCGTCGCCCACCACGCGCGCCACCGTCATCGAGGCGAAACGGGTGGCGGCGCGCGCCTTGACGTCGGCGTACACGCGCTCGCGCGCCGGCATGCCGCGCACCACGCGGCGCAGGTTGTCGCGGGTCTGGTCGACCAGCGCCAGTTTGCCTTCGATGGTGGGCCAGGCCGGATCGTCCATCTGGCTCAGGTAGAACGAGATCATGCGCTCGGCGCTGCGGATCATCTGTTCGCGCGTCATGGTGCCGCGGTTGCTGTCGAGCCAGACGCGCCAGAAGCGGGTCAACTGGTCGTTCAGGTGGCTGGCTTCGGCGCGCGATTTGTCGCTCAGCATCAGGTAGGTTTTCAACGCGTTGTAGGCGTCTTCGACGTTGCCCGGATTGGCGTCCTTGAATTGCAGGGCGCCGAAGTTGACGGCGGCCGCGGGCAGCGGACCGGCGCTGTTGGTGGTCGCGGCGGGCAGGCCTGGTACCACGGACGCCTGGGCCGTGTTCGGCGCGGACACGCCGCCGGCCGGCGTCACGCCGCCAGCTGGAGCGATGCCGGTCGCCCCCGACTGTGGCGGCGTCGTCATCGGCTGCAGCTGCGCCGCGCCGCTGTTGACTTCACCCAGGAAGGCTTCGAGCGACTGGCCGACGGGTTTCAGCATCACTTCCTTCAAACCGGCGAAATATTCCTGACGCAGCTTCTGCTCCAGCATCTCGCCCTGGTACAGGCCCAGGCCAAGGGCCAGCGGACGATCGTCGCGGTAGGCGTCGAGCTGTTCGATGCGGTCCTGCAGGATTTCCAGCGCCTCGAAGCGCGAGGCCAGGTCGAGCCGCTGCTCCTGCACCTTGATCGCCTGGTCCAGGTCGGCCTGGACGTTGGCCACCAGCTGGCGGTTGGCGAGATACGACCAGCTCCAGCCGCCCAGCGCCAGCCCGGCCAGCGCCACCACGGCGAAGAAGGTCACGTAGCGGGCGCGCATCTTCGAGGGACTCGCGTACTGCGCCACCAGGTCTTTATCGGCAAAGATCACCTTGCGGAACAGGTTGAGCAAGAAGTAGCCGTGCTGCTCCTGCACCTGGGATTGCGAGGTCGGCGCCAGCTGCAGGTCGAAGCGGTGCGCCACGCGTTCGGACGAGGCCGAGACGGTCTCGCCTTCCTGCACCGCACTGGTGAAGTAGAAGCCGCGGAATACCGGCTTGAACTGGAAGGGATTCTCTTCGAACAGGGTGGCGATGAAGGTGCGCAGCGAACCCTTGATCGAGCTGAATTCGAGCGGGAAGGTGAACACGCCGGGCGGCATGTTCTGGCGCCACTGCAGCGCCATATTGGCCATGCTCAGTTCCTTCAGGCCATCGTACAGTTCGTCGAAGCGGGCGTCGAACTGCTGCAGCACGTCTTCCTTCGAGCTGTTCTGGCTGTAGGGTAGCGTGGCGCCCCATACTTTATCGCGGTCGCCCCGTTCGGCGTCCTGGAAGAATTCGTTGAAGCCGGTGATCAGGTCGGCCTTGGTGAAGACGACATAGACCGGTGCATGCACTTCCAGGCGCTCGGTCAGTTCCTGCACGCGCTGGCGCAGGTTCTTGGCCAGGTTGATCGCGAACTCGGGGCGGTTGCCGGTCAGTTCGGCGATGCTGACCGCGATGATGATGCCGTTGATCGGCGCGCGTTTGCGGTATTTCTTGAGCAGGTCCAGGAAGCCCAGCCACTCGGCGCGATCTTCCTCGTTGACCGAGTAGCGTCCGGCAGTGTCGAGCAGGATGCCGTCGGTGGTGAAGAACCAGTCGCAGTTGCGGGTGCCGCCCACGCCCTGCACGATCTTGCTGTCGGCGAACGGGAACTGCAGGCCGGAACTGGCGATCGCCGTGCTTTTGCCGGCCGCCGGATTGCCGATCACCATATACCAGGGCAGCTCGTACAGGGCGGCGTCGCCCGACAATTGCCCCAGCTTGGAGGTCTTGATGGTGCCGATCGCTTCGACCATGCGCTTGCGGATCAGTTCATTCTCGTCGCGCTGGGCGGCGCTAGCGGCGGGCGTCGCAGCCTGCTGTTCGAGCATTCCGCCGAAGGCCTGGCCCGAGCGCTTGTGCTTGTAGCGCCGCCACAGCCAGGCGCCGCCGTACAGCAGCAGGGCGCCCAGCAGCAGCGCGCCGGCCCACAGGTAGGAAATGTCGAACACGGCGGCGCCGATCAGGAGCGCCACGGCGAGCGCCGCGAATCCGATGGCGGCCAGGCTGAAGCGGGCGGTGAGGAAATGCCAGAGTCGTTGCATCATAGGGGGTGCGAGACGGACGAAGGTTGAAGGTGATGGGTCATGCCGCGGCGGCCTGGGCGGCGTCGGTGGCGCTGGCCGGCGTCTGCGCCGGCTGCGCCAGCGTTGGCGGCGCCAGCAGGGCGACGCTGCGCTGGAACGGGTCGAGGTTGCTCACGCACAGGGCGGCCCCGAGGCCGGCGCGCACGTGCTGCTGGGCCAGCACCAGGGCGGCGACCAGGCTGGCGGCGCCGGCGTCGCCGCAGGCGGCTGCCACGCTCAGCACCTGGCTGGCGGGATCGAGTTCGGGCAGCGTGGCGCTGGCCATGGCCATGGTTTCACCGACGCGGCTGGCGCGGACGTCGCTGTCGGCGCTGACCAGGGTCACCGCGCCTGGCGCCACGCCGGCCTTGGCCAGCAAGTCGGTCGCGCCTTGCACCAGTACTGCGGGGTCGATGCGTCCGCGCGCATCGGCCGAGGAGGCGCGCACGCCGCCCGCGCTCGGGTACAGCACAGCGGCCTCCGGTGCGTCGAACAGTGCGCCCTGGGCGCGGTCGGCCAGCAGCAGGCCGGCCGCGCCTTCGCCCGGCACGCGGCCGTCTGGGTGCCGGCTGTCGAGCAGGATGAACTGGTCGGCCCAGGCCTGCACGCTCGTGTCGCCGATGCGCGAGTCGCACGCCAGCAGCAGGCCCAGGAAGGGCTGTTCGGCCTGGGCCGCCTGCGCCGCCAGTGCGTCGAGCGCGAGCAGGGGCGTCTGGCCCGGCGCCGGCAGGTGGATGCTGATGCGTTCGAGCGGCCAGCCGTACTGGGCGACTACCGCGCGCAGCCAGTCGGCGCCGGCGGCGCGTTCCGGCGCCGCCCATTCGGCGGGCAGCAGCGCCACCAGCTGCAGCGTCGGCAGCGGAGGCAGAGGTTTGCGCGCGGCCAGCGCATCGAGGTAGTCCGGCAGCGCCGGATGCGGACCGAGTTCGGCCGCCAGTTGGGCCGCCACCACAGTGCCGAGCGCCAGCGCGCGCCATTGCTCGTCGATCAGGAGGGCGTCGGGATGGTGCTGCTGCAGCCAGTCGGCCATGCTGTCCTGCTGGGCGGCGACGTCGACATCATCAAGACGCCCGCTCAGGATCGGGTAGCCGCGTTCGTCGAGCAACTCCGGGTCGAGCCGCAGGTTGGCCTGGCGCGACAGCATGGCTTCGCCGAGCACCCGCGCGCTGTCGCCGTGCGGCATGCGCAGGGCGCCGGCCAGGACGATCAGCGTGGACGGCGGAACGGCGGACGGCTCGGCGGCAGCGCCGGCCTGGGCGGCGGCTGCGGCAGCCGCGGCGCTTGCTGCCGCACGGGCGGCGGCGACGCCACTTGCCAGCTTGCGCAACGCCCACAGTCCCGCCAGCAGCAGCAGCGGCAGCAACACCAGCCACAGCACCACGTCCGACGTCGCCGGCATGCGGCGGGTGGCGCTCCAGTACCACAGCACGCCGATCCAGCAGGCGCCGAAGACCCCGAGCGCGACCAGGGTACGGCTCAGCCAGGGACGCATGGCGACCGCCTTTCGAGAGAGAACGAAACCATGGTCACACCTGGTCCACGGTGGCTTGCTGGCTGGCGATCAGGGTCGCGCCGCAACTGGTCAGGTCGCCGTGGCGCGCCACCGGCTTGCCGTCGACGATCATGCTGGCGTCGCCGCTGACGATCACGCACGGCGTGTGGCCGGCGAGCGGGCACACCACGCTGTCGCCGACGCGCGCGATGGCCACGCCGCCGCTGGTGCTCACCGGCGACGCGCTCGCCACCACGCCGCCATGCGAGGTCTTGTCGCCCAAACGAATTACCGGACCTGCCATCGTGCCTCCCTTGTATTCAACCGGCTTCGCGCGCGCCGCGTCGTTCGCGCTGCATCACGCCGGGCACCCGCAACTCGGTGTGCCCGAAATCCATCATCTTCCAGCGTCCACCCCAGGTCAGCCCGACCGACTCGGCCACCTGGCCATACAGTTCATAGCCGCGCATGGCCCACGGGTCCTTTTCTGAAATCACCAGCTTGCCGTTGCGCAGGAAGGCGCAGTCGGCCGCCAGGCCATGCTGGTGCCAGCTCTGGCCGGCGCGCGCATTGGTGACGTGGCCGCCCATGCGCGCCAGCGCATCCTGGCGCTCGGGACTGCGATAACCTTCCAGGATCGCCATCTCGTAACCGTGCTGCTCCTTCATGATCTTGAACACCAGCAGCAGACGCTGGGTAAATTCGGCGTCCAGCAGATCCCAGTTGCGGCTGGCCGACTGCAGCATCGGCCGCTCCTGCACCACCTCGGCCGTGGTGAACACGTCCGGCGGCAGCGCGGCCGGCGGCGCCAGCTGTTCGCCGTGCAGCAGGGCCGCCACCTGCGGGTTGGCTTCGCGTGTCGAGACCGCGTAACCGTCCAGCATGCTTCTTCCCCCGGTCATGAATACCAGCGCCGGCGGCACCGCCAGCAAGGCCAGGCCGGCCAGCCACAGCAGATAGTGGCGGCCCACGTGATGCGTCGCAGCGCGGAGCGGCGCAGCGGTCGCCGAAGCCGCCCGCATGGCTGGCAGGCGCCAGCGCGCCAGACTGGCGAGCCACGCCGCCAGGCGTGCCTCGAGCCGTCCCAGCGCGCCCATGGCCAATGTTCTTCCGGCAGGGAAGAACAGCAGCCAGCCGACCATGCAGGCAAGCAAAAAATACAGGGCTATCGCCAGTAGCAACACATCGACTCCGCGCTCAAACACCATCCGCGACCGCTTCTATGCATGCCGCATTATCTGTTGGTTATTGCTTGTGAGTATAACTTACTAGTCTGATAATTCGGTCAAATCATGCCCAATCGTGCAGCGCTTATGCACTACCAATTGTTGGGTATCGTGCGGGGTATCGCCTTAGTCACTTTATTAGCGTAAAGTGTTGCGATAACAATCAGGAGCTTGAATTTTGCTACGAAAAGACAAGATTCCCACACGTGGGGCGCCCAGCCTGCTGACCCCGGCCCAGCAGGCCGAAGCGGAGCGCAACCGGATACTGTCGACACTGGAAGCGTCGGACGGCGAGCGCAAGCGCGCGCCGAAAGCGGCGCGTGGGCTTGACGCGGCGCCGGCCGCGCGCACGCCCTGGGCGTGGCTGGTGTTCGGCGTGATGGTGGCGGTCGTGGCCGGCGGCGCCGGCCTGTGGTACGGCCAGCGCAGCGTGCCGGCGTCACCGCTGGTGGTGGCCGACGCAACGCAACCTTCATCGCGACAGGACGTGGCGCCCACGCCCGCTACCCCCGCGGCGCCGGAACCTGCAGCGCCCGTGCAAGCCAGTGCCGCCACCATCCAGGACGAGGGCATCGCGCACGCCGGCGCGGCTGGCGGGCCAAGCCTGAGCGAGATGCTGGAACCGGCCCCTGCGGCTGCACCGGCTGCCGCGCCGCATGGTGCGCCGGCCGGAGCCGACTCCGACATGCTGAGCCAGGCGCTGGAAGCGCCATCCGGCGCGGCGCTGGCTGCCGCAGCCGCGGTGCCTGCCGTGCTGAAAGCCGAGCCGAAACCGGCCAAGGTCGCACAGAAAGCGCCGGCCAGGCCGAAAGCCGCGCCGAAACGCGTGGCCGCGAAAAAGGCGGCGCCGGCCACGACCCAGGACACCGACGCGGTGCTGCTGTCGGCGCTGATCGCCCACGCCAACGCCGCCGAGCCGGCCGCGAAAAAAGCACGTCCCAGCCTGGAGCAGGAACTGAAAGCCTGCCGCACCGGGCCCAAGGCTCAGTTGGCCGCGTGCCGCGAACGCGCCTGCGAAGGCCGCAGCAACGTCGGGCTGTGCAAGGTGCAACGATGAGTTTGGCGGTAGTCGACGAGGTGCTCGCCGCCCTGGGCGGCTTCTCCAGCCACACCCGCCTGTACGCGCTGCAACTGGGCGACGAGCAGGAAGGCGGCGGCAGCGGACTGATGGTCGAAGCCTTTGCCGCCGACGACGCCCTGCAGTCGGTCGGCGCACGCGACCTGATCCTGCTCGGCACGGACGCCGAACTCGACCTCGAACCCTTGCTCGGCCAGCCCGCCGCGCTCGAGACCAGCCTGGCCGACGGCACCCGCGCCCGCTTCAGCGGCCTGGTGAGCGAAGCGGCGATGCTGGGCAGCTTCGGCGGCCTGGCGCGCTACCGCCTGCGGCTGCAATCCTGGCTGTGGCGCCTGGGCCGCGTGCGCAACAGCCGCGTGTGGCAAGACAAGACCGTGATCGAGATCGTCGACGCCGTGTTCGGCGCCCATGCGCCGCTGGCGCAGTGGCGCTGGAGCGAAGAAGTCGCGGCCTTCATGGCGCATGCCGGCGCGCGCAGCTATTGCTGCCAGTACCGCGAGTCCGATCTCGATTTCGTCACCCGCCTGCTGACCGAGGAAGGCATGGCCTGGCGTGTGGAAGAGGGCGAGGGCAGCGAGGACAGCGGGCAGGGCCATCGCGTGGTGCTGTTCGCCGACAGCACCGATACCCGCGCCACTCCGCAAGACCCGAGCAGCGCGGCCGGCGGCGGCATCCGCTACCACGGCGCGCGTGCCGGCGAAGCGCACGACACCATCCAGGCCCTGCGCGCGCGGCGCAGCCTGCGCATCGGCATGTCCACGGTGCTGAGCTACGACTACAAGGCGAAAAAGGCGGTGGCCGCCAGCGTGCCGACCGCCGGCGCCGTGGGCGGCCGCAACGCGCCGGCGCTGGAAAGCTACGACACGCCGGGTCAGTATTTCTTCGCCGATGGCGACGCCGCGCGCCGCTACGCCCTGCTGCAGATGCAGGCCAATGAAGCGCGCCGCCAGCTGTGGCAAGCCCGTTCGACGGTGCGCACGCTGCGCGCCGGCGTCCGTTTCAACATGACCCAGGGGCCGCTGCAGGCCGGTAGCGAGGTCGATCCCGAATACGTGGTGCTGCGGGTGGTGAGCGTGGGCGTGAACAACCTGCCGGCGCGCGCGCGGCAAGGGCTGGAAGAATTGTTCGGGCCGATTCCGGAGCTACTGCAGGACGTGTTGCAAGAGGTGCACCAGCCGCGCGACGAACTGCTGGCGGCGACCATCGCCCAGGCCGCAAAGAGCGGCTATGCCAACCACTTCGAGGCGATCGCGGCCGACACGCCGTGGCGTCCGGTCGTGGGCGAAAACGGCCTGCGCCACCATCCGAAACCGACCGCCCACGGCAGCCAGAGCGCGATCGTGGTCGGCGCCGACGGTGGATCGAGCGCCAATGGCGCCGACGAGATCCATTGCGACCGCCTGGGCCGGGTGCGCATCCGCTTCCATTGGCAGCAGGACGCCAGCGCCACCTGCTGGGTACGGGTCGCGCAGCGCTCCGCCGGCGGCGGCATGGGCAGCCAGTTCCTGCCGCGCATCGGCCAGGAAGTGCTGGTGCAGTTCATCGAAAACGACATCGATCGCCCGCTGGTGGTGGGCGCGCTGTACAACGGCCAGGGCGAGGGCGGCGAGCCGCCGACGCCGGGCGGCAAGCGCGAGCGCGACAGCGCTACCGAGGTATTCACCGCGGCGCACGACCACGCCGTCTCGGCCCAGGGCAACCTGGCCGGCGGCAACAGCCCGCTATGGCATGGCGCCGCCGCCGGCGGCAGCGGCCACCGCAACGCCGCGGCCCAGTGGGGCATCCGCAGCAAGGAATTCGGCGGCAGCGGCTACAACCAGCTGCTGTTCGACGACACCGACAACCAGGGGCGCATCCAGCTCAAGAGCAGCTATGCGGCCAGCGAACTGAATCTGGGACACCTGATCCACGCCGCCGATAACTATCGCGGCAGCCTGCGCGGACTGGGCGCCGAGCTGCGCACCGACGGCTATGGCGCGGTGCGCGCCGGCACCGGTTTGCTGGTGTCGAGCTACAAGATCACGCATGGCGCCGACACGCGCGATCCGGCCGGCGACAATGTGGCGGGCATCGCGCTGCTCAAGCAGGCGGTCCAGCTGGGCAAGGCGTTCAGCGACGCCGCCACCACGCACCAGACGGTGGCGTTCGCGTCGTACCTGGGCGCGGCGAAACCGGATGCGAGCAAGCTGGACGACAAGGCGGCGCCGTTGCAGGCGCTGCTGACGGCGACCTCGGGCATGCTCAGTGGCGAGAGCGTCGATGCGGCGCGCGCCGAGATGCCGGGCAAGCCGGTGGCGCCGGAGGATGGCAAGCTGCCGCACAGCAGCGCCGCGATCATCGCCATCGCCGCCAAGGCGGGGCTTGGCGTGGTGGCGGGGCAGGATCTGCAGCTGGCGAATGGCGAGACCATCTCCTTGATGAGCGGGCAGGACACGCAGTTCGTGACCGGCGGACAGATGCGCATCCACAGCGGGCAGGCGATCGGCATGCTGGGCGGCGCGGTCAAGGCGGGCGAGGACAACGTCGGCCTGCAGCTGATCGCGGCGCAGGGCGCGGTCGATCTGCAGGCCCAGGGCGACGTGCTGAACGTGCAGGCGCGCGACCAGGTGGATATCGTCAGCGCCAATGCCCACATCGACTGGGCTGCGGCCAAGAGCATCAGCCTGTCGACGGCGGGCGGCGCGAACATCACCATCGAAGGCGGCAACATCACGGTGCAGTGTCCGGGCAAGATCACGATCCACGCCGCCAGGAAGAGCTTCGAGAGCGGCAAGGAAGTCGACTACAAGCTGCCCTTCCTGCCGCAGGGCGTGTGCGTGGAATGCCTGGCCAAGCGCGCTGCGCAGCGCACGGCGTTCATCAACAAGGGCAATTGAAGGGGTATCGGGGCAGCAGGATGAAGACACTTTTCAGGGAATACAAGCAGGTCACGCGCCGGCTGCTGTTGAATGCCTTCGGCGCGCTCGCCGTGGTGGCGACCGGCGGCAGCCGGGTGGCGCGGGCGGCCACGCCGGGCCGCAAGGACGCTCCCGTGCAGGAGCTGTGCGTGGAATGCCTGGCCAAGCGCGCCATGCAGCGCGGCGCCTTCATCAACAAGTGGGTGTGACGATGAGCGATCATCCGCACCTTGACGCCCTCATCGCCGTGGCGGCGCAGCATCCGCGGTGGCACTGGTATGCGATCGCCGACAGCGCCCAGGACAAGTCGCTGCCCGGCGCCATCGCGCCGTCCGGCGCCAGCGTGCGCTGCCTGCTGGGCGCAACCCAGGGCAGCCCGCTGGCCGAGCAGTCGCCGCACCTGGTGCGCCTGGATCCACCGTCGCACGGCAGCGCGGCGTGGCAGTGGATCGCGCGCACGGCGCCGCGCAAGCCGTGCCTGACGGTCCTGGCCAGCACGTTGCCGTTCGACGCCTTGTTCGCGCAGCTCAAGCAGTTCACCGAAATCAGGCTGCCGGACGACTACGACATGTTCTTCGGATTCTGGGATCCGGCGATCCTGGGCACGCTGATCGGTCAGCCTGACGACCAGACGCTGCACGTCAAGGGACCGGTGTTCGACGCCGCGCAGCGCCGCATGCTGTTCGGCGGCCTTGAAGGCTGGTGGTACTGGGACCGTGACGGGCAGCGGCACGCCGTCGACGTCGGGGCCGACGCGCCGCCGGTGCGGCTGGCGGCGCCGCTCATGCTGTCGCAGGCGCAGGTGGACGACCTGGTCGAAGCCGGCGTGCCCGACCATGTGCTGTATTTTGTCGATTTGAATCAGCCGCATTTGCTCAGGGATATCCCTGAGCGGCAGCGCTATGCCTATGTGGAGCAGGCCGTGAACGGCGCGCGCGCGGTCGGCTTGACGGGCATGAGGGATATGGTCAATTACGTGTGCATGACCCTGATTTACAAGGAGCGATGGTACCGTGACAAGGACATCGCCCAGTTGCTGGTCAGGGTAAAAAACGGCGAACTCGAGTTTTCCGATGCGCTCAAGCTGCTGCCGCCTTCACGTTGAGATGCATGTATCACGAAACCAATGGTCCGGACCTCGAAGGGCCGGATCTGTCTGAGCGAAATATGACGAGCAAATTGATAGCGGGTTCTAGAGGCATTGACCGGCGCAGATGGCTGGGCGCAGGAGCGTGCTTTTTCTTGATTAACGCGTGTGGGGCAAAGACCATGAAGGTTCGTTTCGATGTCGTCCTGTTTAATTATCTGGACCGACCGATCTTCGAAGTGCTTATCGATGGAAACGTCGATGCAAGTTCCGATCAATATCCTGGAACTGGGAGCGGGACCATCATGGGGATTCAACTTGCGCCGGGCCCGAAAAAAGTAACCTGGCGTCTCGGCGGTCCCGAAGGGTTGGCGAATAACGGCGATACGGTCACGAGCAAGAACACCCCCGAATTAAAGCCCATCCCCGGCGGCAGGTATCTCGGGATCCACATTTATCCCGATTACAGCGTTGAGTTGATTCCTACAGTGAGTTTCCCGAGGGTGAGCGAGCGCGGTGAATCGGAGATGAGCAAAGCGGGGAGGGACCGTGGCTAGCGAAGACGTCGGCGCCGTAGAATCCAGCAACCGGGACGTCTCGAAGAAGGAGCCCGGGCCGCTGCAAGATTGCAGCGATGTCGTTCACGTGGCGATTTTCTTTGACGGGACCGGCAATAACCGGGAAGCCGATATCGCCACTAAAAGCTGGAGCAATGTCGGTCGCATCTATGACGCCGCATTGCAAGATGCCAAAAAAGCGATCTTCCCGATTTACGTGTCGGGCGTCGGCACCGCATACAACGGCAAAGCAACAAATTGGATCTCGACTGCCAATGCCTGGCACGAGGACACCATCCAGGGGATGGGATTTGGCGGAGGCGGTACCCGCCGCTTGCACCAGGGCCATGATGACGTCAATGACCGATTGCGCGACGTCATGATCGAAAACGCGCGCCGCCTGGGAGCGGAAACGGCAGCATATGCGGAGAAGGCCAGTAGCCAGAGTTTTTCCGACGTAAACGAAGTCCTCGGTAAATTCCGCCTGATAAAAATGATCAACATGTCGTTTTTTGGATTCTCGCGCGGCGCCTCGCTGGCGCGCGCGTTTTCCAATCGGATGATCAGGCGCTGCAAGGTGGAGAATGGCAACCTGGCATACGGCGGCTACCGCATGCGCTTCAATTTTGTCGGCGTATTCGACACCGTCGCATCGTTCGGCGTGCCTTCCCTGAACGTCAGGCTCCCGTTCGAGGAGCGTGAACTCGTCGTGTCCCCGAAGGTGGAGCGCTGCGTGCACTACGTCGCGGCGCACGAGGTCCGTTTCTCGTTCCCCGTCGACCTGATCAGAAAGAACGGCAAGCTCGCGGGCGACTGGGTGGAAAACGTGTATCCGGGCGTCCACTCCGACGTCGGCGGCGGCTACGAGCCGTTGGCACAGGGTATCGACAACAATTACGCGCGTATTCCAATGCGCGACATGATGCGTGAGGCCGTCGTCAGTGGCGTTCGGATCCGGTCTTACGAAGAAATCGAGAAGGTCAATAAGCCGCTGTTCGACGCCCGCTTCAAGATTCAGGAGTCGACCCTTCAGGCGTATCGCAACTACATGGCTGCGTGCGGCGCCATGTCCGGCACCGTGGAAAATCAGATCAAGCGCCATATGCAAGTGTTCTATAGCGCGAACGGCACGATGCACCGGAAAGGTATCGAAACCCCTGGGGCACGCCGGCGCAACGAATCGAAATACAAATACCTGGGGCCGAAAGGAATGGCATGGGAAATCGCCAAGTACCGGACCGCGGCGAAGGCAGGCGAGTGGCTGCGCATCGGTGGCTACGCCATCAGTGGCTACGCCCAGTATATCAAGCCGGAGGATTGGCAGATTTCGGCCTGGGACCAGCCTGCGAGCGATGGGGCGGTCGATTTCGTCGCACGCTTTGTCCACGATTCGAAAGTCGACTTTATCGGCAACCTCGCCGAGCCGTTCAGCTATTTCCGGCCACGCGGGGTCCAGGAATCGACCGTCAACGTGACCGTGGAATGGCGCTACTGGATGGGCAACAAGCTCGAGGAGGGGAAAACCGCCGTCGGGGATGCTTACGCGTCTGGTAAGAAAAAAGTTGGCGAAGCGGCCGATGCAACGGTAGACGCCGCGAAAGAAGCCGCCGATGAGGCGCGCCGCCGCGCCGAGGCAGCGGCCGCGGCAGCCCAGCGCAAGGCCGAGGAAGCAGCCCGCTACGCCCAGCGCAAGGCGCAGGAAGCGAAGGCCGCGGCCGAGCGGGCGTACGACGCGACAACACAGGCAGCCAGCGATGCGGCCGAAGCCGCGCAACGCAAGGCGCAGGAGGCTGCGGCATACGCGCGCAGGCAGGCGCAGGCCGCCGCAAATGCCGTGGAAAGCGGATACAAAGCAACCACCACGGCCGGGAAGAACGCGGCGGCGGCGGCGGGCAGGGCGGCGGAAGATGCACGCGAAGGCGCCGAAGTCATCTACGACCGGGGCATCAACTGGATCAAACGTACGGCCAAGGATGTCGGCGACTGGTTCTGAGCGACATGTAGAGGAAGGGCCGAGGCGCGCATCCCCGGGTGGCTCGGCTGTGTCTCACACAATGCGGATCATTGAAAGAGCGCTGGATGAAGCGACGAAATTATCTCGGCGCCTTGCTGGCGCTTCCCGTTGCGAATCTCGGTACGGCCAAATCCAAGAAGGTCGTGTTGAGTGTGGTCCTGTTCAATTATCTGGACCGGCCGATCTTCGATGTTTTCGTCGATGGCAAGATGGGCTTCGGCAGCGATGCCTTTCCTGCGACTGGAGGTGGAATCGTAACGGGCGTCGCTTTCGAGCTCGGTCCGAAAAAAGTCAGCTGGCGGCTGGACGGGCCAGCGGGGACACGGCGCAATGGCGAGACCGTCTTCAACAAGAATCCGCTTCGGCTCGATGCTGTCGTGCCGAAAGCCCGATATCTCGGCGTGCACATCTACCCGGATGATACCGTCGAACTGATCACGTCGGTCAGCTTGCCGGACAAGACAAAACGCGGCATCGCCATGGTTGAGCAGACTAACAGTCACCGCGGCTGATGCCGCGGTGCCGGGGCCGTCGTGCCGGCATTGGCTGACGGCCCCTCCGATCGCACGGATCATCAGTTCTTCAACCCCGACCCCGGCTTCGCTTCCTTGGCATGCAGATCCGCCTTCACCGTATCCGGCGCCAGGTTGTTCACCACATTCCCGATGATCTTGCTGCTCACCATCCCCGCCACCACGCGGTCTTCCCCCTTCTTGAAGGCCGCATAGCCTTCTTGCGCCACCTTCACCGGCGACGCCTTTTCGCCCACCGCCAGCTTGTTGTCCACCATCCCCGAGCGCGGCCAGAAGTTGGTGTCGACCTGGCCCGGCAGGAGCAGGGTGATCTCCACGCCGCTGTCCTTGATCTCGGACTTGACCGCTTCCGCGAACGAAATCAGGAAAGCCTTGGTCGCGCCATACACCGCCTCGTACGGAGTCGGCATGGTGCCCGAGATCGACGCCGTGTACAGCAGCTTGCCGGCGCGCCGCGCCACCATGTCGGGCACGATCAGCTTGGTCAGGTGCACCTGCGACACGGCGTTCAGCTGGATCATCTTGAGTTCGTCTGCCAGCGCCGTGCCGCCGACGAAATAGCCGCCCAGGCCGACGCCGGCATTGAGCACCGCCGCCGCCAGCGGGCGGCCGGTGGCGCGTACCGCCTCGTACAAGCGTTCGACGCCGTCGTATTCGGTCAGGTCGGTCGTGAAAATCTCCACCCGCGCGCCGCTGGCACTGACTTCGCTCGCGGTGCGTTCGAGTCCCGCCTGCTGGGTGGCGGTCAGGAACAGGTCATAGCCGTCGGCGGCGAACTGGCGCGCCAGTTCGTAGCCGATGCCGCTGGAGGCGCCGGTGATCAGCGCCAGTGGTCGATCGGTATTGCTCGTCATCGGATTCTCCTAAGCTGATTGCATGTGGAATGAGCTTAGCATGTTGGTCATTTCGACAACGTCCGCTTCGGGACCGGGCTGCGTGGCCCGAAAACGCGCCGCCGCACGCGCTGGCAAATTGGCATTGACAACCCATCAATGGTGGTATTCGGATAGAATGGCCAACCCCTGCGCACGCATCAGTCGTTGCGCGGGCACGACCAACAAGCACCAGGAAACGCGGCCGTCCGACAGACCGCGCTTGGTGCCGGCAGCAGCACCAGATTTCGCATTACAAGCAATAGGAAAACACATGAGTACCGACAGCACGCTCAACGAAACCCAGAACACCCAGCTGCGCCTCGATGCGCTCGAATACCACCGCAGCCCGACCCGCGGCAAGATCGAAGTCGTGGCCACCAAGCCGCTGTCGAACCAGCGCGACCTCTCGCTCGCGTATTCGCCGGGCGTGGCCTACGCCTGCGAGGAAATCGCCGCCGACCCGGCCACCGCCGCCGACTACACCTCGCGCGCCAACCTGGTGGCCGTGATCTCGAACGGCACCGCCGTCCTCGGCCTGGGCAACATCGGCCCACTGGCTTCGAAGCCGGTCATGGAAGGCAAGGGTTGCCTGTTCAAGAAGTTTGCCGGCGTCGACGTGTTCGACCTGGAACTCGACGAACTCGATCCCGATAAACTGGTGGACGCCATCGCGATGCTCGAACCGACCGTCGGCGGCATCAACCTGGAAGACATCAAGGCGCCGGAATGCTTCTACATCGAGAAGAAGCTGCGCGAGCGCATGAACATCCCGGTCTTCCACGACGACCAGCACGGCACCGCGATCATCTCGACCGCCGCGCTGCTCAACGCGCTGAAGGTGGTGAATAAAGACATCGGCCAGATCAAGCTGGTCGCCTCCGGCGCCGGCGCCGCCGCCATTGCCTGCCTGGACATGATGGTGCTGCTGGGCGTGGACCAGAACAACATCTGGGTCACCGACTCGCGCGGCGTGATCTGGCAGGGCCGCGAAGCGAACATGGAAGCCAATAAGGCGCGCTACGCGCAGGATACGAGCGCGCGCACGCTGGCCGACATCGTGGATGGCGCCGACGTGTTCCTGGGCTGCTCCACCGCCGGCGTGCTCACCGCCGACATGGTCAAGACCATGGCCGACAAGCCGGTGATCCTGGCGCTGGCCAACCCGGAACCGGAAATCCGTCCCGAAGTGGCCAAGGCCGCGCGTCCGGACGTGATCATCGCCACCGGCCGTTCGGACTACCCGAACCAGGTCAACAACGTCCTCTGTTTCCCGTACATCTTCCGTGGGGCCCTCGATTGCGGCGCCACCCGCATCACCGACGAGATGAAGCTGGCCTGCGTGACCGCGATCGCGGAACTGGCCGAAGCCGAAGCGAGCGACGTGGTGGCGCTGGCCTACGAAGGCCAGGACCTGACCTTCGGCCCGGAATACATCATTCCGAAGCCGTTCGATCCGCGCCTCCTGGCCGCGATCGCGCCGCGCGTGGCGCAAGCCGCTGCCGATTCGGGCGTGGCGACCCGTCCGATCGAAGACATGGATGCCTACCGCGACAAGCTGGGCCAGATGATCTACCACACCGGCTTCTTCATGAAGCCCGTGTTCACCAAGGCCAAGGCCACGCTGCGCAAGGTGGCGTACGCCGAAGCGACGGACAAGCGCGTGCTGCGCGCGGTGCAGACCGTGGTCGACGAGCAGCTGGCGCATCCGGTGCTGATCGGCGCCGCCGCCGACATCGAGCGCGCGGTCAAGGAAGCCGGCCTGCGCCTGCAGGCAGGCGCCGACTACACCGTGATCGAGGCGCAGGGCGACACCACGCTGCAAGGCACGCGCCTGTTGAAGGCGGGCGACGTCGATGGCCTGATCTGCGGCATGGCCGGCAGCTACGACAGCCACCTGGAACACGTCAGGAACGAGATCGGCACCGCGCCGGGCGCCGAAGTGCTGGCCGCGATGAATGCGCTGGTGCTGGACAAGCACACGCTGTTCATCACCGACACCTACGTCAACGAGACCCCCAACGCGCAGGAACTGGCGGCGATCACGCGCCTGGCGGCGTCGATGCTGCAGCACTTCGGCGTCGAGCCGAAGGCGGCGCTGCTGTCGCACTCGTCGCAGGGCTCGAGCGAGCGTCCGTCGGCGCGCCGCATGCGCGAAGCGCGCGCGCTGCTGGCGCAGCAGGCGCCGGAACTGGCGCTGATCGGCGAAGTGCACGGCGACGCCGCGCTGTCGGAAGAGATCCGCGAGATCTACAACATCGAAGGCGACTTCGCGGGCAGCGCCAACCTGCTGGTGATGCCGTCGCTGGACGCGGCCAACATCCTGTTCAACGTGCTGAAGGTCGCTGCCGGCAAGGGCGTGACCGTGGGTCCGATCCTGCTCGGTACCGCCAAGCCGGTGCACATCCTGAGCCCGAGCGCGACGGTGCGCCGTATCGTCAACATGACGGCGCTGGCGGCGGCCGAGGCGAAGTAAGCTTCAATCGCATGGAATGATCGGGCAGGCATGTCCGATTATTCCGCGCTCGGCCTCATGGGCTGCCGGATAAGGCCGGCGCTGCTCCCACCCACGCCGCCTCGCGCCCGAACCACGCCACCAAAAAATCGATGAACGCCGTCACCTTGGCCGGCACCGTCGAGCGCTCCAGGTACACCGCGAACACGTCCGCGCTCGGCAACTCCCAATCCTCCAGCACCGGCACCAGCTGCCCACCGGCGACGTGCGCATGAATGTCCCACATCGAGCGCATCATGATCCCGAACCCTTCCAGCGCCCACAGCACCCCGGCGTCGCCATCGTTCGATGTCAGCGTGCCGCGCACCTTGACCGTCTCGTGCCGGGTGCCCTTGGTGAAATGCCAGGTCCCGAACGCGCTGTCGTTCTGGCGCAGCACGATGCACTGGTGCGCCTGCAGCTCGCGCGGTGTGCTTGGTGCGCCATGTTCGGCCAGGTACGACGGCGCCGCGCACAGCAGGCGGCGGTTGCCTACCACGCGCCGCGCCACCAGGCGCGAATCGGGAACTTCGCCGAAGCGGATGCCGACGTCGAAGGCGCGGTCGGCCAGGTTCAGCGAGCGGTCGGTCAGCTCCAGCTGCACCTCCACCTGCGGATAACGGCGCGCAAAGGCGGCGATCGCCGGCGCGATGTGCTGGCGCCCGAAGCCGAAGCTGGCGTTGACGCGCAACCGGCCGCGCGGCACCGCGCGGCTGTTCGACACCAGCTGCTCCAGGTCTTCCAGTTCGCCCAGCAGGCGGGCGCCGGTCGCGAGATACAGCTCGCCCTCGTGGGTAACGCTGATGCGGCGCGTGGTGCGGTTCAGCAGCCGCACCCCGAGGCGCTTTTCCAGCTGCGCCAGGCGCGCGCTGACTGCCGGCGGCGTCACGCCCAGTTCGCGCGCCAGCGCCGCCAGCGAACCATGCTTGAGCAGGTCGACGAAGAATTCGAGGTCGGCGATTCTACTCATGGATTGCGCTCATTATTCAATCCAGTTTATGAATAGATGAAAGATGGCTGCATTATAAAACCGCCGGCGGCGGCTACACTACACCTGCTTCTGACTCCTCGAACCACGCACCATGACGCTGTCCCTGATTTCGTTCGCCACCAATTTCAGCCTCGGCGCTTCGCTCGGCGTCGCCGGCGGCATGCTCGGCATCGGCGGCGGCCTGATCGCGATTCCGATACTCGGCCTGCTGTATGGCATGGACCAGCACCTGGCCCAGGGCACGGCGCTGGTGATGATCGCGCCCAACGTGCTGCTCGGCCTGCTGCGCTACCACCAGAAAAACCCGGTCGACTTCCGCTCGGTGGCATCGATCAGCGTGTTCTCGATGGTGACGACTTACCTGGCCGCGCGCTTCGCTGTCGGCATCGACGCCGACGTGCTGCACCTGGCCTTCGCGCTGTTCCTGATCGCGCTGGCGCTGTACTTCGGCTGGCCCAAGGGCAGGGCGGTGGCGCACGACGAACCGGGCAAACCGATCCCGCGTCCGCTGCTGCCGGTGATCGGCATGGCCAGCGGCGCCATGTCGGGCTTCTTCACCATCGGCGGCGGGCTGGTGGTGGTGCCGGCCCTGGTGAGCCTGTTCCGCATGCGCCAGACGCGCGCCCAGGCCACGGCGCTGGCGCTGGTGGTGCCGGGCGCCTTCATTGCGCTGGCCACCTACGGCCAGGCCGGGCAGGTGGACTGGGAGACCGGCCTGCCGATGGCGCTGGGCGGGGTGCTGAGCGTGTCGTGGGGCGTGCACCTGGCGCACCAGCTGCCGGCGCCGCTGTTGCGCTGGCTGTTCTGTGCGGTGCTGGTCGGCACCGCCGCCGTCATGCTGGCGACGTAATCCTGATCCGGGCGCCGGACCCGGGCCCGAGCTGCTCGACCAGGAAGTCGATGAACACCCGCGTGCGCGCCGACTGGTGCTGCCGGTTCGGGTAGACCACGAACAGGTCGGCCGCCGGCTGCACGTATTGCGGCAGCACGACGGCCAGGCGTCCGCTGTCGACGTAGCGCGCCAGGTCCCATTCCGAGCGCATCAGGATGCCGTGGCCGTCGAGCGCCCAGCCGAGCGCGATGTCGCCGTCGTTCGAGGCCAGCCGGCCCTGCACCTTCACCGTTTCGATGTGACCCTCATGCTCCAGGCGCCAGACCCCGTGCGCCTCGTCGTTCTGGCGGTGGATGATGCACTGGTGCGCGGTCAGGTCGGCCAGCCGCGCCGGCGTGCCGTGGCGTTCCAGGTAGCGCGGCGCGGCGCACAGGAAGCGCCGGTTGGACATGATGCGGCGCGCCACCAAGCGCTGGTCGGGCGGGGCGCCGAAGCGGATCGCCAGGTCGACGCCGTCGGCCACCAGGTCGACCGGGCGGTCGCTCAGGTCCAGCTGCACCTCCACCTGCGGATAGCGCGCGGCAAAGCTGGACACGATCGGCGCGATCGCGGTGCGCCCGAACCCGAGCGAAGCGTTCACCGTTAGCCGTCCGCGCGGCACCGAGCGGGTGGCGGCCACCGCGTCTTCCATCTCGCGCAGCTCGGCCAGGATGCGGGTGGCGTAGTGCAAATACGTTTCGCCTTCCGGCGTCAGGCTGCTGGTGCGGGTGGTGCGGTTCACCAGGCGCACGCCCAGCCCTTCCTCGAGCTGGGCCAGGCGCTTGGTGGCGGCCGGCGGCGTCAGGTCGAGCGCGCGCGCCGCCGCCGACAGGTTGCCGTGGCGCGCCAGCAGCACGAAAAATTCGAGGTGGGAGGCGAGGTCGCTTTTCACTTTGGGTGAAGAATGATGTGAGAAATCCTGAATCATAACCGCGCTGGAAGCGAATAATCTGGTGGCTCGATCATTACTCGCTGCACACAGCGAACCCCAAGGAGACCCCATGAAAATCGTCGAGATCCGCGAAAAGACGGTCCCGATCAGTTCCCCGATCCGCAATGCCTACATCGACTTCAGCAAGATGACGCTCAGCGTCGTCGCGGTAGTCACCGACGTGATCCGCAACGGCCGCCCGGTGACCGGCTACGGCTTCAATTCCAATGGCCGCTACGGCCAGGGGACACTGATGCGCGAGCGCTTCATCCCGCGCATCCTGGAAGCCGACCCGGCTTCGCTGCTGGACGACAGCGGCAATAATCTCGACCCGCACAAGGTATGGGCCGCCATGTTCACCAACGAAAAGCCGGGCGGCCACGGCGAGCGTTCGGTGGCGATCGGCACCATCGACATGGCAGTGTGGGACGCGACCGCCAAGATCGCCGACAAGCCGCTGTTCCAGCTGCTGGCCGAACGCTACGGCAACGGCACGCCAGACAAGAAGATCTTTGTCTACGCCGCCGGCGGCTATTACTACCCGGGCCAGGACCACGAAAAGCTCAAGGACGAGATGCGCAGCTACCTCGACCGCGGCTACACGGTGGTCAAGAAGAAGATCGGCGGCGCTTCGCTCGACGACGACCTGCGCCGCATCGACGCGATCCTCAGCGTGCTGGGCGACGGCCAGAAGCTGGCGGTGGACGCCAACGGCCGCTTCGACCTGGATACCGCGATCCGCTACGCCAAGGCGCTGTCGCAGTACGACCTGTTCTGGTACGAGGAGGCCGGCGACCCGCTCGACTACGAGCTGCAGGCGACCCTGCGCAACTACTACGACAAGCCGATGGCCACCGGCGAGAACCTGTTCTCGATGCAGGACGCGCGCAACCTGATCCGCTACGGCGGCATGCGCCCGGACCGCGACTGGCTGCAGTTCGACTGCGCGCTGAGCTACGGCCTGGTGGAGTACCTGCGCACGCTCGACATGCTGCGCCAGCACGGCTGGTCCGCCAGCCGCTGCATCCCGCACGGCGGGCACCAGATGTCGCTGAACATCGCGGCCGGCCTGGGGCTGGGCGGCAACGAGTCGTATCCGGACCTGTTCCAACCCTACGGCGGCTTCCCGGATGGCGTGAAGGTGGAGAACGGCTATATCACCATGCCGGACTTGCCCGGCATCGGCTTCGAAGGCAAGGCCGACCTGATCGCGCAGATGCGGCAGCTCACTGCCTGATCATGGTCTGAGCCGTTCAGCATCAATCGGGTGCGGCGCCGCACCGGGATGGTGCGACGCCGCACAGTCAGGTGGAATATCCTGCCGCCGCACCACAGTTCAAGGGTTCAAACGTGTTCTGTATCGACATTGCGCCGCAACATAAGCGATAATGGCGGCGCTTTCGCGCAAGATGGCGTCCAGCCCCCAACCGGGACTGGCGCGGCGACCAGGCTCCCGGCACCACCCGGACCGGCCAGGAACGCCAACTGCCATCGCGTTCCACCCTCAGAACACCGATCAACATGAACCAGACCTGCCTGTCCGCCGCGCTGCCGAAGCGTTCGTCCCGCCCCGAGCGCGCCGTGTCCACCGTCCCTGGCGTCCTGTGCGCCGTGGTGCAGGAGCGCGCGCAATGACGCGGCAGGCTGCCTTTCCGGGGCCGACGCCTTCTTCGGCACCTTCGACCGCACCCCGTCCCTTGCCCGTGAAACCGCATAGCCTGCTGGACGACGTCTACGGCATCGCGGTCGGCGTGCTGTTCGTCGCCGCCGGCATCGTGCTGCTGCAGGCGGCCGGCCTGATCACGGGCGGGGTGGCCGGCATCGCGCTGCTGTCGTCCTACTTCAGCGGCATGCCGGTGGGCCTGCTGTTCATGCTGATCAACGTGCCGTTCTTCCTGTTCGGCTACCTGTTCATGGGACCGCTGTTCACGGTCAAGTCGCTGGCCGGCAGCGTGGCCATCATGCTGCTGCTCAAAGCCGTGCCGCACGTGCTGGTGATCGGCCACGTCCACGTGGCGGTGGCGGCGCTGGCCGGCGGCACCTTCTGCGGCATGGGCATCCTGGCGCTGGCGCGCCACGGCGCCGGCGTCGGCGGCACCGGCATCGTCACCCTGTGGCTGCAGAAGAAGTACGGCATCAACGCCGGCCGCACGCAGGTGATGATCGACGCCGTGATCCTGCTGGTGGCGCTGGCGCTGGTGGCGCCGCAACTGGTGGGGTGGTCGGCGCTGTCGGCGGTGGCGATGAGCAGCATGGTCATGGCCTGGCACCGCGCCGGACGTTATTTCGGCAGCTGAGTGGTAGCTGAGCGCCAGCCGCGCACGGCGGCGTGCGCGAGCCGCTATACTGGGCGCGCCGCATGACGCGGCGCCTTGGAACAGCACATGACGAGCAATGAACTCCCCCTGACTGACGATTACTGGAGCGTCGTGGGGGGGGG
>NZ_JASNRA010000009.1:157959-209717 GCF_030411955.1 Massilia sp. YIM B02443
GCGTCGTGGCGGCGCGCCGCCACGTTTCCCTGCGCCGGCTGGTCACGCCGGGACCGGACGCGGCGCAACTGCAGCGCATCGTCGGGATGGCGGCGCACGCGCCCGACCATGGGCTGCTGCTGCCGTGGCGCTTCATCCTGATCCCGCAAGAGCGGCGCGACGCGCTGGGCGAGGTGTTCGCCGGGGCGCTGCTGCAGCGCGACCCGGCGGCCGCCCCCGAGGCACTGGAGGCGGCGCGCGCCAAGGCCTTCCACGCGCCATGCCTGCTGGTGGCGCTGGCGCGCGACAACCCGGACGCCACCACCATTCCCAAGAACGAAAAGCTGGTCTCGCTCGGCTGCGCGATCCAGAACGTGCTGGTCGGCGCGCAGGCGCTCGGCTTTGCCAGCGGCCTGGCCAGCGGCGCCGCCATGGACAGCGCCGGCATGCGGCGCCTGCTGCGGCTGGAAGCGCACGAGCAGGCGGTGTGCTTTATCGGCGTCGGCACCGCGGCCTCAAACAAGGCGCCGCGCGCGCGTCCGTCGGCGGCGCAGTACTTCTCCACTCTCTGACCAATCGGCGCGCGGTTTGGCACGCAGCGGCTTCGTCGCTGGAAGACGCCAGGCGGCGCATCCCGGGCGATGTGCTTAGTTTGCGTAGGGAAGTTAAGGTGCGGGCCGGCGATAATGCCCGAGCAATATCCGCTGCCGTTTGGCTAGCGGCCGGAAAGCACCTGGCCGAGCGACGCCGCAGCGGGCGCGTATTGCTGCATGCCCCAGCCTGCGCCGGCGGCCACCAGCGCCGTCAACAGGAACGGGATCGCGGTATGGCGCAGCGCAGCCACCATCCAGTGGCGCTGGTCGAGCAAACGCAAACGCCGGTACAGGCCGGCGGCGAGCAGGGCGTCGACCAGGATCTCGGCGAACAACACCGGGGCCGACCAGATCACGAACAGCGACGACAGCGCAATGCCGAGCACCAGCAGCAGCACGGCCAGCGGCAGTGCGGCTTCTTCAGCTTGCCCGATGGCTTCGAGCGGCTTCTCGGCGATGGCGCCGATGCCACTGTCGCTTGCACTGAAGTCGACGTTCGCACTGGCGCCGCCGCCATCGAAACTGCCGCCGCCGCCGCTGAATCCGGCCGGCCCGTGTGCTGTCCCGGTGTCCCCGCCAGTGCCGCCGGATGTGGCGACGTCGAGATAATCCGCCGCGCTGGTGTGAAGCCACAGCCACAGCAGCAGCAGGAACACGACATACGCCACCCCGACCGACAGCAGATAGCGCAGCGCCATCGTGTCCATGCCAGCGGCGAGCAACGCCACCGATGCGCCGAAGCCGGCCAGTGCGGTCAGCGACACCAGGATGAACATCTGGATGCGCGGAAAACCTTCGCGCAGCAGGCGAGCACGCATATCGTGCACGGCCATGGCGCGGGTCAGCGCACGCGGCGCGGAACCAGACCCGGCCCGGGAACGGCTAAGCGGTTTGCGCATCGCGCATCCTCCCAGGAAGAAATGATTGAACAATTCTCCCATGCAATGCGTTCAAAAAACCACCTGCAGCACGGTCCGAAGGAAAAAAACCGCGACGACGGCCGCCGCGCAATTCCGCTCCGTCGCACGGGGCTGCCGGTCTTTGCTCGCATACGCGCGTCCCGCTTGAATACCATCACCCATATCGCCGGCTGGCGCGAACGCATCTTCTCTTCGCTGCTGTCGGTGGTGCTGCTGGTTGGCGCGCTCTCGACGAACTGAGCGTGCCGGGGTGGGGCGACGCGCCGCTCAAGGCCTCGCCGGCGGCCGCGATCAACTACAGCACCGTGAGCGTGATCCTGGCGCTGACCTGCAGCACGCTGCTGCGGCCTGGCGCGTTCGCTGGGCGAACTCGAGCTGGCTTTGGCCGCGGTGGCGCGCCTGGCGCAGGCGATGGTGGGCGGCGCCTCGGCCAAGGCCGAGATGATGACGCGCACCCGGGCCGGCGAGGCGTTCTGGGTGGAGCTCGAAGTAATGCCCTTCATACGCAGCGGCGAAAGTGACAGCCACCGGGTGGTGGTCAGCCGCGACATCAGCGAAAGGCGCACGGCGCAGCAGTCGATTCACCGGCTGGCGTTCTAGGACGTGCTGACCGGGCTGCTCAACCGGCGCTTGCTGATGGAGCGCCTCGGCGCCGTCGCCGTTACCTGAGTAGCCGCCCCGGACGCATGGTCAGCGCCTGCCAGGCGTGGCGCAGCGTCGCCAGCAGCGTCACCAGCGCCACCCCGCACAGCGCCAGCCACGGCATCGCCTGCACCAGCGGCGCATGCTCGACGAAGCCGGCCTGGTAGCGGGCGATGGCGATGAAGGCCAGCGGCAGGCCGAGCACGGCGGCCACGGCTATCAGCATGCCCAGTTCGCGTCCCAGCAGCGCGGCGATGCGGGCGCGCCCGGCGCCATACAGTTTGCGCAGCACGATCTCGCGCGCGCGCCGCTGCACGATCGAGCCCGACAGCGCATACATGCCGAAGGCGGTGATCGCCAGCGCAATCAGGGTTGCGAGCAGTAGCAGCCGCGCCAGGCGGGTGTCGTCGGCATAGTTCGCGCCCAAGACCTCGCCGGCGCGCTCGGTGTGCATGATCGCGTCCGGGAAATAGCGGTTCCACAGCGCCGCCACGGCGCGTTCGGCGTCGCGCACCGCGGTCGTGCTGCGCACGCTCAGCACGCTGGCCCAGTCGGTATTGAGCACGTACAGCGTGGCGCGCGGTTCGTCGCGCAGCGAACGGAAGCGCAGTTCCGGCGCGATGCCGAGCACCCGGTACGGCACCAGCTTGCCGTCCTCGCCCGGATGCAGCAGTGTCTGTCCGACCGCGGCCGAGGGCGTGGCGAAACCGAGCTGGCGCGCGGCGATGGCGTTGATCACGACCGGTCCAATGGCATTTTCCCCGTCCAGGCGCGGATCGAACAGGCGTCCCGCCACCGGCTTCAGCTTGTACACCTCGAAGAAATTGGTGTCGATCATCTTGGTTTCGGCCGAGACGCTGGCGCCGCCGTCGCGCTTGATGTCCTGGATCAGGCCATTGCCGGTGCGCCCGACCACGTGCTCGGACAGCACTAGGCTGTGCACGCCCGGCTGCTGGCCGAGTTCCGCCATGAAGCCGCGCACCGCCTCGTTCTTCTTGCCGCGTTGCGGCAGGTCGACGATCAGGAGCGGCGCGGCGTCGAAGCCGGGCGAGGCGTTGACCGCGAAGCGGGTCTGCAGCGCGATGGCCATGGCCAGGCTGGCCAGGCCGACCGCCGTCGCGATCTGCAGCACGGTGAGCGCCTTGCGCAACCGGGCGCCGGCGCGCGATTCGGTGTTGGCGCGCCCGGCCAGGGCCTGGGCCGGACGCACCCGCAGCGCGGTCCAGGCCGGCTGCAGGCCGGCCACCAGGCCCAGCACGACGCCGATGAGCAGCGCCGCGGCCACGTTGGCCGGCGCGAACAGGTGCTCCAGCTTGCGGTTGACCAGCTCGGCGAACAGCGGCAGCGCCAGCCAGGCCAGCAGCAGGCCCAGCACCGTGGCCAGCAGCGCCACCAGCAGCGACTCGGCCAAAAACTGCAGCACGATCTGGCGCGCGCTCGCGCCCAGCACTTTGCGCATGCCGATTTCTCGCTGGCGCCGCAGCACCCGCACGGTGGCCAGGTTGACGTAGTTGATGGCGCCGATGGCCAGGATCAGCAGCGCTACCAGCGCCAGTCCGGTGACGGTGGCGCGGTCGCCCCGGTCGCCTGGCGGCGAGACCGGGTTGCGCGCCACGTCGCGGTCGAAATACGCTTCGCGCAGCGGCGACAGCGCCAGGTCCATCACCCGGCGCCCGCCCAGGCGCGCGCGCACGTCGGGCGGCACGCCCTGGACCGCAGGGGCGGTATCGAGGGTGCGCTGCAGCGCCGCCGCCACCTGCGGCACGGCGTCCGGGTTGTCGATGCGCAGCAGCAGGCGGCCCCAGGCGCCGCGTTCGCCGGTCTGCAGCTCGCTGCGCATCACGGGATCGTTCAGCACCGAGTTCACGCCATACAGGGCCTCGAACGGAATCGTGGTGTTGGCCGGGGTGTCCGGCACGATGGCCGCCACGCGCAGCGCCTTGTCGCCGATCTGCACCGTGCGGCCGAGTGCGCGCGGCGTGCCGAACAGGCGCTGCGCGGTCGTCAGGGTCAGCACCAGGCCCTCGGGCCGGTTCAATGCCGCGTCGAGGTCGCCCTCGAGCGCGCGCAATCCGAGCACCTCGGCGAAGCGCGGCAGCACCAGCAGGCTCGGCATCTTGTGCAGGGTGCTGCCGACTTTCACGGTAGGGACGTCGGCGCGGAAGAAGGCGGTGGCGTCGACCACGCCCGGGGTCTTCAAGGCGGTCGCGCGCAGCAGCAGCGGGGCCTGGTCGAACCAGGGCGCCACCGGGTCGACGTTGAAGCGCTGCTTGACCACGTAGATCTGCTCTACCCGCGGCACGTGGGCATCGTAGCGCCACGAATACTGCACGTAGCCGAGCAGCAGCAGGCAGGCGGCGAAGGCGACCGACAGGCCGAGGATGGCGATGGCGCTGTAGCCGGGCTGGCGCACCAGGTGGCGCAGGCCGATGCGGAAGTCGTCGGGTCTCATGGCGCCACCTGCGCCAGGGCCGCGGTGGCGCTCGGGGCCGCGCTCGGGGCCACGGCGTCGGCGACGATGCGGCCGTCGAGCAGGCGCACCGTGCGTCCGGCCTGGGCGGCGTGCCCGGGTGAGTGGGTGACCATCACCACGGTGGTGCCTTCGTCGTTGATCTGGCGCAGCAGGCGCATTACCTCGTTGCCGTGCGCGGTGTCGAGGTTGCCGGTCGGTTCGTCGGCCAGCAGCAGGGCGGGGCGCGCCACCAGCGCGCGCGCGATCGCCACCCGCTGCTGCTGGCCGCCCGACAGCTGTGATGGGCGGTGCCCGGCGCGGTGGCCGACGCCGAGCTTGTCGAGCATCGCCGCCACCCGCGCGCGCGCGATCGCCACCCGCTGCTGCTGGCCGCCCGACAGCTGTGATGGGCGGTGCCCGGCGCGGTGGCCGACGCCGAGCTTGTCGAGCATCGCCGCCACCCGCGCGCGCCGCTGCTGGCGCGGCACGTTGGCATGGCTCAGCGCCAGTTCGACGTTCTCGGCCACGCTCAGCTCTTCCAGCAGGTTGAAGTCCTGGAAGATGAAACCGATGCGCCCGCGCCGCAGCTCGTTGAGCTTCATCTCGCTCCAGCCGGCGATGTCCTGGCCGTCGAACCAGTACTGGCCGCTGTCGCCGGTCTCGAACATGCCCAGCACCGACAGCAGGGTCGACTTGCCGCACCCGGAAGGGCCGGTGACGGCAACGTATTCGCCGGCCGCGATCTCCAGCGAAACGCGGTCGAGGGCGGTCGTCCTGACCTCGCCCGCAGTGAATGACTTGTTGAGGCTGACAAGCTTGAGCATGCTATCTCCTTTGTTATTGGAATACGAAGCGGACGGGCTGCTGGGCTGAAAGCTGAATCGACGCATCTTTCAAATGTGTCTAGCTAGATTAGCATGTTCCTTCTTCGTGATAGCAAGTCAAATTACCTGTCTATAGAAATGAATATGCCTTTTTGAAGTAATAATGCATTCCACATAAATTCCGCGATTCCGCCAGCTAGTTGTTGCTCAGCGCGCGTTGTACTGCTCGTCGCTGACCTTTTCCAGCCATTCGACGCCCTTGCCGTCGGCCATGCCGGTCACGGCCAGGTGGGTCATGCGCGTGCCCGGCGCGGCGCCGTGCCAGTGCTTGATGCCGGGCGGGCACCAGACCGTGTCGCCGGCGTGGATCTCTTGTACCGGCTTGCCCCATTCCTGCACCAGCCCGGTGCCGGCAGTTACCAGCAGGCGCTGGCCCGACGGATGGGTATGCCAGGCCGACCGCGCGCCCGGCTCGAAGCTGACGTAGGCGCCGGAGGCCTGGCTGCGCTCATTGCTCGGCCACAGCATCTCGACTTTTACCCGGCCGGTAAAGTTGGCCTCCGGCCCGGCGCTGGACGCCTGGCTGCCGGCGCGCACCACCTGCTGCGCCTCCTTGCGTTCGGCGGCATCGGCGCCGCCGGCGGCCAGCAGGGTGGCCGCGGCCAGGGCCTGGGTGAGAGGAGTTTTCATGGGTTTCCTTTCATGGATCGTTGGTGACGGGACCATTCTAGGCGCGCACGATTACCCCGATAAGCTGCTAAGATCGGGATGTTCCTATGATCCGGATTCATGAATGCGCCAAGATTTCAACGACCTGATCGCCTTCCTGACCGTGGCGCGCGAAGGCAGTTTCACGCGCGCCGCGGCCCAGCTGGGACTGTCGCAATCGGCCCTCAGCCACACCGTGCGCAAGCTGGAAGCGCGCCTCGGCATCCGCCTCCTGACCCGCACCACGCGCAGCGTGTCCCCGACCGAGGCCGGCATGCGGCTGCTGCAAACGGTGGCGCCGCACGTCGACGGCATCGAGGCCGGGCTGGCGGCGCTGGGCGAGTTCCGCGACCGGCCGGCCGGCACGGTGCGCATCACCACCGCCGAGCACGCGGCCAACTGCGTGCTGTGGCCCAAGCTCAAACCCTTCCTGGCCGCCTACCCGGACATCAAGGTCGAGCTGACCATCGACTATGGCCTGACCGACATCGTGGCCGAACGCTACGACCTGGGCGTGCGCCTGGGCGACCAGGTGGCCAAGGACATGATCGCGGTGCGCATCGGTCCCGACCTGCGCATGCTGGTGGTCGGCGCGCCGGCCTATTTCGCCGCGCATCCGGCGCCGCGCACGCCGCACGATCTGGTGCGCCACAACTGCATCAACCTGCGCCTGCCGACGCGCGGCGGCTTGTATGCCTGGGAGTTCGAGAAGGAAGGGCAGGCCCTGAACGTGCGCGTCGACGGCCAGCTGACCTTCAACAGCACCACGCCGCGCCTGCGCGCCGCGCTCGACGGCATGGGCGTGGCGCTGCTGCCGGCCGACATGGTGCAGGAATATATCGAGGCCGGACGCCTGGTGCAGGTGCTGGCCGACTGGTCGCCGACCTTTCCCGGGTACCACGTGTACTACCCGAGCCGGCACCACGCCTCGCCGGCGTTTTCGCTGCTGGTCGATGCGCTGCGTTACGAAGCCCCGCGTAAAGCAAGTCAGGAAGCAAGGCGGCGCTAGCGCTGGTCAGCGGCGCGTCGCCAGCCGGCACAGGATCGGGCTGGCGCACACCAGCGCCGCCGACAGTATCACGTCGTGCTTAGCCTGAGCGACGCGCGCAGGCCCGGATAGTTGTCTTCCAACACCAGCGCGCCGCCGTGCAGGCGCGCCACCGCCGACACCACGCTCAGGCCCAGGCCCACGCCCGGCGTGCCGCGGCTGGCGTCCATGCGGTAGAAGCGCTCGATCACGCGCGTGCGTTCGTGTTCGGGGATGCCGGGGCCGTTGTCGGTCACCACGATCTCGACGGTCTGGGCATTGACCCGGCGCGCCCGGATCGCGATCGCGCCGCGCACCGGCGCATACTTCAGCGCGTTGTCCACCATATTGCCCAGCGCCTGGGCCAGCAGCACCGGGTCGCCCACGGTCGGCAGGCTGGCCGGGCCGTCGAAGCCGAGCGTGATGTCCTTCAGCTCGGCCACCGGCGCGTAGAACTCGGTGACTTCGGCGGCCAGCGCCGCCAGGTCGACCGCCACGAAACCGCCGCGCCGGCTGCCGCTGTCGATCTCGCTGAGCCGCAGCAGGGCGTTGAAGATGCCCATCACGCGGTCGACGTCGTCGATGGCGGCGTCGATCTCGGCGAAGGTTTCCTCGCTCGGGGGCCGCGCCACCGACAGTTCTTCCAGCCGCGCGCGCAGTTCGGACAGGGGCGTCCTCAGGTCGTGCGCGATCGCGTTCGAGACGTCCTGCACCCCGGTCACCAGGTGCTCGATCTGGTCCAGCATGCGGTTCACGGTGCGCGTCAGCTGCTGCAGTTCGTCGCCGTCGTGCGGCTCGGCCAGGCGGTGCGAGAGTTTGCCCTCGATGATCGAGGCGCTGGTCTGGCTGATCGATTGCACCCGCGCCAGCAGCGCACGCCGGATCAGCACTCCGCCCAGCGCCGCGCTCAGCAGCACCGCCAGTCCGCAGCCCAGCAGGCCGTAGGCGAACAGGCGCTCGAGTTTCTGGAAGCGGTCCAGGTTGCTGGCCACCAGCAGCAGGTAGCCGTCTTCCAGCGTGGTGCGCACCAGCTCGACGTTGCGCTCGACGCCGTCGACCCGGATCGTCACCTGGCACAGGCCGTCACGGTTGGGCACGCCCTCGGGCCACTCCGGCAGGTTGCCGGCCAGGCGGGTGCCGTCGGGCGCCATGAACAGCATGATTTTGCGCACGCCGTCGTTGACGCCGTGCACCTGGCTGTCGATGGCCGCCGCCAGCGCCGGCGGGCCCTGGCGTTCGAACAGGTTCGACAGGTGGTGGGCATCGGCGCGGATCAGCTCGGTACGTACCTGCTGGATATTCGTGTGCCACACGTACCACAGGGGCGCGGCGAACATGCCCAGCACCAAGAGGGTGACGATGGCGTAGCCGATGGCGATGGTGCGCGCCGAAAAGCCGGGCAGACGCAACAGTCGCAACAAAAATGGACGGCGCACCGGCGCCGCCTTGGCATCCAGAACGGCGCTCATGGCTGGTCGGTCAGCATGTAGCCGGCATTGCGCACGGTGCGCAGCAGCGGCATGGCGAAGCCGGCGTCGATCTTCTGGCGCAGCTTGCTGATGTGGACGTCGATGACGTTGGTTTGCGGGTCGAAGTGATAGTCCCAGACGTTTTCCAGCAGCATGGTGCGCGTCACCACCTGGTTGGCGTGACGCAGCAGGTACACCAGCAGCTTGAATTCGCGCGGCTGCAGCGCCACCGGTTTTCCGGCGCGGGTGACGCGGTGCGCCAGCATGTCCACGGTCAGGTCGCCCAGCGTCATCACCGTGTCCACGCTCTGCACCTGCGAGCGGCGCAGCAGCGCGTCCAGGCGCGCCAGCAGTTCGCCGAAGGCGAACGGCTTGGTCAGGTAATCGTCGCCGCCGGCGCGCAGTCCGCGGATGCGGTCGTCGACGCCGTCCAGCGCCGACAGGATCAGGATCGGGATCCGGTTGCCCTGCTGGCGCAGGGCTTCGATGATCGACAGGCCGTCGATGCCGCCCGGCAGCATGCGGTCCATCACGATCGCGTCGTACGGCTCGCTGACCGCGTGGACCATGCCGTCGCGGCCGTTGTCGGCATGGCGCACCGTGTGGCCGGCTTCGCTCAAGCCCTTGGTGACGAAGCGCGCCACACGCTCATTGTCTTCGACGAGTAACAGTTTCAAGGCATCCTCAAGGCGTTACCGGCATTCTATCCTCGGCTGGGGCTTGCTTGCCTTCCGGTTGGTCCGACGCATCCGGCGCATCCGGATGGACCGGCGGCTTGCTGCGCCCCGCGATCAAGACGTAGAACAGCGGAATCAGGAAGGTGGCCAGGAAGGTTGCCGTCATCATGCCGCCGATCACGCCGATGCCCAGCGCGTTCTGGCTGCCCGAGCCGGCGCCGCTGGACAACGCCAGCGGGGTCACGCCCAGCACGAAGGCCATCGAGGTCATGATGATCGGGCGCAGCCGCACCTTGGCCGCTTCCAGCGCCGCCTCGACCACGCCCATGCCCTGCATCTGCAGTTCGCGCGCGAACTCGACGATCAGGATCGCGTTCTTGGCCGACAGGCCGATGGTGGTGAGCAAGCCCACCTGGAAGAACACGTCGTTTTCCATGCCGAACAGGGTGGCGGCGGCCAGGGCGCCGAGCACACCGATCGGCACCACCATGATCACCGAGATCGGGATCGCCCAGCTTTCGTACAGCGCCGCCAGGCACAGGAACACCACCAGGATCGACAGCGCGTACAGCAGCGGGGCCTGGGCGCCGGCCTGCGACTCCTGCAGCGAGATGCCGCTCCATTCGAAGCCGATGCCTTGCGGCAGCTGGCCGACCAGGCGTTCCATGATTTCCATCGCTTCGCCGGTACTGTAGCCGGGCGCCGGCTGGCCCTGGATCTCGGCCGACTCGATGCCGTTGTAGCGCGCCATCGCCGGCGAGCCCCAGGCCCAGCGCGCCGTGGCGAAGCTGGAGAACGGCACCATTTCTCCGGCGCCGTTGCGGGCGTACAGGTGGCGGAGGTCGTCCGGGTTCATGCGGAACGGGGCGTCGGCCTGGACGTAGACGCGCTTGATGCGGTTGTCGGTATCCAGGAAGTTGTTGATGTAGCGCGAGCCCCAGGCGATCGAGAAGGTCTGGTCGACTTCGGTCAGGTTGACGCCCAGCGCCGCCGCCTTTTCGCGGTCGATCTCGATCTTGTAGGTGGCGTTGTCGGACTGGCCGGAAAAGCGCACCCGCTGCAGCGCCGGTTCGTTGCGGGCCAATTCCAGCAGGCGTTCGCGCGCCTCGGCCAGCGCCGTGTGGCCGAGGCCGCCGCGGTCCTGCAGCTGCAGGTTGAAGCCGGTGGCCGAACCGAGGCCGCGGATCGACGGCGGCTCGACGGTATTGATCACCGCGCCCTGGTAGTTGGCGTAGCGCGCCGAGACCCGGCTGGCCAGCGCGGAAACACTGAGATCGTCAGACTTGCGCTCGTCCCAGGATTTGAGGCGCACGAACAGGCGGCCCTGGTTCTGGCCGCGTTGCGGCTGCGAAGCGCCGTTGGTCATGAAGGTGGCGTCGACCATCGCCTTCTCGTCATTCAGCAGGTACTGGCTGATCTCCTCCAGCACGCGCCCGGTGGCTTCCTGGGTGCTGCCGGCCGGGGTCTGCACCTGGACGAACATATAGCCCTGGTCTTCCTTGGGCAGGAAGCCGCTCGGCAAACGCACGAACAGCAGCGCGACGATGCCGACCATCGCCAGGTAGACCAGCATCCACAGGCCGCGCCGGCCGAGGATGCGGGTGACGCCGCCCAGGTAGCGGTCGCGGGTGCGGTCGAAGCCGCGGTTGAACCAGCCGAAGAAACCTTTCTTTTCGTGATGGTTCGGGTCCACCGGTTTGAGCATGGTGGCGCACAGCGCCGGGGTCAGGGTCAGGGCGATGAAGGCCGACAGCAGCATCGAGGCCACCACCGTCAGCGAGAATTCGCGGTAGATCGCGCCCACCGTGCCGCTGGAAAACGCCACCGGCACGAACACCGCCGACAGCACCAGCGCCACGCCGACCAGCGCGCTGGTGATCTGGCCCATGGCCTTGACGGTCGCTTCTTTCGGCGGCAAGCCGTCTTCCTGCATCACGCGCTCGACGTTCTCGACCACCACGATGGCATCGTCGACCAGCAGGCCGATCGACAGCACCAGCCCGAACATCGACAGCGTGTTCACGGTGAAGCCGAGCGCCGACATGATGCCGAAGGTGCCGAGCAGCACCACCGGCACCGTGATCGACGGAATCAGGGTGGCGCGGAAATTCTGCAGGAACAGGTACATGACCAGGAACACCAGCACGATGCCCTCGATCAGGGTATGCGCCACGCCTTCGATCGAGACTTCGATGAACGGGGTCACGTCGTTCGGGTACACGGTGCGCAGGCCGGGCGGGAAGAATTCGCCCAGCTCGGCCAGGCGCGCGCGGACGCGTTCGGCGGTGTCGAGCGCATTGGCGTTGGGCGCCAGCTGGATGCCCAGGCCCGAAGCCGACTTGCCGTTGTAGCGCACGTCGACGTTGTAGTTTTCCGGACCCAGGGCGACGCGGGCGACGTCCTTGACGCGCACCGACGAGCTGTCCGGCTGCACCTTCAGCAGGATCCGGTTGAACTGTTCAGGCGTGCGCAGCATCGTTGCCTGGTTGATGGTGGCGCTCAGCGCCTGGCCTTGCACCGCCGGCGTGCCGCCCAGCTGGCCGCCGGAAATCTGGACGTTCTGGGCGCGGATCGCATCGGCCACGTCGATCGGGGTCAGCTGGTATTTGGTGAGCTTGACCGGATCGAGCCAGATACGCATCGCGTACTGCGTGCCGAACAGGTTCATGCTGCCGACGCCGGGGATGCGGCTGAGCGGATCCTGGATGTTCGAGGCCACGTAGTTGGCGATATCGAACTTGGTCATGCTGTCGTCGTCCGAGACGAACGCCGCCACCATCAGGAAGTCGCTGGTCGACTTGGTCACGCGCAGGCCGGATTGCTGGACTTCGCTCGGCAGGCGCGGCACGGCCGACTGCAGCTTGTTCTGGACCTGCACCTGGGCGATGTCCGGGTCGGTGCCGGCGGCGAAGGTCAGCGAGGTGGTCGACTGGCCGGTATCGTCGCTGGTCGACTGCATGTAGAGCAGGTTGTCGATCGCCGTCATCTGCTGCTCGATCACCTGGATCACGGTGTTCTGCATGGTCTCGGCCGAGGCGCCCGGGAAGGTGGCCTGGATCTGGACCGACGGCGGCGACACCGGCGGATACTGTTCGACCGGCATCTTCCACAAGGCGATGCCACCGATCAGCATGATGAGAAGCGAGATCACGATCGCGAAGATCGGACGCTGGATGAAGAACTTTGGCATTGTCGCTTATCCCTGCTGGGCTCCGGCGTTGGCGCCGTTCCGGGCATCGGCGGCAGTGGCCGGGGCCGCCGGCGCGGCCGGATTCTGCGCCGCCTCCGGTCGTACCTTGACTGCGATGCCGGGCTTGAGTTTCTGCACGCCGCTGACCACCACGCGTTCGCCGTCCTTCAGGCCTTCGCTGATCAGCCAGTAGCCGTCGACCAGCTGGCCGGTCTTGACGGGGCGCACGATCGTCTTGTTGTCGGCGCCGACCAGCATCACGGTGGCGCTGCCCTGGGGCGTGCGCGTCACGGCCGGGACCGGCACGCGCATCACGTCCTGGCGCACGCCCTGGCTGACGCTGGCGCGCACGAACATGCCGGGCAACAACAGATGCTCGGGATTCGGGAAGCGCGCGCGCAGGGTCACCGAGCCGGTGGCCTGGTCGACCGTGACGCCGCTGTATTCCAGCGTGCCGCTGCGGGTGTAGGTGGTGCCGTCTTCCAGCTGCAGTTTCACCTGCACGGCCTGGCCGTCCGCGCCGTCCATGCGGATGCGGCCGGCGGCGATCTCGCGGCGCAGGGCCAGGCCCTCGGCGCTCGACTGCTGCAGGTCGACGTACATCGGGTCGATCTGCTGGATGGTGGTCATCAGGGTGGCCGAACCACCCTGGACGTAGGCGCCCTGGGTCACCGCCGACACGCTCGAGCGGCCGGTGATCGGCGCGATCACGTTGGTGTAGCCGAGGTTGATGCGCGCGCTTTCCACCGCGGCCTTGGCGGCGGCGACTTCGGCGGCGGCTTCCAGTTGGGCGGCTTCGGCGTTTTCGAATTCCTGCTTGCTGACGGCGTTCTCGCGCACCAGCACGCGGTTGCGGTTGAGTAATGCCGCGTTGCTGCGCAGCGTGGCCTGGGCCCGCTGCAGCTGGGCTTCGGCGCTGGCCAGGGCGGTGCGGTAGGGGGCAGGGTCGATCAGGTACAGCGGCTGGCCCTTGCGCACGTCGGCGCCCTCGACGAAACGGCGCTCCTGGACGATGCCGTCGACCCGCGCCCGCACTTCGGCCAGCAGGAATGGCGCTGTGCGTCCCGGCAGCTCAATGCTGAGCGGCACGTTGGCGGCGCGCATCGTCAGCACGCTGACTTCGGGAATGGCGGGGGCGGCGGGTTTCGGATCGGAACCGCAAGCGGCCAGCAGCAGGGCAGCCAGGGTGGCGCCGGCGGCCAGCGAGCGGCGGCGCGGAAGGGGTGTCGAGGGCATGTTAATGGAGTCCGGTTTGCGAGGTTGGGAACGTATTCTTCCCTACCTTGGACTATGCCCGTCGCCAGCTTAAAAGTGGGTGAGAGATTGATTAATTTTCGTTAATGTTGAGCGCGGGTTAAGCAGGAGCGCGGCAGTTTCAATGAACGCACGCCTGTCTCTGGCGCTGACGGCGTCATTGCAACAGCAGAAATTTATTTATGTTTGTTAATTTAGTTTTGTTAATATTTGCAAGGCCGAGCTCGCTTCGCGGTGTGCAGAATTTTGTTCGACGTGATGGCGATGGGACTGCATTGTGCAATGCAAAATTGATGCGCTGCGTCATATAGCTGAGCGATAGATTTCCCCGTCAAACACTTTACGGATGAGCGATAGCTTTTCGTAAAAAGCCCGTTTATAGCTGAGCTATAGAAGCTGCCTATCCTGGCGTATGGATGAGCGATAGCATTGTGCATGAATGCACAGTCCGGGTCTGAGCTGACCGTTTGACAACGGCCAGCTGTATGCTGAATCCTTGTTTATCCGACGGTTTCTCCTCGTGCAAAGGCGAGCAGGTCAGCATTCACCCGATCCTTGTGCGTTTCAGTCAAGCCATGTGGCGCGCCTCGGTATTCGACCAGCTTCGCGCCCTGGATCAGCTTGCCGGAGGCACGTCCGCCGACGTCGATCGGCACCACCTGGTCGTCGTCGCCATGGATGATCAGGGTCGGCTTGTCGAACTTTTTCAAGTCTTCACGGAAATCCGTTTCCGAAAATGCGGCGATCGAATCGTAGGTGTTCTTGTGTCCGCCCAGCATCCCCTGCAGGAACCATGACTGCACCAGCCCCGGCGACGGCGTGGCGCCGGGCCGGTTGAAGCCGTAGAACGGCCCCGACGGCACGTCCAGGAACAGCTGGGCGCGGTTGGCATGCTGCTGGGCGCGCAGGTCGTCGAATACCTGGCGCGGCACGCCACCCGGATTGTCGGGCCGCTGCACCATCAGCGGCGGCACCGCACTGATCAGGGCCAGGCGCGCGATGCGTCCGGTGCCGTGGCAGCCGACATAGCGCGCCACTTCGCCGCCGCCGGTGGAAAAGCCGACCAGGAACACGTCGTTCAGGTCGAGCAGTTCCATCAATTGCGCCAGGTCGTCGGCGTAGTGGTCCATGTCGTTGCCGTCCCACGGCTGGCTGGAGCGCATGTGGCCACGGCGGTCGTGCGCCACTGCGCGGTAGCCGTTGTTGGCCATGTGGAACATCTGCGATTCCCAGCTGTCGGCGCCCAGCGGCCAGCCATGGCAGAACACCACCGGCCGGCCGCGGCCCCAGTCCTTGAAATAGATCTCGACGCCGTCGCGGGTGGTGAAGGTGCTGGCGCTGCGGCGCGCGCCCACCTGCAGCGTTTCGTGGGCCAGGGCGCCGGGCTGGATATCGTTGGCCATCATGTTTCCTTTCATTCATGAAAGGCCGTGGCGCAGCGGCCGCATGGGGCGCCGGCATGCGCCATCCCGCCAGCGCCCGCGCCGCCCGGCAGGGTTGCCGGACACCTCGATTGTCGATCAACGATGTGTAGCCGATGTCGATCCGATCAATATCGCTCGGCGCCGATGAGCGGGCAAATGTGCTATGGCGGCCACGATTTCGCAGCCGCCATCGACGTTGAATGCACAAACGCCATCTTCTGGCTACGTGTTATTGCTTAGCTGTGGCAGGCAGGCTACGCAACAAGTTCTCGTGTGGAAACTCTTCACGTACAATCGCTTCATCACACATTTCTGCAAATATAGTTTCGCGAATGCAGACCGTCAGAACATTGCCTCGCCGCCTGCTGCCCCGCGGTCTGGCCGGCTATATGGCGCTTGCCACCTCGGTCCTGTGCGCCATCCTCACGATCGTCCTGGTCACCCTGGTACAGAACGAGGCGCGCGACCACGTCGAACAGAGCATCGGTTTCGGCCTGGGCGAACTGGCCCAGCAGGCGGCCGACAAGCTCGACCGCGGCATGTACGAGCGCTATCGCGAAGTCAACCTGCTGGCGCGCCGCATCGGCGACCTCGGCCCCAACCCTACCTTCGAGTCGCAGCGCCGCATGCTGGAAGACGCCCACCGCAGCTACGGCTACTACAGCTGGCTCGGGCTTGCCGGCCTGGACGGCACGGTGCAGGTGTCGGCGCGCGGTCTGTTGCAGGGCTCCAATGTATCCGCACGCCCGTGGTTCAAAAATGCCTTGAAAGGCACCCACATCGGCGACGTGCACGAGGCCGCGCTGCTGGCCAAGCTGCTGCCGGCGCCCGGCGGCGAACCGCTGCGATTCGTCGACGTCGCCTTCCCGGTCGATGGCCCTGACGGCAAGCCGCGCGCGGTGCTGGGCGCCCACCTGTCCTGGCAGTGGGCGCGCGACGTCGAACGCTCGGTGATCCAGCCGCTGCAGGTCGGGCGCGCGGTGGATGCGCTGATCGTGGACGCCAACGGCCTGGTGCTGCTCGGGCCGCAGGGCTTGCAGGGCGAGACGGTCGACACCCACAGCCTGCGCCAGGCGCGCAGCGGGCGCGGCATCGGCTATGTTTTAGAGAAATGGAATGACGGCAAGGAATACCTGGTCGGCTACAGCCAGACCGCCGGCTATTCCGATTATCCCGGCATGGGCTGGACCGTGCTGCTGCGCCAGGAAGCCGCCAACGCCTACGCGCCGGTGCATCGCATGGGCCAGTACGCGCTGTGGACCGGTGTCGGCCTGGCGGTGTTGTTCTCGATCGCCGGCGCCCTGGTGGCGAACTGGATCACCCATCCGATCAAGAGCCTGCAGGAATATGCCGACCAGATCCGCAGCGGCCAGGTAGCGCCGCTGGTGCCGCACGAGCGCGCCTACGACGAGGTGCGCAGCCTGGCCAGCGCCCTGAACATGATGATGGGCGAGATGATGGGGCGCAGCCGCGAGCTGGAAGAGCTGAACCGGACGCTCGAGCACCGGGTGCACGAGCGCACTCACGAGCTGGCCTCGGCGCTGGCCACCGTGCAGCAGAACGCCCAGCACATCAACACCATCATCGAGACCGCCCACGACGCCTTCATCGGCATGGACCTGGACGGCATCGTCACCGACTGGAACACCCAGTCCGAGCGCATGTTCGGCTGGCGCCGCCATGAAGCGATCGGCCGCCCGCTGGCCGAGCTGGTGGTGCCGGCGCGCTATCACGATTCGCTGCGGCGCGCGATCCGCGAATTCCGCACCACTGGCCACACCGGAGCGCTGAACCGCCGCGTCGA
Source organism: Massilia sp. YIM B02443 (assembly GCF_030411955.1). Lineage (GTDB taxonomy): Bacteria > Pseudomonadota > Gammaproteobacteria > Burkholderiales > Burkholderiaceae_D > Telluria. The sequence continues at coordinate 174,923 of NZ_JASNRA010000009.1, forward strand.
GCGCACCGTGTCCAACCGCAAAGGCGAGGAGTTCGCGATCGAAATGACGACCGGCATCGCCGGCATCGGCGAGCGCACCTTCTTCAGCATCTTCTTGCACGACATTTCGCTGCGCAAACGCGTGGACCAGATGAAGAACGAACTGGTGGCCACCGTGTCGCACGAGCTGCGCACCCCCTTGACCTCGATGCGCGCCTCGCTCGGCCTGCTCAAGAGCGGTGCGGCGGGGCCGATCGACGGCGAGATCCAGGAACTGGTCGACATTGCCCATCGCCATTGCGAACGCCTGGTGCGGCTGGTGGGCGACATGCTGGACGTGGAAAAGATCGAATCGGGCCGCCTGTCGGCGCACCCGAGGCCGCAGCCGCTGTATCCGATCGTGGACGACGCGGTGGGCGCGATGCGCGGCCAGGCCCAGGACGCCCGGGTCGGCCTGCACAGCGGCTGCGCGCCGGGGCTGGAAACGGTGGACGCTTGCGTCGACCGCGACCGCATCACTCAGGTCCTGATGAACCTGGTGTCGAACGCGATCAAGTTCGCGCCGCCGCAAAGCGCGGTGGAAGTGACGCTGGCGCAGCACGGACAGGCCCTGCGCATCACGGTGGCCGACCGCGGTCCGGGCATCCCGCCCGCTTTCCGCGAGCGCATCTTCCAGCGCTTCGCCCAGGCCGACGCCGGGGCCGACCGCAAGGCCAGCTCGGGGCTGGGGCTGGCGATCAGCCGCCAGATCGTGGTCGAGCACGGCGGGGAATTGTGGTTCGAGGACCGGGTGGGAGGCGGGACGGCGTTCCATGTGGATCTGCCGCCGCAGGTGTGATGCGCAGGTGTGATGGTGGGCGCCGCTTGCGGCGCCGCTAACGTAGCGCGCGAGGCTGGACGCGGCGCGCCGCTTCTACCCCTCCAGCAAGCCCTTCGCCGCCTCCAGCAGCACTTCCGGACTGAACGGCTTGACCATGTAGTAGTCCGCCCCCGCCGCCATGCCGGCGGCGATGTCGCTCTGCTGGCCGCAGGCCGACAGCAGCACGATCTTCACGCCCGCCGTGCGTGGATCGTCCTTGATCTGGCGGCATAGCGCCAGCCCGCTGATGCCTTCGCCCAGCCACACGTCCAGGATCAGGAGATCCGGCGCCTTCTCGTGCAGCAAGGCCAGCGCCGATTCGGCGCTGGCAGCCTGTGCCACCTCGCCCAGCGCGCGCAGGCTGAGGCGGATCAGCAGGCGCAGGTCCTGCTGGTCGTCGACCACCAGAATCCGGTTCAACTTGCCGGTCATCACGTCCTGCGTCATCGCGCCGCACCGCCTTCCGTTGCCGGCAGCCACAGCGCCACCTGGCTGCCGCCGCCCGGCGTCGAGTCGATCTCGACCACGCCGCCGTGCAGGTCGACGATCTCGCGCACGATGGTCATGCCAAGGCCGTTGCCGGCGACGTCGGGCAGGGCGCCGGCGCGCCAGAAGGCGTCATAGACCTGCTCGCGCTGTTCCGGCGTCATGCCGATGCCCTGGTCGCGCACGGTCGCCAGCACGCCCGGACGGCCGTCGCGCGAGTCGAGCGAGAGCGCGATCGCGACCCGGCTCTCGGGCGCTGAATAAGCCAGCGCGTTGCTGACGATATTGTGCAGCGCCTGCTGGATGCGCAGCGGGTCGGCGAACACGCGCGGCAGCGCCGGGCCCGGCTGCAGGTCGAGGCGCGCGGCCTGGGCCCGGTCTTCCAGCGCGGCGTGCATCTTGGCCAGCACCTCGCGCAGGTCGAGCGCGGCCGGGTGCAGCTGGCTCGAGCCGCCGGAGTCGATGCGCGCCAGGTCGAGCATCTGGTTCACCAGGCTGATCAGGCGGGTAGCCTGGCGGTGGATGATGTCCATCAGCTCGCGCCCGGTGGCGGCGTCGAAGTCGCGCTTGAGCAGCAGTTCCGAAAAGCCGAGGATGCTGGCCATCGGGGTGCGCAGCTCGTGGCTGGCGGTGCGGAAATAATTGTGGCGGCGCTCGTTGGCGGCGCGCATCCGTTCCTGCTCGGCGCGGTAGGGTGCGACGTCGTGCACCGCCACCGCCAGGTGGGTGCGGCCGTCGAGCGGCATGGCGGCGATCGTGATCTCGGCCGCGAACAGGGTGCCGTCGGCGCGCCGGCCGCTGCCGTCGTGGCGCTTCACCGGGGCCGGCTCGAAGCCGATCAGGCTGGCCGCCGGCTGGCGCGCCAGCACGGTGCAGGGAGCGCCGAACATGCGCTCAGCCGCTTCGTTGCAGGACACGATGGCGCCGCTGTCGTCGAGCAGCAGCACGCCGTCCGGCAGGTGGTCGAGCAGGGCGCGCACCGCGTGCTCGCTGCGGCGCTGGCGCTCGGCCGCAATGCCCAGTTCGATGGCGGCGACTTCGTTGCCGACGATGCCGGCCAGGTCGCGCAGCAGGACGCGTTCCTCGTCGTTGAATTCGCGCGGCACGCGGTCGAGGATGCACAGGGTGCCGATGCGGTGGCCGTCGCCGGCCGCGATCGGCGAACCGGCATAGAAGCGCACCGGGTTGTCGCCCTGCACCATCGGGGTGTGGGCGAAGCGTGCGTCTTCGCAGGCATCGCGCACCACCATCACGTCGTCCTGCAGGATGGCATGGGCGCAGAACGAGGCGGCGCGCGGGGTTTCGGGAAGCGTCATGCCGACGCGCGACTTGAACCACTGGCGCTCGGCGTCGATCAGGCTGACCAGCGCCGTCGATACCCCGAACAGGCGCGCCGCCAGGCGCGTGATGCGGTCGAAACGGGCGTCGGGCGGCGTGTCGAGCAGGTTCAGGTCGAGCAGGACCTGGAGGCGCTGCGCTTCGTTGTCGGGTAGTGGAGCAACTGCGGGAGCGGCGGCGGCGGCTGAAGCGGCAGGCTCGGCAATGGCGGTCGCGGGCTGGATGGCATGCGCGGTCATGGTTTGTCTCGTCGGGTGGCGCCTTGGGCGTTGTGTTGAACCGGTCTCAGGCCGCCTTCGGCAGCGCCGACGTGACCGCCGCGCGCAAAGCCGCCAGCGGCGCCGGCTTGGTGAAGAAAGTCACGTCGGCGGGCAGGCCCATCGACAGTACGGTTGGTTGGTCCAGGCCGCTGATCACGACCAGCGGCAAGGTGGCGGTGGCCGGGTCGCCGCGCAGGGCGCGGATCATGCCGAAGCCGTCCAGGCCGGGCATGTGCAGGTCGCTCAGCAGCACGTCGGGACGGGCATGGCCGACCTGGGCCAGCGCTTCGATGCCGTTGCTGGCCTTGCGCACGGCGATGTTCATGTCCCAGGTCGAGATTTCAAGTTCGTACAGACGCAGCAGCATGGGGTCGTCGTCGACGATCAGGACCGAGCGCGGCGCTTCGACGGCGGGCGCAAGCGTGGTGGCGACGATGGACGCGACAGGCGTGGCGGCCTCGGGCACGGCGGCGATGGCCGCGCTGGAAAAGGCGGCCGCGGCGGCGGCGACGACGGCGGCGCGCAACGCGGCGCTGGAAGCGGAACCGGCCCCTGCGGCGGCGCCGTGCCCGGCCAGCGCGTTGCGCCGGCCTTCGAGCAGGCACTCGACCGAGTCGTTGGCGATGCGGCGGTGGCCGCCGGCGGTCTTCCAGGCCCGCAGCGTGCCGTTCTCGACCCACATCTGGACGGTGCGGTGCGAGACGCCGATGCGCGCGGCCGCCTGGCGGGTGGTGCAGAACGCGGCGCGGTCGTAGCCGGGCTGTTCCACTGCTTCGTGATCGGCAATTTTCATATTTACCGATTTTACTGTTTCACATTTGCCTGTCAAGGCAAACCCGCAGCGCCAAGAAATTACTGTCGAGCAAGCGCCGAGCGGCGCGGTTTTTGTGGCGCGGGCGGTACACCCGCGCTCGCCAGACTGCCCGATCAGCCCGCTACCGGCAGGTAGACGGTAACTTCGGTGCCGACCCCGACCGCCGATTCGACGACGATGCGGCCGCCATGCAAGTCGATGATTTCTTTCAGGATTGTCATGCCCAGGCCGCTGCCGGGCACGCTCGAGTCGCGGTCGGCGCGGTAGAACGCGTCGAACACCTGGCTCTGCTGGGCGGGCGTCATGCCGTAGCCGCGGTCGCGCACCCGGATCGCGATCTCGCGCCGGCCCTCGCCGGTTTCCAGGCCGGCCGCCAGCACGATCGGGGTATCCGGGGCCGAATACTTGATGCTGTTGCTGAGGATATTGGTCAGCGCCTGCTGCAGCTTCTGGACGTCGGCCGTCAGGCGCGGCAAGCCTTCGGCCAGCTCGACGCTGACGCGGTGCGCCTGGCCCAGGCCTTCCAGCCCGGACAGGGTCCTGGCCACCAGCGCCTGCAGCGTCACCGGGGCGATCTTGAGCTGTTCCTTGCCGCCGGCCTCGATGCGCGCCAGGTCCAGCAGCTGGTTGACCAGCTCGACCAGGCGGCTGGTTTCGCGGTGGATGATCTCGACCAGCTCGCGCTGGGTAGCCGGATCGAAGTCGCGTTTGAGCAACAGTTCCGAAAAGCCCAGCACGCTCGACATTGGCGTGCGCAGCTCGTGGGTGGCGGTGGCGAAATGGTGCCGGCTGCGCTCTTCCAGCGCGCGCCGCGCCGAGATGTCGCGCACGGTGGCGGCGAACATCGGGCGCCCGGCCCACAGCAGGGCGCAATACGACAGTTCGATCGGGAACGGGGCGCCGTCCAGGCGCCGCGCGCCGGTCTCGCACGGCGCGCCCTCGGGCAGGCGGCCGTGGGCGCGCAGGCGCGCCGGGTCTTCCTCGAGCAGCGTATGCACCGGCCGCCCGATCAGGGCGCCGGCGCCGGCGTCGGCGCCGAAGATGTCGGCCGCCGCGCGGTTGGCGGCGACGATGGCGCCGTCGGCGTCGAGCATCAGCACGCCGTCGGCCAGGTTGGCCACCAGCGCCCGTTCCCAGCCCGAGGGCATGGCCCCGGCCGGGCCCAGCACCGGGCGGCCGGTGGCGCCGGCGCGCAATTCCTCGCCGGCGATCGCGGCCAGGTCGCGCAGCGCGCGCAGCTGGCCTTCGTCGAAGCGGCGCACCGCGCTGTCGATCACGCACAGGGCGCCGACCCGGCTGCCGTCGGGCGCGGCCAGCGGGATGCCGGCGTACGAGCGCACGTGCGGCGCGCCCTGCACGAACGGGTTGTCGCGGAAACGCGGGTCGAGCAGGGTGTCCTCGATCGTCAGGCCGTGTTCGTCCTGGATGGTGTAGGTGCAGAAGGAATCGGCGCGCGAGGTTTCCTGCAGGTCGAGGCCGGCGCGCGACTTGAACCACTGGCGCTCGGCGTCGACCAGCGCGATCAGCGACACCGGCACGTCCAGCAGGCGGCAGGCCAGGCGGGTGATGCGATCGAAGCGTTCCTCGGGCGGAGTGTCGAGCAGGTGCAGCGCCTGCAGGGCGCGCAGACGCACAGTTTCGGGCTGCAAGATCGCGGGCTGCAACATCGCAGGCTGCAATACCGCAGCTTGCGCGACGGCTGGCTGCAGGGGCAGGGGAGAGGCGGTACGGTGCGTGCTGTCCGGCTCGTTGTTCATGTTGTTTTTATCCTGATTGCTGCTCGCCTGCCTCCGCGCCGGCTCCGAAGATCTGTTCCACGGTCTTGCGCAGTTCGGCGAACCGCACCGGCTTGGAAAACACCGGAATGTCTTCCGGCAAGCCCATCGAAGCGATGGTAGCGCGGTCGAGGCCGCTGATCACGACGATCGCCATCTTGCCATAACGCGGATCGGCGCGAAGCGTGCGTACCATGCGGAAACCATCCATCCCCGGCATGTTCAAGTCGCTGATCAACAGGTGGGGACGCGCCTCGCCGATCCGGATCAGGGCGTCGAAACCGTCGCGCGCCTTGATCAGCTCGGCGTCCAGGCCCCAGCCCGAGATTTCCAGCTCGTACAGGCGCAGCAGGGTGGCGTCGTCGTCGGCCATCACGATGCGGCGGCCGGCGGCGGCTTCCGGCTCGGGCGCCGCCGCAGCCGGCGCGTTGGCCGACACCGCCTGGTTGCGCTGCGCCACCAGCCGGTGCACCGACGACAGCAGGATGCGGCGGTGGCCGCCCGCGGTCTTCCACGCCTGCAAGACGCCGCTCTCGACCCACAGCTGCACCGTCCGGTGCGATACGCCCAGCAGGCTGGCGGCCTCCTTGGTGGAGCAGACTTCGGAAGAAGCGGGGTCGGATTGCTGTGCCGAGGGCGAATTACTGTGCGATGTCATGGATGTTCGTGTGCATAGGTAAATAGCCCTAGCGCCATGCCGGATTGGTCATGGCGCACGATGCATTACGCGATCCGGCAAGCGGCAGCGCGGGTGAATACAGCTGGGCAAGTCAACAATCTATCAAATTATCACGTTTCGCGATAGTGAAAGGTGGTAACTAATTTCTGGATTGTAACTTACGGTCGCTGATCGTGGCGCACTATTGCACGGTCACGGTAATCGTGACCTGTCCCGACGCCCCCGGCGCCAGGGTTCCGGTGAAGCCCCACTCGACCTTGCCGTTGGCGCCGGGTTCCGGTTTTGCCGACACCGAGCAGGTCGCCAGGCCCGCCGGCAGCGCGCCGCAGCTGCTGTCGGCGTAGGTGGTGAAGGCCGGTGTGCTGTCGCTGATCTTCAGGTCGTTGAGCGTGGTGGTGCCGGTGTTTTCGTACCTGATGGTGTAGACGATGGTCGCGCCCGGGGTGGCGTTGGCCTTGTCCGCGGTCTTGCTCAGCTTGAAATCGTCGCACGACTGGCCGATGCCTTCCACCGTCACCACCATCTGGCCCAGGCCGATGCCCAGCAGTTTCAACAGCGGATCGGCGACGCCGCTCAGCACCGGCGCGATCACCGGCGTGATGGTCTTGGTGACCAGGGTCTTGACCAGCGGTTCGACCACGCCCTGCAGCAGGCCGAGCAGGGGCATGCTGTCGATCTGCAGGTTGTTGACCAGGCTGTTGGCGGCGTTGGTGACGAACACGGCGCTGGTGCTGACGGTGCGGGTCTGCGGGAAGCTGCCCGACATCGTCACGCTGCGCGAGAACGGCGCATCGCCGCGCACGATGCTCTTGACCTTGAGCGGGATGTTGACCGACGCCAGGCCCAGCGCCAGGGTGGCCTGCAGCTGGCCGATGGTGCCGAAGCCGACGTCCGAATCCAGGATGCGCTTCGAGCGGTTGAAGAATACGCTGTCGTCGATGCTGCCGATGTAGATGTCGGCCACGCCCGGCGCCACCTGCAGGGTGACGCTCTTGGCCACCGCGTCCACGGCGCCCAGGCTGCCTTCGCCGCGCGCCACGTCCACGTAGACGTCGAGCTTGCCGATCGCGATCGAGGCCGATTGCAGCAGGCCGAGGCCGACCAGGGTGTCGGTGACCGGGGCCAGCGTGACCAGGTCGAGCTTGAGCTTGACGCGGATCGCCGCCGAATGGAAGGTCGAGCCGGTCGGGCCGCAGACATACGACGGCGGTTCGATCGCCTGGGCGTACAGCTGCAGGCTGTTGACCACGCCGGCTGCGCCGAGCAGGCCGCCCGAGATCCCGATCGGGGCCGGGGTGGTCAGCACGTTGCTGCGGTTGTACAGCTGCACCAGGCCGGTCAGCATGTCGAGCGCGTTCACGGTGGTGGTGCCCAGGCTGCCGGTGTCGACGGTCAGTTTCAGCAGGTCGCCCAGGCGCACGGTGCCGCCGGCGCCGTTCAGCGCCGAGGCCAGGCCGGACAACGCCGAGGCCAGCTGCGGCTTGGCCTCGGCCTGGGCCTCGAGCGACAGCGCGGTGGCGATCTGGGCCAGGGTGACGTTGGCGCCCAGCGCTTGCGACGGGCTCGACAGGTTGAGCTGGGTCTGCAGGATCTTGAGCGTGTTCAGCAGGTTCAGGTTGCCGCCCGCCAGCGCGTTCCAGTCCAGCGCATTGAGCGAGACGCCGGTGCCGAGCAGGCCGCCCAGCAGCGGGCCGAGCAGGGCGCTCTGGCTGGTGTCGACGCTGGCCAGGCGCGGGCCGGCGGTGATGCAGGCGCCGGTCGTGGTGCAGGCCGCCTGCGACGGCGCGGCGCCGAACAGGCCGGCCGCCAGCAGCAGGCAGGTGATGATGAAATGGTTCAGCCAGACCAGGCGCGGGAGATGATGTTTCATGTCGAATCCAGTGTGTTCTGTTTTATTTCAGTGCATCGCCCGACAGCAGGCCCTGCAGCGTGTTTTCGTCGAACTTCATGCGCACCCGGGCGAACACGCCCTTGGCGGTGGCGTCGGCGCCGGCCAGGTCGCGCTCCTTGAAGCCCATGAAGTTGTAGCCGGCCGAGACCCACATGTTCTTCTGCAGCTGGTAGCCCGCTTCGACGCCGGCGGCGTACTGGCGCCCGCGCGTGTCGCGGTCGAGCAGCACCTGGGCGGTGGCGCCGATGTCCCAGTCTTCGTTGATCTCGTAGGTGGCGCGGCCGGCCACCAGGTGGCTGACGGTGCGGCTCGACAGGCCGCCCGAACGGTCCGTCGCCAGCTTGGCGGCGTAGCGTGCGCTCAGGATCGTGTCGCGGCGCGGCTGCCAGTTGGCGTTGACCGACACGGCGTGCACGGCACGTTTCAGGTCGGCGATACCATCGTCGCGCTCGAGCTTGTACTCGTACTTGGCCAGGCCGTTCACGCCGATCGACTCCAGCGCGCGGTAGGCGACGCCGCTTTGCAGCACTTCGGTCACGCGCATGGCGCGGGTCGAATTCGAACGATTGGCGGCCAGGGTGTTCTTGCCAAGGAAGGTCCAGCTTTCGTCGATCTTGTACGCCAGGCCCAGGGTGCTCAGCACGCCGTCGCTGTCTTCGGCGTGGCGCAGTTCGAGGCGGGCGTTGCCGCTCCAGCGCGGGTGGCGGTTGACTTCGATGGCGCCGGTGACGGCGATCGCTTCGTTGGCGCTCGAGCCCGACAGCACTTTCACGCGTTCGAGGCTGGTGTTGGCGCGCACGCCCTGGCCCAGGGTCCACAGGTTGCGCAGGCCGAGGGCTGCCTCGGCCTGGCGCTCGCCGGTAATCGATCCAGCCGGGGAGGTGCCGCCGGCGCGGTATTCGGAGAACACGCGGCCGTCCTGCATGTAGTCGGTGTCGACGCCGATCACGGTGGCCTGGCGTTCCTGGCCCTGGTTCAGGGCGTAGGTCGAGCCCAGGCTGCTGATCAGCTCATGGCGGCCATAGATGCGGCTGCCGCCGGCGAAGCGGTAGTCGCCGCCCAGCGCCAGCATGCGGCGGCCGCTGTCCTTGACGTCCTGCTCGGCTTCGACGAACACGCCGGCCTGCGGCAGGCCCGGGATCTGCATCGCGACCTTGGCGCGCACGCTGGTCAGGTCCGGGTTGGCCAGCACGACGGGGTTGCCATTGACTTCACCAGCCTGCTCCCTGGCGTGGCGCACGCCGGCTTCCACCTGGATGCCGTTGGCGAAGGTGTAGCCGCCGAACACTTGCACACCGTTACGCTTGGCATCGGTGGCCAGGTCGGCCGTGTGCAGCGCTTCCAGGCCAGCGCTGGTGCGCTCGTCGAAGCGGTAGCGCACGCGGGCGCCGCCTTCGGTGCGGCCTTTCGGCAGGGTGCTCGACTGGTTGTCGAACCCGGCGTCGGCGCGGCCGAAGTAGGCGTGGCTTTCCAGGGCGCCATCGTTGCGGGTGGCGTCGATGCGGGCGGCGCGGCCGGTCTTTTCCAGCCTTTCCATCTGCGCCGCTTCCACGATCACGACCGTCTTCTCGTCCGGCTTGACGGTGGCGTTGATGCTGGCCAGGCGGCTCAGGGCGGCCGGGTTGCGGTCTTCGACCACGGCGGCGCCGACTTCGACGGCCTCGTTGATCTTGTACTGGGCGGCGGCGCCGCCGACCCAGAAGCGCGGGCTGCCCTGGTCGACTTCATAGCTGATGCGCAGGCTGACCGGGTTCAGGTCCGGGTCCAGGCTGGCCACCGGAGCGCGCAGCAGGATGCGGCCGGTGAGCGGCTCGATGTCGTAGTCGACGTAGCGCACCAGGGCGCGGCGCGACAGCATCAGGCCGGTCTGGTTGCGGTCGCGCACGACGATTTCGACGCGCTCGCTGTTGATGACCATCATGCCGCCACCGGTGAGGAAGGGGCCCGAGGTGCCGTTGGCGGCGATTTCTTCCACCATCTGGCGCGTGCTGTCGTAGCTCAGGAACGACTCGAAGGTCAGGCCGCCAATGTCGGCGTGCTGGCGCAGGCCGGTCAGGTTGCGGGTGTAGGCGCCCAGGTTGCGCGCCGGGGTGGCCGACGGCGGCACGAAATCGCCGTACATGACCCACGAACGGTCGCGCTCGGCGCGCACGAACAGGCGGCTGGTCGACTGCGCCTCGAAGCCGCGGCGCGATTCGTCGCCGTAGGTCGGGTAGTAGGCCAGCGGGTCGATGTCGCGGAACAGTTTCGGTTCGGTGTCCTTGTCCGAGTCGTACGCCATGGTGAGCAGGGTGTTGTCGCCGACCTGGCCCTTGGCGAACATGGCGGCGCGGGCGCCGGTGGCCAGGCCCTGCTTGTCGTCGCTCTCGGCCATCTGGCGCAGGCGGTCTTCGAAACCGTCGAAGTCGCGGCGCGGATTGGCGGTGTTGCCGCGCGCACGGTTGAAGCTCACCGCGCCTTCGATCACGCCGGCGGCCACCAGCGGACGCAGGTCGGGCACGAAGCGCAGCACGCTGTCGGCCTTCAGGTCGCCGCTGGCGGCGTGCAGGCGTGCCTCGGCAGACTGGGCCGGGGCGCGCAGGGCGAATTCGCCATTGCCGCCTTCGATGAACACCTGCAGGCCCGGCTCGCGCGGATCCAGGTCGGCCTGGTCCCATTCGCCGGCAGTCGCGTCCAGGGTGACGGCGGTACGCTCGGCAACCGGCACGCCATGCGCGTCTTCCAGCTTGACCCGGACCATGACCTTGCGCTGGCCGTCGGCCGGCGCGGTTTCGCTTTGCGGGCTCACCTGCAGGCGCGCCAGGGCGCCCGGGGCGATGACGGTGATGCTGGCGTTGCCGCGGGCGTTGCCGAAGGCGTCGCGCTGGGCGACTTCCAGGGTGTTGCGGCCCGGCTTGAGGGTGACGCCGACGAAGTCGCGCACTTCCAGCTGGCGCTCGGCCACCACGGCGCTCTGGCCGATGTTCTTGTCCGACACCGGCTCGCCGTTGACGCTCAGCGTCACGCTCGATTCGGCCGTGCCTTTGACGCGCACGGTGGCCTGGGTCGAGGCCAGCACGGCGCCATCGGCCAGGTCGACGAAGCCGAGGCTGTTGTCCATCGCGGCCAGGTCGGCCTTGGCGGCGGCTTGCGGCGCCTCCGGGGCCGAGGTACCGAACTCGGCGGCAGCCCTGGCGGCTGCGCGCAGGGCCTCGGCGCGGGCGGCGATGGTCTCGTTGATGGCGGCGCTGCAGCCGGCGATGGCGAAGTCGGCCTTGGCCAGTTCGCCGTCCTTGAGGTCGACGAAGCGGCTGCCGGCGTCGCCGGCGTTGCGGTTCGACAGGATCGCCAGCTGGCTGCCTGCCGGCAGGGTGTTGGCGTCGACCTTGGCCACGTGGGACCGCGGCGAGACGTCGCTGAAGCTGTAGCGGCCGTCGGCATCGGTCTGCGAGAAGCTGCCGTCTTCGAGCCAGACGCGCACGTCCGGCACGCCCATTTCACCCTTGTCGCGCAGGCCGTTGGCGTTGCAGTCGGCAAAGATGTTGCCAATGATATAGCCCTTTTCGCTGAACACGCCGGCCGAGACTTTCACCTTGGCGGCGGCCACGGCGCTGGTGAAGGCCAGCGGCGCGGCGCTGCTGGCCTGGGCGCGGTTGATGCCGTCGCCCTGCAGCGCGCCGGCGCCGATGCGCACGCGGTAGCGCAGCACGTTGACGCCCTTGGCGGCGACGCGGCCGACCGGCACGCGCAGCACCGGGCCGCGGTTCTCGAACCCACCCACCGGCGCGCCGTCCAGGCGCATGGTGCCCGGCACCAGGCTGAAGCCGGCCGGCAGGGTGTCTTCGACCTGCACGCCGACCAGCTCCTGCTCGGCGGTGTTGTGGACGCGGATGGTGTAGTCGAGCACGTCGCCGACTTCGACCTGGGCGCGCGAGGCGTTCTTTTCCAGGTACAGGGTGCCCGGGATCGGGTCGAGCGGGACGTCGATGGTGACCACGCCGCTGGCTTCGCTGACAGTGAAGTCGCCGCCGTAGGAGCCATACAGATTGGTTTCGCGGCTGGCCGGCAGGTCGCCCGGCTTGACCTTGGACGGGAAGCCGTAGTTGGTGGTCGGGATCACCACCAGGCGGTACAGGCTGGGGGCGACCAGCGGGAAGTGGTACATGCCGCCCGGGTCGGTGATGTCGGTGCTCGGCATGCGGGTCACGCCGTCGACGTTGAACACGACCGCCGGGCCGCCCGGGTTGCCGCCATTGCCGGCGCCGGTGACGTCGATCAGGGTCACGGTGGCGCCGGGGATCGGCTGGTTGGTGGCGCTGTCGTAGACGATGCCGATCGGGTCGACCAGCACGGTGGTCGAGATCGGGCCGCTGCCGCAGCCGTTGATGGCGGCGGTCAGGACGTCGTTGGGAAGCACTTCGACCTTGCCATTGCCGCTGCCCAGGCTGGCGGCGCTGCTGGTGGTGGTGCTAGTGCGGACGATATTGGGTTTGCCTTCGGTGTCCTCTGCATCCATGGCAGCTTGCTCGGCTGCTGCGGCGGCCGCGGCAGCGGCTTGCACCGCGCGGCGGTCTTCAGCGGTCGCGCTGATGCGGAAGGTGCCGGTGTCCATGCCGGTTTCGGTGGCGGTGTACTGCTCGCTGTCGCCGGTCATCTTCGAGGTGATCGACACGCTGATGTTTTCGACGGCGCTCGGGTTGACGGCGCATTCGGCGGCTTCGATCTGCACGTACAGGTCGCCGCTGGTGCGCACCGCGCGCGCCACGCTGCTGAACGACGCGCTGGTGTAGTAGGTGATGGTGTCGCGCTGGGTGGCGCGGACAGTGTTCGATTGCACGGTGGCGCTGGCGCCGGCCGGGTTGGCGAAGCTGGCGCTGGCCTGGTTGACGATGGCGGCTCCCGCGTTCAGGGACAGCAGCGCGACGGCGCTGATCAGGAACTGGATGACGTGTCGGAAGAGAGAGGTCATGGTGCGCGGGAGTCTTCGTTGGTATTCGGGGCCGCGCCCGCCTGTGGCGGGCGCGGACTTCGTGCTGCTTGGGTGTTGCTACTGCGTGATTACTGCGTGATTACGGGTTGATCTTCACGCCGAACTGCATCGTGTTCGACTGGCCCGGATTCAGGGCGCCGACGTTGGCGCTGACCGAACCGACCAGGCCGTTCAGCGGGGCCAGCACGCTGCCCAGCAGGGTCGAGGCGGCGGCGGCGTCGTGGTACACGGTGTTGGCCGGGATGTTGTCGGTCATGACCACCGCGGTGATCTGGGTCGCGCCTTTGTTGGTGGCGGTGATGCGGTAGCGGATGCACGCGCCCGGCACGGCGCCGCCCGTGATCGGGTCCTTGGTGAAGGCGCCTTCGATGGCGCCGTTGCAGTCGGCGTCGAGCGCCTGTTCCTTGACCAGTTCCAGCAGCGAGTTGGCGGCGGCGATGGTGACCGCTTCGCGGATCTTGTCGGTGACGCCGGTGGTGCCCGAGATGGCGCGGAAGTAGATGTCGGTGGTGCCCACGGTGGCGCCGGCCGACGGGGTGACTTCGGCGTAGATCACCGGATGCGCGCCGGCGGCCACGGTGGCGGCGGTAATCACCTGGTTGTTGGCGTCCTTGAACACCACGGTCCAGCCTTCCGGCAGGGTCTGGGCGCCGAAGCTGCCGTCGGTGCTGGCCTGCAGGTTGAAGGTGTCCTGGGTGCCGCCGTTGTTGCTCAGGTACAGGGTGAAGCGGGTCATGGTGCCGGCCGTGGTGGTCTTGTTCTCCAGCGCGGCGCCGCCGTCGACGTAGGCGCCGTAGCCCAGGGCCGTCGAGCCGAAGCCGTTGGCGGTCATGTCGAGCGCGGCGCCGGCGGCGACGGTGGTGTTGTCGATGGCGGTCTGCGAGACGGTGTTGGCGAACACGCTGGCGGCCTTGACGGTCAGGGCGTTGGTGGCGCCGGTGGCGGCGCCGGCCGGCAGGGTGGCGACGGCCACGAATTTATAGGTGCCGCCCACGGCCACGCTCGGGGTCACGGTGATGGCGGGCGCGCCGTCGTCGGCGATACCGTCGCCGTTGGTGTCCGGGAAGAACTGCACATTGGCCATCTGGAACACGCCGGCGTTGGTCTGCGACAGGGTGAAGCTGTCGGCGGCGTTGCTGTTGTTGGTGATGGTGTGCGGGTACGAGACGGTGGCGCCGGCGGCGCCGCTCTTGCTGGTGCCGGCCGACAGGCTCAGGCTGGCGACCTGCTGCACGGTGGTGACCACGGTATTCGATTCGACGGTCTTCACACCGGTCGAGTCCGAATAGGTGGCGCTGGCCTTGTTGATGATCTGGGTGCCGGCGGCGGTGGCGGCGTAGGCGCCGTTGGCGGTTGCCATGATGGCGACGGCAGCGACGAGAGTCAGGCGGGTTTTCATGGTGCGGGTCCTTCGAAAAGGGAGTGGTTAATTATTAAAAACTTCAGGTTTTGCACGTACGACGGGCGTGACGGGGCCCGCGCTGGACGCGCCATCAAAAAAGAACTGCGGAAACAGCGGCTAAAGAAGCCGCTTCTGACGGAAGGTCAGGAGCGGGCGCCGGCCACGCGCATGCGCGAGGTCACGGTCGCGGCCTGGCCGGGCGCCAGGTCGCCCAGTTCCCAGCGCAGGAACCGGTATTCGGCAGGCGGAACCGTCTCGATGACGCGCTTGCCGGCGCGCGTGACTTCGCGCGTCAGGGGAATCTGGGAAAACTGCTTGCCGTCGAGGCTGGCCTTGATCGCCTTCGGGGCGGCGCTGCCGTCGAGGTAGGCCATCGCGCCTTCCGGCACCGGCAGGGTGGCGGCGACCGCCTTGGCCGGCAGCTTGCCGTTGTTCTGGTACGTCACCTGGTATTCGATGGTGTCGCCCGGGTTGGCGACGGTGGCAGGGACCAGCTTTTCGGCGCCGTCCTTGGTGGCGGCCACCACCTGGAAGGCCTGCAGGCGCACATCGACCGGCTGGACGGCATCGGCGGCGAAGGCACGCGTGCCGGCCAGGACGATGAAGAAGAACATGAAGATATTCAGGACACGGGTGAACATGGAATGCCTTTCTTGCGAGCGGTGGTTCGGAGGGGTCATCATGGTGTTTCGGATTTGCTGAATTAGTTGATGGATCGCATTTTATCGAATTTGCGGAGTTTCTCAAGAAAAATCTTTCACTTCTACTGTTTTTCTTTTTGCCGGGAAACATCACAGCAGATTGCTATCGTTGATACAGCGCCAATTGACGGCTTGTATAGCTGAATCGAGCGCTGACAGATTGATCACTGTTGTCTAAGGACAACAGCATAAGCAGAAGTCATACCTTTCGACTTTGCCGGATTTACTGTTTGCCGGTTTTGCGGCATCATCTGTTCTGAATTTGAAATCGACGTCGGCACCGCGTCCTGGCGCCGCAACCTCCACCTCACATCGGACATATGGAAACGATCTATCTGGAATCGGGCAGCGACCTGCAAGACCTGCGCGCCATCTACGCCGCGCTCGACAGCGCACAAGCCATCATTGAATTCGACCTGAACGGCAACATCCTGCGTGCCAACGACAACTTCCTGTCGGTGACCGGTTATACGGACGATGAATTGGCAGGCCGACATCACTCGATGTTTTGCGAGCGCGCCCTGATCGACTCGCCGGCGTATGCCCGTTTCTGGCAGGAGCTGGGCGCCGGCAAGGCCGAGCGCGCCGAATACAAGCGCATCGCCAAGGGCGGGCGCGAATTCTGGATCAATGCGTCCTATAACCCGGTGCGCGACGACAGCGGCCGCGTCTGCAAGATCATCAAGTTTGCCACCGACGTCACCTGCGAAAAAATGCGCGCCGCCGAAACCAGCGGCCTGGTGTCCGCCATCGGCAAGGCCCAGGCCGTGGTCGAGTTCGACATGAACGGCATCGTGCTCGACGCCAACGCCAATTTCCTCGACCTGCTCGACTATGCGCTGGAAGACGTGCGCGGCGAACACCACCGCGTGTTCTGCGACGACGAGTACGCCGCCAGCGCCGCCTACCGCCGCTTCTGGGGTAAGCTCAACCGTGGCGAATTCGACGCCGGCCGCTACAAGCGCCATGGCAACAACGGCAAGACCGTGTGGATCCAGGCCACCTACAACCCGATCTTCGACGCCAACGGCAAGCCGTTCAAAGTGGTCAAGTTCGCCACCGACATCACCGAGCAGGTGATGCTGGAACAAGCCTCGGTCGAACGCGCCGAAGCCGAGCGGCGCAAAGTCGATTGCCTGCTGGAGCAAGTGGCGCGCGCCGCGCGCGGCGACCTGACCGGTGCAATCGACACCTCGGGCGACGAGCCGCTGGATCAACTGGCGCGCGGCGTCATGAAGATGATCGGCGACCTGCGCGAAGTGATCGGCGACGCCGTCTCGGCCGCCGGCAAGCTGAACGACTCGTCGCGCACCATCGCCGACCGCTCCAACACCGTCGCCGCCAGCGCCCAGGCGCTGGGCGCCACGGTGGAACAGATGAACGCCTCGGTCGACGGCCTGACCGCCTCGATCAGCACCATCGCGCGCAGCACCCAGGACGCCAACGGCCTGGCGCAAGCCACCCGCAACGAAGCGGAAATCGGCGCCAAGGCGATCGCCCGCTCGATCGAAGCGATGGCGGCGATCAACCAGTCGTCCGAAGACATCGGCGAAATCGTGAAGGTGATCGGCGAGATCGCCGGCCAGACCAATATGCTGGCCTTCAACGCCGCGATCGAAGCGGCGCGCGCCGGCGAACACGGCCTCGGTTTCTCGGTCGTGGCCGACGAAGTGAGGAAGCTCGCGGAACGCTCGTCGCAGGCGACCAAGGAAATCTCGAAATTGATCAACGAATCGGTGCGCCGCGTGGCCCAGGGCAGCGAGATCTCGCGCCAGGCCAGCGAAGCGTTCGACCGCATCACCGCGGGCGTGGCCAAGACCTCGCTGGCGATCGCCGACATCACCACCAGCGCCAACGAGCAGTCTCTGACGGCCAAGGAAGTGGCGGCCGCGATCCTCTACATCGCCCAGGAAACCGAGCGTTCGGCCGGTTCGTGCGACAGCATCGCCCGTTCCACCGAAGGCCTGAACGAGCACGCCGAGCACCTGAGCAGCACCGTGGCCCGCTTCGTGGTCTGAGACGGCAAGGAACCGGAAACATGGAACTGTGCGACGACAACCTCACCGCGATCATTGGCCTGGTGCGCAAGCACACCGGCATCGCAATGAACGAGCACAAGCGCGTGCTGCTGCAGGGCCGCCTGCTGCCGCGCCTGCGCGCGCTGGGCTTGAGCTCCTACCGCGCCTACATCGAGCGCCTGGCCACTGACCGCGCTGAAGTCGCATCGTTCATCAATTCGGTGACCACCAACGACACCGCCTTCTTCCGCACCCCGGCCGTGTGGCGCTGGCTGGAGCGCGAGTTCCTGCCAGGCTGGGTAGCCCGCGGCGAAACCCGCCCGCTGCGCATCTGGTCGGCGGCCGCGGCCACCGGCGAGGAGTCGTACTCGCTGGCCATGACCTGCCTCGAGTTCGCGCAGCGCGCGCCGGACCTGCGCTTCGAGATCATGGCCACCGACATCTCGACCGACGCCCTGGCCACCGCGCGCGCGGCGCTGTACCGCGGCCGCAGCGTCGAGCGCTTCGAGCAGGACTATCCGGCGCTGTTTCGCAAGTACCTGCGCCCGGTGGCCGGCGGCTTCGCCTTCGGCGCCGACGTCACCGGCCACGTGAGCTTCGGCGAGCACAACCTGTTGCAGCGCCCGCCGCGCGCCGGCTGGTTCGACCTGGTCATGCTGCGCAACGTCCTGATCTATTTCGATCACGAGAACCAGGAGCGCGTCCTGGCCGGCGCCCACGCCGCGATGCGCCCGGATGCGCGCCTGGTCCTGGGCGAACAGGAATCCATCACCCGCCTGCAGACGCCGTTCGCGTTCGAGCAGGCCCACGTTTATCGCATTGGCGGAGAAAAATAATGAATATGCAGAGCCTGAACCAGATGTCGTATGTGCTGTCCGGCCAGATGGAGATCGGCCAGGGCGAGCAGGTCCTGACCGCGCTGCTCGGTTCCTGCGTCGGGATCGGCATGATCTGGCGTAAGGAGCGCCGCTGCGGCCTGGCCCATTGCTTCCTGCCCGAAGGCGTGGAGAGTGGCGAGGATTCGGCGCGTTACGTCAGCGCCGCCGTGCCGCGCCTGCTGGCCAGGCTGGGCGTGCGCCGCGAGCAGTACGAAGAGGTCGACGTGATCGTCGCCGGCGGTGCGCGCATGCTCAACCTGCGCAATGCCGACGGCACTGTCGGCTCGCGCAACATCGAGGCGGCGCGCGTCCAGCTGCTCGAACGCGGCCTGCAGGTGATGTTCCAGGACGTGGGCGGCTCGCACGGCCGCCGCCTGTCGATCGACTGCGAGCGCCAGACCTTCAGCGTGGTGCGCATCGTGCGCGACCAGCAGACCCCGCGCCTGCCGCAGCCTTATCAGCAGCCGTCGCAGTTGCCTCAATATCAGCGCCAGGCGGTGTTCGCATGAGCGCGCAGTTCTCCCTCTCTAGCGCCGGCGACGAGCGCATGGTGGGGCGCCCCGAAGTGCAGGCCGCGCTTGCCCAGCGCGAAGCGCAACACGCCGACGCCGCGCGCGTGCTGCGCGAAGCGGCCGGCATGGAAACCGTCGGCACCTTCTTCCTCAACGGCCAGGAGTTCGCGCTGCCGGCGGCCGCCGTGCGCGAAGTGGTGGGCATGCCCGAGCGCGTGACCCCGATCCCGCTGTCGCCCGACTGCCTGGAAGGCATCTTCACGCTGCGCGGCGCCGCCATTCCGCTGCTGAACCTGGGCCGCATCTTCGAGACCGATGCGCCAAACGCGCATGCCGGCCAGCGAGTAGCGATCATCGACCACGACGACATCCAGGTCGGCCTGCTGTTCGACGCCACCGGGGAAGTGCTGCGCGTGCGTCCCGAGCAGCGCGCCAGCCTGCAGTATGACGCCGCGCAGGCGAAGTGCGTGGTGGCCGGCGCCATCACCCTGGACGACGGCGCGCGCATCGTTCAGATGCTGGACGCCGCCGCCCTGGTCCGGATCGACAACGTGCCGCAGGTGCGCGCCCACGCCAGCGTGCAGCGCGACGCCTGGCGCATGCGCTTCCTGCGCCAGGCGCAGGGCCGCAAGTGCATCTCGTTCACCGTCGGCGGCCTGCGCTTTGCCCTCGCCATGGAAGCGATCCAGGAGATCATGCGCGTGCCCGAGCTGCTGCCCTCCGTCATGCTGGGCCGCCTGTGCAAGGGCTGGATCAACCTGCGCGGGGCGCCGGTCGGCGTGGTCGATTTCGGCGCCATGCTGCAGTGCGCGCCGGGCCTGGGGGAGGAAGAAGAGCGTCGGATCCTGGTGGTACGTGTGGGCGGCGAGCAGCTTGGGCTGCTGGTCGATGCGGTGGACGACATCCGGCCGTACTTCGACACCGACATCCTGCCGATCCCGCTGCTGGGCACCGCGCGCGGCGCCATGTACCGCGGCTGCCTGCCGAACGTCGAGCTGGGCGACAGCCTGTTCCTCGACCACGAGCGGCTGTTCTCGGATGCCGAAGTGGCCGAGATCTGCGCCGGACACCGCCGCCTGTATGCGCAAGAGGCCAGCGCCGCCAGCGCCGCCGCCAAGCGCGCCACCGGCCGCCGCGTCTACCTGGCGTTCTCGCTGGAGACCGGCTGGGCCGCCGACATCAGCCAGGTGCGCGAGCTGGTCGACTTTGCCGGCCCGGTGACGCGTCCGCCGGGCATGCCCGACTGCGTGCACGGCATGATGCAGGTGCGCCAGCAGATGGTGTGCGTGATCGACCTGCGCCGCCTGTACGGCATGGCGCCGCTGGAAGAGCGCAGCGCCTGCCGCATCCTGGTGCTGGAGCACGAGGGCGAGCGCTTCGGCCTGATCGTCGACCGCGTCGACACCATCCTGTCGCTGCCAGACAGCCAGCGCCGCCCGTCGCCGCAGCTGCTGCGCGTGAACGGCCCGCAGGACATGCGGCGCGACAGCGCCGAGGTGCTGGAAGTGCCGGGGATCGACGGCAAGGAAGACGTGCTGACGCTGTTCGACAAGGAGCGCTTCATCGCGTCGCTCAAGGAGCAGCTGGGAGGGCAGGTGGCGGCTTGAGCGCCGTGCAAGACCGCTTCAGCCGATAATCACAGTGAGTCCATCGACGTCATCCCCGCCTTCGGGGGTGACGTTTTTTTTTAAGCCAGGCGCTCGAGCAACGCCCCCAGCTGCCCCGCATCATAGGGCTTCCCTAACCACGCATCCGCCACCTCCGGGCGCTCGCTCCCGCCCGACACGATCGCCACCCGCGTCGCCGGCAGCCGTTCCTTCACCAGCCGCGCCAGCGCTTCGCCGTGCATCCCGGGCAGCTGCAGGTCGGTCAGCACGATGTCCGGCCTGCGCGCCAGCAGTTCCAGCGCGGCTTCCGCGCAATCGGCCTCCAGCACCTCGTAGCCCAGCAGGCGCACCAGTTCCGCCGTGTTGTCGCGGATGTCGGCGTCGTCTTCCACCAGCAATACGCGCGCCTTGTACCCATCAGCTGCCGGCGGGGCGGAAGAGGCCACAGGAGCCTCGGAAACGCCCGCCACGGCCCGATTCTTCTGCTGCTGGTTGCCCAGCACGTGACGCACCTTGCGCGCCAGCGCGTCGCGCGTATACGGCTTGCCGAGCAGTTCCACGCCCGGATCGAGCCGGCCGCCGTGCACGATCGCGTTCTCGGTGTAGCCCGAGGTGAACAGCACCGCTACTTCCGGCAGCCGCGCGCGCGCCTTGCGCGCCAGGTCCGGGCTGCGCAGGGGGCCGGGCATGACCACGTCGGTAAACAGCAGGTCGATGTGCACGCCGCTGTCGATCACGGTCAGGGCCGCGCTGGCGTCGCCCGCGCGCAGCACGCGGTAACCGAGGTCGGTCAGCATGTCGACCACGGTCAGGCGCACCTGCTCGTCGTCCTCGACCACCAGCACCGTCTCGTGCCCGCCCGCGACCGGCTGCGCCAGCTGCTCGCCCGGGTGGTCTTCGGCCCCGTAGGAGCGCGGCAGATAGATCTTGACCGTGGTGCCTTCGCCGACCTCGCTGTAGATCTTGACGTGGCCGCCCGACTGCTTGACCAGGCCGTACACCATCGACAGGCCCAGGCCCGTGCCCTTGCCCTCGGGCTTGGTCGAGAAAAACGGCTCGAAGGCCTGGTCGATCACGTCCTGCGGCATGCCGCTGCCGGTGTCGCTCACCGCCAGCAGCACGTACTGGCCGGGCGCCACCTCCGGGTGGGTGGCGCAGTATTGGTCGTCGAGCGCAGCGTTGTTGACCTCGATGGTCAGCTTGCCCGCGCCATCCATCGCGTCGCGCGCATTGATCGCCAGGTTCAGGATCGCGTTCTCGATCTGGGCCGGATCGACCTCGGTGGTCCACAGGCCGCCCGAGACGATCGTCTCGATGTCGATCTCTTCGCCCAGCGCGCGCCGCATCATGTCTTCCATGCCGGCCAGCAGGCGGCTGATCTTCACTGCGCGCGGCTCGAGCGGCTGGCGCCGCGCGAACGACAGCAGCGAGCTGGCCAGCTTGGCGCCGCGCTCGACGCCGCTCATGGCGCTGTCGACGCGCTTGCGGATGTCGGGCATCGGCTCTCCATGTTTATCGAGCGTGCGCCCGATCAGCTGCAGGTTGCCGCCGATGACCTGCAGCAGGTTGTTGAAGTCGTGCGCCACGCCGCCGGTGAGCTTGCCGATGGTTTCCATCTTCTGCGCCTGCTGCAGCGCCGCCTCGGTGCGCCGCATCACGTCCAGCTGCTGCAGGTCGGCGCTGATGTCGCGTCCCACCGCGTGCACGTAATCCTGGTCGGGCGAAGCGGTCCACGACAGGTGGCACCACGAACCGTTCTTGCGCCGCCAGCGGTTCTCGAAGCGGTACACCTGGCCGCCGGCCTGCAGCTCGGCCACCTGGCGCCGGGTCTGCTCGCGGTCGTCCGGATGCACCAGTTCGAGGTAGGACGCGCCCAGCATCTCGGCTTCGCTCCAGCCCAGGATCTGGGTGAAGGCCGGGTTCATCGCGTACAGCGTGGTCTCGTGGTCGGCCACCATCATGATGTCCTTCGACAGGCGCCACATGCGGTCGCGCTCCGCGGTGCGGCGTTCGACCCGCTGCTCCAGGCTGGCATTGATGCTGGCCAGGGCGTCGCTGGCGCGCTTCTGGTCTTCGATGTCGATGCTGCTGCCGATCCACAGCGCGGCGGCGCCGGCTTCGCGCCCATCCTCGCCTGGCGAGATGCGCGCGCGCACCAGGTGCCAGCGCCAGGCGCCGTCGGCGCGGCGCAGGCGCGCCTCGATCTCGAACGGGGTGGCGCTCGAGACGCTGGCCTGCCAGTGCGCCTGGTAACGCGCGGCGTCGTCGGGATGCAGCAGGCGCGTCCAGCCATGCCCGAGGAGGGCGTCGGGCGCGAGGCCGGCGTAGTCGAACACCTGGTCGTTGAACCATTCGGCGCTGCCGTCGGCGCGCGCGGCCCAGACGTGATTCGGCATGGCCCGGGCGAAGGTGCGGAAGCGTTCCTCGCTGGCGCGCAGCGCGCGTTCGGCGGTGACCCGTTCGGTGACGTCGTTGCCCTCGACGAAGGTGGCGAACACGGCGCCGGTGCTGTCCTTCAGCGGCTGCAGCACGAAGTCGATGTAGCTGTGGGTGGCGCCGCCCTCGGGCGCGCGCAGGGTCAGCGGCGCGCCTTCGGCGCGCACCGCCTCGCCGCTGTCGAAGCAGGCGTCGAGCGCCTCGACGATGCCTTGCTCGGCCAGCTCCGGCACCGCCTCGTGCACCGGCAGGCCGAGCAGGGGACGGGCGCCGACCAGCTTGCGGTAGGCGCCGTTGGCCAGCGCGTAGCGGTGCTCGCGCCCCTCGAGCAGGCAGATGAAACCGGGCGCCTGTTCGAACATGGTGTTCAGGCGCTCGCGTTCGGCGCGCACGCGCCGTTCGGCCTTGACCTTGCTGGAGGTCTCGACCACCACCGACATCACGCCGGCGATGTCGCCGTCCTGGTCGCGGATCGGCGAATAATCGAGGTTCATCCAGACCTGTTCCGGCGCGCCGCTGCGGTGCAGGGTCAGTTCCTGGTCCTGGTAGCTCAGCGTGCCGCCCGCCAGCCCGACCCGCATCACGTTGTCGTTGAAGTCGGCCACTTCGGGCCAGCCTTCGCGCACCTTGGAGCCGAGCAGCCGGGGATGGCGCCCGCCGGCGAACACGCGGTAGGCGTCGTTGTAGATCATGTAGCCGTCTTCGCCCCACAGGGTGACGATCGGGGCCGGGGTCGCCATGATCAGGGCCACCGTGGTCTTGAGCACCGCCGGCCAGCCGTCGATCGGGCCCAGCGCGGTTTGATCCCACGGGAAGGCGAGCAGCAGGCGCGAAGTTTCGTCAAGCGCGGGCAGGAAGGGAAGACTGGCTTGCGGCATCGGGATACAATGAAAAATGGCGGTGTGGGCATTTTACACTTGAGCTCGAGGCGTTCGTCTCACCGACCGCGGCTTGTTTATATTTGGCAACAACATTTCAGCAAAAACATGTGCGTCAACTACCGTCCCCCGACCCCGGAACAATTCAACGGCCGCATCGGCGCCTTCAGCGAGCTGCCGCGCGACTGGCACTGGCCGGAAGAGACCTGGAAGGACTACGTGGCGCCGATCCTGCGCGCCGCCCCCGGCATGCGCGCCCAGGCGGCGCTGGCCAGCTACGGCATGACCCCGCGCCGCCACATTCCGCCCGGCGTCAAGCCGTTCGACACCATGAATGCGCGCGCCGAGTCGCTCGGCGAGCGGCGCTCGTTCTCGCCATTCTGGCGCCGCCTGCAATTGTGCGCGGTGCCGATGCAACACTTCTACGAGCCGTGCTACGAGAGCGGGCGCGCGGTGCGCCACGCAATCGGGATGGCCGACGATGCGCCGTTCTGGGTGGCCGGGCTGTGGCGCGAATGGCAGGAAGCGGACGGCTCGATTGCGACCGCGTTCACCCAGATCACCATCAACGCCGACACCCATCCGCTGATGCGGCGCATGCACAAGCCGGGCGACGAGAAGCGCACGCTGGTGGTGCTGCCGGAGGACGAAGTGCGCTCGTGGCTGGCTTGCGATGACCTGCAGGTGGCGCGCAGTTTTTTGCGGCACTATCCGACCGAGTTGATGAAGGACTGGGCCGCGCCGAAGGCGGCGACGGCGCGGGTGCCGCAGCCGCAATCGCCGCCGCTGCCGGTGAACGGCGAGTTGTTCTGAGGAGGTGCGGCCTGGCGCGGGCCGCCGGAGCCAATGCTAGATGTAGCGCCGCTCGAAACGGCTGCCAAGACGCGTCAGCACTTCGTAGCCGATGGTGCCGGCCTGCGCCGCCACGTCGTCCACCGTCTGCTGCGCGCACAACAGGTCCACGGTATCGCCCGGCGCCAGGCGGCCTTCGGGCAGGGCGCTGACGTCGAGCGTGACGCTGTCCATCGACACCGTGCCCACGAACGGCACGGCGACGCCGTCGACCCAGGCATACGAGATGCCGCTCAGCGCGCGCAGCCAGCCGTCGGCGTAGCCGATGCCGATGGTGGCGATGCGGCGCGGGCCGGGCGCGACGTAGCGCGCGCCGTAGCCGACGATGTCGCCGGCGCCGATGGTGCGCAGCTGCACCACGCGCGCACTCAGGGACACCGCCTGGCGCAAGGGGTTCGGCGACCCGGGCTGCGGATTGATGCCGTACAGCGCGGCGCCAGGGCGCAGCAGGTCGAAGCGGTAGCCGTCGCCCAGGAACACCGCCGACGAATTGGCCAGGCTGGCCGGCACGCCGGGGAAGTGGGCGCGCGCCGCCTCGAAATTCAGGCGCTGGCGTTCGTTGACCGGATGCTGCGCTTCGTCGGCGCAGGCCAGGTGGCTCATCACCAGCCGCAGGTCGATGCCCGCCAGCCAGTGCGGATCGGCCGCCAGGCGCGCCAGGTCGGCCGGGGCCAGGCCCATGCGCGACATGCCGGTGTCGACCTGGATCGCGGCCGGCAGCGCGCGGCCCAGCGTGCGCGCCAGCGCGCGCCATTCGGCGATCTGGCCCGGGTCGTTCAGCACCGGAATCAGATCGTGGTCGACGCAGGCGGCGGCGTGGCCCGGCATCGGGCCATGCAGCACGTAGATGGTCGCTGCCGGCGGCACCAGGGTGCGCAGGCGGATGCCTTCGTCCAGGTGGGCGGTGAAGAACGCCGTGCAGCCTTCGGCCACCAGCGCCGCCGCCACTTGCGCCATGCCGAGGCCATAGGCGTCGGCCTTCAGCACGCCGGCGCACACCGCGCCGGCGCCAGTCGCACGCAGCAGGCGGTAGTTGGCGCGCACCGCCTCCAGGTCGATCGTCAGGATCGCCCCGGCGCGGGTGCTCGCGACGCTGCAGGAATCGTTGGTCGAACTATCGCGCATCATCGGCCGCCTCAGGCGCGCGCAGGATCGGCGGCTTGCGCCGCGGCGGCGCCGGGCGTGCCGGCGTAGCGGAACACGGCCAGGTCGTCGGCCCGGATCGCCGGCGCCTTGCCGCTCACCAGGTCGGCGATCACGCTGGCCGAGCCGGCCGCCATGGTCCAGCCCAGGGTGCCGTGGCCAGTGTTCAGGAACAGGTTGCGCAGCGGGGTGGCGCCGACCACCGGGGTGCTGTCCGGCGTCATCGGGCGCAGGCCGGTCCAGAAGCTGGCCTGGCGCGTATCGCCGGCGCCCGGGAACAGGTCGTTGACCACCAGTTCCAGCGTCTCGCGCCGGCGCGGGTTCAGTTTCAGGTTGTAGCCCGAGATCTCGGCCATGCCGCCGACGCGGATGCGGTTGTCGAAGCGGGTTACCGCGATCTTGTAGCTCTCGTCGAGGATGGTCGATACCGGGGCGCGGGCGGCGTCGTGGATCGGCACCGTCAGCGAATAGCCCTTGAGCGGGTAGACCGGCACCGGGAACCAGCGCTGCAGCAGCAGGCGCGAATAGCTGCCGAGCGCCAGCACGTAGCGGTCGGCCGTGAATTCGCCCTTGTCGGTGACCACGCCGGCGATGTCGCTGCCGGCTTCCTTCAGGTAGCGGACCGTCGTATCGAAGCTGAACTGTACGCCGAGCTCGCGCGCCATCGCGGTGAGGCGGGTGGTGAACAGCTGGCAGTCGCCGGTCTCGTCGTTCGGCAGGCGCAGGCCGCCCACCAGGCCGGCGTTCGCGCCCAGCGCCGGCTCGGCGCCGGCCAGCTGGCTGCCGCTCAGGAGTTCATACTCGACGCCGGCCTGGCGCAGCACCTCGATGTCCTTGGCGGCGCCGTCGAACTGCTGCTGGGTGCGGAACACCTGCAGCGTGCCTTGCTGGCGACCTTCGTAGGCGATGCCGGTATCGCGCCGCAGCGCGCGCATGCAGTCGCGGCTGTATTCGGCCAGGCGCACCATGCGTTCCTTGTTGACGGCGTAGCGTGCGGCGTCGCAGTTGCGGAACATCTCCCACATCCACTGCAACTGGAACAGTGTGCCGTCGGGCTGGATGGCGAGCGGCGCGTGGCGCTGGAACAGCCATTTGGCGGCCTTCAGCGGCACGCCGGGCGCGGCCCAGGGCGAGGCGTAGCCGGGCGAGATCTGGCCGGCGTTGGCGAAGCTGGTCTCGAGGGCGGGCCCGGGCTGGCGGTCGATGACGGTGACCTCATGGCCGGCCTGCGCCAGATAATACGCGGTGGTGACGCCCACCACGCCGCTGCCCAGAACGATGACGCGCATAGCTTCCTCGAAAATAAGTCGGAATCAGTAAAGGTTGCCATATTAACGGCAGCAGGGCGATAATTGTTTCTGTTAATACGGTGATTTTCGGGATTATTTTTTGGAGTGAACGCATGCGCGTGCAAAAGGCATCGAACCGCACCCTGGACCGGATCGACCTGCACATCCTGTCGGTGTTGCAGGAGGATGCCAGGATCGTGATGAAGGACCTGGCCGAGCAGGTCGGACTCTCGCTCACGCCCTGCATCGAGCGGGTCAAGCGCATGGAGCGCGACGGCGTGATCCAGGGCTACCACGCGCGCATCAACCCGCTATCGGTGGGGATGCAGGTGCTGGTGTTCGTCGAGATCACCCTCAACAACAAGTCGGACGCCGCCTTCGAGCGCTTCCGGCGCGCGATCCTGTCGATCCCCGAGGTGATGGAGTGCCACCTGGTGTCGGGCGACTTCGACTACATGATCAAGGCGCGCATCCCGGAGATGCAGGAATACCGGCGCCTGCTGGGCGAGATCCTGCACGTGGCCGATGGCGGGCAGTCGAAGAGCTATGTGGTGATGGAGGAGTTGAAGGAGACGCTGGCCTTGTCGATCGGGCGCTAGGCTTCGGCCGGCCCCAAAATTCCGGCCGCCGCCGGGCGCGACCGTATAATCGCGTTTTCACCTGCGGACCCCCAGTACCCCTATGCGCCAAGACGCCGGCCCGGCCCTCTCGCTGCGCCATCTGCTGATCCTGCTGACCGCGATCGGCCTGCTGCCGCTGGCGCTGCTGGGCGCATGGACCATCCACGGCGCCGCGCGCTACCTCGAGCAGGAGCAGGAGCGCCTGATGATCGGCCACGCACGCGCGCTGTCCAGCGCGGTCGATGCGGAACTGGACAGCACCGTGGCCGCCCTCAGCGGCATCGCCAAGAGCCCGGCCCTCGCGAGCGGCGACCTGCGCGCCTTCCACGAGACCGCGCGCCGCCTGGCGCGGCCCGACTGGCTGGGCGTGATCCTGAGCGACGCCGACGGCCATCCGATCTTCCGCACCATGGCGCCGTACGGCGCGCCGCCGGCGCGCACCGCCGATCCGGACAGCCTGCGGCAGGCGCGCGAGCAGCGCCGTCCGGTGGCCGGACGCGTGGCGCGCGGGCAGGGCGGACGGCCGGCGGTGCCGGTGCGCATCCCGGTGAATGGTCCCGACGGCCAGCCCTGGGTGCTCACCGCCGCGCTGCAGCCGGACCGCTTCCTGGAGGTGATCGCGCGCCAGGAGATCCCGCCCGATTCCGTGATCGGGGTGCTCGACGGCGCCGGCAATATGGTGGCGCGCTCGCGCGACCAGGAACGCACCGTGGCCGGCGCACCCAGCCCCTCGCTGGCGGCGCTGATGCGCGCCTCGGGCCCGGAAAGCGTCGGCGCCACCCGCGCACTCGAGGGCGACACCCTGGTCAGCGCCTACACCACCTCGCCGCGCTACGGCTGGGTGGTGGCGGTCGGCGCGCCCAGCGCCGGCTTCGGGGTCGGCCTGTTCCAGCGCTACGCGGTGTACCTGGCCGGCGCCGCGCTGTCGCTCGGCTTGTGCTTCGCCATCGCGTCCTGGCTGTCGGAGCGCATCGTGCGCCGCATCCGCGGCGTGCAGGCCGGCGCCGAAGCGCTCGGTAGCGGCGCAGGCGTGCGCGTGGCGCCGTCGCGCATCAAGGAGATCCGCCAGATGGGCCAGGCGCTGGAAGCGGCCGCCGCGCGCCGTGCCGCGCACGAAGAGGAGCGCTCGCGTCTATTGGCTTCGCTGGAGGAAGCGCTGGGCGCGGCGCGCCACGCGGCCGAGGCCAAGGACGCCTTCCTCGCCATGCTCGGCCACGAGCTGCGCAATCCCCTCAGTCCGATCCTGACCTCGCTCGACCTGATGGACCTGCGCGCCGAACCGGGCAGCCAGCGCGAGCGCGCCGTGATGCGGCGCCAGGTGACCCACCTGCGGCGCCTGGTGGACGACCTGCTCGACGTGTCGCGCATCGCCTCCGGCAAGCTGGCGATCGACCCGCGTCCACTCAACCTGGCCGACACCGTGCGCCATGCGGCGGCGGCGCGCGCCGGCGAACCGGTGAGCGTCGAAGCGCCGCCGGCGGTCTGGGTGGCGGGCGACGAGACGCGGCTGGGCCAGGTGCTGGGCAACCTGCTGTCGAACGCGGCGCGCTTCGGCAGCACCGACACCCGCATCGTGCTCGCGGTGGCGGACGGGCAGGCGCGCATCACGGTCTCCGACAACGGCGCCGGCATGGCGCCGGAACTGCTGGCGCGCGTGTTCGAGCCGTTCTACCAGGCGCCGCAGCCGCTGGCGCGCCGCACCGGCGGCCTGGGACTGGGGCTGGCGATCGTGCGCGAGATCGTCACGCTGCACGGCGGGCGGGTGGCCGCCTTCAGCGACGGGCCGGGTTGTGGAAGCTGCTTCGAAGTGATGCTGCCGCTGGGCGCCGCCGCCGATGCCAGCGCGCCGGGTGTGACATTGGATGTGCAGCAGGCGCAGTCGATCCTTCTGGTCGACGATAACGAGGACGCGGCCGGCGCCACCGCGCTGCTGCTGCGCGAACTGGGACACCGGGTGCGCGTGGCGCACGATGCGGCCGAGGCGCGCGCGCTGGCGCTGGTGGAACCGGCGGCGGTGGCGATCCTCGACATCGGCCTGCCCGATATGGACGGCTACGCGCTGGCCGGGGTCCTGCGCGAGGACATGGGGCGCGCGGACAGCGCCGGCCCGCTGCGCCTGGTAGCCCTGACCGGCTACGGCCAGCAGGCCGACGTGGCGCGCGCGCTGGCGGCCGGCTTCGACGTCCACCTGACCAAGCCGGCGACGCTGGACGCGCTGCGGCGGGCGCTGGCGCCGCCGGGCGGCTGACGGCGCACCAATCGTCCGCCGGTTGCCGCCTGCGGCTGCCACAATATGGCCGTGTTCATCACGGGAGCCGCCATGCCACGCACCGCACGCAAACAGCCGCTGCCGCTCGACCAGGTGCGGCGCTACCTGGAGCCGGGGCCGGTGGTGCTGGTCTCGTCCTGCCACGCGGGCGAACGCGACGTCATGGTGATGGGCTGGCACACGATCATGGAATTCAGCCCGTCGCTGATCGGCTGCGTGATCGCCTCAGGCAACCATAGCCACCGCCTGGTCCGCGCCAGCCGCGAATGCGTGATCAACCTGCCCACCAGCGACCAGATCGAGGCGGTGCTGGGCGTCGGCTCCACCACCGGCGCCGAGATCGACAAGTTCGAAGCGTTCGGCCTGACGCCGGAACAGAGCAGCTGCGTCGGCGCGCCTTCGATCCGCGAATGCCACGCCCAGTTCGAATGCCGGCTGCACGACGACAGCATGGTCGGCCGCTACGATTTCTTCATCTGGGAAGTGGTGGCGGCGCGGGTGCAGGCAAGGCCGCGCCATCCGGAGACGCTGCATTACAAGGGCGACGGCGTGTTCATGGTGTCGGGCGAGGTGATCCGGCGCCGGCGGCAGGGCCTGAAGTAGCCGTCCGTCCGATCCGGGCGGCGGATTGTAGCGACCTCAGTGCGGCCGGGCGCGCGACCCGGGAGGCTGCAGCAGGCGCGGCACGCGCGGGCGCAGGCGCGCCACTGGCGCGCGCGGCGCCACCGCCAGCACCAGGTCGGTGCTCAGGCGGTGCAGCGACAGCAGGTCGTGCAGCGCTTCCACCAGTTGCCGCCCGAGCGCGATGTCGCCATCCTCGACCAGCGGCATGGCGCGGTGCAGGGCGGCCAGGATGGTGGCGTTCTCGGCGCGGTGTTCGTGCAGCAGTGCGTAGTCGACCGTTTCCATCACCAGTTCCTCGTGCCGGAATCCAGCTTCCACCGCCGTCACCAGGCCAGGGAAGGCCTGAGCGAAACAGTCGTCCGGGGTGCAGTCGGCGTCGGCGCAGTCGGCCAGGCGTGCGCACAGGTGGCGCCGGGCATGCCGGATCGCGGCGCCCAGGGCGCCGGCGCCGGATTCGGGGAAGCGGCGGAAGGTCATCGGCGGAGTCACTTTCTGGACAGTGGATAGATGGAGGGGATTCAGTGTGCAATCAGTGTGCGATCAGTGTGCGATCAGTGTGCAATCAGCAGCGGCGCCGGCGCATGGTCGAGCATCTCGCGCGTGACGCCGCCCAGGATCCATTCGCGGTAGCGGCTGTGGCCGAACGCGCCGGTGACCAGCAGGCCCGCGTGGCAGTCGCGCGCCATGTCCATCAGCGCCTCGGCTTCCGGCGCCCGTGTGCGCTCGACGTCGACGTCGACCCGCACGCCATGGCGCGCCAGGTGCAGCGCCATGTCGGCGCCCGGCTGGTCGCCGTGCAGGCCGGGCTGGTCGTCGGGATTGATCACCGCCAGCCTGACGCTGCCGGCCGCGCGCAGCAGCGGCAGGGCGGCGTCGATGGCGCGCTGGGCCGGCACGCCGCCGTCCCAGCCGACCAGCACGTTGGCGGCCAGCGGCTGGCCGCGGTAGCCGGCCGGCACCACCAGTACCGGACGCACGCCGTGCAGCGCCAGGTATTGCGGCAGGCCGCGCAGCGCGCCGCGCAGTGCGCCTTCTTCCAGGCCGGGCTTGGCCGCGCCGTCGCCGTCGTCCTGGCTCAGCACCACCAGGTCGGCGTAGCGCGACTGCAGCAGCAGGCCGTCGCGGGTGCTGTCCTCGACCAGGCGGGTCTCGGGCGCCTGCAGACCGAGCCGGGCGGCCTGGTCGACGAAGCCGTCGAGCAGGGCGGCAGCCTCAATGCGCAGGTCCTGGAATTCGCGGTTCGACACCGGCATCGCCATCGAACCGTTCAGCACCGCGTAGCTGGCCATCGACATGCCGGTGGCGGCGCTGCCGACCACGTGGCCGCCGTGCGCGTCGGCCAGCAGCGCGGCGGCGAGCAGCCGGCTTTGCTGGCGCGCACTGCCGTCGACGTGGACGAGGATGGTCTTGTACATGGTGGCATCTCCGCTCGGGGTGGCTTGCCGGGTTGGCCCGCAACAGGCGGACCGGTCGCATGGCGATCCACTATACGCCGCGCCATCGGCGGCGTCAGACGAGCGTTTGATCTCAATCAACTCACGATCGAATAATCCCGAAGACTGGGGGGCTGCTCATTGCCACAGGACCGCCGCCAGCACCAGCACCAGGCCCGCCAGCGATACCAGCCACACCAGCGAACGCACCATCGGGATGCCGGCCGCGTACAGCGGCACGTAGACGATGCGCGCCACCAGGTACAGCCAGCAGCCCCACAGCGTCAGGTCGCCTTCGCTGCCCGAGACGTGGGCGATCAGGACCGCCGCCGCGAACAGCGGCAGCGTCTCGAACAGGTTGGCCTGGGCCCGCTGCAGGCGCGCCGTCACCGGCCGCGGCGGCGGAGCGCCGCCGTCGCGCGGCCCCGCGTTGTACTTGACGCCGGTTTCCTGGGTGCGCAGGCTCGATGCCAGCAGGATCTGAATTAGGGCCAGCACGAGGGTCCAGCCGAGAAGCGTGAGTTCTGTCGTCATTTGTTCTTTCTGTTGGTTTATATCGCGTGTGGTTCGGAAGCAGGCGCCGGCCGCGTTTGCGGGGCCGGGCCCGGCTTGTCGAACACAGTGTCGCGCTTTCGCCAAAGCATGCGCGCACCGCTGACGTGCGACAAACGCGCACCGGCGCCGCCTTCTAGTCTGGGTGGACACACGTGCCCACGCCCAGCCATGTCCAGCGATCCCGCCGCCACCGAGCAAGCCGGGCCGAATCCGGCCGGTGAGCCCATGCCTGCGCCCATGCCTGCGTCCATGCCCGCAACCGTGGCCGGCAGCGAGCCCGGCCGGCCGCGCGTCAGCGTCATCATGCCCACCTTCGAGCAGGCCGCCTTCATCGGCCGCGCGCTCGACAGCCTGCAGGCGCAGACGCTGGCCGAGTGGGAAGCGGTCGTCGTCGACGACGGCTCCGCCGACGAGACCGCCGCAGCGCTGGCGCCATGGCTGCACGATCCGCGCATCCGCTGCCTGCGCCTGGCCCGCAACGGCGGCCTGGGCCGCGCGCTGAACACCGGCCTGGACGCCGCCCACGCGCCGCTGCTGGCCTATCTGCCGAGCGACGACGTGTTCTACCGTGGACACCTGGAAGAACTGGCGGCCTTGCTCGACGCAACGCCCGGCGCCGTGCTGGCACACGCCGGCGTGCGCCATCACTACAACCGCCACGCCGCAGGCGCCATCCCCGGCAGCTGCCTGCAACTGGTGCAATGCATGCACCGCCGCATCGGCCTGCGCTGGACCGAGCGCGCCGAGCTCGAAAGCGACGACCTCGACCGCCTGTTCTGGACGCGGCTGCGCGCGCTGGGCGGCGTCGCCGCGAGCGGGCGCGTCAGCTGCGAATGGGTCGACCATCCGGCCCAGCGTCACAAGCTGATGCGCGAGCCGGGCGGCGGCATCAATCCGTTTCGCCAGCACTACCGGGTCGCCACGCCACTGCGCTTTCACTCCACCACCGGCAACGCGATCGACGAACTGACCCAGTACGCCCACCTGCGCGGCATGCCGCCGCGTGCGCCGCCGGCCGCGCCGGGCCCGGATGCCGGCCCGGGGCCAGGGCATGGACAGCGCAGCCTGCGCATCGTGCTGGCCGGCGAACTGGCCTACAACGCCGACCGGGTGCTGGCGCTGGAAGCGCTGGGCCACCGCCTGTACGGCCTGTGGATGCGCGAACCGGGCTGGTACAACACGGTCGGTCCGCTGCCGTTCGGCCACGTCGAGGACTTGCCGCACGACGACTGGCGGTCGGCGCTGGCCCGCATCGAGCCCGACCTGATCTACGCCCAGCTCAACTGGCAGGCGGTGCCGTTCGCGCATGAGGTGATGCGTGCCGCGCGGGGCATCTCCAGCGGCCTCCAACGCGCAAAGCCGGGCGGCAAGCCGGAAGGCATCCCCTTCGTCTGGCACTTCAAGGAAGGCCCGTTCATCTGCATGGAAAAGGGCAGCTGGCCGCTGGCGGCGGCGCTGTGCCGCGAGGCGGACGGCTGCATCTGGAGCACGCCCGAGCTGCGCGACTGGTTCGCCACATCGGTGCCGGGTGCACGCGCCGGGCCGCAGCACGTACTCGACGGCGACCTGCCGCGCCGCGAATGGTTCGCGCGCACCCGCGCGCCGCAGCTGGCATCGCGCAGCGGCGCCGTGCATACGGTGGTGCCGGGGCGGCCGATCGGCCTGCATCCGCCGATGGTGGCCGAGCTGGCGCGCCACGACGTACACCTGCATTTCTATGGCGACTTCAGCCATGGCCTGTGGCGCGACTGGATCGCCACCACGCGCGCCCTGGCGCCGGCGCACCTGCACCTGCATGCGCACGTCGGCCCCGAGCGCTGGGTCGAGGAATTCTCGCGCTACGACGCCGGCTGGCTGCACGTGTTCGAGAGCCGCAACGGCGGCGAGATCCGGCGCGCCGACTGGGACGACCTGAACTATCCGGCGCGACTGGCGACCCTGGCCGCCGCCGGCCTGCCGCTGATCCAGCGCGCCAATCCCGGCGCCATCGTCGCCACCCGGACCCTGAGCGCGGCGCTCGGCATCGGCCTGTTCTTCGACACCATCGACGACCTGGCGCGCCAGCTGCGCGACCGCCCGCGCATGGCCGCGCTGCGCAGCCGCGCCTGGGACGCGCGCCTGCGCTTCTGCTTCGACGAACACGTCCCGGCGCTGATGAATTTCTTCCGCGACGTCATCGCCCGCAAGCAAGCAGCCCACCACTCATCGCCGCCGTCCAGCTGACACCTTCGAGCGGCAACCCACCGCGCCACGTTCATCCGTCAGCCGGCACGCTTGGCCGCTCCGCCGCCAAAGCGTTCCACCAGCGCATCCATCCGCTGCGCCCATCACGGCACGAGCCATCCTCTCTCTATCGATCCCAGACGCAGGGTCAGTGCCGAAAAGTGGACACGGACTGAACAGTTGACGGCGAGCCTGTGGCGAGAAATGGTCAAATCACACCATGGCATGAACGTCCAATGTTCAGCTCGTGTCCACTTTTCGGCACTGAGGTAGTCCGGGTTTCTCGGACATCTAATTAAGCACAC